>NZ_JACOGE010000004.1:0-429384 GCF_014284265.1 Undibacterium sp. CY21W | reverse complement strand
TAAAGAACCGCGAATCCTGAAATTCTTTTCCGCTTCACTCTTCCGAGTTTTGCTTCGCATCGTTGTGTGCGTCAGCAGCAGAGAAACGAGATTATGAAGTACTTCTCACTCACTGTCAACTCCCTTCGCCCTTTCGCTTCGCTTTTTCTTCTCAGCGTCCGCATTTTGTTGTGCGGGCACCAATCGGATCGCTTGGCCTGACTTCGGTCTGTTGACTGTGCGGGCTGCTTTTTTACTTGCAGCTCTTCACTTTCTTCCCCCCGCCTTTCAGCGGGAGCCGAACTATAGCAAAACAACACCGCCTTCGCAATGAAACTCGCAAATTATTTATAACTTATTGATTCTTAAATTCCGGCGTACGTTTTTCCAGGAATGCTTTCATGCCTTCTTTCTGATCTTCGGTTCCGAAACTTGAGTGAAACAGGCGACGCTCAAAATGCACGCCTTCCGACAAAGTGGTTTCGTAAGCGCGATTAACAGATTCCTTAATCATCATAATGATAGGCAGCGACATGCTGGCAATCGTGTTCGCCGCTGACAGCGCTTCTTCCAGCAACATATCAACCGGAACAATGCGCGAGACCAATCCAGCGCGCTCTGCCTCTTCCGCATCCATCATGCGTGCGGTCAGGCACATATCCATCGCTTTCGCTTTCGATATTGCACGCGGCAAGCGCTGAGTACCGCCAGCACCTGGCAAGGTTCCTAACTTAACTTCGGGCTGGCCAAATTTTGCGTTATCAGCCGCAATAATGAAATCGCACATCATCGCCAATTCACAACCACCGCCTAAGGCGTAACCTGCCACCGCAGCAATGACTGGTTTGCGAATCTGGCGAATCGTTTCCCAATTGCGCGTGATGTAATCACCCTTATAAGCATCCATGAACGTGTAGTTCGCCATTGCGGCAATATCTGCACCAGCAGCAAATGCCTTCTGACTTCCGGTAATCACAATACATTGGATTGCATCATTCTGATCAAACGCTTTTAAAGCAACGCCTAATTCATTCATCACCTGATCATTCAGCGCATTCAATGCCTTCGGGCGATTGAGAGTAATCAGTCCAACCTTCTCTTTTGTCTCTACTAATATGCATTCGAATTCCATGGAAGTCTCCTATATAGTGTCAATGGATGTGCCGCTCAGCGCGGCAAGGCTAAATTACTCAAAACAATCCAGCTTATCTATTTGCAGAACAGCCAGATTGTAATCAAAGGAAATCTATGTGGTTATTGCTATTAGAAGCCGGAATGGCGCTCTTTATATTGATCTTTATCGTATGGTGGACCATGTTTTCCGGACTACGCCCGGAAAACAAACCGCGCACTGAAGAACAAACTGACAGTAAGAACGACAGCAACTGAGCTTCATCACATTATTTATTAACAAACTGGTGCGCATTTTTTCACTACATGCCAACTATAGTGGAACCGTGCGATCCGTATCACAAGGCAGCGCACGCCATCCTATTAATGCAAGGTACGGGGAATAGAGAGCACAAACTCAGGAATCGTCACTTCGAAACGATGTCCATCTTCCGCCACACAGAAATACGAACCTTTCATACTTCCCTGCGGCGTCGTTAAGGAACTGCCGCTGGTGTATTCAAAACTTTGTCCTGGCGCCAAAAACGGCTGATGCCCGACCACCCCCAGCCCTTTTACTTCTTCAATATGATTCTTTGCATCTGTAATAATCCAGTGACGCGAAATGACCTGCGCTGACACCGTCCCCGTATTCTTAATCGTTATGGTGTAAGCAAACACAAAATTCGCCTGATCCGGATTGGATTGCTCTTGTAAATACTGTGTCACGACGGACACACTCATTTCGTAGGCTGCCACAGTCTCCTCTTTTCTTTATCAACTGCAATTGAATCTCTATTGTGCCAGAGGATGACAAAGACGACATGGATGGCGCAAGGTAAAATAGCGCATCTTTTCTTTTGCAAGACCTTTGCCATGACAACCTACCGAATTGCCCCCAGTATTTTATCCGCCGACTTTGCCCGACTGGGCGAGGAAGTGCGCAATGTCGTCGCTGCCGGTGCCGACATGATTCACTTCGATGTCATGGATAACCATTACGTCCCGAATCTGACCATAGGTCCGTTGGTCTGTGAAGCGATACGTCCACATGTGCAAGTGCCGATTGATGTTCATCTGATGGTGAAACCTGTTGACCGCATCATTCCCGATTTTGCCAAAGCTGGTGCGAACATCATCAGCTTTCACCCTGAAGGCTCAGAACATATCGACCGCAGCCTGCAATTAATCCGCGATCACGGCTGCAAAGCCGGTCTGGTGTTCAATCCGGCGACGCCCTTGCATGTGTTAGAGCACGTGATGGATAAACTTGATCTGATCCTGTTAATGTCAGTCAACCCCGGTTTCGGTGGTCAATCCTTTATCCCACATACGTTGAAAAAAATCGCCGCGGTACGCAAATTAATTGACGAATCAGGCCGCGACATCATGTTGCAAGTCGATGGTGGCGTGAAGATAGACAATATCCGCGAAATCGCCGCAGCAGGTGCAGATACGTTTGTTGCCGGTTCAGCGATTTTTGGCAAGCCAGACTACAAGGCCGTCATTGACGCCATGCGCACAGAACTCGGTAAAGTCTGATTCCCGTCAATCAATTTATACTTCACATACTCTCAATATTCATGCGGCTTGTGGCGCGAATTCCGGCCATGAACCGCATGAATGCTAAGATATCCACTACAGGTCGCCATGTTCAACAATATCAACGCCGTCATTATTGATCTCGATGGCACCATGCTCGATACCGCACCGGATTTTCTGGTGGCAGTTAATCGTATGCGCAATGATTTTTCCCTGACGCCAATAACGCTAGACATGGTGAAATCTATGGTCGGTAAAGGCTCGGAAAATCTGATTACCCGCGTACTGAGTCTGGATTTTGACGAAGCAGGAGTGCAACAACATTTTGCGCAAGGCATGGCCTCATACCAGCGCCATTATCTCGACATCAACGGTGATCACAGCACGCTGTATCCCGAGGTCATCGAAGGTTTGCAAGCAATGCAGTCTATGCATCTGCGGCTGGCATGCGTCACAAACAAGCCGCTCGCTTTCGCCATTCCCCTGATGCAGAAAAAAGGCTTGTCTTCCTATTTTGAACTGACTTTCGGTGGTGATTCCTTCCCACGCAAAAAGCCAGATCCGCAGCCGTTGCTGGAGGTCAGCAAACAGTTTGAGATTGCGCCAGCGCGTATTCTGGCCATCGGCGACTCCAGTAACGATGCGATTGCGGCGCGCGCAGCAGGTTGCCCGGTACTCACAGTACCCTATGGTTACAACCACGGCGAGGCTGTACAAACGATTCAAAGTGATGGTATAGTCGGCACACTGTTGGAAGCGGCACGACTGCTGGCGACAGAAAATCAACATTAATTCGACATTAATCACTTTCATTCCACTCACGAATGTTTCCCGAAAACAAACGTCCCGAAATAACACCAGGTGCCTTTGAGGCCTGGCTATGGCGACGCTGGCAATCCTCTTAATCCTGGAATGCCGCGACTGGCTCTGCACATCCTCCGCACGACTTGTCGCTTGTTTTATCAATCTGTCTTATCCGTCCTTACTCAAGATGCGAGTCGTTTTGCTCGTTTTCTGTGTCTGCAAGCATCGCGAGCTATGGCTGACGGCTGAAAGAAAACCATGACCGAACTCGAATTCAAATCGCTGGCCGCGCAAGGCTACAACCGTATTCCGATGATTGCGGAAGCATTCGCTGATCTGGAAACTCCACTGACCCTGTACCTGAAACTTGCTCAGACCCAGAACGCGGGCAAAAACACTTTCCTGCTCGAATCCGTCATGGGTGGCGAACGTTTCGGGCGTTATTCCTTCATCGGCCTGCCTGCCAATACGCTGTTGCGCAGCTACGGTGAAAAAGTAGAAATCGTCAGAAATGGCGAAATCATCGAAACGTATCACGGCAATCCGCTCGATTTCATCGCAGAATTTCAAAGCCGTTTCAAAGTAGCGTTACGTCCCGGCATGCCACGTTTTTGCGGCGGACTCGCCGGTTACTTTGGTTACGATGCGGTACGCCATGTCGAAAAACGCCTCGCACACAGTGCGCCAAAAGATGATCTTGGCCTGCCGGAAATTCAGTTACTGGTGACAGAGGAGCTGGCAGTCATCGACAATGTGTCAGGCAAGCTGTACCTGATTGTGTATGCCGATCCTACACAAGCCGAAGCATGGTCAAAAGCTCGCCAGCGTTTGAAGGATTTGCGTGCGATGTTACGCCGCAGCGTTGATGCGCCCGTTACATCCGCCTCGGTGCGCACCGAATCCATACGCGATTTCGCGAAAGAAGATTATTTAAAAGCCGTTGAAAAAGCCAAGGAATACATCATGGCTGGCGATCTGATGCAGGTGCAGGTTGGACAGCGCATCAAGAAACCTTATGTTGATTCGCCTCTCTCACTGTATCGCGCACTGCGCTCACTGAATCCGTCGCCGTACATGTATTTCTACAATTTCGGCGACATGCAGATCATCGGCGCCTCGCCAGAAATTTTAGTCCGCAACGAAAGCCTGAATGATGGCTCACGCAAAGTCACGATACGTCCGCTCGCCGGTACGCGTCCGCGCGGTGCGACGCCAGAACGCGATGCTGAACTCGCCAAAGAATTGCTGGCTGATCCCAAAGAAATTGCCGAACACGTGATGCTGATTGATCTCGCACGCAATGATATCGGCCGCATCGCCACGACTGGCAGCGTCAAGGTAACGGATCAGATGGTGATTGAAAAATACTCGCACGTGCAACACATCGTGTCAAATGTCGAAGGCACATTGCAACCACAATTATCGAATCTCGATGTATTGAAAGCGACCTTCCCTGCCGGTACGCTGTCCGGCGCACCAAAGGTGCGTGCCATGGAGTTGATTGATGAACTCGAACCGGTCAAACGTGGCATCTACGGCGGAGCCTGTGGTTATCTGTCGTTCGGCGGCGAGATGGATCTGGCGATTGCGATACGCACCGGCGTACTGAAAGACGGCATGTTGTATGTGCAGGCTGCGGCGGGCGTGGTGGCGGATTCGGTGCCGGAAATGGAATGGCAGGAAACTGAAAACAAAGCACGCGCAGTTTTGCGCGCTGCCGAACAAGTACAAGATGGTCTGGACGGAGAAATTTAAATGCTGCTGATGATCGATAACTATGATTCCTTCACTTACAACCTCGTGCAGTATTTTGCCGAGCTGGGTGAAGATGTGCGCACCTACCGCAATGATGAAATCACAATGGAAGAAATCGCCGCATTAAAGCCGGATCACATCTGTATTTCACCGGGGCCATGCACGCCGCATGAAGCTGGCATTTCTATTCCTGTCATCGAACGCTTTGCCGGCCAGATTCCGATTCTCGGCGTCTGTCTTGGTCATCAAAGTATCGGTGCGGCATTTGGCGGCAATATCATCCGCGCCAAGCAAGTCATGCATGGCAAGACGTCGATGATTGCGCACACTGGCGTGGGCGTCTTTAAGAATTTACCCAGCCCTTACACCGTTATCCGCTATCACTCGCTGGCGATTGAACGCGCTACGCTACCCGATTGCCTGGAAGTCACCGCCTGGACTGACGATGGCGAAATCATGGGTGTGCGCCACAAAGAATTCAATCTGCAAGGCGTGCAATTCCACCCCGAATCCATCCTCTCAGAGCATGGCCATGCTCTGTTGAAAAACTTTCTGACCGGAGCAGCACAATGACCATTTCTCAGCAAGAAGCCCTGACACGTCTGATCGAACACCGCGAAATATTCCATGACGAAATGCTGTATCTGTTCCGCAAAATCATGGGCGGTGAAATGTCGCCACTGATGATCGCCGCATTAACGATAGGTCTGCGCGTCAAAAAAGAAAGCATAGGTGAAATCACCGCAGCGGCACAAGTCATGCGCGAATTCTCGACCAAAGTGCCGTTGGTCAATACCGAAAATATGATCGATATCGTCGGCACTGGCGGCGATGGCGCGAATACCTTCAATATTTCCACCACCTCGATGTTTGTGACTGCCGCTGCCGGAGCGCGCGTCGCCAAGCACGGTGGGCGCAGCGTTTCCTCATCATCTGGCAGCGCCGATGTGCTAGAAGCGCTGGGTGTTAACATCAACCTGAATCCAGAACAAATTGCACAATCCGTGGCTCAGACCGGCATCGGTTTTATGTTTGCTCCCAACCATCATGGTGCGATGAAACACGCAGCACCTGTGCGGCGCGAACTGGGTGTGCGTACGATCTTCAACATCCTCGGTCCACTGACCAATCCTGCCGGAGCACCGAATATTCTCATGGGTGTATTCCATCCGGATCTGGTCGGTATTCAGGTGCGCGTGTTGCAGCGGCTGGGCGCTAAACATGCGCTGGTCGTGTGGGGTCGCGACAATATGGATGAAGTGTCGCTCGGCGCGCCAACCATGGTCGGCGAACTGATCGATGGCGAAATCCGCGAATACGATATTCATCCGGAAGACTTTGGTCTGCAAATGGTATCAAGCCGGAATCTGCGTGTGTCAGGTGCGGAAGAATCGCGTGAAAAAGTATTGGAAGTGCTGAACAATGTCAGCGGTGCCGCGAAAGATATCGTCAGCCTGAATGCCGGTGCGGCTTTATACGGCGCGGGCGTTGCCAGCTCGATTGCCGACGGCGTCAAGAAGGCACAAGAAGCGATTGCCTCTGGTGCTGCACGTGCCAAGATGGATCACTTCATTCAGGTCACTCAGCAACTCGGAAAGTAAATTATGTCGGACATACTTAACAACATCCTGGCAGTCAAAAAAGACGAGATTGCTGCGGCAAAAAAATATCAGTCGCTGATCAGTCTGCGTGACGAAGTCGAATCTGACAAAGAAGCACGCGCGCAACTACGTGGTTTTGAATCCGCACTGCGCAGCAAAATTGCGGCGGGTAATCCTGCGGTGATTGCGGAAGTCAAAAAAGCCTCGCCCTCCAAAGGTGTGATCCGGCCAAATTTTAATCCGGCAGACATCGCGAAAAGCTACGAGCAGCACGGTGCAGCCTGTTTGTCGGTACTGACAGATGTACAGTTTTTTCAGGGCGCACCGGAATATCTGCAACAGGCACGCAATGCCTGTGCATTACCGGCGTTGCGCAAAGATTTTATGATTGATCCGTATCAGGTGTATCAGGCCAGAAAATGGGGCGCTGATTGTATTTTGCTGATCGTTGCCGCACTCGATCATGGTCTGATGGCAGAACTCGAAGCCTGCGCGCATGAACTCGGTATGGGCGTGCTGGTTGAAGTACACAATGGCGCAGAGCTGGACGCGGCACTCAAACTGAAAACCGCACTGCTGGGCATTAACAACCGCAACCTGCGCACCTTTGACGTCACACTGGAGACAACGCTGGGCTTACTGCCGAAACTGTCACCCGAAAAGCTGGTGATCACGGAATCCGGCATCCTCAATCCTGGCGACGTAAAACGAATGCGCGCTGCGGATGTGCATGGCTTCCTGGTCGGTGAAGCATTTATGCGGGCAGAAAATCCGGGGGCAGAGTTGCAGAAATTATTTTTCTGAATCGACACGCATCTGACGGCATGTCCTAATCAATCTGCGGCTTTCCAGGCATTTTCCTGCCAGGAGCCGCATAAATATTCAGAGATATCGTTACCAATAGAAAAAAGCCGTTAGCGTCATTTCTACGCTAACGGCTTTTTTTATTCGATACTGATCAATTAGGACTTCGTTGCTTTGCGGTAGGCGGGTCGTGCCGTTGCTAACACGGCCTTGCTGTCACTCTCAATTTTGAAGCTCACTGCAGGCACATCATCCGCTTGCAATTTCGCTTTCACGACCAGCAGCTCATCACGGCGGAACGCGTGAATTTCCACGGTATCGCCGACGCGATAGCGGCCGATTGCCACCGCCAGATTATCGCCAACATCAGCGACACTCACACGCAAGCCGTTAATCGCCACCAGAATATCATTCGCAGATAAACCCGCCAGATGTGCGGCACGACCTTCATACGCATGAGCGATCTTGCAGCCATTAGCATCGCGTGCCACTTTCACGCCCAGACTGGCAGGCTTGTTGCTGTTGCCAGCATCGAGTGTAATGCCGAACTCTGCAAACAACTGCGCCAGCGGCACATCCTCAGTTCCGCGCACATGCTTATCGAGGAAGCGGCGCGCATTCACGCCAGTCGCTTTTTCGATGATCACTTCGATTTCATCTTCGGCCAAGCCCTGCTGTTTTCCCGCCGCAAAATTGGCATAGAAATCACGGCCATACTTTTGCCACAAAGCGCGCATCACATCATCGAGCGATTTTTTTCCGGCAGTTGCTGCACGTATCGTCAGATCCAGACCCAGCCCGACCAGTGAGCCTTTGGTGTAATAACTGACAATCGCATTCGGCGAATTTTCATCCTGACGATAATACTTCGTCCAGGCATCAAAGCTCGATTCGGCCACACTTTGCTTCAAACGCCCGCTACCGCGATGGACGTTGTTGACAGTCTGCGCCAGCAGTTTCAGATACGCTGCCTCATCAATCAGTCCGGCACGGACCAGCATCAGATCATCGTAATAACTTGTGAAACCTTCAAACAGCCACAACAGGCTGGTGTAGTTTTCCTGGCGCAGATCGTAGCTGGCAAATGCAGCAGGCTTAATCCGTTTGACATTCCATGTATGGAAATACTCATGACTGCACAAACCTAAAAAGCCACGATACCCATCGCTCATGTCAGGCTGATGTTTTACCGGAATATCAGTGCGATTACAGATCAAGGCGGTTGAGGCACGATGCTCCAGACCACCATAACCTTCACCGACTACCATCGTCATAAACACATAGCGATCCATCGGCGCTTTTTTGGCACGCGGCTCAAAAATTGCGATCTGGCTTTCACAGATTTTTTTGACATCAGCGACCATGCGCTCCATGTCCATATTCGGTACTTTTCCGGTCACGACGAAATCATGTGGCACGCCGTGCGCTTCAAATGTCGCCAGCGCAAAATCGCCGCACTCGACCGGATGATCGACCAACTCATCGTAGTTCGCGGCAATATAAGTACCGAAGCCATAACGCTTGGCTTTCAACTCAGGCAAAGAAGTGGCGACGCGCCAACTCTTACATGCGGGCGCATCGGCACGTTGAATATCAACAATGTACGGTAAAAACTCTTGTCCGTGTACGCTCAGGAATACGCTGGTGCCGTTAAAAAAGGCATGTGACTGATCGAGATGCGCCGCGCGCACCGACAAATCCCACGCATACACGTCATAACTGATCAGCAGTTCAGTTTTGCACGGAGCTGCCTGCCAGGTATGTTTGTCGAGCTTTTTGAGAGTCACTTTTTTACCGGCGGTACTTGCTTTGATCTGCACAATATTTCGTGCAAACTCACGCACCATGTAACTGCCGGGTATCCAGGCCGGAAGGCTGACTATCTGCCCTTCAGGGTCGGGCTGGCTGATGTGCAGCGTCACCTGATACAAGTGAGCGGCTAAATCTTTGGGGATGATCGAATAATGAATCGCGTTTTTGACGCTGTTGCGGCTTGTCTGACTTTGAGTTGCTTTTTGAGTGCTCATCGTTTTTGCCATGCTCAACGATCTTTCTATTTTAATTGTTAGAGATATTAGTTGCGCACATTCGCAGCAATGAAGGTGAATATCTGCGCCGTCACGACCACCTGGGTCAATTGCAGACGCAAATGAATAAACCATTCAGGAACATCATAGCTTTGATAGAGTTTTTTATCGATTTTGTAGGCCGCGATAAAACCAATCACCTGTACTAAAAAACCGAGCAGCATATTACCCAGAGAACACCAGGCGATCACAGTAGGAATCACGCCCCAGATCAATGCCTTTCTGGTTTCATGATCATCCTTGCCGTTGGCCATAATGGTGATGCCCCAATGTACGCCACCAAGAAAAGATAAGATGGCAATGCCGTAAGCGAGCTGCGCTTTAATGAAATAACCCAACCATTCCGGATGTACCAGCCAGCATGCGAGCGTCAGCAGGATAAATGGAATCAAGCCTGCAAAACCAAGGCGGATAACGAGTTTCTGATTGAGATTATTCATAAAGTATCGCTGCTAATGTCGCAACGTCTGTTTTCTGTCAAATTGAAGAAAAACGCTATTCTAAGAGGAAATCAGAGACTTAGATATATCTGACCATCGCAGATGTATGAATAATGTTTCTTGGTTTATTGCGCAGATAAATCGGTGGGCAGATCAATATCCTGCAAAATTCCGGCGTCATCCACCAGAACCTCCCGCACAGGAAACTGCTGTAATAAGCCGCGCGCGCCACGATCACCGTTCAGCGCCAATAATTCGGGGAGATATTTACCTGAGAAACCGACAGGGTTACCACGCTGCCCCTGAAACACGGGCGCCACAATATCCGCGCCGTTTTCCAGCTCACGCAAGAGTGTAGCAATGGTAGCGCTCTTTACAAAAGGCATATCTGCGAGCGCAATAATCCAGCCTTTACTGCTTGCAGCTTGGCGCAGGCCACAGGTCAGTGACGCCGCCATGCCTTGGTCAGCATCAGGGCAGATAACGACCTCATATAACTGATGCTGAAATTCCTGTAGCAACGCCCGATTGTCCGGCCGCACGACAACGACGACATGCTTCATCACAGAAGACAAATGCTGTGCCGCTGTCAGCGCAACTGGGTGTCCGTCAGGCAAAATTTGTTGCAGCTTATCTTCGACACCATGCGGATCAAAGCGTCGCCCGCGTCCGGCAGCAAGCAAAATGCCCGTCCAGCTCGCGGGAGAAAGTAACATGCTTATTTTGCAGAGCTCAGGCTGGCGAACTTCTCTTCCAGACCTTTTGCATCCATCGCACCCGGCACCCGCGAACCATCTGCAAAGAAAATAGCCGGTGTGCCGTTCACGCGTAATTTCTGTCCGAGCGCCAGTATTTTTTCATTTGGCGTTGCGCAGTTTGAGGGAGCAGCAGATGGTGCTTTACCGTTCAGCATCCACTCATCCCATGCTTTATTGCGGTCAGCAGAACACCAGACGTTTTTTGACTTGACCGTCGAATCTTCCGACAAAATGTTATACAAGAACGTGTAAACAGTAATGTTGTCCATGCCCGCCAGGGTTTTACGGAAACGTTTGCAGTATCCACAATTCGGATCTTCAAACACCGCAATCACACGCTTACCATCACCTTTGACCATTTTCAGCGCGGATTCCAGCGGCAAATCAGAAAACTTAATCTTACTCAGTTCATCCGTTCTGGCTTTGGTGTAATTCGTGCCGGATTTGGCATCGAGTACATTCCCAACAAATAAATACTGCGCTTTTTCATCGGTGTACAAAATATCCGAGCCGACACGCACTTCGAACAAACCGCTGTAAGGTGTCTTGATGACGGAATCCACTTTCACGCCCTGACCTAACTTTGGCTCTATCAGTTTTTTTACCGCAGATTCCTGTGCGGTCTGCGCGAAAACGACACCAGTAAAGGTGAGCGACAAGAGCGCGATACATTGCTTCAGATTCATATTCATATTATTCCTTGTAATTTCGTGTAGTGGCCTTCGCCATAGTCAGCAATGCTTACTTACCCATTGCGTGGGAGATTAATTTGTTCTTTAAGACAGGCAGACGATTCAGTAAGTTCAATCCGACATTGCGTGCCAGACGCAAAGGCGCCAGATCAGAACCGAATAATCGAGCCAGTCCGTCGGTCGTGATCTGCATCAGCATCACGTCTTCTTTACGCGAACGACGGTAACGTTCCAGCAGTTTGGCATCGCCACAGTCACAATGATCTTCACGCGATTTCATCAACGCCAGCAAGCTCGTCACATCACCAAAACCCAGATTCATTCCATGCCCGGCGAGCGGATGCACGGCATGCGCTGCATCGCCAATCAGCGCAACACGCTGTGCAATCATGCTGTGCGGGCGTATTAATCGCAGAGGAAACGCTTTGATATCCTCTGGCAATACCGGCGTCAGATGACCCAGCGTATCCAGACAATATTCTTCCAGCCGGCTGACCAGCGCAGACAATGGCTCACGCAGCAATGTCGCTGCCAATGCATCTGGTGCAGACCACACCAGCGACACCCGGTTTCCCGGCAAAGGCAACAAAGCAATAATGCCCTGCTCTTCGACAAACCACTGATGCGCAACCCCGTGGTGCGGAATCTCGCATTCAAAATTAGTGACGACACCCTGTTGTCCGTAAGAGCGATAATCCAGACCGATGTCGCACTGACCGCGCACCCACGATTGGGCACCATCAGCACCAACGATCAGACTCGCCTTGATCTGGCTGCCATCCTCAAGATTAATCTGCGCACCTTGTTCATCTGCATGCAAACTCGCGGCAGCACCCGTGACTACCGATAAATTCTGCGCAAACTTCATTGCTGTATCGAGCGCGTGATTTAAATTTTTATCTTCAACGATCCAGGCCAGCTCACCGGTACGAGCGCCGTAAGCATCGAACGCGAGTTGACCATCGTCAACCGATTTGCCACCGCGCACATTCATTTCGGTGACAGGCGCAACACGCTGCAGATCCAGTGCATCCCATACTTTAAGTGAAGACAATAAATCATGCGCAATATGGTTCAGCGCGAATACCCGCACATCCCACTGTGCCGACATCGGCAAGGCAACGGTGGAACGACAAAGTACGGCCACCTTCAGACCCGCCTGCGCAAATCCCAGTGCAGCAGCTTTACCCACCGCGCCATTACCCACGATACAAATATCACAATGATGAATCTGAGCCGTCATATAAAAGACCTTCGCCATAGACAATGGCAGGCATTATACGGCACCGGAACCGGCACCCGGCTGAGGCACATCAATTCAGAGCCAGCCCCGACCAGCAGCTTTTTTTCGCAAGGGACTTGCAAAGCGCCGAACACATCTCTATAATGCGTGGTCTTGGCCTGGTAGCTCAGTCGGTAGAGCAGAGGATTGAAAATCCTTGTGTCGGTGGTTCGATTCCGCCCCGGGCCACCAAGAAATATGTAATAAAAAGAAGGGCTTACAGAGATGTGAGCCCTTTTTACATTGTGCATAAGTTCTACAATTATGTCGCAAGTTCTACAATTATCAGATATTGTAACGTCGCAGCGAATTTGTCACCCATTCGCAAAACATTTGGCTCTACAAACTATGCAGATTTTGCAGATTAATTGTCACTGAAAAAAGAAAAGCCGCTTATCACGGCTTTTCTAATAACTCTGTTTAATCTGAGTTAAGTAGAAACTTTAAGTTTCCTGAGAGTTTTGTTGCTATCGATAGCGCAGGAAACCACCTCAATACTTGAAATTTCCACAAAATTAATATTCCTTTCTGACACAAGTACTATTACGTTTGGGTTATTCTGTATATTCCAATGCACCAACGATCCTCGCATTTCCTTTCCAGATTTCGTCGTTACTATGATTTCCTAAAAATAACCGCTAGCGTCTTTCTCTGCATAAAATCGCAATACTGATGCTATTGTATTCATAGGTTCTACCTTTATTTTCGGAGTTAAACTCTGTATAGATTCTCTAAAACAGGCTATCCATAATACTTGGTTCCCAGTTAATAATCACCAGTTCTTGGCTTGTTTGAGGTGTACCGTGGGCGTTAGATACACTGTATTTAATATCCAGCTCCATCATCGTTAAACCGTTAAATGCTTCCCTGATAGCTGGGTGGTCGTTGATGCTGACCATCACCTTGCCCTTGCATGTCCGCATGAATTCAGCCATTTGCTCATACTGTTCAAAGCCAAAGTTGACACCGTAGCCCTCAGTCTCCCAGTAAGGTGGATCGCAGTAGAAGAAGGTACCCACCGACACAGTGCCGTTTTTTAACGTCCCGCCTGCATCTTTTAATGTGACCGGACCACCCTGTGTGACCCGCAATGAACCTGGTAGGATTTTCCCACCGATATAAAGCTGATTGTCTGATGAAAAAACAGTAGTACGGGTTTCTGTGATATCAGATCCGGACTGTGCCAATGTCGTTTTACGTTGATTCATGCGTGAATCAATAATCGGCACTTCGATTTTTGCGCTAGGTACTAACTGTGTGAAAATAGTTGATGCATTAATGACATAGTCACCAACGCTCACTGCACTGGTTAATAACGCGGTTCCATAGTATCTGGCAGCATCAGCGACAATCGTAGAATAGATCTTTGTTGCCGTTAAATATGCCGTTTTGTCTGGCCCTCTGCGTGATGCTTCAAAGCCAATGTAATCGTTTGTCAGTGCATCGCTGATTGTCATCAGTATTTCAGCTTTTTTATATATACCTTCAGAATCTGTGAACGTGCGAATACGGGAAGTGACATCAGTCACACGTACAAACTGTTCATAGGTGTTGGCGCTAGTGTTCTTTCCAGAATGAATGATCTGGTGGCAGCGTTAAACCGTCCCAGCTCTGATGCAGCGGTCGGGGATAAACGACGCTGTCGCTATGCTTGTACTGCCAGTACGGCATGGCTTTTAACAGTTCAGGATCATTCAACTGCTGCCAGCGGCCAGCGGCGTAACTGGTGGACATATTGGTTTGGTAGATCACTTTGGTACGCCATGCGGTACGTGCTGCCGATTCTTCACCAGTCCAACCCGTCCAACCATGTTTGGCGACGATCTGCTTAAAGTCTTTTCTGAATGCTTCTATACCTGTACCGGATTCAATCGCCTTAGTGATTGCGCCTCGCAGATCAACCAGCAGATCAGCGCTTTGAGCACCGGCAACCATAAATGCCTTATCGTGCGCCTGGCGCATGATGTCATTCCATGCTTCTGTCGGCAAATTCAGTTTGCGTTTAAAAAAAGCCAATTGCTCTGCAAACGTCTTATTCCACGGCGGCAGCTCTTCGTAGACTGGCATGGCTACTGACCAGTTTTAACGTCAAACATGCCTGCCAGCTGCGCCAAGGCGAAGCCTTGCGCCATCACTGACTGCAGATCTTCCAACGGCAAACCACTATACGCAGCCAATAGTTGATTTTGCAGCGTCGGCAGGTCTGGTGCCTCAGCAACCAGTTGCTGCACGTGGTCGATAACTTGCGACCAGGCATCATCGTTTTCTTGTTCAGCGCGTTGTTGTAGCGGCGCTTGTGGATTATCTTGCGCTTTTAACGCTACACGATTCACAGCGATTGCATCTGTTTTGACTGGTGTTTTCGTTGCTACCAACACCGGTTCATTGTTTTGTGCCGCTGGAATAGATACGAGTGATGCAGTCTTTTGGTACTCAACAAAGCGGGTCAGGCTACGGTCTGATGGCAAACCATCGTCGCTGGAGCGGCCACGGCCATCCCTGGCGAGTTTCAACATAGCGACCAGCTGTGGGCTGGCATCGCCATTACGAGCGATATCGATCAAATATTTTGCCGCCCGTTTTAACGGATAGCCAGTGCGCTGCATAACAGCGTTTAACGCATCAAGTACACCTTTACGTGCGTCTGCCGTTAAATTCTGTGCTTCGGTGTGTGCAAAACTGGATTGCGGTGCAACCACAGGCATATTTTGCGGGGTAATTGTCGCTGCAAACTGTTTCGTCGCGGCATGGCGAATCAATTCCATGACTTCAGCCGGTGGTGTGTATTCACGACGTAGACCACCACGGCCTGATACTTCTGTGTAGTTCCAGTTTTGGCGATCTGCGAGTGCAATGATGCTGACCTTTGAAGTCGGCAATCCTGGTAAAAGCATTGCCGTAAGTTCAGCAGCGGTGTACTGAGACTTGACGATAACGGTACTCATCTGTCGCTCCCAAACAAAGCAAGCTCAGGTTGAGATACCTTGATGACGTTGTTACGTTGATAACCTAGTTCAGAGAGCGTTCTGGTTAAAACAGAAACTGTCTTTTCAACATCGTCACCATTCTGATAAAACCGAGCCAGTAAGGCGATTGCTTCTGCAAAATTGGCTTGTACTTCAGCCAGGTCAGTGACATTGGCTTTTTTTCCAGACGGGATGTCTATGACAATCTTGTTTCCGTGGGCAGTGCAAAGATACTCACTGATATAAGATGTACCGCAAAACGTCTCAAATTGGCGGATACGGTTTAACGGCATGGAGCTGTCTGACATCCAGCGATACAACAACTTGACATCAATCCCCCATTAAATCTGCCAGCACTTTGGCTGGACGACGGTGGTTTTCTGTTGCGCAGGCACAGTTCAATCGCATGACTGATACTTGTGGCCTTGATTGACTTCCATTTTCTTTTTCGCAACGACATTTTTTTACTCCACGAAATTCATCACTAGCGTTAAAAACAACTGCAAACTAAGATTCAGTTCAGGCAGCGCACTGCAACGGTTGGGATGAGTTAGGGGAGGAAAGCGTTAAAACTGGCGTAAAATTCCGTTTTGCGTAACGCTCAGGCCAGATTTCCTCTGGAGCTACGCCAATCGCAGCAGCGATGATGCGTTCTGCTTTGGGATAAGGGCGGTTCAGTGCTTCTTTAACGGTGCTTGCACCTAAGTTGCTCTGTAACGATAAGGCGCGTAATGACCAGCCCTTTTTATGCAGGGCGGCAACGATATCCGCACGATGCCAGTCTGTTGGTAGTGTGGATTTTTTTGGGGCTTGTGGTGTGCTCATGGCTTTTCCTTTTATGGGTAGTCAGTGAGCACATCTTAATAAGCGTTAAGTGTAAAGTCAACGGTTAACACTTAATTCTTATAAAAGTTTTTCATTTCCCTATATAGCGAAATCGTAAGTAATTGATTATTAAGCAAAATATCAACTTAACAGTTTTACCTTTAAGTGTTTTGTTTTGTTAACAGTTTTCTGAATGGAACCGTTAAGTGGAAAAACTATTGTCAGCCAGTGAAATATTGAAAATGAACATACCTGGCTTACCAAAAACTAAGCCTGCACTCCTAGCCAAAGCTGAGAGAGAGGAGTGGTATTGCGAAACCAAGATTGGCTTAGGGGGAGTCCGTAAGGTATTTAAGATTCCACTAGCTTATTTACCTGGCTATCAGCCAGATAAGACCGGGTCATCATTCCAGGCTCCATTCGCAGTCCACGCGGTGAGTAAAGTAGCTGGATCAATTATGGGCGGGGAGCAGATCAATACAGAGCGGCTGGCGTCTGCAATACGTGCTTTGGATGAATATTTGTTGGAAAACAACCTGACCATAGAAGACGCAGCCAGAAAGGCCGAGATAGTCACGTTTTTGTATAAATTTCTTGAGAAGAAAGTCGGCGCGGGGGAAATTACTGATTTGCTTCGCTTAGTAACGAAGTGAGGTATTGTATTTGTAACTATTTGTTAGTAAAACTCAAACTGTCTATGTGTTAATAGGATAACATTGTGTTCCTCTAAAGATGCAGAGGGCGCATGCAGTTTGAAGGTGATCACGATGATGTCCGTACCTTGAAGGGCTTGCTGTTAAAGGCTACAAGTAAAACAAAATCGCATTCGACAACCACCATCGTTCATATCGGGGCGGTGGTTCATCATCAGTCCGACGCGGCAAATGATCCCGTTTACTCCAAATCACGTCGGAAAAGCGCAATTTGCAACCATTCTGGCGACAATAAACGCGCAAAAACATACCGTTTATCACTAATTTTCATCATTTTTTGCATCTGGCTTTTTCTGGGCACTTTTCGCCTGATTTCCGCGCTGGCATTGAGTTTTGCCGATTTTATTAAAAGCCTCGCCCAAGGACAAAACACTCACTCCCCCACATTGCCTTTAATATTTGTAGGGCGAATCAAACCAAGCAGTCAATGCAAAATGATTTCAAATCTTCTGTTTGAATCACTATTCCAATGTTAAAAATTTCAAATCCGAGTTCAATCAATGAACGGCATGGAAATCCTAATAGACATAGATTCGAATCTGAATGACAACCAACCTCTTTACAGGATAGTTGATTTTTTTGCTGCGACCGATGTTATTTCAACCCAAAAGCTAAGATTCTCCCGGGCAGATACTTTCCAAGATCAAAATGAAGGGATCGATAGGCTGTTACGCCAAATTCAGTATGGCACTCGCTTTAGATGCGGGGGTATGGGATGGTCTGATATTGAATCAGCAAAACAAGCACATTTCTACACTCAAAAGAGTCATTTTATTAGCTGTTGGACGACAAATCCAGAGTCGGTCGCTATGTGGTCGCTTTACTCTCCAGATCACACGTCAGTTCGGTTGAAAACGAGTGTAGGAAAACTGCGTAAAACTTTACTAAATGTATTAAGTAAGAAATCGTTAATGCGCCTATTGGAAGTGGATATAGGAAAACGTATCGTTGTATGCGTCGGGGCTCGTATATCAAGTGTGGACTATGAGCCATTACACGACTTACTTTATAAAGTTACTCGACGAGCAAAAGCACATGACCGACTATTTGACCAATATACGCGCCGAAACCAAAAAATTCCTACGATTATTAGTAATCCAAGTCGCTTTTACGCACGGCAAGCTGAGCGAAAATTTAAAGCAATCAATTCAAACGCAACTTGTAATTTGAAAGATACGAGTTTTGAACATGAACATGAAGTCAGAGTTGTTCTTAAGTTCGGCGAAGAGGTTTGTACAGCGTCGGTTCTAGAACAACAACAATGGATAGATCCGGCACATGAATATCACTCACTTTTGAAAGAGCATATGAAATTTTGGGGATTAGTACGGCTCACGGACTTACCAAACTATGAGTTTGCTAATTGCACAAATGATTTTATCGAATCAATCTCTATTGATCCTCGATGCCCAAAATATAAACGTGAATTTATGGAGAACTGGTTTGCGAGCCAAAATGTTCATATCGATGAATCCCATTGCTTTGGTTATATCGCAAACGCGTTTACTGTATTTCCCGAGAAATAACTAGATTCGTCGTTTTTAAATTCACCCAAATATTGGTAGTAACATTGGCGAACTTCCTGATGCAATTTGACTAGTGTTTCGTTATTTAAAACACCGTTTGAAGTTCACAGTAATTATCTTTTAAGTGGTTTTACCAATTCCCCTTTACGGTCTCGTGTATATATTTTTGTAGTACTACGATTTTTATGTCCGAGCAGCCTCTGGGCATGTGCCAAATCTTCAATATCAGTGGCAGCTTTCGCTCTTAAATCTCTGAATTGAAAATCCCCCCCCCGCAATCTCTCTGGCTTTATCAAAGCGAGAACGCAACGCAAAATAACTCAATCGCTGTCCGTCCAGGTCTTGCAATAACGACTTATTCACCTTGTCTCGTGGCTTCGCCAAAATCCGGTCGATTACTTCCGCAAGTTCACCCTCAATTGCGATGCGCAATTTTTTACCCGTTTTATTTTGGGTCAGGCTTAGACTTCCATCTGCGATATCTGTCACATTAAATTTCAGCACATCAGCCGGGCGCTGGCCGGTACACAATGCCAAGTCCATCGCATTTTGTACCGTAGGATGTGCACACGCCCATAAAGCAGCATGATCGTCGATAAAACTTAGATACCGACGAATTCCAAGTCCTGCATTCTCAACCTGAAATCTGCCTGCGTTTAATGAAAACTCTGATCTCCGATAGTTGCCGCCTGCAAATCAGGACGCCGGTTATACGCCTATTTCTTTCTATGCTTTGCGCCAAAGAATGAAATGCCTTCGGTAGTAAAGCGACCATCCAGGCACAGATCAGGAAAATCAGAAAAGGCTCGTTCGAGCAATCTGGAAGCGATGCCCTGACGACGATATGCAACGTCAATGTAGATGTTGTCGATCACATGACGGTTTTGGTGATTAAGTTTGAGTACCAGAACACCAACAGCAAATTCTTTATTCCCCTGAAATTGCGAAATTTTTTTTCCTGTCGGATGTAAATCGTCTGTAGCGATGCAAAGGTATCGGATGAAGTAATTATTTGTAGAGATAACAGTGTGCGCATCCTGAAACACCACTTTTTCGCTACCTAACACCGTATTGGCCAACGCGGTGTTAGGCATTGCCAGGCAATGAAGTACCGAGCTATCCGGGTTATATAACCGCTCCACAACCTGACTGACAATCGGGATGCGGCACGCAAGGCGCTTCTTGATACTGGAAATTTTTTCTTTTGACAACGTCATGCCTCTTTCAATAATTGAGGTCAGCAATTGTATTAACTTTCAATATTATTTCCTGTTTCAAAGTGTTAACAGGATGTAACTTTACATGTGCTGGCAAATGCCAATTTTGAAGGTATTCCCAAGGGTCATTTCTATCACTCAGGGTAGTACAAAAACAGGTTTTTAAAAGCTGCCTACGGCACTGGTCTTGTCACAATTCGGTATTTGTTTTTTGAGAAAATGAGGCGATCGAAAATACTTTCGTCGAACGATGTCACTTAAAAATGGCAGCTTATTTAGTACTCAGATAAGCAAGAAGCAGGCTGAAATCAGCCTTGCGCAGCAAGATATTCCAATTAAACTTAGCTAAGTTTCGTTAAAGTGAGTTAGTTGCAGGGAGGCGCGGTAGTTGGTCCGCGGCTTGGGGAGTAATGCACTCACGGAAGTGCAATTACTAAACTATCTTTCCGTTACGATATCTTTTTTGATGCAGGTAACAGGCGCTTACGCTATTCTTAACGAATGATGATTCAACATTTATGGAGTACTTCTATGCGTAAATTATGGCAGGCCGTATCCATCATCCTGATCCTTTGTTTATCTGGCTGTGGCTACAATACGATACAGACTGAAGACGAGCAAATTAAGTCAGACTGGTCAGAAGTGTTAAACCAGTATCAGCGACGAGCAGATCTGGTGCCGAATCTGGTGAGCACAGTCAAAGGTTTTGCGGAACAAGAGAAAGATGTGCTGCTCGGTGTCACCAATGCCCGCGCGAAAGTTGGCAGCTTACAAGCAACGCCTGAACTGATCAATAATCCCGAAGCCTTTGCTAAATTTCAGAGTGCACAAGGCGAATTATCAGGTGCACTGTCAAAGTTACTGGTTGTTACTGAAAATTATCCGCAGTTGAAATCTGACGCCGGTTTCCGCGATTTGCAGGCGCAACTGGAAGGCACTGAAAATCGTATTGCTGTCGCCAGAAATCGCTACATTAAATCCGTGCAGGAATATAACGTCACCGTTCGTTCTTTCCCTTCCAATCTGACCGCGATGGTTTTTGGATATCAGGTAAAACCTAATTTCACTGTTGAAAACGAAAAAGCACTTGCAGTGCCGCCGAAAGTTGATTTCGGTGCGCCGCAAGGGAATAACGGAAATCAGAAATGACTATTCTGAAAACGGCAAGAATGCTGATTCTTGCCGGTTCTTTATGCTGCTCATTTTTCGCCTCGGCAGAACTTGCCGTTCCTGCGCTGAGTCAGCATGTCACCGATCAGACGGGAACGCTCAACACAGAACAACAAAGCAGTCTGGAACAGACCTTGCAATCTTTCGAAGAAAAAAAAGGAAGCCAGATTGCAGTATTGATTATCGCCAGCACGGCACCGGAAACGATAGAGCAATATTCGCTGCGTGTCGCTGAACAATGGAAATTAGGTCGCAAGAAAATTGATGATGGCGCCATTCTGGTGATTGCCAAGAATGATCGCACTTTGCGCATAGAAGTCGGATATGGTCTCGAAGGTGCGCTCAATGACGCGACCAGCAAACGCATCATCAGCGAAACGATCATTCCGCAATTCAAGCAGGATAACTACTTTGGCGGTATCTCCGCCGGAATCAATCAGATGATCCAGGTCGTGAATGGTGAACCGCTGCCCGCAGTCAGACAGAGAAAGGCGACAAATGACGATGGTATTGGACAATATCTGCCTGTTCTGTTTATTTTCGCGATGGCCGCCGGCGGAATATTGCGTGCGATATTTGGCCGGCTTCCCGGCGCAATGATAACCGGCGCTGTTGTTGCAGGCTTAACCTGGATACTCGCTGGTGCGATCACGGTCGCTTTGATCGCCGGCATCATTGCGCTGATATTCACTCTGTTCAGCGGAAGCATCGGTGGACGTGGGGTCGGTACTTATCATGGCGGTGGAAACCATAACGATCATGGTGGTTTTGGTGGCGGCGGCTTTGGAGGTGGCGGTTTCAGCGGAGGCGGAGGCAGCTTTGGCGGTGGCGGCGCATCCGGACGGTGGTAATCATGAATCTGAGACGCATAATCAAACATTTATCGATGAGCCGCTGGCAACTGCGGCGCTATTTCCCTGAAAAATCTCTGCAAGCGATTGAGCAGACAATTAAGCTCAGCGAGACCCGGCATCTGGGTGAAATACGTTTTGCTGTCGAAGCCTCACTCGATGGCGCGCCGCTATTCAGGTATCAATCCTCCCGAGAACGTGCGATTAATCTGTTTTCCGAATTACGTATATGGGACACAGAACACAACAACGGTGTTCTGATCTATCTGCTGCTGGCCGACAAACGTGTCGAAATCATCGCAGACCGTGGAATCCACACGAAAACTGGTAACGCCGAATGGGGAAAAATCTGCCGTGATATGGAAAGCTACTTTCAACGAGCAGAATATGAGGCCGGTGTGATCGCCGGAATACAGGCTGTGACACAGCATCTGATACGGCACTACGCAACAGAACATAACACCCGCAATGAGTTACCGGATCAGCCTGTGCTGCTGTGAGCCGAAACACGCATCTTTCGCCAATTCGCACAGACGGAACAACGTAGCGATAAAAATGTAATACGTATTCTGTTTTCTTTTTTCATATTCCGGAATTCGTCACGGATATGCCCTGCCGGATGCAGCAATGATCTTGTTCAATCCAGAGCAAGATCAAAACTTCCCATATGCGGAAATAACATTGTTGCTATGACTCTATGAGTGTCATCAATATGCAATTCAAAGTGATTGGGCATTCAAATTTTTTAAATGATGTCGTCAAACGGCACGCGGCATCAGGTCGCAGGGAAATGAAATAATCACTGCCATCAACAAGGAGAAACCTATCATGCTTACACTCAGAAAATCTCAAAGTCGTGGTCGTGCGGATCATGGATGGCTTAAAAGTAATCACTCATTTTCTTTCGCAGATTATTACGATCCTGATCATTCAGGCTGGGGCAATCTGCTGGTGATCAATGAAGACGTTATCGCTCCCGGCACTGGATTTGGCACTCATGGCCATCGCGACATGGAAATCATCAGCTATGTGTTATCCGGGCAACTCGCGCATCAGGACAGTATGGGTAACATCAAAGGCATTCCGCCAGGCGATGTGCAAAGAATGAGTGCGGGTACCGGCGTCAGACATAGTGAATTCAATCACGCAGAAGGTGAAACCACCCATTTTCTGCAGATATGGATTACGCCAAAGCAAAAAGGAATCGCGCCGGGCTACGAGCAAAAAACGATTCCGGCAGCGAAAAAACGTGGCACTTTGTGTTTAGTTGCATCCCCTGATGGTGCGCGGGATTCTGTTGCGATGAATGCGGACGCTGCGCTGTATTCCGGCTTGTTTGATGGCGATGAAAAAGCGGAACTGATCTTAAATCCTGCACGTAAAGCGTATGTGCATCTGATACGCGGAGAACTGGAAGTCAATGGTCAGCGCATCAGTGGTGGTGATGCTTTCAAAATTGAGAATGAAAGCAAGATTACCCTCACCAATGGCAAAGACGCTGAAGTATTAGTGTTTGATCTGACTGCCTGAACAAGCTGTTTCACTAAAGAATCGGAGTCACTATGTTTGATGCATTAAAAAATCCTTTGGCACTCGCTGGTCGCTTATTGCTGGCCTCGCTGTTTTTACCTGCGGGGATCGGTAAGCTCACGGGTTTTGCAGGCACTATCGCTTATATCAGTTCGGCAGGGTTGCCTATGCCTGCACTGGCTGCGGCAGCCGCGCTCATCGTTGAAATCGGCGGTGGCGCAGCACTGATTGCCGGTGCTGGCACACGCATTGCTGCCTTGGTACTTGCGCTGTTCACGCTGGTCGCATCATTTGTTTTTCATGCTTACTGGGCGGTTCCGGCTGATCAGCAATATGTCACGCAATTGCTGTTCTTTAAAAATATTGCGGTTGCCGGTGGCTTGCTGACACTGGTCGCGTGGGGCGCTGGTGCATGGAGTATTGATGCTCGTATGGCGAAAAATTCTCGGCACCGTTAATCTCGGCAAATATAAAAAAAGGCGTCGTCCAGACGCCTTTTTTCTTTGCTACGCGATATCAGGAATCGCTTCAGATCAGCTCACTATCGATCTGAAACTGTCCGCTCAGCGCTTTATGTATTGGGCACTTATTCGCAATACGCAGTAAATCTTCACGCGTTGTCTGATCCAGCTCGCCAAGCAATTGTATGCGCCGGATCAGGCGATAAATACCACCCGATTCTTCCCGGTCAATTTCCACATGTATGCCTGCAAGAGCATATCCTTTGCGCTTCGCATACAACTCCAGCGTCAGCGCGGTACATGCCCCGAGTGCGGAATCAAGCAGCTCATGCGGCGAAGGATGTTGCCCTGATCCGCCAGATTTTTTATCGATGTCAGAAATCCATTGCAAACCTTCAAATTCGACATTGCATGCAGTGCTGCCACTAGCGGCTTGCCAATCAACCGAAATCGTCATCATCAAACTCCTTTTAAATTAAATGGCAGGTAGAAAAATTATCCTGCCGCATCTGAATCACATATGCCGATAGTCTGAGATATCAGACATTACGCGTGGCCGATTGTCTCTACCGGATACCCCGCATCGATCCAGGCGTCGATACCGCCATGTAAAACACTGGCGGCAATTCCACGCCGACTCAGTAAATACGCAGCTTTGAGTGCGGACGCATCATTCGGACACGAGCAATATGTAATAATTTTTGCGCTTGCCGGCCATGTGTCGACAGGGGCAGTTTCTATGCCGCTTAATTCTATGTGTCTGGCACCTTGAATATGTGTCCCCAGCGCGCCCGGGGCCAAAGAAACACGGACGTCAACAATCACGAGTTCTTCACCACGCTCAAGCAGATCAGCCAGCTGAGCAGGTGCTACACGCGGCAAACTGGCCACCGAGCGTTTCACGCGCCAGCGCCGCCAGATACGTATGGCAATGTATAAAGCAACTCCACAAGCAACCAGCAACATGGCGGTATCGCCAAGCTGACTCAGGTAAGCCAGCAGTTGCCCGACCTGATTGTGAAACAGTAAGCCTCCTGCAATACCACTGCCTGCCCACAGCAGCGTGCCGGCAATATTAAATATCACAAATGATGACACCCGCATGCCCATTGCCCCTGCCAGCGGCGGTGTGAGAATCGACAGTCCCGGAACAAACTTGGCGACGACCAGAGTTGCGATACCACGGCGGGCAAAACTCAGCTCACTCTGGCGCACACAAGTATCGGGAGAAATTGAAATCCGGCACAGCAATGCCAATACGCGATGACCAAACCTGCGCCCGGCATAGAACCAGACGGAATCGGCAATCATTGATGCCAGCGTCGCCACTGCCAGCGCCTGAACCGCAAACACACCGTTATCTGCCGCCGCGACACCGGCTAACAACAGAAAAGGCAGGGCGGGAATAGGAGCACCGAGTTGCTCGACCAGTACACCAAAAAACAGTGCCAGCAACCCGTGCTGAGAAAAAAGAGAGGTGATATTTTCCATTGTGACCGACTTGAATGTTCCTGATAAAGCTGACTCCGCAGTCTACCATTTCAGTTTTGTTCTGGCGCGAACAAATAGCGAATCTCTGCGATCAAACTGCGGCGATGTTTTCGCGTTGGCATTTTTTGAAAATGCCTGACGACCGTCTCTCATCAATATCGCCCATCAAGCAATAAGCAATGAGCAACCTGATCCCACCTCCCCCTCATGTCTGACAAACACACTGTTTCCACTGGTGAAATTTGATGTCATGATTCTGAATAAATGAACGAATAAATACACTATGAATACTCCCCGTGATGTCCTGACGCCAGCGGTACTGGCGATGTTGCAAGTCATCGCTGATACCGGCAGCTTTGCCGCGGCGGCGCGCGCCAGCAATATGGTGCCAAGTGCCCTGACCTATCGCGTGCGTCAGATCGAAGAAGCGCTCGATGTATTGCTGTTTGATCGCAGTTCCCGTCAGGCACAATTAACGGCTGCAGGGATGGAATTACTACGCGAGGGAAACAGTCTGCTGGAAGAAATCGACGCCATCGCCAATCGTGTGAAACGCGTTGCTACCGGCTGGGAGCCACAATTCACCATCGCCGTTGACAGCATCATTGATCGCACAACGATCATGGAATTGTGTGAACAGTTCTTTCAGATGAATCCACCAACGCGGCTTAAACTAAGGGCGGAAACCTTATCCGGCACCTTGGAGGCGCTGACATCAGGACAAGCCGATCTGGCTATCGGTGTCGTGATGGACAGCAATACGAAAACCGGCTTACAACGCGAACACCTGGGCACTGTCGATTTTGCCTTCGCCGTCGCGCCGCATCACCCGTTGGCAACCGCGACAGAACCCTTGTCTGACAAGGTGATACGCCAGTATCGTGCGGTTGCTATTGCCGACTCAGTCAAACAAGGAACCAGCATGTCGATAGGTTTGCTGACAGGGCAAGATGTGTTCACCGTTGCCGATATGTCCGCCAAACTGGAGGCGCAGGTGCGAGGGCTGGGAGCAGGATTTTTACCGACCTGCCTTGCTAACCCATGTATAGACAGCGGAAAACTGGTCGTCAGAAAAGTGGAACGGGCACAGCAGCAGGTACAGTCAAGTTACGCGTGGCGTCAAAGCAGTAAAGCCATGCAAGGACGTGCGCTGCAATGGTGGCTGGATCAACTGCAAGCGCCAGTCACCCGCGCAGCATTACTGGGAGTACGCCGACAGCGCCATCTCTGATGCGGCAAAGCTGCTACGACTCCTTATCTGCAACGACGCCCTTCGTGACGTTTTCACCGTCCTCATTTTTTAAGGTCCAGAAAAATATCGACGACAACATCGTGACCACACCTAATGTGAGGAAGGCGTGGTGTAACGCACTGGTTACCGCCAGTTGATCGCTCTGCGGAAGCGCGCCGAGATACCATGCTGCGACCAGTGAGCCGCAAGCCAGCCCGAAACTCAAGGCCATCTGCTGCAAAGAACTGCCTATTGTGCTGGCCATGCTGGAATCGACGGGCTCAATATCGGCATACGTCATCGAGTTGATACTGGAAAACTGCAGTGAGTTAAAAAATCCCTGCGCCAGACTCAGCGCCACAATCAATATCAACGGTGCGGAAGAGGAAACACGGGCAAACAAGCAGATCGTCACGCCTATCATGAACGTATTTGTAATCAGAATTTTGCGATAACCAAATTGACGCAGCAAATGCCGGGCGATCAGTTTCATACCCATCGCGGCTGCGGCCGCTGGCATCATCAGTAATCCGGACTGCCATGCAGGTAAGCCCAGCCCCAACTGATACAACAAAGGCAGTAAAAACGGCAGCCCACCTATACCTAAGCGCGTAACAAAACCACCGACAATAGACACTCGGAACGTGCGTATCTGAAACAGATTTAAGCGTAACAACGGATATGGCGTATGTTGCGAATGCCATCCATAAGCTGCCAGTAATATCAGCGAGATCAAAAACAGAACTGACTCCGACGTAATATCAAGGCGGTGCTCACCAAAGATTTCCAGCAGCCATGACAGCAAAGCAGTTCCGGTGCCGAATAAGACCAATCCAACCACGTCCAGCGGGCGCTCCTCATTCCCGTAATAATCCGGCATGTGGCGATACGCCAGCCACAGCGCAATGATGCCAACCGGCACATTGATAAAGAAAATCACACGCCACGACAACCAGTGCACAATCAGTCCACCAACGGTCGGCCCCAATAACGGGCCTATCAGTGCAGGGATGATCACAAAATTCATCGCAGTCAGTAATTCTGTTTTTGGGAAAGTACGGATAATCGCCAGCCGGCCGACGGGCATCATCATGGCGGCTCCGATGCCCTGCAAAATGCGGGTTGCGACGAGCATAGGAACACTGACTGCCAGACCACTCAGAACCGAAGCGACGGTAAAAATTGCGACGGCAAAACCAAATACCCGGCGTGTCCCAAAGCGATCTGCAATCCAACCACTGACAGGAATACCAACGGCCAGACTCAGAATATAACTGGTTACTGCGGCCTTCAAACTTAAAGGCGTCACCTGCAAGCTCGCCGCCATAGAAGGAATCGCGGTATTCAGAATAGTCGCGTCGAGCTGTTCCATGAATAGAGCAATCGCGACGACCCATGGCAGATAAGATTTGACCTTGAGATCATTCATCGTAAGTGCGCTGACATTGTGAGAAAGTGAAAATACCTGGCATAACGTGAGGCGATTTGAAACAAGCTTGCCAGTGTAACCCTAAGACGGTAACGCGTCACGCTGCCGTATGCAGATGAATCGGTACGCCATCAGAATTTTCTGCACGAAATATGCAGATCGCTGGATGCGCGACCTTACGTAAGGTCGCCATCAAACCGAAAATAGAAAAACCTCCCCTGTACCGTTGATCGGGAACGATACAAAGGCGGGGAAAACAAAATCGCGGAATGCTCAAGCATGCACCAGAACGCGCAGGAATAACGGACACCAGTCCCTGCATTATCTGGATAAACATTGCAGAGACTGGTGTCCGACGATGGCAGGTTTATTTTTTTCGTGGAGCGTAAATACGTGCCATGTCTTCTGCAAAGTGCTTTTGCAAATTCAGACGTTTCAACTTCAGCGTTGGTGTGATCAAGGTACTTTCTATCGTCCACGGCTCGGTCGATAAAATCACGCCTTTAGGCTGGGCGTAAAACGGAAAGCTGCTGGTCAGTTCACGCACACGCTTCAACACCACGTCAGTTGCAGCGGGGGATTTTAAATTGTTCAGATCCGTGGCATCTAACCCTAACGTTTGCGCTAACTGCGCCCAGTAAGACTGACTCAGTACAACGACGCAACCGATGAAAGGCGCATTCTCACCAAAAGCGTACACCTGCTCAAATGCCGGATCGGTGGAAATTGCGATTTCCAGATCGACAGGCGCAATTTTTTCACCAGTCGATGTCACGATAATCTCTTTGACGCGGCCGAGTATGCGCACGCGACCATCGACGACTTCCGCCTGATCACCGGTACGCAGCCAGCCATCAATAAATGCTTTGGCGGTATCTTCTTCACGCTTCCAGTAACCGCGCATCACATTCGGACCGCGCACCTGCAGCTCAGCGTTTTCACCTACCCTTACCTCAACACCTTCAAGAATTCGCCCGACGGTGGAAGGATTATTGTCGTCCGGTGCGTTGAATGCCACAACCGGCGCGGTTTCTGTCATGCCGTATCCCTGCACAATAGGAATTCCGAGGCCGAGGAAGCAACGCGAGATCGACGTGGAAAGTGCAGCTCCGCCACTCACTGCAACGCGCAGGCGACCACCAAACTGATTTTTTAATTTGCTGGCAACTACAGGCTCCAGCACACGCCAGACGATAGCATCGCCAAGACGTTGTAACGCACCATCTGATGATAAATGCTGCGCGCGTGTAAAGCGTCGCCAGCCCACTGCGATCGCAGCATTAAACAAAAACGACTGTACTTTTGACTGAGCCAGCCTGGTCTGAATCACGCTGTACACACGCTCGTAAATCCTCGGCACAGAAATCAAAATCGTCGGCTTAATCGTGACCAACTCTTCTGGCAACTGCTTGACCGAATGCGAGAACGCAACACAGGCACCGGCCGCCACTGGCAGGTAATAACCAGCGGTACGCTCAAAGGTATGCGACAAAGGCAGGAACGACAGAAATACATCGCTAATTACCGGCGCCACACGTGCAACCACGGCTTTCACATTCGACATGACATTATTGTGCGTCAGCATCACGCCCTTGGGCTTACCTGTGGTACCTGAGGTGTAAACCAAGGCGGCAAGATCATCCGCCGCAGCCTCGGCCAGCCCCCCGGCAGCATTCACACTCGCCGCCGCAGACAGCCATTCTTCGCTTGAAACGACAGGAACACCGGCGGGATAATCAGCCGCTGTCAGATTTTTTTCCAGCACCACGACCTGACGTAAAGCAGGCAGCGCAATCCCGGCATTGCCTATGTCTTTCCATTGTTGATCAGTTGTTGCGATCAGAACGGAAGCATCACTGTCACCGATGATGTAAGCAATACTTTCAGGATTATCAAGCGCATGCATAGGAACCGGCACGCACGCCATCTGCAACGCCGCCTGATCGATGCACACCGCCTGCAAACCATTCGGCAACAAAATCGCGATACGCGCACCACGCTCCAGATTCAACAACGACAGCGCCCGCACGCAGCCCATCACACGCTGATGGGTTTCTTCCCATGTGTAACTGATCCATTGACCATTTTGTTCATTAAACTGCCGATAAGCTTCTGCGGACGGCGTTTTCGCTACGCGCCATGTGAAAAGTTCAGCGAGGGTCCGGAGGTCTGTCAATGCGCGCTCTTGCAATGGTCTCTGTTGGTTTGACATGATTTTTAAGTTTTCGTTAAGCACCGCTCTGTGACGGTAGGCTGGGCGCCGGATGAGACTGCAGCTCAGACAACATGTTCAGGAAAATAATTTGCTTCTGGCAAGTAAGAGGCTGCGTATGAACAAATACGCCACATGTGAAACATGCGGCATATGCGACGCATGCAATACCTGATTCACTCAGACAGCATATGTTTATATTACTACTATGACAGCATATCGGCGCAGAACAGTCGGCTGAAAATAGCACATCCGTGCGGAATTCAGGGCAAACGAATTATAGGACGCCATCAGGCCGGGGCATTGACTTGGGTCATTGACAGAATGAGCAAAAAATTGCTATTCCTTACTGCGGATGACAATCAGTGAGATGCGCCCTGACGCAAAGCCTGCGATCAGGGCGACATATTATGTTATGAAGCGGCTAATGCCTGTTCGAGATCAGCGATCAGATCGTCGATATGTTCAATACCGATCGACAAGCGCACGGTGTCTTCGGTCACGCCTGCTTTGGCGAGTTCTTCCGGATTTAATTGCCGGTGCGTCGTCGTCGCAGGATGGCATGCGAGAGATTTAGCGTCGCCGATATTTACTAAACGAGTAAAGAGTTGCAAGGCATCCTGAAAGCGCCCGCCAGCTTCACGTCCACCTTGCAGACCAAAAGTCAGTATTCCTGATGGCTTACCACCCAGATATTTCTGCGCCAGCGCATGATCTTTATGATCTGGCAAACCAGCATAATTCACCCACTTCACTTTCGCGTGCTGTTGCAGATATTCGGCAATCTTGCGTGTATTGTCGGTAATACGATCCAGTCTTAACGCCAGCGTTTCTATGCCCTGCAAAATCAGGAAGGCATTGAACGGCGACAAGGCAGCGCCCGTATTACGCAATGGCACCACGCGCGCACGGCCTATGTAGGCGGCAGGGCCTAAAGCTTCGGTATAAACGACACCGTGATATGAGACATCAGGCTCATTCAGACGTTTAAAACGTTGCTTGTGTTCTGCCCAAGGAAACTTGCCGGAATCAACGATGATGCCACCTATCGTCGTGCCATGCCCGCCCAGATATTTGGTCAGCGAATGCACCACGATATCGGCACCAAACTCAATCGGGCGCAACAGATACGGCGATGGCACCGTGTTATCGACAATCAGCGGCACACCATGTCTGTGCGCAACGGCAGCAATCGCTTCGATATCGGTGATATTACCCAGCGGATTACCAATCGATTCAACAAACACTGCTTTGGTTTTATCATCAATCAGCTTGGAAAACGACTCCGGGTCACGATAATCCGCGAAGCGGGTTTCTATGCCGAATTGTGGCAAGGTATGCGCAAAAAGATTATAGGTACCGCCATATAACGTCGATGCCGAAACGATGTTGTCGCCAGCCTCAGCAATCGTCTGTATTGCATACGTGATAGCGGCTTGCCCGGATGCCAATGCCAGTCCAGCGATGCCGCCTTCAAGTGCCGCAACGCGTTTTTCCAGCACATCATTGGTCGGATTCATGATCCGTGAATAAATATTCCCCTGCACCTTCAGATCAAATAAATCTGCGCCATGCTGGGTGTTATCGAAAGCATAGGCAACGGTCTGATAAATCGGCACCGCAACTGCACGTGTCGTCGGGTCTGGCGAATAACCGCCGTGAACAGCAATAGTTTCCAGTTTCATTGATGGTTTCCTGTCGTTTGAGATGGTTTGAAAAAAGCTGTGATGATCATAAAAAGCGCCAGAACACCTGACAAGGAAGCATTTCATATTTCTATAGTTGAAAATTAAAAAAACAACAGATTTCAACTATCAGCATCTGATTTTCAACATAGGAAAATTCCGCATAAGCAAGGCGAAATATCTTCGTGTACCGCAATAAAGCCAGATGCAATACTGACCCAACATATTGCTCATCCATCAGGTATTCGCATGTCCCGACGACTACAAACATTAAGTGACGCCATCGATTTTCCATCTCCTGAAAACGAGGTGATTGCCATCGCCACCAACCTGGCTGATCGTCTGGCGCAAAGCGCAGTCGAACGTGATCAGGCTGGTGGTCATGCGGCAACAGAACGCGCATGGATACGTGAATCCGGCTTGTTGACCTTATCCATTCCTGAGGAATTTGGCGGTCAGGGCGCGAGCTGGGCAACGATATTGCAGATCGTACGATTGCTCGCCAAAGCTGATAGCGCACTCGCGCATGTGTTTGCATTTCACCACTTGCAAATTGCAGGCATAGAGTTGTATGGCAACGCGCAGCAACGCCGTCGGCTTTACAGCGCCACCGTCGCACAGAAATTATTCTGGGGTAATGCGCTGAATCCTTTAGATAAACGCACGATTGCGACGCGTACTCAAGATGGCTATCTGCTCAACGGTATTAAAAGTTTTTCGTCTGGCTCAGTGGGTTCGGACTGGCTGACCATTTCAGCTTGGGATGAAGCAACGCAAAGCGCGCTGATTGCGGCCATACCAAGCACCCAACCCGGCATACGCATACAGGCAGACTGGGATGCCTTCGGCCAGCGCCAGACAGATAGCGGCAACGTGCATTTCGATCATGTCTTCCTTCCTGACGATCTGGTGTTGCAGGCGCCGGGACAAGTACCAACGGCGCAAGCCACACTGCGCTCGCAAATTGCCCAACTGATGATGGCAAACCTGTATCTGGGCATCGCGTCCGGTGCGTTTGATGCCGCCCGCAACTACACGCGGGATAAGGCCAGAGCCTGGTTTTCCTCAGGAGTCAGCGCCGCCACAGAAGACCCTTACATTCAGCATCGTTATGGTGAACTCTGGTTATTGCTGCGCCCGGCGACGGCACTTGCCGATCTGGCGGCACAAGAACTGGAGCGCACTTTCAGAAAAGGGGCGCTGGTCACTGCCGCAGAGCGAGGTGCGCTTGCGATCTCGGTTGCGGAGGCAAAATGCCTTGCGCACCGCGCAGGTATTGAGGTGAGCTCACAAATGTTTGAACTGACCGGCGCCAGCTCAACATCCAGCCGCTATGGCTACGACCGTTTCTGGCGCAATGTCCGGGTACATACGCTGCACGACCCGATTGATTACAAACTACGTGATCTGGGGCGCTATGCACTGAACGGCAGCGCGCCTGAACCGACCGCCTATTCGTGATACGGAGCCCATCATGAGCGACAACATCATACGAATACAGTCTGCCAGCAAATCCTTTGTGCTGCCGCACGGCGACATTTTTCAGGCGGTCAACAACGTCAGTCTGGACATTGCAAAAGGCGATATTTTTGGTCTGATAGGAAAAAGCGGCGCAGGAAAATCAACGCTGCTGCGTCTGTTCAATTTACTGGAGCGGCCAGACACCGGCAGCATCACTGTCGCCGGTAACGAACTGACGCGACTCAACAAAAAACAATTGCGTGAAGCACGCCAGAACATAGGCATGATTTTTCAGCAGTTCAATCTTTTACAAAATGCCAGCGTGTTCGACAACGTCGCGTTCCCGCTGAAGATACACACCCATCTGAGCAAACACGAGATCCGTGAACGTGTAGAGGAATGTCTGAATATCGTCGGCCTGACGAATAAAGCCAACAGCTACCCGGCGCAGTTATCCGGCGGGCAGAAGCAACGCGTTGCAATCGCACGCGCGCTGGCGAGCAGACCGCAAGTGCTGTTGTGCGATGAACCGACCTCATCTCTCGATGCAGAAACAACACGCGAAGTGCTGGACACTTTGCGCGATATTAATCAACGTTTAGGAGTCACGATTGTGATCGTCAGTCATGAATTATCCGTCCTCAGCAGTATTTGCAATCATGTCGCGGTGATCGTCGATGGGGAAGTCGCCGAAAGCTTTGCGCTGGCCGATACCGACATCCCACGCCAAACCGCATTAGGGCGTGAACTGGCGTATTACAGCCGCGAAGAAAGCAGCGCCGGACAGTGGAAAGATCTTGCCCATGTTTGAAAATCTGATCTCACTGTTACCTGAACTCGGAACGGCTCTGCTGCAAACGCTGACCATGTTGGGTATAGGCTTGTCAGCCGCCGTCATCATCGGCGGGCCACTCGGTATTCTGTTGTTTCTGGTTGGCGAAGGGCAATCGCTACAGCACCGCCCCCTCGCACTGGCGCTCGGCTGGCTGGTCAATACTGTACGCTCATTTCCTTTCATCATTTTGCTGGTCGCACTGGTGCCATTCACACGCTGGCTCGTCGGCACCTCCATCGGCCCGTTGGCAGCAACAGTGCCGCTGTCGTTTGCCGCGATTCCTTATTTCGCAAGGCTGGTTGAACAAAACTGCAAAGAAGTGCCACGCGGCGTCATCGAAGCTGCCCATGCGATGGGCGCAACCGAATTTCAAATCGTCTGGCGGGTCTTGCTGGTCGAAGCCCGTTCCGGTCTGGTGCTCGCCCTGACGGTATTGGCCATCAGCTTTCTGAGTTATTCCGCCATTGCTGGTGTGGTCGGCGGCGGTGGCATCGGTGATCTTGCGATCCGTTACGGCTACTACCGCTTTCAGACCGATGTCATGTTTTTTACTGTTGCCATTCTGATTGTTCTGGTGCAGTTGATTCAGTTCACCGGCAGCCGTATCGCCAGAAAAATTGATCATCGCTGATTCGTTACCGTCACCGCTACCGTTACCTTTACTGCATTCACTTTCATACTCAACTTTCTGAAGGAATTTCTATGCTGCGTCGTAAATTTTTGACTACCCTGTTGACGAGCTTAGCGCTCGCCGTTTCCGTTCCGGCATTGGCGAAAGACCCGAAAGAATTAGTCATCGGTACAAGCGCAGGCCCGTATGCCGATCAGGTGAAATTAGGCATTAAGCCTGTACTGGAAAAGCAGGGATACAAAGTTAAAGTCGTCGAATTTAACGACTATATACAACCGAATTTTGCCCTCGCCGAAGGCTCACTCGATGCGAATGCGTTTCAACACATCATCTATCTGACCAAGTTTTCGACTGAAAACAAATTGCCATTAAGCGAGCTGATTAAAGTCCCCACGGCACCGATTGCGATCTACAGCAAAAAACATACTTCACTGAACCAAGTTAAAGAAGGCACGACCGTCGCCTTACCAAATGATCCGACCAATCAGGCCAGAGCACTGGTGCTGCTCGACCAGTTAGGATGGATCAAACTGCGGGCAAATTTCGATCCTATCCGTGCCTCGGAAAAAGATATTGCCGACAACATCAAAAAAATCAAACTGATTCCGCTGGAAGCAGCGCAGTTACCACGCTCGTTGCAAGACACAGATTACTCGTTTGTGAATGGCAATTTCGCGCTGGCGTCTGGCTTGAAACTGAGCGAAGCGTTGGCGCGTGAAAAAATCTCTGCCAATTATCAAAACCTGGTCGCGATCCGCACTGCAGATAAAGGCAAAGCCTGGGTGAAAGATCTGGAAGCCGCTTATCGTTCACGCGAGTTTCTGGATATCACGAATAAACATTTCGCCGGGTTCTCCAAACCGGATTATCAGCAAGCGCTGGAAAACAGCGGAAAATAAATCAGGCCATGAGCAAAGTCATCCGCTTCAATGCGTTTCAGATGAATACCGTCGGCCATCAGTCGCCGGGGCTGTGGCGACATCCCAGCGATCAAAGCCATCAATACACCAGCGCCCGGCACTGGACCGAGCTCGCACGCTTACTGGAATACGGTTTATTTGACGCCGTATTCCTGGCCGATGTGCTGGGTGTGTATGACGTCTTTGAGGGCAAGGTGGATGCGGCACTGAAACATGCGATACAAATTCCTTTAAACGACCCGCTGACCTTGGTGCCCATCATGGCGAGCGTAACCAAACATCTGGGCTTTGGCGTGACATGTGCATTAACCAGTGAACATCCCTATCCGTTTGCGCGTCGCTTATCGACACTCGATCATCTGACCGAAGGACGCATAGGTTGGAATATCGTCACTGGCTATCTCGACAGCGCCGCCCGCAATCTGGGTCTGCAGCAGCAACTCGGTCACGACGAACGCTATGACCTGGCAGATGAATATCTGGAGGTCGTCTATAAATTGTGGGAAAAAAGCTGGGATGAGCAAGCGCTTCAGCGCGACAAATTGCGCGGTATTTATGCCGACCCGGCACATGTGCATGCGATTGCGCACGAAGGCCGGTATTTCAAAGTACCGGGTATTCACTTATCTGAACCGTCACCACAAAGAACGCCACTCTTGTTTCAGGCTGGCACTTCCAAGCGCGGTACTGCATTTGCCGCCAGACATGCTGAATGCACGTTTGTCAGCGGCCCCAGCAAACAAGTCGTCAAACGCTATGTCGATGATATTCGGCAGGCGGTCGTTGCCGCTGGCCGCCAGCCGTCCGACATTCTGATTTATGCGCAAGCACTGATCATCACCGCCGAAACCGAAAAAGAAGCGCAAGCCAAATATCTGGATTATCGGCAGTACCTCGATATAGAAGCATCGCTGACCTTGTTATCTGGCTGGACCGGTGTCGACTTTTCACAATTCCCACTCGATGCCACGATAGACTACATCGAGTCAGATGCAGGCAGATCGGCGCTGGCCTCGTTCAGTGCAGCAGATCCCTCAAAAAAATGGACGGTTAGGGAAGCGGCAGAATTCATTGCGCTCGGTGGTCGCGGGCCGGTCTTCATCGGTGACCCGCAACAAATCGCTACCCAGTTAGAAGCCTGGGTCGATGAAACAGGTATCGACGGTTTTAACCTTGCGTTTGCCATCGCCCACGAAACGATGCGCGATGTCGTGAATCTGATCGTTCCCGAATTACAGCGCCGCAAACGCTACAAGACCAGGTATGCCAGCGGCAGCTTGCGACATCAGCTGTTCGGCAAAGGCCCTTATTTACCTACAAATCATGCCGGACGCCGGGTCAGCATCACGCCCCCGGTCGCAGCTACAGCTGCAGCCTGATTATTTCTTTTTTTTGAAAGCGTCTCATGAAACGTCGCCATTTCCTCGAACTTGCTTCCGCTTCTGCAACCGCGGCTTTATTACCCACATTGGCTCACGCTGCGACACCGCTCAAAGAATTGCGGCTGGACTACGCGTATTACTCCCCCACCAGTCTGGTATTACGCCGTTTCGGCTGGCTGGAAGATGAATTCAAAGCCGACGGTACCAGTATCAAGTGGGTGCTGAGTGCAGGCAGCAATCGTGCACTCGAATATCTGAACGCCAACAGTATTGATATCGGTTCGAGCGCCGGGCTGGCGGCCTTGCTCGCCAAAGCCAACGGCAACCCGATCAGGACGCCATATATTTTTTCACGCCCCGAATGGACGGCGCTGCTGGTGCGGAAAGACTCTCCCATCCGCAATCTCGCCGACCTGAGAGGGAAAAAAGTAGCGGCTACCAAGGGCACAGATCCTTATCTGTTTTTGTTGCGTGCGCTGAAAACGGCAGGATTAAAACGTAGCGACATAGAACACGTCAGCCTGCAACACGCCGATGGCCGTGCTGCACTGGAGCAAGGTAAAGTGGATGCATGGGCAGGACTAGATCCACACATGGCCGCCAGCGAACTGGAGTCACATTCCAGATTGATCTACCGTAATGTGGCATTCAACACCTATGGCTTTTTGAATGTGCGCGAAGAATTTCTGAGCAGTCGCCCGACCGAGGTCGCGCGTGTCATCCGCGCCTATGAAAAAGCACGCCTGTGGATTATCAATAATCCATCGGAGGCCGCAAAGATATTGTCAGAAGAAGCCAAAGTCACGTTGCCAGTTGCTTTATTACAAATCAAATTACGCAGCGACTTCAGCCAGCCTTTGCCTACGAATGAACATATCCAGGCTTTGCAAACTGCCGCGCCTATTCTGCTGGAGGAAGGGCTGGTCAAACCAGGCACCGATCTGAAAGCCGTGATTCATGCACTGATCGATACGCGTTTTTCCCAACCACTGATTAGCCGCAGTTGAATATCATGAACACGTCTGCCATTGCGATGACTGCTGCCAGCACAAATCCGGCAGCGCAAAAAAAGAGCTCGGTGTTACCACGGGCATTGTGGGGTCTGCTCTTGCCGCTGACTGTTTTACTGCTGGCGGAAATCAGTGTCCGCTTTGCACTGATTCCGTCTAATCTGCTGCCAGCACCATCTGATATTTTCAGTACGATCTTTTATCTCTGGCAGCATGATCTGCTCAGCCACATCGGTATCAGCAGCGCACGGGTTGCAGCGGGATTTATCATCGGTGCGATGCTGGCAATCACCACCGGTTCTATGGTTGCGCTCAGCGGACGTCTGGACGCATTGCTCGATCCCAGCTTTCAGGCATTGCGTGCGATTCCCTCGTTGGCATGGGTTCCTTTATTGCTGTTGTGGCTGGGTATTGATGAAGCACCGAAATTGGTATTGATCGCGATCGGCGCTTTTTTTCCGGTGTATATGGGCGTTGTGTCCGGCATTCGCGGCGTTGACCGGCGACTCACGGAAGTGGGTAAACTATATCGTCTGACACCCTATGCGATGACGCGCCGCATCTTGCTACCGGCTGCCTTGCCGGCGATTCTGACTGGTTTGCGTAACGGACTGAGTCTGGCGTGGATGTTTATGGTCGCTGCTGAATTGATTGCCGCAAGCCAGGGGCTGGGCTATCTGCTGACCGATGGGCGCGAAACCAGCCGTGCCGACATTGTTCTGGCCGCCATCGCCTTACTCGCCTTGCTGGGCAAAATCAGTGACTGGGGTATGCAGCAACTGGAGCAGCACCTGCTTGCGTGGCGCGATACTTATCAGGCAGAAGGAACATCCGCATGAGCGATTTCCTGCATGTCAGTATCGACGACAAACACTACGGCAGCCGCCAGGTATTGCGCTCCCTGCACATCGATATACAACGCGGCGAGATCGTCAGCCTGATCGGTGCCAGCGGTTGCGGCAAAAGCACCCTGCTCTCCATCATTGCCGGGCTTGATCGTGATTACCGTGGACAAATACAACTCGAAGGTAAGCGACTATATGGTGTCAGCCAGGACATCGGCTTTATATTTCAGGAGCCCCGCTTGTTTCCGTGGCTGAGCGTCGCCGCCAATATTGCCTTCGACCCGGCGCAATCAGCCACAGAACGCTCATCGGTGTCACATCTGCTGTCAGAAGTCGGCTTGTCCGGATATGAAAATGCGCTGCCCAAACAGTTATCCGGCGGACAGGCACAACGCGTAGCAATCGCCCGGGGATTGTACTCTCGCCCGAAGTTACTGCTGCTGGATGAACCATTTTCTGCGGTGGATGCGTTCACCCGCATGAAATTACAGGATTTGCTGCTCAGCGTGGCGCAAGAGCATGGACTGACGATAATCATGGTCACACACGATATTGATGAGGCACTATATCTGAGCGACCGTATTATTCTGCTGGATCGCGATGCAGGCAATGTCAGATCCATCTTCCGTCCCGGGCTTCAACAACCAAGAAATCGTGCACAAGCGACGCTCTCACCGTTAAAAGCAGAAATCCTGGACAATTTGCATGCTGCGCATGCGTTCTAGACCTCGTTTCATCAATAGAGATGATTTCCGGTTATATCCGCTTACGTCTGTTACATAAATTTTCCATATGGAAAATTTTACAGATAAGCGTCGTGGATTTGCCGCTTGGCGCAAGAAAACCTTGCTTATTTTTGCAATCTTTTCTGTCAATTGGTAGGATGGGTCCTTTTAGCAGGTATCAAGCTTACCTGCCGAAACGCGTTTCAATATCCTGCGGATGATTTCCTGGCCACAAAATAATGATACGCTGGCGACTGCCTTTCCTTTTCTGATGAATGCCATGCAAAACAGTCTGACGCGTAAGCCCATAGAAATAAAAATTTCCACCGTTGTCGCTGTCGCTGTATTGCTGCATGAAGCGTCCACTCCTGCGCTGGAAGCTGCCTTAAAGGAAATGACTGCTGGTTCACCGGATTTTTTTGACGATGAATTCGCCGTGATTGACGTTGAAAGCATCGCAGCAGAAACCGTTGACTGGGACGCGCTGATCGCGCTGTTCAAAGCGCATGGCCTGCATCCGGTTGCGGTTCGCAATGCGCGCGAAGAAGATTACGCAGCCATCCGCTCACATGGTTTAAGTATTGATGTGGTAAGCAAACCACGCCACGAACCAGAAGTGATCGCAGCGCAAGCCGAAGTACCAGCACCGGCAGCAAAAGCTGAACCACAAGTGATTATCCGCAATAATCCGGCAATGGTGATCGATACACCGGTCCGCGCTGGTCAGCGTATTTATGCCCGCGGCGCAGACCTGATTATTACAGCCTCAGTCAATAACGGCGCGGAAGTTATCGCCGACGGCAGCATCCATATTTACTCTACGCTGCGCGGACGCGCATTAGCTGGCGCTACCGGCAATACAGAAGCACGAATTTTTGCACTGCAAATGGAACCGGAACTGGTGTCGATTGCCGGCATCTACCGGACATTTGAAAATGGTTTCCCGGATTTGCAGGCACAACATCCCGCACAAGTAAGGCTGATTGGTGACAGTATTGAAGTATCATCGGTAAAAACGGTCGGATAACGCCCTATATTTCAGTTATTTCGAATAGAAAAAGGAGTTTTTTGTGGCAAGAATCATTGTTGTAACATCCGGCAAGGGCGGCGTAGGAAAAACCACCTCCAGCGCAAGTTTTGCCTCAGGTCTGGCAATGCGCGGGCATAAAACAGCCGTACTGGATTTTGACGTCGGTCTGCGCAATCTGGATCTGATCATGGGTTGCGAACGCCGTGTGGTCTATGATCTGGTGAATGTCATCAGCGGTGAAGCAACCCTGAATCAGGCATTAATCAAGGACAAGCATTGCGATAACCTGTTCATACTGCCCGCCTCACAGACCCGGGATAAAGATGCACTGACAGAAGAAGGTGTTGAGCGCGTGCTGAATGATCTGGCAAAAATGGACTTTGAATTCATCGTCTGCGACTCACCGGCGGGTATCGAACGCGGTGCCGTCATGGCGCTGACATTTGCTGACGAAGCAATCGTTGTTACCAACCCTGAAGTGTCCTCAGTACGTGATTCTGACCGTATTCTCGGCATCATTCAGGCGAAGTCTAAACGCGCACAAGCAGGCGGCGAGCCAGTCAAAGAACATTTACTGATCACACGCTATTCACCAAAACGTGTTGAAGCCGGTGAAATGCTGTCGTATACCGATGTACAGGAAATTTTGCGTATCCCTCTGATTGGTGTGATCCCGGAATCAGAGGCTGTATTACATGCATCGAATCAGGGTAACCCTGCTATACACATGAAAGGCAGCGATGTCTCTGATGCTTATGAAGATGTGGTCACCCGCTTCCTCGGTCAGGAAGTTCCGTTGCGCTTCATCACTTACGAAAAGCCAGGCTTACTGCAGCGTATTTTCGGAGGTAAATAAACATGGCCTTGCTTTCTTTTTTATTTAATAGCAAACCAAAAACTGCCAATGTGGCAAAAGAACGCTTACAGATCATCATCGCCCGTGAACGCACAGGTCGTGAAGGTTACGATTTTTTACCCGCGTTGCGCGAGGAGCTGATCGCTGTCATTTCAAAATACACCAAAGTCAGTCCGGAGGACATTACCGTCTCTCTTGATAAGCAAGGGAATCTTGAAGTTCTGGACGTGAATGTTGTTTTGCCTGAATTAGAACTACGTAATTAAACAGTTGAGTCAGCAACTGGATGAGCAACTGAGGCGGACAAGTCTGCAATGCGTTCGCCTTGAATGAATCAGATCGGTGTTTCACATCACTTAACGAGGTAATGCTTAAAGAAGAATGATCGATGCGGTAATAAATAAATAAATTTCGTTGCAAATGTTATTTTTACGGGTTACATTTTTTAACAAATTTCATTTTTCTTACTTGCTTTCGATATAATGATAAGACCCTGTTCAATTGCCAGACATTAACGATAACTATCCATGAGAATCGCTGTACTTGACGACGACAATAATCTGCTGGAGCTGGTCTGCACTATTTTGAATGCGGCTGGTCATACATGTCATCCTTTTTTAAGCGGCAAAGAAATGCTGCATCAGCTGCGTCGCGAAAGCTACGACATGCTGATACTGGACTGGCAGGTTCCCGATCTGAATGGCACTGAAATTCTGCACTGGGTGCGGGAAAAGCTCTCACCAACGCTGCCGGTTTTGTTTATGACCAGCCGCTCCGGTGAAGACGACATCGTCGCTGGCCTCGCTGCTGGTGCGGATGACTACATGATCAAACCTATCCGCCGCAGTGAACTGGTGGCCAGGGTGCAGGCGCTGTTGCGCCGGGCATATCCGACACAGACGGCATCAGAACATCTGCAATTCGGCATCTACAAGTTTGAGACGCGCGCTGGTCGTGTCAGCGTTAACGATCAGCCGGTAGAAATGACGCAAAAAGAGTTCGATCTCGCGCTGCTGTTATTCCGCAATCTCGGTCGCCCCTTATCCCGCGCATACATACTGGAAGCGGTCTGGTCGCGCGATGTCGATATTCCGTCCAGAACCATGGACACTCATATCTCCAGGGTGCGCAGCAAACTGGAATTGAGGCCTGAAAACGGCTACAGGCTGGCACCTGTTTATAGTTATGGCTACAGACTAGAACAGGTTACAGCAGAATAAATTTCCGGGTCAGCATAGTCTGACCCGGTTTGCATTTAATGCACAGAATTTTGATACATAGGATATGCGCATGAGTTCAGGCTCACCTACACTCCGTCGGCAATTATCAGTCTGCACTCTGCTTGCGGTTTTTCTTACCTACTCCCCGCTGTTGCTGGCGGCAAAATTCACCGGCGAACCAGGCAGCATCGTGGCCACACCGCCGGACATGACCTATTACGCTTTACAAGGCGACACCTTAACTGGCATCGCAAAACGATTTACTAATAAATCCCAAAACTGGGAAGTGCTCAGCAAACGCAATCATATTGCCAATGACAGGGCCATCCCCATCGGCACAGCGATCCTGATCCCGGCGGATCTGTTACCGGAAGAAGCAAGTGAAGCCCGTGTTGTTGCATTGGCAGGCAACCCGACGTTTAAAACAGTCGATGGTGCAGAAACAGCCTTGTCCATCGGGACTGTGGTGAAAGAAGGAACCAGCATCACCACCGGAAAAAACGGATTTTTAACGCTGGCATTTCCAGACGAATCGCGCGTGTCCATTCCGTCGAATAGCCAGGTCAGCTTGAGTAAATTACGCAAAACAAAGTACGTCGCCAGTCCCAGAACTGAGATTTCTTTATCTGAAGGAAAAGTCGAATCCCGCGTTACCAGTCTTTCAAGTAACAAAGGACGTTTTGAAGTACGCTCGCCTCTGGCGGTTGCGGGTGTGCGCGGTACGCATTTCCGCGTTGGCATCAATCCTGACGGTACGGCGAATGAAGTTCTGGAAGGTGGTGTTGCGGTCGGAACGGGTAACAAAAAGACGAACGAACTGATACTGCCAGCGGGCAAAGGAAACATCGTCGGCGCAAATGGTGTCGGAAAAGCCGTTGATTTGCTGCCGCCGCCGGTATTAGAAGCTGGTTATGCAATTCAAACGCGCCCCACCGTGCAGTTCATCGCGCAGAAATCCGCGGTGACCGCCGCGTATCGGGTGCAGATTGCCAGAGATGCACAGGCCTTGGATGTCCTCGCAGAGAACCGTTTCAAAGAAAATCGCTTCAAATTTGATGGACTGGAAGACGGCCAGTATTTTGTCCGCCTGACGGCAATTGATGCACTGGGGCTGGAGGGCTTGCCACTCACTACAGCTTTCACTCTGAAAGCAAGACCAGAGCCACCATTCTCGATACAACCCAAAAATAAAGTGCGGGCGGCCAGTGTTGACTTCACATGGACAGAAGCGGCGCACGCCTACGCTTACCATTTGCAAGTCGCGAAAGACGCAGCGTTCAAAAACATTATTCTGGATCAGGCAGACATCAAGGATGTGCAATTCTCCAGCGCATTGCCACAAGGAGAATATTTCTGGCGCATTGCGACTGTCATACAAAAAAATGGCCAATTTGATCAGGGGCCGTACGGCGATATACAGAGCTTCCAAAAATTGCCGCCACAAGCAGCAGCCTCTTTCAGCGATTCTCAGAGCAAGCAAATTTCTTTCAACTGGACAGCAGAACCGGGGCAAAAATTCCTGATTCAAATCGCACTTGATGCAGAATTTAAACGACTGTATTTATCACAGGAATCAGATCAGGCTGAGCTGAAAATTCCACGCCCGACGGCCGGTGAATACTATATCCGTGTCCGTGCGACGGATGCCGATGGCTACGTTGGTGCCTTCTCCGCCACACAGAAGATCACCATCCAGTCGCGCTGGACGACAAGTGATGGCGAGGCAATCAATAGTGGCAGCGGCGCCATTCGCAGTGGATTTTAACGGCTAAGGTATGGCAACCAGATATATACAGGTGGAGCGCATCGCGTTTCGCGAGTGGCTGATACTAAGTCTGCTGCTTTGTATTCTGACTGTTGCTATGGTTAACTTTAAAAGCCTGGAACGGCTGGATATGGTTGTCTATGATCGCTACATGCAGCTCAACAGCCGCGAAGCGCGTGACGACATTCTGATTGTGGCGATTGATGATTACAGCCTGAGTGAGCTGGGGAAATGGCCCTGGCCACGGCAACGGCATGCGGAACTGTTAAAGCACATCAATGCGGCAACCCCGGCAGCTATTGGTATGGATATTCTGTTGACGGAAGCAGAATCAGCACAGGCCAGCAATCAGATCAACGGCGACCAACTGCTGGCGGATGCTATCGCTCAGAGCAACAAGGTCGTTTTACCCTTGGTCTCACAAAATAGCGGAAAAGGTTTGGTAGCTGCGCGCCCCATTCCCCTGCTGGCAAATGCGGCACGGCAGATCAGCCACATCCATATCGAACTCGACAAAGATGGTGTGGCACGCAGTGTCTTTCTGCGTGAAGGATCAAGAGGTGAATGGTGGCCTCACTTTGCACTAGCGTTGAAAGATGTTGCGCAAAATACTGCTTACGGTACCGAAAAATATCTGCCAGGAGAAAGACTGCCCGTGCGGTTGCGCAAAGAAAATAATCAGGCCGACCTGTGGCAACGTGATTACCAGATGCATATTCCGTTTTACGGCAGCAGCGGACACTTTAAATCCGTGCCGTATGTATCAGTGCTACGCGGCGAAGTTCCCGCAGAGTTCTTAAAAAATAAGTATGTTCTGATTGGTCCAACGGCATTGGGCATGGCCGACTCATTTCCGACGCCAGTGTCCGGTAATGATGGCACCATCTCTGGAATTGAAATTAACGCCAATATTCTGGCCAGCCTGCTGGATGAACGTACCATTGATTTTGCTCCAGCCTGGCAGGTGGCTTTATACAACCTGTTGTTGCTGCTGGTGGCACTGATCTCTTATCAGTTGCTGTCACCAAGAAAAGCCTTGCTACTGACTATTCTGTTTATCTTCGGTGCTGCTGCAGGCAGTTTCCTTGCCATGCGCTATGCAGGAAAATGGATATCACCGTCAACTTCATTGCTGGCCTTAATCATTGCCTACCCGGTGTGGAGCTGGCGCAGGCTGGAAGCAGCGATTAAGTATCTGGGCGAAGAATTTACGCTTCTGGAAAAAGAGCCTCATCTGCTGCCAGAATTTATTGATGACGAAGAAGAAAAAAGCGCGCCGGTTCTGACAGATACGCTGGAACAAAGTATCAATGCCGTGCGCGTCGCTGCCGACAGAGTTCGTGACTTACGCCAATTCGTCAGCGACAGTCTGGCCAGCTTGCCAGATGCGACACTGGTGACCACCACCGATGGCAATGTTTTACTCTCTAATCCGCCGGCACTCAGTTATTTTGCCAGTCAGGGATTACCCAAAGTGAACGATTCCCTGCTGCCGTATTTATTCGCCCGAATGTCTGCGCCAATGGAGTCTGACGAAAATCAGACGGGTAGTTTCAGTTGGTGGAATCTGCTGGATCTCAAACATACGGCACGCATGAAGCAAGGCGTCGAAGTCAGGGATCCGCAAGGTCAGGATTTACTGATCAAAAGCGCCCCTTGTTACAGCGCCAGCCAGCAACTGGTAGGCTGGATAGTCAGTATTATCAATATCACCGCCATCCGCGCCGCCGAGCGCAGCCGCGATGAAACCCTGCATTTCATCTCGCACGACATGCGCGCGCCGCAAGCATCAATACTTGCTTTGCTGGAAATGCAGCAGGATGTAGCAACTGCATTGCCGCAAGCGGAATTTATTTCCCGGATTGAAAAAGCCTCACGCATCACACTGGGGCTGGCCGATAATTTCGTCCAGCTGGCTCGCGCCGAATCGCAGGATTACCGTTTTGAAGAGCTTGATTTACAGACGGTGCTGCTGGATGCGACGGAAGAAATGTGGTCGCTGGCCAAGAGTAAAAACATACGCATCAAGTGCACGATACCGGATGGAGAATATCCGATTCGCGCCGATCGCTCACTGTTCACGCGGGTTCTGACGAATCTGCTGTCGAACGCCGTCAAATACAGCCCGCGCGACACCATCATTAGCTGCACACTGGCCTATGAACAACAGCTGGCTGGGGCAAATATCGTCTGCAGCATCAGCGATCAGGGTTACGGCATACCGCGCGCGGAACAAAGCAAGCTATTTCAACGCTTTCAACGCTTCAACAGCACCGATCAACCCAAAAATGATGGAATAGGACTGGGCATGGTGTTTGTGAAAGCGGTTCTCGATCGCCATCATGCACAGATCGATTTTAGCAGCGCACCGAACGAAGGCACCACTTTCAATATCAGATTGCCATCAAGCACCATTTGAGCTACATCAAGCCCATCCGGACGGAAATTAATGCCGCCAACGCGTTATAATGATGGTCTGATCTTACGCCCCACATCGCATGCAACTGACTGCTGTTGGACTCAACCACACGACTGCGCCGCTCTCGCTGCGCGAAAAAGTCGCCTTCTCGCCTGAACAGATAGGTCAGGCGGTGGTGGCTGCACGTGCTTGGTTTGGCAACAACGCAGCAAACACCACGCATTCGTATGGCAATGAAGCGGCGATCTTATCGACCTGCAACCGCACTGAGTTGTATGCGGCTTGTGCAGCAGCAAATCCGGTCGACGCTACTGCACATTTTCTGGCAGATTTTCATCAGTTGCCTTACGCGGATTTACGCCCGCATCTCTACACGCTGCCACAAGACAATGCTGTCCGTCATGCGTTCCGCGTTGCTTCCGGCCTGGACTCCATGGTGCTGGGCGAGCCGCAGATTCTGGGGCAAATGAAAGATGCGGTACGTCAGGCAGAAGCTGCCGGTGGTCTTGGCACCTATCTGCATCAGATGTTTCAACGCACTTTTGCGGTCGCCAAAGAAGTTCGCAGCACCACAGAAATCGGTGCGCATAGCGTCTCTATGGCTGCAGCGGCGGTCCGTTTATCGCAGCGTATTTTTGACAAAATTGCCGATCAACATGTGCTGTTTATCGGCGCTGGTGAAATGATAGAACTTTGTGCCACGCATTTCGCAGCGCAAAATCCGAAATCGCTGACCATCGCCAACCGCACCTTAGAACGTGGTGAAGCTCTTGCCCATCGTTTCAATGGTAAAGCGATTCGCCTTGCAGACTTACCGCAACAACTGGCACAGTTCGACATCATCGTCTCCTGCACTGCATCTTCGTTACCAATCATAGGATTAGGGCTGGTCGAGCGTGTTGTCAAAGCGCGCAAACATCGTCCTGTATTCATGGTTGATCTGGCCGTGCCACGCGATATTGAACCGGAAGTCGGCAAACTCGATGACGTGTTTTTATACACTGTGGATGATCTCGGCAGCGTGGTGCAGACCGGAATAGAAAGCCGTCAGGCAGCCGTTGCGCAGGCAGAAGCGATTATCGAAACGCGGGTGCAGTCTTTTATGCACTGGATCGATGGCCGTGCGGTGGTGCCCGTGATTCAGGACTTGCATGAAAGCAGCGAACAGCTCCGCCTGATGGAACTCGAACGTGCACGCAAAATGCTGGCGCGCGGTGATGACATCGACGCTGTGCTGGAAGCGCTTTCCAAAGGTATTACAGCCAAATTCCTGCATGGCCCGCAACAGGCATTGCATCAGGCCAGTGGCGATGAACGGGCTCGTCTGGCGAGCTTGTTGCCACAATTATTCCGCACCAAGCGTTAGCGGATTCTGCATTTCTTTCTGATGCAGAATCTCTGCGTCAACTTCTCTGTGACTGTTTTCAAGCCTGAAGCAGTTCCCTCCGGATTCACCTACTACTCTTCCCGTATGAAACCATCAATGCTCTCCAAGCTGGATCAGCTGGCTGAACGTCTCGACGAAGTTGGTCACCTGCTGATGCAGGAAGGCGCCACCAACGACATGGACAATTACCGCAAACTCAATCGCGAGCATGCAGAATTAGATCCCCTCGTCGCTCTCTACAAAAACTATCAGCAGGCACAAGCCGATCTGGACGAAGCGCAGGAAATGCTCAACGATCCCGACATGAAAGCCTTTGCGCAAGATGAGATAGAAGCCGCAAAAGAGAAAATGCAGACGCTGGAAGCCGATCTGCAAAAAATGCTGCTGCCGAAAGACCCCAACGATGAACGTAACATCCTGTTGGAAATCCGCGCCGGCACCGGCGGTGACGAAGCTGCCTTGTTTGCCGGTGATTTATTGCGCATGTACACCCGTTTCGCTGAACGTAACCGCTGGCAAGTAGAGATGATGTCGGAGTCAGCTTCCGAGCTTGGCGGCTACAAAGAAGTGATCGTGCGTATCGCCGGTCTGGGTGCGTATTCCAAGCTGAAATTTGAATCCGGCGGTCATCGTGTGCAACGCGTTCCGGCGACAGAAACGCAAGGCCGCATCCATACTTCCGCCTGCACGGTCGCCGTGATGCCGGAAGCCGATGAGCTCGCCGACGTAATCATCAACAATGCCGATCTGCGCATCGATACCTTCCGCGCCAGCGGTGCCGGCGGGCAGCACATTAATAAAACCGATTCTGCGGTGCGCCTGACGCATATTCCTACCGGTATCGTGGTCGAATGTCAGGATGGCCGCAGCCAACATCAGAATAAGGCGCAGGCGATGCGGGTGCTGGCCACCAGGATCATGGATGGTCAGTTAAGAGAAAAACAGGCGAAAGAGGCAGCAACCCGTAAGAGCCTGATCGGTTCCGGTGACCGCAGTGAGCGCATACGCACTTACAATTATCCGCAAGGCCGCATGACCGATCACCGCATCAATCTGACCTTGTATAAACTCGATTTCATTATGGATGGTGATCTGACCGAACTGAGCAATGCCCTGATCGCCGAACACCAGGCTGAACTTCTGGCGGAACTTGGAGACGATTAATCTATCCAAGTCAAGGTACCAACAGCGCCAGCAACACCAGCATTCCATACTATTTAGTTTCTTATAAACATGAGGCTTTAAATAGCGTGTAAGCTGGCATCCGCTTTCATTTTACGAATGACCTACATGCGTTCCTCTAAATTCGTCTTACTCGGCATCTCTGCCACCTGCCTGCTACTGATAGCGGTTGCCCTCTATCTGCAAATCGTTGAGCTGATGCTGCCTTGTCCCTTATGCGTCTTCCAGCGTTACGCATTCCTTGCCATCGCGCTGTTCAGCCTGATCGCTGCGTTTCTTCCTGCCGATGCGCGCCGTTACGGCATAGGTCTCGCAGGTTTATCAGCATTCGGCGGCATCGGCATCGCAGGCAAACATCTGTATGTCTTGTCGAATCCTACGCTTTCCTGCGGTATCGATCCGCTGGAAACCGGGCTCAATAAAATCTTCTTGTCGGAATGGTTTCCTATCCTGTTCCGCGCAGACGGTTTGTGTGAAACACCATATCCACCGATCTTCGGTCTGGCGATTCCGACCTGGGCCATGATCTGGTTTGTTATTTTCAGTCTCACACTGATCGTACTGTTTTTTCAAAAACAAAAAACCGGCATGTTCGGAAAACGTCACTGATGACAGCAGGACAGCCGCTCAGTATTGCCGATCATGAGCGCTTGTCGCCGCTGGACAAGCTGGAAACACGCATGTTGCTCATGCATGTGACTGGCTTTAGCCGCATACAGCTGATTACCCGCTCGGACTATCAGCTCAGCGCTCAGCAAATGTCTCAGTTTGCCGAATTGCAGCGACGTCGTTTAGCTGGCGAGCCCATCGCGTATCTGACCGGTGAACGTGAATTTTTCGGTCTGCCTTTTTATACATCGCCAGCGGTATTGATTCCTCGGCCGGACACAGAATTGCTGGTGGAACTCGGTTTACAATTCGCACCGCAAAACTCCAGCCTACTCGATCTCGGCACCGGTTCCGGTGCGATTGCGATTGCGATTGCCCACGAACGCCAGGATCTGGATGTCTGCGCGGTCGATATCAGCACTGAGGCACTCACGGTAGCAAACAAAAATGCCGCGCGTTTACTGCCGCCTGATCGCCTGCAACTGCTGCACAGCGACTGGTACAGTGCGCTTACGGGCAAGGTATTTCAGACCATCGTCAGCAACCCGCCCTACATCGTCAAAGATGACCCACATCTGAGCCAGGGCGATCTGCGCTTTGAACCCATTAATGCCCTCACCGATCACGCAGACGGCCTCAGCGCTTACCGGCACATCGTCAGCGGCGCGCATACGCATCTTGCGCCACAAGGCTGGCTGCTGATGGAACATGGTTATCATCAGGCCGGGGATGTGCGTGCTTTGTTAAACGGCGCGGGCTACACGCAAGTACAAAGCTGGCACGACCTCGCTGGCATAGAACGTGTCACAGGCGGACAACGCAGCTGATCGGAAAAGGATTTTTATGCACATTACGACAGATAAAACCGCGCTCAACATTGCGCTGATACACGATTTTTTATCCACGACATCACCGTGGGCGCAAGGGATTCCACTGGAAACGGTGCAACGTTCAATTGAGCATTCCCTGTGCTTTGGCGGATTTATTGATGGCAAACAAATCGCGTTTGCCAGGGTAGTCACAGACCATGCCACATTTGCCTATCTGATGGATGTGTTTGTCTTGCCAGATTTCCGCGGCCAAGGTCATAGCCGCCATCTGCTGGAAGTGATACAAGATCATCCTGATCTGCAAAACATACGCCGCTTCATACTGGTCAGCAGTTCTGCCCGTGGCCTGTATGAAAAATTTGGTTTCCGCTCACCGGCAACACCAGAAAATTTTATGGAAATTCATCGGCCGGATATTTATCGCTGATATATATCGCGGATATTGATCGCTAACATTGACCGGCGAAAAAAAACGATGCTGTTCAACGCATCGTTTTTTTTGCTCAAGTCAACGCGGTTATGCGCGCGGTGTCCAGGGAATAACAGCATTCGCTACTTTCTTCGCTTCCTTTGCTGCCTTTTTTTCTTTAGGAGTGGATGAGGCCTGCTTCTTGGTTTCTTTATTGCTCTTGGTAACTTTGCTCATAATCTGACTCCGGATAAGCACCCGCGTATGCAAGTGAGGATTCAGTATAGGCCATCATTACCACGCACGTTGCCTATTTCATGTATGGCGCGACTACAATCGCTGCAAAGCATCTGCGCCATGAAGAGACATTATTTCCGGGGATCGGGAAGAACCGGCTCAGCAGAACCAAAATACCTTAAATACGAAACCCATATTTCGTCAATGCGCTCGTCATACAGCCGCAACTGGCACTCGGCAGAATCGCGTATCCTGGCAGTACCTTGCTCACGGCGATACAGATAATCACAATGCTTTCTCAGATACTGTTCCCATAGCTGCTGTGATTCAGCCAATTCCTCTGCGTTGCCGCCGTATATTTTTATATCCTGCTTCTGCGCTGCCAGATAGTACTTTTTAAATTGAGCCTCTTTCAAATCAAGCTGATGACTGAAGCACTCAGCTTCTGCCTGATAGCCCTTCATATCAACGCATACAGGGACATATCGATCTGCCCCAGCGGCATTCGCAGCATTCCCGGGATTCGCGGCAAGCGCAAAAATAGCGGCGAAGAACAACTGCGCAAACGGTTTATGTTTCATCATTCAATCACCTATTCAAAAAGAATTCAGGCAGACATTTCCGACAACACGGCGCATAAATAAATATCTCGCGCAGATCAGCTATGCGACCGGCAAAGTGCTCAGTGACGGCACCAGTCTGCAATTTGGCACAAATATACTCCCCGGAGTATATTTTAAAGCCCTTATTTCATAAGGAGATGATGGCATTTTTTGCTTATACTCCCCATGAAATGCAATTTCACACAAAATATTACGCAGTTTCGCGGATGGAACTGACATAAAAAAGCCAGCATTGCTGCTGGCTTTTCAGTTACTAAAACAGCGACGGCTGATTAACGATACACCGTCACTGGTTCTGTATTTTGTACAGGTACCACAGGCTGACCATTGACATTCGAGTTGGCCGGACGGTTCGCACCGCGAGGCAGGCCGAACTGCACCATCAGCTCGCCGTAGGCTGCATCAGCCAGACTGCGTGAAGTTTCCTGCATGACCTTACCGCGATTGAAGACAACGCGATCACCGGCACGGCTGATGATCTTGGTATCGACACCGGAACCACTCGCGCTGAAAGCCGCTTTGACTTCATAGGTTTTGGTATTGATCAGGCTGAAATCGGCGACCAGATCGAGTGACAGGCTGGCTGTCATCGAATTCCCGTATTGAAGTTGATTGCTTTCCTGACGGAACTGGATATTGCTGACTGTGCCGAACAACACATAATCCGCGCCGGGATACATGCCTTGTTTGATACGACCGATGATGTCGTAAATTTTTTCCATCGGTTTACCAACATACGGACGCGCCTGAATCAGATGCACACCACCGCCTTTGATCATCGCGCCTTTTAAATCAGCCGTGTAGGTTTTTAATTCGCCACGATCGATATAGGTATAAAAACCTTCCGCTTCGTAGTAATTGCTTTCGCTCTTGGCATCAATTTTGCCGCGTTGTGAATAGCTGCGATCGGTTTCGCGTTCGCTGTAGCTACCTTTGACACTGCTTTTGCTGCTGGCAGAAACGACACGGAAATACTCGCTGACTTTTTCTTCGTAAGTCAGATCGGTCACGGCAATTTTCGGTTCTGCTGCCAGCGCGCTGCATGCCGCTGCGGAGCAGAAAACGCCTGCCAGAATTTTTTTCATATTCAACATCTTGCGTCCTTCAGGAGCCGGTTAAAAACCGGTTAAAGATTGATCAGGGCTGATTATTTTTTCGATGTTTTACGGATTTCTTTTTCATCCTGCCATTCGATGGAACCATCTTCGATGTCATACAGTTTCAATGTCATCTTGTAGAACACATCTTTGGTCGTGGAATTTTGTTTGACGATAGAAACGATTTCACCTTCGAGTGAATATTTTGCTGCCGTCATGTTGCCCACTTTTGCTTTACCCTGGGATTTGTACAAGCCACTTTGATTCTGACGTTGCAACTCATCCACGCCTTGCTGCATTTCATCAGCGCTACGTGTGAATTTCACTTTTTTACTTTTCACCAGCGCAGTCTGAATACTGTTCATGATCGATTTAGTGTCGATGTATTCGCTGGTTTTATTGCGCACGCCAGCCAATGTCAGTGTCGGGCGATTTGCCAGTGCCGGATCTTCGAGCAAGGAACCTACCATTTTTTCTGCAATCATTTGCAGATCAGTCGAACCGAATTCATTCGTCACTGTTTCTACCGCTTTGTTGTCGCCATAATTGACCTGACGCGCGAGGCTGACTGTCGGCTGCGATAATTTTGTCTGGCAGGCAGACAGAGAAGTCACGGCCAGAATCATCAGGCACAAAGTGGTGGATAAAGAGGAAATGCGTTTCATAATAACTCCGTAGTTCTGTACAATTTTTTTAAAACAAATCTGTGATTAACGTGGCTCAGCACTCATTTCGATTTTGAAATCTGTCGCTTGCGGGCCATAGGCTGTGCCTTTGACGAGCTGGCTTTGCTTACCCAGTATCATCAATGGTTTCCAGACTTCACCGTCGCCAACCTGCATACCGGCCGCATCTGTCCAGCGGAAACGATAATACACGCGCACATCTTTCGCTGTGGTGTTATACATTTCGGCCTGCACGACCAGCACATCGTTGCGACGCTGACCGCGCAGATCAGTCACCTGCACACCTTCGAGCGTGCCACGCACCATTAATTTCGCAGCAATGCCAGGAGAAACTGCATTTGGCACATCTTCGGCCATGACCGGTGCAGCAAAGCAGGCTGCGATGACAGCCGCACAAACGGCAATTTTTTTAGACATCATGGATGATTTTTCCTTAATAACTTTGTACATCAATTAAATCGACTGGTTTCTGTCGTCTTGCCAGTTTTACTTAGTTAGCGCCTGCAGTTGCAGCAGCTGGTTTCACCTGCTTCTGCGCTGCTTTTCTGTTCGCTGGCTTCGTCGGTGCGGTTTTTACCGCTGGCGTTTCTGCCGCGATCTGCGCTGCCGGCGTCACAGCACCGAATTTTGCCAGATCACCGACATAAGTTTTATTCGGATACAAACGCACCGGCACCACCATGTAACGACCATCAATACTCAGCTTGGTGCTTTCGCCAGGACGACCCGAAAAATTCACATCATATTCGCCCGGTGGTAAAAACGCACGAGCAATAAAGACGCGCTCTGGCAAACTACGCCACATACGATCATCTGCCGGGCCTTCAGTCGCTACCACGGCAATATTAGCAGCCAGACCAGCGAGTGCGCCGAAGTTTTTATTGACCTGATCCTGCACCACGCCTTTAGTAATCGCGCGGATCGCAGCACGTGTATAAATACCTGGCATTTCATCTTTCAATGCACGACGCGCCATCACGTTGAAGTCAGTGATCAATGCTGTTGGCAAAGATTGATTCGCGATATTCACCGAGCGGATGACTGTCGCTTCTTTATCTGGCTGTATCACAGGGAAAGTCAGCGACACGGTCACCAGACCGCGTGAGGTTGGCAAAGGCAACGCAAATTTCTGCGACTGACGGGCTGGTGCATTACCGGTTTCAACCACGAACAAGACATCCGTCACGCCTTTTTTGCGACGGAAACTGGTGCGTTGATCAAGGCCTTTCAAGCCATCTTCCAGTACTGGTAAATCAGGACGCAATTCTATCGCCTTGCGATAGCCTGGTGCCGCCAGACCTGGTTCATTCAGGGCTTCGTATACAAAACCTGCGAGGTAATGACTCAGTGCATTCTGATAACCGTTCTTCAGTTTCAGCACTTCAGGGTCATTCAGGGTTTCAACCGGATAACCGTTAATTTCCTTGTTACTGCTTGTTACACCTTTTTCTTTCGCTTCCTTTTCGGCAGCCTCTGTTTCTTTGGAACGGAATTCAGCAATCACTGCTTCACGCTCATGCGTACGTTTGATATCGACGCGGGCAGTATCGAGATCACCCAGATTGATACGATCCATCGCCATCCGTACGGTCAGCATCACTTTTTCGTAATCCTGTCCTTCGTAATCGCGGCTGGCATCGCCCATGATCGTGGCGCCGATCTGGCCCATCAATTTCTGCGGATTACTTCTAGCGTTTTCTTCCCACTCTTTGACCTTGGTGTCGGCAATCGTCAGCGCATTCAAGCTGTCCTGATAACGCTTACCGATACGCATCAGTTCGCCTTTTTCCAGATTCAGCAACAAATCATTCTGATTAGCACCTTTAGTCTGCTCTTCAACCTGACGGATCGCATCCTCGATCTGCCCGGTTTTAACAACTGCAAGTGAGTTAGAGACTTTGCTGTCGTGGGTTTGCGTCGTAACGCAACCAGTGAGAACCAGAGCAGCAACCAGAGGTGTGAGCGAGAAGGAAGAGAGGCGCATTTAGCTTATTTATTTGAGTGTTGAAAAAGGCGGCCGGACTAGCAACATCATTTTTGTAACGATCAGGTACACATCGTACAAAGTGATAAATGCTGCCCTGCAAAATAAGGTATTACCAAGGTATTACCAGCATTGAAGCGGGAAATTATAAAGAGCGCGTTTGTTTTTGTAATGCTTAAAATTGTTAGCAAAACATACAAAACAACACTTTTTCAAAATTATTATTTTTGCAGCAAATAAACTTTGCTTTTAATCAAACTCCATCACCGGAAGCTGGGCTTCGGATTCTCTTCATCCAGCAACCACTGATCCAGTTGCCACATAAAATCTGGCAGATAATTTTTATGCTCACCACGCAAGCCGTGATCGGCACCGGGATAAACACGCAATTGCAGATTGCTGCGCCCGGCATCGCTGAAGGCTTTTCTCAAGGCGTTTGCCGCGCCCGGCGGAATTAAGGTGTCCGCCTCACCGATACCAACGAACACCGGCAAGCGAGCGGCGATCAGATTACGCGTCTGATCAACACCAGCGATTTCCGACCAGTAGCGCCAGCTGCGCCCATGAATACGTGACTGCTCAGGGTCGGCAGGGGAACTTGCCAATGCGCGGGATAAAACATTCCAGCCCTGCTGCATATGCGGATAGATACCAGCGAGTGCGCGGTACGTGGGAATCGCGCTGTTTCCCGCATTCGCCAGCAAGGCCAGATGCGTGATTTGCGGCAGATCGTGCGCCAGCAGCGGCACCAGCTCTGCACCTTCAGAAATGCCCAACAAAATCACGCGGCGTGGCTGCACGCCTTGTTGTTTGAATTGGCGTAACTGCGTTTGTATAAACGCCAGTTGATCGGCGCGCCACTGACTCAGATGATCGGCGCGGATAAATGCCTCGCTGCATTCATCGCCGCTGGCCTGATCGCTGATATGGCGCTTCTGCAAAACGCTGATGCGGGTCGCCCCTGATTCGCCTTCTAATCCGGTGAAATACTGCGGCAAGTATCGCCCCATGCTGCCGCAACCGGCGCCGGCGACAACGAAGATCAGATTCACGGGTGCTGCCACGGAAATCGTCGATGCAGACGCCGTAGTTTCCGCCTGCCACGGCTGTTTATCCCATTGATAAAACAGGGCAACGCCGCCATCGGCAAAGGTGAACGTTGATGGCTGCAATTTCAAGCTTGCAGTTGCCGCCGAAGCTGAAACTGCCGATGTGATTGCGGCGATGGCAGCAGCAGGAACAACACGGCTGTTGTCAGCAGGCGCGAGAGCCGCCAGCGCCGGGCGTATCACCAACGACAGCGACATCAGCCAAATCAGCAAGCCCGCCGCCAGCCATACAACGGCATGTCTGATCTGTTTTGGAAGGCTGAAAAACATGAAAATCACCCTTAAAATACTCCCCCCAGTATATGTAAACACCCTTCATTTCATTAAGAGAATAAGCGTAAATCGCCACATACTCCCCCTTTTTTTACTTCCTGAGCAGCATTTGTGCGGCGTTGCGGGTCATCCTTCCGGGATGCTGCGGGAACCAAGTCACGCCACCCAGCCGACTATTAACCGCAGTCAGAAAGACTGTCAAGACTGGCGCAACGCTGCAAATTGCGTATCATCTGCGCCTTCATTGCTTTTTTAATGTCTGGATTCTGGATTTATGCTGCCTTCGATTGAACAAAGACTCGCCGTAGAACTCGCCGCCAAGCCGGTACAGGTGGCCGCTGCCGTTGCCTTGCTGGATGAAGGCGCGACCGTACCGTTTATCGCCCGTTACCGTAAAGAAGTCACCGGCGGGCTTGATGATACGCAATTGCGTCTGCTCGAAGAACGTCTGCGTTATCTGCGCGAACTCGAAGACCGCCGCGCCGCCATCATCGCCTCGATCGATGAACAAGGCAAGATGACGCCGGTCTTGCTCGATGCGATTACGCACGCCGAAGACAAAACCCGTCTCGAAGATTTATATCTGCCGTACAAACCGAAACGCCGCACCAAAGCGCAGATCGCCGTTGAAGCAGGTTTGCTGCCGCTGGCTGATGCCTTGCTGGCCGACCCGATGCTGACGCCGGAAACCGAAGCTGCCAATTATCTGAAACCCGCGTTCAGCACCGACAACGGCGACAACCCCGGCGTGCCCGATACCAAGGCCGCACTCGATGGTGCACGTCAGATTCTGATGGAACGTTTTGCCGAAGATGCGAGCCTGTTGCAAGCGCTGCGCGAATATCTGAACGACCACGGCATCGTCGAATCCAAAGTCGTCGCAGGCAAAGAAGATGCCGGTGAAAAATTTGCCGATTATTTCGATTACTCAGAAACCCTCGGCACGATTCCATCGCACCGCGCGCTGGCCTTGTTCCGTGGTCGCCGCGAAGAAATGCTGACCGTCACTTTGCGGCTCGACAGCGAAGAAGAAAAACCAAAATGGGATGCGCCGCTGAACCCATGCGAAAGCCGCATCGCCGCACGTTTCGGTGTCAGTCAGAAAGATCGCCCGGCCGATAAATGGCTGGCCGATACCGTACGCTGGGCATGGCGCGTCAAAGTCTTCATGCATCTGGAAACCGAGCTCATGGGCAAGCTGCGCGAGAGTGCAGAAATCGAAGCCATCAATGTGTTTGCGCGCAACCTCAAAGATTTATTGCTGGCCGCACCGGCAGGCCCGCGCGCCACGATGGGCCTCGATCCTGGCCTGCGCACCGGCGTCAAAGTCGCCATCGTTGATGCGACTGGCAAGGTGATGGAACACGCCACGATTTACCCGCATCAGCCGCGCAATGATTGGGATGGTTCGCTGCATACGCTGGCGAAGCTCGCTGAGAAACATCAGGTGTCATTAATCTCGATTGGTAACGGCACCGCCTCACGCGAAACCGACAAACTGGCGCAGGATTTAATCAAACTCAAACCAGAATTGAAGCTGACCAAAATCGTCGTCTCTGAAGCTGGTGCATCGGTGTATTCCGCTTCAGAATTCGCGTCTAAAGAATTGCCGGATCTGGATGTATCCATCCGTGGTGCGGTCTCGATTGCACGTCGTCTGCAAGACCCGCTGGCCGAGTTGGTGAAGATCGATCCTAAGTCCATCGGCGTTGGTCAGTATCAGCATGATGTCAGCCAGACCCAGCTCGCACGCTCGCTCGATGCGGTGGTCGAAGACTGCGTGAATGCGGTGGGCGTTGATGTGAATACCGCCTCTGCGCCTCTGCTGGCGCGGGTGTCCGGCTTGTCTGCCAGCGTCGCGCAAAGCATCGTCAATTTCCGCGATGCCAAAGGCATGTTCAGTTCACGCGCCGATCTGCGCGCAGTACCGCGCCTCGGCGACAAAACATTTGAACAAGCCGCTGGCTTTTTGCGCGTGATGAATGGCAGCAATCCGCTCGATGCATCCGCAGTGCATCCGGAATCGTATCCGCTGGTCGAAAAAATTCTGGCCGACATCAAGAAAGATGTGAAAGGCGTCATCGGCGACAGCGGCTTATTGAAATCGCTGAACCCGGGCAAATACGCCGATGACAAATTCGGTGTGCCGACCATCACCGACATCATCAAAGAACTGGAAAAACCGGGCCGCGATCCGCGCCCTGAATTCACCACCGCCACCTTTAAAGACGGCGTGGAAGACATCAAAGATTTGCAGCCCGATATGATTTTAGAAGGCGTCGTCACCAACGTTGCCGCGTTTGGTGCGTTCGTCGATATCGGCGTACATCAGGATGGCCTGGTACATATTTCCGCGCTGTCGAACACCTTTGTCAAAGACCCACACACCGTCGTCAAAGCCGGTCAGGTAGTCAAAGTCAAAGTCATGGAAGTCGATGTCAAACGCCAGCGCATCGCCCTCACCATGCGACTCACCGACAGCGCACCGGAACCCGGCAGCAAACCGGAACAACGCGGCGACCGCAACGACGCCAAACGCCTCGGCCAGCACCAGCAACAACGCAAACAAGAAGCCGCCCCCGCAGGGAATGCGATGGCAGCAGCGTTTGCGAAATTACGTGGTTGAGATTAACAATTCTGCGAAAGAAAATACAGCAGTAAAATAACTAAGCGCCCCGGTTTTTACCGGGGTGTTTTTTTGCGCGATCCAGTCACCGCACGCAAATGCTCTGCGACATCCAAACCGCCCGCGCCCACCATTCAAGCTTCCCCGTATTTCCGGCAGATGACGTCGACCAGAACAACACAAACCAACCCAACCCTACCTCAATACAGTTACCGTTTTTCAGTGGCAAGAACGTCGTACTGGCACGGCAAGCTATGCCGGACTTAACCGAGGAATTGAGGGAGATGCGCGTTCATGTCAGGTTCCAGTTGTTACACTGTTCATTTAATCAGTATAACGAAAAAAAACTATACCAGACAAGGACTTGCAACGCATTGGAACTTATTGCTTATTTTACATCTATCTGATATTTTGCCGATTTGCACTTTAAAACAAGTTAGATTGCTATGCGCTACGTCCTGTCCTGCATATTACTTTTTGTTTTCTGTCGTAATTCATTTGCGGAAGACTTAACAAAAGCTCAATGCGAGAAAATTGGTGGTACATACACCAAAGCCGGATGCTTGATTCTTGGCGATGCTGGGAAAACGAAATATTCGGGCAAAGATATTTACATGCCGGGTGAGGAGGAATGCAACTGCCAAGGTGGGCGTTGGCATAAAGAGCACGGTTGTTTGGCAAAAGTCTCTGAAAGCGAATGCAAAGCACTTGGTGGTGTATTTCATCAAGAACTCGGGTGCATTCAAAGGCCAACTCAAGAGCAATGCCAAGCATTAGGGGGCAGCTATCAGGATGGTAACTGTGCCTTGGCGCCTCAAACCACACCGCAACCTAACCCTGCGGTCAACCGGACCTGCGCGAAAAGCCGCGCAGGCCGGTTACCTTGAACGTTATATGGAATGAGTCGTCTATTCATTTTTTTTGCTGATATGTATAAGCTCGGCGGCATACGCAGACTCTTGGGTACGTGCAGTTACACGCGGAGTAGTCAGCCCTAGCGGAAATATTATTGTGAGAGTCATCCCAGGCAAAAATCTAGGAGAAGTATCTGGTTTTTCGGGCGAAAAAAAGGGGCAGCCTGCGCGTGCGGTTTATTACCGGATAACAGAAACCGACAACTACGTTAAGTTTCAAGAGGTTGAATTGCTTAACCCAATTGCTCCGGTTGATTTTGCGGTTTCTGATGCTGGCGAATTGGTCACGCTGGATAATTGGCACAACATGGGCATTGGACGATGCAATCGTAATTTATACCCCATCTGGTGACCTACGCCGTAGTTACGATCTGAAGGGCATCTATTAGCCCGAGGAGATAAAGAAGTTCACGCGTTCAGTGTCGTCAGTTTGGTGGCGTTGCAATCCTCCCCCAGTGCTCGACCAACGCACCTCTGCGTTCGCTTTCGAAGATTGGATTGGCAACGTTATTTCAATTGACTTAAAGACAGGTGTTGTAACCATGCCAGCAAAGCACAAAGGGGGCTGAGAATGACTCATAACATGCCGCTGCACACTGCTACCTGCAGTGCAGGTGAGCTAACATGCTAGATTTCTCGGAGAAGGTAATCAGCGCATGAAATTAATAAATCTGCTATTGGCTTGTCTGCTCGCCAGCAATGCGCAAGCTGGATGGATAGACAAGCAAGGCAAGCCACTTCATGAGACGGAAGACGCAAAGGCCAATGGCGACTTTGGTGCTCTGCTTATTTTTACAACCAACGAGGAAGCTCTATTCAAGAATTGGGCGACTCCCTCTGAATCTGTATATTTCGACACAGTCGAGAGTGTCAAAATCAATCAACCGGTAAGTGCCTTCGTCATCTTTTCTGGCTGCAAAACTAATTTAGCTGGCAACTGTAATGTTTCTATGCGTTTCAGGATCATTCAGCCGGATGGAAAGGTCTACTCAGAAACACCTGCTATGGAAGTCTGGAACGACAAACCCGCGCCCACTGGTCGCTCCTTGAGGTTAAGTGTGGACTATCTCAAGGTTGTTATTGAACCGCACGAACAACGAGGGCGCTACACCGTCATGGCGCAAGTTCGAGATGACAATGCTGGTGCCGTTCTTAACCTGCAAAAAACTTTTATCGCTGACGATTCACCGTCAAAGGCGAAACATAACCCTGCGCTTAAGCGTGTCCCTTAGGTCTACGTTGAGACTGTATAAAAAACTCCAAAAACCACAGAGACAAGCAAACGGATTCTGAAAGTCAACGTTCCATCTCCATGTCCCCAATTCAGAGATTTCCATGGCGCGTTACAAACTCATCGATCGTAGTCCCAGGATCATTCCTGTCGTCCTCGACGCACAATTGATCGCAGGCAGTTTTGAATACGCTCGGGACTATTTGATAGATCATGAACTCGATCTCTCCCGCTTTGATTCACATTCAAAAAATGACGTCACCTGACAAGACAGAAGTGAGACCAGTCTCGTTTCTGATCAAAGAACAAGCGCAACAGGTCACGCTGATTGAGAAAATGAAACACAGGATCGATAGCTCTGCGGGGCGACGACAGTACATTCAACGCATGGGTATAGTCGAACCTGTGTTTGGCAATCTGCGCTACAACAAACGCCTGCACAGATTCACCATCCCCAGCCACATCAAAGTCAACACGCAGTGGAATAAATTCTGCTTAGTGCACAACAGCGAAAAGCTGGCGCATGGTGGATATGAGGTGAGAGGATAAGAAATAACAAGATATCTTCATCCCTCAATGCTAAGCGACAAGGAGTAAAAGGCTTGCCTTTTAAACCATAAATACGGCACACTCTCTGCATGAATTTTTATTCTCATTCATTTACTGAAAACTTCCGATGCGCACGGACTTTGGTGCGTGTGGTTGGTTTTTTTATACCGCTTCGTAACGCATCTTTCAAATGAGCTATATCGACACCTTTGACCATGAATATCTTGGGAATCTTGGATATCTCCCGATTTACCACCCGCTGGTTACTGAAATTTGCGGAAAATGGGGTAACGATGAGTTTTCTTGCTCACCGCAAAATCTAATACTTGGCGGCGGCGGTGGTGAGCATCCAGCGTTAGTTATTCATCGACTTGAGGTGCTTGTCGCCAGTTTTATCCTTGAACAACTAACAGATGAAAATGAAAAATTGTTGAGCCCAGAAAATGTAGATTGGCTTTCCAACTGTATGGGATTAAATAGGAGTGAGGTTTTAGAGTATTGTGGTTGGAGTTTACGAGACTCCGCGCGCTTTGTCGAAATGGCCAACTCTACTAGTCATTTCAGGCCTCTAGAAGAAGATCAATCAGTTGAAGATTGGCTATTTATGTCACTCGGCGAATTTATCTATTATTCGTTGCCAGACTTGAATCCAGTGCCTTTACAAGTTCTAGATGACTTTAAGAAAATCGGAATTAGATCGATAATGCAAAATGTTAAAACCAATCCACCCGGTTATCCGCAGTGTGCTGGGCGGCTTATCGTCGACGGTACGTTAGTTTGGGGCAACCATCGTTGGAATCGATAAAGATGCATAACATGACATTGGTAGCGGACGCACGAATCAGCGTTTTGCCATATTTTAATAATCAGTGCGAGCGCCGCACAATTCTGCGTTAGAGGCCACATGACGAGTTGGCGACTCACTCTGGTGCTCACATTCAGCTGTCTTCTATCGGCCACTGCGGGCTACTGGTTCGGCTTTCGAGAGGGCTTGTTCTTTGGCGTGGCCGCGGATTTCCTGCCGCGCGGTGTTATCGCTGCTGGTGAGCTAAATGCACTGCGTGCGGGAAACATAAAGCCCGTGACCGCCATGTTAGAGTGCGAGATCGACAACGGCCTGATCTTTGGGCACGATCTTTTTATGCATCCACTAAGAAACATCGTTGGCCCCGTATGGGATTTCAATTTTTATCCCGAGTACGAACAATATGCTGTACGTCTAGCCAACTACCGCAAGAATCATCCATCGCCAATGAAGCCGGACGCATTTGATAAGGTTCCCGCGGACAGAGAGCAGTATCGCAAATCGTACAAAGAGCTATCTGTTGGAGTTCGCGAGGATATTGGCAAAATGAAATCAATGGTGGAGCGCTATGCAGAAAAACAGTAGCACCTTAGCCTCTAACACTGCAGTCGAGAGGGACAGCCACAAGCTGCGCTTGTGGTTCCCTGCGCTTCGCTCCGGCTGCCCCTCACTTCCACGTTAAAGCTCTATGCCTTACTTGCGTAAGATCGTTTTGCACTGTCCGAGAGGCTATCGAATGGAACTCGATAGCATGGTTGAACAATTCCTGGCCGATGGCGTCGCGTTTGTGGGTGTTGTTGGCGAAGACTGTTCGCGCGTCGAGGACATCATCGATGAGTTGATCGTAGGCGATGGCACTGACGACAACCGCTATATCCTTACGTCATCTCACGCAGGCGAGACAATTGACGATGCCTTAGAATTTGCGCGATCGCTATCGAATGAATATGCTGGAGAGGTTCAGCTTGTTGAGCTTTAACATATCAATCGATTTGGACCCACAACTGCAGGAGACGGCTTCGCCGCAAATTGTTGTGGTCTGGTCATTTCTACGTTAAACAAAAACATGAAAATAATATTTACCTTACTTTTTAGCATTTACTTTTGCGGATTAGCTGACGCAGACAATCTCAGTAAGGAGATAAAAGCATGGAAATTAGGGCGTGAAGTTCCACATAAATTACTTTCCTTCCCGAGCGGGAAAGTGTCAAAAAAAGATGATTTAGACTTTGGTATTGGTGAGTATCTAAGATCAGTTCGATCATATATAGATCAGATAGAAAACGACGAGTTAACTGAAGAAATTGTTTTTGATTCGAGAAGTGACAGTGCCTCATTGCAAGCTGCACTTATGCGATTAGGAGAACGGAAAGGGCTGAAGTGGGTCGCTCAGAAACTCGATGAGCGTAAATCTTTAAGATGGGAAATTCAGACTCTTAAACAGGCACTTCAGTCACCATTTTCTCGATTGGAAGTTGCATTCATCGAAAAAAAAGAAATGCAAAAAACTAGAGCGGTGGACGAACTTACAGATCTCAAGGTTGCACTCGATAGTGGAGTAGATTGGAAAATCGCTTACGCAAAAACAGCAAACGAGAACCCTGATGTCGAACGACGAAAACGTGAACCTAAAGTTCAAACGACACTCGTTGGTTATTTGTTTAGTGGATGGATATCTGGGACTGGGTTTAGTTTTTCTACGCTTGGACTGAATGAGAATTTGCCGCTACAACACTTAAAGCATGTTGTCGGCTCTTCTCGTGGTGGATATATTCTTGAAACAGAAGAAGGAGTATATCTTTACTATATTTTCGATACGTGGACACCGAATGTATAACAGGTCGCTCAACTCGGAAACTGCTCATGTTGTTTCTTCCATGTGCAACATTTTTTAATCATTTTCTCTGCAGTTTGTGTGCATCGTGCGCAGTTCCGGGTACCTCAACGTTATAGCTCAACTTATGATCTCCACTCGCAATCTTTCGAACCTGCCAAAACCCGAAGACCTTCGTCAATTATTACAAGCGCTCGCAATGGTTGATGCAATTCTCGAAGATGAATGGGAATACAGGTATTACTCTTTTGATTCAAAATGGTCACGCGCTCGTTTCACCCGCTGCGGCGGGCATTGCAACCCCGATATCTGGATGAACACCTAGTGCGAAAAGTATTACTCCTTGTTCTGATTATTGTTGGCGGCTGGTGGTATTTCATCGGCGGGCGCAAGCTGTCGGACGAACATGTCAATGGCTTTTACCGCGATCTTGAAATCGCGACGCTGCAGCGTCAGCCTGACGCAATATGCGCGTTGCTGGCGCCGGATTTTCACTCCACCGGCACCGTCAGCACAGCCGGAAACAGGCAAACGGTGAACCAAAACAAGCAGCAAGCCTGCGACGCCTATCATGACTTGTATGCGACCTGGGAAAAACTGGGCGAGAAAATGGGCGGCATGCTGCAACTGGATTCTCAATACACGATACACAGCATCGCGCTGTCACCGGACGGCAAAACTGCGACGGTGGATGTCAGCAGTTCGCTGGACGTTGCAGGCACGCTGATGCATATACGCTCACGCAGCACGGATACGCTGGTTCGTCGCAACGGCAAGGTGCTGTTACTGCACAGTTCAGGACTTGGTTCTGTCGGTGCGGGTTCTTAGCGCCTGTTAAAACGCGCCCCGCTCCGTCGGTATTGCGCGGGCCGGATTGGAAATCCTTGAGTTAGGTCAATCCTGGTTAAAAGCATATACTCCCCCCATATTTTTACAAAAAGATACTGATCTCCTTATATTCATTGGGTGTTAAAAATATACTCCTGGGGAGTATATTTATTCCTCTAGTGCAGAACAGCGCCTGTAGCCACGCTGTTGGCGCGCGGGAGCGCTACCGGAGTTTCCTTTATAATGGCGGCACATTATTAACCAAGGAAAAGCCATGAGCGACGTTCAAAGCTGGATCAAAGAAACCGTTACCCAAAACCCTGTTGTGTTGTTCATGAAAGGGACTGCCCAATTCCCGCAATGCGGATTTTCCGGTCGTGCGGTGCAGGTATTGAAAGCCTGCGGCGTACAGAATCTGGTGACAGTCAATGTGCTGGAAGACCCGGAAGTACGTCAGGGCATCAAAGATTTTTCTAACTGGCCGACCGTACCGCAGTTGTACATCAAAGGCGAATTCATCGGCGGCTCTGACATCATGAACGAGATGTTTGAAAACGGCGAACTGCAAACTTTGTTGAAAGACTGAGCACAGTCATGACGAGCACCGGCGCACAACCGAAACAACGCCTGATCATCGCCATCACCGGCGCGACCGGCTCAGTGTATGGCGTGCGCTTGCTGCAAGTATTACAGGCTAACCCGGATGTCGAAACGCATCTGCTGATTTCTGAAGCCGGGGTCTTGAATCTGCATCAGGAACTCGATATGAAGCGTAAGGATGTCGAGGCCTTCGCTGATGTCGTGCATCATGTGCGTGATGTCGGCGCCAGCATCGCCAGCGGTTCGTTTCAATCAGACGGTATGGTGATTGCACCGTGCTCGATGAAAACGCTGGCCTCGGTGGCGCATGGCATGTCAGATAATCTGATCACGCGCGCTGCCGATGTCGTGCTGAAAGAACGCCGCCGCCTGATATTGATGGTACGAGAAACGCCGTTCAACCTGGCACATCTGCGCAACATGACCGCCGTCACCGAAATGGGCGGCATCATCTTTCCCCCTCTCCCCGGTTTCTACCACCGCCCGCAATCGATACAGGAAATGGTCGACCACACGGTCGGGCGTGTACTCGATATGTTCGCATTACCGCACGAGCTGACACCGCGCTGGGCTGGGCTGAAAAGCTGAAAGTAATCTCTCGGTTGTTGATAAAAGTTGCAAAACCGTTGGAATACTGAATCGGTAAATTTTATTAGCTACTGGTCTGCCGCATTATTTCGTGAAAGCAGAATCGCGTCTGTATAGCGACCTGCAGGCTGAGGTCTGCCATAAAGATATCCCTGCACCACGGGGCAACCGAGTGTGTGTAAGGCTACTGCCTGTTGCTGGGTTTCTACGCCTTCTGCAGTCACATCCAGTTCCAGGCTGGTTGCCATATTCATCATGGCGGCGACAAGGCCGTAATCACGGGCGTTGTCGGGTAAAGCGATGACGAAGGAGCGGTCAATTTTGATACGGGACACCGCCAAATGCTTGAGCAAGGCGAGTGAGGAATAACCGGTGCCGAAATCATCAATCGCGACACTGGCGCCGAGCGCCCGCACGGCGCTGACAATACGACGGCTACGTTGAAAATCCTGCAAAGTGGATTCGGTGATTTCGATTTCCAACTGGTGCGCGGGCAGATTGTAGCGTTTCAATGCGGCATCCAGTATGGATACAAATTCCTCTTGCAGAAATTGTTTAGGCGAGACATTCACAGCCATCACCAATGCGGTTCCGCTGGCTTCGGTCCAGAGACTGAGCTGACGCAAGGCTGCATCTAAGACCCAAGTTCCTATACTTTCGATCAAGCCACATTCTTCTGCAATCCGGATAAACTGATCCGGCATTACCAATCCGGAAATGGGATGGTTCCAGCGCACTAAAGCTTCAAAACCCAGCAGCGCACCGTCAGACAAACGGATCACCGGCTGATAATACACTTCCAGTTCTTGCTGCTCTATCGCCTGGTGCAAATCCTGCTCAAGACTCAACCGGGTACGCACGGTTTCTGTCATGTCACTGGAGTATTCGCAAATCCGTCCTTTGCCTTGGCGTTTAGCCTCATACATTGCACTATCTGCCGCACTGAGTATTTCACTTAAGCCGCAGCCATCATGTGGGAAGGTGGCGATGCCGATGCTGGCACCTATCCTGAACTGCTGCTCATCAATCTTGACAGGCACCGCCAGGGCATGAAGTATCTTCTCAGCGACCAGTCTGCCGTCACCGTGCTGAGTCAGGTGCGGTACGATTACCACGAATTCATCGCCACCCAGTCGGATGGCTTCGTCATAGCGCCGGATCTGCCCGGAAATGCGTCGCGCCGCCTCTTGCAACAGCCGATCGCCAATGTGGTGCCCCATCGAATCGTTGATCGCTTTAAATCCATCGAGGTCGATAAAAATAATAGCGACATTGCCACCACTTACCTGGCTCAAAGACATTTCCTGCGCCAACCGCTGATCAAGCAGATAGCGATTTCCCATACCTGTCAGAGGATCATGGAAAGCCAGATGTTCCAGTCGCTGCTCCGCTTCACGGATAAAGCTGATATCAGAAATAGAGACGACAATCTGCTCTGTCTCGCCCTCGTCATTCCTGACAACACATACATGCTGCAGGATGGAGATCAACGTGCCATCGTGACGCTTACAACGCGCTTCTCCTGTCCAAAAACCGGCCTCACTGGCGGCGATCACCGAATACAAGGGGTCACTTTCGCGTCGGATCAGGAGAAAATCATCCGGGCGTACGCCGATGATTTCTGTCTCCTGAAATCCGGTCATCTGAAAAAAAGCAGGATTGGCATTCACGATCTGACCGTTGGCATCGACAATCAGCATGCCTTCGACTGCTGTACTGAATACAACGCTGGCCTGACGCAGATGTTCTTCCATCGACTTACGCAAGCTGACATCGCGCACAGCACCAATCAACACCTGTTCGCCACGCAGATTACAAATCAGTTTGCCGTAAATTTCTATCCATGCCACCTCTTTTCCAGAACGACGGATGCGAAAGGTATCACTGAAAAAACCGGTCTGCTGAAACAAGGCGCTGACCCTATTCCTGTCGTGGTCCGTCACCTGATTCAGCAACTCGTCAAGCGTGTTCTGGAACGGACGCAAACCTCCACAGACAATTTGATAAAAACGTTCGTCCCCATCCAGTTTTCCGCACTGATGTGATAACTCCCAGGTACCCAGTTGTGCAGCATCGAGTGCCATCGCCAGGCGCTCTTCAGATGTGGCCAGCATGACTTCGGTATCGTGGCGTGCACGTGCCACTTGTATCACTGCCAGCAATTCCTTGGATTCAAACGGTTTCATCACATAGCCAAACGGCTTGGTATTGGCTGCACGAGTGACGGTCAGATCATCTGCATACGCAGTCAGAAATATCACCGGCAATTTCCAGCGCTGATAAATCGCCTCGCAAGCATCAATTCCATCCGTATCACCATCGATGTGAATATCCATCAGAACCAGACTGGGCTGATCCTGATGCACTGCGGCTATAGCTTCACTAAAACTGGTGGCGATCGATACAACCTGGTGCCCCATTTCCATCAGCGTTTGCTGCAGATCCAATGCAACTACCGGTTCATCCTCGACAATCAGAATACGTTCAGCTTGCATATTGTCCCTCTTGGATTCCGCCAGGAACAATGATAGTAACGCATGTTCCTGATTGGTCTGTATCCGTAATCAGTTCACCGTGAAATTGGTGTACAAACATCGGAATGAGCTGACTACCGAGGCCATAACTGGCTTTCCATTGGAATCCGGCAGGCAGGCCACAGCCGTCGTCTTTAACCTGTATCTGAATACTGCGATTCAACAGCGCAACCCGAATAATAATGAGTCCGGACACTCTGTCTGTAAATGCGTGCTTTACTGCATTCATAATTAATTCGTTCACAGCAAGACCACAAGGAATCATTCTCTGTACATCCAGACTGACGCCCTGGGAATCATCCTCCAACCTGAGCTGTATGCCCTTCTTATCTATGCCATACATCGACACCGATAAGCTGGTCAGATTTTTTAAAAAATCTGACAAGACTACTTCGGACATATCACTGGATTCGTACAACAACTGATGAACCAGTGCCATCGCCTTAATTCTGCCCTGACTTTCAGACAAGGCGTCGGCCACTTCTTTGGTCGCCTTACGTGCCTGCAGATTGAGCAGACTCGATACGATCTGCAAATTATTTTTTACCCGGTGGTGTACCTCGTGCAGCAAAGCTGTTTTTTCTTCCACCGCGTGTTCCAGCATCTGCATTTGCTGCTTTTGCTGGGAGACATCCCGCGCCAGCTTACATGCGCCTATCACTTTCCCCATACGATCCCTGAGAGGTGAAATCGTCACAGAGACGTGCACAATCCGCCCGGAACGATGTATGCGTTCCGTTTCAAATGGTGCGATCTGCTCACCCGCCGCTATACGTCTGATGAGTTGCTTTTCCTCGCTTATTTTTTCTTGAGGAAACAAAATCGTAATAGACTTCCCTATTATTTCCTCACTGGTATAGCCTAACAATCGCTCTGCAGCAGGATTCCAACTGGTAACAATACTCGTCAGCGACTTGGTGATGATCGCATCATCAGATGATTCAATAACTGAGCGCCATCTTTCTTCCGATTGATGTAACGCCGCGTCACTCTGATGTCGTTTCGTGATGTCCATGCCAGACGGAATCAGATGCGTGATCTCGCCGCGCGCGTTCCTGAGTGGTGCCAGCATAAAATCTATCCACATCAGCTCGCCAGCCAGCATACGGACAGGTACGTCGAAACGCGATGTTTTCCCCTCAAGACAATCTGCTATAGCGCCTTTCAGTTGCTGTTGTATCTCTGGGGAATAAGACCACCAATAGCAATCCCAGAATTTTTTTCCAATCACATCTGCTGACGTGATTCCCGCCGCGTCCAGCGGAGCACGGTTAGCATTTATCAGCGTACCATCCAGATCCAGTACCGCTACAAATGCGAATAAATTATCCAACACACGCAATAAGCGCTGCTGAGTCTCGTTATATATCTGATGTTGAAACTGATCGATAGTCGAATCCTGAATAACAGCGACGACATGACTGACCTGCTGCTGATTCGATATGACTGGGTAGTAAGACGCCAGACGATAAAGATAACTGCCATCTGAGCGCGGAATAGACCCACGGATTTCCTGATTAATCAGCGGACGTCCATTGCTGATCACAAATTGCAATTTAGGCTCAATCACATCGGCGGCATGTGGCAAAAACTCACGCAAATGCTTACCAATCTGCTCATCAACCGTCAGGTGATTGAGCTCAGCGTGCCGGGAATTAATGTATCTCAGATATAAATTTCTATCGAGAACCGCAATACCTAATGGCATCACCTCCATTAGCAAAGGAAATATCTGATGTATCTCTTGCTCGGTAAGACTGTGCACAGTAGCTCCCGGGAGAATGCATTATTGCTAAAATAATATACCTGAAAATACCAGACCTTCAATCGCTTTATTCAGCCAGAAATACCGCCTCCGCCTTATAAAACAACAAATAGACAATAACCAGAATGTGCAAGCCCAGGCATCAATAGATAAGATGTCTGGGGGAAATAAAAAAGGATGCCAAAGCATCCTTTTTTATTAAAGACAACCGAAAAAATTATAGATTGCTCTTTAAGAAATTCCATTTTGCCTTTTGCAAAGACCAGATCGTCCAGTCACCGCGCGGGCCGTGACCTGCTCCCGGATACAGTTGCAGGCTGTAATCCTTGCCGCCTTTGATCAGCTCGTCGATCAGCATCACGGTATTTTGCGGATGCACATTGTCATCCATCGTGCCGTGCATGATCAGGATCTCGCCATGCAAATCTTTCGCCGCTTTCAGCACACTGCCCTGATCGTAACCGCTCGCATTTTCTTGCGGCAAGCCCATGTAACGCTCGGTGTACACGCTGTCATACAAACGCCAGTCGGTCACCGGCGCACCGACAAAACCGATCTTCCAGGCTTTGCTGTGCGTCATCGCATACGAGGTGAAATAGCCGCCGAAACTCCAGCCGTTCAGCGCAATTCTGTTCATGTCCGCCCAGCCCTGCTGACGCAACCAATCCAGGCCATCGAGCTGATCCTGCAATTCGAGCTGCCCCAGTTTTTTATGAATAGGCCAGGCGCTTGCCACGCCTTTATTGCTGGCGCTGCGATTATCCAGCACCCACACGATATAGCCTTGCTGCGCGAGGAAGTGATGGTACAAATCATTCGACCAGCGGTCATTCACCTGCGGTGCCATCGGCCCCGCATACAGATGCTGATACACCGGATATTTTTTTGCAGGATCGAAATCCGGCGGCAGGTACAACAGGCTTTCCAGCAAAAATCCATCACGCGCGCGGATTTGTTGCTGGCTGACTTTGGCCAGACGCAGAGTACGCATTTTCTCTGGCATGCCAACGTCGTCGATCAGTCTGAGCTGTTTTCCTTCGTCGTTAAACAAGGCCTGTTTCGGCGTTTGTTTGAGGCTGCTCCAACTATCGAGGAATTGGGTAAAGGTTTTGTTCCAGCGAACCGAGTGAGTACCGGATTCTTCAGTCAGGCGCTGCAAGCCTTCACCATTCAGATTCACGCTGTAGACATCGTTACCGATAGGGTTGCGCTGATTCGCGGCAAACAATATCCGCTGCCGCGCTTCATCCACACCAAACACGCTGCGCACATCCCAGTCGCCGCTGGTGATCACTTTTTGCAGCTGATAATGCTGATCATAACGATACAAATGACGATGCCCGCTGCGATCCGATTCCCAGATAAAACCGCCGTCTTTCAGAAACACCGGAAATGGCAGACGCTCAGTCCATGCCGGGCTGGTCTCGCGCACGATCACTTTACTCTGCAGTAATTGCGCATCATACAAACGCAGATCGAGCCAGGTCTGCACTCTATCCTGCCAACCGGCCAGCAACTTGCCGTCCGGCGTCCAACCGACTTGCACGATCAAGGTTTCTTTTTCGGGATAAGGATTGACTGTCCAGCTCAGTTTGCCTTCTTTATCAACGATGCCTAATTTGACTATGGGATTCGGGTCGCCCGCTTTCGGATAGCGGGTCAGATTCGTTTTTAAAGGCTGCGTATGATCACCGCTGAGGGTGTAGACCGGCACTTTGCTTTCATCGAAATTCAGGAAGGCGAGTTTCTGCGAATCCGGCGCCCACCAGAATGCCCGCAATTTGCCACGTCCGTAAATTTCTTCCATATAGACCCAGTCGAGACGACCATTCAGATTCGTCTCGCTGCCGCCGGTTGTCAGACGTTTCTCTGTCGCGCTGGCGATGTCGGTCAGATACAGGTCATTCCCTTTCAGGTACGCCACCGATTTCGCGTCCGGCGAGAGTATCGCTTCATCTTCGGCCTGATCCGGCGTATGCGTCAATTCGCGTGCGTGTGCATTTTGCAGATCGAGCAGCCACAAATCATTTTTATAGGTGAACAAATACGACTTCACTTCAGCTTGCACCTGTTGTCCCAGCTTTTCCGCCAGAGTCAGCGCCGTTTTATCGTCTATCCCTGCAGATTTTAGATAGCGCAGAATATTCCCATCAACCGTCAGCGACTGCTTTTCCCAGGTACCGGTATTAACAACCGAAAGCTTGACGACACCGTCTTTCACTTCCGACTCGATCAGACGATTTTGCTGGTCCCACGACAAACGGGTCAGCGGGCGGGTATCGAATTTCTCTTTCTTCAGCGGGTGATACAGCATCTCCAGACTCAGCTTGCCATCGTCAGCATTCGCCATCACTGCGCTGGCGGCGAGAAATAAACACAAGCCACTGTTGATTATTTTTTTCATGAAACTCCTCTGTGTATTTTTATTCCGTGCCGCCAACACTGACTCATCAGCACGCGCTTGCGCAGTATGACCATGCAGAGCTGTGCACAGTTCACTGTTGCAGTTGAAAGACTGGAAATTAATAAGGATAAAACCGATGGAAATCAGAACCACACCGGGGATAGAAAATACGTCGGAAAAGAAAAAACCCACCGTTATTGCTAACGATGGGTTTTTAATTGGTGCCGGCTGCCGGAATCGAACTGGCTACCTGATGATTACAAGTCAACTGCTCTACCAAGTGAGCTAAGCCGGCGAAAATCTTATCGTGTTTGCTTCGTTGCCGTTGCATTCCCGAAGTCCAAGATTATAGGCTACTTTATTATTTTTAGCGAGGGCTTTTCTGATTTTTTTTCTGATTTTTTTTGTTCAGTGGATAAATCCGCTTTTTCTTCGCTCTCCGGTTTGGAACTGACTGCGGCCAAACCTAATTTTCTTGGCGGCGCTTCATTTTCAAGTATTTCTTTTTCCTCTGCGGATCGCACTGTTTCCTGCGTTTCTTCCAGCTCGGCAAAATCCAGCTCAAACGCCATTCCCTGACCATTTTCACTCGCGTAAATTGCCATCACATTCGCGACAGGAACGTAAATCTCGCGGGAAACGCCGCCGAATCTGGCTTTGAATGTCACGGCTTCGTTATCCATTTTCAGGCCACTGGTCGCGCCAAAACTGATGTTCAGTACGATTTCGCCATTCCGGACAAATTCCATAGGCACCCGCGCACCGCCCTGCACTTTCACCGCCATATAAGGTGTATAGCCATTATCAGTACACCATTCGTAAATGGCACGCATGAAATAAGGTTTCGTCGATGTTTCTTGCATGATGCTTACTCAACAGATCAAAGTTTAAGAATAGATGGGACCGATAAAAACAACAAGGCTGACTTGATGGAATAAGTCAGCCTTGTTGAAATACCGTTGATACAGAAGACGTATCGCTTAGAGCTTAGCGACGCATCACTTTCTCGGAAGGTGTCAACGCTTCAATGTAGGCTGGGCGGGAGAAAATGCGCTCAGCATATTTCATGATAGGTGCAGCGGTTTTCGACAATTCGATACCGTAGTGATCCAGACGCCACAACAAAGGTGCAATCGCTACGTCGAGCATGGAAAACTCGTCGCCCAGCATATATTTATTTTTGATAAATAAAGGCGCCAATTGCGTCAGGCGATCACGAATTTCAGCGCGTGCTTTGTCCTGAATTTTAGCGGAACTGCTGCTCTTGTCATTTTCCAGCGTATGTACGTGAACGAACAATTCTTTTTCAAAGTTAAACAGCATCAGACGTGCACGTGCACGCTGCAGCGGGTCTGCCGGCATCAGTTGCGGATGCGGGAAGCGTTCATCGATATATTCGTTGATGATATTGGATTCATACAGAATCAATTCACGTTCAACCAAGATAGGTACCTGACCATAAGGATTCATGGTCGAAATATCTTCCGGTTTATTAAACAGATCAACATCACGGATTTCAAAATCCATGCCTTTTTCAAACAGCACTAAACGGCAACGTTGAGAAAATGGGCAGGTTGTACCCGAATAGAGAACCATCATTTTTATAGTTCCTTAGAAACAATCAGGGCGAGGAGCCAATTTTGCGCGCCTCACCCCAAGGATTACTCGTCCGTTTACGACGGATAGAAACGGACGATCTTAGAAATTCCTGCCTTACGATTTAATGAATCGCAGACGCAAAACAGGAAACAATACCTTATTTTACTTCTTTCCAGTAAGAAGCATTCAAACGCCATGCAAGTGTTGCCAGCAATGCCATGAAAATCAGAACAACAACACCAAGACGTTTGCGCGTATTTTGCGCTGGTTCACCCATCCATTGCAAGTAGGCCACCAGATCGCCAACCTGATTATCGTAAGCGGCCTGATCAAGTGAGCCATCTGTTACTTTTTCAAATCCGACAAATTTGTGTACGGTTTTAGAAGCATCATGCGGGTCTTTTTCTTCCACAAATTTGGCATCGCGAACGCCTTGCAGCTCCCACAAGACATGTGGCATACCTACGTTCGGGAAAACCATGTTATTCCAGCCTGTAGGGCGGGAATCATCTTTGTAGTAAGTACGCAGATAGGTGTACAACCAGTCCGCGCCAGAGCCGGCTTCAGAAGCACGGGCACGAGCAATCACGGACAAATCCGGCGGCACCGCACCAAACCAGGTTTTAGCATCCTTGGCTGACATCGTATTTTTCATCAGATCGCCAACTTTCTCGCCAGTAAACAGCAAGTTTTGTTTGATCTGATCATCAGTCAAACCGATATCTTTCAGACGGTTATAACGCATTGCTGAGGCCGAGTGACAGTTCAGGCAGTAATTGACGAACAGCTTCGCGCCATTCTGTAATGCCGCCATATCTGTAGAACGGTCGGGAGCACGATCCAGAGGGAATGTTGCGCCACTAGCCATCGCTAATGCAGGAACAAACGCTAGGACAGCGATTATCTTTTTAAGTAATTTCATGCTTATTCTTCCTCGCTTAGTTCGCTCAGTGTGCCGAAAATGTAACGCGCTTCGGCACTGGCTTAAATGTACCCATTGCACTCCACCAAGGCATCAGCAGGAAGAAGCCGAAATAGATCACAGCGCAAACCTGGGAAACACGTTCGCCGGTTGGGGATGGTGGCTGTACCCCGAGATAACCGAGGACAACAAACGCAATACCAAACACGATATAGACATACTTATGCCAGTGAGGACGATAGCGTATCGATTTCACAGGAGACAGATCCAGCCAAGGCAGGAAACCCAGAATCACAACAGAGCCGCCAAACAATACAACACCCCAGAATTTCGCATCCAGACCAAATGGCAGCATGCCGATAATTGCCAGCAATGCGACACCGGCGATCGCCATTTTGACGATTTGCGGTAACTTGGTTGTCAGCCAGATCAAGGCGACATAAGCAGCAACACCAGCCTGAACCACGTACAAGAATTCAGATGTTGTCGCACGCAAGATCGAATAGAAAGGCGTGAAATACCAGGTCGGCGCAATATGCAGCGGCGTTTTCAGAGAATCGGCTGGAATGAAGTTGTTATATTCGAGGAAATAACCGCCCATTTCAGGAGCAAAGAACACCACTGCGCTAAAGATCGTCAGGAACACTGTCACGCCGAAAATGTCGTGGAAAGTGTAATAAGGATGTGATGGAACACCATCAACAGGGTGACCATCAGGGCCAAGATTTTCTTTGATCTCAATGCCATCAGGATTGTTAGAGCCCACTTCATGCAAAGCAATCAGATGCGCAGCGACCAAGCCCAGCAACACCAGAGGAATCGCGATCACGTGGAAAGAGAAGAAACGATTCAATGTCGCATCTGACACCACATAGTCACCACGGATCCACAGGGAAAGATCAGGGCCGATGAAAGGAATCGCACCAAACAGATTCACAATAACCTGAGCACCCCAGTAAGACATTTGTCCCCATGGCAGCAGGTAACCGAAGAAAGCTTCCGCCATCAGACACAGGAAAATCGCAAAGCCGAACAGCCAGATCAGCTCACGTGGCTTACGATATGAGCCATACAGGAAAGCACGGGTCATGTGCAGATAAACAATGATGAAGAATGCAGAAGCGCCAGTCGAGTGCATGTAGCGCACCAGCCAACCCCACGGCACATCACGCATGATGTATTCAACGGACGCAAACGCCAGATTCGCATCTGGTTTGTAATGCATAACCAGGAAAATACCGGTCACGATCTGGATCACCAGCACGAGCATCGCCAGCGAACCGAAGATGTACCAGAAATTGAAATTCTTAGGCGCGTAGTATTTGCCCCACTGGTCATTCCACAATTTCGTTAACGGAAAGCGCGAATCAACCCAGTTCAAGGCTTTATCCACGACAGGAGCGTCCGCCGGGAGTTTTTTCTCAACAAATGCCATGATTAAGCCTCGCCTTTCTCATCTTTACCGATGACAATTTTGGTATCTGACAAAAACATGTGACGCGGCACATCCAGATTTTGAGGGGCTGGTTTATTTTTATAAACACGACCAGCCAGATCGAAAGTAGATCCGTGGCATGGGCACAGAAAACCACCTTGCCAGTCATCCGGCAACGATGGTTGCGCACCTGCCTGGAATTTGGAACTCGGAGAGCAACCCAGATGTGAGCAAATACCAACGGTGATTAACAGCTCAGGATGTTCTTTGCGTGAGCGGCTTTGTTTGTCGCAGTACTCAGGCATATCCATCGTGTAAGGCTTTTTGGAGGTAGGATCCGCCACCTTATCTTCGGTTTTTGCCAGACTCGCCAGCATTTCCGGAGTACGTTTCAGAATCCAGACTGGCTTACCGCGCCACTCGACTGTTGTCATCTCACCCGGTTTCAAAGCTGAAATATCAACTTCCACCGGAGCACCAGCTGCTTTGGCTCGCTCAGATGGCTGGAAAGTGCTCACCAGTGCTCCTGCTGTTGCCAAACCTGCCACACCACCCGCCGCGCAAGTGGCGACGAGCAAACCGCGACGGCCAGAATCGACCTGCTTTTCGTTACTCATACCAACCCCAATCTGTCAAAAATCAAAACCCGATGAAGCTCAATCCAACTTCTAGCAACATTAAATTATAAAGTAGCTGGATATGCTTTTAAAGCAAAAGATACCCGAAACGCCCGTTTCAAGGCTTTTTTTCAACAACTTACACACTTTTTGATTTACTTCAGATCTTTTCCTGTACTTTGTGATTAAAGCAAAAAATTTACGAAAAGATAATTAACAAAGCATCCTGATTATTCAGGCTACTTTCGGCCTTAAAATACAATCTAACTATCTTGGCAGCGTTTGCCAATATATTAATCAATATATTTACGGAGAAAAATAATGAGCATGATGCAGGAATTTAAAGCTTTCGCAAGCAAGGGCAACGTCGTCGATCTGGCGGTTGGTGTCATTATCGGTGGTGCTTTCGGCAAAATCGTTGACTCTCTGGTGGGAGATGTTGTCATGCCTATCATCGGGCGTATCTTTGGCGGTCTGGATTTTTCCAACTATTATCTGCCGCTGAATGGACAAGGAACCACATTGACGCTGATCGAGGCGAAAAAAGCCGGCGGCGTGCTTGCTTACGGCAGTTTCATTACAGTTGCGGTCAACTTCCTGATTCTGGCCTTTATCATTTTTCAGATGGTGCGTCTGTTTAATAAAATGAAAAAGGCAGAACCTGCCCCCGCTCCAGCACCAGTTGTAACGCCGGAAGATGTGTTGTTGCTCAGAGAAATTCGCGACTCACTGAAAAAATAACAATAACGCAACCTCAAAGGGATTGCCTGACGACGCCGGCAATCCCAACGGATATCAAACCGGATTATCAATATCTACAAATAAGTGTTCGATTCCGAACTTTTCTGCAAGCAACCCGCCCAACGCCTGAATACCATAACGTTCGGTCGCATGATGACCACACGCCAGGTAAGCGACGCCGGACTCTCTCGCGAGATGCACTGTTGGTTCCGATATCTCACCACTCAGATAAACGCTTGCTCCTGCCGCGATCGCCGCGTCTAACATGCCTTGTGCCGCGCCGGTACACCATGCAATTTTGCCCAGAGGCTCGTCCGACTCACCGATCAACAATGGCTGCCGTCCGAGGCACGTCTCGATATGCCGGGCAAATTGCCCTACAGTAACGATCTCCGGCACAACTGAATGACCGATCCAACCAAGGTCATCGTCACCAAATCTTCCCTTTGCCTGCAAACCGAGTTCATGCGCCAGACGTGCGTTATTTCCTATCAGCGGATGCATATCGAGCGGTAAGTGATAGGCAAATAAAGAGATATCATGTTGCAGCAAAAGTTTTAAGCGCTTTTGTTTCTGCCCGATGACGCGCATATCCTCGCCGCGCCAGAAATAGCCATGATGTACCAGTACAGCGTCAGCCTGCAGGCTGACAGCCTTATTCAGCAGCGCCAGACTTGCCGTAACACCAGTAACAATGCGCTTAATTTCATTTCGTCCTTCCACCTGTACGCCATTTGGGCAATAATCACGAACACGGGCAAGCTGCAATTCTGTCTCTAGAAATTGGGCAAGTTCATCCCTACTTATTGAATTTACTTTCATCATTTACCTTATGCGACGTCTTTGGTTATTGTTTGCCCAGACTGTAACAGTTGGTCTGGCGATTTGGTTTATTGTAACCACCTTAAAACCAGGCTGGGTAAATCAGCCGTTCAGCGCAGCGCAGGGCGACCCGATGGGGTCGGCACTCAGCCTGAAAGAAGCACCGGCAAACAGTGTCGGTGCGCAAAGCTCTTATCGCGGTGCGGCACAGAAAGCCATGCCGTCGGTGGTCAACATCTACACCTCGAAAGAAATCCAACGTGCGCGCAATCCATTATTAAATGATCCGTTTCTGCGTCGTTTTTTTGGCGAGCAATCAAATCAGAGAACTGAGCGACAATCCAGCCTGGGTTCAGGCGTCATCGTTAGTGCTGAAGGTTATATCCTGACTAATAACCACGTAGTCGAATCGGCGGATGAAATTGATGTCGCCCTTGCCGACGGACGCACTGCTGCGGCAAAAGTCGTCGGTACCGATCCGGAAACCGATCTGGCGGTCATTAAAATTAATCTGCCGAATATTCCTGCCATCACACTCGGACAACCCGACGACACCAAGGTCGGCGACGTTGTACTGGCGATTGGTAATCCTTTCGGTGTCGGACAAACGGTAACGATGGGTATTATTTCTGCACTGGGACGCAATAATCTGACCGACAACGCGTTCCAGAATTTCATACAAACCGACGCAGCGATTAATCCTGGTAATTCCGGTGGCGCACTGGTTGATATCAATGGCAACCTGCTTGGAATCAATACAGCGATCTACTCTCAGAGCGGTGGCTCGGTCGGCATTGGCTTTGCCACCCCGGTCTCGACTGTCAAAGCGGTCATGGAACAAATTATCAGCCAGGGACAAGTGGTACGCGGCTGGATCGGTGTAGAGCCTCAGGACATTACGCCAGAGCTGGCTGAAAGCTTTGGACTGAAACAGAAATCGGGGGCAATTATTGCCGGTGTGATCCGCGGTGGGCCAGCAGACAAAGCAGGAATGAAGCCGGGTGATATTCTGGTCTCCATTGCAGGAAAGCCGGTCAGAGATACGACCGAAATGCTGAATCTGGTTGCACAACTCAAACCAGGGAATACCGCAAAAATTACCGTGGTGAGAAATAAACAGGAACCCACTTTAGAAGTCACCGTCGGCAAACGTCCACCAAGCCGACGCGAAGAATAGGCTGATATATGCACCTGATTGATCTGCAAGCTTTTTTATCTGAGTTATCTGAAAACAATAATCGCGCGTGGTTCGTCATGAACAAGCCGCGTTACGATATTTTGCGCGCTGAGTTCTTACAGATGGTGACAGAACTCATACAAGGCATACAAAAATTCGACCCCGCAATCGCCGGTTGCGAACCAAAGAAGGCCCTGTTCCGGATTAATCGCGACGTCCGTTTTGCCAAAGATAAATCGCCATACAAAACGACGTTTTCCTCGTCGATTCTGCCGAGCGGGCGCAAGAAGCCCAGCGAAGGCGGCGGGCCAGCTTATTATTTTCAAATGGACGCTACGGGCAGATTATTCTTTGCCGTGGGCGAATATATGCCGCCATCTGATCGGCTGCGGGCAATCCGTCAGCACATCATTGATGACGCAGCAGGATTTGAAAAAGTGCTGAAAGATAAAAAACTCAAACAGGCTTTCGGGGCACTGCAAGAAGAAGGAAAACTGAGTCGTCCACCGAAAGGGTTTGATGCGGAACTGAAACACATCGAGTACATCAAACTCAAAAATTTCATGGTGTGGACAGAATGTCCGCTCAAAGGCATGGACAGTGACGAGGTTAAGCACACCTTGTTACAAGGCTTCCAAAGTGCATTGCCATTGGTTCAATGGCTGCGCGCCGCATAATTCTACGGGACACGTTCTGTCCCGCAGCATCTACTCGGCCGTGTCGGGTGACTGCGTTACGCGAACAAACAGTGGCGCAATGAGCAAACCAAGCTCATACAAAAACCACATTGGCAACGCCAGTGAAAACTGACTGACAATGTCCGGTGGCGTCACAATAGCCGCAATCACAAACGCCCCAACCACGACATAAGGTCGTATCGCTTTGAGTTTCTCAACTGTCACCAGGCCCATGCGCACCAAAACAACGACGACGACGGGCACTTCGAAGGTCACGCCAAACGCTAGGCACATCGACATTATAAAATCTAAATAATTTTCGATATCCGGTGCGATGCTGATCGACGCTGGCGAAAATTCGTTGATGAATTTAAATACCCGGCCAAACACCAGGAAATAACAAAACGCGACGCCGCCCAGAAACAGCAGAGATGAGGAAATGACCAGTGGAGCAACCAGTCGCTTTTCATGGGTGTACAAGCCTGGCGCGACAAAGGCCCAGACCTGATACAGTATCCACGGTAATGCCAGCATAAATGCCAGCAACAAGGTCACCTTCATCGGCACCAGAAATGGCGATATCACGCCCGTCGCGATCATTTTCGATCCGGCGGGCAACGACGCCAGCATGGGCCGGGCGAGAAAATCATAAATGGCTGCCGGCCCCGGCCACAGCATCAACACAATACATGCAGCGGCGAGACCGTAGACCGCCTTCACCAGACGGTCACGTAACTCAACAAGATGAGAAATGAAGGTTTCCTCAGCGCCGTGTTCAATCTTATCGCTCATGCGAATACCACCCAAAATAAAGAGCGCAGGGACATAAAAGAGGAATCAAAAAAAACTGACAGGTGGACGGGCTTTTGCCCTGTGTCTTGCCATCCGCGCGGAGCCGGACACGATATGGCTGCGCTGGCCATGACGGCTTTTGTACCAGCCAGGAACTGCCGATGTTTTCGCCAGACGCTTGCGACGGAAATCTTTCGCTTTCTCGCTCACTTGAGCATGCGTAACGGTGAATGGCGTCTGCAAATCATCTTGAGCATCGCGTTCAATCGAACGCAGCTCATTCTCTGCTTCCTGCAGTGAAGCGCTGACAGATTGCTCTACATTCTGAGCTGCTTCCTGCACATCTTTCTGCATTTTGCGCAACTCTTCGAGTTCAATTTCTTTACTGACTTCGGCTTTCACGTCACTGATGTAACGCTGGGCACGCCCAAGCAAAGTGCCCGCCATGCGGGCAACTTTCGGTAATTTTTCCGGACCGATGACGATCAAGGCAACGACACCGATCAATGCCAGTTTGCTGATACCAAGATCAATCATGGCCGCATCCCACAGAAGTCAGCAACACTTGCTTCACTGTTTCGATTTTTCTTTGGCGTCAACATCAATCGTGCTTTTATCTGCCACTTGCTGAGTCGCAGTGGATGATTTTTCTTCTTCACCTTTAACACCGTCTTTGAATCCTTTGACAGCCTTACCAAGATCAGCGCCAACGTTACCAAGTTTTTTGGTGCCGAAAACTAATATAACCACGACTAAAACGATTAGCCAGTGCCAGATACTGAATGAACCCATGTTTGACTCCCAGGAGAGCAATGCTCTCTAAAAAAATTAGCGTTGTCCGCGCCAAGGCTGCGGACCACCGATCAGATGCGTGTGCAGATGATACACTTCCTGCCCGCCATCCGGCCCTGTGTTAATCAGGGTTTTATAACCGCCCGATAAACTTCCATCTGCCATCACCGTTGGTGCACAACCATGCTCAATCGCAAGCTTAGGCACCAGCGCCAGCATTTTTCCCAGCAATTCCGTATGCTCTGACTGTGCGGAAGACAAGGTATCTATGTGCTTTTTTGGAATAATCAATAAGTGCACCGGTGCAGCAGGATGAATATCCTTAAACGCCAGTAAGCTCTCATCTTCATACACTATCGTTGATGGAATTTGCTTGGCAACAATTTTACAGAAGATACAATTATCCACGTTTATCCGATCAAATTAAACAAGGGAAGTAATTCTCAGAACCAAAGCCGCACGCCTTACTCCTGACGTGCTGCCTTTTCTTCGATACCGGAGATGCCCTCGCGCCTTGCCAGCTCATCTAATACTTGCTGAGGGCGCAAATCATACTGGGCCAACATGACAAGCGAATGAAACCATAAGTCAGCACATTCGTATAACACTTTGCTGGCATCACCTGAGACACGCGCATCTTTTGCGGCCATCACAGTTTCGGTTGCTTCTTCGCCGATTTTTTTCAAAATCGCATCGTCGCCTTTGGAAAACAAACGCGCGACATAAGATTTATCAGGGTCGCCGCCATTGGCCAGTTTGCGACTTTCAATAATCTCTGCCAAACGTTCCAGCACTTGTACTTGTGTACTCATTTATAAATACTCTCAGGGTCTTTCAATACCGGATCCACTGCCTGCCAATCACCTTCATTCAGGCTGCCTTCAAATTTCTGAAAAAAACAAGAATGACGCCCAGTGTGACAGGCAATGCTGTCTGCCTGCTCAACTTTAATCAGCACCACGTCCTGATCACAATCGAGACGGATTTCTTTTACTTTCTGCACATGACCGGACTCCTCGCCCTTATGCCATAACTTTTTACGTGAACGGCTCCAGTAAACGGCTTCGCCGATCTCAACTGTTTTGCTTAACGCATCGCGGTTCATCCAGGCGAACATCAACACGTCGTTACTACTCGCCTCTTGTGCGATCACGGGTACCAACCCCTGATCATCCCACTTCACTTTGTTTAACCACGTCGCGGCACTCATACCAACCTCATAGGAATATTTTGCGCTGCCATGAATTGCTTCGCTTCTCCGACCGTGTGATGGCCGTAATGGAAAATGCTGGCGGCCAATACCGCATCTGCACCACCGACTTTGATACCGTCAGCAAGATCCTGCAAACCACCGACACCACCAGAAGCGATTACCGGAATGGACACCGCGTCAGATACAGCACGGGTCAGGCCGAGATCAAAACCGGAACGGGTACCATCTTTATCCATGCTGGTCAGAAGAATTTCACCGGCACCAAGACGCGCCATATTTTGCGCCCACTCTACCGCATCCAAGCCAGTCGCATTGCGGCCGCCGTGGGTGAACACTTCCCATTTTCCCGGTGCGACATTCTTTGCATCAATCGCGACCACGATACATTGCGAGCCGTATTTATGCGCAGCATCTGCCACCAATTGCGGATTGGTCACCGCAGACGTATTGATGCCAACCTTGTCGGCACCCGCATTCAGCAAGCGTCGCACATCGGCAACAGTACGCACGCCGCCGCCAACCGTCAAAGGAATGAATACCTGAGATGCCACGGCTTCGATAATCGGCAGTATCAGATCACGCCCATCAGATGATGCGGTGATATCGAGGAAAGTAATTTCATCGGCACCCTGCGCATCGTAACGACGGGCGATCTCCACCGGATCACCGGCATCGCGCAACTCTTGAAAATTAATTCCTTTGACGACGCGACCTGCGGTCACATCCAGACAAGGAATAATGCGTTTAGCTAATGTCATTCAGCGTCTTCTTCATCCAAAAGCGGCTCACCACTGAGTTCGTCAGCGCGATCCTGTGCCGAGGCGAGATCCAGCGTGCCTTCGTAAATAGAGCGGCCACAAATGACGCCCTCAATACCTTCGTCCTGTACCGCACACAAGGCTTCCACGTCGGCGAGATTATGTACGCCGCCGGAAGCAATGACCGGAATGCTGACCGCCTGCGCCAGTCTGACTGTCGCTTCAATATTGACGCCGCCCATCATGCCATCACGACCGATGTCGGTATAGATAATGGATTCCACGCCGTAATCTTCAAATTTTTTCGCCAGATCAATCACTTCGTGACCGGATAATTTACTCCAGCCATCGGTTGCCACCTTACCGTCTTTAGCGTCAATGCCAACGATAATCTGACCGGGAAATGCGCTGCAGGCATCCGCCAGGAAGCCGGGGTTACGCACCGCTGCCGTGCCGATGATGATGTAAGACAGGCCGCCATCAAGATAGCGTTCGATGGTATCGAGGTCACGGATACCGCCGCCGAGCTGAACCGGGATCTCCTCAGTGCCGGTTTCTTCGGCATATTCACGCACCGCTTTCAGAATGGATTTCACCGCGCCTTCATTTTTTGGCTTACCGGCAAAAGCCCCATTCAGATCGACCAGATGCAGCCGACGCGCTCCTTGTTTCAGCCAGTGACGGGCAGTTTCAGCCGGGTCTTCGGAGAACACGGTGGCTTGTTCCATATCACCTTGTTTCAGGCGTACACAGTGACCATCTTTCAGGTCGATAGCAGGGATGAGCAACATGATGTAAAAGAAATTAAGGTGTCGGTATCAGACAAAAAAGGGACAAAAAAGAAACGAAAGTACAACAGAAAATCAGACTATCCGGCGCAGCAACAAAATCTTGCCCAAACAGTGACTCAAGGATTCCAGTGGACAAAGTTCTTATACAACTGCAAACCAGCATGCGCACTCTTTTCAGGGTGAAATTGCGTCGCAAAAATATTATCGCGGGCAACGGCACAGGCGAAAAACTGACCATAATCCGTCATACCCACAATATGCTCCGCATTGTCAGGCTGTGCATAATAGCTGTGCACAAAATAAAAATATTCCTGATCAGGTATATCTTGCCACAAAGCGTGAGGGCGGGATTGCTGCACACGATTCCAGCCCATCTGCGGCACTTTAAAACGCGAACCATCACCTTGCAGCTGACCATCCAGATCAAAGCGTACAACCTTGCCCGGCAATAGTCCCAGACCAGGCGTATTGCCTTCTTCACTCAGGTCAAACAACATTTGTTCGCCAACACACACGCCGAACAAGGGTTTGTTACGGCTGGCATTGAGTACAGCTTCCTGCACACCGGAATCACGCAGACTACTCATGCAGTCGGGCATCGCGCCCTGCCCTGGCAACACAATACGGTCAGCACTCTGAATATCGGCCACCTCGCCCGAAATCAGTACATTCGCTTCAGGTGCAACGGCACGCAGGGCTTGCGCTACTGAGCGCAAATTTCCCATACCGTAATCAACAACAACAATTTTATTCATAATGATCGCCCGACTGTCGCCGGGATCGGGATACGACTGACAATATTAAAGACAACCTTTGGTCGACGGAATCATACCGGCGGCACGCGGGTCCAGCTCGATGGCCATCCGTAATGCACGGCCAAACGCCTTGAACACGGTTTCGCATTGATGATGCGAATTATCGCCACGCAAATTATCGATATGCAGCGTAACCAATGCGTGATTCACGAAACCCTGAAAAAACTCACGCGTCAGATCAACGTCAAACTGACCTATCATCGCACGGGTGAACGGAATGTGATATTCCAGCCCGGGACGACCGGAAAAATCGACCACCACGCGTGACAATGCTTCATCCAGTGGCACGTAAGCATGGCCATAGCGACGGATGCCTTTTTTGTCGCCGACCGCCTGCGCAAATGCCTGACCCAGCGTAATACCGACATCTTCGACGGTATGGTGCGCATCGATGTGCAGATCGCCGACCGCTTCTATCTCAAGATCGATCAATCCGTGACGGGCAATCTGATCGAGCATGTGATCCAGAAACGGCACGCCGGTATTGAGCTTTTGCTGACCGGTGCCATCGAGGTTGATCGCGACGCGGATTTGCGTTTCATTGGTATTGCGGGATACCGCCGCAATGCGCGGCTGATATTCATTTTGCGTTGGCTTATTCATTTTGATGTCAGAGATGCTGCAAGCGCAGCCATAAAAAGAGCATTTTCTTCCTGAGTGCTGACGGTGATGCGCAGACAGTTCTCAAGCAGAGAGTGCATTTTACCTACATTTTTGACTAAAATTTTGTGATCCAACAATTTAGCAAAGACTTGTTCAGCATTCGCCACACGGATCAGCAGGAAATTCGCAGCGGAGGGGAAAACCTGCACGCCGGGCAAGGCACTTAATGCCATTGCCAATTGGCTACGCTGCGCGCGTAATTCGGCTGCCTGCGCATCCAGCACTTCGACCCGCTGCAAGACAAATTCTGCCGCCGCCTGCGTCAAGACATTGATATTGTATGGCGGGCGCACCTTTTCAAACTCATGCATCAGTGCGTTATTGCCAGCCATATAACCAAGACGGATGCCTGCCAGACCTAGTTTTGACACCGTGCGCATGACCACCAGATTATTGAATTCCGTCAGACGCGGCATGAAACTCGACGGCGCAAAAGGCTGATACGCTTCATCCACCACCACCACGCCGCTGTCGCCAACGGCATGCGTAATGGCAACGATATCGTCGGCATCATACAAAGTGCCGGTAGGATTATTCGGATACGCAAGATAAGTGATCGCCGGGCGATGTGTGCGGATGGCGGCCAGCATTGCGGCTGTATCGAGCGTCAGATCTGCCTGCAGCGGCACACCGATGAATTCCAGACTGGCAAATTTCGCTGACATCGCATACATCACAAATCCGGGCACCGGCGCCAGCACTTTCGCGCCCGGTTTGGCGCATGCCACCGAGATCATGGCGATCAGCTCGTCGGAACCATTGCCGAGCACGATCTCGCGATCAGCGGGCACGCCCAGCTTGTCGGCAATCAACTGCTTCAGGCTGGAATACGATGGCACCGGATAGCGATTCAGCGCCACCTGCGCCAGATGCTGCGCCAGCGCCTGCTGCATTTCCGCTGGCAACAGATAAGGATTTTCCATCGCATCGAGTTTCAGCAAACCTGCCGCATCGGGCACATGGTAAGCCGCTAAACTGCTGATTTCAGGGCGGATAATATCCGTGATACTCACTATATACTCCAGGCAGTATGTTCGATTAACACCAAAACATCCGCTATTTAATTAGGTTGTACGAGACGTTGTTCATATACTCCCCCAAAACTGCACGCCGGAGAGTTATACGGGATGCGCCTGAGCGAGGCGTTTTTGTATCATCTCGCAATAATCAGGATTCAGTTCAAAACCAACGAAATCGCGCCCGCAACGTTGTGCGGCGACAGCGGTGGTACCGCTGCCCATAAATGGATCAAGGACGACGCCGCCGGGTGGGCAGGATGCCTTGATCATGCGTTCGATAATTTCTAAGGGCTTTTGTGTCGGGTGCTCTTCACGCTCGGCGTGTTCACGATGCAGACGCGAAACACTCCACACATCTTTGGGATTAAAGCCCAGCTCCAGCCATTTGGCGCCTTCAAAAATCTTACGGCTGCGCGCTTTTTTGGTCGCCGCATCATACGGAATGCGGATCGCATCCAGATCAAAATAATAATCCCGCGCTTTGACAAAAAAACCGATGGTGTCATGCACAGAAGAATATTTACGTACCGTTCCGCCCATCGAAGGCACACGCCGGTCCCAAATGATTTCATTCATCATGCTCATGCGCTGTTTCAGCATCACGAACACTTCCGGCGAGTAACGCCAGGTCAGAAAAATATACAGACTTCCATTCACCTTGAGCTTGGGTAAGGCCAGATCGACCCACGCCGTCATCCAGTCAAGGTAGGCGGCGGCTTCCATTTTGTCGGAGTCGTTGCCGTAATCCTTGCCCAGGCCATACGGCGGATCGGCCAGCAACAAATCAACGCTGGCATCGGGCAGACGCGCCAGCCCTTGCAGCGCGTCCTCGCAAAATATCTGATTCCGCCAATCGGCTGCCATGCTAGGAATTCATGTCGAAAGTCACTTCAGGCGGAATTCGGCACTACGCGCATGGGCTTGCAAGCCTTCGCCATAAGCGAGCTCGGCAGCCACTTTGCCCAGTGTCTGCGCACCTAACTCACTGACATGGATCATGGATGAGCGTTTCTGGAAATCATACACACCCAGCGGCGACGAGAAACGCGCGGTGCGGGAAGTCGGCAACACATGATTCGGGCCCGCGCAATAATCGCCCAAGGCTTCCGACGAATAACGACCGAGGAACATCGCACCGGCGTGGCGGATTTTGTCCGCCCATTGCTGCGGCTGTTCAGCCGAAATTTCCAGATGTTCTGCGGCGATGCTATTCGCAATCGCACAGGCTTCGTCCATGTCGCGCACTTTAATCAGCGCACCGCGATTCGCCAGCGACGTGCGGATTACTTCGTGGCGCGGCATCTCTGGCAGCAAACGGGCGATGCTGGCCAGCACCGCTTCGATATACGCTGCATCGGGGCACAATAAAATCGACTGCGCGAGCTCATCATGTTCTGCCTGCGAAAATAAATCCATCGCAACCCAATCCGGATTCGTCGTGCCATCGCACAACACCAGAATTTCTGATGGACCAGCGATCATGTCGATACCGACCGTACCAAACACGCGGCGTTTTGCCGCCGCGACATAGGCGTTACCTGGCCCGACTATCTTATCGACTTGCGGAATCGTCGCGGTGCCATACGCCAGCGCACCGACTGCCTGCGCACCGCCGATGGTGAAGACTCTATCGACACCAGCAATCGCCGCCGCCGCCAACACCAGCGGATTCTTCACGCCATCCGGAGTCGGCACCACCATGATGATTTCCTGCACACCGGCAACCTTGGCTGGAATCGCATTCATCAATACCGAGGAAGGGTAAGCCGCCTTACCGCCTGGCACATAGATGCCGACGCGATCGAGTGGCGTGACCTTCTGACCAAGCACAGTGCCGTCTGCTTCGGTATAGCTGAAGCCTTCGGAGCCGCATTCTTTCTTTTGTATTTCGTGATACGCACGCACTCGCTGTGCTGCAGTTTTCAGCGCATGGCGACGTTCGGCACTGAGTGAATTCAGCGCATCCTGCATCTCTTGTTGCGACAATTCCAGCGCCGCCACACTGTCCGCACTGAGGCGGTCAAAACGATTGGTCGCGTCCAGCACAGCACGGTCACCTTGCGCTTTCACGCTGGCTAAAATTTGTGCGGCAGCACGATCAATCGCTTCATCTTCACTCGCTTCAAAAGCCAGCAAGGCAGAGAGCTTTGCGGAAAAATCTGCCTCAGTTGAGTCCAGCCGGGTAATCAGGGATGCGGGGGATGCCATGCTCATTCTCTTTAATTATGCTTTTAAACTGGTGGCGCGCTCGAAAGCTTCAAGTATCGGTTGCAAACGTTCACGCTTCAATTTCAATGCTGCCTGATTCACCACCAGACGCGAGGAAATATCCATGATGTGTTCGACTTCAACCAGATTATTCGCGCGCAGAGTGCTGCCGGTGCTAACCAGATCGACAATCGCATCCGACAGACCAACCAGCGGCGCGAGCTCCATAGAACCATACAGCTTGATCAGATCGACGTGCACACCTTTGCTGGCAAAATGCTCGCGTGCAGTTTCGGTGTACTTGGTAGCCACGCGCAGACGAGCGCCCTGATGTACAGCGCTCTGATAATCAAATCCGGTCGAGACTGCCACCGACATGCGGCATTTTGCAATGTTCAGATCGATAGGCTGATACAAACCTTCGCCACCATGTTCGTGCAACACGTCTTTACCGGCAACGCCGAAATCAGCGGCGCCATACTGCACATACGTCGGCACATCGGAAGCACGAACAATGATCACGCGCACACCCGGATCATTCGTTGCCAGAATCAGCTTACGGGATTTTTCCGGATCTTCGGTCACGCGAATACCGGCGGCTTCCAGCAAAGGCAGAGTTTCTTCAAAAATCCGCCCTTTGGATAAAGCCAGAGTGAGTTGTGCAGTCATTACTTGAGCCTTTGTATTTGTGCGCCGACCGCTGACAATTTCACTTCCATGCGGTCGTAACCACGATCGAGGTGATAAATCCGGTCTATCAGTGTTTCGCCTTCCGCTGCCATGCCGGCAATCACCAGAGAAGCTGAAGCGCGTAAATCGGTTGCCATGACTGGTGCACCGACCAGTTTATCGACGCCATTGATGATCGCTGTATGTCCATCGATTTCAATTTTTGCGCCAAGACGATTCATTTCCTGCACATGCATGAAACGATTTTCAAATATCGTTTCTGTGACGCGGCTACTACCAGACGCAACACAATCGAGCGCCATGAATTGCGCCTGCATATCGGTAGGGAAACCCGGGTATTCGGTGGTGCGGAAACTGACTGCCTTCGGACGGCTACTCATTTGCGCACGTATCCAGTCCGGGCCGGTCGTCAGAACGACGCCAGCTTCACGCAACTTATCGAGTGCCACATCAAGAATATCGCTGCGGGTATTTTTCAAGGTGATATCGCCACCGGTTGCCGCCACTGCACACAGGAAAGTCGCGGTTTCAATGCGATCCGCGATCACAGTATGGGCAGCGCCATGCAAACTATCGCAACCCTGTATCACCAGTCTATCAGTGCCTATGCCTTCGATCTTCGCTCCCATTGCCACCAGCAGATTCGCCAGATCGGTCACTTCCGGTTCACGCGCGGCGTTTTCCAGCACAGTCTCGCCTTCCGCCAGCGTCGCGGCCATCAACAGATTTTCGGTGCCAGTGACCGTAATCATATCGGTCACGATACGCGCACCTTTGAGGCGCTTGGCTTTGGCATGGATATAACCGGCCTCGATCGTGATCTCGGCACCCATCGCACGCAAGCCTTTGATATGCTGATCCACCGGACGCGAGCCAATCGCACAGCCGCCCGGCAATGAGACTTTCGCTTCACCGAAACGCGCCAGTAAAGGGCCGAGTACCAGTATCGAGGCACGCATGGTTTTCACCATGTCGTAAGGTGCTTCGAGTTTATCAATACCCTGCCCATTGAGCGTGGTGACGCCATTTTCCTGCGTGACGCGCAAACCCATCTGACGCAGCAATTTCAGCATGGTGTTGACATCCTGCAGCGATGGAACATTGCTCAGCACGACATCATCGGCACTCAGCAAACCTGCGCACAGAATCGGTAACGCGGCATTTTTTGCTCCGGAGATAACGATGTCTCCGTTCAGGCGGTGACCGCCGGTAATCAGTAACTTATCCATTATGCCTGGTACTCTTCAGGTGTCAGTGTTTTCATCGACAAAGCATGAATTTCTTCACGCATACGGTCGCCCAGAACCGCATAGACGATCTGGTGACGTTGTATCGGACGTTTGCCAGCGAATGCGGTGGAAACGATGACGGCATTAAAGTGCTGACCATCACCTTCAACTTCCAGATGGCTGCATTCAAGACCAGCAGCAATGTAGTTTTTAATTTGTTCAGGGGTAGGAAACACGGCGTATATCTCTTTCAAACTCAATTAGTAACACGCTGAAGGACTGATACCTGGCATCAATCAATCACGCAACTTATAACCACGCTTCAGCATCTGCACCGCAATCGCTGACAGTAAAACAAAGAAAACAGAAACAATCGCTAAACTATACAACGGTGCCACGTCTGATTTACCGAAGAAGCCAAACCGGAATCCATCGATCATGTAAAAGAATGGATTAAAGTGCGACACGGTTTGCCAGAACGGCGGCAAAGAATGTATCGAATAAAACACGCCGGATAAAAACGTCGCCGGCATGATTAAAAAATTCTGGAATGCAGCAAGCTGATCGAATTTTTCTGCCCAGATGCCGGCGATCAGTCCCATCGTTCCCAGCATCGCCGCGCCCAGCAACGCAAACAGAGCAATCCACCCTGGCGCTTCAAAATGCAGGTCAGTGAACCACACCGTCACAATAAACACACCCGCACCGACTGTGACACCACGTAATATCGCCGCCAGTACATAACCACCGAAAAGCTCCCAGTGCGATAAAGGCGGCAACAGTACAAACACCAGATTGCCGGTAATTTTCGACTGTATCAGTGACGACGATGAATTCGCAAAAGCATTTTGCAACACACTCATCATCACCAATCCTGGCACCAGAAACGCGGTGTAACGCACACCCGGATACACCTGCACATGAGCATCCAGCACATGTCCAAAAATCAGCAAATACAACAACGCGGTCATGATAGGTGCTGTGATCGTTTGCGTCGCGACTTTCCAGAAGCGCAGTACTTCTTTGTAAAAAAGGGTGTTAAAACCGGTCATATTACTCATTGCTTGCCCTCCATAATTTGCAGGAAGACATCTTCCAGATCGGCTTGCAACAATTGCATATCCTCAATCACACATCCACCCATGCGGAGCTCACCTAAGATTCCTTCAACCTGACCATAGTCGGTGACACGTAAAGCAAACTGACGTGGATCGGCCAGGGTTTCATGGCTGATAATCTTGTCGCGTAACGTTACAGGTAAAGTCGTATTACCGGATGCGGCCAGAGTTACCCGCAATTGCGATCCTGAGATACGCTTAATCAGCGCGGCAGTGCTATCGAGGGCAACAACCTTCCCCAATTTCAGCATTGCAATACGATTACAAAGAGCCTGCGCTTCTTCGAGATAATGTGTGGTCAGCACGATGGTGTGACCTTCGCGGTTCAGACGCGCAATGAATTGCCACAAAGTCTGACGCAATTCAACGTCAACGCCTGCAGTTGGCTCGTCAAGCACGATCACGGGCGGCTTGTGCACAAGCGCCTGCGCAACCAGCACGCGACGCTTCATGCCACCCGACAAAGCGCGCATATTGGTATCGGCCTTATTGGTCAGATCAAGGTTTTCCATAACCTCGTCTATCCATTTATCGTTGTTTCTGAGGCCGAAATAACCGGACTGCATACGCAAGGTTTCGCGTACAGTAAAAAATGGATCAAAAACTAATTCTTGCGGTACGACGCCCAGATTCCTGCGCGCATTCCTGTAGTCGCTGACAACGTCATGTCCTTGCACTGTAACGTGACCGGCATCGGCGCGGTTCAAGCCAGCGATGATAGAAATCAATGTCGTTTTACCCGCACCATTTGGGCCGAGCAGGCCGAAAAATTCGCCTTCTTCGATAGAAAGCGATACGCCGCCCAGAGCTTGCAAAGACTGGTAGCGTTTTTGAATATTACTAATTTGTATGGCGGCCATCTGGCATGCTTGCACTTACGTGCGTAAGAGAAATCGGATACGGAGAAAATCTAAGGGTTCACCCGCTGGGCGAACCCTTGATTATAGGGGATTTTCAGCGTGGAGGCTGAAACTGCGTGCAGGAAACCGACGCATTCCCGGGGTGAGCGTCAATGTCGCTCGGAGGATGGGGTAATAAACTGCTCACTCAGACCGTAAAGCCTGATCAGACTGATCAGGCTGGCTGGCAACGCATGAAATTGCAGAGTTTGTTTTTTTGCCAGCGCCTGTCGCTGCCATTCAATCATAACGGCAACGGCGGCAGAATCTATCCGCTCCAGACCAGACAAGTCGAAGTCGGACTGTCCCTGCGATATGGCAGCATTCCCTTCTGCCAGCGCGGTACGGGCATTCTTCTGAGAAAGTTCGCCTGCTAGTTTGTACACAATAAATCCTTTGTCAGACTTATTTGGATGCCGCTTTGATTGGTGCAGATGCGAGCTTTTTATTTTTTTCAGTCAAAGTTTTGATCAGACCATCAATGCCAGACTTGCTGATTTCAGCAGAAAAACTGCCTTTATATGTTTCGACCAGCCATGCACCCAGTACGTTGATGTCATAGATTTTCCAGCCTGCTGGCAATTTTTCAAGACGGTAATTTAACTGGATAGGCTCGCCACGGGTCTGAATAATCTGCGAACGGACTTCGACTTCCGTATCTTCCGGTGTTACTCCACGAAGCGGTTTAAATTCAACGCGTTGGTCTTTAATCTGAGCGATAGCACCAGAGTAAGTAAATACCAACAAAGTACGGAATTCGTTAATCAGTTGCTTTTGCTGTTCCGGTGTCGCATCTCTCCAGCTTTTACCTGCTGCCAGCGAAGTCATGCGCTGAAAATCGATGTAAGGCAAAATTTTGCTGTCGACCAGGTCATAAACACGCTTTTGATTGCCGGCCTGAATTTCTTTGTCCGCTTTCGCCAGATCAATAATTTCAAGACTGATGCGTTTGACCAACTGATCAGGCGCTTCCTGAGCAGCAGCTGCGGCAAAACCGGTGTTGGCAAATGCCAGAGTGGCAAACATCGTTAATAAAAATCGGGTCATGATTGTTTTCATTTCTTTATCCTTCATATCCATCTGATTGCGACGTCTGTGTCGCCAGTTAACTCATCGGGGTGTTGATGGGTTGACTGTTGTTATATTGTTTTACAAATCCCTGCGGGAATTAATCCTCGTCCGGAGCGATCTGACTGGCGCGACGCTGCAAATATGCATCACGGATAAACACATATTTATCCAGAGCTGCTTCTTCTATCAGCGAACCGGCATCCAGCACCGATGCACGGGCATCCACCAGACGCACAGCAGTACCGATATTGCGAACATAGACAGGCTCTTTATACGACCACAAATTACCTTTCATATCGACCGGCGTTGCCAACGCATCACGTACGGTAGACGAACCCAATAGTGGCAAAACCAGATAAGGCCCGGAACGGACACCCCAGCGACCCAGCGTCTGACCGAAATCTTCGCGGTGTTTAGGCAATCCTGCCGGCGAAGCGATATCAAGTAAACCAGCCAGACCAAATGTTGAGTTAAACGCAAAACGCATTACGTCGGAGCTACCTTCAGCAACTTTGCCTTGCAACAGATTGTTGACCGCATTCCAGACATCGCCGATATTGCTGAAAAAGTTACCGACACCGGTCTGAACAAACGATGGCGTCACATCGCGATACGTTTGCGCGACCGGTTTCAATACCGCCTGATCCAGCGAATCATTGAAATTGAACATTGCGCGATTAAACCCCTCAAGAGGATCGCGTGGATTTTTACCGATATTGGTTTTGGTACTGATCACGTCCAGCGTACGGTCTGCTTTGTCTTTGATTTTATCGACTGAGACGGTGCTACAACCTGTCAGCAACACAGTCATGCCCAGTACCAGTACGGCGCAAAAGCGCGCGTTTAGCTGCTTGAATGTATTTTTCATTTTTTCTCTTCCGCATTGCTGTCTGCGGCCTTACTGAAAAGAAACTGACTGATCAGATTTTCCAGAACGACCGCCGACTGCGTCATTTTTATCCTGTCACCGGCAACCAGATTCGCGGTGTCACCACCGGCTTCCAGGCCAATATATTGCTCACCCAATAATCCTGCCGTCAGAATCTTGGCAGATGTATCCTTCGGAAACTTATAGCGTGTTTCTAATTGCAGTATCACCGTTGCCTGAAAGGTTTTATCGTCAAATCTGACTTCCGAAACCCGTCCAACGACGACACCCGCACTTTTTACTGCTGCGCGTGGTTTCAATCCGCCGATATTGTCAAAACGCGTTACCACTTCATACGTTTTCTCTAGTGAAAGCGAACTCATATTGCCAGCTTTCAATGCCAGAAATAGTAAAGCGGCAGCACCAAGTAAAACAAAAAGTCCAACCCAGAAGTCCAGAGATTTTTTTTGCATCATCAATCCTTACCTATTTCAAACTCCCGTATATCAGGGAGTATCTGCATTTATTCTTAATTTGCCGTTTATTTAAAAAGACTTCCGCCGCACAGATCAACATACTCCCCCGGAGTATGTGCAAGGCCACGTTTATTGGAACATCCAGGCTGTCATCAGGAAATCCAGCCACAACACCAGCAAAGAGGAAATCACAACGGTACGCGTTGTTGCTCTGGCCACCCCTTCCGGTGTTGGCTGCGCTTCATAGCCCTGAAATAAAGCCACAAACGTCACAGCAAAACCAAAGACGATGCTTTTCAATACACCGTTACCGATATCCTGACCGATTTCCACACCGGCCTGCATCTGCGACCAGAACGCGCCGTTATCCACGCCGATCAACTGGACGCCAACGATATATCCGCCAATCACACCCATGGCATTGAAAATGGCAGTCAGAATCGGCAAGGAAATCAAACCAGCGATAAAACGTGGCGCTAATACCCGTTGTATCGGATTAACTGCCATCATTTCCATCGCAGCCAGTTGCTCACCCGCCTTCATCAGACCAATTTCTGCTGTCAGAGAAGTACCGGCCCGACCAGCAAATAACAAGGCAGCGACGACCGGACCAAGCTCACGCACCAGAGAAATTGTCACCAACAAACCAAGTGACTCACCTGAGCCGAAGCGGTTCAAGGTGTAATAGCCCTGATAACCCAGTACAAATCCAACAAACAAACCGGATACTGCAATAATGACCAGCGAATAATTACCGATGAAATGAATCTGATCGGTAATCAGGCGCGGCCGCCGCCACAAACCAAAGCCGCTGAACAAAATTGAGAAAAAGCTGCGCGTGGCATACCCCAGATCACTGGACATTCCGCGCGTCCACTTACCGACAGATTCAATGATCATAATGCCCCTTTCAGACCCAGATCATCCAGCAAAGTTTTGCCGGGATAATGGAAAGGTACGGGACCATCCGCCTGGGCATGTACAAACTGTCTGACATACGGATCTTCCGATGCCATCATCTGCTCAGGCGTGCCATCAGCCACGATTTTTCCCTGTGACAGGAAGTAAATGTAGTCTGCAATCGCAAACGACTCGTGAACATCGTGTGAGACCAGTATTGATGTAGACCCCAAGGCATCATTCAAGTTCCGGATCAGATTTGCAGCCACGCCCATAGAAATCGGATCAAGCCCAGCAAACGGCTCGTCGTACATCATTAGCTGCGGATCCAGAGCAACCGCCCGCGCAAGCGCAACCCGGCGCGCCATACCGCCGGAAATTTCTGCCGGCATCAGATATGCAGCATTTCTTAATCCTACTGCTTCGAGTTTGAGCATCACCAGGTCGCGTATCATCGCTTCGCTCAAATCCGTATGCTCGCGCATAGGAAAAGCAACATTATCAAAAACGCTCAGATCGGTGAATAATGCGCCGTGCTGAAACAACATACCCATTTTGCGCCGCATCGCATATAAATCGTCACTGGCAAGATCCTGCACGTGCTGACCATTGACGCTGACACTGCCACGCTGCGGACGAATTTGTCCGCCTATCAAACGCAGGATAGTGGTTTTACCGGAGCCGGAGCCCCCCATAACGGCAATCACTTTACCGCGCGGGAAGTCCATATGAAGTCCGGATAAAATTGTCCGTTCTCCATATCCGAAATGAACATCGCGAATTTCAACGAGATTTGACACAACGAGGGATTAAGTTTTGCAAAGGCTAGATTGTAATGCAGAACTGGAAATGAAGTTGTATCGGCAAGTATAAGCAAAAAAATAACAAATTAATTATTATTTGAAATAGAAAACAATTTTTGAATTAAATTCCGAAATAAAATTTAAATCGATATTTAATTCAAAATCGAGAATAAATTAAGACAAAAATTAATGAATTTGAAGTCATTAATTTTAAAAATTTGACTGGATTCATCAAAAAAACTGACTGATTTCTCCTTTTTCAAGAGAAATCAGTCGTTTTTATCAGCGTGGAAGGACGGACTCGCCCATCAGAAACGCATCTACTTCGCGCGCACATTGACGCCCTTCGCGAATAGCCCAGACCACTAATGACTGTCCGCGACGCATATCGCCTGCAGCATACACTTTAGGTACATTGGTTTTGTAGCAAGCGTCCCCCTCGGTGGTCGCCTTAGCATTGCCGCGCGCATCTTTATCAACACCAAACGCGTCCAGTACCTGCTGCACTGGTGAGACAAAGCCCATTGCCAGCAACACCAGATCGGCTTTCATTTCAAACTCGGAATCGGCCACTTCCTGCATTTTGCCGTCTTTCCATTCAACGCGACAGGCGATCAGTTTTTCAACTTTGCCGCCTTTGCCTTCAAGACGCTTGGTCGCAACCGCCCAGTCACGCTCGCAACCCTCTTCGTGAGAAGATGATGTACGCAACTTCGTTGGCCAGTATGGCCACACCAGAGGTTTATTTTCCTGCTCCGGCGGTTGTGGCATTAATTCAAATTGCGTCACAGATTTGGCGCCATGACGATTCGAGGTCCCGACGCAATCTGAACCAGTGTCACCACCACCGATGACAACCACATGCTTACCGGTCGCCAGAATCTGATCTTTCACTTTATCACCGGCATTGACCTTGTTTTGCACGGGCAAAAAGTCCATTGCAAAATGCACTCCTTTGAGTTCACGCCCTGGTACTGGCAGATCACGCGGAGTTTCTGCACCACCGGCAATAATCACCGCATCGAAATCTTTTTGCAGCTGTTCCGGTGACATCGTTTCTTTCGACCAGTTAGTCACTGTGGCAGGAAAATCTTTACCGACGAAGACGCCGGTACGGAAAGTAACGCCTTCCGCTTTCATTTGCTCGACACGACGATCAATATGGGATTTTTCCATTTTGAAGTCAGGAATACCGTAGCGCAATAAGCCACCGACACGGTCATTTTTTTCAAACACGGTGACATCGTGCCCGACACGTGCGAGTTGTTGTGCGGCCGCCAGCCCGGCAGGACCAGAGCCGACAACCGCAATTTTCTTACCGGTTTTAACGCTGGAAATCTGCGGCACTACCCAGTTATTTTCCCAGCCTTTATCGATGATGAAATGCTCAATCGATTTGATACCAACGGCATCATTATTGATACCCAAAGTACACGCGGATTCGCAAGGTGCCGGGCAGATGCGTCCGGTAAATTCCGGGAAATTATTGGTTGAATGCAGTACTTCCAGAGCTTGCTGATAATTTCCGTGATACACCAGATCATTCCAGTCAGGGATGATGTTATTCACAGGGCAACCGTTATTACAAAACGGAATGCCGCAATCCATGCAGCGCGCCGCTTGCGTCTTTGCCTGGGCATCGCCCAGATGGACTAAAAACTCTTTGTAGTGTTTTTTACGTGATTGTGGCGCTTCGCTTGCTTCCTGCAAGCGCTGATATTCCATGAAGCCGGTGACTTTACCCATTTTTTAACCTCAATATCGTTGCGGGCTGTTGCCCTATCTATCGTGAATCGCACAGGAGCAGGTACCCCGGCAAGGGGCACCTCATCTCAACTATGCAACGACTTTGTCTTTTTCATTGGCAGCGTTTCTGGCAGCGTACATTTCAGCCAGCGCACGTTTGTACTCGGTCGGGAATACTTTGACGAACTTAGCGCGGCTGCTTGCCCAGTTATCCAGCAAGTTACGGGCGCGGGTACTGCCGGTGTGTTTGAAATGACGCTCAATCAGCTGACGCAAAATCGCCTCATCGGTATCACCTTCACCGCCACGCAACATACTGTGCCAGATCGATTTATCGATTGAAGTCGCCTGAATATCGCCTGCCAGCACAGGTTCCAGGGTCACCATAGACATATTGCATTTACTTTCAAACGTCCCTTCCGGGTCATAAACATACGCAATACCACCAGACATACCGGCAGCAAAGTTACGTCCAGTATTGCCCAACACGACAACCGTACCGCCAGTCATGTATTCGCAACCATGATCGCCAGTTCCTTCCACCACAGTAACTGCGCCTGAATTACGTACAGCGAAACGTTCACCAGCGACGCCATTAATAAACGCCTCACCAGAGATCGCACCGTACAACACGGTGTTGCCGCAAATGATGTTATCGACGGCCCAGCCACGGAACTCGGTATTCGGACGAATGATGATGCGACCACCGGATAAACCTTTACCGACATAGTCATTGCCTTCACCGACCAGATCAAGCGTCACACCATGCGCGAGGAATGCGCCGGCAGATTGTCCTGCCGTTCCTTGCAACTGAATATGGATGGTGTCGTCAGGCAAGCCAGTGTGACCATATTTCTTCGCCACTTCACCGGACAGCATCGCACCGACAGTACGATTCAGATTTTTCACCGGAGAAATGAAGGAAACTTTCTCACCAGTTTCCAGCGCATGTTTTGCTTGCGCAATCAGTTTGTTATCAAGTGCTTTTTCGAGGCCATGATCCTGCACATCAACATGACGGACTGCTGCTCCATCGGCCAGTTCTGGCTGATGGAAGATACGGCTGAAGTCCAGACCTTTGGCTTTCCAGTGCGATACGGCTTTGGATTTATCCAACAGGTCAACCCGCCCGATCAGCTCATCGTAAGTACGCACACCCAGTTGCGCCATGATCTGACGTAATTCTTCCGCAACAAAGAAGAAATAGTTCACGACATATTCAGGCTTACCTGAGAATTTCGCCCGCAGTACCGGATCTTGTGTTGCGACGCCGACCGGGCAGGTATTCAGGTGACACTTACGCATCATGATGCAACCTTCCACAACCAGCGGCGCAGTTGCGAATCCGATTTCGTCTGCACCCAGCATCGCAGCTATTGCAACGTCACGCCCGGTTTTCATCTGACCGTCTGCCTGTACGCGAACACGTCCACGCAAGCCGTTGAGTACCAGCGTTTGCTGGGTTTCGGACAAGCCGAGTTCCCACGGTGTGCCAGCATGTTTGATCGATGACAACGGTGAAGCGCCGGTACCACCATCGTGACCTGCGATCACCAGATGATCTGCCTTGGCTTTCGACACACCAGCGGCAATCGTACCGACACCCACTTCAGATACCAGCTTGACGGAAATCGATGCATGCGGATTGACGTTTTTCAGGTCATGAATCAACTGCGCCAGATCTTCAATCGAGTAAATATCATGGTGCGGAGGCGGAGAAATCAAGCCCACGCCTGGTACTGAGAAGCGCAATTTCGCAATGTACTCAGATACTTTATGACCAGGTAACTGCCCGCCTTCACCCGGCTTCGCACCTTGCGCCATCTTGATCTGTATCTGATCAGCCGATGTCAGGTATTCCGCAGTCACACCAAAACGACCGGATGCGACCTGTTTAATACGGGAGCGCAGGGAGTCGCCATCCTGCAAAGGGATATCCACTTCTATCTGTTCTTTACCAATCACCGAAGCGAGTGTTGCACCCTGCTTGATAGGTATTCCTTTGAGCTCTTGCTGATAACGCGCCGGGTCTTCACCGCCCTCGCCGGTATTTGATTTGCCGCCGATGCGGTTCATCGCCACCGCCAATGTTGCATGCGCCTCGGTGCTGATGGAACCAAGAGACATCGCCCCAGTCGCAAAACGTTTAACGATTTCTTTTGCTGGCTCGACCTGCTCCACAGGAATCGCTTTGGATGGGTCTATTTTGAATTCGAACAGGCCACGTAAAGTCATGTGGCGTTTCGACTGATCATTGATGATCTGCGCGTACTCTTTGTACGAATTGTAGTTATTCGCGCGGGTCGAGTGCTGCAGTTTTGCAATCGCATCCGGCGTCCACATATGGTCTTCACCACGGACACGGTACGCATATTCACCACCGGCATCGAGTGCATTGGCTAATACCGGATCTTTGCCAAACGCCAGTTTATGCAGGCGCAGTGCTTCTTCTGCCACTTCAAAAACACCGATGCCTTCTACATTGGACGCTGTGCCTTTGAAGTATTTATCCACCAGAGATTTATTCAGACCGATGGCTTCAAAAATCTGCGCACCGCAGTAAGACATATAGGTAGAGATGCCCATTTTGGACATCACTTTCATCAAACCCTTACCAATCGCTTTGGTGTAGTTGTAAATGGCTTTTTCTGCCGATAAATCGCCGGAGAAATCTTTCGCCATATCTGCCAGCGTCTGCATCGCCAGATACGGATGTACCGCTTCTGCACCATATCCAGCAAGCAGCGCAAAGTGGTGTGTTTCGCGTGCCGAGCCGGTTTCAACGACCAGACCGGTCGTCGTACGCAAGCCCTTGCTGACCAAGTGCTGATGAACGGTAGAAGTTGCCAGCAATGCTGGAATCGCCACGAAATCAGCGTTCATTTTGCGGTCGGTGATGATCATGATGTTATGACCGGATTTCACCGCATCGACCACTTCTGCGCAGATGGAAGCGAGACGCGCTTCAATACCATCTTTCCCCCAGGCGATCGGGTAGCAGATATCCAGTTCATACGATTTGAACTTACCACCGGTATTTGCGCTGATGTTGCGCAATTTGGCGATATCTGCGAAATCCAATACCGGCTGCGAAACTTCTAAACGCATCGGAGGATTGATGTTATTCGTATCGAGTAAATTAGGCTTCGGCCCGATAAACGATACCAGCGACATCACCATTGCTTCGCGGATAGGATCAATCGGCGGATTCGTTACCTGAGCAAACAACTGTTTGAAATAGTTATAGAGCGGCTTGAGCTTGTTCGACATCACGGCCAATGAGGAATCGTTCCCCATAGAACCGATTGCCTCTTCACCATTGGTCGCCATCGGTGCCATGAGGAACTTAATATCTTCCTGTGTATAACCAAAGGCTTGCTGGCGATCCAGCAAAGTTGCCGCTTCCGGCGCGACGTCCAGCTCAGCATTCAGGCTGCTGAGTTTAATGCGGACAGATTGTATCCACTGCTTATAGGGTTTCGCGTTGGCGTAGGTATCTTTGATTTCTTTGTCGTCGATAATGCGACCCGCTTCCAGATCGATCAGGAACATTTTTCCTGGCTGCAAACGCCACTTCTGAATAATTTTTGATTCAGGAATAGGCAATACGCCGGATTCCGACGCCATCACCACCAGATCATCGTCAGTCACGATATAACGCGCAGGACGCAGACCATTACGATCCAGCGTACCGCCAATCTGACGGCCATCAGTAAACGCCATCGCGGCAGGGCCATCCCATGGTTCCATCATCGCAGCGTGGTATTCGTAGAATGCGCGGCGATTGTCGTCCATCAGAGTGTGATTTTCCCATGCTTCAGGAATCATCATCATCATTGCCTGCGCGATCGGATACCCTGCCATGACCAGCAATTCAAGCGCGTTATCAAAGCTCGCGGTATCGGATTGACCTTCGAAAATCAACGGGTAGAGCTTTTGCAAATCATCGCCCAGTACCGCAGATTTCATTACACCTTCACGCGCACGCATCCAGTTGAAGTTACCTTTGACGGTATTGATTTCGCCATTGTGCGCAATCATGCGGTATGGGTGAGCCAGTGGCCATTCCGGGAAAGTGTTGGTAGAAAACCGTTGATGCACCAGAGCCAGCGCAGAAACACAGCGCTCATCTTGCAAATCTTTGTAATAAACGCCAACCTGATCTGCCAACAACAGACCTTTGTACACTATCGTACGTGCCGACATCGACGGTACAAAATATTCTTTACCATGCAGCAAATGTAATGCTTCAATCGCATGTACGGCAGATTTACGGATCACGTACAGCTTACGCTCGAGCGCATCAGTCACCATGATGTCCGCGCCACGTCCGATGAATATCTGGCGAATCACAGGCTCTTTGTCACGCACTGTTGGCGACATCGGCATCTCGCGATCTACCGGAACATCGCGCCAGCCCAGAACAACCTGGCCTTCTGCTCGGACTGCGCGCTCGATTTCCTGCTCACAGGCCAGACGGGACGCATGCTCTTTTGGCAAAAAGATCATACCAACACCATACTCACCTGGCGGCGGCAACTGGATGTTCTGCTTTGCCATCTCTTCACGATAATACTGGTCAGGAATCTGAATCAGGATACCGGCACCATCGCCCATCAAAGGATCGGCACCGACAGCACCGCGGTGATCGAGATTTTTCAGGATCAGCAAACCCTGTTCGACGATAGCGTGATTTTTCTTGCCTTTAATGTGTGCAATAAAACCGACGCCACAGGCATCATGTTCATTGGATGGGTCGTATAAACCTTGGGCATGCATAGCGATCTCCAGATGGAAAAATTGAAAGTCTGGTGATGAGAATAGTGCAGCGCAAAAGAAAGTTCAATCTAAATAATTAGGGTCAGAGACGAATAAAATAAGAATTAAATTACCCTATTTTTTAATAGGGTCAGAGTTATTTAATTCGAACTTTTGTCTTAATCCGAGTCGATTTCACACAACGTCAGTCTATCGGGGCCTTTGGCATTTTTCTTGGTCGTCCACGCTTCGCCGGAGCGACGCGCCGCTCAGTCAACTTGCTGATTTCTTTCTGAAACGACGCTGATCCCAGCAACCATCCTTTTTGCACAGCATTGTCTAACTGTGCCATATCCGCGACAGATAAGGATTGGCTCATCATTTCCTTGTAATTTGCTTCCCGTTGAAAGGGTGTATTTCCCAAAGCCCAAAATATGGGATGATCTGATACCAGAGGATCTGTCCTCTGTCCGATATGATGCTGGTAACTTGACCACGGATACTCACTCGCATCGGTAACCAATCCACTACGCAGGGGGCTGCCCTCCACATACAAACTGCACTGCAGGAAATGCCGCTCTGCCTCCAACACGGTCGCTTTATATCGTCCCTGCCACAGACTCCCGGATCGCTGATATTTCCGGTTGAAATAAGGTACGTAGTAACGCCCCACCCATTGCATAAATTTACTCAAACCCTGTTCATCTGAGGGTGTCAGTAAAAGATGAAAATGATCCGGCATCAAAATATAAGCGTGGATCGCAACTTGAAACTGCTTTGCCGCCTGCGCAAGCCAACTCAGAAAAGTCGTGTAATCCTCGTTATCCCTGAATAACAGTATCCCTTCATGGCTCCGCTGTAATACGTGATGCAAAGTCTGAGGAATTACTAAACGGGGTAGCCTTGCCATAACAGTTATCTGTGCTCAAAAAACTCATTGTAAAACAAGGCCGCATAAATCTTATGACTGATTTGAATTGAAGAAGCCGGATAAGACAATGCGGATAAATAGAGACACAATTTCTTTTATCTACATTGGAATTGCGCCGAAACAAAAAATCAGTGCAATTACGTAAGTAGTTCCCCCATATAATTTGATCTCGTATGACGCTGCAGTGTTCGTATCACTGCTTTTTTCATATCCGATTTTCATCATACCCAAATAAAAGAATCCTCAATCAATGCGTCTCTTGCATTAGAAAAATGGAATACATATGAACTCACTATTCAAACAGCTCTCCGTCGGAAAACGACTAGGCGTAGGCTTCGCCCTTATCCTCGTCTTTTCCATTTTCGCCACGTTGGTCGGCTTAACACAATTGCACAATGTCGCGACCTCAACGAAGACCTTACTGGAAGAGCCCCTTGCTGCCGAACGTATGATCAGCGACTGGTACCGTAATATCCACTCCGGCATACGTCGTGCAACAGCGATCGCGAAAAGCAGCGATCCTTCTCTAGCTGCTTTTTTTGCAGAAGAACAAGCAGAGTCCACTAAGAACTCGTCGGCACTACTTAAGGGAATTACAGAAAAATTCCAAAGCGAGCAAGAGAAAAAAATGCTGAAAGAAGTTGAGCAATTGCGAGCTGGCTATTTATCGTCACGGGATCAGATAAGTGCATTAAAAAAAGCAGGCAATGCAGAAGAAGCAAGCAAAGTTCTGGAAAAAGTGTTTATACCTGCGTCGGCCACCTTCATTAAAAAAGTAGAAGAAATGCAGGCACTGCAACGCTCACAGATCGACGCAATGGCCGCAGAGATTCAGGCGAATTACGAACGCAGCCGTACTTTACTCATCGTTTTGATTCTTCTCACCACCACTCTGGCTATCGTCACCGGCTGGCTGCTCACCCGTTCGATTACAGAACCCTTGATTCAGGCAACGAATGTCGCTCAGAAAATGGCGATGGGCGATTTGACGGAGGTCGTTGACGTTCACCGTAACGATGAAATCGGTACCTTGATCACTGCCATTAACGGTGTCAGCAGCGGTCTGAGTCATGTGATTGCCGATGTGCGTAATGGCACCGACGCGATTAATGTTGCCGCTGCTGAAATCGCTTCCGGTAATGCTGATTTATCGTCCAGAACTGAATCTCAGGCCAGTTCGCTCGAAGAGACGGCATCTTCGATGGAAGAGCTGACTTCAACAGTGAAACAAAATGCGGACAATGCGCGTCAGGCAAATCAGTTGGTGGTGACGGCAACGGGTGTGGCGATTAAAGGGGGAGAAGTCGTTGATCAGGTCGTCGAAACGATGGGTTCAATCAAGGCCAGCTCGAATAAGATTGTCGATATTATTGCGGTGATTGATGGGATTGCCTTTCAGACGAATATTCTGGCGTTGAATGCAGCCGTCGAGGCCGCTCGTGCGGGTGAACAGGGTCGTGGTTTCGCAGTGGTTGCATCGGAAGTGCGTAATCTGGCACAGCGTAGTGCTTCGGCAGCGAAAGAGATTAAGCAGTTGATTGATGACTCTGTCAGTAAAGTGGAGCACGGTAGTCGTCTGGTGGATAACGCCGGTAGCACGATGCAGGAAATCGTGACCAGCGTGCAGCGTGTCGCTGACATCATGTCGGAAATCAGTTCTGCCAGTCAGGAACAGAGCGCTGGTATTGAGCAAGTGAATATGGCGATCAATCAAATGGATGAGATGACGCAACAGAATGCTGCGCTGGTTGAGGAAGCGGCTGCTGCGGCGGAAAGTATGCGTGAACAATCTGATAATCTGACGCAAGTCGTGGCGCAGTTCAAAATTGCGGCGCAGCTGCAAACGGCCAGCACACCGGTCAAAACACCGGCACGTGCGCTGAAACCAGCCACTGCGGCGGTGCGTCCGGTCAAAGCTGCACCTGCACCTCGCAAACAAATCACGACGGCATCAAACTCAAATCAGGACTGGGAAGAATTCTGACCGGCATGTATTAACGCTGAACGTTCCGCGTTAATACTGTCAAAACACAAAAAGCACGATCGACATTGCTGTCTGTCGTGCTTTTTTATGCGGCATCGTGGAAAAATATGAAAGCGCATTCGTTAACAACGCCGATCACTGACTGAATATACGTCAGGCCATCAGTGCATCAGAGCTTGCTAAGCTGAAGAGAACAGCTAAATTAAAAAGGCTCAATAATATTTTTCAACAATCCAGCAAAGCCCCGGTGAAGTAAAAACCTACACAAAACTATATAGATCACGATGTTGCTTTGGAACAAAAAAACGTCCTATGTCCTTCGCTGGTTAACGAATATAATGCGGGACATATGAAACCGCAGCAATTGCGGCAATGTTTTTTCTTTCATATCCGAATACCCTCGCAATCATCACATTACAACAATCCTCAATCAGTGCACCTCATGCATTAGAGAAATGGAATATATATGAACTCACTGCTCAAACAGCTCTCCGTCGGAAAACGACTAGGCCTGGGCTTCGCCCTTATCCTCGTCTTTTCTATTTTCGCTACGTTGGTCGGCTTAACACAACTCAACACAGTTGCCACATCGACCAAAACCTTATTAGAAGAACCTCTTGCAACCGAACGCCTGATCAGCGATTGGTATCGCTATATACACACAGCAATCCGCAGGACAGCCGCAATCGCGAAAAGTAGTGACCCTTCTTTAGCCGCTTTTTTTGAGGCAGAAGGGGCTGAGTCAACTAAAGTATCAGCCGACTTATTCAAATTGATCGTAAAACAACTTCAAAGTGATCAAGAAATTAAACTATTGAAAGAAGTTGAAAAACTTCGTGAAGCCTATTTGTCCACACGTAATAAAGTCGTGGCACTGAAAAAAGAGGGAAATACCGACGAAGCGAACCAGTTACTTGAAAAGACATTCATGCCGACTGCGCTAAGCTATGTGAAAAAAGTAGAAGAAATGCAGGCACTGCAACGCTCACAGATCGACGCAATGGCCGCAGAGATTCAGGCGAATTACGAACGCAGCCGTACTTTACTCATCGTTTTGATTCTTCTCACCACCACTCTGGCTATCGTCACCGGCTGGCTGCTCACCCGTTCGATTACAGAACCCTTGATTCAGGCAACGAATGTCGCTCAGAAAATGGCGATGGGCGATTTGACGGAGGTCGTTGACGTTCACCGTAACGATGAAATCGGTACCTTGATCACTGCCATTAACGGTGTCAGCAGCGGTCTGAGTCATGTGATTGCCGATGTGCGTAATGGCACCGACGCGATTAATGTTGCCGCTGCTGAAATCGCTTCCGGTAATGCTGATTTATCGTCCAGAACTGAATCTCAGGCCAGTTCGCTCGAAGAGACGGCATCTTCGATGGAAGAGCTGACTTCAACAGTGAAACAAAATGCGGACAATGCGCGTCAGGCAAATCAGTTGGTGGTGACGGCAACGGGTGTGGCGATTAAAGGGGGAGAAGTCGTTGATCAGGTCGTCGAAACGATGGGTTCAATCAAGGCCAGCTCGAATAAGATTGTCGATATTATTGCGGTGATTGATGGGATTGCCTTTCAGACGAATATTCTGGCGTTGAATGCAGCCGTCGAGGCCGCTCGTGCGGGTGAACAGGGTCGTGGTTTCGCAGTGGTTGCATCGGAAGTGCGTAATCTGGCACAGCGTAGTGCTTCGGCAGCGAAAGAGATTAAGCAGTTGATTGATGACTCTGTCAGTAAAGTGGAGCACGGTAGTCGTCTGGTGGATAACGCCGGTAGCACGATGCAGGAAATCGTGACCAGCGTGCAGCGTGTCGCTGACATCATGTCGGAAATCAGTTCTGCCAGTCAGGAACAGAGCGCTGGTATTGAGCAAGTGAATATGGCGATCAATCAAATGGATGAGATGACGCAACAGAATGCTGCGCTGGTTGAGGAAGCGGCTGCTGCGGCGGAAAGTATGCGTGAACAATCTGATAATCTGACGCAAGTCGTGGCGCAGTTCAAAATTGCGGCGCAGCTGCAAACGGCCAGCACACCGGTCAAAACACCGGCACGTGCGCTGAAACCAGCCACTGCGGCGGTGCGTCCGGTCAAAGCTGCACCTGCACCTCGCAAACAAATCACGACGGCATCAAACTCAAATCAGGACTGGGAAGAATTCTGACCGGCATGTATTAACGCTGAACGTTCCGCGTTAATACTGTCAAAACACAAAAAGCACGATCGACATTGCTGTCTGTCGTGCTTTTTTTATGCGGCATCGTACTTAGTGGAACGCGCCAGCCAATTCTGGTGTTTTTGCTTTCAGGCGGAACGCACTCAATGCTTTCGTCGCATCTGGAACCGCTGTTACTTCCGCGATGCCGCTCATTAATTCTGAAATACGGCTTTTCAACGCTTTAGCCTGGGTCGCCAATTTGAAATGCGCTGGACGCTGAGTCTGTACGATACTCCAGCGAACGATAGGCGCATGTCCACTTCCATCTAACAATGCACGATCACGCATCCATTTTTCAAAGGAACGGGAAGGCATATCGGTCTCAATCCAGATCAGATTGTCAGACGTCATCTTTTTATTATCGGAAGGGCGAACCAAAATTTCGTAAATCATTTTTCAGACTCCTGTTGGGGAATCTCCGCTGCGTTAAAAGTACGGGCAAAGATTCTATGAGTCGAAAAACGAGCCGGAAGCCACTTCGGTTGACACGTAATGTTACGAAACTAAAAAAAACTATACTTTTTTTTCATTGAAATTATAAAAAATTTATTATTTTCTTAAAAAAACTGAATTTCATCGTTTTTTTTAATTTTAAAATTTTAAATTTGGTCAACGCTTACGCTTGTTAATACAGCCTATTATTTATCGTTTTAATAATTTTTTAGTTTTCGATTTAAGCCATCTGCCCTAAGGTTTTGCGGAAACGCGCCAACGAGAGCATGAACAACACCGAACCAATTACTAACAATGCAAAAAAAGCCCGCCACACAACTTCAAACCCGGCACCGCGATACAAAATGGCCTGACTCAACTCGGTAAAATGCGTCGTTGGCGCCAGAGACATCAGCCATTGAACAAAAACGGGCATACTTTCGCGTGGCGTCATACCACCGGACAACATTTCCAGCGGCATCATCGTCAGCATCATCAACAACCCAAACTGCGGCATGCTCCGTGCCAGAGTTGCCATAAAAATTCCCATAGATGTTGTTGCAAACAGATGCAAAGTCACACCAATGAGGAATAAGGGGATGGAGCCATCAATCGGAACACGCAAGGCGCCTTGAATAATAACGGTCAGCGAGACCAACACGGCAACGAGCACAACCAATGCCATCGACCAGACTTTTGCCAACATGATTTCAGTCGGTGTCACAGGCATCACCAATAAATGTTCTACCGTACCATGCTCGCGTTCACGAATAAGCGCCGCGCCCGTCAGAATAATTGAGAGCATCGTAATGTTATTCACCAGCTCCATCAATGAGCCAAACCAGGATGGATTGAGTGCCGGATTGAAGCGCGAACGTAGTGCAAGTTCTACGGGCTGTATGGGCGTGTCACGATAACGTTGCACAAATTCATTGACTTCCCCCATGATTATTTGCTGTATCGCACCGTTGCCGGAAAATGCCTGGCTCATGCGCGTCGCATCGACATTCAACTGAAGCTGAGGTGCCTTCCCGGCAATAACATCGCGCTGAAAATCAGGTGGAATGATCAGAACAAATGTGTAGAGTCCGGCATCAAGCCCGGGGTCAACCTGAGCCTGGTTGATACGTACTGGTTTGGTAAATTGCGGTGGATAAAATGCAGAGATGATCCGCACTGATAAAGCAGAATCATCTTCATCCACAATCGCAATCGGTGCGCGGTTCAGGGTTTCCGGCATCGCCGTCCCGGCCACATAAATCGCCGCAGTGAACGTATAAATAATCAGCGCCAGCATCATGGGATCACGCCAGAGACTCCATAACTCTTTGACGCCCAGACGATAGATATTTGCCAGATGACGTTGCATATCAGCGCTCCTGTTTTTTCAGTAAGGCAATCGCCGCGCCGAGAATAACGGGAATTGCCAGTAACAAGGGCCAGAATGCCGCGTGCAAATCATCAAAACCCAGTGCCTTGCTAAAGACGCCGCGGCTGATATTAAACATATACGTTGCCGGATAAATCTGTCCGACCAGACGCCCGATACCTTCCAGCGACGAAACAGGATTGATCAGGCCGGCAAACTGAACAGCCGGAATCATCGTTCCTATCATGGTAAAAAACATGGCTGCAATCTGGCTGCGAGTCAATGCTGAAGCTAATAACCCCATTCCCGTTGAACAAATGCTGAACAACCACGCGGCAAGCAATAAAACAAAGAAATTTCCCTTTACGGGTACGTCGAATATCGTGACGGCAGCAAGGCTCATTAAAAGAAAATTCAGCATTGCCAACGCGACATACGGCACTTGCTTGCCAAGCAAAAATTCGCTGCGCGTTGTCGGAGTCACATAAAAATTAATAATCGAACCCAACTCCTTTTCGCGCACAACCGCCAGTGCCGTCAGCATTGCAGGCAACATCAACAACAATAACGGAATCACCGCTGGCACCATTGATGGCAAACTCTTCACATCCGGGTTGTACCGATAACGGGTCTCCACACTGGTGACGCCAGACAAAGTTGATCCGGTACGTTCATGCACCTGCTGTAAGAACCATTGCTGGTGCATGCCTTGCACATAGCCATTCACCGTTTCTGCGCGTTGTGGCATTGCGCCATCCACCCAGGCACCAATCTGCACAGATATACCTCGCTCTACATCGCGGGCAAAGCCAGGTGGAATTTCTATCGCCAGTGACAACTCACCGCTACGCATGCGCCGGTCAAGCTCTGCGTAGTCAGCAATCGGCGCATGCTCAACAAAATAACGGGATCCCGCAAGATTGAGTATGTAATTCTGGCTTAATACAGTTTGATCCCGGTCGAGTACGGCAAAGCGTAAGTTTTCAACGTCCATGCTGATGCCATACCCCATCACAAACATCAGCAGCAAAGATCCCAGCAAGGCCAGCGTGCTGCGAACCGGATCGCGCTTTAATTCCAGTGCTTCACGCCAGGTATAGGTGTAGATACGTCCAAGGCTGCGCCGGCAACGTTGTCTGAAGCTGGATGCTGATGTGGAGGAAGACGCAGGCATTACGGCGTTGTTGACACTATCCACCGCGTTAGCATCAGAAACAGGTTGCGGAACATCGCCTCCATCGGCTTCAAGCAGATAATCGATAAATGCTTGTTCCAGTGTTGCTGCACCCCGTTGTGCAACTAATGCTGCCGGTGCATCGCTGGCAAGTACGCGTCCCGCATGCATTAGCGAAATACGGTCGCAGCGTTCAGCCTCATTCATGAAATGAGTCGAAATAAAAATAGTGACGTGGTCGCGCCGCGCCAGCTCTATCATCAATCGCCAGAAATTATCACGTGCGACAGGATCAACGCCAGACGTCGGTTCATCCAGAATCAGCAATTCAGGTTGATGCACCATCGCAACGGCCAGTGACAGACGTTGCCGTATGCCGAGTGGCAGTTTATCCGGCAGCATGTCAACAACATCCTGCAAATCAAAACGTGCCACCATATCCGCCACACGCTCTGCTACCTCCGATTCCGGCACATGGAATAAGCGCGCATGCAATATCAGATTCTGTTGCACATTCAGCTCGGCATACAAGGAAAATGACTGCGACATATAACCGACACGACGACGAATCGCGATATCGTGTGGATTCACTTTCTGACCAAACAACCAGGCATCACCTTCAGTCGCAGGCAGCAAACCTGTCAACATTTTCATCGTGGTCGATTTACCGCAACCATTGGAACCGAGAAAGCCAAATATTTCGCCGCGCCGGATACGAAAACTGACATGGTCAACCGCCACAAAATCACCAAAACGCATCGTCAGATTTTGTGCCTCAATTGCGACAGCAGCGCTGTCGGCCATCGTCAGCGGCGGGATTTCGACTCGCTGGTGTCCACGCCGCTTGATCTCCGGCAGCAAACCAATGAAGGCTGCCTCCAGCGAGAGGGTCGCCGTTTTCTGCATCAGTTCGGCAGGTGTTCCGGTCGCCAGCACCTGACCATCATCCATCGCCACCAACCAGTCAAACCCTTCCGCTTCATCCATATACGCCGTCGCAACGATGACACTCATACCCGGACGACTGACGCGAATACGCGCAATCAGATCCCAGAACTGCGCACGAGCCAGCGGATCGACACCGGTAGTCGGCTCATCCAGAATAAGTAAATCCGGATCGTGAATCAGCGCACAACACAAACCAAGTTTCTGCTTCATACCGCCGGATAATTTGCTCGCTGGCCTATCCAGAAAAGGAGACAAGCCGGTACTGCGCGTCAATTCATCAATGCGACGACGGCTCTCAGTCGCATCATGTCCAAACAGACTCGCAAAGAATTGCAGGTTTTCTTCAACCGACAAAGTCGGGGAAAGATTCTTACCGAGCCCCTGCGGCATATATGCAATGCGGGGGCAGACCTGCTCACGATGGTGACGGCTGGCCATATCGCCGCCGAGCACGTCAAGATGCCCATACTGCAAGGCGCGCGCGCCGGAAATCAGCGATAACAAGCTGGATTTACCAACACCATCGGGGCCAATAATCCCCACCATACAATTCGCTGGGATATCCAGCGTAATATCATCCAGCGCACAAACCTTGGCGTAATTCAGCCGCAGGTTTTGACCACGCACGACAGTTGATGTTGAAGCAGACAGGCTCACGGCAGCGCTTTCAAATTAAGCGATGCTGGCCATGCAGCCTGCGTATCTGGCTTAATCCATGCCACGCCAGGTAAACCCGTTTTTACCTGTTGCAGGTACTTGAGCAATAAATCACGATCAATTCTCGCTTTCACACGAAACATCAATTTCTGACGTTCGCTGGCAGTTTCAACGGTCTTCGGAGTGAACTGCGCCGTGCTGGCGACAAACGACACTTTGGCCGGAATCACAAACTGCGGTGCCGCATCCAGAACAATACGTACTTCGCTGCCCAGCGCAACTTTCCCCGCAACGCTTTCCGGCACAAAAAACGTCATATAGACATCTGAGAGATCAACCAGATTCAGCACCTTGCCACCACCGCCCAGAATTTCACCCGGCTGCGCAACGCGATACTGAACCCGCCCGGCACGCGGCGCTTTCAATTCGCTGTCAGCCAGTTCAACATCGACGCGGGCAGTGGTCGCGGCGGCAGCCCGGACGCTCGACTGCGCTCCTGTGACTTGTGTCACGGCCGCTGTCACCGCTGCATTTGCCGCCCTGACCTGTGCCTTGGTGGCGGCAAGAGCGGCGGCTGCACTGCTGACACGTGCACGATCGTCGTCGAGTTCCTGTCCGGATGAGGCACCTTCTTTGAACAGGGTTTCCGAGCGGGCCAGTCGCCGTTGTGCCGCATCGAGTTCACTTTCGCGCTGCACCACCAACGCCTGTGTCGCCTGCAAATCACTCTCGCGTAAGGCAACCTGTGCTTCGGCACCTTTCACCGCATATTCAGCTTGCTGCTGACGTGCTACGGCTTCATCTCTTTGCGCCTGCAAACTATCGATTTGCATACGCGCCAGCAATTGCCCTGCTTTGACAAACTCACCCTCGGCAACAAGAATCTCCTGCACCCGCCCACCGAGCTTGGTCGCGACATCGATTTCAGTCGCTTCAATACGACCATTACCGCTCACCACGCTGTCACTAGGATCCGCCCCGTTCCGGCGCTGATAAACAACATAGGCAGTGATTACGATGGCAACTACTGTAACAAGCAAGACGATTTTTTTGATAGTCGGATTCATGCGTTTATTCCTGATTGTTTTTGGGCACCGATACGGGATCGACAATAGACACAGATAATTCATCAGCAAACTGACTGCCGCCGCCAAGTGCTGCGAAAAGTGCGACCTGTGCTGAAAGGTTGGCGCGATGTATTTGTACCAGTTGCTGCTCGCTCGACAGCAAATCACGTTCTGCATCCAACACTTCCAGATAGCGTGCCGAACCATGGTCATAGCGTAGCTTCGCCAACCGTGCACGCTCAGCCTGTACTTTCAGGGTCTCGCGCGCGATTCCTTCCTGTGCTGCCAACCAGTGGCGCGCAGCTAAAGCATCAGCAACATCCCTGAAAGCAGCCTGCACTGTTTGCTCGTAATGGGCAACAGCCTGCTCGCGCCGCAACCGGGCGACTTCAGTAACTGCCTCGCGTCTGCCACTGTCAAAAATCGGTAAGGTAATGCTCGGTGAAAAAGTCCATGCCTGACTGCCACTGCTGAATAATCCGTTTAACTCAGCACTTGCCGTGCCAGCAAATGCGGTTAAGGCAATTCGGGGGAAAAATGCGGCTCGGGCGACAGCCATATTCGCTTGTGCTGCTCGCAGCGCATGCTCGGTAGCGAGTATGTCCGGTCGCTGCAATAACAGATCTGAGGGCAACCCAGCCTTCAATTCAGGTAATGGCGGCAGAGCATTGAATTGCCCGGACGCAGGCGGCAGTTGCAGTGGTAGCCCCACCAACAAGGTCAATGCATTGATCTGGGTCGCACGCGTATGTTCGAGTTGCGCCTGCAATGCCATTGCCTGTTGCGACAACAACTCGACCTGCGTCAGTTCAAGTCTGGAAGTTGCCCCCAGATCGACACGACGACGAAATATACGCAAGGATTCGGCGCGACTCGCGACAGTGCGTTGTGCCAGCATCAGACGCTCATCCGTTTCGCGCAAAGCAAGATAATTGTTCGCTACTTGTGTGATCAGACTCAGCGCCGTCGCACGGCGGGTCGCATCGCTGGCAAGATACGTTTCTAATGCAGCCGCATTCAGACTGCTGACACGCCCCCAAAAATCAATCTCCCAGCTACTGAAGCCAACACCAAGCTGAAACTGATTACCGACCACCGGCCGACCCGATACATTCAGATCACCGGGCACAGCAGTACGCGTCGCATCCAGACTGCCAGCGATCGTAGGCAAACGATCTGCACGTTGTATGCCGTAAGCCGCGCGCATTTCCTGCACACGCAACAAGGCACTGCGCACGTCACGATTATTGGCTAAGGCCAGCTCAATGAGATGACGCAGAGCCGGATCAGTGAAATACGTTTGCCAACTGATCTGAGTGGCAGGAATACCTGCATCGTGCGCCGGTGCCTCGGTATAAACCTCAGCAACAGGCGATGCAGACGATTGAGGTGCCGGTGCAGATAACGTACAGCCTGCCAGCAACGCAAGCAGCAGCGTCGCTGACGTCATTGATATCAGCTGCCCAAGAAGTCCGGCAGATACATCGTCAGAGCGATCATTTCGGGATTTTTGATACCGATATCCATGCAACATACTTCATCACCTTTGTTCCTGACGTCTATTGGAAATTCCCTCTGCCGCACTATTGATTCTCAGATCAATACCGGTTCAACTTCGCTGACAACGATACCCTGAACATACGGCGACTAAAATCATCACCCCTGACTTAACAAGTGAGTCAAGTAATACAACACCAGTGTTAAAACACCTACCTTCAGGATGCCAAACTAATAATAAGTGAAATCATCACTTCACAGACTGTTCAAGCTCAGGGTACATGCAATTTTTTTATGGCAGATCAAAGTGTCTGCTGCGTCATGCCAGCGTGCGGAAATTTTTCAACAATGAAATTAATAAAACTTCGGACTTTTGCAGAAAGCAAACGACGACTGGGGTAAGCCATGAAAATAGTGACACTACCAAACAAGTGATCAGGAAGCAGCCGGATCAGGCGACCGCTGCGGATATCATTTTCCAACGAATAGGATGGCAACAAGACCAGGCCCATATCAGCAAGAGCGCATTCCCGGAGAATATCTGTGTTATTCGAAACAACCCGGCTATTGACTGGTATCTGCTTTAACGCTTGTTTTGATTTCCCGGGATAAGAGAACTCTTCCGCATCCCGCTCGTGAATCATCCAATTGTGACGCATAAAATCAAAGCCATAATTCAGGCACCGATGTTGAGAGATATCGTCTAAAGTTTGCGGTGTACCGTTGACGCGCAGATATTCAGGTGTCGCGCACAACATGACTTCCGGTGCTGCCAGTTGACGGGCGATCATGCTGCTATCGATTTTTTGTAAATCAAGAAAAAAACCAACATCAATCCCCTCTTCCACCATATCGATAGAATGCGAAGAAATTTTGATGTCCAGAATAATATCGGGGAATTTTTTTGCAAAAAGTGGCAACAAAGGGGCCAGTTGTGACACGCCAAAGCCCGGCACCGAATAAATCCGCAAGGTGCCACTCGGCTTTTTTGCTGATGTTGCAGCAATCGCATCAGCGTCTTCGATATCAGCCAAAATCTGGCGGACGCGTTCGAGATAAACATGCCCGGTTTCAGTCAGCGATAATTTGCGCGTAGTCCGGTTTAATAAGCGCGTACCGAGATGTGATTCAAGGTCTGCGACGTAGCGGGTCACAACGGCATTTGACATCTCCAGAGCAACTGCGGCTCTGGCAAATCCGCCCAACTCAACGACCTTGGAAAATATGCGCATTGATTGTAGCCTGTCCATTTTTCAAGCCCCTTATTGTTCCGCTATAAGCAATAGTATATTCCCGATACTCGTCTTTTTTGATTAAAAAGAAAAGCCTACACTTCGTCCGTCAATAAGCCTTTTACACAATACGCTTATTCAACAAAGCCAGATCCCCACCTTATAGATCGTCATTCGGCACACTCAAAGACCACTTTTACCGGGTTGTATGTAGGCCGCAATGCTATCGGCAGCATAAGCATCAGGGATAGGGCGTTTTGACTCTTGATAACTGAATTGGAAACTTAAATGAAAACGACATATTTATTCATTGCTGGCCTGATCAGCCTCAGCACAAGTGCAGTCTTTGCAGCAGAAACAACAACACCAGCCCCTAAAACCCGTGCCGAAGTTGTCGCTGAACTGGTGCAGGCGCGCGCTCAGGGTGAAGAAGTTGGTATGGAAGGAATGATTTGGTACGAAGCGCAAAAAACTGAATTAGCAAAAGCCAACGCAGCCAAAAAAGAAACTGCCAAAGCTGACAAAAAATAAGCACCGAACATGATTTTTCCGGTACCGGAAAAATGGCCAGACTGGCCTGCTCTCTCAGCGCTCTGCCAAAATGAAAAATGCACTCGATTTTATGTCGAGTGCATTTTTTATCTTAATATCGTTATTCTGAACTTAAAACTCAGAACTCTTCCCACTCATCATTTCTGACAGGTTTAGCCGCGCTTACGCTGGTCAGTTGTGGTGTCGCCTTTTTACTTTTCTTCAATGCAGGCTCGTGTTTTGCCTGGCTGATGCGGCTCTGGGTCTTCGCATCTCTCACTTCTTTTACTGTGTTTTTCAGATTAATAGCACTGCCACCGGACAACTGAAACACGCTGACCACTTGCGCCAGATCTGCAGCCTGATCCTGTAAAGAAGCAGCAGCAGCGGCAGCCTCTTCCACCAGTGCGGCATTCTGCTGGGTAACAGTATCCATTTCCGTAATCGCCTGATTAATTTGTTCGATTCCGGCTTCCTGTTCAATACTGGCTGAGGTAATTTCTCCCATGATGTCAGTGACACGTTTCACACTGTTAACGATTTCTTCCATCATCACACCAGCCTGGTCCACCAGACGGCTACCGGTATCAACTTTACTAACGGAATCATCAATCAACTGCTTGATTTCCTTCGCAGCACTGGCGGAGCGATGTGCGAGACTACGCACCTCACTGGCAACGACAGCAAAACCCCGCCCCTGCTCACCTGCACGCGCGGCCTCAACGGCGGCATTCAGTGCCAGAATATTTGTCTGAAAAGCGATGCCGTCAATAACGCTGATGATATCGACAATTTTCTTAGACGACGTATCGATCGCCCCCATCGTATCGACCACCTGCGAAACAACAGCACCACCTTTGACCGCAACTTCAGAAGCTGCCACCGCAAGCACATTGGCCTGACGGGCATTGTCCACGTTTTGTTTTACGGTGGAGGTCAGTTCTTCCATGGACGATGCGGTTTCTTCAAGCGAGCTTGCTTGTTGTTCTGTACGCGAAGACAAATCCAGATTACCACTGGCGATCTGCGCCGATGCCGTCGCAATCGTGTCTGTTCCATCGCGCACCTGGCCGACAATATTCTGCAAACTACCGTTCATTTCTTTTAACGCCTGCAGCAAGAGACCTGTTTCGTCTTGTGAAGTAACGTGAATTTGCTGATTCAGATTGCCGCCTGCAATCGTATTTGCAATCGTCACAGCCTCATTCAGCTTCACTGAGATTAAGCGTGCAATCCAATAAGCGAACGTAAATGACAGAACCGCAATCACGATAATCAGTACGACGATCCAGGTTCTGGAATCGCTATAAGTTTTTCCAGCAAATTCACTCGACTTCTCAGCACCGGCATCATTGATATCTGCCAACTTATCCACCTCGGCCAGCATGGCACGATAAACCTTTGTCGATTCACCGCGCATTAGGGTAATGGCTTCTTCTTTCGTCCGCTTAGAAGAATACTCAATGATCTTGGTGTGCTCCGCCAGAAATACAGTAATGCTTTTTGCTACTTCCGGATAAATCTTTTTCTCTTCTTCTTCACTGATCAGCGACTCATATTTTTTTTGTAAAGAGATCAAATCGTCGACCTGCTTTGCAGCATTTTTTTCTGCGGTCTGCATATCCTCCGGCGTCGTTGCCAGAATATGCTGTTGTTCAAAACTGCGGATGCGTGCCATCGCCATTTTTACCCGCCCCAAGACTTGTATGCTTGGCAGCCAGTTAGTCGCAACCGCAGTTGCAGCTTCATTGACCTTACTTAACTGGACGATGGAAAAAACACCGAGAAAAATGCTCAGCACGATTGCGATCGAAAATGACAGCAATAACTTGGAGGCAATTTTTAAGTTGTTAAACCATTTCATAATGTAGACTCTTTTTCTTGTTGAATTTGATCGGTCAGACAAACACACTGTTTGCGCATGTCATATCCAATTCTAGGACTGACGCACTGCGATCGATATTGACCGATATCAAGTTGTGCCTATCTGTGCAAGCTGGATATGTCTTTCATTTCAGTACCATATTCCAGATTCATTTTTTTATGCATTAGCGCAAACTCCGGCGCTACGCCCCCCATTTATTTCCGCGAGAGCAACCTGCCACATAAAAAAATAATGAACACTAGTTCATTGTCAGCAGGCATGTTCTGTCCAAAAAAACTGATTCAAAGAAACACAGGATGTTTATTTATTCATGCCAGAACAGGCGGAATAATATGCTGATATTTTCATAAAAAAACATCAGCACACAAGATTTAACTTAAGTAAATATTTGTTAAATTTTTACAATGTATTTGTGCCAAAATTTTTATCGGATCACACCGATTTTTTAGCATCCGTATTGCTGAAATTTCTTTACTTCAGAAGCCGCTGTCGAATCAGGAATCCTGATAAGTTGGCGTTATCGTGCACAGTCCGTTCCCATGCCGCGTAGCGAGCGGCCTGGATCGTATTCGCCTGAATATCATGGAATTTACCAAGATATAAGATACCTAAAAAAAGGCTGATTGCAACGCCGACAAATACCAGAAATTCCATCATGGCTTGTCCTTGTTGAAATCGACTGTGCGCCAACTGTGCCATTATTTGATATTGAAAACCTTGGGGTCTATGGACGCGCTGACTTTCACCGAAACCGGTTCAGTAATGACGACACCGAACTGATCTTTTGCAGTCAATGCCCTGACATAACCTGCCACGTATTTACCGTCGTAGCCGATAAATTTGGTAGAACCCTGAGTTTCAATCATGCAAACCTGACCTGCAATTTGCGTCGTCGCATTTTCTGGCAAGCATTTCAATGGGATGCCATTGACCACCTTGGCATCGGTATAGATTGCGCTATTTTCCTCGCCACCTTTAATCTCTGCTTGCACAGGCTGCGAGACACGCTCGCCATTTTCCTGAACATCAATGTGATAGCTGTTTCCGTTGTTCACAACACGTAATGTTTCCGTTTTTGCGATCGACGAGGCACAGCCGCTTTCCGGAGTCATGTCGACCTTGATGACGCTACTGACCGTTGTATGCGAGTAATTTTTTCCATCGCTGACGTATGTATCTTTATCGATAATAAAATCAGCAGGAATATCAATAAACGGCTTGACTGGCAGATTTCTTATTTGCGCGAAACCGACGCAGGCGTCATACCCATTTTTATACCAGTCGCGATACTGCGCAAGGTTCTCAGGTTTTGTCACCGTTACCACCTCGTAACCCGATCCCGTTGAGCTACTGTTATTGCTATCCGGATTGGCTGAACTGCCGGAACTATTCCCACAAGCAGTTGTGCATATCAAAAGTGTCAGAGCAATACTTTGCTTGAGATACGGCGTTTTATTTCCTGACCACATGTGGAATCCTCACCTAATAAATTTGAAATTGAGATCAACCCATTGCTGGCAACAACGATGTTCGCCAGCGAGGAGTAAATAAACCCGGATACTCTTCTTTTCCATCGAGTCGCAGAGATCGATAAGGGCGATCAAATGACAGAAACACGTGTCGCCACTGCGTATACGCCGCTACCACCGGAATAGAGATCAGCGCTTATTTTTACGATCAATTTACGCGGCATTGCCCTTGAGTACGATGCCGGCGACCGATATGATTTTTTGGATACAGTCATCAATCTCCGACGATTTATCCAAAAAATGAGACGGATTAATGCGTGAAAATCATAGTGCAATATAAGAAATTATTTTTTAACAATTACATTGATTTACATTTCTTTTAAAGATATAAATTTTCTTTATTTCTGAAGAAAACAATTCCATATATATCAAAGACTTATCGTTATTCAACATATTTCTTTTTGCTAATCAAATCGCAAACATCTTATAAAAAAAATTTGTATTTATTTTTCTCTGCAAATAAAAAAAAGCCTTGATAAATCAAGGCCTTAAATTAAAACTTTACATTTGGTATCGTAGGTACACTCTAAAACGGAATATCGTCATCCATATCTGAGAAGTTCGGTGCCGGGCGAGAAGCTGGAGCCTGACGTGGCGCAGGCGCTGCGGCCTGGCGTGGAGCGGGAGCAGGTGCTCCGCCGCCGTAACCGCTGTCATCCATGGCTGCGCCGCCGCCCATGCCCTGACGACCGCCCAGCATCTGCATGCTGTCTGCCTTGATATCGGTCGCATATTTTTCGACGCCGTCTTTGTCTGTGTATTTGCGAGTGCGTAAGCTGCCTTCGACGTAGACTTGTGAGCCTTTTTTCAGATACTGACCAGCGATTTCAGCGAGCTTGCCAAAAAAGGTAATGCGGTGCCATTCGGTCTGCTCTTTCTTTTCGCCGGTCGCTTTATCTTTCCAGCTATCGGTTGTCGCGACGGTAATGCTGGTCATCGCGTCACCACTTGGCATGTAGCGTGTTTCAGGGTCGCGGCCAAGATTGCCGACGATGATGACTTTATTCACGGATGCCATGTAATTCTCCTGTTTTTCTGTAATTCAAATGTGTATTAATTAAGCCTGCACTGCGGGCGCTGCTTTCGTGCGTTTAGCAATGTCGGGCATGTTGATCGCGATTATAAGCCACAGCACCGTCATTATTGCGCACACAATGAAGACGCTTGATCCGCTAAGATTTTGTTTGATCCACCCACCCACAGCGCCGCCACAAAACAAGCCTATCGCTTGCAAGGTGTTATACACGCCCAGTGCCGCACCTTTCGCTGCAGGCGGCGCAATACGCGAGACTAATGATGGCTGACTCGCTTCTAAAATATTGAAAGCCACAAAAAAGGCAAACAATAAACTGACCAAAGCAAAAGGCTGTTGCAGGAACTGCCAGAAACCCAGCTGCACCAACAACAGTAAGGCAATTGCACCGACAAACACCTGTTTCATCTTGCCATATTTTTCACCGATAAAAATCGCTGGCAGCATCGCAATAAACGACGCAAACATAATCGGTAAATAGATTTTCCAGTGCGACGCAACCGGCAAATCGAGAAACTGAACCAACACTGATGGTACGACGACAAACATCGCCATCTGCGACAGATGCAGCACAAACACGCCATAATTTAAGCGCATCAGTTCGCGGTTTTTCAAGACAACGGATAAGGGCACAGGCTCGTGCTGCAAGGCTGGGGCATCCGGTGTGACATACAAAACGACAACTATCGCGATCAGCGAGAGTACCCCAGTCAGCGCAAAAATGCCGCCCATACCTATGCTCTGATACAACAAGGGGGCGATCACCAGCGACAAGGCAAACGTCAAGCCGATAGAGCCGCCCACCATCGCCATCGCTTTGGTTCTGTGCTCGTCACGTGTCGAGTCAGCGATCAAGGCGGTAATGGCGGCAGAAATTGCACCTGCGCCTTGAATCGCCCGGCCGATCAGAACCCCCATGACAGTGGTGGCGGATGCGGCGACAAACGCACCGACCGCAAATAAAATCAGACCGATGACGATGATACGTTTGCGGCCAAATTTATCCGATGCAATACCAAATGGAATCTGACCAAATGCCTGGCTCAGACCATAAATCCCCATCGCCAGCCCGACCAGCAAGGCGTTATCGCCGTCCGGCAGCGTTTTTGCGTGTATCGCAAAGACTGGCAAAATCAGAAACAAACCGAGCATGCGCAAGGCGAAGATCGACGCTAATGATGTGGCGGAACGGATTTCATCGCGGCTCATCCCGGATGATTCACTTTGTATTGCACCAGTGCTATCGGATTTTGTTGCCATAGTCATATTAAAAACTCGCCCACGTGAGGTAATTTGCGCAAAGCAAAGACGAGCCTGCGGTAATGTTCAAAAACCCGTTATAGTAGCAGGTTGCTTGCCTCAGCCCAAATTCAGATCAAATACCATGACGACACGACCAAAAGCCGCTAAAGCACCAAAACCAGCCGAAATCGAGTTCGATGCGGACGATATTGCCCGTATGCAGAAGCGCGAGCTGATCCGCGTACGCGGCGCGCGTACGCATAACCTGAAAAACATCAACATCGATTTGCCGCGCAATAAGCTGGTCGTGATTACTGGCTTATCGGGCTCAGGCAAATCGTCGCTGGCGTTTGACACGTTGTACGCTGAAGGCCAGCGTCGTTATGTGGAATCGCTGTCGGCCTACGCACGGCAGTTTTTGCAGCTGATGGAAAAACCGGATGTCGATCTGATCGAAGGTCTGTCACCTGCGATTTCTATTGAGCAGAAAGCGACTTCGCATAATCCGCGTTCCACCGTCGGTACCGTCACCGAAATTCACGATTATCTGCGCCTGCTGTACGCCCGCGTCGGCACGCCATATTGCCCGGATCATCCGGAAAACCCGCTGGCCGCGCAATCGGTATCGCAAATGGTCGATACCGTGCTGGCAATGCCGGAAGATACCAAGCTGATGATATTGGCACCTGTAGTATCCAACCGTAAGGGCGAGCATGTGGATCTGTTCGAGCAAATGCAGGCGCAAGGTTTCGTACGTTTCCGCGTGCAAAGCGGCACGCATGAAGCAAAGATTTATGAAGTCGATGATTTGCCGAAGCTGAAGAAAACTGAAAAGCATACGATCGATGTTGTCGTTGATCGCGTTAAAGTCAAAGAAGAAATCAAGCAACGTCTGGCGGAGTCTTTTGAAACCTGCCTGCGGATTGCGAATGGCCGCGCACTGATCGTGGATATGGATAGTCAGCAGGAGCAGTTATTTTCGAATAAATTTGCTTGCCCTATCTGCGGCTATTCCTTGCAAGAGCTGGAACCACGCCTGTTTTCGTTCAACAATCCTATGGGCGCGTGTCCGGAATGTGATGGGCTGGGTCATATCGAATTTTTCGATCCTAAACGCATCGTCGCTTTCCCGAATCTGTCATTAGCGAGCGGCGCGGTCAAAGGCTGGGATCGCCGCAATCAGTTTTATTTCCAGATGCTGTCAAATCTGGCGGCATTCTATGAATTTGATATTGATACGCCGTTTGAGCAATTACCGGAATCAGCGCAGCAAATCATTTTGTACGGCTCCGGCAAACAAACCATACCGTTTACCTACATCAACGAAAAAGGCCGTACCGTCATCAAAGAGCACACGTTTGAAGGCGTGGTGACCAACCTGCAACGCCGCTATCGTGAAACCGACTCGATGGCGGTGAAAGAAGAGCTGGCGAAATTCATCAATGAAAAACAATGCCCATCGTGTGACGGTGCGCGTCTGCGGGTAGAGGCACGCAATGTCAAAGTTGGCACAGGCAAACAGGAAAAAGCAATTTACGATATCAGCGCCATGCCTTTGCGCGAGACTTTGCATTTCTTTGAACATCTGACCTTGCACGGTGCGAAACGCGATATTGCCGACCGTATCATCAAAGAAATCACGGCACGTCTGACTTTCCTGAATAACGTCGGCCTCGATTATCTGTCGCTCGAACGCAGCGCCGATACACTCTCCGGCGGTGAAGCCCAGCGCATCCGTCTCGCCTCACAAATAGGCTCCGGGCTGACTGGCGTGATGTACGTACTGGATGAACCATCTATCGGCTTACATCAGCGCGATAACGACAGACTGATCGACACGCTCAAACATCTGCGCGACATTGGTAACAGCGTGCTGGTGGTGGAACATGATGAAGATGCGATACGCTGCGCCGATTTTGTGGTCGACATGGGCATCGGTGCTGGCGTGCATGGTGGCGAAGTGATCGCGCAGGGTTCGCTTGACGACATCATGCAAAATACACGCTCGCTGACCGCAAAATACCTGAGCGGTGAGCTGGAAATTTCGGTACCGGCCAAGCGTCATGAAAGCCATCCGGACAAGCAATTAGTCATCGCCGGTGCGCGTGGCAATAATCTCAAAAATGAGACCATGCATTTGCCGGTTGGTTTGCTGACCTGCGTCACTGGTGTCTCTGGCTCAGGCAAATCCACACTGGTGAACGACACGCTGTATCACGTCGCGGCGCGCCATCTGTATGGCTCGCAAACCGAACCGGCACCATTTGATCATGTCAGCGGGTTGGAACATTTCGATAAAGTGATCTCGGTTGATCAGGCTCCTATCGGACGCACACCACGTTCTAATCCGGCGACTTACACCGGTTTATTCACACCGATACGCGATTTGTTTTCGACCGTGCCAACAGCCAAAGAACGCGGCTACAGCGCAGGCCGTTTTTCATTCAACGTCAAGGGCGGTCGCTGCGAAGCCTGTCAGGGCGACGGCGTGATCAAAGTCGAAATGCATTTCCTGCCGGATGTGTATGTGCCATGCGATGTTTGCCACGGCAAGCGCTATAACCGCGAAACGCTGGAAGTACAGTACAAAGGAAAAAACATCCATCAGGTGCTGGAAATGACCGTCGAAGATGCGCATGAATTCTTTAAACCTGTGCCTGTGATTGCGCGTAAATTACAGACCTTGCTGGATGTCGGTCTGGGTTATGTCCGCCTCGGACAAAGCGCGACCACCTTGTCCGGCGGTGAAGCGCAACGCGTAAAATTGTCGCTGGAATTATCGAAACGTGATACCGGCCGCACGCTGTATATACTCGATGAACCAACGACAGGTCTGCATTTCCACGATATTGCCCTGTTGCTGAAAGTGATACACAGACTGCGCGATCAGGGCAATACGCTGGTCATCATCGAGCATAATCTGGACGTGATTAAAACCGCTGACTGGCTGATTGATCTGGGCCCCGAAGGCGGCGCTGGCGGTGGCCGCATCATCGCCACTGGCACGCCGGAACAAGTTGCCGCCAATCCCGACAGCGTGACCGGCAAATACCTGTTACCTCTTTTAAAGAAACGCAAGAAGTAGTCTCACCATGTCTATTCGTCTGATTGTCGGCCTCGGTAATCCGGGGCCTGAGTATGAACAAACCCGCCACAATGCTGGTTTCTGGCTGATCGATCAGCTGCGGGTCAGCTTGCAGCGGGATAAAAATTTTAATGCGCTGGTCGGCAAAACACGTATTGCGGGAGAGGAAGTCTGGCTGCTGGAACCGCAAACGTTTATGAACCGATCCGGGCAATCTGTCGGTGCGATCTGCCGCTTTTATAAAATCACGCCGGATCAGGTGCTGGTGGTGCACGATGAACTCGATATGCTGCCCGGTGTCGCCAAACTGAAAAAAGGCGGATCTTCGGGCGGCCATAACGGGCTCAAAGATATTACGGCAGCGCTGGGCACGCAGGATTACTGGCGGCTAAGGATTGGTATCGGCCATCCGCGCACGCTGAATCTGAATCAGGGCGTCGCCGATTTTGTACTGCATCGGCCGCGTAAAGAAGAACAGCCGCTGATCGACGAAGCGATAGCAAAAAGTTTAGATGTGTTACCGCTGATGGTCGAAGGTCAGACCGCCGAAGCGATGACCCGTCTGCATACCAACGCAAAGTAAGCGGGACAACCTGGACATGCCTTCTTCCATACAGATTTTTGCCGGGAAAACGGCCTTTGCACATTTGCAGAAAAATGGCTTGCAGGCAGCAGATATCGCGCTGATTCCCGCCGCTGCCGGTGGCCCCAAAGGCCTGATACTGCAAGGTCTGGATCAATGGTTGTTCGGTGAGTGGCTGCCTGCAGCACCGCGCCAACGCACGCTGATCGGCGCATCCATCGGTGCGTGGCGCATGGCGGCGGCAAGTTGTGCAGATCCTGTCGCGGCATTTCAAAGGCTGGCCGATCTGTATTGCGAACAACAGTATCCGGAAAAGCCACCCGCCGCGCTGGTGACGCAAGAGATCACGCAATTACTGCAGCGTTTCATCAGCGGCTACGAGCATGAAATCGTCACTAACCCTTTACAGCATTTGCAGATACTGACGAATCGCGGGCGTGGTCTGTTGCAGTCGCCCACCACGGCGATGCAGGCGAAAGCCGGTTTCGCCAGCGCCGCATTCGCCAATCTGCTGTCACGCGATTTTCTGGCGCGGCACATAGAACGTGTCGTCATCGGCAATCGCGCCGCAGTTAGCGCCTGGCTGGAAAAGCCATTCGATCATTTCCCTACCCATTTGTGCGACTTAAGCACCGACAATCTTGCGCCCGCATTACTGGCGTCTGGCACATTGCCGCTGGTGATGGAACCGGTCAGGCAGATTCCCGGCGCACCGGCTGGCACCTACTGGGATGGCGGCATGATCGATTACCATCTGGCCCTGCCTTACGAGCGCATACTAAGCAATGCAGACAAGGGTGATGCCGGGCTGGTGTTATATCCACATTTCACTGATCGCATCATCCCCGGCTGGCTCGATAAAGCGCTGCCGTGGCGGCGTGCAGGCCAAGGCCGCCATCGCAGTTGGGTCGATAATGTGATCATGATTTCGCCTTCGGCTGAATTTGTACGCCAGTTACCGCGCGGCAAACTGCCGGATCGTCAGGATTTCTTTCATTACGGGCTGAATCATGCGCTGCGCGTTCAGCAATGGAAAATCGCGATCGCCGACAGCGCCCGTATGCGCGATGATCTCGCTGCTTTCATCGCGCAACCGGACATGTCACAAGTTCGTCTCCTGAATCACTGAACTGACTTAGTTGAACTGACTTAGCTGAACTGAATTTCAAATACATAGTCCCAATCAATATGCGCCTTACAAGAGATAAATGCTCTGTACGGCGCATATTTACTTGGTGATGAAATAAAACTGGCCCGGTCATCCCAATTTTGGTGCAGATTTTTTGAGTCTGTCACAGTGATCGGTTAAGATGCTGATCCTTTCAAGAAAGACAGAAGTTCAGCATGAAAACCCGCATCCGTACCGAAGCCGCCGCTCTCTGGCAAATTGCCTGGCCTGTTTTAATCGGCCAGCTTGCCACAGTGGGCATGGGTGTCGCCGACGTTGCGATGACCGGGCATTTCAATGCCGAAGAGCTGGCCGCCGTCTCGCTCGGCACTTCACTCTGGACTATCGTGCTGGTGACGGTGATGGGCATCATGATGGCGGTCAATGCTGTCGTTTCGCATGAAGTCGGCGCTGAACAATACGAGCGAGTCCCGCATATCGTCAGGCAATCGCTGTGGTTGGGTCTTGGCGTCGGTTTAATCGCCTGCCTGTTACTGAATGCGTCCACATTAGTATTTTCATATCTGCAACTGCAGCCGGAAGTGCAGGAAAAAGCGAGCCGCTTTGTGCATATCATCAGCATAGGCATGCCTGCTTTTGCGATGTACCGCGCCTTGTATGGCTACACCACCAGCCTGAATCAGACCAAGCCTGTGATGGTGATGGCATTAGGCGGGCTGCTGTTTAATGTCGTCATGAACTGGCTGCTGATCTACGGCCATTTCGGCCTGCCGCAACTCGGCGCCAGCGGCTGCGCGGTCGCGACCGGCGTCGGTATCTGGTTGATGTTCGGTACGATGATCTGGTGGATGCGACGCGCTCCGGCGTATCGTGCGACCAATCCGTTTTCGCATGTCGAGCCGCCGCACTGGGCTGAAATTCGCTCCACGCTCAAGCTGGGTCTGCCTATCGGTGTCACGTATTTTGCGGAAGTATCGGCATTTGCCTCGGTCGGTTTGCTGATCGCCCGTTTCGGTGTGATTGAAGTCGCGGCGAATCAGATTGCGCTGAACTTTTCTTCGCTGGTATTCATGGTGCCGATGAGTTTAGGCATCGCCATGACGACCCGCGTCGGTCAGGCACTCGGCGAAGGCGATGAGCTGCGCGCGCGCTTTGTATCCTGGGTCGGGGTCGGCCTCTCGCTTGCCTTTTCATTTGTCTCTGCAACCGGCATTACCGTGTTCCGCGACAGTATCGCGGCAGCATATACCTCAGACCCGGAAGTGCAAAAACTAGCGGCGGATCTGCTGTTGTTCGCCGCTATTTTCCAGTTATCCGATGCGGCGCAGGTTACGGCATCCTGCGCGATCCGTGGCTATAAAATCACCCGTACCCCGATGCTGATTCATCTGATGGCGTTTTATGGTTTTGCCCTGCCGATAGGCTGCCTGCTGGGATTAGCGCCGGAATGGATGCCGTGGCGGCCATCGTCACCGATGGCATCGCAAGGATTCTGGATAGGGCTGATCCTCGGATTAACCATTGCCGGCGGTCTGTTACTCGCTTATTTGCAGCGTATCAGCAGTATCCGGGTCAGAATGGCAGTCAAATCCGGTAAAATAGCGGGTTAATTCAATCTGATCGGCAAAACACTATGAGTCTCCAATGCGGCATCGTCGGCCTGCCTAACGTCGGCAAATCCACCTTATTCAATGCACTGACTAAAGCGGGCATCCCGGCAGAAAACTATCCTTTCTGCACCATTGAGCCTAACGTCGGCGTAGTGGAAGTGCCCGATCCACGCCTGAAACAATTGTCGGAAATCGTCAAACCTGAACGCATACAAAATGCGATTGTGGAATTTGTCGATATCGCCGGTCTGGTCGCTGGCGCATCCAAAGGCGAAGGTCTGGGCAACCAGTTCCTCGCACACATCCGTGAAACAGACGCCATCGTCAACGTCGTACGCTGCTTTGAAGATGACAATGTGATTCACGTTGCCGGTAAAGTCAGCCCGCTGGATGACATCGAAGTCATTCAGACCGAACTCGCGCTGGCTGATATGAGCAGCGTGGAAAAAGCGATTCACCGCGAAAACAAAAAAGCCCGTTCCGGCGACAAAGATGCTGCCAAGCTGGTCGCTTTGCTGGAACGCATCATGCCAGCACTGAACGAAGCCAAGCCAGTACGCGCACTGGGTCTGGATGCCGACGAAATGGCACTGATCAAACCGCTGTGCCTGATCACCGCCAAGCCTGCGATGTATGTCGCCAACGTCTCCGACGACGGCTTCACGAATAATCCATTGCTGGATCAACTGACCGCCTTTGCCGCATCCCAGAATGCGCCTATCGTGGCCATCTGCGCTGCGATCGAATCTGAAATTGCCGATCTGGACGACGCCGACAAAGCTGACTTCCTGGCCGATATGGGTATGGAAGAACCGGGTCTCGATCGTCTGATCCGCGCAGCTTACAAATTACTCGGCCTGCAAACTTATTTCACCGCAGGTGTTAAAGAAGTCCGCGCATGGACTATCCACATCGGCGACACCGCACCGCAAGCAGCAGGTGTGATTCACACCGATTTTGAACGCGGCTTCATCCGCGCCCAAACCATCGCATTTGATGACTACATCGCCCACAAAGGCGAAGCTGGTGCCAAAGAAGCCGGCAAAATGCGCGCCGAAGGCAAGGAATACGTTGTGAAAGATGGCGACGTACTGAACTTCCTGTTTAACGTCTGAGTCGAACGATAGAAGTCAGATCTGTTCAGGCCTGATTTCGCACTATCAAGCGGAGCCCATAACCGGGCTCCGCTTTTTTATTGGCGTCAGTGCTAAAGACTTGCTGACGGTTTGCTGATTGCGTCCTGGTGCGATGTATAGACATTGCTGCGACTGAGCGGGACTTGTTGCTCAAGTGCAGTTAACCACTGGTCTGTCGTACAGGAGCTGGCAAAATTTGAATGAAATACCACCTGAAATACGCGGTGGATTTCTTCCGCACTGGCAGCGCCAGCAGCATTGCGGTACGGCAGCGAGCCGCTGGCATCGCTCAGGATTTCGACCTGATAGCCACGATGCGCAGCCTCAAATACGGTGCTGGCATTGCAGTTATGCGTCATATAGCCAACGATGCTCAGCGTGTCGATCTGTAAGGCCTGCAATTGCGCATCCAGTGTTGTTTCGCTAAATGCACTGGCCTTGTTTTTTTCTATCAACACATCAAACGGTCGTTGCATAAGCTCGTCATGCAATGCCCAGGTTTCGGAGCCGCGGGCAAACACCGGGGAAGTTTCCGGCGCAGAATGCTGAATAAGGAAAATCGGAATACCGGCCTGATGCGCAGCATCCATCGCCCTGCCTATCTGCTGCAAAGACGATTGCGGATCGGGATAACTGATGTGCATCTGACCACTGAAGTATTCATTCTGCACGTCAATCACAATCAGGGCACGGCGCGGTGCGGATGGGCTTAATGCGGGAGCAGACATATATTTTCCTTTTTCAGATAAGCGAGGCAACTCAGTATCAGCAACAAAAGCGGTGCTGTGTGAATGAATATTTTGCGTGAAATTCGCTATTTTTCAGAGTGACCCGATTGACATATTTAGATACAATCAGGCCATGCCGAATCCATCTGCCACATTAATAAAATCCGCTGCATCACCGCTCACGATTGGTGTGCTGGCGTTTGATGGCATCAGCCCGTTTCATTTATCGGTACCCAGTCTGGTATTCGGTGACCTACATAAATACGCTGACACCCCTGAAATACGCTTACGTGTCTGCTCGCAGGCGGGCACAGCGGGAAATCACAAAATCAGAACCAGCGCAGGCTATACGCTGGAAACCAAATATGGCCTGTCAACACTCAGGCGAGCCGACATCATTATCATTCCATCGTGGCACGAAGATTTACGGACGACGCCGGGCGAGTTAATCAAATTGCTGCGCTTGGCTAACAAAAACGGGACACATATCGTTGGCCTTTGCCTCGGCGCTTTCGTATTAGCCGATGCGGGTTTGCTGAATCAACGCGAGGCAACGACCCATTGGGCACTGGCGCAGGAGTTTGCGAGTCGCTATCCGCAAGTCCATGTCAAGCCGGATGTCCTGTACGTTGATCAGGACAAAATCACGACCTCGGCAGGAACCGCAGCGGGTATTGATTGCTGCCTTCATCTGCTGCGCACCTACTTTGGTGCCGGGTTAGCGAATCAGGTTGCACGCAGGCTGGTGGTAGCCCCCCATCGTCAGGGCGGGCAAGCGCAATACATAGAACAACCCATACCGGTACTTGCCAGCGACGACCGCTTAGGGAAAGTCTTACATTGGATGCACATTCATTTAGATCAGACGCAAACGCTGGATATGCTGGCCAATAAAGCGCTGATGAGTCGCAGAACATTTACCCGTCATTTTCAGCAACTGACAGGAACCACGGTTGGCAAGTGGCTGCTGCATCAAAGACTGAACTATGCGCAACGGCAATTGGAATCGAGCCGGCAGACTATCGAAGAGATTGCATCCGCTGCCGGTTTCGGCTCCGCCTTACTGATGCGACGGTATTTTGCACAAGTGCTGAAAATTTCGCCCTCCGCCTATCGTCTGCAATTCCGTGGCACCGCTGATGCACCTTAAAAGTGATGTGATTGACAATTTAAACTCACCCGTTTTGCCATAAGGCATTAAAATACTTGACCTGACCGCATTTACTCTCAGATTTACCGCATGCCCTCCATTTCCGAACTCACGATGTATCCAATCAAATCCTGTGCTGGCATTGCGCTGACAGAAGCAGTGATAACCGCGAGTGGATTGAGCTACGCTGGGGTCTGCGACCGTGAATGGATGCTGGTCGACGAGAGCGGTCTTTTTCTGACGCAACGTGAATATCCCCGTATGGCCTGTCTGCGGATAACGATTGCTGGTGACACCTTACGCGTCGATACCGATGCGATGGCAACGCTGAGTATTTTGCTCAAAGCGAATGCCGATGCGCAAAAAATTACTGTCCAGATATGGGAAACGGAAGTCATCGCAGATGATGCCGGTGAAGAAGCGGCGATCTGGTTTAGCCAAGCCTTAGGTACGCGATGCCGGCTGGTGCGTTTCTCGCCACAGGCACAGCGTTACGCCAATACCAAATGGACCGGCGACACACTGGCACCGACCCGCTTTGCGGATGGTTACCCTTTACTATTGATTGCGCAGGCCTCACTCGAAGATCTGAATCGCAGAGCCATTGCACAAGGACGTCAGGCCGTCCCCATGAACCGCTTCCGCCCAAACATCGTCATTGATGGCGTTGAGGCATTCGAGGAAGACTACGCTGCCAGTTATCTGTTGAAGAATGGCATACAGCTGCGTCCTGTTAAACCCTGCCCGCGCTGCCCGATTCCGGCGGTCGATCAATTGACGGGTGAAGTCGGCGCAAGCCCCGTCGATATTTTACAAAGCTATCGCGCCAACCCGATTGTTGACGGCGAAATTACATTTGGCATGAACGTCATCCTCGAACAAGGTGCGGGTTTAGTGCTACGCGTCGGCGATGAAGTTGAGATGCCGATTGCGTTTTGAATACCGCATTCTCTCGAAAAAAATAAGGAAGTATGGACAGAGCCAATGTGAACGCCAGACGTCAGGCACAAAGTCTGGAAAATCTCCGGGTGGAGAATCACGCCCTCCGCACACAGCTCGACGATATCCTGGAACTGGCTCACAGGAATCAAAGCATACTCGCGCGTCATCAGAGTTTTGAATTGAAAATCATCGGTGCGAGTCATTTCAAAGAACTGATCAGCTATATTTTCAGCGAACTGGCAAACACTTCCGATCTTGATATCGTTACCCTCGCGCTGGTCGATCCGCGTCAGGATTTACAACAAATGCTGAACGATCTGCGCATTGACCTGCAAGAGTTTCCCGGCCTGCTCTTTGTCCGCCACGAACACGAATTACAGACCAAAGCACTGCTGTCTTACAAACCTTTGTTAGGCAAATATCAGGGTCATCTGTACGGTAACTTATATCGCAGCTGCGCAAAAAAACCCGCCAGCGTTGCGGTCATTCCGCTGGTGCGGCAAAACCGCCTGATCGGCTATCTGAATCTGGGCAGCTTCAGTGCAGAGCGTTTTCTGACAACGATGGCAACCGATTTCATTGAGCGCCTGGGTTCCATCATTGCGATCTGTTTAGAAAATGTTCTGAATAATGAACGACTCGTTTATATCGGTCTGACAGACCCACTGACGAATGTCAGTAATCGCCGCTATGTCGAACAACGCACGCTGGAGGAAATTGCCCGCGCCCGTCGCCAGTCTTACGGCATCGCCTGTATGTATCTGGACATCGATTTTTTCAAGAAAATTAATGACCAGCATGGTCATCAGGGCGGTGATGATGTCTTGTGCGAGGTGGCAAAGCGGATCAAAGCAGAATTACGGCTCAGCGATACGCTGGGGCGTTTCGGTGGTGAGGAATTTGTAGTTTTACTGATTAACGCCAATCTGCAGGACGCCATGCTGGTAGCAGAACGCATACGTCGCAGCATCGCAGGCAAACCATTTACACTGTCAGATAAGGGACATTGTTCCACCACGATTTCTATCGGATTGACGACCGTGTCGGAGAAACACAATCTGGGTGAGGCGACTGCGGTGGCAAGAGAAATGATCTCTCGCGCCGACCGCGCTTTGTATGATGCTAAACGTTCCGGCAGAAATCAGGTGCGTTGCGAATAACCGGTAGCGGCAACGAAATTATTTAACTTGTGCCGCTTGTAAATGTTCGTATTTCGCCTGCAACTGCGCTGGCGTCTCACGCCATTCAGGATTGAATGGAATGCAGTTCACCGGACAAACCTGCTTGCATTGCGGTTCTTTGTAGTGACCAACACATTCCGTACATTTATGCGGGTCGATTTCATAAATCTCCGGCCCCATAAAAATCGCGTCATTCGGGCATTCGGGTTCACACACGTCGCAGTTAATGCAATCGTCGGTAATCATCAGGGCCATACTTACTTCACTTTCATTTCATCTGCGCATCTGCGGCATGGCAGTAACGCTTTATTTACTTTCGTTCAGCGCGTCAACCTTCTGCTTGAGCCAACGATCAACCGAAGGAAAAACGAACTTGGATACATCACCGCCAAACATCGCGATTTCACGCACGATCGTGCCTGAGATAAACTGATACTGGTCAGACGGCGTCAGAAACAGCGTTTCCACATCCGGCAACAGATAACGGTTCATCCCTGCCATCTGAAACTCATACTCAAAATCCGACACGGCCCGCAGACCACGCACGATCACGCGGGCATCATTCTTCCTGACGAAATCCTTGAGCAAGCCAGAAAAACTCTCCACCCGCACATTCGGATAATGTCCCAGCACTTCATTCGCAATGCTCAGGCGTTCTTCCAGAGAGAAAAATGGCCGTTTATTTTTACTGTCGGCAACACCAACCACCAAAGTATCAAAAAGACCTGAGGCGCGACGCACCAGATCTTCGTGACCGCGGGTCAGCGGATCAAATGTTCCCGGATAAACGGCTGTGACCATCTTGACTCCTTATTTTCGCTATTTGCGCTGTTTGCATAATGATATGCACTAAATTGATCTGGCATTATGCCTGATTTTCGTGCGCATTATGCTGCAAAATGTTGCGTTGCAGAATATGGAAATACACACTTCCGGCTTTATCCGCCCGTATCACCTGCCATCCGCTCAGCAATTCCAGCATATCCGGGTCACTACTTTGCTCGTCGAGCGGGAATTCTGCTTCGACGTAAACATACCCATCATTACTCAGCGCTTCGCGGCAAACAGGCAAAATTTTTGCCAGCCAGCCTTGTTCGAAAGGCGGGTCCAGCAAGATCAGGTCAAATTTTTTCCCTTCGGCCGCAGCGCTCGTGATCACTTTACCGGCATCGCCCCTGAGCACCTGGCACTGATGCGCTTCGAGTTTAGCTTTAACCTGTTCGAGCTGCTTGAACGCCGGCGTATGCGACTCCACCATCGTGACCAGACGCGCGCCACGGCTGGCGGCTTCAAATCCCAGCGCGCCGCTGCCGGCAAATAAGTCCAGGCAACTGACTTGCGCCCAATTCGCGTTAAAAAGATGGTTCAACCAATTAAATGTCGTTTCACGGACACGGTCTGGCGTTGGTCTCAGGCCATCGGCCTCAATCACGCTTAACAAGCTGCGCTTCCACTGGCCGCCGATGATTCGCACCTGATGGGCGACTCTTTGAGGAGATACGGGTTTTTTAGTCTTGGTTTTCATTAGTTGAATGACACTGGTAAGTCAAATTACCCGGCGCGGTCTGTTAGAATGGCTGCATTCTAATACTTGGGTCAGCAGTTTGCAGCTTCCCCTCTCCGACAAAATCATCCGATGTTTAGTTTTTTCAAAAGAAAACCCAAAGAAGAACCGGTAGTAACGCCAGAAGTCGTTGCTACGCCTGCTTCTGCGGCAATACCGACTACGCCTGCCGAGCTGCCGCAGACAATTGCCGAACCAGCAATACAACCGCTCGCTGCGGCGGCGCCAGTAACAGCAGCCGTAGAAACGGTATCAGCGCCTGCGCCACAACCTGAACAAAAGCGTTCATGGCTGAGCCGTCTGAAAGCTGGTCTGGCCAAAACCTCATCGAATCTGACCACGCTGTTTATCGGCGCGCGTATTGATGATGAGCTATACGACGAACTCGAAGCGGCTTTATTGACATCCGACGCGGGCGTCGAAGCGACGCTGTTTTTGCTCGATACGCTGAAAAAGAAAGTCAAAGAAGAAAAATTAACCGAAGCAGAACAAGTCAAAACAGCGCTCAAAGCGTTGTTGCTGGAATTGCTCACACCTTTGCAAAAGCCGCTGGAACTGGGTCGTCATCAACCGCTGGTCATGATGATTGCCGGCGTTAACGGCGCAGGAAAAACCACCACCATAGGCAAACTCGCGAAGCACATGCAGGTTCACCATCAGTCCGTGTTGCTGGCGGCTGGCGATACTTTCCGTGCTGCAGCGCGCGAGCAATTATCGATCTGGGGCGAGCGCAATGATGTGACGGTGATTTCGCAGGAATCCGGCGATCCGGCAGCGGTGGCGTTTGACGCTGTTGCCTCCGCGCGCGCGCGCGGCACCGATGTGGTGATGGTTGATACCGCAGGGCGTTTGCCGACTCAATTGCATCTGATGGAAGAACTGAAAAAGATCAAACGTGTGATTGCCAAAGGCATGGAAGGCGCACCGCAGGAAGTGTTGCTGATCATTGATGGCAACACCGGACAAAACGCGCTGGCACAAGTCAGGGCGTTTGACGATGCATTGCAACTGACCGGTTTGATCATCACCAAATTAGATGGCACAGCAAAAGGCGGCGTTCTGGCTGCAATTGCGAAGACACGCCCGATACCAGTCTATTTCATTGGCATCGGTGAGCAGATCGAGGATCTGCAACCATTCAACGCGCAGGAATTCGTCGACGCCTTGTTTAATTAAAATCACAGACAGTCAGTGCAACGATCATGATCGAATTCGATAACGTCACTAAACAATATTCGCGTGATGCCTACGCTTTGCGCGATATCTCTCTGACCATCCAGGATGGAGAACTCATTTTTCTGGCGGGCCCCTCTGGTGCCGGAAAATCGACTTTATTAAAAATGATCGCAGGCATAGAAAAGCCGACCAGCGGCCATGTCATCGTTAATGGTCAGGATGTCAGCAAACTCAAAACCGGCAGCCTGCCGTATTTGCGCCGCAAGCTCGGATTAATTTTGCAGGATCAGAAATTACTGACCGACCGCAGCGTTCTCGACAACGTCATGCTGCCACTGATTGTGACCGGCGCTACTTCGGGTGAAGCAGAATCACGTGCCTGCGTCGCACTGGAAAAAGTCGGATTGCTGGATAAAGCCAATGCCTTGCCGCTGGAGCTTTCCGGTGGTGAACAGCAGCGTGTTGCGATTGCGCGCGCCATCGTGAATCGCCCCAAAATTATTCTGGCTGACGAACCTACCGCTTTTCTGGACAGAGACAATGCGAACAAAGTGCTGAGCGCATTGAAAGCATTCCAGAGCGCCGGCGTCACTTGCATCATATCCAGTCACGATGAGCAATTCCTGGATCAGGCCGACCGCGTGATCTATCTGAGCAATGGACAAATCTCGGATTCATGGACAACAGGCGCTGCCGCCTGACTTCCGTCTGCTATTACGCCTTCAAGGAAATCCCTATGACCATCTGGTTTCGTGAACATCTGTTTGCACTGAAAAGCGCATTCACCCACTTGCGCGCCGGCACCGGAAATTTCATCTTCAATGTGCTGGTGGTCGCCATCGCGCTGGCGCTGCCGATTGCCGGACTCACGCTGATTGAAAATATCCGCCCTATCTCTTCACAGTTATCGATAGAACCGGAAATCAGTATTTTTCTGACGACCGACACCGCGCGTGAAAATGCAACTGCATTGTCAGTACCTATCAAGCGCCTGCTGAAAGACAGCAACATCAGCGGCAAACTGAGCTTTACGCCGAAAGAAAAAGCACTGGCGGCGATGCAGGATGCATCGAGTCTGGCAGAAGTGCTATCAACACTGGGCGGCAATCCCCTGCCGGATGCTTACGTGCTTTCGCTATCGAATAATGATGCAGCAAAACTCGATAAACTGGTCGAACAACTGCAGGCCTTGCCCGATGTTGAAGTGGTTCAGGTTGACTCAGCCTGGGTCAAGCGACTGGCGGCTCTTGTGCAGATATTGCAGATAGGTTTGCTGTTTCTGGCAACGACACTGGGCGTAGTCGTAATTGTGGTCGTGTTTAATGCGACCCGTCTGCAAGTCATTTCGCATCAGGCTGAGATTTCCGTTACCCGTTTATTAGGTGCGACCAACAGCTTCATTCATCGCCCCTACTATTACACTGGCGCGCTGCTGGGGCTGCTGGCGGGAAGCCTGGCGCTGGCCGCCATTGCTGCCTCTCTGCAGCCACTGAATCAGGCCATTGCGGAATTTGCCAAACTGTATGCCTCCGAATTCCGGCTGGTACCGCTGGGCATATTACCCAGCCTGATGTTGCTGGGTGTCAGCATGTTACTGGGGTTGGCTGGCGCTTATCTGTCCGTCCGCCGTCAACTGGCGCGAACAAACTGATACATAATGATTTGCAACTTTCCCAAAAATCGCTGCTCTAACCGCCTGGTTAAAGCAGAGTAAGAAAGCTGATTCCAGAAATTTCTGCTGGGTTACCAGTGGCGACCACTGGCAACAATACTCGGCGAGGGTCTGGAATACCCGCTTTTACCTCTGACCTCATCTTGATGAAATCATCATTTTCACGAGAATTAGCACTCTTCTCAAGAGAGTGCTAATATTAGGAAATAGTACGTTTGTTCAGAGTTATTTTTTTGCTCGGACTGCAGTAATTGAGAGGAACAACACAATGACTTCAAGACAACTTATTCCAGCATCAGACAGCACAGCGCTGGCGCTCGGCTTTACAGGTACGCTGGGCAATATTGACGCTTATATTTCTGCGGTCAATCGCCTGCCTATGCTGACGCATGAAGAAGAAATCGATCTGGCGACCCGCCTGCGTGACAATAATGACCTGTCCGCTGCGCAACAGATGGTGATGTCGCATCTGCGTCTGGTTGTATCCATTGCCCGTGGTTACCTCGGCTATGGCTTGCCACACGCCGATCTGATCCAGGAAGGCAATATCGGCCTGATGAAGGCGGTTAAACGCTTTGACCCTGATCAGGGCGTACGTCTGGTGTCATACGCGATGCACTGGATTAAAGCCGAAATGCATGAGTACATTTTGAAAAACTGGCGTTTAGTCAAAGTTGCGACGACCAAAGCGCAACGCAAACTGTTTTTCAATCTGCGCAGCCACAAAGAAGGTCTGGAAACCATGTCGCCTAAGCAAATTGATGCGCTGGCGAAGACCCTCGATGTGAAACGCGAAGAAGTGATCGAAATGGAAATGCGTCTGTCTGGTCGCGATATCGCGCTGGATGCACCGACTGATGATGATGACGATAAATTCGCACCGATCGCTTATCTGAAAACAGAATCAGAAGAGCCTACGCAGGTACTGGAATCACGCCAATACGATCGTTTGCAAAGCGAAGGGCTGGAATCGGCGTTATCAAAACTGGATGCGCGTTCACGTCACATTATCGAATCGCGCTGGTTGAAAAATGACGATGGCTCTGGTGCGACGCTGCACGAACTGGCAGATGAATACGGTGTTTCAGCCGAACGCATTCGTCAGATTGAAAGTGCGGCGCTGAAAAAAATGAAAGGTGCGCTGGTCAGCTTTTCCTGATCACACCGCACATGAAAAAAGGCACTCTGCGGAGTGCCTTTTTTTATTGTTTATTCCCTGAAAATCGATAAAAAGGGGGAGTATCTGTGATTTTGCACCTGATCTCCTTGAAAACAATGGGGGTTTAAATATACTCCCCCCAGTATATTTAAGGCTCAGCAGGCCGTTTTATATGCCCGCGCCAGCCTGTTCAGCAAAATTACTTCAGTAACAGCTTTAAATCGTGAACGATAGGTTCCGCACCTTGTCCATGGCGCAGGAATAAACGGATGCGGCCTTCGGTGTCAAAGACATAGCTGCCCGCCGTGTGATCCATGGTGTAACTGGTCGGCGTTTTTCCGTCCACTTTCTGGTAATACACTTTGAAGTCTTTTGCCACTTTTGCCGTCGCGGCGGCATCGCCATACAAACCGAGGAAGCGCGGGTCAAAGTTCGGCACATACGCCGCCATCAACGTCTGCGTATCGCGTTCTGGGTCTATCGTGACGAACAAGACCTGCACCTTATCTGCCTGTGGCCCCATTTTCTGCATCACATTCGCCATTTCCACCATCGTGGTCGGGCAGACATCAGGACATTGGGTGTAACCAAAGAACATGACCACCAGCTTGCCACGAAAATCCTTCAGCGTACGGGCTTTGCCATTGTGATCGGTGAGGGCAAAATCCTGCGCATAATCGAGCCCGGTGAGGTCGGTATTATTGAATTTTTCTCCGGGTTTGCCGCAAGCCGCCAGCCCTGCGATCAGAATGCAGGCGAATAATTTTTTGAGTAAGTTCATAGTCGTATGTAATGATCAACCAGCAGCGCCGCAAACAGCAGCGACAGATAAATGATCGAATAAGCGAATGTTTTACGGGCGAGAATATCATTGTAATTGCGATAAATCCGCCATGCGTACCAGAGGAAAATCGCCCCGAGAATGACAGCACTGACAAGATAAATCAGGCCGCTCATCTGCACGGCATACGGCAGCATCGTTGTGGCAAACAAGGCGATGGTATATAGCCAGATATGAAAACGGGTAAATTCGGGGCCATGCGTAATCGGCAGCATAGGCAGACCTGAGCGCGCGTAGTCATCGCGCCGGTACATCGCCAGCGCCCAGAAATGCGGCGGCGTCCAGACAAAAATAATCATCACCAGCAACCACGCTTGCATAGGAACATCGTTTGCTACCGCGGCCCAGCCGAGTGCCGGAGGCATCGCGCCAGACAAACCGCCAATCACAATATTCTGCGGCGTCGCTGGCTTCAGAATAATGGTGTACACCACGGCATAACCGACAAAGGTGGTAAAGGTGAGCCACATCGTCAGCGGATTCACCAGCGTGTAGAGCACCCACATACCAGCGCCACCGATCACGCCTGAAAACAATAAGGTCTGGGATGCACTGATTTCACCGGCGGCTGTGGCGCGCCTTGCGGTACGCGCCATACGCGAATCGATCTCGCGCTCGACCAGGCAATTCACCGCAAAAGCGGCACCCGCCAACAGCCAGATGCCTATGGTTGCGGCGACCACGACACGCCAGTCGGGTAAATCGGGCGTGGCCAGAAACATGCCGATGACGGCACAAAACACCGCCAGTTGCGTCACGCGCGGTTTGGTCAGCGCCCAGTATTGAGCAAAACGGTTGGAGGTCAGGCTTATTGTCGTCATATCAATCAGTGTGTGGCAATCAGTTTCGTCTGCCTGACCCGGTAGTTTAACATGGTCAGCAATAACACTAAGGTAGCCGCCCCACCGTTATGCAATACCGCCAGCAATAAGGGCCAGGAAAAAAAGACAGTCGAAACCCCGATCAGGAATTGCGCTGCAATCGCCAGCATGAGTTGGCGACCCAGACGTTCGAATCCGGGTAAGTGCATGGCGCGCCACGCAACCACGGCAACCACAACCGCGACCAGCAGGGCGAAATTGCGGTGTACCCAATGAATGGCAACCAAGGCCGTAAATGGTAAATAATCGCCGCTCACGGTCTGCCCCAGTTGCCGCCACAAACTGAATCCGTGTTCAAAATCCATTGTCGGTACCACCGCACCGTTACACAATGGATAATCTTGGCAAGCCAATGCTGCATAGTTGGTACTAACCCAGCCACCCAATGCAATTTGTATGAAGAGTAAGACTAAGGCAATAGTCGCAGGCCAGCGCAAGCCGGATACCTGCGCCGTCTGAATGACATGCGCCTGACTATGCTGCTCGAGCGATGCCGATAGTAGCGCCAGCAAGCCCATCCCCAGTAGCAGATGCGTAGTCACGATCACGGGTTGCAGTTTGAGTGTGACGGTCCAAGCACCGAATGCGCCCTGAAGACAAACAAATGCCAACAAAAAGCTGGCCAGCCACGGCGAGATGCCTGTGGCATGGCGTCGTCGCCACGCGAGAACAACCTGAGCGATGATCAGTACGCCGACACTCATCGCCAGATAACGGTGAATCATTTCTATCCAGGCTTTTTGCAGTGTCACCGGGCCATGCGGCATCGCCGCCTCTGCCGCACGGATATCGGCGTGTGATTGCAAAGGATTCGCCTGACCGTAGCAACCGGGCCAGTCAGGGCAGCCGAGGCCGGAATCGGTCAAACGGGTGAAAGCACCGAACATGATCAGTTCAAACGTGAGTGCCACGGTAACCGCAATCAGCTTGCGGTGTTTGTCGGTGTCCCGCGACCAAAGTACGACAGACAAGGGCAAAACGGCGACACACAAAGCTATCAGAGCGAGTTGTAAAAACATGCATCACCCTATCGCAGATGCACGCAACAGCTTGCTGATATCTTTTTTGATCTTATTCGGATCGGCATTTTTCGGGAAACGCATCATCAGGTTACCCAATGGGTCGATCATATAAATGTGCTCGCTGATCTGGCTTCCATCTTCTGTCGGCAACCATTTTCTGAGCGCGTCTGCATCAGCTTTCAGCACATGCATGCCATCGTATTCACGCAGTAACAAGGTATCAACAGCTTGTTCATCAACGACAGCCCAGACCCGTTCGATTCTGTCCATTTCCTTGCCCTGCGCAAGCCTCAGTTGGCGCAAGTCATACAGCTTTTTCTGACATGCGGAATCGCAGGAACCGCTGCTGATCGTCAGCATGATCCATTTACCGCGATACGCCATCAAGCCATTCTGTTTATCCGCATTGTTTGTATCGTTGGCATCGCTCGCACCCAGCAAGCGCGCATGTAACTCTGGCATGGGGTACAGGCGCGGATCGAGTATCGTGCCGTAATTGGTTCGGCCTTCCGGCTTAATCACGTAGTAAGCGAGATAAGACGCTATCATCGGTGCGGCACAAACGGCCAGCACGATAAATAATTTCCAGCGTCCTTTAATTTTTTGATTCTGCGTTTTTTCCACGACGTATTCCTGTCACTACAAAAAAAATCCCTGCCATTAATGACAAGGCATACCACTGAAATGCATATCCTTTGTGTTTATCGATCCCCAGCGAAGGCGCTGGCCAATCGCGTTGCAGATGGTCTTCAGTTGACGACGTCTGCTCGACGATCAAAGGGTAAAACTGTAACCCGGTTTCAGCCGCGAGGCTGGTGATCTCCAGATTTTGTAAAATCGCACCGGGCTTATACGGCTCAGGCTGTCCCAGTTGCATGACACGATCAAGATGCTCTTTGACAATGCCTTGAATTTCTGTCGTACCTGAAGGTGTGAACAAGCGCGGCAACACGGTTCTGTCCTGCGGGTTTCGGGCTTGCCAACCACGTGCAACCAAAATATGGCGGCGACTACCCTCAAGCTTAAATGGCATCAATACATACAGTCCCGCCCGGCCTTGCATGGGGCGATTATCCAGATACATAGGCCAGGTATCGAGAAACTGGCCACGCAACATCACCTTACTGAAAGGCTGTAATTGATCTTCCGGTGTGTCGCTGCGCCATTGCGTAGCAGGGCTGTGCATGCGTTCCGCCATCTTTGCGGCAATCGCTTCTTTTTCCGCAGCCCGCCGGCTTTGCCACATGCCCAAATTCAGCCCCACGACAACGACAGCAATGGTCGCGAGGAAAGGTAATAGTCTGAAACGGAAAGAAATAGGCATGAAAAGCATTACAATAAGAAATCGGTCAACCCAGCATAACGCTTAGTCAAAGAGTCAGTATGAAAATTCTCGTCGCCATTGCTTTTTTTCTCATCATCTTCAGCATGGGATCGGCATTAGTTTATCTGATGAAGGACAAAGGGCGCAGTAACCGTACTGTCAAAGCACTCGCTTTCCGTGTCAGCTTTTCCATCAGCTTGTTTATCCTGATATTACTGGCCAATCATTTCGGGCTGATTCAGCCTACCGGCATCAGATAAGTCACCAACATCTTTAGCGATAATAAAAAGCCGCAACACATGTGCGGCTTTTTTATTTGAAAATGAATCAGCTCAGTCTGTTATGCGGATCACAGCCAGTAGACAACGACATACAAGCCCAGCCAGACCACGTCAACAAAGTGCCAGTACCACGCTGCGCCTTCAAAAGCGAAATGCTGTTCTGGTGTGAAATGCCCCTTCAGAACACGGTACAGCACCACCGACAACATGATCGCTCCCATCGTCACATGGAAACCGTGGAAGCCGGTCAGCATAAAGAAAGTCGAACCGTAAATGCCGGAGGTCAGTTTCAGGTTCAGTTCGCTGTAAGCATGCATGTATTCATAGACCTGAAAGCCCATGAAAACAGCGCCCAGCAAGACGGTTGCTGCCAGCCAGAAAGCCGTGGTGCCACGGTGGCCGGCACGCAAGGCATGATGCGAGATTGTCAGTGTGACGCCGGATGTCAGCAGCAACGCGGTATTAATCGTCGGGATAGGAAATGGTCCCATCGTTTTAAACGCTTCAACCGTGCCGGCGGGGCCAGCATTACCCCACTGCGCTGAAAAATCCGGCCATAATACTTTGTGATCCAGATCGGCCAGCCATGGCATGGAAATACTGCGGGCATAAAACAATGCGCCGAAAAAAGCAGCAAAGAACATGACTTCGGAAAAAATGAACCAGCTCATGCTCCAGCGGTAAGAGACATCAATCCGGGCGCTGTATTTGCCGCTTTCCGATTCGGCAATCGCATCGCCAAACCAGTTATACAACACCACCAGTGTCAGAAAAATACCTGCAAAGTTGACATAAGAGCCCCAGCTCACTGCATTCACCCAGGCAGAGGCGCCTATCATGGTCAGCAACAAGGAGGCTCCCGCCAGCACCGGCCACTTTGACGGTCCAGGCACGAAGTAATAAGGGGCTTTCGCGTTTGAAGTACTCATTTCCATCTCCCGATACATTTGAATGTACTACTCGAATTATTATTTTGCGACGACAGACTTGACGACCAGCACCAGCACAAAAATGAAGATCAGGGCGCCGATGATGCCCGCAATGATCACGTGCACCGGATTCAGATGCGCGGCGTCCTGCTCGTAATCATTTTTCTTACGGATCCCCAGAAATGACCAGAACACCGCTTTCATCGTCGCCAGAAACGATACCTTACGTTGCGTCGCCTGCTTCAGATCACTCATGTTTTTCCTTGTGTGCCAGAACTTGCTACCTTGCTCTTACCACCAACTTCAAAAAACGTATATGACAAGGTGATGGTTTTCACGTCTTTTGGCAACGCAGGGTCAATGTAAAACACCACTGGCATTTGCCGTGCCTCGTTCGCATTCAGCGTCTGCTGTTGAAAACAAAAACACTCCATCTTTTTGAAGTAATTACTTGCCTGCTGCGGTGCGTAGCTCGGTATCGCCTGCGCATCCATCTTGTAAGACTGTTTGTTCACTACCTCATAAACAACTTGCGCCATTTCACCGGGATGAACCTTGATGCTGGAAACCGTAGGGCGGAAACGCCATGGCCCTTGCGTGTTCGCATCAAACTCAACAGTAATTTCACGCGTTTTGTCGATTTGAGAATTGCTGACTTCCTTTAACGAAATATCTTTTGGCGTCAGGATATTCACACCAGTCAACTCACAAATCTGTTTGTAAATCGGTACCAACGCATAGCCAAAACCAAACATCATGACCGCGATCAACAGCAGCTTGCCAAACATTCTGGCATTCAGCTGATGAGCTTCAGTCTTCGAGTTTTCGTCTGATCCGGACATCAGGTATTCCGCTTCACCGCAATAAGCCCTGTTTGACAAACACGCCGATAAAAAATATCAGTGCGACAGAAAGCAGGATTAATGCAGTGCGTAAGTTGTTAGGTTTGTTGTCGTTTTTCATTTTTATTCAGAGGTAGCGGAAAATTATCCGGCACCTCTGCCTTTATTCATTATTTAACGACAGGAGGCTCTTCGAAGGTGTGGAACGGTGCTGGACTTGGTACTGTCCACTCCAGCCCTTCTGCGCCTTCCCATGGTTTTGCTGGTGCAGCTTTTCCACCTCTGATCGAAGGAATCACGACCGCCAGTATGAAATACACCTGCATCAGACCGAAACCAAACGCACCGACCGAAGCGACCGTATTCCAGTCAGTAAATTGCGCCGGATAATCAGCATAACGACGTGGCATCCCGGCCAGCCCCAGGAAATGCATAGGGAAGAAAGTGATGTTAAAGGTGATCAGCGACAGCCAGAAATGAATCTGACCGCGGGTTTCGTTGTACATGAAGCCTGTCCATTTCGGGCTCCAGTAGTAGTAACCCGCGAACAAGGCAAACAGCGAACCGGCGACCAGCACATAATGGAAATGCGCGACCACGTAGTAAGTATCCTGCAACTGAATATCAATCGGCGTTACCGCCAGTATCAGACCGGTGAAACCGCCGATGGTAAAGACGAAAATGAAACCAACGGCGAACAGCATCGGTGTTTCAAATGTCATCGAGCCCTTCCACATCGTGGCCACCCAGTTAAATACTTTCACACCGGTAGGAACCGAGATCAGCATGGTGGCATACATGAAGAACAACTGCGCCGTCACTGGCATACCGGTTGTAAACATGTGATGCGCCCAGACGATGAACGACAGAATCGCGATGGATGCAGTTGCATACACCATCGATGCATAGCCGAACAAAGGCTTGCGCGCAAACGCAGGCACGATCTGGGAAATGATACCGAACGCTGGCAGAATCATGATGTACACCTCTGGATGTCCGAAGAACCAGAAAATGTGTTGATACATCACAGGATCACCGCCACCGGCCGCGTTGAAGAAGGACGTGCCGAAATGACGGTCAGTCAGCGTCATGGTGATCGCACCAGCCAGAACCGGCATCACCGCGATCAGCAGGTAAGCAGTAATTAACCAGGTCCAGCAGAACATCGGCATTTTCATCAGCGTCATGCCTGGAGCTCGCATGTTCAGAATCGTAGTGATGATGTTGATCGAGCCCATGATGGACGATGCACCCATGATGTGAACTGCGAAAATCGCCATGTCCATACCAGGTCCCATTTGCGTCGACAGCGGTGCATACAACGTCCAGCCTGCTGCAGTTGCACCACCCGGCACCCAGAATGACGACACCAGCAGAATCGCGGCGGGTGGCATCAGCCAGAATGAGAAGTTATTCATTCGCGCAAATGCCATATCGGATGCGCCGATTTGCAGCGGAATCATCCAGTTGGCAAAACCAACGAAGGCCGGCATGATCGCACCGAACACCATGATCAGACCATGCATGGTCGTCAATTGGTTAAAGAATTCCGGTTGCACCAGTTGCAGCCCGGGCTGAAATAACTCAGCACGGATAATCAGGGCGAGAACGCCGCCTGATAACAGCATCGTGAATGCAAACCATAAATACAGACTACCGATATCTTTATGATTGGTGGCAAACAACCAGCGGCGGAAACCATGAGGATGGTCGTGCGCGTGGTCGTGCGAATGATCGTGAGCGTGATCAACAGTTGTGGTGCTCATCTTGTCTCCTGTTTCCGGTACGTTTAGTACGTTTACTTACGCGCAGCCAGAACTTCAGCTGGTTGGACTATATTTTCAGCGGCTTTATTAGACCAGCTGTTACGGGTATAGGTGATGACGGCGGCGATTTCCGTGTCGGACAAAGTGGATTTCCACGATGGCATCGCATTTTTGCCGTTCAACAAAATACCAACCTGACCCGCTTTGGCACCGTTGACAATCAGCGACCCCTCTAATGCAGGGAATGCACCCGGAACACCTTTGCCACTCGCCTGATGGCAGGCAACACAGTTGGCGGCATAGACTTTCTCACCACGCTGTTTCAACTCATCGACCGTCCAGACTTTATTCGGGTCATCCGCTTTGGCGGCCATTTCTTTTTTCTTGGTATCGACCCATTTTTTATAGTCGTCGTCAGAAACCACATTCACAACAATAGGCATAAACGCATGTTCTTTACCGCACAGCTCCACACACTGACCGCGATAGACGCCAATTTTTTCTGCTTTGAACCAGGTATCACGGACGAAGCCGGGAATCGCATCCTGCTTCACACCGAAAGCCGGAATCGTCCAGGAGTGAATCACGTCGTTGGCAGTGGTGATAATGCGTACTTTTTTATTCACGGGGACGACGACCTGATTATCAACTTCAAGCAGATAATTATCACCACGGGCTTCGGTCGGCGCAACGCCGGGAGAGCCAACCTGCGTGCGGGGTGTGGACAAGGTCGATAAGAAAGAAATGCCTTCGCCTTCGCCTTTGAGGTAGTCATAACCCCATTTCCACTGCATACCGGTGGCTTTAATCGTGATGTCAGCGTTCGAGGTATCTTTCATTGCCACGACTGTTTTGGTCGCTGGCAGCGCCATGCCGATCACGATCAGAAAGGGCACCACAGTCCATGCAATTTCGACTGTCGTACTTTCGTGAAAAGAGGCTGCCTTATGGCCGAGAGATTTCCTGTGTTTCAGGATGGAGTAGAACATGACTCCGAAGACGGCAACGAAAATAATCAGACAGATAACCAGCATCAGGTTATGTATCGAGTAAATTTGTTCCGCTATTTGTGTGACAGGTGTTTGTAAATTTAACTGGCGCACTGCCGGACCACCCTGGCTGTCGACCACTGCCCACGCGGGCAGTCCTGCCGCCAGGAGCGAGGCACCCAGCATGAACGACTTTAATCGCTTTCCATGTTTCATGATATCCCCAAAACCCCGTTTAGAATTCTTATGAATTTGTCGTACCAGGACGCGGAATATTGTTACAAAGTGCGTGCTGGCAACTTCTACAACGTCGTGAGTATAAGGTGTAACTTAAAAGGATATCAAGCAGAATACAAACAAGAAATCAATGATCTGGCGCAAATGAAACAACGAATAATAGCGCTTGCTTATCACTTTAAGATGCTTCTTTAATCCAGATCAAACAAAATCAAGGTCGTTTTTTTGGCAAATCGAAGCGGACGATGGATTCGCCTGCAGCCGTTTTCTTATTGACTGGCTTGAAAGCATGCCCGTAAACCACCTCAAAACTCAAGGCAATACGGCCATCGGCAGCGCGTTGCTGCTCCAACGCCTTCAGCATTGCCTGATGAGCGTGTTTTCCGCTCAGACCCGGGCGACGGCTCAGCAGTGGATTGCCGCCAAGCGCACGCACGTCGGCCAGCAATTTTTCTGTGTCCTGATACGTCAGCGTGATTTTTTCCATATCCATCACAGGTGTGGAAAAACCGGCATTCACCAACATGTCGCCGAAATCATGCATATCCACAAACGGCAAGGTATGCGGAAATTCATCAACGTCTGAATAAGCCTGGCGTAATTCTTTCAAAGTATCCGGTCCGAAGCATGAAAACATCAGCAAGCCATCGGTGCGCAAGGCTCTACGCCATTCTGCGAACACCAGATCGGGTTGCGGATGCCAGTGCAACGCCAGATTCGACCAGATCAGATCGAGTGACTGCGATGGCAAAGGCAATTTGGCAAAGTCACCACAAATCAGATTGGCGCCCTGCTCGCCACGCAAGGCGACCGGTGTCCATTTTGCAAACAAACGACCAACCGCACTCATCGCTGCCTGTTCTTGCTCCTGAATTTCTGCCAGCATCGCGGGTGCCGCATCCAGTGCCAGCACTTGCGCTCCCGCATACATGCGTTGAAACTCAGCGACATCGGCACCGGTTCCACAACCGGCATCGAGTATCTGCGCGGGGGTGATCCGCACGAGTTCCAGCTTTTCCCGCATACGCCCGGCAATCTCCCGACGTAAAAAATCAGAACCGGCGACTTTTGCCGGATGGGAAAAAAGCTGACGAACCAGCCTTGTGTCGATAGGTGCACTGAGCATAAGGAAAACGATCTTGGCGTCTGTTTGAGTGAGATAATGCGGGAGTTTACACGCTTGTGATTACGGCCGCTGCATGACGGCACAAACAGATGATGCACTTACGGCAAATATTGCATAAAAGCTGGCAAGCTTCGTTGACACAACTGCTGCCGTGCAGTTGTGCCTTATGTCATGCCCAGAATCCGGATGTCATTTGCGGACAGTGTCTGGACACCTATTTTCCGCGCGACATCTGTCGTTGTGAACAGTGCGGTTTGAGTATGCCGCCGGGTGCCAATACGCCGCGTTGTGGCGACTGCCTGCAAAATCCACCAGCCTTCGACAGCACGATCGTTGCCTGCGATTACGAAGCGCCGCAAGACCGTCTGGTGCTGTCATTAAAATTCGGCCATCATCTGGCACTCGCCCCGGTGTTTGCCGCAATGTTGCGCGATGCCATACTGCGTCAGAGCCACCAGGATTTGCCCGACTTTCTCTGCGTCGTGCCATTAAGCCAAAATCGGCTGACTGAACGTGGATTCAATCAGGCACTGGAAATAGCCAGACCACTGGCGCAACATCTGGGCATCCCCTTGCAGCCACAGGCATTGCACAAAACCAGAGAAACCGCCAAACAAAGCAGTCTGGCGCCCGATGCACGGATGCGCAATGTAAAAAATGCCTTCGTGCCCGATGATCAACTGCTGCAGACCATCAAAGGCAGGCATATAGGTATCGTCGATGACGTCATAACCACTGGCATGACCCTGCACGAAATCGCTACAATGCTGAAACGTTTTGGCGCACGCAAAGTCAGCAACTATGTTTTTGCCCGCACTCCACATCACACTTATTAAGGAAACGCCTTGTTTCACGTCGTCCTCGTAGAACCTGAAATTCCGCCGAATACCGGCAACATCATCCGCTTATGCGCAAACACCGGAGCCCAGCTGCACCTGATAGAACCGCTGGGTTTTCCTCTCGATGACAGTAAGATGAAACGCGCTGGTCTTGATTATCACGACTATGCGACGATGAAAGTGCATAAAAACTGGGAAGCGTTTCTGGCGAGTGAACAACCGGACGCACAAAGAATGTTTGCAATGACCACGCATGGTTCTACGGCATTTTCCAGCGTCGCCTTTCACCCCGGCGATTATTTCGTCTTCGGTGCAGAAACGCGCGGACTTGCGACCGAATTGCGTGAATCTTTTCCTCTCAGTCAGCGCATACGCTTGCCGATGCGACCAGACAATCGCAGCCTGAATCTGTCGAATACCGTGGCTGTCGTCATTTACGAAGCCTGGCGCCAGAACGGCTTTGCCGGTGGCGCCTGACCTTAGAAAAAATGTGTCCGGCATTGCAAAAATACCGGACGCCGATATCAGTTCTGCGCCCGGACTTTCGCCAGCAACTTGCTGGTGGAACGATCATGTTCAAAGTCAATCGCTGCCACCTGACCGCCATACGCCAGCACCGCCTGCCCTTCAGGAATCGCGCTCATGTCGTAATCACCGCCTTTGACATAGATATCCGGATGCGCGCTGAGTACCGCTTCCAACGCGGTATCTTCATCGAAATCCACCACCAGACTGACTGCCTCTAATGCCGCAACCACGGCCATGCGATCAGCACAGGTATTCACCGGGCGGTCATCCCCCTTACCCAAACGTCTGACCGAAGCATCCGTATTCAGTGCCACCACCAGCGACGCGCCGTGTTCTCTGGCCTGTGCGAGATAGGTCACATGACCACGATGCAAAATATCAAAGACGCCATTCGTCATCACCACAGGTTTGGGTAATGCAGCAACCCGTTCGGCCAATGCAGCGCGGGTACAGATTTTTTGTTCAAATGCAGGCATACGGATTCATTCAAAAAATAGCGACGAAAAAATAGCCGCCAGGAAAAGCGGCCATTGTACACGGCGTATTTCTATCATCACGCAGATAGACACGAATGCCGGTTCTGATGTCGATTATGAAGCGGGCGGCGCAAGCGGCGTTTGCGGCAAATCAGTTATTGTCAGCGTCCGCAATTGCCTTACGGATGTCTTCCTTACTCAGCGCTGGCGCAAACTGGCGGATAAAATCATAAGTGTAGGTGCGTAAATACGCACCGCGCCGCACCGCCAGCCGGGTCACATTCGGCGTGAACAAATGATCGGCAGCGATGGTGCGTAAGCCATTGGTACGATTCGTTTCTATCGCCATCGACGCCACGATGCCAACGCCCAATCCAAGCGCGACATATTGTTGAATCACGTCAGAATCCATCGCGGTCAGCACGATGTCGGTGCGCAAACCGGCATCGACAAATGCGGCGTCGATATGGCCACGACCGGTAAAGCCAACGTCATACGTGATCAACGGATAATTTGCCAGATCTTCCAGCGTCAGCGTTTCTTTACGCAACAAAGGATGGCCTTCCGGCACGACGATCACGTGATTCCATTCGTAGCATGGGAACGACACCAGATCCTTGAATTGCGATAAGCCCTCAGTCGCTATGCCGATATCAGCTTTGCCTGACATCACCCATTCGGCGATGTGTTCGGGTGAGCTTTGTTGCAAGGCGATGCGTACTTCCGGAAACGCCTGACGGAATTGCTGCACCACTTTCGGCAACACATAACGCGCCTGTGTATGCGTAGTCGCAATCGCCAGCGTGCCTTTGGTCTGATCCGAATATTCACTGCCGGCCTGATGCAGATTTTCAGCTTCCAGCAGCAAACGTTCTATGATCGGCAGGATGCCTTTTCCAGGCTCGGTCAGGCCGGTCAGACGTTTGCCATTGCGCTCAAAAATATCCACGCCCAGTTCCTCTTCCAGCTCGCGAATCTGGCGGCTGACACCTGGCTGCGAAGTGAATAAAACATTGGCGACTTCGGTCAGATTAAAACCACGTCGGGATGCTTCTCTGATCGAGCGTAATTGTTGAAAGTTCATGGTATATCTCCGGTCAGTTGTTATCGACAAAGACGTGTAAGCGCTTGGGTTTGACCACCAGAGACTCACCGACTTTCAGTTGTAATTGCAGATAACGCTCGCTCGATATCATCGCTTCGACCAGATCGCCGTTATCATCACGCTCCATTTCCAGTTGCGCCAGCGGGCCTATGCTGTGCACGCGCCGCAATTGCACAACCAGCCCCTCGGCACCCGGCGCGTAGCGGTCGATCTCGAATTCATGCGGACGTACATACGCCGTGCCGAAGGCATCTTTGGTGTCTGCATGGCCCGGTGCTTCAAACGGCACGCCACCTGCATCGAGTATGCCTTCATGTACACGACCACGGAACAGATTGACGTTACCCAGAAATCCATACACAAACGGTGTTGCCGGATGCTGATACACCTCGGCAGGCGCACCGACCTGTTCGACCTGACCCTGATTCATCAACACGATCTTGTCGGCGACTTCCAGCGCTTCTTCCTGATCATGCGTGACGAAAATACTGGTCACATGTAATTCATCATGCAGACGACGCAACCAGCGGCGCAGCTCTTTACGCACCTTCGCATCGAGCGCACCGAAAGGCTCATCCAGCAACAGCACGCGCGGCTCTACGGCAAGTGCACGTGCCAGCGCGATACGCTGCCGCTGACCGCCGGACAATTGCGGCGGATAACGGTCGGCCAGCCAGTCCAGCTGCACCAGCTCCAGCAGCTTCGTGACTTTTTCTTTGATCTGCGCTTCCGACGGACGCACGTTTTTTGGCTTTACCCGCAAACCAAATGCGATGTTTTCAAAAATCGTCATGTGTTTGAACAAGGCATAGTGCTGAAACACAAAACCGACCTGACGATCACGCACATGCTGTTGCGACGCGTCCTGACCATCGAGCAAGACCTGGCCGCTGTCGGCAAATTCCAGACCGGCGATGATGCGCAACAAAGTTGTTTTGCCACAGCCGGATGGCCCTAACAAGGCCGTCAGTTCGCCATCGGGAAAATCCAGCGAGACATTATTCAGCGCGGTAAATTGACCGAAACGTTTATTTAATTGATGAACGGCGATACTCATGATTTTCGCTCCAGCTTATTCTTCAGAAATGGGGGCGCGACTCTCATTGGTGCGCCATTCAACGATCGTTTTTAATGCCAGCGTCAGCAAGGCCAGCAAGGTCAGCAATGAGGCCACCGCAAACGCCGCCACGAAGTTGTATTCGTTATATAAAATTTCGACTTGCAAAGGCATGGTGTTGGTCTCGCCGCGAATGTGGCCGGACACCACTGATACCGCGCCGAATTCGCCCATCGCCCGCGCATTACACAGGATCACGCCATACAGCAAACCCCATTTGATGTTCGGCAAAGTCACATGCCAGAAGGTTTGCCAGCCTGATGCGCCCAGCACCAGCGCGGCTTCTTCTTCCTCACTGCCTTGTTCCTGCATCAACGGAATCAGCTCACGCGCGACAAACGGAAAAGTCACAAAAATCGTCGCCAGTACGATGCCGGGAACTGCGAACAGAATCTTGATATCGTGATCGCGCAACCATTCGCCAAACCAGCCCTGCGCACCGAACAGCAACACATACACCAGACCCGAAATCACCGGCGACACGGAAAATGGTAAATCGATCAGCGTCAGTAAAACGCTCTTGCCGCGGAACTCAAATTTCGCAATCGTCCAGGCGGCGGCAACACCGAAAATCAGGTTCAGCGGCACCGCAATGCCCGCCGCAATCAGCGTTAATTTAATCGCCGACAAAGCATCCGGTTCGACGATGGCTTCCAGATACACCTGCCAGCCTTTTTTCAAGGCTTCGGCAAACACCGCCGCCAGCGGCACAAATAAAAACAGAGTCAGAAACGCGAATGCGATCAGTGTCAGCGTGACGCGTATCCACAAAGGTTCCAGCGTCGCTGCCGGAGTGATCGCGGGTTCAGCACGACGTTGGTTTGCTACCGGTAAGGCTGATGAAATAGTGGCGGTGCTCATTATTCTTTTCCTCCTTGCCGGCTGCGTGTCCATGCCTGCAAAGCATTAATCGACAACAGCAATACAAACGACAGCAACAACATCACAACGGCGATGGCGGTGGCACCGGCGTAATCGTATTGTTCTAATTTGGTAATCATGAACAGCGGTGTAATTTCTGAAATCATTGGCATATTGCCAGCGATAAAAATCACCGAGCCGTATTCGCCGGTCGCCCGCGCAAACGCGAGCGCAAAGCCCGTCAGCATCGCAGGCAATATCGTCGGGAAAATCACCCGTGCGAATACTTGCCAATGGCTGGCACCCAGACTCAGCGCGGCTTCTTCGAGTTCTTTTTCGGCTTCTTCGAGTATCGGTTGCACCGTGCGCACCACAAAAGGTAAGCCTATGAATGTCAGGGCAATCAGTATTCCTAAAGGCGTGAACGCGACTTTGATGCCGAGCGGCGTCAACAATTTGCCTATCCAGCCATTCGGCGCATACAAGGTCGCCAGCGTGATACCGGCGACTGCTGTCGGCAAGGCAAATGGCAGATCGACCAGTGCATCAATCAGGCGCTTGCCGGGAAATTTATAGCGCACCAATACCCAGGCAACGATGCCGCCAAACAGCACATTGATCAGCGCGGCCAGAAAAGACGCACCGAAAGTCAGGCGATACGATGCCATGACACGATCAGATGTCACGGTTTCCCAGAACGCCTGCCAGGTCATGGTAAAGGTTTTCAGAAAAACCGCAGAAAGCGGGATTAAGACAATCAACGCCAGGTAAAACAAGGTAAATCCCAGCGAAAGATGAAAGCCGGGAAGCACGCGTTTACTGGTCGGTTGACCGCCTGTTGCAATTGCAGCAGATGCCATAGTCAGCCTTTATTACTGATTCAACTAAAGATGGCAAATATTGGCAGGATTTTGATATAAGAAAAACGAATTTTTTGTTATGTCTTTAGATGATAAACACATATAGCCAGGCCGAAGTCAGTCACCAGGGCGACTGCGACGACGGCAGCAACCGAGGCAACCGAAACAATGCGGCTCAGCCCGACAGTTCCGCCCCGGTAGCCACAACGGTCGCGCTTACATGGGATGCGGCCGCTGGCAGCGCCGCTGCTGGTCCGACCAGCGTTGCTTTCGGTAAGTCAAACAAAAAGCCCTGTACCAGATACGGACTGGCCGTGTCGTTCGCCTGTTGCAGCGATAGCAAGCGCGCTTCATTTTCTATGCGCCGGAAAATGATATTGCACTGCGCCTGATCTGCGCGTTGCAGCAAACTGATCTGCGCTGGCGCATGATTGGCGGCGCTGATGTCGATTTTGATCGCGTCAGGCCGTATGCGGTCAAGTAAATCACCCGCTTGTTCCAAGCTGCTGGCATTGACGCCGATGCGAAAGCCATTGCGGCGATAATTTTCGGCGACATGCGTCAGCACCCAGCGCTGGCTCGGCGTGATCAGCGGCAGTTGCAGAATAATCTGTTCATGCGGTATTTCCAGGGTATTGAGTATGCGGCGAAACGCGTTGCCGTGATTGCCTTCCACGGCAGCCAGCAAGCGGCTGTGCACGCTCAGATACAAATCCAGCCCCGGCTCTGGCTGCTGACGATAAAAATTCAGCGTATGCAGCAAGCGGCAGAGACGATCCAGCTCCACCGATTCATCATCATTCGCGACATATTCCAGCAACTTCCAGATATTGAGCCCCTGATCGCCCGGATCATAGCTGCGGGCATAGGCTTCATAAGCAACGATCTGATGATCCACACCCGAGCGTATCGCCTGAAACGCGCTGGTCAGGCTCGCATTGAAATAGCGTCCGCGGGCGCGCCCCTGCTCGTCCAGCCACAGATGGCTGCTGGCCATGGAATGACGCAGGCGGCTCAGATAATTTTGCAATGTCAGATGATGCATATTTCCTCCCTTCAGCGGCCACGCTTTGTTTCGCGCTGCAACGCCTTCAGTAGTAAGTCAGTGCGTGGTCGCTGTGAAGACACGTAGTACGCGCAGTTACAGTTTCGCGATCGAGACTTCGGTTGCCTTCACCAGCGCCACCACGTCGCTGCCGACCACCAGATTCAGATCGCGGATAGAACGCGTCGTGATCACGGAAGTCACGATGCCGGCCGGGGTTTCGACATCGACTTCGGAGACGACATCACCTTCGATAATCGCTTTGATTTTGCCGCGGAACTGGTTACGTACATTAATCGCCTGAATTGTCATTTTTCTTCCTTTGTGATGCGGAAAATATCCCGAAAAACAGATACTCCCCCGCTTTTTTAATAAAACACCCCTAATGTCCTTGAATTCATTGGGGTTTAAAACATACTCCCCCGGAGTATTTTTATACTGATTTGATGCTGATTTGAAGCTGTCAGCAGAGCTGAGGCCTAAATCGCCCAGGTTACCTGATTGACCGTGCGGAGCAGCGACACGTCGCCGAGTTCCGCATCCGGCTGCTGCGCCGGGCGCTGCAACACCCGCGCCAGTATCTGTTCTTCCAGAGCGGCAAAGACCGGGTTACCACGCGCGCGTGGCCGCGGCAAATCGATTTTCTGATCCAGCGTGATCTGACCGTCTTCAATCAGAATCACACGATCAGCCAGCGCAATCGCTTCCTGCACATCATGCGTGACCAGCAAAGCAGTGAAGCCGCGCTGCTGCCAGAGTTGCTCAATCAGGCTTTGCATCTCAATGCGCGTTAAGGCATCGAGTGCGCCCAGCGGCTCGTCCAGCAGCAACAGGGTCGGCTCATGCACCAGCGCTCTGGCCAGCGCAACGCGCTGACGCTGACCACCGGACAATACCGATGGCCACTCGCCAGCGCGCTCAGCCAGCGCGACCTTGTTCAGCGCTGCAAGCGCATCGTTGCGACGACCGCGCAAACCAAGCCCGACGTTATCCAGCACGGTTTTCCACGGCAGCAGCCGCGAATCCTGAAACATCACGCGGGTTTCCGGGCGACGGTTGTTTTGCCCGTTGTTCTGCCCATCGTGCTGAGCATCCTGCTGGGCAAACTCCAGGCTGCCGCCGTCGGCTTTTTCCAGCCCGGCGATCAGGCGCAGCAAGGTGCTTTTACCGCAGCCGCTGCGACCGATCACCGCGACAAACTCACCGGCTTCGATATCTAGTTGCAACGACTTCAGCACGCTGCGGGCCTTGTACGATTTTTGCAAATTCTGAATACGGATGGCCGTGCCTGATTGCGGCGTCTGACGTGGCAAATGTGGCAGAGGTGAAATCTGCGGCGATTTCTGCGCTGAGCTCAGTTCTTTTCTACTGTCTTGTCTGCTGTCCTGCCCACTGTATTGTCTGATCACGTCCGCAGCAGATGTCGGCTGCGCAGCATATTCAGTGACTTGGCTGATGCCATCGTCCAGCTCTTGCCTGAGCGCGGCGATACGCGCCACCGCTGGTGAAGGTGAATATAAAATGTTCGGCATCATGCAAGCTTTCTCTGATAACCCGGATGCCAGCGCAGCCAGTAATGTTCAAGTGCGCGTGACAACACATCGGCGATTTTTCCCAACAGGGCGTACAGCAAAATCCCCACCAACACGACATCGGTCTGCAAAAATTCACGCGCATTCATGGTCATGTAGCCGATACCCGCCTGCGCTGAAATGGTTTCAGCAACGATCAGCAAGACCCACACCAGCCCCAGCGCAAAACGCACGCCGACCAGAATAGAAGGCAAAGCGCCGGGCAAAATCACATCGCGGTATAAAGCCCAACCCGACAAGCCGTAGCTGCGCGCCATTTCTACCAAGCCCTGATCAACGGAACGTATGCCGTGAAAAGTATTCAGGTACACCGGAAAAAATACGCCGACCGATACCAGAAACAGCTTCGCCGTTTCATCGATCCCAAACCATAAAATCACCAGCGGTATCAGCGCCAGCGCCGGGATATTGCGTATCATCTGCAGGCTGGTATCGAGCAGGGTTTCAGCGGTGCGGAAAGTACCGGTCAGCAGACCGAGCAACAAGCCCAGACCGCCGCCAATCACAAAACCCGACACCGCACGCCACAGGCTGGTTTTTGCGTGGATAAAAATTTCACCTGAAACGCTCAGATTCCAGAACGCCTTCGCCACCGCTAGCGGCTCCGGCAGAATACGGCTCGATAACCAGCCCTGTTGCGCCGACACCTGCCAGATCACCAGCAATAACAGCGGCACCGCCCACGGTGCCAAGGTGTGCAAAAAACGCACGGCATGGCGACGCCACGGCGGGGCGGGGCGCGCCGATTCGCGACGTCGGAAGGTCTGCGACAAGTCGTCTGCAAGCCCTGCGAATTCATTGAATTCATTGATCTCAGTTATAAGCGGCGACGCCATGCTGTGCTCCTAGCTTTGCGAAACCTGCGGTGCAATCGAATTGGCGATCACTTCGCCGAAAGGGCCTGTGAGCGAACTCGTGACACGCGGTACCGATTTTCCTATCAGCGGAAAGACCAGTTCGGCAAAACGATATGATTCTTCCAGATGCGGATAGCCGGAAAAAATAAAGGTCTCGATACCGAGTGCCGCATATTCTTTAATGCGCGCCGCCACGGTTTCCGGATCACCAACCAGCGCCGTTCCGGCACCACCACGCACCAGCCCGACGCCCGCCCACAGATTCGGCGAGACTTCGAGTTTGTCGCGCTTGCCGCCATGCAGCGCTGACATCCTTTGCTGACCGACCGAATCCATCTTCGCAAACGCTTTCTGCGCGCGCGCAATCACCTCATCATCAACGTAACGGATCAGATCATTTGCTGCCGCCCAGGCTTCTTCATTGGTTTCACGCACAATCACATGCAAGCGGATACCAAAGCGCAAAGTGCGGCCATGCTTAGCGGCGCGTGCGCGCATGTCGGCAATTTTTTCAGCCACGGCCGCAGGTGGTTCACCCCAGGTCAGATAAACGTCAACCTGTTCCGCTGCGAGCTCGTGCGCCGGTGCCGATGAGCCGCCGAAATACAAAGGCGGATGCGGCTTTTGCACCGGTGGATAGAGGGTCTTCGCGCCTTTCACGGTCAGGTGTTTGCCGCTAAAATCATAACCGGCATCACCACCTTCACCGGCCAGCGATGCGCGCCAGATGCGTAGAAATTCTTCCGTGATTTCATAGCGTTTTTCATGATCAGCAAACACACCATCGGCTTCGAGTTCCCCCTGATCGCCACCGGTAACGATATTGACCAGCAAGCGCCCGTTCGATAAGCGATCAAAGGTGGACGCCATGCGCACTGCCAAACCCGGACTGCTCAGCCCGGGACGAACCGCCACCAGGAATTTCAGTTTTTTGGTCGCACTGATCAGGCTGGAAGCAACGACCCAGGCATCTTCGCAAGAGCGACCGGTCGGCAGCAGCACACCATCGTAGCCCTGAGTGTCCGCCGCCACCGCGATTTGTCGCAGGTAGTCATAACTGATTTCGCGCGCACCGTGGCTGGTGCCGAGATAGCGCGTATCGCCGTGGGTAGGAATAAACCAGAAAATATTCAAGCTCATCGCATTTCTTTCTTTATTTCAGGACAGATGTTTTCGCGCCGGACGGCAGCCAGACTGCTTCGCGTACGTTGATGCGTTTCGGGATCAGCTTCAGATCGGCAAAGGTATCTGCAATGCTTTGCTGTTCCTGAATCACGGCCTCAGACAAGGGCTTCACACCATAAGAAAAACGGCCGACGGACAGTTCAACGATGGTCGGTTCCAAACCGACCTGCACCGACAGAATTGCTGCGGTTGCCTTGATGTTCTTTGCGCTCCAGTCGCCGGTCTTGGCGATCTCATCCAGAATCACACTGATGATCTCGGGATGCTTCTGTGCGTAAGAGCGTGAAGCGAGATAGAACTGGTGATTACTGACTACGCCTTTCCCGTCGGCCAGCACGCGGGCGCCGAGCTGCTTTTCAGCGGCAGCCAGAAACGGATCCCAGATCGCCCAGGCATCAACGCTGCCGCGCTCAAATGCGGCACGCGCATCGGCGGGTGCGAGAAATACGACTTCCACATCTTTGTACGCAAGCCCGGCTTTTTCCAGCAGCTTCACCAGCAGGTAATGCACATTCGAGCCTTTGTTGAGCACGATTTTTTTGCCCTTCAGATCCGCCACCGATTTGAGTGCAGAGCCTTTCGGTACGACGATCGCTTCGCCCGCAGGAGCCGCAGGTTCATTGCCGACATACAGTAAATCGGCACCGGCCGCCTGCGCGAAAATCGGCGGCGCTTCGCCAGTAGTACCGAAATCGACACTGCCGACATTCAGACCTTCCAGCAATTGCGGGCCCGCCGGAAACTCTGTCCATTTCACTTCCACACCCAGCGGTGCAAGGCGTTTTTCGAGGCTGGCACTGCCTTTCAGCACAGTCAGCGTGCCGTACTTCTGGTAGCCGATGCGCAAGACACTTTTCGCTGCGACTTTCGTTTGCGCATGAGCGACATTCAGGCCTCCGGCAAAAGCAATCGCCGTCAATGCCAGCATGCCTGTCAGCACGCTGCGGCGCAGTGCAGTGGTCTTTTTCACCTGTTCAACGTAACGTGTATGACGGTGTTGCGGGATAGTATTCTGATCTTCACTCATTTCATTTCCTTGACTGATAAGGCAAGACTTACCCCTGCCGGAAATCTGGCATTGCGGTAACGCTTACGGGATTGCTGGTAAATATCCGGTGTTGCAGCGGTTCAGAAAACCACGATTGATGAACCTGTCATTACCTGAACCGGCATGAGCTCAGGTGCAAGTCAGGCACAATTCAGGCACGACAGCACATCAGTTCTGCGACTGCCGGTTTCGATGCCTGTATATGCCGTAAAGACGAGAGGCTCTCGGCCAGTAATTGTGCTCCGTCAGCAACTCGCTGCGCTATCGCGGCATCCAACTGTAAGCCTTGCTGTTCGTGCCACTGAACCTGTGCATCGGTTGCATAGACGCCCGGTAGTACATAACGTGCCGATAGCGATGTCAGCACCGGGCGCAAGGCGTAATCGAGTGCCAGCATGTGCGACTGGCTACCGGCTGTCGCCAATGGCAATACGATTTTTCCGCTCAGGCCATCTTGCGGCAGTATGTCTAAAAATGCTTTTAACAAACCGCTGTAAGCTGCTTTGTAAATCGGTGTGGCAATCACCAGCGCATCGGCACGTTCGACCAATAATCTGGCGACGTTCAGTTCAGTATCGGAAAAATCCGCATTCATCAGCGCTTCCGCCGGCAGATCGCGGACATGCAGGCTGACGGTACGTTGTCCGAGCGCATTGAGTTTCTCACCGGCATACTGCAGCAGACGAGTGGAGCGCGACGGCGAAGACGGGCTACCGGAAAGCAGGAGAATAGTCATAGTGATTCCTTCAATGCGCTCGATAGCGTCAATTATTTTTTATTTGGCTGATAAATCTGATCAAATACACCGCCATCGGCAAAATGGGTTTTCTGAGCGACAGTCCAGCCACTGAAGGTGTCATCAATATTGAATAGCTTGATTTTCGAGAATTGCCCGGCATATTTTTTCGCCGCTTTTTCACTGACCGGACGATAGAAATTTTTACCGATAATGTCTTGTGCCTCGTCGGTGTAGAGGTAATTCAGATAAGCCTCAGCCACTTTGCGTGTGCCGCGTTTATCGACCACTTTATCGACGACGGACAACGGTGGCTCAGCCAGAATACTGATGGACGGTGTGATGATTTCAAATTTATCCGCGCCGAATTCTTTGAGTCCCAGATAGGCTTCGTTTTCCCATGACAACAGCACGTCGCCAATACCGCGTTCGGTAAATGTCACCGTTGAACCGCGCGCACCGGAATCCAGCACAGGCACATTTTTAAACAGCTTTTGCACATATTCTTTTGCCGACGCGTCGCTACCGCCTGGCAATTTCAGCGCATAACCATACGCCGCCAGATACGACCAACGCGCACCGCCGGAAGTTTTCGGATTCGCAGTAATCACAGATACGCCGGGCTTAATCAGATCGGCCCAGTCTTTAATGCCTTTAGGATTACCTTTACGCACGAGGAAAACGATGGTGGATGTGTAAGGCGAGGCATTGTGTGTCAGACGTTTTTGCCAGGATTTTGACAGCAAACCCACATTCGCAATCGCGTCGATGTCATACGCCAGCGCGAGTGTCACGACATCGGCATCCAGACCATCGATCACCGAACGTGCCTGTTTGCCAGAGCCACCATGCGACTGTTTGATCGTGACTTTGTCACCGGTTTTTGCCTGCCATTGTTTTGCAAACGCCTGATTCACGTCCTGATACAGTTCACGTGTCGGATCGTAGGAAACATTCAGCAGCGTGATGTCTGCAGCTTGGGAAGCACCGTGAATCGCACCGGCAAACGCGAAGCTGGCGAGGAGCAGGAATTTTTTTGCTTTCATCTGGAATCCTTGGAATCAGTGTTTAACGAGGATGTCAGAATAATTCGCGACTTTATATTTGAAAACGAAGTATTTTTACGATCTATATTCATTTTTCATATAAAGAGCCTGATCAGCAGTTTTTTACCGGCTGGGCTACTATGTGCTTCTTTCATGAAGGAGACCTCCATGCTGCGACATTCTGTTGTGTATTCTGTTGTCTGTTCCGCCATCATTGGCAGTCTGGCTGCAATCAGCAGCCCGGCCTTCGCTGAGGAAGCGGATGCCTGCCCGACCATCCTGAATCACAAATTCAATCGCCTGCAAGACGATGCGCCGCAAGATCTTTGTCAGTACAAAGGGAAAGTCGCATTGGTCGTCAATACCGCCAGTTATTGCGGCTTTACCAATCAATACGAGGGGCTGGAAAAAGCCTATGCCAAATACAGCAGCAAAGGTCTGGTCGTACTCGGTTTTCCGTCGAATGATTTCGGCAAACAAGAGCCGGGCAACAGTAAGGAAATCGCCGATTTTTGCTACAACACCTATGGTGTGAAGTTTCCTATGTTTGCCAAGTCATCCGTGACTGGCAAAGACATCAATCCGCTGCATGCACAGTTGGTCAAAGCGACAGGCACAACGCCGAAGTGGAATTTCTATAAATACCTGATCGATCGTAAAGGCAACGTTGTTGCCGCTTACAGCAGCATGACTAAGCCGGACGATAAAAAGCTGGTCGCCGATATAGAAAAAGCGCTGGCGGAATAAGCTGACGACCTACATACAAACGCCGTTGAAAAAAAAGCTGGAAGCCCCTGTTTATGCGGGCTTCCAGCCTTTTTTTCTGATGTGGTACAGCGTCGGTTTGCAGGAACAGCCAGAAAAGAGAGTTTGCGTTACGCAACCGGTGTTCTGGCCTGCTCTGATAAAAATCCACCGATAGTCGCATGCACCATCGCTGCGACGATCTGCTCATGCGTCAACCGCTGGTCGCGCACCAGAAACTCCATCGTCGGATCACAGGCACGTGAATACAAGGTGTACACCAGCACATCATCCGGCACCAACGCCGTCAAAGCGCCTTGCTTACGTGCCGTTGCCACCAGTGCATAAAAACGCTTGTTGATCCGCAAAGCCACTGTCACGTAATCGAGATTCAGCATCAGGCTACGTTGCAAAGCGCGGCTTGTCGATGGCAGATGCGGCACGCCCCCTTGCAAACGCAAACGCAGTGACCAGGCAAGAATGTGCCTGATTTTTTCTATCGCAGGCATGTCTTCCGGCAGGGTGTCTAATTCTTCCAGTGTTGCTTTCAGCAGACGGGTCAGCGCGGCCGCTGCCAGCTTTTCTTTCGAAGAAAAGTGTTTGTACAGACTACCTTTCGCGATGCCGACCGCATCAGCGACATCATCCATCGTCATCAGGTCATACCCTTTATCAGATAAAAGATGATTGACCGCATCAATGATCGCTTCTTCACGCGCGTCAAACTGCTGTTTTTTAAAGGGAATTTTTAGCTTTATCATTTTTTTCTGTACAACTTTAAACTTTGTAGTATATTTCGTGACTGATCAGTCACTAAATGAAACATCAGGTCATATTTTAACTCAGGCGTATCGGCAACGGGTAGAAATCTGTATTTCCTCCCGGTCGGGTCGGTAACAGAGCATGGCTGAAATAAGCGTAAGTCGGGAATGCAAGCTTGTTGGGCGGCATTCATTACAAAAAAATTTATCGTTAAAAAATGATGAAAATTGCGGTCATCGGTTCCGGCATCTCCGGCCTCTCCTGCGCTTATGAATTATCCCGCGCACACCACGAAGTCAGTCTGTTTGAGGCAGACAGTTATTTTGGCGGACACACGCATACCGTTGATGTGACGCTGGAAGGAAAAACCTATGGTGTCGATACCGGCTTCCTGGTGTTTAACCACAAAACCTATCCGAATCTGGTCCGGTTATTTAAAGAACTGCAGATAGAAACTGTCGCGACTGATATGTCGTTCTCGGTCAAAATGCCTGTCGCCGGCAGAACACTGGAGTGGGCAGGTGCCAATCTGAATACCGTGTTCACACAACGAAGTAACCTGTTGAATCCACGCTTTCTGCGCATGTTACGCGACATCCTGCGTTTCAATAAACAGACAACCGCGATGGCAAAAGCAGAAGCAACGCATGATTTCCACATTCCGCTAGGTCAATTTCTGCGGCAGCATCGTTACAGTGACGAGTTTATTCACTGGTATCTGTTGCCGATGGCCGCCTGCATCTGGTCTTGCCCGACTGCGACCATGATGGAATTTCCTTTATCGTCGTTCGTCAATTTTTGCCACAACCACGGCTTATTGCAGGTCAACGACAGGCCGCAATGGCGTACCGTCAAAGGCGGTGCCCGACATTATGTTGAACAGCTTCTGCCACATATTGCCCACACCTATCTGCATGCGCCAGTCAGTGCGGTAAAGAACAGTGCATCAGGACGGGTCAGCGTCATATCGGCAAGAGGCATTGAAGAGTTTGACCACGTCGTCATGGCGACACACAGCGATCAGTCGTTGAAAATGCTGACAGACAGCACCACCGTCGAACAACAGATATTATCGGCAGTGAAATACCAGCCTAACCGCGCGGTACTGCACACCGACGCCAGCTTCCTGCCGGAGAACCGTAAAGCCTGGTCCGCCTGGAATTACCAGAGTGCGAATGGAAAAGAGCCGCAAGTCTGCGTGCATTATCTGATCAATCAATTGCAGCCGCTGCCATTCACAACCCCGGTTATCGTCAGCCTGAATCCAATTCAGGACCCGGCACCGGAAAACATCATTGCCAGCTTTGATTATGCCCACCCTGTGTTCGATGCCGCAGCAGTGAAAGCGCAAACCATGCTGAATCAGATACAGGGCCAACGACAGATCTGGTTTGCCGGGGCCTGGACGGGTTACGGCTTCCACGAAGATGGCCTGAAATCCGGCTTGCGCGTCGCAAAAAATATTATCGCCAGCCAGACGCTGGTGAGGCCACTTGCAGCCTGACACCGATCGCTTTTTCTCAGCCCAATAAACAATGACACAAGCAGATAACGCTACACGGAAACAGCAGACCGCATCACCGACGATACGTCTGTGTACCGGTGAGGTCATGCATAAACGCCTGCGCCCGGCAATAAATGCGTTTCGCTACGGCATCTTTTTTATCCGTGTACCTGTACGTGCGCTGACGTCTCAAACCTTGCCGGTGCATGCCCGCTTTTTTTCACACAATCGTTTTAATCTGCTGTCATTTTTCGACAAAGATCATGGCGATGGTCAACAGCCGCTCAGCAACTGGCTCGATGCGATATTGCACAAGCACGGCATCAGCGATGCTGATGGCGAAATCTGGCTGCAATGTTTTCCACGTGTGTTTGGCTATGTGTTTAATCCTGTGTCTTTCTGGTTTTGCCAGCGCCGCGATGGCAGCCTCAGAGCGATTGTCTGTGAGGTTCGCAATACCTTTGGTGAAAAGCATGTCTATTTACTGGAGCAAGGCGACACGCTGCTCAACGGGCAGGAACTACATGTAAAAAAAATCTTTCACGTTTCGCCTTTCTGTGCAGTAGAGGGCAATTACCGCTTCCGTTTTTTGCAGACACAGCAGCCCGATACGCAGCACAACATACGCCACGTCGCCAGAATTGATTATGACGATCGTCAGGGGCCAGTGCTGATCACCAGCGTCTCTGGTGAGGAGCAGGCAATGACGGATCAACAGATCGTCAAAGTGATGTTGCGCTACCCGCTGATGACTTTCGGTGTCGTTGCCCGCATCCATCTGCAAGCATTACGCCTGTGGTTAAAACGAGTTCCATTTTTTTCCAAACCAACTCCACCATCGCAAGAGGTTAGCCGATGAGCACTTTGCATCCAACTTTGTCACCCGACAGCAGCCAGACAAAACAACTGGACACCACGCAGTTTCCTGCCGAAGCCCGCTTTGTCATTGGCTTATTGAACCGGCTGGAGCACGGTAGTCTGCGCATACAGTTTCCGGATGGGCAGATCGCGCGCTTTGGCCGTATTGATGATGGCAATCGCCACGTGATGCTGGAAATGAATAACTGGCAGCTCTGCCGCGCAGTACTGAAATCCGGCGACATCGGCTTTGCCGAAAGTTATATTGCCGGTCACTGGACAAGCACGCATCTGGCGGGACTGATAGAGTTGATCACGCGCAACCGCGCGCAACTCGAATCCGTCATCTACGGCACCTGGTGGGGTAATCTTTTGTACCGCATCAAACATCTGTTGAACCGGAACTCGAAAGCGGGCAGTAAAAAAAATATTCATGCCCACTACGATATCGGTAACGACTTTTATCGTCTGTGGCTGGACCCTTCCATGACCTATTCCAGCGCCATCTTTTCCTCGGATCAGGTGGAAAGTCTGCACGATGCGCAACAGATGAAATACCGCCGCATCCTGCAACAACTGAATCTGCCCACGCAAGCCAAAGTGCTGGAAATCGGCTGTGGCTGGGGTGGTTTCGCTGAGATGGCAACACGCGATGCACAAGCCCATGTGACAGGATTGACGCTATCGACCGAACAATTACATTTTGCCCGCGAACGCCTACAACGTGCCGGTCTGCATGCACGCAGCGATCTGCAGATACAGGATTACCGCGATGCCCATGGTGACTACGATGCCATCGCTTCGATAGAAATGTTTGAAGCAGTCGGTGAAGAATACTGGCCCGGCTATTTCGCCTGTCTGCAACGTAATCTGAAACAAGGCGGTCGAGCCTGCATACAAAGCATCACGATTGCGGATGAATTATTTGAGCGTTATCGCAAAGGCACCGATTTTATTCAGCAATATATTTTTCCCGGCGGCATGTTGCCGTCGATAGAAAAATTTCACCAGCTGGCAGAGCAACACGGCTTACAGGTGATTGATACTTTTACCTTTGGCCTCGACTACGCACGCACTTTACTGGAGTGGCGTAAAGCATTCATGGAAAAACTGGAGGAAGTCAGAGCGCAGGGATTTGATGAAGAGTTTTTACGTACCTGGGAATTTTATCTCGCGTATTGCGAAGCAGGATTCCGCGCTGGCAATATCGACGTGGCGCAATTTACCTTGGTCAAAAAATGATAACCGTTGCCGTACACCGTTATCTGTCGACTCTCTTGCTAAGCATCTGCAGTCTGGCCTGTAGTGTTCAGGCTGCGGCAACTGAGGCACCGCCACCAATACGTGATGAGATACCGCAGGCAGTATTACAGGGAACCGGTAGTTATCGCTGGTTCGGGCTGGCCATTTATGACGCGGCGCTGTGGATTTCAGCGGGAAATCCATCCGACATGCGGCAACGTTTCGCGCTGGATCTGACCTACGCCAGAAATCTCTATGGCAGCAAAATCGCTGAAGCCAGCATCGATGAAATCGGCAAACTGAAGCTCGGCACAACGGAAAAACGGCAGCAATGGCTGCTTCAGATGAAGGGAATTTTTCCGGATGTCAAAGAAGGCAGCCGGATTACCGGCATTCATATTCCAAATGAGGCGGCGCGTTTTTATCTGAACGGCAAACTTCTCGGTGAAATTCGCGACCCGGAATTTACACACTCTTTTTTTGCGATCTGGTTAGACAAAAAAACCTCTGCGCCGGATTTACGCAACAAGTTGCTGGGCAATTCGGAACAAACCTATCAATGACTGAATGTCTCCGCTGAAAGACACTATGAAACTACATCACGTATTTAAAAATATTGTCGTGCTGGCTGCCAGTCTGTTGCTGGCATCCTGCGCCAGCACTTATGACCCGGCTCTTTATGCGAAGGAAAAGCCGCAGCTCGTATTGCAGCAATACTTTAATGGCACGCTCGACGCCTGGGGTATGTTTCAGGACCGTTCCGGCAAGATAGTCGAACGCTTCACCGTCGTCATGCGTTGCCAATGGAATGGCGATACCGGCACGCTGGATGAAGACTTTACTTACTCTGACGGCACTAAACAAAAACGCATCTGGACCTTGAAACAGACTGCGCCCGACCGCTTTACGGGTACTGCCCCGGACGTGATCGGAGAAGCGCAGGGCATCGTTTCCGGTAACACTCTGCATTGGAATTATGTGTTGGCACTTCCGGTTGACGGCACTGTGTATCACGTTGATTTTGACGATGTGATGGTGCTGATGGATGACAAAGTCATGCTGAACCGCGCGATCATGCGCAAATTTGGCGTTGATCTCGGCAGTGTGACTTTGTCGTTCACAAAACGCGATGGACAGAAAAAATGAATCCACGCATACGCGACTGGCAAGGAAAGCGTGTCTGGATCATCGGCGCATCAACTGGGATCGGCGCCGAAGTAGCGCGGCTGCTACTGACTAAAGGCGCGACAGTCGCTCTCTCTGCTCGTAATCGGGAGCAACTGCGACACATCGCTCAAGCCTACCCGAAAGCACTGGCCTTGCCACTGGACATGACAGATCTCGTCAGTTTACAAACAGCGCATACACAGTTGCTCGCAGAGTGGCAACAGCTTGATCTGGTTTTAGTGGTCGCCGGCGCCTACAATGAAATGCGGGCAGACAGTTTTAATCTCGCCGACGCCAACCACGTGCTCGACGTCAATGTGCGTGGGGTCTACCAGTGCCTGGAGGTAATACTGCCCACCTTGTTAAAACAGGGTGCAGGCGGCATAGGCATCGTCGGTTCGGTTGCTGGCTATTCCGGTTTGCCAAAAGCACTGGCATACGGGCCAAGTAAGGCGGCGATCATTAATCTGTGCGAATCACTGTATGTGGATCTGCATCCGAAAAACATTGGGGTGTATATGATTAATCCCGGCTTTGTCGCCACGCCGATGACGGCAAATAACGATTTTGATATGCCGGCCTTAATGACAGCACCGGCTGCAGCACAAGCATTGGTGCGGGGTCTGGAGCAAGGGGAATTTCATATTCATTTCCCTAAACGTTTTACCAACTGGCTGCGGCTGGCACGTTTACTGCCTTATCGCGGTTATTTTTATCTTGTACATAAAGTGACAGGACTATAAATGAGCCCTCAGGAACATCAGGCCAGTCTGGATAAACTGGTGAGTTTTTTTGAAACCATCAGCCTCAACGGGGTCGATGATATTGGCCGGATTTATACCGAAGATGCGTATTTCAAAGACCCGTTTAATGAAGTGTGTGGCACCAACAATATCAGGCGGATTTTTCTGCATATGTTTGAGCAGGTGGATCAACCGCGTTTTCTGGTGACCTCTACCGTACTGCAAGGCGACAATGCATTTTTATGCTGGGATTTCCTGTTCACGATGAAGCGTTTCAGCAGGGAAGAACAATGCATACGCGGTGCAACCCACATCTGCTTTGCCACCGATGGACGCGTCACCATGCACAGGGATTACTGGGATGCCGCCGAGGAACTGTACGAAAAGCTCCCGTTGCTCGGCGGTCTGATGCGTTTTTTAAAGCGGGCAGCGAACAAGTAAGCGCATACCGAATATGCGGCAATACCTGCCGCAGTATCCGGTATTTGTCAGAATCACTCTGCCGCTTTAGCAGTTTTAGCAGCTTTATAAGCAGGTAAATATTGTGCCAGTCTGGCGCCCATTTCCTGACCCAGCGCCTGTAAGCCACTCATCGGTCTGACCATCACTTCAAAATCCCGTATCTTGCCGGTATCGTCGAAAGCAATCATGTCAGTGCCCTTGAGCTGCTTGTCGCCAACCCGGGCACTGAATTCAAGCACCACATTGAGCCCATCGTCTGACACGAATTCGCGGTGATAAGTAAAATCCTGAAATACCTGTGTCACCGTACCCAGGATCAGCACGACCGCCTGCGCGCTGGCATACGGCTGATGCGCCATCGGGGAACGGAATACCGCTTCGGGATGAACGATCTCCGCCAGCCCGTTAAGATCACGTGCAGCAATCATCTGATGCCAACGTTGTAAAGATGCAGCTGCTTGTGGGTGCAGTTGATTCATCAATGTCTCCTCCCTTTTTTATCAGATCGTTGCTGCCAGGCGTGTACCCTGATTAATCGCCCGTTTGGCGTCCAGTTCGGCTGCAACATCAGCGCCGCCGATCAGATGCACGGTTTTTCCTGCTGCTTCCAAAGCCGCCTGCAGATCACGGCGCGGTTCCTGACCTGCACACAGAATGACGTTATCAACTGGCAGTATCTTTTGCTGACCATCGATCGTCACATGCAAGCCCGCATTATCAATCTTGTTGTAAGTGACACCGGCAAACATATGCACGCCGCGGTTCTTCAGTCCGGTACGATGTATCCAGCCTGTGGTTTTACCCAGTCCGTCGCCCACTTTAGAGACTTTACGCTGTAACAAGAAAATTTGTCGTGCCGGCTTTTCAATATCTGCTTCTGCCAAACCGCCCACGGTCTGATAGCTGGTATCCACACCCCATTCGGCAAAGAATTTTTTCGGATCCAGACTAGGGCTGGTGCCGCTATGACTCAGGTATTCCGCTACGTCAAAACCTATGCCTCCGGCACCGATAATTGCCACGCTCTTACCAACGGCTTTCTTTTCCCGTAGCACGTCGAGGTAGCTCAATACTTTTGGATCAGTCACGCCTTCAATTTCCGGCGTCCGTGGTGTGATGCCCGTTGCCAGCACGATCTCATCAAAGGAACTCAATTCATCGGCAGTGACCAGCGTATTCAGACGGAGTTTGACGCCGGTCAGCGTGATCTGCTTCGCAAAGTAACGCAGGGTTTCATAAAACTCTTCTTTGCCCGGCACTTGTTTCGCAATATTGAATTGCCCACCGATCTCGGCTCCCGCATCAAATAAGGTGACGTCATGCCCGCGACTGGCGGCGGTCGTCGCAAAACTCAGACCGGCTGGCCCGGCACCGACAACAGCGATACGCTTGGCCTTGTCCAGCTTTGCATTGAGCAGCTCGGTTTCATGACACGCACGTGGATTCACCAGACAGGACGTAATCTTGCCACCAAACGTATGATCCAGACACGCCTGATTACAACCGATGCAGGTATTAATCTCATCTGCCTTGCCTTGTTCTGCCTTGCGCATGAACAGTGGGTCGGCCAACAATGGACGCGCCATCGAGACCATGTCGCAGAAATCATCCGCCAGCAATTGTTCAGCCACATCCGGTGTATTGATACGGTTCGTCGCGACCAGCGGGATACTCACATGACCTTTGAGTTTCTGCGTTACCCAGGCATAGGCCGCACGCGGCACCTTAGTTGCAATCGTCGGGATACGTGCTTCATGCCAGCCTATGCCGGTATTGATGATGGTCGCTCCTGCGGCCTCAATTGCTTTGGCAAGTTGAATGACTTCGTCCAGCGTGGAGCCGCCTTCGACCAGATCGAGCATAGACAGGCGATAGATGATGATGAAATTGCTGCCGACTTTTTCGCGGATACGGCGCACGATTTCGACCGGAAAACGGATGCGGTTTTCATACGCCCCGCCCCATTCATCATCGCGCTGGTTCGTGCGGGCAGCAATAAACTCGTTGATCAGATAGCCTTCCGAGCCCATCACTTCCACACCGTCATAGCCTGCAGATTGCGCCAGACCGGCACAGCGGACGAAGTCATCTATGGTCTGCGCGACTTCCTCGGTCGTCAGCGCATGCGGCGTGAACGGGTTAATCGGCGCTTTGATCGCGCTTGGTGCGACCAGCGTAGGCTGATACGAATAACGTCCGAAATGCAGAATCTGCATCGCGATTTTTCCACCTTCACGATGCACGGCATCGGTCACGATGCGGTGATGTGCCGCTTCTGCTTCGGTCGTCAGCATCGCACCGCCATGCATAGGGCGCGCGCGCTCATTCGGCGCGATCCCACCTGTCACGATCAGAGCAACGCCACCGCGCGCGCGTTCAGCATAGAAGGCCGCCATGCGTTCAAAACCATTGTCCACCTCTTCCAGTCCAACGTGCATGGAACCCATTAACAGGCGATTTGGCAAAGTGGTAAAACCCAGATCAAGCGGTTTGCTCAGGTGAGGATAGAAAGACATGGCGTTTCCTTATTGGAGAAAAACAGTATCAGTCGCATGAAGCGGACGATACGAGGGATAGCGAGAGAATAACGAAACAACTTTATATATGCAACTGGTTGCATATAAAATGTCGCCAACCAAGCTCGAATAATTACTCTAGTACTGCTATGTCCCTGCCCCACGCCTTATTGACCTCCCTGATCGAAAAACCCTGTTCCGGTTATGAACTGGCACGCCGCTTTGATAAATCCATCGGTTATTTCTGGCATGCGACGCATCAGCAGATTTATCGTGAACTCGCACGTATGGAGGAAAACGGCTGGGTCAGCTCGAGTGAGGTCGAAGGTGGCCGTGCGGGTAAAAAGCGATTCGAGGTATTACCGGCAGGACGAACTGAATTGCAACGCTGGGCCGCCGAAAGCACAGAGCCTATGCGCCTGCGTGATGATATGCTGGTACGACTACGGGCCGACGCTGCCGTCGGTGCGCCCGGCCTGATAGAAGAAATGGCGCGTCGTCTGAAGTTGCATGAACAGGAATTAGAAAATTACAAGGCAATAGAACAACGCGATTTCAGTCACAGGCCTTTGTTGCGTGAAGCACAAATTCATTATCTGATTTTGCAGGCCGGTATCAGTTTTGAAGAAAGCCGGGTCGCATGGACAAAACAGGCACTGACCACATTGCGACAACAACAGTAAGCTAAGCGCCTGACATCCGGGATACTTTTTCCTGCGACAAAGAGACAGCGTCCTTTAAAATAGCCGATTTCCCGAACCGGATAAATGACTCGCTTATGGATGATTTTGCTTCTTTGTGTACGCGCGCACGGGCAGGAGACCCGCTTGCAGCGGAACAACTCATGCAGAAAATTTATCCTGAATTACACATCATGGCGCGCGCGCGTTTGCGCCAGAGCGGTCACCTGACTTTGCTTGATACCACCGCCCTGATTAATGAAATGTGGCTGCGTCTGAATGCCAACACCCAGCTTCAGCTCGCAGAAAAACATTATTTTCTCGGTTATGCCTCACGTGCGATGCGTTCTATCGTGATTGATTATGCGCGCCGCCGTCAGGCGGAGCGTCATGGCGGCAGTGCAGAACATGTCGAACTCAGTTCCCAGCCCGATCTCAATGCCCCCGATGAATCTGAGCTTTTACGTGTACATGATGCGCTGAACGAACTGGAGCAGATCGACCCGCGTCTGGCACAAGTCGTGGAACTGCGTTACTTCGCCGGACTCAGTGAAGAACAGACGGCCGACTTTCTCGGCATCGCCAGACGTACAGTACAACGTGACTGGCTGAAGGCAAGAGCCTTACTGTTTGAAGCACTGTGCTGAAGCGTTTTATCAATCCGGTGACGCTTTTCCTGTGATTTTTCCGTTCTGATCAGCATCCCTTTTTTCTGGAGACATTCGGTGGTACTTCCCAGTGAAGACTGGCATCTGATATCGGTGCTGTTTGATGAAGTCATGGATCTGAACCCGGCGCAAAGACAACAACGACTGGCAAGGCTGGAGACTGAGAATCCGCAGCACCATCGTCGTCTTTGTCAGCTAATCGCAGCACATGACAAGGCGGAAGAACATGCTTTTCTGCTGACCACGCCGAAAATCACGCTGGATGACGGTACACGTAGTCCTTTGCCAGTGATGTATGAAGAAGGAATGACGATAGGCCCATGGGAGCTGCGCAAGAAAATCGGCCAGGGCGGTATGGCCAGCGTCTGGCTCGCGGTACAGAAAAACAGCGAATTTAAACGTGAAATTGCCTTAAAACTGCCGTATCCGGATACTCTGAATGGAACGATAGTCTCGCGCTTTATCCGCGAACGCGACATTCTCTCGCAACTGACACATCCATATATTGCTCGCTTATACGATGCAGGGATCAGCAGCGAACAACAGGCATGGCTGGCGCTCGAATACGTCAGGGGCAGACACATCGTTGACTGGTGCCGCGAACAAAAGCTGGATTTGCACGCACGTATCCAACTGATGGTGCAGGTATGTTCGGCGGTGCAATATGCCCACTCGCATCTGGTAGTGCACCGTGATCTGAAGCCCAACAATATTCTGGTCACAGAAGAGGGTTATGTGCGCCTGCTCGACTTTGGTATCGCACAAATTCTGCAGGGTGGCAACAATGTCGCTATGACTCAGGCGGCACCAACCGGAGAAAGTACAGGCCCGGTCACCTGGCGCTACGCTTCACCGGAACAGATACTCGGTGAAGCACCGGGTATTGCCAGTGACATTTATTCACTCGGGATCGTTTTCTACGAGTTACTAACGTTCCTCACACCATATCAACCGGCAAACCGTTCACGTGCCGCGCTGGAGCGGGCAATTCTGCATGATCCGGTGGCACCACCTTCAGAACTTCTGCAGGAAAACAAACAGCGCCACCAGTTGCGCGGTGATCTGGATGCGATCATCCTCAAAGCACTACGAAAATCGCCGCTGGAGCGCTACACCACGGTCGATGCGTTATCGGCCGATCTGAAACGCTATCTGCGGGGAGACACTGTCAGTGCCAGGCCTGATAGCCTGTGGTATCGCAGCAGCCGCGTTTTGCTCAAACACCGCTGGATTGCTGCCAGCGGCCTGTTTTTGATTTGCTTTCTGTTTGCAGCAACCGCAGTTTCCCTGCATCAGGCGCGCATTGCTCAGACCGAGGCAATTAAAGCGAAAGCAATGTATCAGTTCGTCGTCAGTCTGTTCAATCCCGATCAGAAGCCGGATCTGGATCTGGCAAGACGCCAGATGACGCTGAAAGATCTGGTCAGCCTCGGTACCGACCGGCTCATTAACGAACTGCAGGCACATCCGGAGGAGCGGGCAAAACTGTTACATGATCTGGGACAGCTCACGGTACAACTGGGACTGCAGGATGAAGCCGCCCGTATTTATCAAGTCAGTCTGGAACAGGCAAGGCAGAGATACGGTCAGGACAGCAATGAATACGCGGGAGTGTTACTCGATGCGGTTGAATGGCTGAGTGGAAATAACCGCAGTCAGGAAGCCTGCCAATATGCAGACCGGGCGCTGGAAATTTACCGCCGTCACCATGCCCCCGACGAAAAACTGGCGGTCGCTTACCGCAAGGCCGGACATTGCGGCGTCAACCTGCACCCCGCCGGATTTCCGAGAGATATTCAGTATCTGGAAACGGCGGTACGTTTATCCCGGACCGCAAAAGACCGCGCAGAACTCTCATCTGCGCTGGAAAATCTGGGACTCGCTTATCTGAATTCTGACCGTCCTGAGAACGCGTTAACGGCCTTTAACGAATCCCTTCAACTGCGACAACAACTGTATGGCGCACATGCGTGGCAAACCGCAGAATCTCTGCAAAGTGTCGCCATCACGCTGGATACTCTGGGCAGAACCGGAGAATCTGCCGCAGCGCGCCTGCAGGCATTACAAAGCATGGAAGATATCTGGGGCAAAAATCATTATTTTGTGTCGGAAAGCAAAGCTTATCTGGCCGATATGCTGATCGATGCCCTGCGCCGCCCGGAGGGCCTTGCCTATGCGCGGGCGGCCTATGAAATTATGCTGCTGCCTGACTGGCGCAATCAGAAACTGGATTATCTGGAAAATGCCAGCGCAAGCTATCTGAAAATTTTGTACCGCAGCGGTAATTTGCAGGAAATGCGCAGCGTCTGCGACCAGTTCCCCTGGAAAACACCGATTCGCTATCCCATCCTGCGCAACATTATGTTCAACCACTGCGGTAGTGTTGCGCTGTATTTCGGTGATACAGAGACCGCACGCCGCTTTGCCAGTGACAATTTCGCACTATGGAAACAACACTGGCCGCAACAACCCAGCAGGGCCAGCGGCATACATTTGCTGAATGCCGAAATTGCCAGAGCATCACACCATCGTGAAGAAGCCATCCGCGAATACCGCGCAGTGCTGACCAGTGCGGCAAGAAAAAATCATTTCGCCCGCACTCAGGCATGGCTTGGCCTGTCAAGGCTGGCCGGTAGTGACCAGACATTGCTGCCATTGCCACAGATGCAGGCTGAGCTGGAATTTTTCCTGCGTCCGGGCCAACGCGACTACTGGGCAGGGTTCGAAGCCAGCATGCGCGAGGCTATCGGCAATGTCTATCTGGCGCGAGGTCAGACTGCGGCTGCACAAGAAGCAATGAAAGCAGCACTCGCCATACGCGAACAGGCCGACGATACCCGCAATGGTATTTGGTACGCATTGACCATGTTCCGGCTCGCTGACGCCATGCAGTCTGACGCTACCGGACAATCCGCTCAGTTACGACAACGCGCCAGTGCCATTTGCGGACAATATCCCGCCTGTCGCTGGCAAGCACCATCCTCGCATTGAGCGATGAATGCGTATCACGTCTGTCTTCCTTCTTTATTCTGCCTTTTAAAAAAAGTGCCTCCGCGTGGCGCTTTTTTCTCAAAAATTCCGTTCATACAAAGGAAGCGTCGTCCTGCCTGTCAATACGATAGTGCAGCGACCTGTTTTTCTTTTCATTTATAAGGATACGGCATGAAAAAAGCTCTTCTGGTAATGAGTCTGATCAGCGCACTCAGTGCATGTGGTGGCGGCAGTTCAGGTTCCGGCAGCAATTCCGGCAATAGCACTGGTACCGGCGGCACCGGAGGTACTGGCGGGACGGGTAGTACATCATCCGGAATGACAGAAGCAATGAAAGTTTTTGCAGAAAGCTGGATCAGTATGCAGGCTGTGCTGAATCTGCACGATCTGCTGATTATGGCTGGCAACAGCGGTAACTGCCCGAAAGGCGGCAGCGTCAGCTTTAACGGCAGCACAACCAGTCTCAGCAACTGTGTGCGGCGCTTCCCGGCAGATAATGCCTATCTCGGTAATTTCAGTGGCACACCAGTATTCACGGGCTCAGTCAAAAGTCTGAATTTCCAGAGCGCTGGCAACCTGAACGTCAATGCCGGAGATAATCCCACTGTGACGCAGTACGTGATGAGCAATGCCAACTTCAATGGTACAGACAATAATACTGACAGCGGAGATACCAGCCAGATCGGTAACGGCAGCGCCACATTCGTCATTGGCACAGCCAGCAGCTACGCTGTCACATCGGTTGGCAGTACCGCAGTCAATAATGGCAGTAGTCTCAACAGCAATGCTGGCTTTTTCTACAGCAAAAGCAATGCTGCCACCAGTCGCGTGGTCACGACACAGAATCTGATCTTCAGCAGCGATGCCAGCGGCATGACGAACCGTCCTGCAAGCGGCACCTATAACGTTGCCGTTGGCGGCATTGCCACCAGTTGTGTGAACGTCGGGGTACAAATGCTGGCCAACAATCAGGTAAAAATCAGTTGCAGTGCAACCAGTGAATCACGTACTGTGAACTGGAGTGATACGGATGTGCAGAGCGCCCTGCGCAGTGCCCGCAGCTAAATACGCGGTATGAGAAACGGGAGACGGAAAGGTATTCCATCTCCCGTTGCGGATATTGCCCGTTAGACTATCGACTGCCGATGTTCCCTTTGAGGCAGATCTGCTGGTCATGAAACATCAGCCGTTTCAGGCCGCAATGCCAAACAAGGCACCGACGCCGGCCGTCAGCGCCATCGCCAGCGCTCCCCAGAAGGTAACGCGGGCAGCAGCCACCGTCACCGAGGCACCACCGGCATACGCCGCAACCGACCCCAGTAAAGCAAGAAACAGTAGCGCACTGATCGCGACCGACCACATCAGCCAATGGACGGGAAACAAGAAAACCACCAGCAAAGGTAAAACCGCACCGATTGCAAACGTGGCTGCCGATGACAGAGCCGCCTGCACAGGCCTTGCCGCCAATGCATCGGAAATCCCCAACTCATCGCGTCCATGCGCACCGAGTGCATCGTGTGTCATCAGTTGTGTCGCCACCGCAGCCGCCAGTTCTGCATCGAGGCCACGGGCAATGTAAATATCCCGCAATTCTTCATGCTCATGCGCAGGATCTGCCGCCAGCTCCCTGCGCTCACGTTCAAGATCCGCCGTTTCGGTATCCGCCTGCGAGCTGACCGATACGTATTCCCCCGCTGCCATCGACATTGCGCCGGCCACCAGCGCAGCCACTCCCGCAATCAGAATATCTTTGGAAGCTGCTCCCGCAGCTGCCACACCGAGTACCAGACTGGCCGTAGATACAATACCGTCGTTCGCCCCGAGCACAGCGGCACGCAGCCAGCCTATGCGGTGCGTTTTGTGTCGTTCTATATGTCGCATGAGATCACTTTACGTTGAATTTTCGGGGCAAAAGACACAGATGATTTATTATTTTTGCGGCGTTTTTGTAGTTGTTTTGGCTGCTGTTTTTGTGGCCGTTTTTGGCGTACTTTTGCTCGCCGTCTTGCTGCTCACTCCGGTTTTATTTTTTGATTTGGTAGCGGCAGAGGCACTCGCTTTCGCTGTTGGTTTTGCCGCTGTTTTTGCTGAAGCTGTCGCAGATTTTCTTGGACGGGCATTCGTTTTTGGCTTTGTCGCATCCGCTTTACTCAGTGTTTCTTTTGCCAGACCATCGCCTTCCATTGCCTGGCTGACCGCTTGCTTGAATTGATTCTGCAGCAGATTCCACCAGGCTGCCGGGTTCGCAAACGGCGTGCCGGCATCATTGCCAGAGGCGAAGCCTGGCGTTTTCTCTGCAGTCTCCGCTGCTTGCGGCGGGATACTTTCCGGCTCAGGCTCAGGTGCAGACTCCTGCTCTGGCGCTGGTGCTGGCGCCGCTGCCGGTGGCATAGGCCAGCTAGTATGATCAGACGCGTTAGACGAACCGGGTTTCGGAATATCCGTCTGCGCCGCACTGGCTTGTGCATTGGCTTGCGCACTTGCCTGCTGCATGTGCTGGGCAAAATTTTCACCCAGTGATTGCAATGTCGCAATCGTGGCACGCTGGACTTCGAGCGCCTGTATCGTGCCGCGCAACATGTTCATATTCACATTCAGCCACGATTCAACTGTTTTCAGATCCTGAATTTTTTTATCCAGTTCATCAACCGACATCGGCGGTGCGACCATGCCCGGAACATTCATACTGCCCCAGAGTTTTTTGATGAACCCAAGCGGATCACCCATAGAATTCATGCCGGGAATATCAGAACCAGAAAAAGGATTGCTCATCGGTGTACTCCTTATGTAGGCGCTGTCTGCACGCCATGATGACACTGCATGTGAAGACTGAATAGCGTTCTGCTAACGTCTCTCCATCTTGCATGAGCTGGGTAATGCAGTCAATCCGGATTCAAAGAATCGCTCGGTTTTAAAACCGTAACCGCTGCCTTCATTGTCAAAACGCGTTCCGGCCTCGCCTTTTTTCTGCATAACGGATACGTACAAAGGCTGCAATAACTGATGGTCTTCCGCGCGCATCAGTGCCTGGTGAAAACCATTGCTGAAACTCGCATTTTCCAGCGCCCGTGCTACCGCTGCTGCTTCGGTAGATTTCGCCTTTTCTATCGCGCTGGCCAGCATTTCCACCATCAGTTGCATACGCAGATGCACGTAATCATCCTTTGCCAAAGGATAGCGCTTACGGAATGCCTGATAGAAATCATCGCTCACTTTGCCGCCGACATTCGGATGCCATTCGGCCACCGCACGCACCCGCCCTATGCCTGCATCACCGATCGCGGCCGGCGCGCCCAACCCATTCGCATAGAAAGTGTAAAACTTGATGTTCATCCCGGCTTCTTTGGCTGCTTTTACCAGCAAAGTCAGATCATTGCCCCAGTTGCCAGTGATCACAGTATCCGCGCCGCTGGCTTTGATTTTTGCGGCATACGGTGCGAAATCCTTGACCTTGCCTATCGGATGCAGATCTTCACCGACGATGCTGATATCCGGCCGTTTGCGCGCCAGCATCGCGCGTGCCGATTTACCAACCTGGCGGCCAAAACTATAATCCTGCCCGATCAGATACACTTTTTTGGCGCGGCTATCGTCTTTAATAACCTCGGTCAGCACGTTCATGCGCATATCCGCATGCGCATCAAAACGAAAGTGCCAGAAACTGCACTTTTCATTCGTCAACACGGGGTCAACCGCTGAATAATTCAGAAACAATACGCGGTGATCAGGCATGCGCTGGTTATGTTTGTTGATCGCATCGATCAGCGCCGCAGCGACAGCAGAACTATTGCCCTGCACCACGAAAGGAATTTTCTGGTCAGTCACCTGCCGTAACAAAGTCAATGACTCTTCCACACCCTGTTTGTTATCAAACACGCTCAGGCTCAGCGCATGCTGGCCATCCGGCAAACGGACACCACCGCGCGCATTGATGTTGTCGATCGCGATTTGCAGGTTACGCTGAACTGCTTCGCCGGCATTCGTGAACGCTGCGCTCATCCCATCGATCATCGCAATGCGTATCGGTGGCAAAGGTTCTTTAGACGTTACGGCAAAGGATGTTGAAAACGGCAGGCTCAGGAATGCAGCTATAGTGACGCGCAGAAAAAAAGTCATAACCAGAAATAAATAATCAAAAGTAATACTGAGGCAAAGACCTGAATTCTACGCCGTATAAAATTCCTGCAATGTCATCGCAGCTAAACCTGCAAGCGTTTACACTGTCGCCATGAATCGCATTACCCTTTCCACTTTACCTGCCCGCTTCCGCTCTCGCGCCCTGATCTTCACAGGCATGGCGATCGCTTTTCACCTATTTTTATGGCATTTACTGTCGGGAAGCCTTGTTACCGAAAAGCCAGCGGCGACACCGGCAACCACCAGCATAGAAGTTCAGTTAAAAGAAGCCCCGGCTACCATCGCGCACGCTGTTCAAGCTCCCCCAAAAGTAAAGCCAAAACCACAGGCACGCAGAAAGACAGCAACACCGGCGACCACAGCAGCCAGGTCGGATCAAACTCTGAACGACACGCCGCCCACGGCAGCAAGCGATGCGGAAACTCCACCGACAGCAGCGATCACCGAACCCACGCCAAATCAGGAGCTTGCATCTCCGGCACAAGAGATATCTGCGCCGGAACCAGTGCCGGCAACAGCCGCAGCGTCGGCAGCCAGCACCAATAATGCGGATAATCCGGTGACCGAATTAGCCGGGCTGAAAATCACCGCACCGCCATCCGGCAAAATGAATATGAAAGTCGTGCGTATTTCGCCGAACATGAACCCGGTATATGGCCTCGGCGAGATCAGCTGGCAAGCGCAGGACGGCCAATATCAGATGCAGGTGCAGGCATCGTTGGATTTGCTGTTCACCAGCCTGAATTTGTACAAGCTGCAAAGCGAAGGCAATCTGTCCGCGAATGGCATACAACCTAAGCGTATGAGCGAAACGCGGCGCGGGCGCAGCGAAACGGCCACGCATTTTGATTACGATGCCAACCAACTCAGCTTTTCATCATCGAATAAAAACACCGAGCTGAACAAAGGTGCGCAAGACCGGGCGACAATCTTTATGCAACTGGCGGGATTAGGGATCGCCTCGCCCGAACAGTTTCAGCCGGGCAGACAAATTTCGGTGCAGGTTGCCGAGGATCGCGATGCGAACCAGTTCATCTTTGTCGTCATCGGTCAGGAAGAAATTGATACGGCTCTCGGCAAAATCATGACCTGGCACGTCAAGCGCCCGCCGCGCACAGGACTGTATAACTCCACGCTGGAACTCTGGTTCGCACCTGCTTATCAGTGGTACCCGATACAAATCCGCAATACTGAAACAAACGGCGCCGTCACGACGCAGACGGTCAGTAAAATTCAGCTTCAATCCACTTCTGGAAAATGATATGTCTCACACTTTTTCTCTTCGTCTGATCGCCGCTGTACTTACCAGTGCGGCTCTTAGCACTACGCTGGCAAACGCAGGCACAACGGAACATTTCAATAAGTTGGCCTTTAATCTGCCACCGGCGGCCGAGCTTTCATACACCATCAAGGCAAAGCAAAGCGGCATTCCGCTGGGTGGTGCGGCGACCGTCAAATGGGAAGTCAGCGACAAAAAATATAGCGTCGTGACAGAAACGCGCGCGATGCTGGTCGGCAAAATCCTCGATGCCAGCAGTCAGGGTCATATCAGTGATTACGGTCTGGCACCGGAAAAATTTGTCGAAAAACGTTTTCGCAAACCTGAGACCGTCACCAGCTTCGAGCACGATAGAAAAACCCTGCGCTTTACCGCCTCGGATGAGACCTACGTTCTGAAAGGCGGAGAACAAGACAGAACCAGCGCCACCTGGCAACTGATTGCGTATGCGCGTGCCGCCGGTGATAAGTTCAAACCGGGCAGCGAGTGGAAAATGTTTGTCGCCGGACGGCGCGATGCAGAGCCCTGGAGTTTCAAAGTGCTGGCAAGTGAAAAAACCAGTACGCCTCTGGGTGAGTTCGCGACGATCCATATCAGTAAAGCTCCGCCGCCGGATTCTAAAGATCAGGCGCTCGATATCTGGCTCGCCCCAGCGCTGGATTGGTATCCGGTACGTCTGAAATTTAGCGATGCGGATGGCGACTATGTTGATCAGATCATAGAAAGCGTGAAGAAATAAAGCGATGAGCGTGACCAGAATGATGGAATATGGCGTGCATCGCTGCACCAATACCGACAAATGAATGACCGCTGGAACCCCGCGTATTTATTGGGTCTCCAGCCAGTCAAAAAATGCTTCAGAATGCCATCCACACCGATGAGGCAGTCGTAACAACGCTGTTCAGGCGGGTGATTGCGGTTGAGGGTGTTTCTGTAAAGCGGGCAAAATATATTTCCAGACCACCACCGTTTCAAACAACTCAACAGCGATCAGCGCAAAGATTGCACCGGCAGCGCCCCAATACGGAATCGCCTGATAGGTAATCAGCACCACCAGTATCAAGGTGACCGTTCCCAGAAAAAACATAGAGCGAAAAGCGCCGCCGCTCATCAGCCATGACGTTCCTATCGTGCGTACAGAATTGATTGCGAAATAGCCACCCCACAGCATAATCAAAGGTCCGAGGCCGCTGTATTTGCTGCCGATCACATACGCTTCCAGCCACGGCAAAGTCAGTAACATCGCACCCACATACGCAAACACAACGAGTTCGATGCCTAAGATAGAAACGATGGTCAGCTTGCGCAGACCGCTCCAGTTATGTTCTGCCATCAGACGACTCGCTTCTGGTCGTGCGACCCGGGACCAGGCTGCCACTGCCAACGGAATAGGCATTAGCAACAAACGCGACGCATTCAGGTCGGCAATCGCCGCCAGCCCCAGCCAGGCACCGGAAAGATAAACGTAACTGTAATTTGACAGCCAGCCAACGATAACCCCCAGCACCGCCCAGCGACCATGGCCGCGTATGGTTTCCTGATGTTCATGCAGAATATCAACGTCTTCCGCATCAACCTGACTGGCCTGCGTTGCCGTACGATCCATGATGCGATGGCGTCCAAATAACGCACACAGAAATGAAGCAGATGCCAGCACGATAAAAACATGGGCAACATCGATCACTTCAAATAAATACAAACTGAGCATCCCTGCCAACACCGCCGCGACGTACACCAGATCCTGCCGCAATACGCTGTGAATGTCGGATTGTATAAAGCCGACAGTGCGACCATATTCGCGCAGGCCATTGCCGATCACGTAGAGGCCGAACGCGGCCGCCATTAACCAGTTTTTATTACTATGATGCGTGGCGGCTGGGACAAATTCGACGATCAGAAACGCCGCTATACCCATCGCCACCGTCCAGAATATCTGCCGCTGCCAGTAACGGCGCAACAATAGCTTGCGAGTATTTTCATGCACAGCACTGGCGACCGTCGTCAAGGGGCCGGCAATCCAGGAATCGACAATCAGGCCCGCCAGCAGCCCGCCAGCATATAACTGACCATACAGACCATAATCGTCTTTATCTACGAGGCGGATCAGCAAAGCGCCGATGCAGAAGTTCAGGGCACTCAGCATGCCCTGATCGATGACGGACAAAAACGAGGAGGATAGAAATTTTTTAGGAAAACTCATGGGCTTGCGATAACATTCATCTCACACGAACCTTACCATCATGACAGAATGAAGTACAAAGGGTTTCTCCCTACTTCATCCATCCTTATTTTTAGTTTGCAAAATGAATAAATTTAGTAATAACGACCGTGCGTTGGTGTTGTTCAGCGGCGGGCAGGACTCTACCACTTGTCTCGCTTGGGCATTGTCGCGTTATGCCCACGTGGAAACCATCGGTTTCGATTATGGCCAGCGCCATGCGATCGAGTTAACGGTACGTCCGACCTTATTGGAGAAAATCCGCAGTTTCTCGCCAGAATGGCAAGCGCGGCTTGGCGAAGATCACATGATAGATCTGTCACTGATTTCGCAATTATCCCATACGGCAATGACGGAAAATATTGCCATAGAAATGCAGGCTAACGGCTTGCCGAATACCTTCGTACCGGGGCGCAATCTGATGTTCATGATGGTAGCGGCCACGCTCGCCTATCGCCGCGACTTGAATGTATTGGTAGGGGGCATGTGTGAAACAGATTTTTCCGGTTATCCGGATTGTCGCGACGACACCATGAAAGCCTTGCAAGTCGCGCTGAATCTGGGCATGGCAACCCGCCTCAAACTAGAAACACCACTGATGTGGATAGATAAAGCGCAAACCTGGGAACTTGCGGGACAGCTCGGCGGTACAAGCCTGATTGATCTGATCCGCGCCGATACCCACACCTGCTATCTCGGCGAACGCGGTCAATTGCACGACTGGGGTCATGGTTGCGGTACCTGCCCTGCCTGCGAATTGCGCGCACGCGGCTATCATCAATATCAGGCATCATTACCCAAATAAGCTTAAAAATAAGCTTGTAAGCTGGCCGTTAGCCAGCTAACTTAAAATGATATCCGCAAGACAGATAAAACTAATTATATAAATGGAAGAGACCTATGCTGCTCGCGCTGATGACCGACCTGCATGCGAACCGCGAAGCATTTGCCGCATGTCTGGCACATGCAGAACAACAAAACGTAACGCGCTACGCTTTCCTTGGTGACCTGATAGGCTACGGTGCTGATCCTGCCTGGGTTGTACAAACCGTGATGGAGTATGTCGGCAAAGGCGCTTACGTTCTGATGGGTAACCACGACGTCGCGATTCTGCAGGAAGATAAACAAGGCATGAATCCGACCGCGCGTCAGGCGATTGAATGGACACGTGCTCAGTTGAATCCGGCACAAATCGATTTTATTGCAAAGCTGCCTTACCGGATTGAATTACAGGATCTGCTGTTAGTCCACGCCAATGCCTGGGCGCCGGAAAAATGGGAATACATCGACGGTGTGATGGAAGCCATGCGCAGCATGCATGCGTCGAAAGCAGCTATCACCTTTTGCGGGCACATGCATGTGCCAACGCTGTATCACATGACGATGACTGGAAAAACCGGGGAGTTTCTGCCAACGCCAGAAAATGGAATACCGCTGAGCAAGCAGCGACGCTGGCTGGTCATTCCCGGTTCTGTCGGCCAGCCGCGCGATAGTAACCCTGCGGCGTGCTACGCGACCTTCGATACCGAGACGCTGGAACTGACCTATTACCGCGTTCCTTACGATCACGAAACCGCTTCTGCAAAAATTCTGCGCGCGGGTCTGCCAGCCGCACTGGCATCCCGCCTTCTGACGGGAAATTAAGATGAGCCCGCACAGCCTGCAGGCCGGGATGGAATTTGATGGCTACCGCTTAGAAGAAAAATTACATACCGGCGGAATGGCGGCACTCTGGCGCGTCACCGATTTACGCCAACGTCATGTCGGCAAACCTGGGCTGGAAGACGGTGTGCCGCCATTGATCATGAAAGTACCACTGCTGTATTCCTCTGACGACCCGACCGCCATCGTCGCGTTTGAAGTCGAACAGATGATCATGCCTAAGCTCAAAGGCGTACACGTGCCGCGTTTTTTCGGCTCTGGTGATTTTGATGCGCAGCCGTATATAGTGATGGAACAGATAGCCGGAGAATCCTTACGCAGTCGTTTCGCACAAGCGCCGTTACCGATCAGCGAAGTTGTTACTATCGGCATTAAAGTCGCGAATGCTTTACAGGATTTACACCGGCAGAATGTGATTCATCTGGATATCAAACCAAGCAACATCATGTTCCGCGATGGGGTAGCGGTGCTGATCGATTTTGGTTTATCACGCCATGATCGCTTGCCTGATCTGCTGGATGAAGAATTTCGTCTGCCTATGGGCACAGGGCCGTATATCTCACCGGAACAAGTGCTGGGTGTGCGCAATGAACCGCGCAGCGACTTATTTTCACTCGGGGTTTTACTCTACCATCTGGCGACTGGCGAACGGCCTTTCGGTCATCCGACCTCCGTTTCAGGTTTAAAGAAACGCTTATACCGCGACCCGATTCCACCACGCAGCCATCGCCCGGATATCCCAGCCTGGCTGCAAGAAATTATTCTGCGTTGCCTGGAAGTAGAACCGGCGGCGCGCTTTGACACGGCGTCACAGCTAGCGTTTTTGCTGCAGTATCCGGAACAACTGACGCTGACCGGGCGTGCAGAAAAAGCGCAACAAGATGGCTATCTGTCTGTGATCAAACGCCGTCTGAAAGCCTCGGGCATAGAGCCAGTCTTGCAACACAGTATTTCGGAACAATTAGCGAAGGCGCCGATCATTGTCGCCGCACTTGATCTGACGCGCGGCTCTGAAGCACTGGCAGAAAACCTGAGAAATATCACACGGCGGATGCTGCAGACCGAACCTGGTGCAAGGCTGGCCTGCCTGACCATACGCAAAACCAGTCGCATAGGAATGGACGACAGTCTGATCAAACAGGGCGAAAACATCCACGTCAAACAACTGGTCGATCTCAAACACTGGGCCAGACCGTTGAATATCAGTGCGGACAAAATCACGTTTCACGTGATTGAAGCGCCGGATCCGGCAGGTGCGATTATCGAATATGCGCACAACAACGATGTCGATCACATCATCATTGGCTCGCGCGGCACGTCAGCGTTAAGACGCTATCTGGGTAGCGTATCCGCGCAGGTGGTGGCAGAGGCAGCCTGTACTGTGACGGTCGTTAAAACGACCGAAAAATAAGCTGCCTGCTGCCTTTGCAGAAAAGTCAGGTGCTTTCTGAATTATTTAGTACGCACAATCAGGCCGCTGCTGGCATCCTCTTTATACGCGTAGGAAACTTTGCCCTTACGAATCTCGCCCATGACGACCATCGATTGCGTGATCGCTTCATGATCTGCTTTCGTGTAAGGCTTTTTATAGCGTGTCACGACCGTCGAGGTGGCTTCGTATTTCATATCTTCCAACGCATCTTTGATCTTTTCAGATTCGGTCGAGTTCGCCTGCATGATCGCCAGACTTAACAAGCGCAGGGCATCATAAGTCTGCGCCGCTGCCACCGCCGAAGGAATAATTTTGGCATTATTTAAACGCAGATAAGATAAAGAAAAACTGCTGCTGCGGGTGGAATCACTCTCGATAAATGTCACTGGCATACGCGCACCTTCTGCATTTCCACCGGCAGTATCAGCAAAACTCTTTTGCGACAGAATCCAGCTGCCGACCAATGGCAGATTCACTTTTGCCTTGCTCATACTGTTCGCGGCTGCTGCAGCCTCAGACGACAGGCAATACAAGATAATGACCTGCGCGCCAGCCTGCTTCGCCTGCGTCATCTGGCTGGTCATATCCTGCTCACCGATTTTCACACTCTGCACGCTGACTGGTGCCAGCTTACGTTTTTGCAGCTCAGCAACCAGATTATCTTTACCGAACTGACCGTAAGGCGTGTCGTCATGCAGAATTGCAATCTGCGTCAGCTTACGTTTGTCGACCACATCATGCAGCATCGCAACCGGCTGAATACTGTCACTGGCCGATAAACGGAACACATAGCTGTGCGGAACCGCTGGCGGCATGAATTTGCTTAAGCCAGCTCCAGTGGCAACGCTGACGATCAGTGGAATTTTCGCGTCCTGAAATACTTTCGCCGCCTGCAGCGCAACACCCGTATTCGCAAAACCAACCACTGCTACGACTTTTTCTTTTTCTATCAGTTCTTTTGCCATCGCCACACCCAGCTCTGGCTTGGCCTGATCATCGCGTTCAACGAGTTCAATTTTGCGCCCGAGTACGCCGCCAATCTGATTCAGATCAGCCTGAAATACACGCGCGCCACCGCGCATGCTTTCACCCATATCGGTTGATGATTTGCCGGTGAACGGGCCAATGACCCCGATCCGGATCGGCGGCTCCTCCGCGTATGCTGCGCCGCACAGGCACAATACAAGACTACTCAGTAGCGAACGAATGCGCATTTTTATCTCCAATTTTATTAAACACCCCGGCATGTTGACACCGCAAATTGCAGGGCAGATTTTCTCGTGCTGAGAACGTAACCGCGCACCATATAGTTGTCAATTGGAAATATAAATTAAAAAACAAAGTGCCTTCTTGATTTTCAACATAAATCAATCGCATAAAATTTCCGCAATGCAATACGTATCAATACGTATGCCTGAGTAAAGGTTGGCAGACTACCCAGAATTAGTTTGCGATACAGGCATTTTTGTCAGTGCAAAATAATTACTCAAGTGTTGTAATTTCACACGCTACTGTCGCGTGATTTTCGTAACGACCAGGCAATAGGACTAGCGGCTTTTAATATTCTGGCGAACTGAATTTCGGTGTATCTGGCCTGGCGTAGTTCTGTTCTTTTTTTGAACTTGAGTCTGCCTGGAGAGCGTTAATTGTGCATGGTTCGAATTTTCGGAAGAGGTATACTGACTAATAGTTAATTCTTTTTTTGAAAAATGTTGAGGCGTATATGTTCTTTAAAAAACTCAGTGTGATTGCTTTGATATTCTCAGTCTCACAAATCGCATTAGCTGATAACGCCGCTCTCCCAAAAACATTTGAAATAACCGGACAAATAACAAAGAAACATCTTGAAAATTATGATCAGGCGTTGGTTGCTGACCCTGAGATCAAAGGCATCCTTTTATCAAATTCTCTCGGTGCGGCGAATGATGGCGTTGAGATTGTAGAAGAATTCAGAAAACGTATTGAGCGAAAAAAATTATCTACTTTTGCGCGCGGTATATGTGCCTCCGCTTGTGCAAATATTTTTTTGCTCGGCTACCAAAGAAACCTGCTCGCTAATCCCAACGGAAAACCAACCACGTTGCTATTGCATCCAGTGAGGCGTGTGTTTGAAGAAAACAAAAATGGTGTCGGACAAATTCAGGTTTTCTTCACAGATAAAATTAATCAACAAATCTCTGAACGTAGCCAAGGCAAACTGACTATCGAATTACTGAATAAGATGTATGACGCCGAAGATGGAAGTGGCGGAATATTTATTCTGCGGGAGCCCAATTCAGAAGGGAAATACATCTTATTTTCCAAGAGCCTGGCGAAAAAAATAAGAGCAACGCCCATCAGCGATTTAACGCCTGCAGACCTTGGTATTAACATCACCGAAGAAGAATAAGCGTCGTATTTATTCTTCAACTATGTGCAAGCGCACTAATTTCCGCAAGCAAACAGTATTCAGTTTTTCATTCACCTCTGAGTCTGGACTCAGGCCGAGACACACATGATGATTGCGCTATGACGTGTGCAAACCACAGCCGTCTTGGATATCTTGAAGAAGATTGCTATGGCCTTCGGCGTATCAACCGACTAGCTGATTTTTGAGGAAGGCTAGCGGGAACCACAAGATGAATTGAAATTAAAGTTTGGAGCAATTGCTCAAATGAATAATGATGAGCGCCATGTGGTGCTGTCGGTTCTGGACTCAATGATTCTGAAGCACCAGACCAAGCGCTTTTTTATACCTCAGTCAGGTACAAGCTAGCATCCTTTTAAACTACCTTGTCGTTTCTTCTTTAGCCACTAAAGAGGAAACCGTAAAAACTAAAACTGCCTTCAAAGTCTTATGCTTGAAAAAATGCGAAAACATTATTTGTTGCGATTAGCGAGAAATTTATTACTTTTGCCAATTTTAGGATACACACCTCTCGCAGAATCAGTCTTATTAATTAATGAGAACCAATTGATCGTTGATGGGAAAATCACTTTTGACGATGCCAATGTATTTAGTAAGATCGTTGATGAACATTCTATAAATCACGTCATATTTAGAAACTCTGGGGGAGGTAAGTTTGACGCTGGTTTGGCAATCGGTAAATATTTAAATGAGCGTAAGCTAACTGTCAAAGTCGAGGGAATATGCGCTTCGGCTTGCGCTATCGCTATGTTAGGCGGGGAAACACGAGTTTTTTCCCATACTGCTACCGATTCAGCAGTAATGCTGCATCCTGCTTTTTTTGCAGACAAAGACGATATCGACGTTAGCTATAACGAATTGTTGTTTGATTGGATTGAGCAACGGACACTTCATGAACTTCCGGCTGAGGTGAAGCAGATGTTTCACAATATTAGCAGCAGAAAAGGTGGACTTTACGTATTATCGGTACACCATCGTATGGTAAAAAAAACCGGTAATTTCGTTTATTTGTGCAATGGAACAGAATTGAAGATCACAGCATGTAAAGCGTTAACAAGTATTAGCGCAAAAGATCTGAATATTATTGAAGACTAAAAATTCGGAGGAGAGTACCGCCTGTTTCGCCGACGAATCGTGTTCTCATCCTCAGACATTATCTACTTTGGCTACGCATCAAGCAATCTGCAAACCTTGCCTCCAAACGCCCATCACAACAGGAATACCTTCAATGATGCGGACGCGGATAAAATCAGCGCGTAGTCCGGGGGCGATCTGACCGCGATCCTGCAAACCTATCTGCCGTGCGGGTTGCAGGCTGACGGTGGACACGGCTTTTGGCAAAGAGTAACCATCTTCCTGCAATAAAAATGCGGCATGCAGTAAGCTGGCCGGAACATAATCTGACGACAAAATATCGAGCAAATCATGGCGTGCCAATTCACTCGCAGAGACGTTGCCGGAATGTGAGCCGCCACGCACCCGGTTCGGTGCGCCCATGACGATGGATAAGCCGTGCTGATGCGCAAACTGTGCTGCTGCCAGCGTGGTCGGAAATTCAGAAATCGTCACGCCATCGCGCACGCCTTCAAGCACGTGATTATGGGTGGTGTCGTCATGGGTCGCCAGTGGAATACCATGCGCCTGTGTACGGCATAGCTTGACGACCTGCGCGCGGTTCTGTTCTGCATACTGCTTCTGGCGATCACTCAGCACTTCCAGCATTTGATCCACTTTTTGATGCGTCCAGCCGCGCTTGCCAGTGACGTAGACGCGGTAATGTTCAAGGTCTGTCCATTGTCGTTGCCCCGGCGTGTGATCCATCAGCGACACCAGCAGCAAGCGCTCGTCATTTAAAAATGGCGTAAATAATTCCAGCAAACGCGCCTCTGCCAACTCCAGCCGCAGATGCAGAAAATGATCGGTGCGCAGCACCCCCGCCTGCCTGGCACCGGCCAGCCCTTGTACGCAGGCCTGCATCATTTGTGTACGCACGCTGTCGGGGTCGATATCGCCGATGGCAATCGCGTCCAGCACCGTGGTGATACCGGAACAGGCGATCTGCGCGTCATGCGCGATGATGGCGGGCAGCACCGGCCAGCTCACTTTCGGGCGCGGCATCAGATGCTTTTCTAAATTATCGGTATGTAACTCCACCAGACCCGGTAACAGATAATCGCCATGCCAGTCAGTACCCGTCAGCGTTGCCGCGCCTGAATTAACATCATCAATACGCCCGTGACTAACGGCGATACCGCCAGTCAACACCTGATCCGCTGTGACGACGCGTGCGTTGCGGATAGAGAACGCTGTATGCGAAGCAAAATTCATGAAGTAATACATCCTTGAAAAGCGGTGAACAAGTTGAGATGAATCTGAGAAAAAAATTACCGGTCGTACCTGTGACTTTTTACTGCTGCGATCCGGTATTGTTGAACAGGAATAGAATTTACGCAAAACTTTCCGGCGTGATGAAGATCTGATCTCAGCAATGCACTACAAAGGCCATGCGCGATTTTGTAACACCACCCGGTACCCATCGGCATCTTCAAACGTTTTACCGGCGACATCCCAAAAAGGATTAGCGGAGCGCACCGGAAAAAATCCCGCCTGTTGCATGTTCTCGCAAGCACGCCGCCATTCTGCCTCGTCGGGAAGATAAAAAACCAGCAAATGATCCTGGCTCGGTGCTTTACATGCATACGAGTCGGCATGCTGAGTAAATTCCAGATGATAGTTGTGCTGCGGATGTCCGATGATCGCGCCGTCTATGCCATCGTGATCTGCAAATTGACTCAGCAAAACAAACCCCAGCCCGTCGATATACATTCTGGTGATCACGCTGAGATGATCGGTGGGTCGAGCCACCCGCATCACTGCTTTTTCTGAAATCATGCTTTTCCTTTACTGCACGTGTGATTCACACCGGCGCATGACACACGGCTTCAACGTTATTCCCGTCAGGGTCTATCGTGAAAGCACCGTAGTAATTTTCATGATAATGCGGGCGCAGGCCGGGTTGTCCATTGTCTTTGCCGCCATGCGTCATCGCCTGCCCATAGAATTGATCGACAGCGTCGCGGGACGCAGCACTGAAAGCGACATGCCGTGGCGTCGATTTTTCTTTGGTTTCGATAATCCAGAATGTCGGCTTTCCATTCACACCAAACGCACACATCCGCTGGGTAGGAAAATCGGCATTCCACTCAGCGACAAATTCCATTTGCAGGGTATATCCCAATGGCGCAAAAGCCGCTTCATAAAATAATTTTGTGACCGGATAATCTGTCGCATAAGTGCTGAGGTGATCTATCATGAGTTCTCCCGGTTTTCAGATGCAGGACTTACGCAAAGCTGCCCCAGCGGCGTTATGACTCCTGGCCGTACTATTCGTACTGTCTTCGTCGCCATGCCTTGCCGGGGAAACTTTGCGTCAGTCCTATGGAATAAGAATAATGAATGACAACGCATTCACCGCATACTATGTCATATCAGACACAAAATATTCTTCTGAAAATGCGCTTACTTTGGTTTCCTGTATTGAGAAACGGCGGCTACATGAGCAATCACGATGTCGCCACAACGTTACGCCATGCGGGATAGCGAACAAAATGAACATGAAAAAATGTGAGAAAAACGACTGATGAACGAGTCCAGTAATACTCCCAAACCCCAAGCACGTTATGCGCTGTATTTTGCGCCGGAACAAAACAGCCCCTGGTGGCAGGCTGGCTGCCAGTGGCTGGGACGTGATCCGGCATCGGCAACCGCTCTGCCGCAACCGGCATTAAGCAACGTGACTGCCGCAGAATTTCACCAACTGACCAGCGACGCCCGCCGTTATGGTTTTCATGCGACGCTGAAAGCACCGTTCAAGCTCGCTGAAGGCTACACACACACGCAACTTGATGCTGCCCTGCGCGATTTTTGCAGGCAACAGCACAGCCTGACGATTCCGGCACCGCGAGTCGATTGGATGGGAAATTTTCTGGCGCTGCGTCCACATGGCGACGTCAGCGCGATACATCGTCTGGCGATGGATTGCGTCAGCAACTTTGATTATTTCCGCGCACCGCTGAGTGCCGCCGACATTGCGCGCCGCCAGCGGCATCCGCTCAGCGACCGGCAAATGCAGCTCTTGCAGCGCTGGGGTTATCCATACACCGAAGAAGAGTTCCGTTTTCATATGACGCTGACCGATGCATTGCATGAACCAGTTCAGGCAGAGGCGATCTGTCAGGCAGCGCAAAACTTCTTTACGATCGATGCGCCTTTGCAGCTGAACGGCCTCGCGCTGTTCACAGAAAGCGCACCGGGCGCACCGTTTCAACTGTTGCAGCGTTATGCATTCGGCGCAGCAAACGACATCACCACAGCCACATTGAATGAAATGAAATCGCAGTCATGACAGCCTCAGAAATGAACATCACGCCCAGCTCAGAAAGCGCCGCCACAACACAACGCCATATCGTACTGATTCCCGGCTTCATGTGCGATGCCAGCCTGTGGCAGGATGTGCTGGGCGGTTTGCAGCAACTCGGCATGGTCTCGTTTGCGGATCTGAATCAGGGCACCGATATCGATGCGATGGCAGACCGCATCATTGCCAGCCTGCCGCAAAGCTGCGTGCTGATCGGTTTTTCTCTCGGTGGCTACGTCGCCCGCCGCATTGTCGCGAAAGCGCCGCAACGCGTCAGTCAGCTGGTGTTGCTGAATACCTCGGCACGCGCCACCAGCACCGAAGAAATCGCCCGCAATCAGCAGCAAATCAAGATGCTCAAGGTCTTTCCGTATAAAGGCCAGACCGTCACTGCACTCAAGCGCGCGTTGCATCCAGCGCGTAGCGACAACGCCGTGTTACTGCAACATCTGCAGGCGATGTCGCTGAACCTCGGAGCAGATATTTTCATGCAGCAGTTAAGCATCATCCGGCAAGACGGGCATGCTGATTGCGCGCAGATTTTTTGCCCGGTGCTAGTCGTCGCCAGCCGCGAAGATCAGATGCGCCGTTTACAGGAAGCCGAAGATATCGTCGCCGCGCTGCCGGATCCGACTTTCCGCATCATCGACGATTGCGGCCACATGTCGCCACTCGAACAGCCGCAAATGCTGCTGGAATATCTGCGCGATTTTTTGTCACAGGTAAACTGAAAGCAGGCTAAAAATGAGCTAAAAACAGGCGAAAAAACGGCATTTTTTGCCAAAAAATACTGGGGGGAGTATATTTTAAAGCCCAGTATTTACGCTGAGAATAATGCAAAATCGCCATATACTCCCCCAAAATGCACAAAAATGCAGAAAAAAATCCGGAAATTTTTCCGGCTTTTTGCGTACTTGCTGCTGACCTGAAAATTACCAGGCGTAAGCTGCCTTCGCATAGAAATAACGACCATTGAAACCATACGGCGAGAAGGTGCTGTAAGGCAAAGTGCCGCCGGTATTCAGGTTCCCGGTTGATGTCACCTGATCCGGATATTTGTCACCCAGGTTGTCGATGCCACCAGTCAGCGTCCACTTGCCGATGCGATAGCTGGCAGAAATATCGACCACCACATTCGCACCATAAGTCTGATCCAGCGTTGCATTATTTTGCGGTGAAACGAAGCTGCCGTAACGGGTTGCCTGCGCACGCGCCGTCCATTGATTGAGCGCATAATCAGCGCTCAGTGTCAGCTTGTCTTTCGGTGCAGAATCAGTCGCACGCAACAGCGATTGCCGATCAATCAGCAACAGATTATTTTGCGCCAGCACCGCCGGATTCGCGGCTACATGGCTGACGGTAGTTTTATTGTGGTTATAGCCCAGCGTCAGCCCAAGTTTATCGCTGCCAGTCAGGCTCAGCTGATATGTGCCGACGATATCGACACCACGTGTTTGTGAATCCAGCGCATTCGTGAAATAACGCGCCGCACCGACCAGCACGCCCTGTTTCGCCAGCACGCTTTGCAAGGCGGCTGGCAACACCAGATTACCGGAATACAAAATGCGGTTATCAATATCGATCTGATACGCATCGACGCTCAGCGAGACATTTTTATTCGGCTGCAATACCGCGCCCAGACTGTAGTTGCGCGATTTTTCAGCTTCCAGCGGTTTCGCACCCAACGCTTTTGCCGCCGCAGTAGCAACGCCAAAGGTGCCGGTATCGACCAATTGCGAGGTGCCGTTAATGGTGATCAGATTGGTGGTTGAGATCGTGTAATTTTGCTGCGCTAACGATGGTGCGCGGAAGCCATTGGACGCTGCACCACGCAACGCAAATTCCGGTGTCACAGCAAAACGACCCGATAATTTGCCGGAAGTGACGCTGCCAAAATCGCTGTAATTTTCATGCCGCACAGCGACTGAGGCGCTGAGTTGTTTTGTCAGCTCGGCTTCGACGTTCGCATACACCGATGTGCTGTGGCGGTTAAAGCTGCCGGCATTCGATGGCTGGAAGCCGGAGAAACCCTGCGCACCGCTGCCGAAATACGAGTTCGGTTCGCCGGCACTGATCTCATACTGGTCGCGCCGGTATTCGGCACCGACCGCCAATGTCAGCGGGTTCGCCAAACCGGCAAATTCAAATTCCTTGGCCGCATCAAAGTTCGCCAGTGTCTGCGAATTTTTTAATTTACCAGCATAAAAACTGGTCGGGCTGGCAGCACCTAAACTGAGGTTGACGCTGTTATTCACATCGAGGCTGAATTCATTCGAACCGTAATTGGCACTCGCATCCCAGCGCCAGCCATCGGCCCGCCCTTTGATCCCGACCACGGTGGAAACATCGGTATTTTTTGCCGCTTCATTCGGTAAAAAGCCTTGTGGATACAGCGGTGTGCGCAAAGTCGTGCCGCTGGTGTAAGCCGTGCGCCAGGTTGCGGCCGCATCGGAATCACGCTGGCTGACATTCGCAAACGCATACAGTTCAAGATCATTACTCAGCGGCAAAGACGCATTCAGTCCCAGATTGGTTTGCTGTACTTTCGGGTCGCCTTGTTTCTGCGTGACCTTGCCATACAAAGGCTCGGCCGGATTACGCAAATCAGCACCGGCGCGGTTGGTTTCGCCCTGATATTTTTGTTCTGCGGTAAAACGCACCCAGCCTTTGTCGCCCAATTGAGTACCGAAGTTGGCGCTCAGCGCACCTTGCGTGCCGTCGCCTTTGCTGTATTGGCCGCCACCTGCTTGCAACTCGCCGCCCGCCGCACCTTTTTTGAGGATGATGTTGATCACACCGGCAATCGCATCAGAACCATATTGCGCTGCGGCGCCATCACGCAGCACTTCGACTTTTTCAATCGCAGAAATAGGAATGGTATTCAGATCAGCCGGTGAAGATCCGCGCCCTGCCGTGCCGTTGACGTTGACAATCGCCGTCGTGTGCCAGCGCTTGCCATTCACGAGCACCAGCGTCTGATCGGGTGACAAGCCGCGCAATTGTGCCGGACGACTCGCAGAAGTACCGTCAGCGACCGCCGGACGCGGGAAATTCAATGAAGGCAGCAAGCGGCTTAAGGCAGTACCTAATTCACCGGTGCCGCTGGCCTGCAAATCTTTACTGGTCAGAATATCGATAGGTGCTTCGGAATCAGAAACCGTGCGCTTGATGCTGCGCGTGCCGGTGACGATGACGGTATCGGCCGCCGCGATTTCGGCTTGTTGCGCATACACAGCCGAAGCCGGAGCCACCAGACCGCTGAATAAAGCACCGATCAGCAGACTGATGGAACGGCGGGGAACGGGAATAGAAAAAGTTTGATACGCACGCATGAATAAACCTCTTTGTAATTGGCAAAACGGACGCCTGATAACGAACGCCTGATAACGCAGTCAGAAAATGACTGCAGCGATGGAGATTTATGCTACGTGCTGAGAGCTGGCTGCCCAACGACCTTTTTTCACTTAGAAAAGATGAAAAAGATATATGGAATATAAAAAACACCACGGAAAAATCATATGAATCACCAACAATGAAAAATATTTTCAATTAATTTTCGTAATAAAAACAAGCACTTAAACACCTGATGCAGAGCCTGTTTTTGTCTATGAAAAGCTGGCATTTTTTTGTGGTGGAAGAATGCTCTTTTGTGTGATCAATGCCAGATCGGATTAAAAATAAAGTTTGGTGTTTGTTGTTTTCCCGTGTATATTCCGTTCCGTACTTGCATCAAGTCCTTATATTGTTGGTCCCAATTCCGCATAGCTGTATCCTCTGGCTGTTCTGTTTTTTCTCCTCCGGTTTTATTTCTTGGTTTCAAGTGCCTCCAAGGCAATTTCGCCTATGTTTCACGTAAAGGAATAAAAACATGAGTACTCAAACAGGTATCGTAAAATGGTTCAACGACGCTAAAGGCTTCGGCTTCATCGCTCCTGATGCAGGTGGTGCAGATTTGTTCGCCCACTTTCAGGACATTCAATCGAGCGGCTTCAAAAGTCTGAGCGAAAATCAGCGCGTTTCTTTTGAACGCACGACAGGCCCTAAAGGCGACAAAGCAGGCAATATCCAGATTCTGGCTTAAAGTCTCCCGGCATATTCCGGCAGGCGATGCTTGCCAGAACAGCGCCAACCGTTTTTGCTGTGATGAAAAATTTGTTCTGCAATACCGGCCAGTGACACCATGCAGATAGCATGGGTTGCTGATGAACAAAGTCTGACCGTTACAGCAAGCCTTCGCATACCAGTACGCTGCTCTCACGCAGTGTACTCTGGCGGCAATCAATTCTCACCGGCTGGTGGCACCATACAGATAGTATGGGTTATCGGAAAATGGCGTAGTTGATCAGTGAGTTTCACTGGAAAGCATCTGCTTTTTGCTATGCAATCGTCCATCTCTTTTTTACTGATGCGTGTGCATCATGAAAAAATGCGTTGGTCGATCTTGCGAAGGTACGCATTCGTTTTGCCCTCTGAGGTTGCCAGTATTGACTGACAACGCAGAAAAAAGTGACTCACCACGACAAGCACCGCGCAGATAGCACGGGCATTGTTACAGTCAGTGGCACCACGCAGATAGCATGGGTTGCTGACGAGTCACTGCAATGAATGGATCGCCCACCGTATGGTGGGCTTTTTGTTGTCTGCCGCTTTTGTTTTGGCCGATCAAAACGAGCACAGATATAAGGTTTGTGCTTCTGTAGGTCTGTGCAGATTGCACTGAATTATTTTTTACCAGCTTATTTCTTACCGGCGACTTCTGCCAGATAGCGCGCCACCAGTTTGATTTCTGCATCAGTCAATCCGGTAATCACCGGCATTTCACCTATGCCGTTACGCACTGCTTTTTCTACCCGCGCCGTATCCGGCTTCAATTCATCCAGATCGGGGCCGCCTTCTGCATACGAATCTGCATGTTTCAGGCTATGGCACATCGCACATTTCGGCTCGGCTTTCTGATTGAAGATTTTCTTGCCTTCGGCTATCACATCTTCGGCGGCTGCAATACCGGTGCCAAGCAAACTCAGCACGACAAGACCGTAAGAAATACACAAGCGAAAAGCGGACATAACGGGCTCCTCAGATTACTGCAAAAATATGCGAACCGCAGCGACGGTCACTACGGGATTTTCTTCCTGTGGAACATGGCCGAGTTCATCAAACATAATCAGCTTGCTGTTAGCAATATCTCGCTGAAACCACTCTGCGTTTTCCGGCGGTATCAACTGATCTTTGCCACCCCAGAGTATCAGGGTCGGTACGCGTATCGTTTTGATCAGTTCAGCATGATCGCCGATGGCAAGCTGGCTGATGCGCTGACGTAAAGCGGGGCGGTTTCCTTCGCGCAGCATCATCGCTTCATAGCGATCAACCAAGGCTGGCGTGACTTTTTCCGGGCGGGCATAAACATTCTTGACGCTGGATTCAACCATAGAGCGCGGCAGGCAGTGATCCATCACCCACGACATCATAGGCATGCGCGCAATCTGAAAACCAACTGGTATCGATTTTGGTGTGAACGCATAACCAGCTGCATCCACCAGGATCAGTTTGTCTACCCGCGCCGGTGCAGCGGCAGCGACTTCCCAGGCGATTTCCCCACCAAGAGAGTTACCACCCAACACGACTTTAGACAGATGCAAGCTATCCATCAGATCCAGAATGAAACGCACGTAAGCCGTCGTGCTGTAATCGTTTTCCTGATTCGGTCCTGTCAGGCCAAAACCGGGTAAATCCATGGTGATCACGCGGCGCTCTGCCTTCAAGGCTTTCACCCACGGTTCCCAGGTATGCAGGCTGGATGAGGTGCCATGGATCAGCATCACCGGAACGGGATCGTCCGCCAGGCCTTCGTCGCGCACATGCACCTGCAAACCTTGAACATCAATAAATTTTGAAGGTGCGGGTGCCCATTTTTGTTTCAGGTCATCGACAGATTTGTCAGGTGCCCAGGCGATCGCTAAACCCAGAAACAAAGCACCGGCTAACAAGATAAAGAGACTCAGGACAGCCATAGAAACGCGTTGACGAACACTCATTGATGACAGAAAAAAAACAATTCAGTAAGAGAGCGAGATTATAGGATGCATCGCCTTTTTCCTGTGCAGTTTCTTACCGGAAGAATAGCATTGCTCAGCAGCGGTGATTAGTGCGGCGCGCTGCCCAGTCGAATCAGACGACCAGAGCCGCCTATGGTTTTGGTAACGGCGGGATCACCGTAATATTCGATTTCGCCGGAGCCGCCGACAGTCACATCCAGCTTATTATGAACCCAGGTACGGACATGGCCGGAACCACCGATGCGGATACGCACATCGTTGGCCTCCAGCGTATCCATCAGCAACGAGCCGGAGCCACCGATTTTCCCGCTGATTTCCGTTGAAGTTCCGGCGGCACTGAAGCTACCGCTGCCGCTGATATCGATTTCCAGTATCTCGGTACGCAAATCCTGTATCCGCACATCGCCGGAACCACTGACCGCAATATGCAGACCGGGAATGTATAATTTTTCCGCATTTACCTTACCCCAGCCGCTGATTTTCAGCTCCGCCAGATTTTTCAGAAACACCGTAATCTTCAGCGCTTTACTGTCAGGATAAACATTTTTCTGCTGCGGCCGTATTTGTAACGCGCCGCTTTCCACCACAACTTCAATCAGGCTCTGTAAATTATCATCGGTCTCGATCTCGACGCCTTCTTTTTCTCCCTGACGCAATTCCAGATACGCGGGAAGATCAAGCGCAATTTCGTTAAATCCACTCACGACTCTGACTTGTTTCTGGATATTGCCGGAACCGGCCACTGTTTTACCTTTGCGGAAAATATCCAGCCAACCGGCACTCGCAGGTAGCGTCGTCGCCAGCAACAAACCAGCAATAACAGTACGACGTAAAGATGAGGTTTTCATAGATGGGCTCCGGCAAGACGATCTGGACAAAGAGCGTCAGTGTAGCCGCAAGTGACAGCAGCGAAAAGCGGATTCTGGTTCAGAGATCATTCATCGTCCGCCCGTGCCGGGACGAGACTGCTTCATTCCCGAGACAACAAATTTGCGGGATGCTGATTTGATTTAATCAGCATCATCAAATTTTTCCATGAATATGCAGTCAGCACACCGCATAGCAAGATCAGTTTACTTTCTTGCGTCCGGCGGGGCTCCGGCAGCTTCACCATTCTTTTTCTTTTCGGACGAGGCAACGGATTTCACCTGCACTACTTTGCCTTTACCTTTGCATGGGCTATCCGACCAGACGACGCGGCCGTCGACCTCACATTTGAACACCGGCGTCTGCGCCGCGCTGATCATAGGAAAAGCCAGAGACAAAATCAGCACACTCAGTAATTTATTCATTCTCGTTACCTGATTAATTAATCGATTGCAGGATGCATGCATCGCTGTGACTGACGCAGGCTGGCAAGCCAGCCGAACGTCTCTATTGTTAAAATTTAAACAATTATAAGCTATGCTTTCTGTTCCTTTGCTCAAATCACGATAAATCATGCAATCGGAGCAGTTTTTTATCGCGCATCGCTTAAAAGAAAACCCCGCATAAAATAAGGCCTGCAAGGCATTTTCATGCCAGCAGGCGCATCGAATCAGGGGCATTTACTCAGGACAATCATCGCGCTTACAGCAGATGCAAGCGCCTGGCTTCCTGTGCTAATTCCGCGCGGAAATCCGGGTGAGCAATCGCGATCATTTCCTGCGCACGTTGCTTCGCCGATTTTCCACGTAACTGGGCGACGCCGAATTCAGTGACAACGTAGTTAATATCGTTTTTTCCGGTTGTGACATGGGTGCCCGGTGTCAGCATCGGCACGATACGGGTGATGCTGTCATCTTTCGCCGTTGCGGGTAAGACGATGAACGCCTTGCCATCGCGGGAACGGTTCGCTGCCCGCACAAAATCGACCTGACCGCCAGTGCCCGAATACGGTACTGGCCCCAGACTTTCCGATCCGCACTGTCCCAGCAAGTCAATTTGCAAGGTCGCATTAATCGCGATCAGCTTGTCATTTTTGGCCGCCAGATACGGATCATTGGTAAAGTCCACCGGATGCATTTCCAGTGCCGGATTGCGGTGGATGAACTGATACAATTTTTTTGAACCAAGCGCAAAAGTGGCAATCATTTTTCCCGGCATGAATGTCTTTTTGCGGTTAGTGACGGCACCACTTTCCACCAGTGTCAGTATGCCGTCACCGATCATTTCCGTATGAATACCAAGATCGTGCTTGTTGGTAAGTTGCATCACCACCGCATCTGGAATACCACCGTAACCGATCTGCAAGGTCGAACCATCATCAATCATATCGGCAACGTATTTGCCGATAGCCTCCTGCACAGGGCCGATTACCGGCAGACCGACCTCGGTGACGGCTTCATTGCTTTCAACCAGCGCTGCCACCTGAGAAATATGAATGTGGCAGGAACCATTCGCAAACGGTACATTGGGATTCACTTCCAGCACCACTGCACGCGCTTTGGCAATCGCCGCCATGGTGTAATCGGCCGCCAGACTCAGGGAAAAATAGCCATGCTCATCCATAGGAGAAGCCAGCGTGAACACCACATCGGAAGGGATCATGCCGCGCTCTATCAACATCGGCATTTCTGAAAAATAGCTGGGAATAAAATCGATGTCGCCTGCTTGCCCGCCAGCGCGTGAAGCCGCACCAAAAAAGAAAGAAACGTGACGGACATGCTCTGCCGTCGAAGGATCAAAATAGTCGAATTTTCTGATTGGTAGAATCTGCGCCACCTTCACATCGTGAAAGCGCCGGCGTTGTGCCGATAAGGCGGACAATAAAGCGGGAGGCTCACCAACGCCTGTTGGTACGACGATGAAATCGCCATCCTTAACTTGGTTGATGGCATCTTCCGGGGAAAGATGTTTTTGACGATACAATTCCTGTACAGACATCATGTTGTAGCACTCTCTTTGGTGTTAATTAGTCGGTCTCCTGCGAAAGTCTATGTTAGCGTTAAAGCATGTTGCAGCGCAGTCATGCAGACGACATTTGCACCAGATTTGTGCTGGCGCAAAAAATATGTCGTCTCTGCTTGCCAGCGTGGTTTCACGTAATATCTGCTCAACACCATCCACGTATTTTTCTCTTATTTTTTTGGGAATATGCACCATGCCACAATCGCCGTTGACTCATTCCGTGCTGCTCAGTATCACATTACTGGCCTGCGCACTACCAGCGTCGGCCCAGATCACCGAACTAAACATCAATGAAACAAAGCCGCAAATAACAAAGATAGTGCAACAGATCTCGGCGCAACGGATTGATGGTTACGTCCGCAAACTGGTCAGCTTTCATACCCGTCATACGATGTCAGAAACGCAGTCAGATACTGTCGGCATCGGCGCGGCAAGACGCTGGATCAAAGCAGAACTCGAGCGCTGTGGTGCCGGTCAGCTTGATGTGCAATTCGACAGCTATGTCGAAGCAGGCAGCCGCCGTATCAGCAAACCAACCGAAATTGTGAATGTGGTCGCGACCCTGAAGGGGAAAACAGACCCCGGCCGTTATTACGTCGTCAGCGGGCATTATGATTCGCGCGCCACTGATGTAATGGATGCCACGTCGTTTGCGCCTGGCGCGAATGATGATGCGTCAGGCACTGCCGCCGTGATGGAAATGGCCTGCGTGATGGCACAACATCGTTTTGATGCGAGCATCGTTTTCATGGCGGTCGCTGCGGAAGAGCAAGGGCTGTATGGCGCAACACACTGGGCGAAACAAGCCAGAGAAAAAAATCTGAATATCGCCGGCATGTTCACGAATGACATTATCGGCAGCTCACGCTCGGAACACGGCGAGATCGATAACAAGTCGGTGCGCCTGTTTGCAGAAGGGATACCCGCCGTCAAAGAATTACCGGACGCAACCCGCAATTTGATTGCCACGGGTGGTGAGAGCGATTCAATTTCCCGCCAACTGGCACGCCACGTCAAAGAAACCGGTGAACGCTATGTGCCTGGCTTCACTGTGAATATCATCCACCGGCGTGATCGCTATCTGCGTGGTGGCGATCATATCCCTTTCCTCGAACAGGGTTATGCCGCACTGCGCTTTACTGAGCCGAATGAAGATTTCCATCATCAGCATCAGAATGTCCGTGTGGAAAACGGCGTGCAGCTGGGTGACTTACCGGAATTTGTCGATACCGATTACACCGCTAACGTTGCCCGCATCAATGCGGCCGCACTGGCCAGCCTGGCGCTCGCACCTACGGCACCGGCACAGGTGCAGATGAATACCTCGCAACTTGAAAATGACACCAGCATGCGCTGGAATGCCAATACTGAAGCCGATCTTGCGGGTTACCGCATTGTCTGGCGAGACACGACCAGCAGCGTCTGGCAAGGCAGTGTGATGGTGGGGAATGTCCTCTCCTATACCGTCAAAGGGAAATCCAAGGACAATTATTTCTTTGGCGTACAGGCAGTCGATAAAGACGGCAACATCAGTGTCGCCAGCTACCCTATGCCAGAAAAAAAATGAACGAAGAAACAGCCATTTCACGCTGATGCCAACGAGGATGCGGAAATATCGGCATAATCAGCATTCTCTTTTTACCCCTGAGGATTACTATGATTGAAGTTCACCACCTGAAAGAATCCCGTTCACGTCGTATCACCTGGATGCTGGAAGAATTAGGCCAGGAATATGCGGTGATCAGCTATGACCGCGATCCGCAAACCCGGCTCGCACCGCCAGAACTCAAGAAGATTCACCCACTGGGAAAAGCACCGGTGCTGCGCGATAAAGAAGAAATTCTGATCGAATCCGGCGCCATCCTGGAATACCTGATCGCTGAATATGGCAACGGCAAATTCGTACCGGAAAAAGGCTCGACTGATTACTACCGCTATCTCCAATTCATGCACTATGCCGAAGGATCGGCCATGCTGCCTTTGCTGCTGAAGTTGTACGTCAGTCGGCTCGGCGAGGCAGGTGCTCCATTGCATCCACGTATCAACAGCGAAATCGCCAATCATCTTGGCTATCTGAATGCGGAATTAGAAGGGCGCGATTTCTTCGTCGGCAATGAACTCACGGGTGCAGATGTCCAGCTATCTTTTGTGGTGCAAATCGGCGTCAGAAGCGCCGGACGCGAGGCGTTTCCGAATCTGACGCGTTTTGTCGATATGATAGAAGCACGCCCTGCCTACCAACGCGCAGTCGAAAAAAATGGCGAGTAAGCTTTGCCGCTTCACCCGCCAGTCTTAGCAAGCACTGTCATCAGATCACAATCTGACACGCTATCCGGTGGCCAGATTGTGACGGCATGGAACATCAATGCTGACGGCGGTAAGCGCACCGCGCCAGTATTGCCCAACTCAGCAAAAATGCGACGCCGCCCACCGGCGTAATCGCACCGAGTATGCGCAAACCAGACAACGCCAGCGCATACAGGCTGCCACTGAAAATAACGATGCCGGACAACATCGTCCACGCTGCATACCGTAGCAAACGCTCATTCCACTGCGCCTGCAACAGGCTTAATCCCAGCAAGCCCAGTGCATGCACCATCTGATACTGTACCGCCGTCTGCCAGATCGCCAGCATGTCGGCACTCAACACAGATTTCAGTCCGTGCGCACCAAATGCCCCGGCACCGACTGCAATAATCATATTGATTGCGGCAATACTGATCCAGTGATGTGGTTTCATGCTATTGCCTCTTGATCTGCACTCTTTGTAATCAGTTTGCGCAGGAAAGGAATTAACAAAATCAAGACAACGCCAACACCGACAGCGCCCCAGCCCAGCATGGAAAAAATATGCTGATACGTCGGATTCGTCGACGCTGCCATGCCTTCGCTGGCCTCAGGAATCATGCCGGAAAAATAGCTGGCGAGTATTGATGCCGTGCCCGTCGTCAGCATCCATGTGCCCATCATTACACCCTGATACTTCGCTGGTGCAAGGCGGCCTATCATGGCGTAACCAACCGGTGAAATCAGCAGCTCAGCTACGCTTTGCAACAGGTAGCTGATGAATATCCAGCGGAATGCCACCAGACCGTTGCTGGCAGCAAAACCTATGCCCAGAGGCAGCACCAGAAAGCCGATACCAATCAGTAATAATGCGGCAGAAAACTGCATCGGCACATCAATCTGCCAGCCTTTATCGCGCAGTTTTTTAAACAGCATCGCCATCAGCGGGCCACCGACCATAATGACGAAGCTATTGATGTTTTGTATCCATTGCGGCGCGATTTCTATGCCCCAGACCATGCGGTCCACATTATTCACCGCAAACAGTTGCAAGCCCATCGGTGCCATCTGATACAGCGTCCAGAACACCAGTGAACCGATGGTTAGCAAAATATATGCAGACATATTCCGCTGTTCACGCTGATCCTTGTGCCTGAATGTCAGATAGGCGATGACCAAGGCGATACAGACACTGATGATCAGCACCAGATTGCCGGTCAGCTCGGCTTTATGCAGCATGAAATAAATCACCGGTACCAGGCCAAACAAAATCACCAGCCCGACCGCCAGACGCTTTTTGAATTCCGTTGGCGTTGCCTGCAACAACGGCGTATTCAGATCGACCAGCCGCTTCCAGTTCAATAGCGCCAGCACAATCGCCATAAAATTGCCTATCGTCGCAAAGACAAACAGACCGGCATAATCTTCCAGCAGCTGAAAGTGACCGGCTGCGCTAAAACCGACAAAAAAGCCGAGATTCATCCCCGCGTAATTCCACAGAAACGCACTCTCGCGTCTGTCGTCTTCGGGCTTGAAACGCTGGGTCAGCATCATGTTGATGCAGGTCACATTCAGACCACTGCCGGTCAGGAATAATCCCAGCCCCCAGTACAGTTGCTCGGCACTGCCTAAAGAAATACAGCCGCAGCCCAACACCTGCAATACCATGCCGCCGACGAACAGATTACGGTTGCTGATAAAGCGTCCGCCCAGATAGCCGCCGAATAAATGCAACCCGTAATTAAAGGCACCAAACACACCCATGATAGCTGTGGCTTCTTTGACGGAAAAATTCAGTTTCTTGGTTGCGTACAACACCAGTGTCGAATACAACACAGCGAAACCGAGTGTCGCAAATATCTGAATAAAAAACAGGGCTGCCGAGCCCTCAGGTATGGTGGCAAGCTTTTGTTTAATCGTGGACAAAATGTACTCCTTTGAATGTCGGGTGCATTGTAAAGCAGAGCGCTGGCATCCTGCTCTTTTCCGGATAAGGAAATAAAAAATGGCCGACTTTCGTCGACCATTCTTTTAAGTAGTCTGAACTACGCTGCTTTTTGCGGCACCGCGACCGTATTAAATTCCGCCAGCAATGTCGCTTGTTTATTTTTAGCGGCAAGCAAATGACGTTCTTTGACATGACCGTAACCGCGAATATCTTCGGGCACACTGGCAACCGCAACCGCACTGGCGAGATTACCTGCATTCAGCAACGGCAACAGTTGCAGTATCGTCTGTTTGTATTCAATCACCAGCGCACGTTCGGTTCTGCGTTCTGCAGTATATCCAAATACATCGAACATACTGCCACGCAAAGATTTCATCTTCGCCAGCACACCGAATACTTTCATCATCCACGGCCCATAATGTTGCTTGATCAGGTGTCCCTGTGCATCGTGTTTGGCAAACAACGGCGGTGCGAGGTGGAAATGAACCGCGTAATCTCCCTCAAACATATCGGCAATTTTTTTCTGGAACTTGCCATCGGTGTACAGACGTGCGACCTCGTACTCATCTTTGTACGCCATCAGTTTGAACAGATATTTTGCCACTGCCTCAGTCAGACGTAATGGCTTACCATCGGCAATCGCAGCCTCAGCCGCTTTGACTTTATTAACGAAGTCACTGTATTGCAAGGCATAAGCAGCATCCTGATAATCTGTCAGGAAAGTAATCCGTTTAGAGACGATGTCATCCAGTGTCGGTGCGCGTTTCAGCTCAATCACCTGTGCCGGAGCCACCAGCTTTTTCACTGCCGCCAGATCATGCGCTGCGATACGTCCCCAGTTAAATGCCTGCTTATTAAAGTCGATCGCGACGCCATTGAGTTCAATTGCGCGCATCAACCCAGCTTCACTCAGAGGCACGCAGCCTTTTTGCCATGCAAAACCCAGCATGAACATATTCGAGGCAATGTTGTCACCCATCAGTGCCGTTGCCATGCGGGTGGCGTCAACCATATCGACGCGGTCTTCACCGCAAGAATGACGGATTTCCGCTTCCGCACTCTCGCCCGGGAAAGTCCAGTCAGGATTTTTAATAAAGGTCGAGGTTGGTGAAATGGACGAATTGACCACCGCACGGGTACGCCCTTCGCCCATACGCGACAGCGCATCACGACTGGCGGTCACGACTTCGTCGCAGCCGATCACCAGATCCGCCATGCCGGTACCGACACGGGTGGAATGCAAATCGGCAGCATTATCCGCAAGACGCACATGCGACATAACCGCGCCGCCTTTTTGCGCCAGACCGGTGATATCGAGTACGGAACACGCCTTACCTTCGAGATGCGCCGCCATCGCCATGATCTGACCAATCGTGATCACGCCGGTGCCACCGATACCGGTCACCAGCACGTTCAGTGGTTCTTTCGTTGCAGGTAAAGCCGGCGCAGGCAAACTGGCAACATCGAGCGCAGTCCCTTGTTCTACTTTGGCCTTCGCTGGCTTTTTCAGCTTGCCGCCTTCGACGGTAACGAAACTTGGACAGAAGCCGTTCACACAAGAATAATCCTTGTTGCATGACGATTGATTGATCTGACGCTTGCGCCCGAATTCGGTTTCCAGCGGTTCGACCGACAGGCAATTTGATTGCACCGAACAATCGCCGCAACCTTCACAGACTGCTTCATTGATCACAGCGCGTTTGGCTGGGTCAGGGAAGCCAGGCTTGCCATCTTTGTCAAATTTTTTCCGGCGGCGACGCTTTTCAGACGCACAGGTCTGATCGTAAATCATCGCGGATACGCCTTCGATTTCACGCAACTCGCGCTGTACCGCATCGAGTTCGCTACGATGGCGCACGGTCACGCCGGGAGCCCAGTTGTAATTGGCCGGATATTTTTCCGGTTCATCGGTCACGACGATAATCGGTGCGACACCTTCTGCCGCGATCTGGCGTGAAATCATGCCGGGGTCCAGCGGGCCGTCAAATTCCTGACCACCCGTCATCGCAACGGCGTCGTTAAATAAAATTTTGTAGGTGATATTCACGTGCCCGGCAACCGCTGCACGTATCGCCAGCAAACCAGAATGGAAATACGTACCGTCACCCAGATTGCTGAACACATGCTTTTCATTCGTGAACGGTGCCTGACCTACCCAGGTCACGCCTTCACCGCCCATGTGACTGAAGATCGTCGATTCGCGATTCATCCACGTCACCATGTAATGGCAACCGATACCCGCCAAAGCACGACTGCCTTCTGGCAACTTGGTCGAGGTATTGTGTGGGCAACCTGAACAGAAATGCGGGACACGATCTTTGTTTGGATCAGGTTTTGCTGCAACGTTCAGCATTGCCTCTTTGGCTTCCAGATAAGCGACACGCTGTTTGACGCGTTGCTCGACCGGATGGCCGGAAAAATACTTGGTGATACGGGACGCAATCGCGCGGGCGATCTGCGCCGGGCTGAGTTCATAAGTCGCTGGCAACAACCAGTCGCCATGACCGGTATGGTCGAGATCGCTCCATTCACCGGTATCGTCAAACTTGCCGACCACGCGTGGACGCACATCATCCTGCCAGTTATATAGTTCTTCTTTGAGCGCGTATTCGAGAATCTGACGCTTCTCTTCGACCACCAGAATTTCATCCAGACCTTTGGCGAATTCGCGCACACCTTGCGATTCCAGCGGCCAGGTCATGCCGATTTTATACAGACGGATACCAATGTCGGCCGCCGCCTGCTCATCGATGCCCAGATCCGCCAGCGCCTGGCGGGTGTCGAGATACGATTTACCTGCGGTGATAATGCCGACTCGGGCACGCGGACTATCCCAGATGATCTGATTCAGTTTATTGGCGCGGGCATAGGCTAATGCACCGTACCATTTGTAATTGATCATGCGCGACTCTTGCGCGAGCACAGGATCAGGCGTGCGTATGCTGATGCCATCAGCAGGCATCTGGAAATCGCAGGGAATAATTGGCTTGATACGTTCAGGATCGATATCGACGGAAGCGCCGGATTCCACTACTTCGGTCACACATTTCATCGAGACCCAGAGGCCGGTGTAGCGCGAAAGGGCAATACCATGCAAGCCATAATCCAGATATTCTTGTACCGATGATGGATATAACACCGGAATGCCACAGGCTTTCAGAATATGTTCAGACTGATGTGCCGCGGTAGACGATTTTGCAGCATGGTCATCACCGGCAATGACCAGTACACCACCATGTTTCGATGTTCCCGCCAGATTCGCATGTTTAAACACGTCACCGCAGCGATCAACACCCGGACCTTTGCCGTACCACATCGCAAACACGCCGTCGTATTTCGCTCCCGGGAACAGATTCACCTGCTGCGTACCCCATACCGAGGTTGCCGCCAGATCTTCGTTCACGCCTGGATGAAATTTGACGTGCGCTTTTTCCAGATATTTTTTTGCTTTACTGGCGGTCAGATCGACGTTGCCCAAAGGCGAACCACGATAGCCGGTAATAAAGCCAGCAGTATTGAGTCCGGCTTTTTCATCCGCCTGCCGCTGCAGCATCATCAGGCGCAATAAGGCCTGGGTGCCGGTCATGAAAGCGCGTCCGCGCTCCAGCGTAAATTTATCGTCGAGGGAAATAGAATTATCGATCAGCGCCTGCTGCTCGGGTCTGAGAGGTGCATTCATGGGGTCTCCGTGCTTTTTTTGTATGGCATTGGTATTTGCCACTAATCAGAATCACCTTGTGAGTGAATCATATACTTTTTAATTCTGGTCGCACATTAGCATGCAGCATGGTACGTCCCCATGCACAGTCACGCACAAAAATACCAGTACAGTACGACTGACAGTGAGATAAAGTGTACTGGTTCCTGAGAGAAACAATATAGCCTGTTTTTTAAGCTATCATCTATACAGCTGTATCGTGCTGTAATCGTGCTGTTATTGTTGTTTTTCCATTGAAGACAATGTTCTGCTGGTTCTTTTCTGGGAAAATGCAAGAGCGCTTTTAATCCAACGAAAAAAACTATGCCTGCCTCAAGAGACAAATTGCTGTCCACGCTCATGCGGCCAAGTGCCGCCATGATGAGCAAGCTCAGCTTGCGCACCAAACTGCTGTCGATGTTTATCGTCTTGATGCTGCCGACGCTGCTGCTGGTCATGTACATGTTGTCGAAAATGCAGACGGATGTTGAAGTCGCGCAAAATGAGCTGGGCGGCATACAGATCAACCGTCAGGTTATGGATGTGATGATCCAGACCCAAAAACATCGCGGTCAGGTCAATCTGAAATTATCTGGCGGGAATATTGATGCCGATCTGGCGACAACCAGAAAAGCCTTGTCGGATAGCCTGTCACGACTGAGTCAGGAAATCGTCACCAACCCCGAATTCAAGCTCGCCGATAACTGGAAACCGCTGGAAACCGAATTACGCCAGTTGGCAGCGGGGCAGATCGCAGAAACGTCCGCCGCCAGCCTCGCTCAGCATACCAGTCTGATTGCCAAAATTCAGGATTTCTCTTTGTATGCGAGTGAACGTAGTGGCTTATTTTTTGACCCCGAAGCGGCCACTTATTTCCTGATGGATGCCGCCATCATCAAGATTCCCACATGGATAGAACAAGTGGCTCTGCTGCGGGGCCTGGGTGCCGGTTATATCAAATCAGGTACGATCGATTTTTCCGGTAAAGCGGCGATAGTCTCGCGCCTGAGCGCTTTACAGACCGCAATCAAAGCGGTCAACGATCTGGAACAACAACTGAAACGGGCTGGCGAAACCGTCCCGACTGAGCAGCAGGCAAGCATCAAAGCGAGTGAGGAATTCGCCGTACTGGCAAAGCAGAATTTGCTGGGAGAAAACGTCAGCGGTGACGCCAGCAGCTATTTCGAACAAGGGACGCAGGCCATCGAAAAAACCGTCAGACTGCAACAGCAATTGCATCAGCGACTGACTGACCTGCTCAGCGAACGCGTGGCAAAACAAAGCTTCCGCAGAAATCTGATCTTTACCGTTCTGGTGTTTTTATTTTTGACGGTATCTTACCTGTTAGTGGGATTTTATCGCGGCTTTATGCAAGCGCTGCACGCCGTGCGTGAATCCGCGTTGTCGGTGTCTTCCGGTGACCTGACCAAGCAAATACATATCGACGGCACAGATGAACTGGCGGAAACCGGCAATACCCTTGAAACTATGAATCTGAGCCTGTCGGGTCTGGTAGCAAATGTACGCACGAATGCGAGCAAGGTGTCACAGCTTGGACAGAATCTGGCCAGCGATATCGGTGATCTGGCAGTCAGAACCGAACAGCAAGCGTCCAGCCTAGAAGAAACAACGGCGAGTGTCGAAGACCTGTCGGTAACAGTAAAAAAAAATGCTGAAAGCGCCCGCGAAGTAGATCATCTGGCCTCGAATCTGAGTCAGATTGCAGCTTCCAGCGGTGACGCGATGCACGCCGCAGTAACGTCTATGCAGGGCATACAACAAAGTGCGCTGAAGATGCATGAAATCATCAGCATGATCGATGGCATCGCTTTTCAAACCAATATACTCGCGCTGAATGCAGCGGTTGAAGCAGCGCGCGCCGGTGAACAAGGGCGCGGCTTTGCCGTGGTGGCAACCGAAGTCCGCAGTCTGGCGCAGCGCAGTGCTGACGCGGCAAAACAAATCCGTGATCTGATCGATCAATCGGTACATCAGGTCAAACATGGCGTCGGTCAGATCAACGACGTCAACACCACACTCAATAACATCGTCTCTGGCATACGCGATCTGGCGGGCAATATTAACGAAATATCCAGCGCGTCAGAGGAGCAAAGCAATGGTCTGGCGCAAATTTCTGAAGCGCTGAAGCATCTCGATGAAATCACACAAAGTAACGGCGGTATGGCAGAACAAGCGCGCAGCACCGCGATTCATCTCGAACAGCGTGCCGCCTATCTGACCAAAGCCGTCGCCAGCTTCCACCTCAGACAGGGTACGGCTGACGAAGCCTATCTGATGGTCAAGAAAGCGATCGAACTGTTCCAACGTAAAGGCAGGGCTGCATTAGCAGAAATCACCGGCGATAAAGACCACTATTTCAGCCACAAAGACATGTATGTGTTTGCCTTCAACCGGGATGGCCAGTATCTGGCATTCGGCGGTAATGCAGAAAAACTGAAACTGAATCTGTTCCAACTGACGGGCCTCGATGGCCGCAAACTGGTGGCCGATGCGTTCAGCCTGCCGGCATCGGGTGGCTGGGTCGATTACACCATCCTGAATCCTGTCTCGAATAAAGTCGAAGGTAAAACTTCGTATATCGAAGCGGTGACGAGTGACATTGTTTTGGGTTGCGGCGTATATAAAGCCGACGGCAGCTAAATCACAGCATCGGGCGCATCATCGCGCTTATCCCGCGATATAATGCATCCATGAAACTCAAATTCACCAAAATGCATGGCGCCGGCAATGATTTTGTCGTGATCGATGCGATTAATCAGCAGATACAATTCACCCGCGAACAGTGGCAGCATATCGCTGACCGCCGCTTTGGCATCGGTGCAGATCAGATTCTGGTCGTCGAAAAATCCGACACGCCGGATGTTGATTTCCGCTACCGCATTTATAACGCCGACGGCGGCGAAGTCGAGCAATGCGGTAATGGCTCACGCGCTTTCGTGCGCTTCGTCATTGAGAAAAAACTCACCGACAAATCGACCATCCGTGTTGAAACCATGTCCGGCATTATTGCCCCACGCATGGAAAGCGACGGCAGCATCACCGTTGATATGGGTGCGCCGATACTGGAACCGGCAAAAGTTCCTTTCGACAATTCCGGGTTGACTGCGATTTCCCAGGCCGATGATACGCTGTGGCCACTCGATGTGAATGGCAAAACCGTCTCTGTTTCTGTGGTCTCAATGGGCAATCCCCACGCGGTACAGGTGGTTGACAATGCAGAGACTTTTCCGGTCGCGGCCGATGGCCCTGTGATCGAACATCATCCGCGTTTCCCCAAGCGCGTGAATGCTGGTTTTATGCAAATTAACGATCGTCATCATATCCGCTTGCGCGTGTATGAACGCGGTGCGGGTGAGACGCTGGCCTGCGGTACCGGTGCCTGCGCGGCGGTTGTCGCAGGTATACGGCGCGGCTTACTCGACAGCCCGGTGCGCGTCACCACCCATGGCGGCGAACTCTCTATCGCGTGGCAAGGCGAAGGCAGCTCTGTTATGCTCAGCGGCCCGGCAGTCACGGTCTTCGAAGGCGAAATTAATCTCTGATCAATGTAATGAATTCAACTGACATCGCAACCTACCTGATCCAGAATCCGGATTTTTTTGAAGAGCACGCAGAATTACTGAGTGCGGTCAAACTGACGAGCCCGGTCATGGGTCGTACCATTTCTCTGCAAGAACGACAAATGGAAGTCGTGCGTGAAAAGTATCGCGCGCTGGAACTCAGATTGTCCGAATTAATGCGGATCGCGGAAGAAAATCACGACATCAGCAAAAAATTTCAGGCATGGACGCGCGCCCTGCTGCTGGCGCGCAATGATGTCGATCTGCCGTTTGTTCTGACCCAGGGTTTACAGGATATTTTCCAGCTGCCGCACGCCACCTTGCGCCTGTGGAATGTCGCTCCTGAGTTTTCTCACACCTGGTTTGCTGCGCCCGCCAGTGAAGATGCCATTCTGTTTGCAAAAGGCCTGACAACGCCGTTTTGCGGTCCGAATCAGGATTTCGAGGCAGCCAGCTGGATAGAAGCCAGCGCACCGGTACAATCCATCGCCATGCTGCCGCTGCGTCTGTCGCCAACATCACCGGCCTTCGGTTTGCTGGTGCTGGGTTCGCCCGATCCGGCGCGTTACACAAAAAACATGGCTACCGATTTTCTGGTCAACATCGCCGATACCAGCAGCGCTGCATTGACCTGCCTGATCGATATTTAATTCACTGACGCCAGACCGGAGTCGCCATGGCAACGCCAGATCACCTACCGGAAACGACTGCCGCTGGCGACAATCTACTGCATGAGTATCTGGAAGTCTTACGCAGTCAGCGCCAGCTGTCACCGCATACGCTCAGTGGCTATGCACTCGATCTGCGGGAATTGCAGCGATGCGCCGGGTCACAGGCAATCGCTGAACTGAGCACTACGCAAATCCGCCGCTTTACCTCACAACTCCATGCCCAAGGTTTGAACGCCCGCAGCATCGCACGCAAACTGTCGAGCTGGCGCGGCTTTTACCGTTGGCTGATGGAGCAGCATGACCTGAGCAGCAACCCGGTCGAAGGTATACGCGCGCCGAAAAAAAATAAGCCTTTGCCCAAAGCACTTGGCGCCGACGATGCTGTGCGTCTGGTGTCGCATCGCGGTGGCGATGAGGCAACGCCGCGCGCAAATCGCGCCATGTTTGAACTCTTGTATTCGAGTGGTTTGCGCGTTTCCGAACTGGTCGACCTGGATGTCGCTGCAGTACAAGAGCCTGGCTATGCATCGGCAGGCTGGATCGATCTGGATCAAGGCGAAGTGCACGTGACTGGTAAAGGCAACAAACCACGCATCGTGCCAGTCGGCGCGCCAGCGCTGGAAGCCGTGCGCGACTGGCTGGCTATCCGCGGCAGTCTGGTCAAAGCCGACCCACATCCGCTGTTTCTGAGTGAGCGCGGCACACGGATTTCGGCACGTCTGGTGCAGTTGCGCATCAAAGCCCATGCACAAAGTCTGGACATACCAGCCAACGTCCATCCGCACATGCTGCGTCATTCCTTTGCATCGCATGTATTGCAATCCTCCGGCGATTTACGCGCGGTACAGGAAATGCTGGGACATAGCTCGATTGCCGCGACGCAGGTGTATACCTCGCTCGATTTTCAGCATCTGGCAAAAGTCTATGATCAGGCGCATCCGCGCGCCAAGAAATAGCATACTCCCCCTCGTTTTCATGATTTCACCCTTGATGTCCTTATAAAATAAGGGCGTCAAAATATACTCTCCCCAGTATATTTTTAGCTTATTTCATCAATAGCGATGAATTCTGGTGGCTACGCCTGCAACCAACTGCGACCGAGGCCACGGCGGCCGGGCAGTCACCGCCAGCGCATTCTATTCCATCCCGGCAATCACCACGCATTTGCGGTTGCCTCATCTCTCTATAAAAAACAAGAGAAACATGATGAATACAACAGTCTACGTCATCCTTCAGCGGCGTCACTGACAGGTAATAATGCCTTGTTACATTGGGATACTTTTAACCCCTCTGGACAAACGAAAATGAAATTCAAGCCTCTTTACGTCGCTGTTCTCGGCGCCGCACTTACTCTCTCGGTCACAGGTTGCGGCACCAGCTCAAACGATCCGGCACCGGTCGCTGAAGCACCGAAAAACGTGATCTTTTTCTTGGGTGACGGCATGGGCATGACGACCATGACAGCAGCGCGTATTTACTCTGTCGGTGAAGATGGCGAACTGACCATGGATACCTTGCCAGAAACCGCTTTCGTTAAAACCTTCTCTAACGATGCACAGGTCACTGACAGCGCACCGTCGATGTCAGCGTATATGACTGGCGTCAAGATGAATAATGAAGTGATTTCCATGTCCCCGGACACCGTCGCGGTTGACCCGGTTGCCGACGTTAACGGCAACAAACTGGCAAATAATTGCGGCACCAACAATGGCACCAGCGCCACCACATTACTGGAACTGGCCAAAGCCAAAGGTTTGTCCGCTGGCGTTGTCACGACCACCCGCGTTACACATGCGACACCTGCAGCAACCTACTCACATATCTGCCATCGCGATCTGGAAAATGATATCGCTGCGGCAGCCGTTCCTGGCGGTGCTGGCTACAACACAGCGCTAGGCACAACAGGTCTGGACGTACTGATGGGCGGCGGTCTGCAATTTTTCACACCATTTAAAAACGGTGGCAAACGCGCCGATGGGCGTGATTTAGTCGCTGAAATGAAAGCGAAAAACTACGCCTACGCGAGCAATGCGACCGAATTCAATGCGATTGACGGTACCAAAACAGATCGCCTGCTCGGCCTGTTCACTTCCAGCCATATGAGCTACGACCTTGATCGTGATCCGGCCAAAGAACCAAGCCTGGCGGACATGACCACCAAAGCGATGGACGTGTTAGCGAAAAATTCCAAAGGCTATTTCCTGATGGTTGAAGGCGGACGTATTGACCACGCTCTGCATGAAACAACCGCCAAGAAAGCATTGCAAGACACGGTTGCTTTCGACAATGCAATCAAAGCTGCGATTGCCAAAGCGAAAATCAGCGACCCTGATCTGAAAAACACGCTCATCGTGGTCACTGCTGACCATGACCATACTTTGGTACTGAACGGCTACGCCAAACGTACCGGTAAAACAGCCAGCGGCAATCCGGGTGTACTCGGCGTGGTGAAAAACTATGTGACCGGCGCAGTCGAAAAAGATCTGGATGGTGCACCGTACTCCATCATCGGTTTCGGTAATGGTGAAAATCGTACACAAGGCAGCCGCAGCAGCATGATCAGTCTCGATGAAACCACAACCAGCGCCAATACCTACCATCAGGAAGCGGTGGTACGCGTGGCAGCAGGCAGCGAAACACATGGCGGTACTGACGTATTCCTCGGTGCGATTGGTAAAGGCGCCGATACTTTCCTCGGTACGATCGATAACACCAAAGTCTTCGGTCTGGTGAAATCGGCCTCTGGCTTGTGATTATTCAACATTGTTGAGAACGGATAACTGATTATGAAACGCACACTTTTAGCCGCCACACTGGCGATGACTTTTGCCAATGCTGCAAACGCTGCAGGCGAAGCAAAAAATATTATTTTCTTTTTGGGCGACGGCATGGGCCCATCAACCATCACGGCATCCCGCATTTTTAAATACGGTGAAGACGGCAGCCTGAATATGGACAAGCTGGAACGCACGGCCCGTATCAAGACTTATTCTAATGATGCGCAGACGACCGACAGCGCACCATCGATGGCAGCCTACATGACAGGCGTGAAGATGAACAACGAAGTCATCTCCATGTCTGCCGACACCGTTGCGACGAATCCGGGCAAAGATGCGAATGGCAATCTGGGTATCAACAATTGCGCCGCGACAGGTAACGGCACTTCGGTACCAACCATACTGGAACTGGCAAAAGCCAAAGGCAAAGCAGTTGGCTCCATCACCACGACTGAGCTGACACATGCAACGCCAGCCGCAACTTTCTCGCATATCTGTAACCGCAATGCGCAATACGCGATTGCGGCGCAGGCAGTGCCAGGTGGCGCAGGCTACAACAGCGCCTTGCTGGATGGTGTGGATGTGCTGATGGGTGGCGGCCGCAACCACTTCCTGCCTTACGATGCAACGACCAGTGTTGGTAAACTCGGTCGTGCCGATGGTCGCAATCTGCTGAATGAATTCGCAGCCAAAGGCTACACCGTTGCGGCGACTAAAGCGGACATGCTGGCAGCGCCGACGAATAAAAAATTCATCGGTTTGTACAGCAGTAAAAGCCATCTGGAATATGAGCTCGATCGTACTGCAACACCGCCGGTTGGCGAAGGCGCGAACCAGCCTAGCCTGGCCGAGATGACGACCAAAGCGATGGATATTCTGTCGCAAAATTCGAACGGTTATTTCCTGATGGTTGAAGGCGGCCGCATTGACCATGCATTGCACGGCACCAACGCGAAACGTGCACTGACAGACACCATCGCATTTGATGATGCTGTGAAGGCAGCATTGGACAAAGCAAAACTGACTGATCCGACGCTGGCCAATACATTGATCGTAGTCACCGCAGATCATGACCACACGCTGGCATTCAATGGCTATGGCAAACGCGGCAATCCGATTCTGGATATCAACCGTGGCTACCGCGACGGCAAGCCAAGTCTCGATGCCGATGGCAATACTTACACCACACTGGTGTTCGGTAACGGTCCTAATCGCCCTAACCTGCGTACGAATCTGGACAGTGCAACCGTATTGGCCGATAACTACTTGCAAGAAACCGGCGTTCGTCTGGCCAGTGAAACGCACGGTGGTGGTGATGTGAAGTTGTTTGCCACCGGTGCAGGCGCAAAATCGTTTAAAGGCACACTGGACAACACTAAAGTATTCACACTGCTGAAATCAGCTTACGGCTTCTGATTCCTCCATCGCTGAATATATACAAAAACCAGAGGGTGTTGCCCTCTGGTTTTTTTCATCTTTACAGCTATCAGCGCATATCGTCTGATATCGCAATATTCACGAGTACGAAAGTCTTATTTAAAAATGAAATTCAAGCACCTTATCGCCGCACTGAGCCTGACCCTGCCACTGACCGTCAGCCATTTTGCAATGGCAGCGCCAGCGACGCCTGAGACGGCGGCGCCGGATCTGGATATCCGGATACAAAATTACAGTCGTGTGTTAACACCAGAAGGTGTGACGCGCGAAGCACGTTACGAAGAAACCCTGTTACGCCGCGCCAAACACGTCTGGATCGCCCGCGTTTTGCCAGCCGGTATGCATGACCACGCAGACGGCGATCATGCTGATGAGAAAACCAACAAGAAAAATAATGCTGGCAACACGAAAGAAGCCAAGCACAAACACTTCAATCATGTGGTGCTTCCGCGCCATGTGTTCCAGGAAAATAATAAAACCCAGATCGAATTCGTGAACACGAAAGATAAAGAAATTATCGCTATTCCTGTTTCTGAATACGACAACGTGAATTTCGATGGCTCGTGGGAAAACGCGTTTTATCTGCTTGATCCTAAACTCGTCAAAGCCATGCCGCTATCAAAGAAGGCATCGACCGTCAGCGGTGCGCAATGGCGTGAACGCGAAATGAATGGTAATTTCCAGAGAGTATTGTGGGATGAGCAAAAGCAAATTCCGCTGATCATCGAAAGCGGTGATAAAGCCGGTACTTTCTTCCGCCGCGTTGAAGTCAAACTGCAAGCTCCGCTCAGCACTAAGCTGCCATGGCAAAATTTAAAAGGCTATGCGCAAAAAGAATATGCGGATTTTCTTGATTGATTTGTACGCAGATCAACCGCGCTGTAATGAGCGCTCGTTTTTAGATGAGCGCTCAAACACAGAGAGCAGATACTCCCCGTTACTGAGCCATCAATACCCCTGATGTCCTTATAGAATAAGGGCATCCCAATATACTCCCCCCAGTATATTCAGACGTAAAAAAGGGCAGAATCATCTGCCCTTTTTCATTCAAACCTGCGTCGCACTTCCGGTCAGATCTGCGCCGGAAGTGCATTCATCAGAATTTATTTCGCCAGTTTGACACTGCTGACATCGGCAGTCAGATAGCCAACCGCAGAAGCGAAACGATCTTTGTAGTTCGCCCGCACCAACGGATCGAGCGTAGGCTTAACGATATTGTGAATGCTGCCCCAATCGCCAGCGTGCTGGAAATTGCTGGTGATGTAGGTCCAGCCATTCAGATTATCCACCACCGACAAACCAGTTGCCTCAGCACCGGCAGGCATAGATGCAACGCGGGTCAGCTTTTTGGTGTCGACGTTATAAGCCCACAGGAAGTTGTTGACGTGATAGCTGCTGTCTTCGCCGATAAACAAGGTGCGCAGTTTTTCGGAGAATTTCAGATTATCCGGCGCGCCGATTTTGTCCGGATTCGCTGTATTGCCCAACGCATCCGCCGCAATATCTTCACCGATCAGCAATGTTTTGGTGACAGTCGGCACCCATTCACTGTTGATGGCCGCACCAGAAGTATCTTTCTGACCGCCCGCCAGCGTATGCGCCAGAATACCGCCTGCGTTCAAGGCTTTTTCTAAGGTCACGCCGAATGCTTCGTTCCATGCCGCATTACCGCGCACCATGGAACTTTGCATGTTTTGCAAAGCAGAATAAGCAATCTTGTCTTTTGCATTCACGGTCGTGCCTTCAAGCTTCGTCAAGGCCATACTGCCGCCCATCAACGCCGCATAACGATGTGTTTCAAGGAAAGCCGCTGCTTTTTCCATACCAGCTTTGACGCGTACCCACTGGATTTTTCCACTGATATAAATCTTGGTGTAAGTCGCATCTTTTGGATCGGTATTGGCCACATCCATGATGTCAGTTGGTTTCAGCTTGTTTGCCAATGCTTCGATTTCTGCACTGGTCGCAGAGCCGAGTTTAATCCAGCTCAGTGACGCACCGGCAGCTGCAGTATCAAGTGAGAAACCCGCACCTATTTTAGCCACATACAAAGAACCGGAAGACAGGTCTTTTTCTTTGTCTGCCACGAAAATAAACAAGCCGCCATTCGTTGCATCGTCACCCATCAATGCCGTGCGGTTATCCGGGAAAACCTGTATCAGCTCATGCGAAATACGACCCAGGCAATAATGTTTTTTGATCGAACCAGTACCGTCAGGATTGACTGTCACTTCTGGCAAATGACCATAGTGGTACGGATTTGCTTTCGTTGCGTCACCAAACAAATTGGTGCTGTATGCCGCGAACATCGCGTTCGACGAAATCGTGAACGCATCTGGTTCATACTCTTCGCTAGACAGATGTGTGTCCCACGGCGACAGGCTGGAACCGCAGGTAATCCACAAACCATTGGCTTTGGATGTATCGACGTTATGGTATTTCACCAGGCTCAATTTACCGGTTGTCTGATCCTGATCCAGTGTCAGTACAGCGATAGGTGAAGGCAATTTACCGTACATATCGGTTTTGCCATCTTGCGCCCAGGTTGTGTATTCGAACTGCACCACCGCAAATACTGCTTTGCCTTTGATGCCTGTCACTGTCGGATTCGGCAACGATAACAGGGAAGTGCCATCCGGCGAATCTGAGAAATATTGACGTTCTTTGCCCGCAACGGTCGCATCAATAATCGGTTTGTTATTGATGTCGTAGTAACCACCGGCCAACACTGTGCCGCCGTTACCGTTCGGCACCATGTCACCGGTCAGGAAGAATGGCTGATAGGCCAGTTTGTAGGTTTGCGTAGAGTTGTCGCTAAACGTCACATTCAGGCTGGAAGCCACTGTCGTCGTTGCCATCGCGGCGGCATTCGTCAATGTTGGCGCAGTCATTGCAGTGAAATCTGCAGAAACAAAATTCGCCACAGGAGCAGCCGGAGCCGCAGCAACCGCCGAGCTGCCACCACAGGCAGAAAGCAGCGATGCAGTGGACATTGCACCGAGCGGCAGCAACGGTGCACCAGCGAGGAATTTTAATGCCTTACGGCGACCTGATTGAGGTTGATCTGACATGAGTAGAATTCCAGAATAATTGACGTCAAAACGCGGGCATCAGCGATGCGCGGCGCACAAATTTAGTAAGAATCGGGACGCAGAACGAGACGCATCAGCGGATTCACCGTGCGCAGTTTAAAAAGTAAATATGACAAGACGATGAATAGAAACACTGCTGTGCTCACACGACGTCTGCCTGACGTTGTTTTGATCAGACGCACTTTTGCAACTGAATTGCATTTTCAGGCATAATGCCTGCTTACTCTTACTTATTCTTGCTTACTCTTTTCTGCATTCAATATGAAATCTGCGCATCACAGCCACTCCGTCAGCGATCAGGCACAAGCCTCGGACTTGTTGCGGGCCAGTGGCGTCCGCGTTACCGATGCGAGGCTGGGCGTATTGTCTGTATTGCTGGATACCAAACGTGCGTTGTCGCATCTGGAAGTGCAGGATGCGCTGCCTGAAATGGACAGAGTCACCTTGTACCGCGCACTGGATTGCCTGACGGAAGCTGGCTTGACGCATAAAATTCCGGGCGATGACCGGGTTTTCCGCTACAGCACCGGCAGTGAACAGTCAGGCGATTCGAAAAGCGGCGTGACGCAGCACCAGCACGGCCATTTCAAATGCACCCGCTGCGCCCGCGTGTTTTGTCTCGATGATGCAGAACAACCGGCGTCTTTACGCGAGCAATTGCAAGCGACCCTGCAGGCAACGCTTGGGCGCGGTTTTCAAAGTCATGACATCGAGCTGACCATCAAGGGCTGGTGTGCTGACTGTTCCAATTAACTTTTCCTTCTGACACTATGGCACTGATTCCAACCACTATTCTTACCGGCTTTCTGGGCGCGGGAAAAACGACCCTGCTCAATCGCATCCTGCAGGAAAACCACGGCTATAAAATCGCCGTGATCGAAAATGAATTCGGTCAGGAAAATATCGACAATGAAATTCTGGTTCAGGACAGCAATGAACAAATCGTCGAAATGAACAATGGTTGTATCTGTTGCACTGTCCGCGGCGATCTGATCATCGCACTCAGTAAGTTGATGCAACAAAAGAACGAAGGCAAGATTGATTTCGACCGTGTGATTATCGAAACCACAGGTCTGGCCAATCCTGGCCCGGTGGCGCAAACTTTCTTCGTTGATGAAGAAGTCGGCACCTACTACATGCTTGATGCAGTCGTCACCGTGGTTGATGCGCGTCACGGTATGCAGCAACTCGATGAACATGAAGAAGCGCAGCGTCAGGTGGGCTTTGCCGACAAGATTCTGCTGTCTAAAATTGATCTGGTTGATGCCAAACAACTGGCGAGTCTGCGTTCACGTCTGACGCATATCAATCCACGTGCGCCAATCAGCACTGTCGATTTCGGCAAAATTGCCATTGCTGAAGTGCTGGATCTGAAAGGCTTCAACCTGAACGCAAAACTGGATCTCGATCCCGAATTTTTAAGTGAAGAAGAACATTCCCACGAACATCATGCTGAACATGCGCACGATGACGAACACTGTGATGAACATTGCACGCATGAACACGGGCACGAACATGCGCATAATCATCATCACGCCCATCATTCTGACGATATCGCCGCATTTGTATTTAAAAGCACACGCCCATTCAATACCGGGCAGCTTGACGAATTTTTAGGTGGACTGGTGCAGGTATTCGGCCCGCGCATGCTGCGTTATAAGGGCGTGCTGTACATGCAAGGTGCTGACCGTAAGGTGATCTTCCAGGGCGTGCATCAGATCATGGGAACTGATGTCGGCGCGAAATGGGGGGATAAAGAAACGAAAGAAAGCAAAATGGTGTTTATTGGCAAAAATCTACCAAAAGACATATTTATTCAAGGTCTGGAGCATTGTTTAGTATAAACTGTCGGGCTACTGATATCAGGCATTGTCTGTTGTGCAAGTGGCATGAGTAAAAATGCTGCTTTTCATATCAGTAAGGGGAGGATAAATTATCTGAAAACTTCATCGTTTCAGACTTTTTCTATGTGTTAACCCGTTGTATCGAAAGTAAGCGAAGTGGCAACTAAATCATCTAAATCGACTGCTACAGTCAGCGCCCCCGAAGCCCTGCTCACCGAGGAACAAATCCTCGCGATGGGAGAGAAGGACTATATGAACGCTGCACAACTGGCATTTTTCAAGGCCCGTTTGCAACAGCTTGAAAAGGATTTATTGAAGAATGCCGACGAAACTACCGAGCATCTTCGCGAAACCGTATTAGTTCCCGATCCGGCAGACCGTGCCACGATCGAAGAAGAACATGCGCTTGAGTTACGTACCCGTGACCGCGAACGCAAATTGCTGAAAAAAGTTCAGCAATCTATCGCCAGCATCGATGAAGGTGACTACGGCTGGTGCGAAGAAACAGGCGAGCCTATCGGCGTTCCACGCTTATTGGCACGTCCGACAGCAACGCTGTCACTCGAAGCTCAGCAACGACGCGAAATGAAACAAAAACTGTACGGTGATTAATTCCACTGTCACAAAAAAGCGTTAAAGTAAAAAGCGTGTGATCAGTTACACGCTTTTTTTACTCAAGGAACTGCAACAGTGTTGCACCAATAAGGAACTTTGTAGATATTCAGCTATCCAAGCCGCGTCTTGCACCTGCCAATCAAGGAAAGAATGTTGGCTTTTTGCAACACAACTTACAACGCAATACCCATAGCAATATCCGGTCAAGTTTTCGATACAAATGAGCTCATCTTATCCATTCAGACACAGACGCAGCAGCCACTGGCTGTTGTGTCTGCTGCTGCCCGCTTTATTGCTGGCGCAATGGGTCAGTCTTTCTCATAAACTCGCGCACGCGGGCTGGCCTGGTGGCAAAGCGCAAGTCACCGCGCTCAGCAACAGTTACACGTTCTGGCAAGCCACTTCGGATTCCGACGAAAGAGCACTGCACTCCTGCGCCTTATTTGACGCGACCGTTGCTGCGGATTATCTCGATGCCAGAGTGCCGACACTTTCGGCCATCGATACAACAGACTTCATTAACACCTTTGCCGCCAATATCGTCTGGCTGGCCAGCATACAGCTCTCATTCTCTTCACGCGCCCCGCCTTTCTGAAGCATTGAAAATCTCAGCCGGAATTCAATTTCATCCGGCACTCAGCTCGTTTTTTCAGATCGCTCTTCTGAGCGGTCTGCTTTGTTCATTTTCATGTTTCAGGAAAAATCATGCAATTTCACCGCACCATTGCCGCAGCCGCCGTCCTCTCCGCCCTTGCTCATTGCAACGCCAACGCACAAGCGATCAATACTGTCACAGTCACTTCCAACCCACTGGGAAATGGCGAAGACATGCAAGTACTGACGCCGGCAAAAATACTGTCCGGCCCTGAGCTTCGCGCAAAAATTGGCACCTCACTCGGTGAAACGCTGGGTAACGAGCTCGGTGTATCCGCCTCAGGATTCGGTGCAGGCGCATCGCGACCTATCATCCGCGGTCTGGAAGGACCACGGGTAAAAATTCTGCAAAACGGTATGGGTGTTGCCGACGTCTCCAGCCTGTCTAACGATCACGCAGTCGCCAGTGAAAGCTCGACCGCACAACAAATCGAAATTTTGCGCGGCCCAGCGGCTTTGCTCTACGGCAGCGGTGCCATCGGTGGTCTGATCAACGTCATCGACAATCGCATTCCCACCGTATTAAATAAAAAAATCACTGGCGAAGCGGAGCTCAGATACGGCACAGTGAATCAGGAAAAAAGTGGCTCATTCTCCGTGGATGGTTCCAGCGGCAACATAGGATTACATGTAGACGGCAACAGCCGTGAAACCGGAAATTATGATATCCCGGGTAAAGCAAACCTGTCAGATCCGGCATCAGCAGATGGCAAACTACCTTCCAGTTTCACCCGTTCAAACAGTCTCGCTGCCGGTGCATCCCTGATTCAATCGTGGGGTTATCTGGGCGCAGCGGTGCAAACTCTGAACGACCATTACGGCATACCAACTGCAGAAAAATCCTTTATCGATCTGCGGCAGAACAGGCTTGATCTGGAAGGCCAGCTCAACTCGCCACTAAAAGGTTTTGATAGTCTGAAATTTAAACTCAGCGGCACTGATTATCAGCACACCGAAAAAGCTGAAGACGGCACCCCGGTCACAAACTTTAAAAACAAAATGCTGGAAAGTCGCATCGTCCTGTCGCATGCGAACTGGTCCGGCTGGCAAGGCAGTTGGGGGCTGCAGACGGAACAGACCAAATTCTCAGCATTGTCGGCTGCAAGTGGCCGCGCTGATACCGTTCCTTCAACCAAATCAACCTCGGTTGCGGTATTCGCGCTGGAACAACGTCAGTTTGGTGATGTTCTTGGCAGCGCAGGTGTACGCCTTGAAAATGTCAGCCGTGAACCAGACGAAATCAGTGCACTCGCTCACAGAAACTTCAATCTGTATTCCGCGTCTGCCGGTGGTTTATGGCAATTTACTCCGGGCTATAGCGCCGGTCTGAGTTTGTCACTCGCGCAACGCGCTCCGGCAACAGAAGAATTGTATTCAGCAGGCCCGCACGAATCAACAGCGACGTTCGATATCGGCAATATCAACATGAAAAAAGAGATTTCACATAATCTCGAATTCACCCTGCAAAAATCCACCGGATTGCTGCGCTGGAAGTTGAATGCATTTATTAATCAAGTCGACAACTATATCTATGGTCATACGGATGGCACCAAAGTAGATGGAGAAGGTATCCCTCAGGCGGACGCTGAATTTACTTTGCGCAACTGGTCACAGGCGACTGCGAAGATTCGCGGTGGCGAAGCGGAAATCAGTTATAACCACTTGGGAGAAGGATTTTCTGCGCGCGCCTTTGCTGATATCTCGCGCGGTACACTGACTGATCTCGGAAACTTACCGTTGCAACCGGCCACACGTGCTGGTTTCGATTTGGGATTCAAACAAGGGGCTTGGCGCACATCGCTGAATATCCTGCATGCACAGCGTCAGGACAGACTGGCCAGTTTCGAAAATTACGTCACACCTTCGTATACCAAAATAGACGCCAACCTGAGTTACTCTCATCCGTATCAAGGACAACAAATTACCTGGTTCCTGATGGCCAGAAATTTGCTGAATCAGGATATACGCCTGTCCACTTCGATATTGAGAGAAAGTGTTCCACAACCAGGCAGAAGCTTTATCGCCGGAGTCAGAACCAGTTTTTAATTTCTGCCTTGTTACGAAATGTAAAATTAAATTTACACAGATGGCGTAGTTAAATGCGAAATGGAGGCTAAATGCCTCCATTTTTGTGTATATGAGCTTAATATGCTAACTTCTCTAAGATATTTTAAAAAAACTGATTTTTGTAAAAAATAAAACATTGTTAAGTCAGAAAAGCGCAGCTTACTATTTACGCTCAATTAAGAATATACTTAGCAAGTACAAATTTCACTCGTTTAAGACGTATTTTTTTAGGAATAGTGTGGGGATTTTTTCTCTTTTCGGTAAAAAAGGTGGCAAAAAAGAAGATCGCTCCACCGAGAAATCTTCTTCAAGAAAAGCTCGCTCTAAATCTGGTAACACTGTTATTACAGGTTTCCATGACAGCGAGGTTTTCAGCAATTCTGTCATTGCCCAGCGCCACGTCGCTCGTGCTACTGAACGAAAAATTGATGCCATAGAATTTGAAATGTCGCGCGACATCGTCAAGACGCGCCCGCCGGTCATCACCAAAACCGATATTTCAAAAAAACTCGGCAACAGTAAATTTGATCTCACCGAACACACACAACCTCTGACAAATCGCGGTCCTATAGCGGATTTTCAAACAACGCTGCCAATGCCGATGCCGTCAGATTATCTGCTCGGCCACAATACAGAAATTCCGGGGTCAGCACTTGCCTATAGTGAATCCGTACCGGTTCTCGAAGAAGCAGCTATTTTGTTTGCAAGCGGACAAAATGAAGTGGCAGAGCAAATGCTGGATGCCGCTGTACATCACCAACATCTGGGACTGGCGACCGAAATAGGCTGGCAGATGCTATTTGATTTATACCGGATCACGAATAATCAGCATAAGTTTGAAAGCCTCTCGCTCGATTACGCCAACAAATTTGAAACCTCGCCTCCATTGTGGCCTGAAAATACACCGCAGCCAGAAGCCGACACGCATCCTAAGGATGCGTCCCGACCAAGCATACTTTTCCCGGTAAAACTTGACGCTACCATTGTCAAAATACTGGAAAAAATTAATATTGCGAGCGCAAAAAGTCCTAGCCTGCGTCTGGATTTCTCAAAAATTAAAGAAGTTGATCCTGTCGGCTGCGGCTTATTGTTACGGACACTCAAAAATCTGAAAAAGACCGGGCATGATCTGATGCTGGTCGGCGCACAAAGCCTGACAGATAAAATTCGCGCCATTTTGCAGGTCGGGCGGCGTGATGAAACAGAAGCACCGTGGCTGCTGTTATTGGAAATTCTGCAATTGCTGCACTTTGAAAAAGCATTCGAAGAAGCCAGCATGGATTACTGCATTACGTTTGAAGTGTCTCCGCCATCGTTCGAAGCACCTCAGAATAATGTCACCGATGCCTTCCCAGAGCTCAATCATGAAGAGGAAGAAGCGCCTTCTGATCGTTTCTTCATGCCTGCAATGGTGGATGGCAGCGTCGACACGCTGGTGAAAAAAATTGCTGAACAAGCAGCACAGCACCAGCCTTTGATCATCGATTGCTCGAAACTTGACCGCGTGGAATTCAGTGCCTCCGCTGAGTTATTAAACGGCCTGGCACCCATCGTCGGCAAACCCGGCGTAACTATCCGGTTTGAAGAAGTGAATTATCTGGTCATGATGTTATTTAACGCGATGGGTTTAAAAAATATCGCCAGCATCTCACTGCGTAAGCACTAGACTTCTTGTAATTCTGCCGACACACCCCATTTTCTTTCTGGTTCCGATGCGCCATCGCGTGTGTGTTGTCGCTTTTTATTCTTGCGCCTATCTGTCATCCGTCTGACAAAGACGATTTTCAAATAAGTATAGCGGTAGCAAGCACTCACGTAACAAGATCCGCTCAGTACGCAGTCTCGTTCTGCTTCAATCTCTGCCGGCGCGAGCCTGCGAAGCTTCGCGACATAGTTTCAACCATTTATGAGGTCCTTATGGAACAATTTCACGGCACCACCATCCTGACGGTACGGCGCGGCAATGTAGTCGCCCTCGGCGGCGATGGCCAGGTCACCCTTGGCAATATCGTTATGAAAGGTACAGCGCGCAAGGTGCGCAAGCTGTATCACAATAAAGTACTGGCGGGTTTTGCTGGCGGTACCGCAGATGCATTCACATTAATCGAACGCTTTGAATCTAAACTGGAAAAACATCAGGGGCATCTGATGCGCGCATCGGTGGAGCTCGCCAAAGACTGGCGTACCGACCGTATGTTACGTCGCCTGGAAGCAATGCTGTTGGTGGCAGACAAAGACACGACCCTGGTCATCACCGGCAATGGTGATGTGCTCGAACCGAATCAGGGCATAGGCGCAATCGGCTCTGGCGGCACCTTTGCACAATCAGCCGCGATTGCCCTGTTTGAAAATACCGATTTGTCGCCAGTCGAAATCGTCAAGAAGTCGCTGACGATTGCAGGTGAATTGTGTATTTATACCAATTTGTCGCACACCATAGAAACCCTGGAATAATTTTGATTCACCATGCCTGATGAGCGCCTGCGGCGCCGGTATGGATTTAAGAAGCAGATAGGAAACAGCATGAATATGACTCCGCAAGAGATCGTCTCTGAACTCGATAAACACGTGGTTGGTCAGGCCAAAGCGAAACGGGCAGTCGCAATTGCCCTGCGCAATCGCTGGCGTCGCCAGCAGGTCGAAGAACCGTTACGCCATGAAATCACGCCAAAAAACATTTTGATGATAGGCCCGACAGGCGTCGGTAAAACAGAGATCGCCCGTCGTCTCGCGAAACTGGCGGATGCCCCTTTCATTAAAATTGAAGCGACTAAATTTACCGAAGTCGGTTACGTCGGGCGCGACGTTGATACCATCATCCGCGATCTGGTCGATATCGGCATCAAGCAGACCCGCGAGTCTGCGACACGCAAAGTCCGGCTGCGCGCGGAAGATGCGGCAGAAGACCGCATTCTCGATATTCTATTGCCACCGGCACGCGATTTCGGCATTCATCCTGAAGGCAGTGAAGCTGCGCCAGCCGCTGACAATGCGACCCGCCAGACTTTCCGCAAACGTCTGCGTGAAGGCGCGCTGGACGACAAAGAAATCGAACTGGAAGTGGCTGAAGCGGTAACCCACATGGAAATCATGGCACCGCCGGGCATGGAAGAAATGACCGAGCAGATTAAAACCATGTTCTCTGGCATGGGCAATGGCCGCAAGAAAACCCGCAAACTGAAAATCAAAGAAGCATTCAAATTGCTGATTGAAGAAGAAGCGGCAAAACTGGTCAACGAAGAAGAATTGAAACAGGACGCGATCAGAAACGTAGAGCAGAACGGTATCGTTTTTCTGGATGAAATCGATAAAATTGCATCGCGCTCAGAAACCGGCGGTGCCGAAGTTTCGCGCGCCGGTGTACAACGCGATTTGCTGCCGCTGGTTGAGGGCACGACGGTCAATACCAAGTATGGCATGATCAAAACCGATCATATTCTGTTCATTGCTTCTGGCGCATTCCATCTTGCCAAACCGTCGGATCTGATCCCGGAATTACAAGGCCGTTTCCCTATCCGCGTCGAACTTGAATCCTTATCGATTGCCGATTTTGAACGCATATTGACCAGCACCGACGCTTGCCTGACACGTCAGTATCAGGCACTACTGGCAACCGAAGATGTTGCGGTGGACTTCACTCCGGAAGGCGTGGAAAAACTCGCCAGCATCGCTTATTCCGTCAATGAAACAACCGAAAATATCGGTGCGCGCCGGCTGTACACTGTGATGGAAAAACTGCTGGAGGAAATCTCTTACGCAGCACACGAAAACGCCGGAAAAGTGGTGACGATAGACGCGGCCTATGTTGAAGAGCGACTCGGCGCATTGTCGGTTAATGAAGACTTGTCGCGCTACGTGCTGTAAGCGGCGACCCTGATCATTCTGCGAGGTTCAACATGGCAAACAAAGCACTGGCAACACGGCAGCGTATGCAATTCCGTGTTGAGCCTTCGCAGGTGGGTCGCCACTTAGCACAACATCATGCGACAAAGCTGGCATCCGGCACAAAGCCCAAAGTACATCCGGCACCGGCCACAGCGAACGCAACAGCAAAAGCAAAAGCGAAACCCAGGCTAAAGGCCAAGGCTGAATAAAGCCTGAGCATTTTTTATCGCGCGTGCCTTACTCAACTTAAGTCAGCGCGACATTTTATTTCAAGAGAAAACACCATGTTTGAAACTTCGGCCGCCAGCGAAAAACCAGATTATGCCTTGCTGGTAAAACAGATTCGCAGCATCTTAGAAGGCGAACGCAATCTGAGCACCAACGCGTCGCAATTTTCAGCCTTTATTTATCACAGCCTGACGGGGCTGAACTGGGCCGGGTTTTATCTGTGTACACCGGCAAAAAAACCCACGACAGAATTTCCACATGATTTACTGGTCGGGCCGTTTCAGGGCAAAGTCGCCTGCGCACGCATTCCGTTTAAACGTGGCGTCTGCGGTACTGCAGCAGCGGAAAAACGCACGGTGTTGGTTGCCGATGTACACGCGTTTCCCGAGCATATCGCGTGTGATTCTGCATCGAATTCTGAAATCGTGATTCCTGTGATCGTGAATGGACAGGTCGCCGGTGTGTTTGATATCGACAGCCCTCATCTGAACCGCTTTTCAGCAGAAGATCAGCAAGGACTGGAAGCACTGCTGGCTGAATTCATCAACGCCACCGATTTTCCCACGCTCTGATCGTCGCTCAGAACGGCAATGACACAGGGCAAGTTGATGATGATCTATGCACATTTGACAACGCGATAGTGGCAAAGCTGCATGGCTGGCTTTATACTGGATTCTTGCCACCAGCCGGAGCCCGTCATGCCAGGAAGCCGCCGCCGTAAAGCTTTACGCAAATATTGTCAGCCATTGCGGCGCAAAGATGTGATTTCACGCTTACTGGTGGATATCGGGCTGCACTATCTGGACATACTGGGATTCGCAAAAACCCGAGAGCTGATGCAGCGCCACGCAATTGCCGAACCGGTGATCACGCGGGTGCTGGAATACCCAGCACAACGCCGCCGTTATTGATTCAGCTGACTTCCTGCTTAGAATCGCGAGCTAACAAGCGCATACTCATTTCTCTGGCAGAAACGCCATCAAATAAAACTCCCGCCACCGCGTTCGTAATCGGCATATCGACGCCCAGTCGGGCTGCCAGACTGCGCACCGCCTGCGCGCAACGTACGCCTTCGGCAACATGACCCAACTCTTCGATAATCACCGCGAGCGACTTTCCTTGTGCCAGCGCCAGGCCGACTTTGCGGTTACGCGACAAATCACCGGTGCAGGTCAGGATCAAATCGCCAACGCCAGTCAGGCCCATCAGGGTTTCCGCTTTACCGCCGAGCGCAACGCCAAGCCGACTGATTTCTGCCAGACCGCGTGTCATCAAGGCCGCCCGCGCATTCAGGCCAAGACCCAGTCCGTCAGCCACACCGGTGGCAATCGCCAGAATATTTTTGACTGCCCCGCCGACCTCGACACCGACCAGATCGTCGCTGGAATACACCCGCATCGCATTGACGTGCAAAGCTTGCACAACACGCTGGCAGAGTGCCGGTGAAGTCGAAGCAATCGTCAGCGCGCAAGGCAATCCCTGCGCGACTTCCTGTGCAAACGATGGACCGGACAAAGCACCGATGGCCACATCATCGCCCAGTATTTCGCGGGCAATCTGATGCGGCAGTAACTGCGTCGCCTCTTCAAAACCTTTGCACAGCCAGATCACATTTTGCGGCGCATACGGCAGGCAAGCCTCTAAAGTCGGGCGCAGACCGGATACCGAAGTCGCAATCACCAGCAGGCTGTCATTCCCCGCAACATGCGCCATTGCAGCGGAAAAATCCGCAGTGATTTCGAGATTGTCTGGCAGCGGAAAACCCGGCAGATAGGCGACATTCTCACGCTGCACCTGCATTTCCTGCATCGCGGCCTGATTCCGGCCCCACATCAATACTTTGTTTTTTGCTGTCAGGGCAATCGCCACTGCTGTGCCCCAGGCACCTGCGCCTAATACGCTGATATTCATGCTCTTACCTACGATGGAAATCATCAGAAACGGCTCAAATATACTCCCACCAGTATATTTTGAAGCCCTTTATTTATGCCGACAATCGGTGGTTTTTTTATAAAAACAGGGGGAGTATGCGAATTTCGCCCTGAAATACCGGCTGTCTTCAGTGATCGATTCCGCCAGCTTTACGCCCGCAAATACAATCTGTCATTACGCATCACATACAAAAAAAGGACAGCACGCTGTCCTCTTTTGAATTACTGCCGTCAAACCAGCGATCAGGGCGGAATTATAAACCCCAGACCTCGTTCACTTTTACGTAACCAAGTTGCCCGTCGCGATGCCGGACTTTGACCCAACCGGCCGAAGCAGGTTCGGCCATTTCCAGCAAGACGTTTTTCTCAGCGCTGAATACCAGTGCGGCACTGTCATCAGCACTGGCGCGGATTTTCGCGTTGGCAACCCGCACAATCAGATTGCGGCGGGTAATCAGATCCTTGGATTCGACCCAGCTCAGGTCGCCCGCCATATCCCTGACTTTACTCCACGCACCCGAGGTGAAAATCACTTCCACCGGCATGCCGCGTGGCGCCACATAGACTTTGCCACCTTTGACCGATGGCGCGTCGTACATAATCACAGGCGTCGCACCAACCGAACGGAACTCCATCGCCTGCACCGGCGCTGTCACCAGCGTCGCCAACAGACTCAGGGTAGAAATGGAAATCAAGCCGCGCATGAACTTCTTTCTTCACCAGCGCGGATCGTCAATCAGATGGCGATCCGGCGGGTATCAGGAAAATTACTGGATAGTCGCAGGTGCTTCAGCTGCGTTAGCCTGATCTGCTGCGATTTGCAAACGTTGCGCATAGAAGGCTTCAAAGTTGATTTCCGACAGATGAATCGGTGGGAAACCAGCGCGGGTGATCGCATCGGCGACGTTAGAACGCAGGTATGGATAGATGATGTTCGGGCAACCGATACCCAGCAATGGATCGAGCTGATCTTCAGGGATATTGCGCGCTTCGAAAATACCCGCTTGTTTGCCTTCAACCAGGAACGCTACTTTGTCGCCGATTTTAGCTGTCACAGTCACTGTCACTGTGGATTCAAAAATGCCATCCGCCAGTTTTTCATTGCCGACATCAACAGAAACTTCGATGCCAGGGGCTTCTTGTTCCAGGAAAATCGCTGGAGAATTTGGCTGTTCAAGCGACAAATCTTTCAGATATACGCGTTGGATTTGGAATACGGGCTGCAGATTTTCGTCAGACATGTGAGACTTTCTAAAATTCTAAAAGATTAATAATGAACAGCGAGATGGGCAGATAGGGCCGATTCTGGCCATTTCAAGATCGCGCCGCCTTATTGTAGCAAGGAGACTGCAAAAATCACAACTTCGCAGACACTTCAACAGCAAGCCCGTAGAAAATCCGGTCAAAGCCGGATTTTCTACTCAAGGATTCAGCAAAGCATCGAGCTTACCGGCACGATCAAGGGCCGACAAATCGTCAAAACCACCGACATGGGTGTCGCCGATGTAAATCTGCGGCACCGTGCGGCGCCCGGTTTTCTGCATCATCGCGTCGCGTTCGGCAGGATCAAGATCAATGCGCACTTTGTCGATTTCATCGACGCCCTTGGATTTCAACAGGCGTTCAGCCATCGTGCAATACGGACAAACGCCCGTGCTATACATACGAACTTGCGGTTTCATACACTTCTCCAGCTACTTTACAGCTTACTTAACAATCGGCATACCCTGGGTTTTCCAGGCTTCGGTGCCACCATCGAGACTGAATACCTGCGCAAATCCGGCTTTATTCAACACAGAAACGGCATTCGAAGAACGCACGCCCGTCGCGCAGACAGTGATCACCACTGCATTTTTGGACTTTTCGATTTCTTTCAAGCGATTATTGATTTCTGCCAGCGGGATATTTTTTGCATTCGGCAGATGGCCCGTCGCAAATTCGTCTGCGCTACGCACATCCAGCACCAGCGTTTTGCCCTGATTGATGTATTGTGTCGCCTGTAATTGCGACACTTTGGCACCACGGCGTTGCAACAAAGGCAGCAATAAAGCACCACCAGAAATCAACGCAATACCGATCAGAAAAATATTATCAAGAATGAATTTCACAGGTTTCCAGTAGTAAAAATGGTTATCAGAAGCCCGTCATTATAAAATAGATGCAGCGAACATATTTAAATGCATACTAACCACGACTTAAACTGACCACTATGTACAAAATCGTATTAATGCGACACGGTGAATCCACCTGGAATCTTGACAACCGTTTCACCGGCTGGACCGACGTTGACCTGACCCCGAAAGGCGTCGCCGAGGCGACACAAGCGGGGAAATTACTCAAAGAAGCCGGGCTGACATTTGACCTGGCCTACACTTCCGTCCTCAAACGTGCAATCCGCACGCTGTGGGGCACGCTCGATGAAATGGATCTGATGTGGCTGCCAGTCGTGCACGACTGGCGTCTGAATGAGCGCCACTATGGCGCGCTGCAAGGCCTGAACAAAGCAGAAACTGCCGCCAAGTACGGTGATGACCAAGTATTGGTATGGCGCCGCAGCTATGACACACCGCCAAATCCGCTGGCAGAAGACGATGACCGCACGTCGTTTAATGATCCGCGTTATGCCGGTCTGGATCGCAAACAAATCCCATTGACAGAATGTTTGAAAGACACAGTGGCACGCGTCGTACCGGCATGGGAAGACAGCATTGCACCTGCGATCCGCTCTGGCAAACGTATCCTGATCTCAGCACACGGCAACAGCCTGCGCGCCCTGATCAAAATGCTCGATGGCATCAGCGACGACGATATCGTCAATCTGAATATTCCTAATGGTCAGCCTTTGGTGTATGAACTGGATGCTGATCTGAAACCAATCAGACATTATTACCTCGGTGACCAGTCGGCGATTGAAGCCGCACTGAAAGCCGTTGCCAGCCAGGGTAAATCCAAGTAATCCTAGATGCAAAAACACACACGCTTTTTGCTTTCCAGTCTGCTGTGCCTGTCGATCACAGGTACAGCAGCATCAGGCTTTGCCGCCAGTAACTCGCGCGCCCTGCAAAAAAATAAAGCAGAAGCTGAACGTGCAGAGTTGCAGCAAAAACTGAAAGCATTAAAAACAGACATCAATAAGACCGAGAGCGCCAAAGATCAGGCCAGCGATGCACTCGCCGAGTCTGAAAAAGCCATCTCGGAAGCGAACCGGTCTTTACGCGATTTGCAGAACGAACAAGCGCAGACCGAAGAAAAACTCCGGCAACTGACCGAGCAACAACAAGCCTTAAGCGCACAGATAGAAAAGCAAAAAAAACAACTGTCGACGTTCCTGCGCCGGCAGTACATGCATGGCGACAGCGATCGTATCAAGCTGCTGCTGTCCGGTGACAATCCGAACCGGATTAACCGCGATCTGCAATACATGGGCTATGTCTCGCAAACGCAGGCAAAAATGATAGAAAGCCTGCGCAGCAGTCTGAAAGCGGCAGAAAAAAATACCCAGGATGCGCAAGAGGCCAAGGCTGAACTCGATGAAATCGCTGAAGAAGAAAAAGACCACAAGATCGCGTTAGAAAAAGAAAAGAAAAAACATGCGACGCTGGTCGGACAGTTATCAAACAAACTCTACGCACAAAAAAAACAGGCAGATAATCTGCAAAAAGATGAACAAAGACTGAGTAATCTTGTCTCACGTCTGAATCAACTGATAGAAGAGCAGTTGAAAGCCGATAAACTGCGCGCGGAACAGGAAGAGAAACAGCGCCAGGAAAGAATTGCGGCGCAAAAGGAAAGAGCAAAGCAGGCGGCGCTGGACAAGAAAGCCGGTAAGAAGCCGAATCCGAATGCGATTGATGCCGATGAACCGCCACCGAAACAGGCGAAGTCAGAAGCACCACCGGCCGGAGAATTTGATCGCTTGAAAGGGCAATTAAGACTACCAGTCAAAGGCGAAATTCTGGCGAAGTTTGGCAGCAAGCGCGGCGATGGTCCAAGCTGGAAAGGTTTATTCATCAAAGCCGGTGAAGGCAGTGAAATTAAAGCCATCGCAGCGGGCAAAGTCATTTTTGCAGATTGGTATAAAGGTTACGGAAATATGATTATTGTTGGTCATGGCGACCAATACATGAGCATCTATGGCAATAATCAGGCAGTATTGAAACATGTCGGCGACAGCGTCAAAGCGGGCGACATTATTGCCAGTGCCGGTAACAGCGGCGGCAATGAAGAATCAGGTTTATACTTTGAAATCCGTCATCAGGGACGGGCATTTGATCCACTTAACTGGATCGTCGTTAAATAGGCATTAGGTGAATCATGGGCAGTAAATTTAAGAATTTCGGTTTAATCGGCCTGGGCATGGTCGCTGGCGTGGCGGTTTCCATGCAGTTTTCTGCTCTCGCGCAAAAAAATGCCGGCAGCCCCCTGCCTGTGGAAGAGTTGCGCCAGCTGGCTGATGTCTTCGGTCTGATCAAGTCAGATTATGTCGAACCTGTCGATGATAATAAACTGCTGACAGAAGCGATCTCTGGCATGGTGGCATCGCTGGACCCGCACTCCGCCTATCTGGATAAGAAATCCTTTAAAGAATTAAAGGAAGGCACACAAGGTAAATTCGTCGGCCTCGGCATTGAAGTCGGGATGGAAGACGGCTATGTCAAAATCGTTTCACCGATTGAAGATTCCCCTGCCTACCGTGCTGGATTAAAACCCGGCGATCTGATCACACGCCTCGATTCGCTGCCAGTCAAAGGCATGACGCTCGATGAAGCCGTCAAAAAAATGCGTGGTGAACCGAATACCAAAATCACGCTGACGATTGCCCGCAAAACGGAAGACAAACCAATTATCGTCACCATCACACGTGAACTGATCAAACAGCAAAGTGTGAAGGCCAAGATCGTTGAACCTGGTTATGCATGGCTGCGCATCTCGCAATTCCAGGAGCCAACCGTTGAAGATATGGCCAAGAAAATCCAGATTTTGTATGCGCAAGACCCTGCAATCAAAGGTCTGGTGCTGGATTTACGCAATGATCCGGGCGGCGTACTGCCAGGCGCCGTCGGTGTGTCCGCTGCGTTTTTGCCTAAGGATGTGCCGGTGGTTTCCACCAATGGACAGTTGGCAGACTCGAAAGCAACCTTCTATGCCAAACGCGAATATTATGCAGGCCGCGCAATGGGCGACCCGCTGGCCAAATTACCGGAAGCCATTAAAAATGTGCCTATGGTTGTGCTGATCAATACCGGTTCTGCTTCTGCATCTGAAATCGTCGCCGGTGCTTTGCAGGATTACAAACGTGCAACGGTGATCGGTACCCAGAGTTTCGGTAAAGGTTCTGTGCAGACCATACGCCAGATTTCTGCTGATACAGCAGTCAAACTGACGACTGCGCGCTACTACACACCGAATGGCCGCTCGATACAGGCAAAAGGCATCGTGCCGGATCTGAATGTGGAAGAAACAGCCGAAGGCGATGGTTTCAACAGTTTCCGCGCACGTGAAGCAGATTTGCAAAAACATCTGACGAACGACAAAGAAAAAGAAGTTGTCCGCCCGAAAGTGGACGAGCTGGAGGAAGAACAACGCCTGCTGGCATTGGCCAAGAAAAGCAAACCACTGGAATACGGCAGCAAAGAAGATTTCCAGTTAGCGCAGGCGCTGAATCATCTGAAAGGCTTGCCGGTCAAAGTGACTGAGCCAAAAGAAGTGAAAGAAACAAAAGACGCAGCAAAAGACGGTGCGGAAAAATCAGAGAAAACCGACAAAGACGGCAAATCTGATCACAAGAAAAAATAATCAGACCTTCAAGGCCGCTGCACAGCGGCCTTTTTTATCTCATGAACGACAATCAACTCCTGCGCTATTCGCGCCATATTCTGCTTGAACAGATAGGCATAGAAGGCCAGAAAAAAATTACTGAAGCCAAAGTTCTGATCATCGGTGCCGGTGGCCTTGGCTCGCCTGCCGCTCTGTATCTTGCCAGCGCCGGTGTCGGTAGCCTTACCCTGGTTGATAATGACTTCGTCGATCTGACAAATCTGCAAAGACAAATTCTGCATACCACTGAGCGTGTTGGCATGGCGAAAGTCTTATCCGGCCGGACAGCGCTGCAACAGATCAATCCTGATGTTCATGTCATCGCCCTGCAAGAACGGGCTCAAGATCAGCGGCTCGAAGAGCTGATACAGCAAGTGGACATTGTGCTTGATTGCTGTGACAATTTCAGCACGCGTCATGCGGTGAACGCTGCCTGTGTCAAATATCAACGACCGCTGGTCTCCGGTGCGGCCATTGCATTTGATGGCCAGATCAGCGTCTTCGATGCGCGTAATACAGAATCGCCTTGCTATGCATGTCTGTTTCCACCAGATCAGAAATTCGAGGAAGTCCTGTGCTCCAGCATGGGTGTCTTTGCGCCACTGGTCGGCATCATCGGCACCATGCAGGCAGCCGAAGCCTTGAAGCTGATCATGCAAACGGGTAAATCTCTGCAAGGCCGCTTACTGCTGCTGGATGCAATGAGTATGGAATGGACGACGATAGGAATGAAAAAAAATCCGCGTTGCCCGGTTTGCGGTGAGCAACACTAAGCGCTTCCTTCATTTCAATCATGTTTGCCGGCGAATGTTTCCGGCTCAGCCCGATTTCCCAGAAAAATCATGTACACACTTTATTACGCTCCGGCGACCGCCAGCATGGCGGTGCATCTGGCCTTACTGGAAACAGGTGCGCCCTACGAACTGCAACTGCTTGATTTTGAAAAAAATCAGCAGAAAGATCCCGCTTACCTGCGTCTGAATCCGAACGGGGTCGTGCCGACGCTGGTGTGCGATGGTAAGCCATATATAGAAACGGCCGCGTTGATGATGTTGCTCGCTGAGCGCCATCCGGCGGCGGGTCTGGCCGGCACGCCGGAACAATACGAGGAATGGCGTCAGTGGATGGTTTATCTGAGTCACAATCTGCAGGCCACATATCGTTTCTGGTTTTATCCGTCAGAACTGGGTTATGCAACGCATCCCGATGAGGTACGTCATGCCCTGCAAACGCGTATAGAAAAAATATGGGATCAGTTAGATCAGCACCTGAACGCGCATGGCCCTTATCTTCTCGGTGCACAATTCTCAGTCGCCGATCTGTATCTGACAGTATTGATGCGCTGGTCACGTAACATGCCGCATCCGGCAACCGAATGGCCGGCACTGAATCATCTGGTGCAATTGATCACCAATCGCCCGAGCTGGAAAAAAATGATGGAAATAGAAGGCGTGGATATCTGGCCTGAGGACAAAACCGTATGAGTAAGCCAACCGATTTATACGCTGTCACCCAGATCGCCGGTTATCCGGAAATCAGTATTTCCGAATTCATCGGTGTGCGCTCTCTGCATTTATCGTCCGATGCAATACAAGGCTCCATGCGACTGGCCATGCCAGATCAGATTGAGCTGGAATACGTGCAACAAATGATGATGTGGCTGCTGTTCAACAAGACGCCGCAACACATCGTGCAGTTGGGACTCGGTGCAGCCGCACTGACTAAATTCTGTTACCGCCAATTCCCACATGCGCAAGTCACCGCCATCGAGCTGAATCCGAATGTGATCGCTGCCTGCTATCAGCATTTTCGCCTGCCACCCAACGATGACAGGCTGCATGTCGTCGCCATGGATGCCATGACATACGTGACCGATACCGCGCATCACGGCAAAGCCGACGTGATGCAGGTTGATCTGTACGATGCCGCCGCCGAAGCACCGGCACTCGGCAGCCCGGAGTTTTATCAGGCTTGCGCAGATTGTCTGACAGATGACGGCATACTGACGGTCAATTTATTCGGCAACCCGGAACACTACGAAGCCAATTGCAATGCGAATCTGGACGCCTTGAATGCGGCCTTTGATGCGGTCGTCTGGCTACCGATGGTGCACGATGCGAACACCGTCGCGATCGCCTTCAAACAGGCACCGGCAGTCGATTTCGATGTGCTGTATGAACGCGCAACAGAGATCAGAGTCAGCATGAAATTGCCGGCGGCAAAATGGGTTAACGGACTGAAAGCCTGGATGCAGGATACGCAGTGATGTCAGCCTGTTGTTAGTCTGTTGTCACTCCGGCGTATGACAACAGACGCATAATTTATTGCAATCCGGATCCCGAAAATATGCGCCGTAGTAATCTGCATGATACTGCGGCCGCAGCCCAGGAGCACCTTCGCAAGTCGCCCCCAACTGTATCGCCTTTGCGTACACTCGCCTGACCATCGCGCGATCAGACGCCAGTAAGGCAATCATCTGCCCATTTCCTGCCGAGGCTGGCGCTCCATTAAATGGTCTGCCGATCAAAAATAGAGGGCGCGGCTGATCAGCTTTAATCCATCCTGCCCACGCCTTATCTTCTTCAGAAAATTTAAGTTGTAATGCCAGTTCAGTCATCACTCCCGAATAGAAGTGAAAAGCGCGCTGGAAATCATTCACGCCAATAAATACATGAGATAGCATCGCATTCCCTCATTATGCTCATACCACATCAGTGAGATTTTTTCGTCAGCCCCAGATAGGTATCGATCACGCGCTGATCATTGGCAAGTTCTGCGGCATTTCCTTGCAGTGCAATCGCACCGGTTTCCAACACATACGCATAGTCGGCCACCTGTAAAGCAGCGCGCGCATTCTGTTCAACCAGTAATATGGCGACGCCGGTTTGCCTGAGTCGCTGAATGATGTGAAAAATTTCTTTGACGATCAATGGCGCCAGACCAAGGCTGGGTTCATCGAGCATCAGCAACTGCGGTTTTGCCATCAGTGCGCGCCCCAGCGCAAGCATCTGTCGCTCGCCGCCGGACAAGGTGCCCGCTTCCTGATGACGCCGCTCCTTCAAACGCGGAAATAAATCAAACACCACGCTGAGCTGATCGGCATAGTTTTTTTCCCCTGCCTGATAACGCCGATAACTGCCTAACAAAAGATTGTCTTCCACTTTCATGCTGGCGAACAATTCGCGCTTTTCCGGCACCAGCGACATCCCCATCGCGACGCGTTTTTCTATGCTGATGCCGCGTAAATCCTGCCCGTTAAAAAGAACCTGTCCACGCTGGCTACCGCTGGCAGGCAAGGCGCCAGCGATGCCGTTGAGCATCGTTGATTTGCCTGCGCCATTCGGGCCGATAACGGTCACGATCTGCCCACGCTCCACCCGGATATTCGTCGCCTGCAAGGCTTCGACCTTGCCGTACAACACCTGCAATTGATCGGTGACCAGCAGCGCTTGTGAATTTGCCTGTGAATTTTCTTGTGTCATCAGTCTATTCCACCTAAATACGCTTCCAATACTGCCGGATGTTGTTGAATTTCTTGCGGCAAACCTTCGGCTATTTTGCTGCCGAATTCCATCACGACCAGATGATCGGTCAGATTCATCACGAAATCCATATCGTGTTCCACCAGCAAAATACTCATTCCTTCGGCACGCAATTTTCGCAACAACTCTGCGAGTTCCTGCTTTTCCTTATAACGCAAACCAGCGGCAGGCTCGTCGAGCAACAGCAAAACCGGGTCGCAGCACAGCGCACGTGCAATTTCCAAAATACGTTGCTGACCCAGCGCCAGATTGCCTGCTTCTTCATGCATTAATTGCGCTAATCCGACCCGCTCAAGCTGGCGTGCTGCTTCGGCCAGCAAGCTGTCTTCGATTTTCCGGTCGCGACGCAAAATACTGGCGAAGACTTCGCTGACATCGCCTTGCTTGTGTCGCAGGTGCGCTCCTATCGCCACGTTTTCCAGCACACTCATATCCGCCAGCAAACGCACATGCTGAAACGTGCGGGCGATGCCGAGTCTGACGATATCGCGGGAGGCAAAATCTGTAATGTCCTGTAACTGACCATTGCTATAAAACCGTACCGCGCCGCTAGTCAGCGGCAACACACCTGTTACGAGATTAAACATCGTCGATTTACCAGCACCATTCGGCCCTATCAGACCGACAATCTGACCAGCGCTGACGCTGAACTGCATGTCATTCACAGCAACCAGACCACCAAACTCTTTGCGCGCCTGCGCTATCTCTAAAATCACATTACCACTGGCTGGCTTAATACGACTGGCGAGTGGCGCACTGTGAGTGTTGATCACGATAGCCGGTTCTGTCGCCAACCACGGCCGGAATATATTTTTCGCAGCGCGAAGCAGATAAGGCCAGACGCCATCACGCGCCGTTTGCAGCAATAAAATCAGTAATACGCCAAAAACGATCACTTCAAAATTACCATTACTGCCCAACAAAGCAGGCAGGATCGCTTGTAGTTTATCTTTCAGAATGGTCAGCAATGCCGAGCCCAGCAAAGCTCCCCACACATGCGCCGCGCCACCCACCACGGCCATAAACAAGTATTCGATACCGGCATTCAAGCCAAATGGTGTCGGGTTCACGGAGCGCTGTAAATGGGCATACAACCAGCCGGAAATACTCGCCAGCATCGCGGCCAGCACAAAGATGATGACTTTCATGCGGGCGGTATTCACCCCCATCGCTTCCGCCATCACACCACCCCCTTTGAGCGCACGTATCGCACGACCGGGACGCGACTGCAACAGATGTTGTACCGCCAGCGTTGCCAGCAACAATATGGCCCAGATCAGCAGATACATGCTGCGGCCGCTATCAAGCCTGATGTCGAAGATCGCAATCGACGGAATGCCGTTGATGCCATCGTATTTCCCCAGAAATTCGAGATTGCCGAACAGGAAAAACAGGGACAATCCCCAGGCGATCGTCCCCAGTGGCAGATAATGCCCGGATAAGCGCATCGTAATCATCCCGATTGCCAGAGCTGCCACGACAGTGATCAGCAAACCGGCAAGCAAACCCAGCCACGGTGATAAGCCCGCCGTCGTGCTCAGGTAAGCAGTGGCATACGCTCCGATACCGACAAACGCCGCCTGCCCGAAAGACGTCAGGCCGCCGACACCTGTCAGCAAAACCAGACCCAGCGCAACGATCGCATACAAGCCTATGTAATTCGATAAAGTGATCCAGAATTCGGGAACCGGTAATGCCGGGAAAATGAACACCAGCGCCAGCAATACGTATTTTCCATAACGCAGGAGGTGACTCATGATTCCTCCTCGTCATTGTGTTTACTACTGAGAGAACGCCACAGCAACACCGGGATGATCAGCGTAAACACGATCACCTCCTTATAAGCGCTGGCCCAGAATGAAGAATACGATTCAAGCAAACCAACCAGTAAGGCACCGGCAGCAGCCACCGGATAACTGAACAAGCCGCCGACAATCGCCCCGACAAAACCTTTCAGCCCGATCAGAAAACCACTGTCGTAATACACGGTCGTCATTGGTGCAATCAATACGCCGCACAAGGCACCTAAGGCTGCCGTCAGCGTGAAGACCAAACGACCTGCCTGCGTCGTACCTATCCCGACCAGTTGCGCACCAAGACGATTGACGGCAGTCGCCCGCAACGCCTTACCAGATAAACTGCGCTCAAAATAGACATACAAAGCGATCATCAGCGTGACAGAAACGGCAATCACCACCAGACTCTGGCCTGAGATCATCAGAGAACCTAGCTGTAATTGTGCGTCACTGAAAGCAGCAGTTCGTGAGCCCTCGGCACCGAACATCACCAGGCCCAGACCGGTCAGCGCCAGATGCAGCCCGACGGAAACGATCAGCAAAACCAGCGTACTGGCCTCAGCCAGCGGCTGATAGGCGAGCCGGTACATCATCGGCCCCATAGGTATCACCAGCAGCAGCGCCAACACGACCTGTACCAGCATAGGCAATTCCTGCAATGGCAGATAGCGCATCAACAGCCAGAGCAGCAACGGCAACAACAACAGCTTTACTGTATCTGGCAACAATGCACGTAAAAAATTCGCGCTGCGCTGCGGCGCGCGCAGAGACTGATAAATTTCTTTGAGCAGACACAGCACGCCCAATGACAGCAACAAGCTTGCCGAATGTGGAAATTGTCCCGACTGTATCGCGGCCAGACTCAGCGCACCGAAAGCGACAAATTCACCTTGAGGAATAAAAATAATGCGGGTAACAGAAAACACCAGCACCAGTGCCAGCGCCAGTAGCGCATATATCGCACCACTGGTGATGCCATCCTGCGCGAGGATGGCGGCAATCGAAAAATCCATGGAAAAAACTTTCTCGCTGAAACAAACAGATCTGAACTATCGCTGCCGATGAAGCGTGACAGTCTTTGCTGATTTACATTTAAAAGCCGACTTCAAAGTACATCCCGAAGACCAAGCAAAAGGGAGCCGCAGCTCCCTTTTATAGCGAATGCTAAGGCTTATTTCGCCTGCCCCGCCAGTTTCCATTTGCCGCCGACAATCTGCACCATCACGCGGGAACGCTGATCCAGGCCAACATGATCGCCGCTGTTCATATTCACGATGCCATGAGAAACCGGCAGATTTGTGGTGTTTTCTATCGCCGTCCGCAACGCTGCCCTGAATTCTTTGGTTCCCGGCTGGGCTTTTTTCAACGCCGTTGGAACTGCGTTTTCCAGCAATAATCCGGCATCCCAGGCATGCCCGCCAAAGGTCGAGACTGAGCCTGCTCCGTACGCTTTTTCATAGACGCCGGTGTAACGCAAAGCAGATTTTTTCACCGGACTATCTGCCGGTAACTGCTCAGCGACCAGCAAAGGGCCTGCCGGTAACCAAGTGCCTTCGCAATCTTTGCCACAAACACGCAGGAAATCATTGTTCGCAACGCCATGCGTCTGATAAATCTTCCCTTTATAACCGCGCTCTTTTAAAGTTTTTTGTGGCAAGGCTGCAGGCGTGCCAGCGCCAGCGATGAACACCGCATCGGGATTACTGGCGATAATTTTCAGGATTTGTCCGGTGACCGACGTATCCGGACGGGCAAAGCGTTCGTTTGCCACGATTTTTATTTTGCGTAATTCTGCCAGTTTGGAAAATTCTTTGTACCAGCCTTCGCCGTATGCATCATTGAAGCCGATGAAGCCTACTGTCTTAATACCAGCATCGGCCATGTGACTGATGACCGCCGTAGACATATGCGAATCATTTTGTGGCGTCTTGAATATCCAGTGACGCTTTGCATCCGACGGAGAAATAATGGAGGCGGCCGCTGCCATTGATATCATCGGCGTTTCTGTCTCCGCCGCTACATCGATCATCGCCAGAGAAGTCGGCACGATGGTCGACCCTATCAATAAATCTACCTTATCTTCTGATACCAGTTTGCGCGCATTTTTGACTGCCGTCGTCGAATCAGAAGCGTCATCGAGAATAATGTATTCGACTTTTTTTCCGCCAATTTCTTTCGGCAACAAAGCAAAAGTATTTTTTTCAGGTATGCCCAACGAGGCACCGGCACCCGTAGCGGAAACATTCACGCCGACTTTAATCTGAGCCGCGACATTCGCGCTGAACATGAGGGCAATCAATGCAGGCAAAGCTGCGAGGGCGTAGCGTTTTTTCATCGGTCATCTCCTGTTGAGATCATGCAAATGATCTTGTCTATTTTTTGTCTGTCGTTGGAATTTGTCAGCATATGCTTGCTGTTGCCATTCCGAGTGTAACCCGTCAGCGATCTGCGGCACAACCCGTAATGATTTCAGCAGGCAATATGCAGCAACTACCGTTGTAAGAGCCTGACTGTAAATGCGCCGCGCAAGGCATTGCACAACATGATCTGATCGGCATTATCGAGATCAGCAAGGGTCAGCGATTGTTCGCGCACCCGGTATTGCTGCTGAAACTCAGGCTCTTCCAGTAATACCGAACGCATCACCCCGGGCAGCACGCCGTCAGATAAAGTCGGGGTCAGCCATACTCCCTGTTTCTGAATCAGGATATTGCTGCGACCACCTTCGGTCAGATGTCCTTGCTCATTGAAAAACAGCATGTCAAAAGCACCTTGGGCTTCAGCTGCTTTCCAGGCTTCGTCGTAGCGTTGCCGAATGCTCGATTTATGCTGCAAAAATAATTCATCGCTGGATGTAGTCTGTTGCGCCAGCATCACGCCGGGATGCGCGTTCAGCGGTGTTAACACGCCTGACGTAATCGCCACCTGACCTTGCGCATTAACCGCCAGACGTAAGCGATATGCGGTCTGTGGCGGCAAATTGGCACAGAACCCTTGTACTGTGCGGATGATCTCTTTTTCATTCCAGACAAAGCCGAAATACTGGGCAGACCGGCGTAAACGCTGTAAATGGCGCGTCCAGTAACGACAGCCTTGCTCACGCGTGGCATACATGGTTTCAAACAATTCAAACTGCGCTGGTAATCCTGTCAGAAATTTTGCCTTCAACTGGCACTCGGCAAATTCTTCGTCTGCGCGACTGTCGTACACTATTCCGGCTCCCACCCCCATGACGCCTCGCCGCACAACGGTGCGCTCCCCTGCCCCCTTATCTGGTGCCTGCAATTGCAAAGTACGGATAGGTACCGACAGGCAGAAATCGCCGGGTATATTGCTACGCTGCGGCGGATCAAACCAGCCTATCGCACCGGTATATAAATCACGTGCGGCTGGTTCAATTTCACGGATGATTTGCATGGTTCTGTGCTTAGGTGCGCCCGTGATCGAACCACAAGGAAACAGCGCGTTGAGTATGTCGACCAGCCCCAGATCAGCACGCAGACGCGCATGTATCGTCGAGGTCATCTGCAGCACACTGGAAAATCGTTGGACTTCAAATAATTGCGGCACTTGCACCGATCCGATATCCGCAATACGACCGAGATCATTGCGCAGCAGATCGACGATCATCAGGTTTTCTGCACGGTTCTTGGTATCTGCGGCCAGTTCTTTTGCCAGTTGCTGATCACGCAGCGTCTCGCCCGTGGCGGCCGCCGTTCCCTTCATGGGTTTGGCGTATAAGTTTCCTTGCTGATGCCGGATGAAGAGTTCCGGTGACATGGAAATCACGATGTCACCCTCCGGCATGTAAATCAGGGCACCGTAAGGCACAGGCTGACGTTCGCGCAAACGCCGGTATAAAGTAAACGGGTCGCCATAGGCATCGAAGTGCAGGCGATAAGTGTAATTGACCTGATACGTATCACCGGCGGCGATATAGGTCTGTATTTTTTCTATCGCCTCAATGAAAGCTGACTCATCCACATCCGCGTGGATATCTGCCACCCCCGCCACAGAAGCCGGGATTTCGCTCAATAGCTGTTCTACCTGAGTTCCGTTCAGCCGCTGACAATGCTGAAAAATCGCCACCCTTGAGACGGCAGCAGTGTCACGCGGAGCTATGTTTTGTAATTGCGCGCCGGTCTCATAGGACAACAAGGCCACGCCATAATACCCATCCTGTAACGCCGCTTCCAGCGTTTGAATAAAACCGGGCCAGTCTTGTAAATTCCGGCATTCGACTACTCTCTGAAAGCCATAATACAAGCGCGACTGCGCCGCATCCGCCTGGGCATCATCAAGCAATGCAAACGGCTGAGCGGAATGCAACAGCTGTGATAAAGAAAAATTGGATGGAAAAATATCAGACACGGTCAGACTTAAGCAGGAGACAGAGTCGCAGTTTACCCGCAGATGAGCAGCCTTGCAGGCATCTGAACTTATCAAGGCAGCGGCTGGCGGCGCTGTTCATAACTACGGTTGCGAATACCATACAACATCGCCGGCAGGCCAAAGTCGAAGCAGAAAAATCAGACCGGCGGAACATGCATTGCTTGCGTATAACAGAGGATGTTCCGCCGGTAAAGATTCAATACGTGATGCCGATACGCCGGTACAGAAAGCCCAGCACAAACAAAGGGCCTATCAGCAAAAAACGGATATCATCAAAAAACGATGGTTTTTTGCCCTCGATCTTATGCCCGATGAACTGACCTATCCAGGCGACGATGAAAACGGCAAGAGAAATCTGCCAGATTCTGCCCTGCGGCAGATACTGCAAAACCGCCAGTATCAGCATCGACATCAGCAGCATGCCGAGCGCGAAGCGCAGCGATAAAAAGAAATAGTAAATCAGGCTGGTCATCACGGCGGCATACGCTGCTAGCGGGTGTCCGGCCCAGATCAGACCGAGAAAAGAAAAGACAATCGCCGGTACACAGATGCAATGAATGATTTCATTCGTCGGATGTAAGTGACTTTCGGCATATTTGGTCAGCAAAATATCCACCTGCCGACGCTTGGCGTGGGTTTGGGTTTGTTCCATGTTGTCTCCTGATATTCGTCATATCGCGCACCACACCAGCGAACTTTCTGCTGCGGTAACAATATGCGTTGTCGATTTTTATGTGATATGACCTGTCAGCGTCTGTCGCGCTGTCGGCGTACAGCATCATACTTTGGAAATCTGTTGAATACCAAGAATGGCAGAATTAATGCAACATCATCGCGATCTGTAACGTTGCCTGCTCGGTGGGTAAATTTTTGAATCCGGTCTTTGCAAAACGCAACCAGCGTCCAAGGACAAAACTACACAACAGGCTGGCCCGGACCTGCGCTTCAGTGTCAATCGCGTTGCCCTGACTGGCGGCCAGACGGAAAGACTGCCGGAACGCCATTTCTATCCGTTCTGCCAGTTGATTCATGCGTAATTGCAGGCGCTCATCTTCGTTCACCAGCGCATCGCCAGTCAGTACCCGCGTCATGCCGGGGTTACGTTCTGCAAAATTTAACAGCATTTGTGCAATCGCCTGCACCTGCAACAAGCCATCGTCCTGCTGCTCGCTGATTTGATTAATCAGACCAAAAATGGATGCTTCAATGAATTCGATCAAGCCTTCAAACATCTGCGCTTTGCTGGCGAAATGACGATATAAAGCGGCCTCAGACACCTCCACCTTTGCCGCCAGGGCTGCGGTGGTGATTTTCTCGCCTTTAGGATTTTCCAGCATTGCTGCCAGCGTCTGCAAAATTTGGTGCTTACGCTCGCCCGGTTTGGTACTAGCCATTTTTCTCTGATCTGAATGAAAGGTACAAAAGTACAAAATGCATCGTGTAGATGCATGATCTTGCCTGTTACTGACTCACTACCTGTGAACAGCGGGTGTCAGATTCTATGTGAAACCCGCTGCTCATGTGAAGCAATCTTGCAAACTTTAATTTTTCAAATACTCTTGACAACTGGCTTTTTATACAGCTATCCATTCTTCGTTCAATACTGGCTGATGGTTACCAGAGACGGTTTTAGCTGATGGTCTTATTTACCGTTATAACGATTGTATGCATTCACATATGGCTGCGGATCTGCCTCAACAACATTTTGCACACGAATAGCTTGCAATGCAGCTTTATGTTCAGCATTTGACATCATACCCGTCATCGCCACACGGATCTGATCAATCAGTTCAGCGCCCAGTTTTTTATTCGCCAACATCACCCACGGCGCTGCCTTCTCACCTTCAGCCAGAACAACGTAACCCGCAGCCGCCATTTTAGGCGCAACCGTGGAATCCGATTTCACCACACCGACGTCCGCCAGTTTGTTTTCTAAGGCAAAAGGAATTGTTGCCTGTAATTGTACGTTGTACACATTGCTTGTCTCCGGTTTGAATCCCATACCAGCAAGCAGACGCAATGCCTGACGTGTCACTTCACTGTCCGCAGGTGGCATCGCAAAGCGTAGTTTTTTCAGTTCATCAGGCGACTTAAAATTCTTTTTCAGGCTGGCCGGTCCAACCAGTGTCATCTGACTTTTGATGCCTGAATCAAGGGCAACAACTGGGACAAAACCTAAAGTCTGGATCGCCATTCCGGCAACCGCGTTCGGGCGGGCAATCAGAATATCACCCTGACGTATTGCGTCCGCATCGTACTGACGCAAAGGAGATAGTCCTGTTACCTGTATTTCACGCTTCAGGTAAGTACCAAGAACCGTGGCAAGTTGCTGATATTTTTTCGAACTGTACTCAGATTCGCCGCTGCTGGAAGTACCTTCCTGAACCAGCAGACGCAGCGCAGGACCGGCGGCAGGCGCAGCGATAGAAATAGAATTCAAACTCAAAAAAACACTGAAAATACTCAGAAACAGAATACGAAATATCATCTTTATACAATCAATAAAAATACAGCCGCCTACCGGGTAACACCTGGCAAACGGTTTAAGGAAATGGAACTGGCGGGATGGCGTTGAACGCGGAGGGAATAACGAAGGGGATAAATTAGTTTATCCGGCGACCCACAATTTCCACACGGAAAATTTTAAGGCTGTATTGTAATCGCTTCTTTGTGCACCTGCACAAAATTTAGGCATTTTTTATTTATATAACAGATATAAGCAAACACGCATATTCTTGCAAAATGTAACTAAGAATAGCTATTTATCATCTATAAATGCTAATTTATCGCAGCCTTCTGCACTTCAGTAAGTGCTGCACCGAGCGTAACTGCACATCGATGCAAGCAGCGCGTGGCCGAAGATGGGTAATTTTCCGCTGCTGCGGCGGAATGTATCCGTGCACCCAAACGGTCTGTAAGCCTTCTTTTTTAGCGGCACGCAGATTATCAATGCTGTCTTCAACCAGAATACATTGCGAAGCACGCAGGCGGTTTTTTGCCAGAAATTTACGCAAAAAAGGACGTGATGGTTTAGGCTGCAATTTTCCATGGACACGCATTTCCTCCACCGGAATATGCTGCATGAATTGTCGGTGCAGATTCAGATGCATTAACACCCGGCGGGAATAATGCGCTGGCGCATTCGTCAGCAAAATTTTCTTACCGGGCAGCGCTCGCAAACAACGGGCAAGGCCACGCTGCGAACGGATCATGGATGGCAGATCATGGAAGGTATGCGCATGCTGCAAAAACTCTTCTGCCTGAACGCCATGATGCCTGACCAGCCCCATCATCGTCACACCATAGCGAAGATAATAGTCCAGCCGCAATGCGTTGACAGTCGCCTCATCCGCCGGTTTGCCAGCATCACCCAGCAAACGGGCGATGTAGGCATTCATGTTCAGATTAATCTGCGGAAAGATCGCATGTGAGGCATTGTGCAGGGTGTTGTCCAGATCAAATAGCCAGACCCGCTGCGACGCACGCTGCCTCATGTCTGCAACTGCAAAGACAGACGAAGGATGGTCATCCGGATTAATGACTGCGGATCATGGTACCGAAAGCCTGTTCAGTCAGCACTTCCAGTAACAACGAGTGCTCAATGCGGCCATCAATGATATGCACCGTATTGACGCCAGATTTGGCGGCGTCCAGTGCCGACGAGATCTTCGGTAGCATACCGCCGGAAATGGTGCCATCCGCAAACATCTCATCAATCTCACGCGCCGACAAATCGGTGACCAGATTACCTTGCTTATCCAGCACACCAGGAATGTTGGTCATCATGATCAACTTCTCTGCTTTCAGAATTTCAGCGATCTTGCCTGCCACCAGATCAGCATTGATGTTATATGCCTGACCGTCGTCACCAAAACCGATAGGAGAAATAATCGGAATGAAAGCATCGTCCTGCAAGGCTTTCACAACGGCCGGATTGATTGCATCAATTTCACCGACAAAGCCGATATCCAGCATTTCTCCCGGATTTTCCCTATCCGGCATCATCATTTTGCGGGCACGAATCAGGCCACCGTCTTTACCAGTCAGACCAACAGCCTGACCTCCGTAGTGGTTAATCAGCATCACGATATCTTGCTGAACTTCACCACCAAGCACCCACTCAACGACTTCCATCGTTTCATCATCGGTAATACGCATGCCCTGTATAAAAGTGCCCTGCTTACCCATTTTTTTCAGTGCGTTATCGATTTGCGGACCACCACCATGCACCACCACAGGATTCATGCCGACCAGCTTCAACAAAATCACATCACGTGCAAAACCATGTTTCAGGCGCTCTTCTGTCATCGCGTTACCGCCGTATTTAACGACGATGGTTTTTCCATGAAACTTGCGGATATAAGGCAACGCCTCAGCCAGAATTTCGGCTTTAATCACTGGCTCGACACCGGCTAATTTATCTTCTGCTTCTGCTGCTGGGTTTGCGTTCAAATCGCTCATAATGACGGTATCCTGAAGATCATGAAAGGTTTATTCGGTTATCCCGGATTTTACAGGATTATGCAGGCGAACCGATGGCCAATTCACCCCGAACGCATGACTTTAGCAGCGGATCAATTAATAAAAGGAAATCAGCATGAGCATTTGCCAGCGTTGTCATACAGAATTCACCTGCGCAATGGCTGACAATACCGGGCAGGAGTGTTGGTGTACCGCTCTGCCACCAGTAGATTTCTCTTGTTTTCCGGATGGGAAAATCCCCGCCAATGCCAGTTGTTTATGCCCGATTTGTCTGCCGCAATGGAAAGCGGAAATTGCAGCAGGAAAAAACAAACTTGAATGAATTCAGTTACCATACGCGTTCGAGTAATCAGCCTTCCTGATAGGAATACTGCAATGTCTAACGATACCTCCATCGCTTACAAAGCGGTCAATATCCCAGTCTCGCAACGCATCCGTGAACGGATACAGGCGAGCAAAACACGCTTCCACGCCAACGATAACATCGCCCGTTTTATTGAGCCTGGCGAACTTGCCGAATTGCAGGCAGAAGTCGAAGAAAAAATGCGTGCGGTCTTGCAAAGCCTGGTGATCGATACGGAAAGCGATCACAACACGCAAGATACTGGTCGTCGCGTCGCTAAGATGTTCATCAACGAAGTCTTCGGCGGTCGCTATGTCCCTATGCCTTCGGTGACTGAATTTCCGAATGCGTCACATCTGAATGAGCTGATGATCATCGGCCCGATTACCGTGCGCAGCGCATGCTCTCATCATCTGTGTCCGATCATGGGGAAAGTATGGATTGGTGTGATGCCGAATGAGCATTCCAATCTGATCGGTTTATCCAAATATGCGCGGATTGCGGAATGGATCATGAGTCGCCCGCAGATACAGGAAGAAGCTGTCGTACAACTGGCAGATGCGCTGCAAGAAAAAATGCAGCCGGATGGCCTTGCCGTCGTCATGGAAGCCGATCATTTCTGCATGCACTGGCGCGGTGTGAAAGATACCGAAGCAAAGATGATTAACAGCGTCATGCACGGATCGTTTTTGAAAGACCCGAATCTGCGCCGCGAATTTTTATCCCTCATTAAACGTTAATCCAGACAGGAAAGATCATGTTAGTCCGCCTGCTATATGCCAGCCGTGCCGTTGATGAAAAAACTTGCGATACCGTCCAACTGATTATGCAGCAATCACGTCTGCATAATCCGGCGAATGGCATCACTGGTGTACTGTGCCATACTGACCAAGTGTTCATGCAAGTACTGGAAGGCGGGCGTGAGGCGGTCAACACGTTGTACGGTCATATCTTGCGCGACCCGCGCCATAAAGATGTGATGCTGCTTGATTACGAAGAAATCACAGAACGCCGCTATGCCTGCTGGACTATGGGACAGGCCAACATGAGCAAAATTAACCCATCTATTCTGCTGAAATACTCACCGTTGCCGGTGTTAGATCCACATGGGATGTCCGGGAAAATGCTGCTGTCACTGATAGACGAATTAATGGCGACGGCATCGATCGTCGGGCGCACCTGACATCATCTCAGGAAATATCGCAAATAAATACGGGAAAGCCGGTAAGCACTGAACCGCCGTGCTTACCTGCTTTTTTTATTTGTCAGTTGCTACTGTTGCTACCGGCATTAACAACAGCTTCCGGTACAGGCGCATCAATCGCAGCGCAAACACCGCGCAATAAATCAGCAACCGGCGCTTCGATGTGGACATCCGGTGCACGTGCTGCAGCAGCAAGCATCGCACGTATCAGGAAGGGTTTGGCGAGTGGCGCCAACTGATGTATTTTTTCCAGTGCTTGCCTGACGTCAAAAAAATCTGAAGAGGCCGTTGCCATCAAGTCTGTAGCATTGAATTCCAACTCGGGCAAAATAGCAGCAGCGCGCATAAATGCGGCCTCCGCGATATTTTGCTGAGTATGGCTGTGCGCCACCAGAGATAATAATAAACAGACCTCTGAACGCAACGCTGCGACATTCGCGTAGCGCACGGGAACCGAACGCCCGGCCTGCGGCCCAAGGCGGCGCTCTAACACAGCCAGCACGACAAATTCGGATTGCGTCATGCGCTGATCAGCGGCAATCAACTTGGCTGCCACTGACAACAACTGCGCTCTTTCCGGCGTTGTCAGCAGTTTTAAAGCCGGCATTGCCAGATCCAGCAAAGGCAAGCGAACGCTGTTCTTCATCGCTTCGATTTCAAGCAGATATTGTTGCGCCAGATTTGCCTGAGAATTTGCTACCTGACTGATCAGGTTCTGTTGCACAACGAAGGCTTCAGGCTGATTGCGATCGAGCAGCAATGCATACACGAGGGCGCAAGCAGATTGCGTATCACGTGCGGCCTGCAGCAGCACAGGGCTGAAGCTCATCTTACGCCGTTCGTCAGTCTGCGCAGAAACGATGCCCGGTTGCTGAGCGCTATTCATATTTATCGCTGAGTGTGGCGGAATCGCCGCCTGCCGCATCGCCTCGACGTTACGTGAGCCAAAGCCATACACACCCTCTGGTAACTCTTTCTGCGCCGCAGTATCCTCTGACATCACACTGGCATCAAGAAATGCCACGTTTCTGCCATAAACACGTTTTAAACGCTCTTCCAGCGGCGGATGCGTTGCAAACAAACCGGACAACAATTGTGGCCGGGCAGCACCAAGAAATAAATGGGACAGTTGTTCCGCGTGCGGGTTATCAATGCGCGAACCACAATGATTGACCGCAGTCAACCCGCCGATCTTACGCAAGGCGCCGCCTATCCCATCGGGATTGCGCGTGAATTGCACTGCACTCGCATCGGCCAGAAATTCACGCTGACGCGACACAGCAGATTTAATCAGGCGACCAAAAAAAATACCGACGTAACCGATTACAAACAGTGCAGCGCCAACCGCCAGCATGATGATTTGCAGCGGCGGGCCTTTATCGTCGCGACTGCGAGAACTGCCGAAACGCGTGCCCCAATAGAGTAATTCCTGTCCCAGGCCAGCGATCATCTGTATGCCGAATAAGATCCCGATCAGCTTGATATTCATGCGCATATCGCCATTCAGAATATGGCTGAATTCATGCCCTATCACACCTTGCAACTCATCTCTGCTGAGTCGGGATAAGGTTCCCTGCGTCACAGCAACTACCGCTTCATTCTGGTGATAGCCAGCGGCAAAAGCGTTGATCGCGTCTTCGTTATCCAGAATGTACACACGCGGGCAGGCGATACCCGATGCCAAGGCCATCTCTTCAACGATGTTCAGTAAGCGACGCTCCCACACATCGGTCGACGACGGCATAACCAATCTGCCGCCAGCCATTTTGGCAACCGCATCACCTCCGTCGCGCAGGCGCCAGGTTTCAAACAAGGTTCCCCCAGCAATAAACAGCAAGGTCACAAAGGTATTGACGAGAAAAAATCCGCGTGGATATGCCGGAGCAACCGAGCCGTGCGCTCCGCCAAAACCCCAGGACCAGATCAGCGCCAGACTGACATTAACAGTAATGACTATGGCAATCACCGCCAACAGAAACAGAAACAATAATTTTCTGGTCTGGCGGTGTGCCTGATCCTGCTGCTCAAAAAAATCCATATCCGTTGCGAGCCGGGCGATATGAAATCAAAAAGAAACTTTGACCGCTTTACGCTCTTCAGCGGATTCGGTTGCCTGCAATAATTCGCCGGCTTTAAAGCCGAAAGAATTCGCAATCACTGAACCGGGGAACTGCTCTATGCCGGTGTTGTATTGCATGACGCTATCGTTGTAAGCCTGACGGGCGAACGCAATTTTATTTTCTGTGCTGGTCAGCTCTTCGGTCAGTTGTATCATGTTCTCATTCGCTTTGAGATCAGGATAGGCTTCAGACAGGGCAAACATTTTTCCGAGCGAGGCAGTCAGCGTCCCTTCCGCTGCAGCGAGTTGCTGTACCGATGCGGCATCTGATGGATCCACCACCGCTTTACTGTTTGCAGTCACTGCCTGGTTCCGCGCTGCAATCACGGCTTCCAGCGTCTCCCGCTCATGCTTCATATAGCCTTTAGCGACTTCGACCAGATTCGGGATCAGATCATAGCGGCGCTTCAGTTGCACATCGATCTGAGCGAACGCATTTTTAAAGCGGTTACGCAAGCTGACCAGACGGTTATACACACCGATAACCCAGAATACGATAACCGCAATAATGACCAACAGAACGAGTAAAGCAATCATAATTTCTCCGGATAAAAATAAAAAACCAGCGAAAATTCGCCGGTTTGTTTCACTTAATTATTGGTTTCTGTCTTTTCCGTCTTATTCGGCTGAACTGTCATCGCTTTGAGTTCTTCTTCACTGATGTATTCCAGCACCTTCACGACTTTACGGACACCGCCGACGCTGGCCGCAACCTCAGCGGCCTGATTGCCTTCACGCTGCGTAACACGCCCCAGCAGATAGACAACGCTCCCCTCGGTAACGACCTTAAACGCATTCGCATACAAATCTTTAGTGTCAACCAGAGACGCTTTTACTTTGGTCGTAATCAGCGCATCGTTTGAACGTGCGGAGAAATTGGAAATACCGGATATCTGAATTTCATTCATCACAGATAAAACACCTTCCACCCCACGCAACTCACGCTCTGCAGCAGCTTTGGTTTGCTCATCGGCGACTTCACCCGTCAGCAACACACGGCGATTAAAAGAATTCACATTCACATGCGCAGTATCCCCAAGAGATCTGGCAAGACGAGTTTCGCCTTTGATGACGATCGCTTTATCTTCAGTCTGTGCGCCGAATGTACGACGATCACTTGCGGCAAAAGTCCCCATCACCGCGCTGCCAACGACCAGTTCGACGCATCCCTGCAGGCTCATCGCCGCTGCACAGCACAGACTGACAGTGGCAAGAGTACGGCTCAATCCGTTCCAGTTTTTTTTAATCATCTGCATCACCTCCAAATAGCGCGGCATCAATGCCATCGCAAATACAATGTATCGTTAACAAATGCACTTCCTGAATCCGCGCTGTACGGTCATGCGGAACACAGATATGTACATCCGCTTCGCTTAACAACTTCTTAATTTCACCACCGCCTTTTCCGGTAAAGGCAACGATACGCATATCGCGCTCAAGAGCAGCATTGATTGCATTCACCACACTGGCTGAATTACCGGAAGTCGAAATCGCCAGCAAAATATCACCGGACTGACCAAACGCCTGCACCTGCTTAGAAAATACTTCCTGAAAGCTGTAATCATTCGCCACCGCAGTCATGATGGAGGTATCTGTCGTCAGCGCCATCGCCGGTAAAGGCAAACGTTCACGTTCAAACCGCCCAACTAACTCGGCCGCAAAATGCTGACAATCTGCAGCCGAACCGCCATTGCCGCATGCCAGGATTTTGTTACCGTTAGACAGTGCCAGAAACATGAGTTCCACTGCCTGTGAAATAGGCACGGCCAGTTCGTTGGCAGCCTGGATTTTTAATTCAGCACTTTCTTGAAAGTGCGCCAAGATACGTTGGTTTAGTTGGTTTGTCATAGTGTGTCAGATTATAAGGCAGGGACTAGCCTAGAATTACGTTTTGTAACCAATGGATTTTACCCGCATCAATCGCAACGACATCGAAACGACATGCAGGTTGCCCACCCTGTTGAAGCAGAAAAACCTGGGCAGCATGCCACATTTTCTTTTGCTTGGCAGGAGTCACGCTGGCAAGGGCTCCGCCAAATTGCATGGAAGTACGCGTTCTTACTTCAATAAATACCAGACTGTCGCCATCGCGCATAATGAGATCAATCTCGCCGCCTTTACACAAAAAATTTTTTTGTATCAAACACAGGCCAGCTTGCTCCAGATAGTGCAGCGCCTGTAATTCACCTTCATCGCCAGCACGGCGACGACTGGTACGTTTGTCTTCGTTTGCATCTGACAGCGTCGGCGTACGTCTCATTGTCGTACAATCTGGTTTTGATTAAATTGGAATGAACAGGTATGACTAGCACAGAATCCACACTGTTCACGAGCAACACCATTATTGAAGCCGTCACCCGACAACAATATCCGGCTGGCACATTATATGTAGTCGCGACACCGATTGGAAATATCGCCGATATTTCTTTACGAGCCTTGCATCTGCTTTCTCTGGTCGATGCGGTTGCCTGCGAAGACACCCGGAATACGGCGCAATTATTTTCGCGCTATGGTATCAATAAACCACTGATTGCAGCACATCAGCATAACGAGCGCGAAGTCGCAGAAAAAATTCTGACGCGCCTGCAAGCGGGCGAACGTATTGCGCTGGTGTCTGACGCCGGTACGCCGGGGATTTCTGATCCTGGTGCAAAAATCGTTGAAGTGCTGAAGCAATCCGGTATTCATGTCACGCCATTACCCGGGGCGTCTGCCGCTATCAGTGCTTTATCCGCCAGCGGGCTCTTGCATGAGCGCTTTTATTTCGTCGGCTTTTTACCGGCAAAAGCAGGACAACGCGACAGCATGCTGCACAAGCTTGAAAGTACTGATGCAACGCTGATTTTTTACGAAGCCCCGCATCGTATTACTGACACTGTTCAGGCGATGCTCGCTGTGTTTGGCGGTGAGAGACAGGTCGTGCTGGCGCGCGAACTCACCAAATTGTTTGAAGAAATCCACCGCTGTTCGCTGAGCGATGCGCCAGCCTGGCTGAGTGCCGATAGCCACCGCGAAAAAGGCGAGTATGTAATCTTGGTCGATGCCAAGCCAGTCGCGGAAGGAAACGACGATAGCGAAGCGCGCCGCGTGCTCAGTATTTTGCTGGAAGAATGTTCAGTCAAACAGGCAGCAGGATTGGCGGCGCAGCTGACTGGTCTGAAAAAAAATGCCCTGTATCAGCTTGCGCTGGAAATGAAAGCCGAAGACTAACGCTGCACAACCAGCGGGCGTCCGACACCCAGATCGCCTGCTTGTGCAATCGCCGACATTGCCTCGGAACGGCTACTGAAAGGGCCGCTGACAAGGCGATATAAACTTCCTTGCTGCACAATATCAAAGCCCGGCAAGCGGTTCTCGATTCGGTTTTTCAGATGTGCCATGATGGATTCAGCATTTGAACGGATTGCGTAAGCACCAAATTGCAGGTAATAACCGCCACTCGCCTGCACAGGCGGGTTCAGCTTTTCTACAGGGCGACTATCCTGCGCAGCCAGCAGTTCTTCCATCGTCATCTGATTGCTTGCCGGCGCAGAAACCGCCTGAACCACGGCGGCAGGTCTGGCGACATTGTCGTTACTTGCAGTAGCCACCGCCGTCGTCTGAGGCTGATTTTTACGATTCTCCGCCATACGCTCAATGTCTGCTGGAAGTAAGCGCTCGACTTCAATCTGGCTGCTTCCTTTACCAAGAATGTCCAGTTTCAATGCGGCCGTATATGATAAATCGACAATGCGGCTTGAATGAAATGGTCCACGATCATTGATGCGCACAATAATCTGCTTACCATTCGACAGGTTAGTTACTCTGGCATAAGACGGGATGGGCAAGGTAGGATGCGCCGCCGTAATTTTGTACATATCGTACAGTTCACCGGAAGACGTTTTCTGTCCGTGAAATTTTTTACCGTACCAACTGCCCACACCGCGCTGCACATAAGGCGTGGTCGTGTCGGTAATCGGTGTATAGGTCTTGCCAAAAACTACGTAGGGCCGGTTAGCTCCCCTGGCAAAATCTTCAACGACAGGAATCGGGTCTACCGTAAACTCCAATCCTTCCGGTGGATTATCGCCAGGGCCATCGTCTTTGTAATATCCGCCTTTACCTGAGTTGGCTTTTGGCAGAGCGGGAGCGGTCGTTGTGGCAGACTTATTGGTTGATGCAGGGCGGGGATGATCAGCAATGATGATGGGCTGCTTAGGCGCAGTGCCGCAAGCGACTAACAATACAGATGATGCCGACGCCAGCAGCAAAGCTGGTCGTCTGAAATTGACTGACTGAGAAAAAAAAATTTTCATGTCTGCACCAGCTTACGATTACGCTGCACACTCATCATAATTCCTGCCGCCATTCCCAAGGTCACCAATGCGGTGCCGCCGTAACTGAGAAAAGGTAAAGGAACGCCGACTACCGGCAAAATTCCACTCACCATGCCCATATTCACGAATGAATAAGTAAAGAATATCATAGACACGGAACCGGCCATCAAACGGGAGAACATCGTTGGGGCATTCGCAGCGATCATCAGGCAGCGGACGATCAGCAAAAAATACAAGCTAACCAGAATAGCATTGCCGATAAAGCCGAATTCTTCTGAAAAAACGGCAAAGATAAAATCGGTTGTGCGTTCAGGAATAAATTCCAAATGCGCTTGTGTTCCCTTGAGCAAACCTTTACCCGTCACGCCTCCGGAACCAACCGCAATCGTCGATTGAATGATATGAAAGCCCTTACCTAACGGATCCCGCGTCGGGTCCAGCATAGTCAGCACCCGGTCTTTTTGGTAATCATGTAACAGGTATGGCCAGATCACTGTCGGCGTCACCACGGCGATAAAAGCGACGATCGATAATAAAACTTTCCAAGACAAACCTGCCAGAAAAATCACAGTAAATCCGGCCGCCACCACCAATAATGCGGTACCCAGATCTGGTTGTCTTGCAATCAGGCCGACCGGCACACCGAGTATGACTGTCGCGATGACAAAATCCTTGAAATGCAATGCGCCTTCTTTTTTCTGGAAATACCAGGCAAGCATCAGCGGTGTCGCAATTTTCATCATTTCTGAAGGCTGCATGTCTATACCTATATGCAACCAGCGGCGCGAGCCTTTTTTTACCAGGCCAAATACAGCGACCGCAATCAGCAAAGCCACACCAAAGCTATAAATCGGAATCGCAAACCGCATCAGCGTGCGGGGTGGAATATTCGCCACTATCCACATAATGACAAATGACACGACGATATTGCGCAACTGATCTTCAAGCCTGCCAGGGAAATCAATCCCGGCAGAATACAGTGTCACCACTCCGCAAGATAAAATCAGAAAAATGATGATTGCCAACGGCGCATCAAACACCATGATGCGAGAACGCAAGGAACGCCAGTAGACACCGAAATTATGCATGATCAGTCCTTATTCCCAGTTGTTTCACCACCAGGTTTCGGGCCCGGGGCTGGCTCTGGCGGATTTTTTACTTCAGCATCAGAGCGGTACAAAGCCATGTCACTTTGCGCTTTCGGTACCGGCACAGGAAGCTCTTTGTTTTCCTTAACTTCAGGGCGTTTTCCCAGCAAATAATAATCCAGCGCCTTACGTACAATCGGTGCAGCCGCCTCCGAGCCGAAACCACCATTCTCTACGATAATTGCCAATGCAATTTTAGGTTGATCGGCGGGCGCGAAGGCGGTGTACAAAGAGTGATCCAGATGTCTGACCGCCATCCGTTTAGCATCGTACTTTTCATTTTTCTTGATACTGATGACCTGCGCTGTTCCGGTTTTACCGCCGGATACATATTCTGCATTCGCGAATACGCGCGCAGAAGTTCCCTCTTTCACCACCCCGACCATCGCATTTTTAATGAAATCGATGTTTTCCTGTTTCAATGGAATACGGAAACTTTCTTTTGGCACCGTTAGCGTGCGGGCACGGGTTTGCGGATCTTCCGTCATCTTCACCAGATGCGGCTTCATCACTACGCCGTTATTGGCCAGCGTTGCAATTGCATGCGCCATCTGTAATGGCGTAAAAGTATTTTGCCCTTGTCCTATGCCCAGTGAAATCGTGTCACCCGGTATCCAGCGTTGCTGTGCAGGCTTCTTGAATGCTGTGCGTTTCCAGGCGGTCGACGGCAGCAAACCAGTACGCTCATGTTCAAGATCAATACCCGTTTTTTGACCAAATCCAAACGGTTTCATAAAATCATGCATCGCATCGACACCCATGTCATTGGCCAGCATGTAGTAATACGTATCGCACGATTGCACGATCGATCGATACATATCCACCATGCCGTGACCACCGGGTTTATCGTCTTTGAAAATGTGATTACCGAATGCAAAAAAACCGGGATCGGCAATCGCCTGCGTTGCGGTCCGTTTGCCCAGCTCCAATGCCGCCAGCGCCATAAACGGCTTATAGGTCGAGCCGGGTGGATACGCTCCGGTCAGTGGCCGGTTTAACAGCGGCTTGTCTTCAGAAGTATTAAGCTCATTCCAGCTTTGCTGATCGATTCCTTCGACAAATAAATTCGGATCATAGGTGGGTTTGGATACGAATGCCAATACGTCACCAGTCGCCGGTTCAATCGCGACCAGCGCACCACGACGATCACCAAATGCTTCTTCAATGACTTTCTGCAGCTCAATATCGACCGACAAAATCAGGTTCTTACCGGACGTCGGCGGCGTGCGCGATAAGGTGCGCACGGCACGACCACCGGCGGATACTTCCACCTCTTCAAACCCGGTACTTCCATGCAAAATCTTTTCGTAGCTTTTTTCCAGTCCTTCCTTGCCGATATAGTCCGTCCCGTTATAGTTCGCGCTGTCCTCCATATCATCGATAATTTCAGCATCTTTTGTGCTGATACGACCAATGTAGCCAATCACATGCGAAGCCACATCGCCCTGAGGATATTGGCGGAATAAGCGGGCTTGTATATCGACTCCGGGAAAGCGAAAGCGTTGTGCAGTAAACCGGGCAACTTCTTCATCGGTTAAACGGGTACGGATAGGAACACTTTCAAAGCTCTTGGAATCTTCCAGCAATTTGCGGAAACGCTTGCGATGCTTAGGCTGAATATCGACCAAATCCGCCAGCTCATCAATCAGCACATCCATGTCCTGATTGATCTTGGAAGCAGTGATCTCCAACGTATAGGCTGAATAATTTCTGGCGAGAATGACGCCATTTCTGTCCAGGATCAGACCACGGTTAGGTACCACCGGAACAACGTCAATGCGGTTTTCATCCGCCAGTAAAACGTAATCGTCATGCTTGACTATCTGTAACCAGACAAAACGTGTGACCAACGCGGAAAAACAGGCGAGCACAAATATGCCGAGGAAAATCAGCCGCAGGCGAAAAAGATAAAGCTCGCGCTCGGTGTTCTTTAGTTCAGTCATGATTTCTTAAATTTACTCAGCAACATGCGGCACACTGTTGACGCACGTCCGCAGCGGTTCAGATAGGACGATTATGGTCTTTATCGATGGCACGTCGTTGTGGCGCCAGCAAAATCAGTGTTGCTACCGGCCACAATAATGTCGTCACCAGACTCTGAGAGAAATACAACCAGCCCGGAAAATGCGCCTCAGGTGCGATCAACAGGCGGACGCCCGTCTGCAATCCTTGTACAAACAGGAATAACGGAAATACATGCAGGCACTGAGTCACAGGATGAAACCACAATACGCGCCGGTGTATGGTGATCGCAAAATACGACAACAAGGTATATGCCAGCGCGTTTTCACCAAGATAAATCGCATCATGCACATCCATCACCAGACCCATCGCAAAAGCGACACCTATGCCAACCTTGAGCGGCTGATGAATACTCCAGAAAACCAATACCAGGGCAACGAAGTCCGGCACGCCAGCCATGCCACCCCAAGGTAAAAAATTCAGAAAAAAAGCAGCAATAAAACTGAACGCAATAAACAGCGAATTAACTGGCAACAAAATGTAATGGGGCTGATTCATTTTGTGGCATCCTTTTTATCTTCAGGTTTCACTTCCTTTACCGCGTCTTTCATGTCGGTCTGCGTGGTTGCCTGATGATCGACCGGTTTCACATCACTTCCCGGCGGTGCAGTGTCACGCGTTACTTTACGATTGAATTTTTCTTTTTTCGCCCGCACATCTTCAGTGTCAGGGCGCGGCAGATTGGTCGTCGATACCTGCAAAATCAACAATTGCTTATTCTTGTCTATGCCAGCGACCGGAGCACATAAAATGTTTTCCAGAGTGGTCGTCGCCTTATTTTCGACTTGCACGACGTTCGCTACCGCCAGTCCGGCGGGATAAATACCATCGATACCTGAGGTCACAAGCTGATCACCCACTTTGACATCTGCATTCGAGGTCAGGCGCATATCAAGGTAGGATGACTTGCCGCGTCCATACGCCACACTGCGCAAACCATTTCTGAGTATCTGCACCGGAATCGCCTGATTTTTATCGGACAACAACGTCACTTCAGCCGTGAATGGAAAAACTCTCGTGACCTGACCAACGACACCAAGATCATCGATCACCGGTTGCCCCAGCGCGACGCCATCTTTGATACCTCGGTCAACAATAACTTTTTTGGTCGAGGCATCGCGCGCATCATAAATAATTTCAGCAAGAACTGATTTCACCGGCAAACGTTCACGTGCACCAAGCAGGTTACGCAAGTGATTATTTTCCGACTGGAGCTGAGCAGTTTTCTGCAAAGAATCTGCATTGATAATTTGCTGGCGTTTCAGGCGGGAATTCTCTTTTTCGAGATCTGTCTGCGTCACAAAATAATGTGACACCTGCCGCGCAATGTCGGCAGGAATCACTGCCATCATTTGTGCTGGGTACAACACCGTTCCTAATACCTGGCGGGCAAACGTTAAGGTATTCAGACGGGAATCAACGACCAGCAGGAAAACCGCAAAAACGGTAAAAAAAACGGCTCTGACACGTGCAGATGCACCTTGTTTAAAGAGGGGTGGCGGACTGTAATCCATACTATATCAATCGTCAGAAACCGGTTACCTATCCACAGCAGAAGCCTAGGCTATGTGCATGCGCTCAAAAAACAAAAAGCCGACATAAATGCCGACTCTGCTACCTGCAGAACTGATGCGTCCTACCGACAAGACAATGAATTACATTCACAGACACATACATTGTGGTTTCATGCCTCGCCGGATCGTATTGCTCATACTCTGATCTGCATAGGCGGGGTGATATACCATCCCGCCCCTGGTCCAGAGTTTTATTCGTAAGAAAAGATGGAGCCCAATTTATCCATGCGCTCCAGCGCCATGCCCGAACCGCGCACCACGCAAGTCAACGGATCTTCGGCAACGATTACCGGCAGCCCCGTTTCTTCCATCAGCAAACGGTCCAGATCACGCAGCAAAGCACCACCACCTGTCAGCATCATGCCTTTTTCTGCAATATCGGCACCAAGTTCCGGCGGCGTTTGTTCCAGCGCGTTTTTAACCGCAGATACAATATTGTTCAACGGATCAGTCAGCGCTTCCAGAATTTCATTGCTGGAAATGGTGAACGAACGCGGAATACCTTCGGACAGATTGCGCCCTTTGACTTCCATTTCCTTGACTTCGGAACCAGGGAAGGCAGAGCCGATCGCTTTTTTGATCGCTTCCGCAGTCTGTTCACCGATCAGCATGCCGTAGTTACGACGGATGTAATTGACAATCGCTTCGTCAAATTTATCGCCGCCGACCCGCACAGAACCTTTGTACACCATACCGCCGAGCGAGATAATACCAACTTCAGTCGTACCACCGCCGATATCCACCACCATAGAACCGGTCGCTTCAGAAACCGGCAAACCGGCACCGATCGCCGCCGCCATCGGCTCTTCAATCAAAAATACCTGAGATGCGCCGGCGCCCAGCGCAGATTCACGGATCGCGCGACGTTCGACCTGCGTAGAGCCGCAAGGAACGCAGATGATAATACGCGGGGAAGGCTTGAAGAATTTGGTGTCATGCACCATGCGGATAAACTGCTTGAGCATCTGCTCAGTCACCGTAAAGTCAGCGATCACGCCATCTTTCATCGGGCGGATGGCTTCGATATTGCCGGGCACTTTGCCCAGCATCTGCTTCGCTTCTTTACCGACGGCCTGGATGGTTTTCTTACCATTAGGACCGCCTTCCTGACGAATCGCCACCACAGAAGGTTCATCCAGCACGATGCCCTGACTACGGACATAAATTAAGGTATTTGCAGTACCAAGATCGATTGCCAGATCATTTGAAAAATAGCTACGTAGAAAACCAAACATGTATTGTCCTGTATTTAACAATTGTGTGTACAGCGTCTCAAGCAGATCGCTGTTCCACGAAATTTCATCAAAATTTGACCCTGTCCGCATCAACCGGATCCTCATATTCAAGGCCAGTCCGCAGCAACTTCGGGGATTTAGCGCACCTTATAGGGCATTAACCCGCCATTCTACCTTATAATCTTCTTAAATTTACTCGATACCAACACCTAAAAATTCAGTATCGGAATTTGTATATTTTTGCATTATTTTTGACACCCTTTTGCGCCTTGCCGCGCCCTTAAATCATGTCACTGACACTTAATGATGTTACCCGCATCGCGAATCTGGCAAAGCTTGAAGTTTCCGAGTCCGAGGCGAATTCCACGCTTGATAAGCTGAATGGTATTTTTTTACTGGCGGAACAATTAAAAGCCGTTGATACCACTGGCGTTGCGCCACTGAGCCACCCTATCGGTGCCCTGTTACCCGAACTCGCACTGCGCCTGCGTGACGATGTGGTTACTGAAACCAATCATCGCGACGAATACCAAAAGCCAGCACCGGCAACTCAGGACGGCCTGTATCTGGTGCCTAAGGTCATTGAATAAGCTTCCCGGAAAAGATTCTATGCATACCAAAACTCTTGCCCAATTATCCGCACTGCTGCATAGCAAGCAGATCTCCGCGACTGAACTCGCCCAGCACTTTCTGCAACGTATCGCCGCCAGTGATCTGAATGCATTTCTGCATGTCGATCCGGCACTGACGCTGCAACAGGCGGCCGCTGCCGATGTACGCCTTGCCAATGGCGATGCGACGGCACTGACTGGCATCCCCATCGCTCATAAAGATATTTTTGTAACAAAAAATCTGCGCTCTACTGCAGGTTCACGCATGCTGGAAAACTATGTCAGTCCGTTCGATGCAACGGTCGTCACAAAACTGGCTGAAGCAGGCATGGTCACGCTGGGCAAGCTGAATTGCGATGAATTTGCGATGGGTTCAGCGAATGAAAACTCGTATTTTGGCGCGGTCAAAAATCCGTGGGATAAAACCGCAGTTCCTGGCGGCTCGTCCGGTGGTTCTGCTGCCGCGATCGCGGCTCGCCTGACCCCCGCAGCCACAGGCACGGATACCGGCGGCTCGATTCGCCAGCCAGCCGCATTTTGCGGCGTCACCGGTATCAAACCGACTTACAGCAGCGTTTCCCGTTACGGCATGATCGCGTTTGCCTCATCGCTCGATCAGGGCGGACCGATTGCCCAGACCGCCGAAGACTGCGGCCTGTTGCTCAATGCCATGGTCGGCTTTGACGAAAAAGATTCCACCTCGCTGGATCGCAAACCGGAAGATTTCAATCGTGACCTGAACAAATCAATCCAAGGTCTGCGCATTGGTGTACCGAAAGAATTTTTCGGTGAAGGTCTGGCCCCGGATGTGGAACAGTCAGTACGTGCGGCACTCGCCGAATACGAAAAACTTGGCGCGACACTGGTTGATATCTCGCTGCCAAAAACCGAGTTATCGATTCCGGTCTATTACGTCATTGCGCCAGCAGAAGCGTCATCGAACCTGAGCCGTTTTGATGGTGTACGTTACGGCCACCGCGCGGCTGACTACAAAGACCTCAACGATATGTACAGGAAATCGCGTACCGAAGGCTTTGGCGAGGAAGTGAAACGCCGCATTCTGGTCGGCGCCTATGTTTTATCGCATGGTTACTACGATGCCTACTACTTGCAGGCACAAAAAATCCGCCGCCTGATCGCGCAGGATTTTGCTGCTGCCTTTGAAAAGTGCGATGTAATCATGGGACCAGTAGCACCGACAGTGGCCTGGGATCTGGGTTCAAAATCCGATGATCCGGTCGCTAACTATCTGGCCGATATTTTTACTTTATCGACCAGTCTTGCCGGTTTGCCTGGCATGTCCATCCCTTGCGGTTTTGGTCAGGGCGACAAAAATGCAAAACGTCCGGTCGGCTTGCAACTGATAGGTAATTACTTTGATGAAGCACGTTTATTGAATGTCGCGCATCAGTACCAGCAAGTCACTGACTGGCATCAACGCGCACCGGAATAAGCGGCATAAAAGTAATAGGCAAACATTGCTGCCGCTGGTACATCAACCAGCCCCAACGGCAGCATCCGATTGATGGATGAAGTGTGTCGCGCATTTGCTGACACCACATGCAACAACGAAACAAGGAATGATTATGCAATGGGAAGTCGTTATTGGTTTTGAGACGCACGCGCAACTCAAAACAAACTCCAAGATATTCAGCGGTTCTTCGATTCAATTTGGCGCAGAACCCAATACCCAGGCCAGCCCTGTCGATCTGGCATTGCCGGGCGTTTTGCCGGTGATGAACAAAGGTGCGGTAGAAAAAGCGATTCAGTTTGGTCTCGCTGTCGGCGCGGTCGTCGCGCCGGAATCGATCTTCGCCCGTAAAAACTATTTTTATCCCGATCTGCCAAAAGGCTATCAGATCAGTCAGTTTGAAATCCCCGTAGTTCAGGGTGGGACTGTGTCGTGCGTGGTGGAGAAAGATGGTAAATCCGAAGTCAAAGTCATTGAGCTGACCCGTGCGCATCTGGAAGAAGATGCCGGTAAATCCCTGCATGAAGATTATCAGGGCATGACAGGCATCGACCTCAATCGCGCAGGTACGCCCTTGCTGGAAATCGTCACAGAACCAGTCATGCGCAGTGCCGCCGAAGCGGTCGCTTATGCAAAGGCATTACACTCGCTGGTGATGTGGCTCGATATCTGCGATGGCAATATGCAGGAAGGTTCTTTCCGTTGCGACGCCAACGTCTCTGTGCGTCCGGTCGGTCAGAAAGAATTCGGCACACGTTGCGAAATCAAGAATCTGAACTCGTTCCGCTTTCTCGAAGAAGCGATCAATATCGAAGTGCGTCGCCAGATTGAACTAATAGAAGATGGCGGCACCGTGGTGCAGGAAACCCGTTTATATGATCCTGACCGCAAAGAAACACGCTCCATGCGCAGCAAGGAAGACTCTCAGGATTATCGCTATTTTCCTGACCCGGATTTACCACCACTGAAAATCAGTCGTGAGTGGGTCGAGCAAGTGCGCGCCACCATGCCAGAGCTGCCGTCGGCAATGCGCCAGCGCTTCATTGAGCAATTCGGATTGCCTGAATACGATGCCACCATCCTGACGCAATCAAAAGGTATCGCAACCTATTTTGAAGCCGTCGTACAAGCGGCTGGCGTCGCTCAGGCAAAACCTGCAGCAAACATGATGATGGGCGATGTTGCATCCACACTGAATCGTGAAGGCGTTGATATCAGCGCCATCCCGGTCAGCGCAGCGCAACTGGCAGTGCTGTTGCAACGCATTGTCGATGGCACGATCTCCAACAAAATTGCCAAAGAAGTGTTTGCGGCAATGTGGCAAGCACCATCGGCAGACGTCAATCTGGCCGATCAGGTGATTGAAGCAAAAGGCCTGAAACAAATTTCTGATGTCGGCGCACTCGAAAAAATTATCGATGAAGTGATGGCAGCGAATCAGCAGTCGGTCGATGAATACCGCGCGGGGAAAGAAAAAGCATTCAACTCGCTGGTCGGTCAAGCGATGAAAGCAACCAAAGGCAAAGGCAATCCAGCGCAGGTCAATGAATTGCTGAAGAAAAAGCTGGCAGGCTGATTGCGCAATCCCCAATTAATCAAGTGAGACTATTTTGAGCAATTTAAGACAAGAATTTATTGCATTTTCGGTCAATGCCGGCGTCATCCGCTTCGGTGATTTTGTCACCAAAGCCGGACGCAATTCACCGTATTTTTTTAACGCAGGTTTATTTAATGACGGCGCAAATCTCGGCAAACTGGCTGCATTTTATGCGGACACCCTGATTAATTCCGGCGTCGAATTCGACATGCTGTTCGGCCCTGCCTACAAAGGCATCACGCTGGCCAGTGCTACTGCCGTCGCGCTGGCAGCGCGGGGTCGTAATGTGCCATTTGCCTACAATCGCAAGGAGGCCAAAGACCACGGTGAAGGCGGCACCATTGTCGGCGCTGAACTGAAAGGCAAAGTCGTCATCATCGACGACGTGATCTCTGCCGGTACTTCTGTGCGCGAATCGGTAGAAATGATACGCGCGGCTGGTGCCACGCCATGTGCTGTGCTGATCGCGCTTGACCGCATGGAACGCTCCGGTAAAGATGACAACCTCTCTGCGCAATCCGCAGTGCAGGAAGTCAGTCAGGCGTACAACATGCCTGTCGTCTCTATCGGCAACCTGAATGACTTGTTTGACTACCTGTCCGCAGAAGGCGCAGATACTCAACTGACCCAGCACAAAGATGCGGTTGCGGCCTACCGCTCAAAATATGGCGCAGCTGAAACTCAGAAATGATTTATATCAACGGAAATCAACAAAACTTGCCACTCACATAAACAATCAATTGTCCACGCTAATATAGAATTCCATCGCCTCAAAATAAAAAGAGTTTGCTCATCGCAAACCCTTTTTATTTAACGTTTATCTACAGCACGCCTCAATTCCTCTAACAAATCTGTATTTTCAACAGGCTTAGTTCCCGGCAATACAGGTGCAGCTTTTGCACCTGTATTGCCTGTTTTAACTTTTTTACCCTCATCTGCTTTTCCAGTTGAACGTTGTACCGGTGATGTTGCAGGTAGCGGCTTACTCATAATGACATCTGAAGGTGCAAGAGACTCTTTATTAGTCAAAGATTCTTCAGTACTTATCTTTTCTTTTGCCTGATCTTCATAATGTTCTCTCGGAGCGGACTCCTTAGACATGACCTCTTTCGCAGGTGGCTGCGCAACAGGTCGATTGGCGCGGTCATCGATTTTTACAGGCACACTGTCTTTTGCAGCATTGTCAACTGGCGGTGGCATACGCTTGAGCGCATTGAGATCGGTTCGTTCCTTCAAATCCTTAGCCCAATCACCAAGAGAGCTCTGAAAAGCATTGCTGATCGATTCCGCTTCAAAATCATCATTGATGATGTAAGGTGTGATCAGGATAATCAGCTCTTTTTTGCTCTTGCTGAAAGTTTCATTTTTAAACAAACTACCAACACCTGGAATATCCTTGAGTAAAGGAACGCCCGCATCAGAAGAACTATTGTCATTAGAAATCAGGCCTGCAAGCATGACCGTACTGCCATCCCGTAAAGTTAATTTCGTATCGACTTTACGAGTCCCAATAGTTGGAGAATTAAGTGGCCCGCTAGTTAAAGATTTAACGTTACTCACCTCCTGAGAAATATCAAGGTCAATTCTGTTACCAGAATTGATAACTGGCCTTACTTTCAAAATCATGCCGGTGGTGCGATATTGGATCGAAGTTGCTACCGAACCACCACCAAGGATTGAGCCAGGCGTAGTAGTAACGCCAGTAGAAATAGGAACTTCATCAGCTACCTGAATCGTCGCAGTTTCACCATTTCGTGCCATCAATTTAGGGCTGGACAAAATCTGAGCATCATTTTTTGATGCCAGAGCAGAAATATCTGCACGCAGTAATCCTGCAGAATTCAAGAAACTAAAAGTAAGACCACCAGAACCGGAACCAGCATTCCCCGAAGTAACCGTACCTGGTATACCGCCGGCAGAAGATTTAGCATTACGGAAATTCCAATCCACCCCAAGAGTATTTGCAGTTCCTGCTGTCACCTCTGCAACCATCACATCAATCAAAGCCGATTTAGTCGGTTTATCCAGTTCTGCCAGCAATGCCATCCATTGACGATACTGATCTGGGCCACCTCCCTGAATAATCAAGCTGTTTGTCGCATTGTTCACGACAATTTTTGAGCCGCCCCTGGACGTCGAAGCAGTTGCCGCTTGCTGACCTGAAGCAGCCGCAGTCGTAGCACCAGTCACCCCACCAATCAGCTCGGATAAGGTCTTCGCTAATGCCTGAGCATCTGCATATTTGACTGGGTACGTAAAAAACGCACCACCAGCCTGACTGTCGGATGGCTTATCTAATTCTCTAGCCCATGTTAATGCGTGATTTAATATCGTCTCAGAAGAAGTAAAAATAATAATGCTATTAATTGGAGGAATTGCCAAAACTAATATAGGTGCTCCGGATGTGATAGCAGTGCTAGCTGCGTAACCTTCCGCAGATAAAACATCAACCAGTCGTCTACTGAACTCATCAGCAGTCCAGAAAACTGGTGTAATTTTCTTAGTACGTTGACCACGCATAATGGGCTGATCAAAGACCTGAATAACCTCCATCGTAGCAGAAATGTCGTCAGCCTGACCACTCAACAATAATGCATTACGACCGGGATCATCTTGAATTTGGATTTTGGAACCAAACATCGTCCGCAACAAGCCACTAAAATCACCTATACGAACGGCGTCAAGTTCTACATAATGAAATACAGGCCGCAAGCTCATCGGCGTATCTGGTTGAGCTCGCCCGCGTCTGATCGCTGGCGAATAACTATTGGTCGCAGTATCTGGCACCATTCGAATCACACCGCCAAAATCCTGCACTGCAATACCATAACTTTTCAAAAGCATCCTAGCCAGATTTGCCATCTGGCTTGCCGTTTGTGGTCGTGGCGTATGAAAAGTAACCAAATCAGTACGGGCAGCAACAGCACCGTCCATAGAGTAATTTGTCTTTAACACACTTCCATATACGGCTTGAATGAACGTTGGCAATGGCATTTGATCAAATGACACAGTCAATTCACTTTTTTCATTGGCAAGGTCATGTGATTTATTTTGATTTTGCTGAGCGCTACTTAATCGCTGTAAAGGCAATTTCGGCGTATCGGTTTCCGTGTATTTGCGCTGTAACTGTTCGTCACCCAATACAGACGCTGAATTCAATTGCTGGCTACGTTCAAACTCTATTTTCTTTGGAACATTTAATTTTGTGTCAGCACATCCGGATAAACATAACAAAATAGTTATCGCAGACACTGGAGCGATACGCTGTACCAGCAATCTTGTATTAAGTCGGGAAGATGATTTTTTCATTGCTTACGTAAATTCAGTTTCATAATTTGACCATTCAAAGAAATTTTTAATTGGTCCTGGGCGATCTCAACAATCTTGGCTCCACCTGGTAATTTCTCACCAATTTTTCTAGCCTCTGTTGCTGGCTGATTGTCAAACAAGAGGAGTACACTTTTTTCACTCCCAACAGAGGTGACGCCAACAATTCTCCAGCGAGGTGGTGTCAACGCCTCTTTCCTCGGAGGCAAGGGCTGCCGAACCGCCACCTCCCAAACGCGAAGCTCACTGAAATCCATCGCCACTTTTTGCGCATTTTCTGCACTCTTTTTTTCATCCTTTACTACTTTTTCAGGTGGTGCCGCTGGCACTAAAAAAGCAGGATCTGATTGTGTTTGTTTTTGTTGACTTTCAAACCGTGTTTGTACTAAAGAGTCAAACAACACATACCGACCTAAGAGAGCCCCGATAACTGTACAAGCTATTACAAAAAAGGAAGCAGCCCACTGCTTGCTAGAAATTTTCTTTAAATTCAACATAATTATGTGCAATCAAAGCACCTATGAAACAGATTTACCCTCTGCTTTGTCTTTAGTTAACGCAGTCCCAACACGCCAATAACAACGAATACCAATTTCCATCTGTACTCCACGAACTATTGCTCGCTCTACAATGATAAATCGCTGCGCTTCTTCCATAGAATGAAGTAACTTCATAAACGCCATTGGATCAAAGCGTCCCGTCACCGTCAATTTGATCACTTGAACACCCGAAGGTAACACATCAAGCTTATTTTTATCCGCGTTTGACTGATAAGTGGACTTCTCTCCATACCCGGACAAGTCCGCCTTGTCACCGCCTTCAGCATCGGTAGCGCTGACTACCAAATTAGGTATCCCCGCGTCCTTCGCTAAATCACGAATATCACTCAATAATCTCGCCTTAGCAAAAGTAGGTGACTTTTCAGTCGGCAAAAAACTAACCCAGGCTTTTTGTACCTTTTGCACGGCAATCAAATTCTCAGGCCAGTGATTATTCTTAAGCAAAATTTCCTGACGATCCAACAGTTGACTCTGGCTTTCCAGCTGCTTTTGTTGCGCCACATTCACGTCATATAATTCGGCAAGTCCGTAAGCAACAAGTAGCAACATCACCATCCCAAGCAATTGCCAAAAACGTTCACCCGTTTTCATTTCACTCCCCCTTCTCGCGCTTGCCGCTTCTGTAAATGGAAAGAGGCTGATCATTTTTTACTGGTTCAACTGTTTTTTGCACTTGCCCTAAAATTTTCGCGTCGACGGATGATTTCCCAACACGTTGCATCTTGGCAGATAGTCTGACGACTCTGACATCGCTGTCTGGCAACAATCGTATATTGCTTAATTTGGGCAATGATTCTATGTCCTGTATCAATGAGGCAATATTCAGTTCTGTATTGATAGGAACCAACGTCAATCGCAATTCGCCATCAAGATACTCAAATTCACGTAAAACAGCTTCTTGTTGCTGCAAAACAGGTTGCAAGCTTTTGAGCAGATCCTGAATACCATCCTGATTACGCAACGCTACCAGTTTACTAATCCATTGTTGCTGTAATAATGCCTTGCTGCGGGCCTCATTCAGAGGATCAACACGAACCGACAAGGCTGCAATTTTTTCTTCCGTCTCTTTTTGCAACGATTGTAATGTCCACCACTGCATGGATAAGTAGGCAGTAAATCCAGCCATAAGTCCTCCAGCGAATACCAGTAGCGTGTCAACACGAAACGCTTTGATCGCGTGCCACCACTGGACTCCGAGCAGATTTCGCCCCCAAGGTTCCGCCAATCGCGCGGTTTTATCAACAGGCGACACTTCACCAGGTGTTATATAAGAGGGCATTTTTTCTGGCCAACTTACAAGCTGAGAGCGAGTTCCACCAGCAGAGGTCGGCCGCCACACATCCCATTCCTCTGCACTAATGCGATCTGGCCACCAGGCACTATCTATCAATACCCCCTGATACCATAACTGTGCCTCGATACCATCCTTACATTGGTATACAACTGCGCCCTCTTTACGCTTTGGAAAGCAGACACTTTCCGGAGCAAGCTGAAGAGAATCAAAGTCCAGATCATTTTCTGCACACAGCTCACGTACACGCCTGTTTTCCCAGAACCAGAGATGTACCCAGTCTCCTGAGCGACAGGCATAAACACCACAATCTGCAAATGGAGCCAGTCGGCCTAAATGCAGCTGTACCAGTGCAGCTGTTTTATGGCGCGGCACACCTTTCGCTTGCAATGACGTCGTGACACACCATGCACGAGGTAATATCCATAATGGTTTGATCCAACCTGCACGTAGAACGAATTTCTCTTTGCCATTGTCGCTGCTGGACGAATTGGCAGATGCGGCAAAATCAGAAAGGTAGTATCGGTTGCGTAATTGCATTCTTATCCGTATCAGAAATGTGGTCGATTTTTGGCCACTCGGCACGACCAGCCGGCATGATAACTGAAGCCAATGGAATTCGGCGCGGAGATGATATCTCCCATGGACTTCCTTCAGCGTTAGACCGTAATTTTAATTCATAGCGAAAAACCCACGACATATCTTGCATAGAATGCGTTACACGCAAGGTGCGTGCAGGATAGCGGCCATCAGGCAAACCTAAAAAATTATTTGCCTGATTGCTTTGCTGCAGTGCGTTGATCGTGGTCGACTCGCCAACGGCACGCTCTTTTTCAATAGTCGCTACTTGTTCAGATGTCACCCCGTAAGCTGCCAAGGTCTTAGCTGTTGCTGTGCCAGGATTAAAATTACTATCACCCCAAACCGTGACATCCTCAAAACAATGACGAGCGTTCCATGTCGATCGCAACTTTTGCCAGCCATAGACACGCCAGATCTCGGGCTCAGACAATAGCGGTGCCCCACGTGGTGAAGGTAAGCCAGCCATAGAGTATTCAAAATCCTTCGCGCCATTCAATCGTTTCAATTTACCTGGCTCGGCATAATCTTCTAATGCATCCATCAACGCATCTGTTTCAGATTCGTCAGCACCGCAGCTAACAAGAAGTCGTGATAATAAATTCCGTTTTGGGCGGTTTAAATTTAATAACCCCCGGACATCCTGTAATTGTATAGTGCTGCGATTTGCACCTGCGTATCCCCTGCCGTCAACACGTAAATATTGCCCAGACCAGCCAAAACCGCTCTCGGTGGCTTTACTAGTTGATAACCAATACAAAGCTTCACTACGGCTGGACAAAAATGCCTGTTCAGCGTCTGCGCGCTGTTTGAGCTTTGCTTGGCGTTCCGCCAGTATCTGATTAGATTGACTAATCATCGCAGCCAATATAGTAAGTCCAGCCAACAGCCACAACACAGCAGCGAGAGCAAAGCCACTGTTTGAGTGTTTCAATATTATGGTACGCCCTGAGTAAATTCGGTGCATCACTTCACATCAACCCCAAACAACTTACCCATATCGCTTTTCCCATTTGGCTCAACCTTATGCGCACCATTGTAAGAGGCAATCATTTGTATTAACCGTTCACCTGAACTCGCACGCACGATCACTCCCCGAGGCATATCCTCCACTACCCTACCCAGAGGCGGCCACATCGATACAGCAGCACCATCCACAGTAAGATACTCCAGTTGAATCGGCATATCCCAAGAGCCAATGACGACCGGTTGTGCATCACCAACGGTGACCACCAAATCAGTTTTACCTTGTTTAACGGAACTTAATTTCACCCTGAATTGTTGTAAATCACCCCAATCATTTTGCGGCAAGGATAAAGAATAAGCCTCAAAGCCATTACCATCGCCCTGGAATGGCTTTTCTATACTCTCAGGCAATACAAGATTACCCACTAGGTCTTTCAGAGAATTAATGCGTATCCATTGGGACTGAAATTGACCATTCACATTTTCAGCAATACGCACGACTTGCGCAACTTGGAAAAAAGCCCCGGACATAATCACGACAACAAACCCCAAAATCACCAGACTAACGAGCAATTCAATCAACGTCAGCCCATCTTGATTCAGGCCAGGAATTGCTTTGCGCAACCCTGCATAACTCCCGCTCGTATCAACGCCTTTTATACCTGACATATTAAAACGGCGTCGCTGTTGCAGGCTGGCGAACCTGCTTGTATCCAACCAACCTCAATGGAAACTCAAACCACGTACGGTCTGATTTGTCATACGTTTTCACTTGAACTTTGTACATACTTATTTGATACAAACCCAAACCACCGGTAGGTGACACCGCGTCTCTGGTTTCTGCAACGGGCTCACTCTTCCACTCCATCTTAAAAGAGTCAAATACCTGTTTACCTTCCGAAGCCAGTGCCGGATTTTGTGTCGATAGAAAATCAATTGCCTGCAATTTAGCCAGTGATTCTTTTTCCTGTAATTGAAAACGGTTGAGCTGACCCATTGTCTGTCCAAGCCAGCTAAATAATACGACTGAGCCTATCGTCAAGATCGTCAGGGCAGCAATCATTTCTAACAAGCTGAAGCCCATTTGTTTTAGTCTTACCGAACGAAACCGTGAGCAGTCTGCTTTGCAAGAACCAGCTCTAAACATAAATGCACTCATGGTTTGATCACACTCACGTCACAGCTGACAGCTGCGATATTTAATTTCACTTTGCGTGCCTGAGGGCCTGTGAGCTCAACAATCCCACCCTCACATATTCCACTATGAAAAAAGACAACGGGTTTCTCATTCGCAATCGACCAGTCGTCTGGCAAACTCAGTGTCGCACTCCCATCGCCCAACTTATCCGTCCAATTCAATTTACTTAATTTCACCGTTTCGGACAAAAGCGCGGCACGTGACGCAAGCCGCTGAAACTGAATCGAGATCTCCGTCAATTGCGCCCGCTCGGAAATAGAATCAAACCATCTCTGCATTGCCGGCAACGCAACGCCGGCCATCAATGCAGCCAGCGTCAACACCGCCATCATTTCAATAAGGGTAAAGCCACAAGAAAACGTCCGCCGAACAACGACCTGCCGACGTACCAATTCAGTCTGAGAACGTACAGAAAAAGTCGTCACTCGAAGAACCCCATCAACATGTACACATCCAACGACACTAATACAAATAACACGAATTATTTCACTACAGAACCAAGACCAATATCTGCATTCAGACCTTCGCCACCCGGCTTACCGTCCGCACCAAACGAATACACAGAATACGGTTTGTTATCAATCCCTGGTGCTTTGTATTGGTAAGGATTACTCCAGGGATCCACAGGGATGGAGCCTTCGATATAGGGCCCCTTCCATAAAGGTTGCAAGTTAGGGTCAAGAGGTGGCGTCAACAACCATTGCAATCCCTGCTCCGGAGGTGGTACTTGTCCTACATCAAGCCGCATAATATTTAATGCGCTTTCCAACATTTTGATTTGCGTCTGCGCTGTTTGCACCTTTGACGAATCCACTTTGCCAAAAATACGCGGACCAACCAAGCCCGCTAACAGACCGATAATCACCATAACCACCAACATTTCCAGCAAAGTAAAGCCTGTAACTCTACCCGACAGACTATTTTTTACTGTATTTTTTGACGTGTTTTTCACTAAATTTTTCACAAAATAACTACGCATAACACCCTTTCAAAAACGACTTAGACCGCGATTCTTAAATGACGTTCGTCAAACTGGTAATCGCCAGCATGACCGAAATCATAATCCCGCCCAACACAACCGACACTAATAATATAGTGACGGGTTCCAGTAATATTAAAAATTGCCGCATCTGCTGTTGGCTGTGCAGTCGATGCATATTGGCCAATGACGCGGTCGTTTTACCCAACGCACCTGAACGCTCACCTACCCGTACCAGATTAACACCCGTTGCATCAATAAACTGATGCAATTGTAGTGACTCTGCTAAAGTCTTACCACCTCTCACATCACTGAGAATCAGCGCTGCTTTTTGCCGCCAGACGTCACCTCGCAACGCATTCTGCGCATGTGCCAATGCCTCTAATATAGATACATGGTTTTGCAGCAATACGCTGAACATTGAACTCCAACGCGCCATTTCCGTATGCATAATCCAACTACCAATGACTGGCAAACCTGCCGCCCGATTCCAAAGATTTTGTTGCACTTTTTCCTGACGAAGTAACAGATAACTACAGATACCGGCTCCGGCAACGACTAGTGCCAACAGCAACTTATTTTTGGTTAGCCACATACCGGTTGCTAACACCCACACAGATAACAGAGGAATATCCGCTTTAGGGTTACTCAGAATATTGGCAAACTTCGGCACCACGAAGACAAATACCAGCAATGTTGCCAGAAAACCACTAACGATCAGCACCATAGGGTAAATCAGTGCGTTACGCGCCTCGCGCTGGAAGTTTTGTTCTAATTCAAGCTGTTCCGCGGCGGAACGCAAAGAACCCGCCAACTTACCAGTAGATTCACCGGCACGGCACAGCTCGACAACATAATTAGGTAAGCGCAAATCAGCATCGATTAACGCTTTAGAGAAAGCAATACCACCACGTAATTGTGAATAGATTTTATTAAAGGCAATACCTAAAGGTGAGTCCTGATATCCTCTGGCAACATTCTCCACCGCATCTGCCAGCGTTACACCAGCATCCAGTAAAGTAGCCAGTTCCTGCAGTACCACCAGAATCGCATCGCGCCCCGCGCGCTTGGGTTGAGAGATACGACTGCTGCGGGAAGCAGCGACTTCCTGCATTTCAAACACCATTAGACCGCGACGTTGCAATTGCGTCATCGCCTCAGCCTGATCTTCTACAGTCAGTACACCTTTCACCACTGCGCCTTGCGCGTCAGTAGCTTGATAACGAAATTCGGGCATAAAGGAAAATTAAAAAACTCAGCATATATATATATAGCGAAAAAAAACCGTTCCAGACTAAAAAAGCATGGCGCAGCGAATGTGCACGGATTGTATAAGACAACGGAATACAACAGTAGTGAAACTCTTACATACACTCACTCAAAGTTGCTTCACAAGTCGCCTCATTTTAAAAAAGAATGAGAAAGCAAGTCAAAATCCAGAATCAATCAAACTTAATACCTTCAATTGTATCTTATACACAACACACATGTGTACAAACGTAAGAAATACAGCGCAAAATCACGCCGCTACGTATTATATCGTTGTCGATCTTAGGAATATGCCTGGCGAGAGAAGAGAAAGTTATATTTTCGACATAACTGCACATGGAAACTTGCTGCAATTGAAAAAACATGTTTTAATCTTCATCGGCTAGTCATATGAGTACTCGTATGACAAGTACTTGTAGCAAACGTACGTTGTACATTTATTACGTAACAATCTAATGTCTTTTCTAGAGAGGCTATTCAAATGAAACAAAAACAATTAAGTATCCTGGCGGCTAGCCTGGTTGCTGCTTTCGCTGCTAACGTAGCTTCCGCGGGTCAAATCCAATCTTCTTCGATCCAGATCGCTCACGAAGTTATTACTGCTGATGCACAAGCAATCAAAGCACCTTCAGTCACTTATCGCTTCGCTGGTGACGTTGATGCAACTAACAATGACCAAGTATTTCAGGTTCAACTGGTACTGACAGGCGGCGGTGAATGGAAAACTGCAGGCAATGCAGCATCTGTAGTCCTCGTAGACAATGCTGGTGCACCAGTTGCTCCAGCTAAATACACAGTTTCTGCTCCAGCGATCAGTGCTGACAATAAAACACTGTATGCAACAATTACAGTATTGAAAGCAACAGCAACAGGTAGCTTGGTAACACCAGCGGTTCGTTTCAACGATCCAGCAGGCACTGCATCTACAGTAACTAAACTGTACAGCGTAGTTGGTGCAGTTAACCCATGTACAAATGCAGTACCAAATCTGCCATTCGCGTTCAAACACTTTACTTCAGTTTCGTCAACAAATATCGCTGACGGTACTACAAACGGTATCGCTGATGAACACCTGCGTACTGGCAACACAAGTACAGGTACTTTGTACACGTTCCCAACGAACATCAAAGTCACAGTTGCAGCTTCTGCTGACGGCTCTGCAAAAATCGATCCATCAAACCCATCTTTGAACACTAAATTTGCTGGTGTTGCTGGTACGGCAGCGGATGTTTTGGGCACACCGAGCACTTACGATACGTTCCTGAGCAACACTCTGGTTAACTTGGGCACGGTGTCTTTGTCTCAAGCATCTAATGGCTACGATGCTGATGCGACAACACAATACCTGTTGGCTAACTTGACTGCTGGTGGCGCTGCTGCTACAGCAACACTGGTTAACGGTGCAGTTGAGCAGAAATTCCTTAAAGTTGACGTTACAGCATCTCAAGGCTTCCAAGCTGGCGGCACGCTGTTCTTGTCCACTGGTATGGTTTGCGGCACATCCGTTGGTGGCGCTGGTTCAATAACATTCACAGCAGCTACTGCTGGTCTCCCAGCAAGTCTGACATACGCAGTTCCTGCTGCAACTGCAACTAATGCTGTTTCTGTCTGCTACCAAGCTGCTGGTACAAACACCATCCCTTCATCGACATTCAATGCAGTTGCAACTTTGGTCAAAGCGCCTGATGCTGTTGCTACTGCTTACACACAAGAACAAAATAACTCTTGTTCGGGTGCTTTGTATCCGTTGTCTGGCAGCGTGAAGATTGATGTTCGTAACTACGCGACACCATCTACTGGTGGTAACTGGACTAGTGTTCTGCGTTTGATCAACCCAAGTGAAACAAATACAGCCACAGTCTACGGTCAATTGATCCACGCTGATGGTTCTTATGGTAACTGGGGTCCAATCGCAACATTGAAACCACGCGCTGTTTCTAACATGACAGCAACTGCGATCAATGCTCTGTTGACAAACACACCGACTACAATCTCTGGCACAACATTGGGTACTGCTCAGCCAACAGCAAACGCTAATGGTGCTGGTGATCGTCTGCGTGTAACAGCAGAAGGCGTTTCTTCTCTGCGCGTACAAAACTATCTGTACAACCCAGATAGCAAAAACTTCATCGAAGCGTCTTCTACTCAAGGTGTTGATTTTGAAGGCACACTCGACCGTGCACCAGTCAATGAAGGTCAATACCAAGATCAAGATGCACAAACTGGCCTGAAAAAATAATTTCTCTAGTTAGTCACTAAAAAGGGAGGCGTAAGCCTCCCTTTTTTTATGCCTGTATTTACTCATTACTTCTGCATTTTCTCGCTTTCACCCATCTAATTTCACATCCGATCTGTGTAACAGTACGGTGTACAATATTGTTAGCCGGTTCACGCTGCCTAATCCAACTTAATGCTACTTCACATTATTGAAGCTCGCTAAAGCCTATTCAAAAATTGATCTATTTATGTTTTTCTCATTTCGTATGTCCAAACGCCATGTTCACACTTTAGCTAAAGTAATCGCTGCGCTGCTCATGACTGCGACTTCTGTAACATCACATGCACAAACAATGAGCAGCACTCCCACCATATCGCTGGATAGTCTCATGCCTGAGCTACTGAAAGCAGATAGCATAGATAAAGCGCTAACGGCATTTAAACCCTCCGTCAGCAAATCGCAGTTGATGACATCTGATTACCTGCTCTTAGATTCTCCTGCCATTGCGCCTGCAGGCCTGTTGTCAGTGCATCTGATGAGTGAATTACCGGGGACAGACTTGTTTCTTCTTCTCAATGCAACGCCATCCAAAGGTGAGCCGACTGTATTAGCGGCTCAGGAAATACCTAACAGAACAAAGGCCGATATTCGGGTCAAAGTTAAACTGACGAAAAGTAGCGAGCTACTGCTGGTGGTTCGCGCTGGTGGCAAATGGTATAGCGCAATCAATGACATAAAGATTGCGACGAAATAATCTTTATTATTACTTTAAGTTATCGTAAACCTATTCCAACCGTGCTTGGCAACCAAGCGCCATACCTGCTCACCAAATCCAACACCGGTTAACGAGGCGCGATACTGTTGCAGGAACGCTTTTGCCTTAATCCTATCCATTTAATCATCAACGATCATTCTGTTATGAGTACGCTACTTTCCTTTGAACAATTTCTAGAGCAAAACCTGGTCGTTCCTGCAGAAACACTAGAGAACGCAAGATTACTGCAGCAGGAACAATTTACCCCGCTACCTGCATTGCTGGTAAGAATGGGAGCCTTGTCCGAGGAAGTTTTATATCAGCAAATGGCTTTGCATAGTGGTATGCCATTGGTCGGCGATGATGACTTGCATGCCGCACAAGCCGCATTTCAAACCACCGTTAATCAATGGGGTCTATTGCCCCACTGGTGTCAGGCGCAAGGATTAATTTTATGGCAGCAAGAGGACAGTAATATTGTTCATTGTGCCGCGAAAGAAGTGATCGCTGCCAATGTGCGCGAAGTCTTAAGGCTGAAGTCTCCAAGCGCCATCTCACTGAAATATTCACTGATACGCCCTTCTTCTTTTGAGGCTTTCTATGCCGCACTGGAGCGACGCGAGCCGAAGATGGCAATGAGCGGCGACGTCATGCATCTGCGCGAACTGGCGGAAGAAGGCCCGATTATCGAACTGGTGAATACCGTGTTATCGCAAGCTGTGACGCGGCGCGCATCGGATATTCACGTAGAACCGGGTGAATATGAATTCGCTATTCGCCTGCGGGTCGATGGCGTAATGCAGGATCTGAGCCGCTTTCCTTTGGATAAATTCGATGCGACCGTTTGCCGTATTAAAATCCTGTCACAGCTGGATATTGCTGAACGGCGCTTACCGCAAGATGGCCGCATGACCGCGCGGGTCAACAGCGAAGTATTTGATGTGCGTGTCTCGGTATTACCCAGCGCCATGGGCGAATCGGTGGTAATGCGTCTGTTGCGTCAGGATCGCAAACCTTATCACCTCGAAGATCTGGGGATGATGCCTGATCACGCGGCCTTATTTAAACGCTGGATCAAGATGCCAAACGGGATCGTGCTGGTGACAGGGCCGACTGGCTCCGGTAAAACGACCACGCTCTACACGGCTCTCGATATAGGTAACGATGGTTTAAATAAAATTATCACCGTCGAAGACCCGGTCGAATATCGTCTGCAAGGCATCTCGCAAATTCAGGTGAATGCCGATATCGGCTTTACTTTCGCCTCTGCCTTGCGCTCTATCCTGCGCCATGATCCCGATGTGGTGCTGATCGGTGAGATCCGCGATCAGGAAACAGCGTCTATCGCCGTGCAATCAGCACTCACCGGGCATCTGGTATTCTCAACTTTACATACGAATAGTGCTGCGGGTGCGGTAACTCGGCTGGTGGATATGGGAATTGAGCCGTTTTTACTTGGCTCGAGCTTAAAAGGAGTTATGGCACAACGGCTAGTGCGGTGCTTATGCGAAGAGTGCGCTCAGCCAGTCGAAATAAATCAGGAAGCACATCGTATTTTACTTGAGGGCGTCAAACACTGGAAAGAAAAATTAGTGAAACAACCACAATTACGGCAACCTGTTGGTTGCCGTACCTGTAACCACACCGGCTTTGCAGGACGTGTTGCGATCTACGAATTATTCGAAGTTGATGCGACACTTCAGCACCAGATCTTATCTCATGCGAGTGAAGCGGATATCGTCAAATATTTAAGGGAAAGCCAGGTACGCTCCTTACGCGATGATGGAATGCTGAAAGTATGGCAAGGCATCACAACTGTTGAAGAGGTTCTGAGTTTGGCGGGTGCCTGAGAAAAAATAAACGCAGTGTGCTCACTTCTTAGGGCTTCCAATCATATTCATGATGTAAGGAGCAACGTAGCGTGAGCCACTGTCGTTTAAATGACCTCTGTCCCTGTAAAGTAGCGCATTGTTTTTCGCGAGATAACAATATTGAGCATCACAAAACGGATCGGCAAGATCATACGTACGAATCTGCGGAAACTCCTTCAGAACCGAATTCACGACGGACTTATAATTTGAAAAAGGCGTCAGAGAGTCAAATTCCTCGCGCGGGAATAAGCATTTATTCCGATTATTGGTGAGTCGGAACGGCCGGTTGACACATAAATTCGGCTCAAATGGCAGAAAAGGATTGTCAAATAATACGACTACTTTTTTATTCGCCTGTGTTAAAGCTTGAAAAGTCCTTATCATCCCGTCTTTCAGCACACGATTCTCATCCTTGTTTCCGGGATTTGCCATGTCTTTCACGTCTCCGGAAGAACAAAGAGGGTTATGCGCCAGAATAACAATTTTAATGTCCGGGTCACGAATGACAAAGTCGTAGGCGGCATTTATTAACTTATAAGCTCCTTCCCTGACTTTGCGAGCATTGATGTCGCTGGTAGCGCTTGCAATATTTATATACGGCGCCGCGCAACTTGCAGCAAAAGCGATGACTCCATCACCAGAATCAACGGACTCGCTTAATCCAGCATACAAATGACCGGCATGGGAATCGCCAATAATTGCGATCGAATTCTTGGTTTTTCTTTGGAACCTGCAAGGGTTATCAGTCACTTTATCCCAGTCAGGGAAATACGCAAGACAGTTATTGATAGATTCGTTCAACAAATCTGCAGAGTTTATATTTCCAATTTGGGCTTTACTGCTTAACAATCTGAATTTCAATCCATCTCGTTGATATGTATTGAACCCGACATATCCGATAACAATCATCAGAAAAACGAGAGTAATAATCTTAGCCCTGCCATATTTTCCGAAACGCATCGGACGTTCAATCAACAAATAAGTAAGCCAAGCAAGTACTATTGATAAAACAGCAGCTTGAAGACGAATCTCGATGCTCGGCACTTCACTCTCAACGATTCGGGCAAAAGATAAGAGCGGCCAATGCCACAAATACAGTGGAAAGCTGATTAAACCGAACCAAACAAGTAATCTCGCGGATAAAATTTTTCGATTAACGACTGCATCAGGACCTGCAGCAAGCAATAACACCGCGCCGGTGACCGGTATCAATGCCCACTCACCGGGAAACCGGAGTTCTTTATTTATGTGCAATAAGCCATAAGTGACCAATAGCAAACCAAGAAGCGACGAACAATTGGCGAGAGTTTGTCGCTGGATTTTCTGCTTTTCTGTATAAAGAACGGCAACAAGAAAATCATCAATGTTGTTGGCGATATGACTCAATTTCTGCCTCTGATATAACATCAGCCATGCCAGAAGACTGCCACATAACAGTTCCCAAAAACGTGTTTGTGGCGAATAGAAAGTTGCGATGGCGTCTTGTCTGACGCCCTTGAAATTCAAAACAAATGAGATGATGGTAAAGAAAATGGTCATCGTCAGGAGATTAAACTTACGTCTCCATGCAAACCACAGCAGGAGCGGCCAGACGATATAAAACTGCTCTTCTATGCCCAGACTCCATAAATGCAGTAAAGGCTTGGTCTCTGCGGCGTTATCAAAGTAACCTGCTTCTCCCAGCAAAACGATGTTTGAGATGAAACCGGCACCAGCGGCCATGTGTTTACCCAGCTGTTTATATTCGTCTGGTAGTAAAGCAAACCATCCGAACACAAAACACGCTGCTAACACAAGAAGAAGCGAAGGAAAGATGCGCCTTATGCGCCGGGTGTAAAAATCAGAAAAACGAAAAGTTCCTGATTCTAAGTTCTCAAAAATAATCGTAGATATTAAATAGCCAGAAATAACAAAAAAAATATCAACGCCAATGAAGCCACCACGAAGTACATCTGGAAATGCATGAAAAACGACAACGGCAATAACAGCAATAGCCCGTAATCCGTCAATGTCAGACCGATATTTCAAAGGTGGCAAATGTACATCTTTTAGTGTCATTGAATTAAATTTGAAAACAAACTGAAGTTGAAATCGCTGATGTACCCAGCGGAATCCGGCTAGCGGTCAGCAGATGATGAATGACTCTGCAAAAAAGTATTTTTCATCCACATCGCCGTCGACGAAATACCGACATCAAGGTTAGTCGAAGCGGACCATGAAGTTTTCGATAGTAATTTGCGTGAATCGAGCACATTACTCTGCACGTCAACAAATCTCGGAGCACTGTGTTGTACGGAGATAGGTATGTCAAGACTGCGGCTGATCTTTTCTACCAACTCAACGATGGACGTGCCAATTCCCGTCCCCACATTAAAAATGTCACCGGATAAGCCAAGAATGCCCGCCTGCAAAATGCCGTCTATTGCATCGGTTATATAGATGTAATCTCTGACGATCGAACCATCTCCCCAAATATCAATTGTCTGATGCGTAAGAGCCTTATATATCAGCGCAGCGACAATCCCCTGCCCCCGCTGAGGATCTTGCCAAGGGCCGTAAGGATTACTCAGCCTGATCACAATAAAATCGAGGTCATATGATTTTCTGTACAAATCAAAATAGCGCTCGATAGACAGCTTCACCAGCCCGTATGAGCTGATGGGATCCGTCGTACTGGACTCAGAAATAAGTCCTGCATCTTTTTGTCCATAAACGGTTCCGCCAGAAGATAAAAAAATCCAGCGGACATCTTTATCTTTTGTGTGCTCAAGATAGTTAATGGTAGAGACCAAATCCCGGCTGACTTCATTCGCAGCTTGTGTGGTACTCGGTGAAGGACGACAGGAGCTGACTAGGTGAAAAATATATGCCTGATCCATTTCAGACAACAGTTCAGCCGGTGGTTGCAAAAAGTCTCCCACAATCGCCCGGACGCCATCAGGCCACTGTTTTGATATCACTATATCGAAACAAACAACTTCAAATCCCGCGTGCACCAGTTCCTTCACAAGATTAATGCCAATAAATCCGGCAGCACCGAGTATCAACGCTTTTTTATATTTTTGTGCTGGCAAGCTCATTAACTGTTTTTCTCTTTGTTTAAAGGCAAACCAAAATGATGGTGCAAATACTCTACATACAGGCTGGCTTTGTTTAATATGTCCTGACCCGGCGTTACTACTGACTTTGCGACCTCTTGCAAGGCGATTACTTCTTGCAGATGCAGATTGGCTTTCAAGGTATTCGTCGCGCTGTTTGTGTGACGGCGATGCAAATTCAAGGGATGCTGATTGAAATAAATTTTTCCCTCCAATAAAACCCGGATATAAATCAGCCAGTCACCTGCAATTTTATATTGAGTTAAATTGTCACCCATCTCATCAAATACCTTTTTCAAAGTCTGATGCTTGAAAAGAACACCACTCACGTTTGGAATCGTGTTTTTTATACTCATTGCTTTTGCAATTTCTTCGGCACCATCGCGGCAATAGCTACGACTCCAATCATCTGAAATGTCTTTTGTATAGTCCAAATAATTTTCGGCAACAAGGTTCCCATGCTCATCAATTTGCTTTGACTGGGCAAAAGCAAGCACCACTGATGGGTCAAAAAATGCCGGAATTAATGTCTCCAGAAATTTCTTATCTGCCAGATCATCTGCCTCAGCAATCCAGATCAAATCACCTCTAGCAAGATCCACTCCTTTTTTCCACTGTAAAAATACAGATCCGGAATTTTCAGGGTTCACGACAAACGTGCTGTCCACTGGACATGCTTGCATATACGACGTCACCACTTCTTTGCTGTCGTCGCTGGAATTGTCATCGAGAATAATCAACTCATAAATCGGAAATGATTGCGTACAAATAGTTTCCAATCGCTGAGTTAAATAGTGTGCGTAGTTGTAATTAGGTACAACAACAGACACACGGGGACAACCATTCAGATAATGCATCAAATCGAACGAATACTGTCTCAGCGATAAAGCCGGTTTGTTCGTAGCTGAAGCTGGAGTACTGAGCAACGCACACACCTGCTCTGCAAAATCGCCGGACTCGAGGTAATTCGCCAGGCGTCCACCGCATTCTAAAATCAGGTTTTCCGTACCGGATGCACCTTTAAAAGCAACAACGGGAACATTGACTTCTGCCGACTCTAAAACAACATTGGGAAATGGATCTTCGCGAGAAGTAAGTGCATAAACAGATGCGGCGGCGTAATACGCCATAGGATCACGTACAAAGCCGGCAAAAATCACTTTATCCGTCAGCTTTAATTCACGTACTCTGAGTTTTACTTTTTGCTCAAAAATAGCTTCTGCATGTCCTACCCAGATAAATACGGCGTTCGGATTACGCCGAATGACATCTGCAGCAACTTCGACAAATAAATCTGCACCTTTGCGCATATCCAGATATCCGATTGCCAAAACAATCTGCGAATTCAACGGTAAATGGTGTAATTCGCAAATTTCTTTATGTGCCTCTATTTGGCGGCCTTTAAATGGGTTTTTGCGTAATACGCCTTGTGGCCGGATAACAATCTTATTTGGATTGACGGGAACAATTTCATTAAAAAGCTCATGCACCAACGCAGCTGGGAATACGACTTTGTCCGCCAGTTGCGCAATCGTTCTGGCATTTTCCTCTTGCTTCATGTCACGAATAACACCTGGCATTTCGTGAATCAGGCTCAACACTTTAAATCCTGTGCGTTTCAATAAAGGCAAAATGCTTCCGCAAATGACAGTATTGGTAATTGCGTCTACGGTTCCGACTGCATTCAATTTTTCTAAAAAAGCATATACCTCTTCAGAATCGCGGTTTTTTATGTTGAAGGTTTTACCGACCCGATTAAAGTCGTCCCACAAATTCCCTCCATCCAAAGCCATTATCGTCACATCAAAACCGCATTCCTTCAATTGCTTTGCAGTTTCTAAAATCAAAAATTGCGCTCCGTGCGGATGACAATCATGCGTAACAAGAAGTACGGATTTTCCCGGATATGAGGCACTGCGAGTGATCGCATTTCTGGTCGCCTGCAAATAGGCGTAACCATAGCGCTCGTCAGGTTCAAGATGCGCACCTTCCGCCCATTCATTCCAGGCATTCACAAATATCAGCCGCTCATCGCGATTAGTACGATGTTGTACGGTATCCCTGATTGCATTCGCTAACCAACGCTGATAAAGCAAAGGGCTTGAATGCAGGAAAATCGTACCCTTATTCTTTCTGCGTGCTGTGTTGTCCCAGGACGGGCATACCCCTCTGAATAAGGTGTAGAGAGACTGTTGATAGTTTTCACTTCTTTCAGCAAAGATACGCGCGTCATACACCCTGCCGGCAAAATCTGTGCTGAGCGGAGTCACTGTATTCGTCACATCTGGCGGCGCCGAATTATTCGGTGGGAATTCCACCGCTGCATCGAAATCATACGTTGCGGGATCAAGCGCCTCAAAGGATTGCGTGTACGTCAGATAAATTTCGCCAATCCCGTTCTGACGACACCAGTCGCGCCAGCGGGCTACTGTTTCTTTTGGATAAGGCAATAATCCCGGACGATAAACCAGCAACAGCGGTTTGCCATTGATACGGATATAGCGCGGATCACGCATGTACCTGGCAACATGTTCAATAAATGCAAGATCATCTTCGGGACTGTGTTGTTGCGCAATAAGAACTTCGTGATCAAGGCCATCCCAACGACGGCTCCAGTTTTCATTGGCCCAACAGAGGCAGAATGGCAAGTCCAACGAACGATCATTCAGGTAGTTTTCTACGGGTTTTTCTAAAAGACGTGTGCCACCAAACCAATAAAAATAAAAACAAAAGCCTTCTATTCCATACAACTTCGCTAATTCAATCTGACGACGCTGTACTTCAGTATCAAGTAAATCATAGTAGCCCAACTCACCTGGAACATGAGGTTGATAGTGGTTATGAAACTGCGGCTGTGCAGGTCTGACATTTGACCATTCTGTAAATCCTTCACCCCACCATACATCATTTTGCGGGATCGCGTGAAACTGTGGCAAATAAAAGCAAATTAATCTGACTGGCTTGTTTTCTAAAGGTGTGGAGTTCAAGCGCGCGACATAATGCACAGTTTCCACTTCTGTCGAAACTGGTTCATAAATGGACAAAGCTGACGCTGAGTCACCTTGCTGAGTATTGTGCTGGCCGGTAGTAATCCATTTGCTGTATTGATGAAACGGCGATGGAAAGTTCTTAATCAATGCGGCTTTCAGCTTATTTTTTAACGTCAGTGGCAGAGGGAGTATTTGCCAGAAAACCCTGAAACTACCAAATGTAAACAGGCGCATTCTTGTTATTATTGATGTACTCATTTTTCGCCGGATGTAACGCAATGGTTTAGTAATCTTCCAAGATTTGCTATCAATGATAGATTGCAGATAAGTTTCTTTTTCATTCAGTACGAGCGTAAGCTCACTAATTTCCAGAGTTTTTTGAGCGTCACTTTGGATTAAACTAGTAATTTCCTGAGCTTTCCGAACATTACTTTGTATCAGTTCATTAATTTCCTGAATTTTCTGTACATTGTTTTTTTCAAGCTCACAAACTACGTCTTCCGTTTGTGACACTTTTAAAGACATCTGCCTTAATTCCTCTGCGCTCAATTCAAGTCGGTGTCCCCAAATAATTTCCAGTTGCGTGTCTATCGAGGCACTGTCGTCACAAAGAGTAAAAACAAATTTATCACCCTTATTTAACCTCGCTAACACATCGGATGGCACATCCGGATACCATTGAGGATCATTATTTTCCGAAAATAATATACGACCCTCAGCCGGGATGCCGGCACTCCAAAAAGCGTTAATCAAATCAGCATCAGTACCTGCTCCTGACCATTGCCACAACACGCTGCCCTGTGCGTCAGTAATGTACGCATTCTTAATCCAGATTGACTTCATTTCCGATGCAGGATCAATGCGTATTTTGCTAACACGCTCATCTTCTAAAGCTGGAAAATGAAACTCCACTACAAATTCGTTGGGTACCCTATCGTATTTAAATCCGGGGAGCTTGTTCGTTTCGTTGAACCCCGATGTTTGTAAGCTCTGCCAATACAGGGCCATCGTAAAAATAGGACTGGTCAGCTTTTTTTTAAATCTGGAAATATCTGGTACGGCATGCATACTTGGATATATTTTGGTCGTGACTATCCATTGGTATACCAACGCGTCCGGGCGACTTTCAATCATCGCATCCAGCCACTGTTTAGGGAAAAGCCTGGTCTGCGCGTCTGCGAATTCGGTTTCAGTCAAATTTCTTTGAACCGTATCCAATGCCCATAGATAAATTCCAGAATCAGCTAATTTCCTGATCAGATTTTGGTATGAGTAAAATCTCAGATGCGTGTTATCAAGCAAGCCATTTTGTGTGTAGTTAAATTGCCCTGTAAGTAACTCTAAAGATGCGGCAATATGGGTGATATTTGGTACAGAGAAAATAATGGCACCATGCGGCTTGACCAGCAAACGCAGTTGTGTCAAAAGCTTATCCGGATTATTCAAATGCTCGATGACATCGGCAACAATGATGTAGTCATAAGACTCATGAACGAAATCGCCGATAATACTATCGGTTTCGAGGTTTCTGATAACAACTTTCCGATAAACGGGACGACATACCTCTATTGCACCTTGATCAATATCGACGCCGTCAACCACGCATTCTTTTTGCAAAACCAGATAACGCCCTAACATTCCACTAGAGCAACCAATATCCAACACAACAGAGTTTGCGTGAATTTGTGCAACGATCTTTGAAAGAGACTCTTCCGTCTCAGGAATGACATCTCTGCTGTATTTGTTATGATTTTCCATTACCACTAAATCTATCTGGCCATCTTGCATAATCGGATATTTGCTTATTTGCAGATTTTTTTCTATAGCTTGCGGCTAAGTTGAATCAAAAATCTTCTTAAGCTATCCCGGATGGTAGAACCAGCCGGTTTCTGCGCAATTAAAGCAGAGTCATGCCAGCAATTTGTATGGTCATCATAGAGCGGAGAATCTTCCCACTGAGTATAAGACTCAAGCGGATTCAATCTGGCGTATCTGGCAAGAGCACTAAAGCCATCCGGATAAAAACGCCAACAATCAACCGGATAACGATGTTCGTAGCCAGAGGATGGAGCGATAATACAGACATAACCACCTGGTTTAAGCACTCTTGCGATTTCCATCATCGTGATCCAGAAATACTCTATGTGCTCAAACGCCTGACCGGAAATGACGACATCAGCTGAATTCGATGGTATCTGACTCCAGTTGTACGGATCCGTCAAGACAATATCAACGTTGTTGCCCGCGACCATGTCACAACCTTGATATTTCCATTTCGGTTCATCGCTGAACAGGGGCTTGTAGCTACCATTGATGTGAACTTCCTGACTACCAATATCAAGAATGCTGATTTCTTGATCTCTTTTTGCTGCGAGGTATTTATCTCTAAATGCCCTCATTTTATCCATTGAACTTGTATGCATAATTTTTAACTTTAAATAATATATTTTAAGAGATTGTTTTAATCTCAATTCCTTGCATAGGTACACCAACCAAACCTGTTGTCGCATGCGATGATTCTGAACGTAAAATCATCGCATCATGTACCCACTCTAATTGGGTATGGTTTTCATTCGTGCCAACAGCAATTGCTGCACAAACTGAGTAATCGCCTTTTGGCAAAATAGGCATCATGAAACTAAACACAGCCTCTATTTCGTTACCGGCTGCAACACTCAGTGGTGCATCATGGTAAGTAAGATAAGTGTTATCGCCAAACAGAATCTGACCTAACTTGTCCTTGATATAAAAGCCAATGATAGGAGAGAAAATATCCTGTGTCACAAATGCACTGATGTGCAATTGAACTATTTCACCGCCGACAATCCAGCTTAACGGATTTTCGTCTTCATCGAAAAATTCAACTGTGCTGATTCTGGCTTCTTTTGTTCCAAAACTGCTTGCATTTTGATCAAACTCAAAAACCTGAATGTCATTCCTTAAATTACTCTGATTAATCCAAGCCAAACGCGCATCTCTCCTCCCCCTTGACTTTTTTGCGAGCTGAAGTACTTGAGGCGATGTAAGCATTTTTGTTGAACTACTTTTTCCTTGCGCCACTTCATAGAATGCCTGCAAATAACGTTCAGATACCTCTTTCGCGGTACCACTGGCCTGTATTTTCCCCTTTTCAAGCCAGATAGCGCGTTGACATAAATTTTTAACTGCTGCCGTATCATGACTTACAAACAATATGGTGCCGCTATTCATAAATTTACGCAAAAAACGCATACATTTTTGCGTAAAAAAAGCATCGCCCACCGCCAACGCTTCATCAATCACTAATATGTCTGCATCCACATGAGCGATAACAGCAAAAGCAACACGTACGTACATGCCGCTTGAATATGTTTTAACTGGCTGATCGATAAAGTCACCAATATCCGCAAATTCGATAATATCGTCAATCCGCTCATCGATCTCTTGTCTGCTCAATCCCAGCAACTGGCCATTCATATAAATATTTTCTCGGCCAGAATACTCGGGATTAAAACCGGACCCAAGCTCCAATAAAGCCGCTACCCGGCCATTGACCTGCACTTCTCCTTGAGTTGGGCTCAATGTTCCGCACAAAATCTGGAGCAAGGTACTTTTACCTGATCCGTTGCGACCGACAATGCCGAAAGTTTCGCCTTTTTTTAAATTAAAACTAATATCTTCAAGCGCCCAATACTGTCTGGCACATCTCTGAGCCCAGACTGACAGGCGATCTCTGATTTTCCGACTGGGACAAACTCTTGCCGCAAAAGCGATTATTCCTTGTTTTAAGCGGTCAATCGGTTGATCGTAAATCTGATAACACTTACTCACCCCTCTGACACTGATAGCGAACTTAGATGACATCAGCAAATCCCCGGCGAATTTTCTGGAAACAAGCAAAGCCCGCCCAAGCTATGCAAATTGATACACATAGGTACAAAATCCAATCAAGCCAATCAGGTTGACTTCCCCAGACCAGTATCTGGCGCGCCATCTCAATCGGAAAAACCATAGGATTCAAATTAGCCACCATTTGCCAATCCACAGGTATTGCTGATAAAGGAAAAAAAACTGGTGAAAGAAACATTAAACCAGTAACAAAAATGCCTATGGTCTGCCCTACATCACGCAAGAACACACCAATAGCTGACAGAAACCAACTCAATCCGAGGCAAATCAGCGCCAGCGGAAAAATCACCATGGGCAAAAGTAATACGGTCCATGGAATGTGACCAAATACAATTAATTGAAATATCAGTAAAACGATCACACTAACTACGAGATGAAATAACGCTGAGCACAAATTAATGCACGAAAGAATTTCTAGAGGAAAAACAATTTTTTTTACAAAATTGGGATTACTTAAAATCAAACCAGGAGCCCGATTAACTACCTCAGCAAAAAAATTGAACATGATCATGCCGGCGAATAAAACAATGGCAAATTCTGTCTTTGATGTGCTGGTAGCAGTCCATCTCGCCTTGAAAATTTCGCTAAACACAAAGGTATAGATTGCAAGCATAAACACTGGCGTTAATAAGGACCAAAACACGCCAAGAAAAGAGCCCTTATATTTACCCAAAGCATCACGCTTCGCCATATCTGCAATCAGACGGCGATGCGACCAGAGAGATTTCAGTGCAAAAAACGGAGAAATTGAAAATTTAGTCATTAGGATCTAAAGACGCGCTTCGAATAAGATGGACTGATATTTTCAAAACGCACGATTTTATAGGGTTCGTTACTCAGATGATGGAATTTATCGAATAGGGTGCTTACCAAACTCCATACAAGCAAGAAAAGTTACATTTGCTTATTTAATTAGTGCTTTATTGGCATTATCAACACCACCAGATAACATGTGTGAACTTCGCGAGTAACTAAGAACGTGAATTATACCTGTTCGCTCTTATAGAATGCGCTAACGGACATTACAGTCAGGTCACGTATAATCCGACTGTTTTATACATGATCCGTCCTGTCTGAATCATTACATCATTTTTTGTACCTAAGTTAGGTCTTATTTCTTAATTTTTTTAAAATTTGATCATCACATCGTCACAATATGACCAAAATCGTTTCCGCCAACTTAAACGGCGTTCGCTCTGCAGCAAAAAAAGGTTTCTTTGAATGGATGGAGAAAGAAAGCCCGGATGTCGTTTGCGTGCAGGAATTGAAGGCGCAGGCGCCGGATATGACGGCTGATTTTCTGAATCCGCACGGTTATCACGGGCACTTTCACTACGCGGAAAAAAAAGGCTATTCCGGAGCTGGTGTGTATAGCAAGAAAAAACCAGACGCAGTACACATCGGGTTTGGCAGCGCAGAATTCGACCCTGAAGGCCGCTACGTACGTTGCGATTTTGACAACGTTTCGGTCATTTCTGTCTATTGCCCCTCCGGATCCTCATCACCGGAAAGACAGGAAGCAAAATTCCGCTTTATGGATGAATTTTTTCCACATCTGGCAATGCTGATGGCAGAAGGCAGGGAATTGGTGATTTGCGGCGACTGGAATATCGCCCACAAGGAAATCGATTTAAAAAACTGGAAGAGCAATCAAAAGAACTCCGGATTTTTACCTGAAGAGCGCGCGTGGCTAACACGTTTATTGGACGAGCAAGGTTGGGTTGATGTGTATCGCCGCCTGCATCCTGACACCACCGGCGAAGCCTATACGTGGTGGAGTAATCGTGGTCAGGCCTGGGCGAATAATGTTGGTTGGCGAATTGACTACCATGTCGCAACGCCCGGTATCGCAGCGAAAGCACACACCGCGTCCATTTACAAAGAACAGCGCTTTTCTGACCACTCACCACTGATTATCAGCTACGTTTAATTCGATAGTCCTAATAAAAAAGCGGGTTTCCAAGCCAAAATGACTGGGAACCCGCACAGATATTAGGAGAAGTGGTTTAAATTTCTCGCGATTCTTCCTGATGAGTCGTCCTACTAACGGCGCTGCACACGATCCAGCTGCACATCGGTAATGCGGTCACCGCGTTCACGGATATATGATTCAAACGCATCCAGATCGCGCCCGATCAGCTGGCGATCTGTCCCCTGCTTCAGTACGCTGAAGCCATCACCACCATCCGCCAGAAAATTATTCACGACCACCTGATATTGCTGCGTCGGATCAAGCGCTTTACCTTTGATCTTAACGTCGGTGATACGCTGCTCTATCGCCGCTGCCGGATTCCAGACATAGCTGAGACCGTGCGAGACAAACAGTTTTTTCGGCTCTTCTGCAGGGCGTCCACCGGCCCACTGCTGCTGCAGTACCTGCAATAATTGGGCGCCCGACAATGTCATTCGTACGATGTTGTTCCCAAATGGCTGCACCGCGTACAAATCGCCAAAAGTGACATTAATCGGTGTTTTCTGACTGCCGGATGGCAAATCACTGCGTATTCCACCTGCATTCATCAACGAAATGTCTGCACCGCCATGATGCTGAGCGTAATGCAGTTGTGCATCGGCGATGATGTTACCTAATGCACTGTCGAAACGACCTGACTCACTCGACCGTAATAATGCTTTGTCTATCGTAACGACTGGACGCTGGCGCAACGCCGCCGTTTGTATCGCCACTTTATCCACCAGCACCTGCGCCGTTGCATCGGCTTTAATTTGCTGTTGATCAATCAGGTGATTGATAGCGACAGCATTCACCACCGTGTTGGTGTTGCGGTCTATGGTCAGCGTGGACTCTGTCAGAAACGCGCCATAGCTACGGCCTTGTACAACCAGGCGACCATCAATTTTGCATGTATAGCCTTGATGAGTATGACCGGAGACAACCAACGATATGGCTTTATCGAGCTTTTTAGTGATATCGATAATCGGCCCTTGCAAGCCTTCACAGCGATAAGTCGGATCGTTTTCAGCACCTTTGTAGCTTGCACCTTCATGAATCAGCGCAACAATCGCATTGACACCTTGCTTTTGCAACTCAGGCACATAGCGATTAATCGAAGCCGCCTCATCGTCAAAACGCAGGCGTTTAATCGCGTCACCAGCCACCAGATTAGGAACATCGGACGTCACCGCACCGATAAAGCCGACCTTCACATCCCCGACTTGGCGTATCACATAAGGGGTCAGCCAAGGCGTATTACTACCCTGCTCATAGACATTCGCACCAAGATACGCATATTTAGCACCGTGAAAATCTGCATATGCGCAGCCAGAGGGAGCACATTCGCCTTTAATTTTCCGCATCAGATCAGCCGTACCAGAGTCGAATTCGTGATTGCCGACTGCAGTCACTGTCAGATCAATCTGATTCAGGGCTTCGATCACCGGTTCATCTTTCAGCAACGCCGAGCCCATAGGAGATGCGCCCATCAAATCACCGCTCCCCACCAGTATGCTGAATGGCACCGCTGCGCGACGCTCTTTTAACTTCGCCGCCAGATAAGCATAACCACCAGAGGGAACATTCACTGTTTTACCCGGATTAGCAACATCTGCCTTGCTTGCCAGATAAGGTACAGGCTGATCGGACTGCAGATTGCCGTGAAAATCATTGATACTAAAGATGGTGATATTGCTCAGGCCTGCATTCTTGTCTGTCGTTGTCGAGCAGCCACCGATGGCGACAAGAACAGCAAGGCTGATGAGTTTGAATTTATTCATATCTTTGCCACTATCAAATAAAAAAGGCCCGCAACAAGAAATCGTTGCAGGCCTGAATTGTCGTTGCTTTACCTTGAAAACTGACTACAGCAACTGCGCATTCATGCGATTAGAAATCTGCAGAGAATGTAACAGATGTGAAGCGTGGTGCACCGAGGTAGTAGAACACAGTCTTCGCAGCCGCTGTGCCATATGCCTGAGCATTTGTCACGTTGAAGCTGGATGGATTGCGATATTTCTCGTTTGTCAGGTTACTGATACTGAGACGTACTGTTGGCTTTTTCAACCAGCCAGTGTTTGCGAACTGGTAACCAGCGTCCAGACCAAGCAATGTGTAGCTAGGAACCAATTCATCATTAGTCATCGTTGCCCATTGGCTACTTGTATATTTGGCTTTCAGACGTGCATACCATACTGCTGTCTCATACTGGGCGCTCAAGCCTGCTTTCCAGTTTGGCGTCAGTGTCATTTCTTTACCTGCTGTTGGCAATACGGCAGTTTTGCTTGCGATCAGGTTATCCTGAATTTCGCTCTTAGCGTAACCAACTGAGCTGTAGAAAGACCAGCCATTGACTGGAGTATTACCCAGTTCAACTTCAAAACCTTTGGTCTTCACTTTACCAACGCTAGTAACACTGCTGGTGTTGCTGATTACATCGTACGCAGTCGCCTGACGGTCACGGAAATCAACAGAATATACCGTGAACTGACCTGTGAGTTTGTCGCTTTGATGACGATAGCCCAAATCCAAGTTCACCGATGTCTCTGCTTTCACATCAACCGGCATCGTTGGAACACCATTGACCAGTACAACGTTGTTCGTTGTCGAGTAAACATAGTTTGGCGGCGCTTTCATGTTTTTAGCCAAACTTGCGAACACTTGATTATTGTTGTCGATCTGGTAGCGAGCACCTAATTGTGGCAATACTTCTGAATATGATTTAGAAATATTGTATGTCGTACCCGAGCTTGAACCTTCATTCGCATAGTTAGTGAAATCGCGCTTCATCGTTGGTGCACGTACACCAATGTTGACTTGCAATTTGTCGTCTAACAGACTGATGGTGTCTTGAGCGAAGAATTGATATGCCGTACTGATTGTTTTCCAGTCACGGGATTGATAAGGCGTGCCATCAGGGCGCATGATCATGCCGTTCTGCAACCAGATGTCGCTCGCGTTACCAGCAGCGTCTACAGAAACCATCGGTCCAAATTGCTCATGCGTTGCACGTTCGTACCAGAAACCAGCCAGCAACTGATGATTACCAAGGTTATGGGTAACGGAAGCTGTAATACCAGGACGGTTTGTGCGTGTCACACTCGCATTCGCAACAATCACTTTATCAAGCGTATCACCGTCGCCATTCAGATCCACTGCACCGGTATTCTTGCCAGTTGCAACGTTCAGGAAACCAACTTCGGAAACCAGTTTTTGTTGAACGCCACCATTACCGTAACCATACCAGTAGTAAGGAATAACTTTGACGTCGGTGTTTTCGCCGATACGCATTTTCCCAGTGACAGAGGCAATAACGTTTTCGAACGGATTCTGTGTCAACTTATAGAAAGAATCAGCATTGGCTTGGCTAGGATCGTTGTCTGCTTTGCCTTTGGTCGGCGTCACATGACCAATAAATTTCGTAGAATAATCGTAGTAATAACCATTTTTGTTCAGATCAGCCAGGCTGAATGAACTGATATTTTGGTTGATCGCGCGGTTGTAAAGAACAACGCCGCTGATAGAGTTGAATTTATCGAAGTCTGTACGGAAGCCAAAATCGACGTGATCACGTTTAGCTCCGCCATCACCTTTCCATTTATCAGCTTGCGCATGAGAGTAGGAAATGAACAAACGGGAACGGTTATCCGACAGCATACCTGTATCGTAACGCAGATACGTTTTGGACAGATTCAGGCCGCCAACAGTTTGCATTACGCGGAAACGCTTCTCTTTGGAAGGGTCACATGTCGTAATACCAAAGTTACCGCCAGTTGCACCGATTTGTGGAGAATCAACGTCAGTCGAGCCTTGTGTGACGAACTGTGTGCAGGTATTTTCCTGATCCACAAACTCTTGTGGATACACAGAGAAACTACCGGAATCATTAACAGGTACACCATTGATTGTTGCACCGATCTGATCGCTGTTAAAACCACGCAGAGTCAGGCCACCGCCGAACAAACCAGTTGCGTCATAGTTGTAGCTGTTGACCGCAGGCATCAGTTCCAACGCTTCATACGCATTACCGGTAGGACGTTGTTTTGCCAACTCTTCTGCAGTAATTGTACTGCGTGCTTTTGGCGCATTTTCCTGAACCATCAAACCCATACCGACTTTTTTGCCGGTAATAGTGACTTGTGTTGAGCTTGTTTGTTCGTTGCTGACTTCCTGTGCTTGCGCAGTGGAAATACCCATGCATGCCAACTGGCATGCTATCGCGACCATCGACAAACGTGATGGAAACGCTGAAGGCTTCGTAGATTGTTTCATTGACTGCTCCCGGATCAAATTACGGTAAATAAATAAAATTGCGCTGAACCCTGTTCATCATCTCAAGCTTTTAACACCGCTTGATGACATCTCCATCACCACACTTTAGTGCCAACACACTGGCTTTATAAAAACTTCAACCTGCAACCGCGATACAAAAAGCTTACGAGCAACGGTGTAATGCATTTTTTATGCCTGATTTCAATACGCAATCGATTGCGACCGCTGAAAAACATAAATTGGCTGATACGCAAACGATTGCTCTTTTGATTTTAAAAAAACAGACACCAGGTTCTATCGTCTATTTTTATATGACACTGTTGATTTTTGTGTGCTGACCGGACAAGTAAATTCGAGTGAATCAGCTGTATATTGATATGTGAAAATAGTCTATCACATAATTTTTTCAACATTACAAAGTGTTACACCCAATTGTGAAAGGACGATGACATCGTGGTTTTCCATGCATGAAAATGTCACAAATGCACAACAGATGTGCTTTTTTTAGCGAATCTGCTTACTTTGGGTGAAATCTGCGCAATTTTTATTTTTGAGATGTTTGAAAAGAAACTTTTTTTTCAAATGAAGGAAAATCAAGGTGGTGGCGAACGGCTTCCACAGGCATAGTAACTATGGATAGGTAACCGGATCAATACCTTTGACGTTGGTCCGATATGGCGCAATTCCATCCAGAGACAATGCTTTCGCCTTCGCATACAAAGGCATCACTTCCGGTAAATGGCGGCGAATTTCAGCAATCCGGTTCTGACCGGCGGGGTGGGTAGACAGCCATTGCGGCGGAGCCCCTTTATTGACCATGCCCATTTTTTGCCAGAGAGCAACGCCGGCACGAGGATCGTAACCGGCACGTGCCGCGATATCGAGCCCAACAATATCCGCTTCTGTTTCATTATCGCGGGAAAACTTCAGCATGGTCATGTTTGCGGCACCGCCTGCAATCGAACCAGCGATATTCGGATCATATCCTTTCGCTCCGGCAAAAATCTCGACCCCTTTGACGAATAAATTAGCGGCGCTCGATTTCACTGCTCTTTCGGCACCATGTTCGCGTAAGGCGTGGGCGATCTCATGCCCCATGACTATCGCGACTTCGTCATCAGTCAGTTTCAAGGTATCCAGAATCCCGGAATAAAAGGCAATCTTACCGCCGGGCATGCAATAGGCATTGATTTGCTTGGATCCCAGCAAGTTAATTTCCCACTTCCACTGCTTCGCTCGCTCATTCCATTTTAAAGAATAGGGGATCAGCTTATTGGCAATCGCACGTAAACGTAATACCTGCGGATGGTTATCCGGTCCCAGCGCATGTTGCTTTTCAGCTTGCTGCATGGTTTGTGCATACTGCGTCGCAGCCTGGTTTTCCAGCGCGCCAACCGGAGCGAATTTGCTTAAAAGAGAGTTGCCGCCAATTTTGACGCCATCCTGCGACGTTGCATTCTGTGCAAATGCGGTGCCCACCGTAGCAAAAAGAACAGCAGCAAAGAGTGTATGCAGTTTCATATTTAAGCCAGTAATAAGCCAGTGAACAGGTTACCCAGAGAAATGGTGATCATGCCGCCGGTTTTAAAGATACCGCAATAAAAATCGCTATTTGTCCGAATCGATCTCTTAAACACTAAGCTTGACGCTTACGCAATCTGAACACTGCCAGACTGCCACGCAAGTTGGGTAAAAAATTCACTGGCTGACCTTCATGCAGAGCAACACATTGCATGACTTCCAGACCGACTTCGTTGGCAAGATCGGCGAAATCATAAATCGTTGCACAACGAACGTTCGGCGTGTCATACCACTGATACGGCAGGGATTTCGATACCGGCATTTTCCCCAGCAATAATGCGGTGCGATGCGGCCAATAACCAAAATTCGGAAAAGAGACGATGGCTTCACGACCGACGCGGGCAATGTCACGCAACAAAGGTTCCACATGCTTCATCATCTGTAATGACGATAAGCACAACACAGTGTCAAAAGCATTGTCATCAAACATGCCCAGACCATTTTCCATGTCTTGCTGTATCACATTAATATGACGTTTCGCGCAGGCAAGTGTTTTGTCGTCCGCGATTTCTATGCCGTAGCCACTGCATTGCTTGTCGGTTTGCAGATAATCAAGCATGACGCCATCACCGCAACCCACGTCCAAGACTTGCGACTGCGGCTGAATCCAGTCGGCAATAAAAGCCAGATCGGGACGTAATTGGTTTAATTCTGAAAAATTCATGCTGACACTCCTTTCAGTTCTGTCGCAATGCGATCGAAATACGCCGCAACCAGATTCAGATAACGGGAGTCGTCCAGCAGGAATGCATCGTGTCCGTGAGGCGCATCAATTTCAGCGTAGCTGACGGTGCGTTTGTTACTGATTAAGGCTTTCACAATTTCACGGCTGCGCTCAGGCGCAAAACGCCAGTCGGTAGTGAATGAGGCCAGTAAAAACTGTGCTTTGGTTGCCGCCAGCGCTTTGGTCAGATCGCCATCGGTATGGCGGGCCGGGTCAAAATAATCCAGCGCTTTGGTGATCAGCAAATACGTATTTGCATCAAAGTAATCTGAAAATTTATCGCCCTGATAGCGGAGATAAGATTCAATTTCAAAATCGACGCCGTAGCCAAACTGGTAATCATCCGACTTCAGATCACGTCCGAATTTTTCGGCCATATCGTCATCCGACAAATAGGTGATATGACCTATCATGCGCGCCACTCTTAAGCCACGGCGCGGAACGACGCCATGCGCATAGAAATCACCGCCGTGGAAATCCGGATCAGTCAGTATCGCCTGCCGCGCCACATCGTTAAACGCGATATTCTGTGCCGACAGTTTTGGCGTCGATGCGATTACCACGCAGTTCTGCAAACGATCCGGGTACAAAATACTCCACGCCAGTGCCTGCATACCGCCAAGCGAGCCGCCCATGACCGCAGCGAATTGCTGTATCCCCAGAACATCTGCCAGACGCGCCTGCGCGTTGACCCAGTCTTCTACGGTGACCACCGGAAAATCAGCGCCATAAGGTTTGCCCGTGGCGGGGTTCGTGTGCATGGGGCCGGTGGAGCCAAAACAGGAACCAAGATTATTGACGCCGATCACAAAAAAACGGTTGGTGTCCACCGGTTTGCCGGGGCCGACCATGTTGTCCCACCAACCCACATTCTTTGGCTGGTCGGCGTAGTAGCCAGCAACATGATGAGAGGCATTCAAGGCATGACAAATAAGTACGGCATTCGATTTATCTGCATTTAAGCTGCCATAGGTTTCCACCATCAAGGTATAACCGGCAATTGATGCACCACTTTGTAAAGGCAACGGTGCTTCAAATTGAAACGCCTGTGGTGTCACGGCACCAACGGATCCTGGTAAGGCTGACATACACTCTTCCATCGAGAAAATTCTCGTTCAAAAACTAAGGAAGGCTAAAAGAAGGGCTGAATGTGAAGGAAGGAAAGCTGCATTCAAGCTCGCTTTAGCCGTATTTATTGTCCGGAAATTTTCCAGACCGCGCCCGCAAGCTGATTTTCAAATCGGCGCCTGTATCTAATTGCATCTAAGTTGGCAAGGATAACGAACTCCAGCCTCATCGTCAAACCTGTTCCGGATTCAATGCAGCGTTTTGCCAAGCGCTTCCATATTACTCAGCGTTTCCTGTATTACCGCAGAATCATAGCTGCGCAAGATCTTTTTCACATATGGTTGCAAGGTGTCAAACCGGGTATTCAGAATCGCCTGTTTAATCTCTGGTAACAACGCCGCTGGCATAGATAATTCCCGGAATCCCATGCCGACCAATAAGCGGGTCAGGCGCAAATCGCCTGCCATACCGCCACAAATCGACAAAGGAATCCCGGCTTTTTCTGCCGTACTGACGATGATCTGCAATAACTGCAAAATCGCCGGATGTAAATCATCGTATAAGTGTGCAACTTCGTGATCGGCACGATCAATTGCCAGCGTATACTGGATCAAGTCATTCGTGCCGATAGATAAGAAGTCGAGCTTTTTCACAAACATCGGCAGCGCCAGCGCGGCAGCGGGTATTTCTATCATCGCGCCGATCGGTATGCCCGCATCAAACTCTTTCTTTTCTGCCGTCAGTTCTTTCTTGGCCTGCGCGATCAGTTGCAAGGTCTGCTCGATTTCAAATCCATGCGCCATCATCGGAATCAGAATTTTGACCGGCCCAAATGCAGACGCACGCAAGATTGCCCGCAATTGCGTCAGAAACAGTTGCGGCTCAGCCAGGCAATAGCGTATTGCCCGCAAACCTAAGGCAGGATTGAGAATATTGTGTTCAGCCGCTTCCAGCGGTTTGTCAGCACCCACGTCTAAAGTGCGGATGGTGACAGGACGGCCTTTCATGCCAAGTACCGCCTTACGATAAGCATCAAACTGCTCTTCTTCGCTCGGCAACTGATGCTGTTCGCCGCTGCGCTCCATAAACAGGAATTCAGAACGGAACAGGCCAACACCACTGGCGCCAGCCTCAAGCGCAGGTGTGGCATCGCCCGGCAATTCAATGTTTGCCAGCAAGGTAATTTCAACCCCATCCTGCGTCACCGCCGGGGTTTTTTTGAGTTTGGAGAGTTTTTTTCTTTGTTTGAGCAGCAGCGCCTGACGTTCACGATATTGTTCCAGCACCATCGTCGGCGGCGCAACGATGACCACGCCAGCATCGCTATCGATGATCAGCCAGTCGTCCTGTTCTATCAGTTGCGAAGCATTTCCCATCCCGACCACGGCAGGAATACCCAGACTGCGCGACACGATTGCGGTATGCGAATTCTGTCCGCCTTCATCGGTGACAAACCCGGTAAAAGCAACATCGCGGAATTGCATCATATCTGCCGGAGAAATATCTCTGGCGACCACGACCATATTGGCGGTGCGCTCATCTATCCCATCAGAAGAAGGAACCTGACTGGAGGAGCCGGTCAGCACTTTCAACACCCGCTCGGCAACTTGCTGAATATCGGCTTTGCGTTCGCGCAGATAATCGTCTTCGATTTCATCGAACTGTGCGGACAGCTCATCGACCTGAGTCACGAGCGCCCATTCGGCGTTGTAATGGCGGGTACGGATAATATCGAGCGGGGCTTCCGATACCATGGGATCGGACAAAATGAGAGCGTGTACATCCAGAAAAGCGCCGAGCTCGGTCGGCGCATCCTGCGGCAGATCAGCCCAGATCGCCTGTAATTCAACGTGGACTTGCGCAATTGCGTTTTGCAGGCGCAGTACTTCCGCTTCGACTAATTCCTGCGCAACCAGATAATGCTTCACATCCAGCGCAGCCGGACGCAATAAATGCGCGCGACCGATCGCGATACCGCGTGAAACAGGGATGCCTTGCAATGTAAATGATGCCATGCCTCGTGCCCCATGTTCTTAATTGTCTTTACTCACCTGCCTTCAGGAAAATGAGCAAACGGATACAACACTGCAGAACCATCGCACCTGGAACACTTCACATGGTCTGCGCGGAAAAAATTCATTACTCGCCTTCACCAAACTTATCATTGACGAGATTGACGATGGCATCAAAGCATTCCTGCTCATCGGCACCATCGGTTTCCAGCATGATTTTGCTGCCCTTACCCGCCGCCAGCATCATCACGCCCATGATCGACTTGCCATTCACACGGCGACCATTGCGTGTCACCCAGACTTCACTTTTGAATTTACTGGCCAGTTGCGTAAATTTGGCCGATGCGCGCGCATGCAGACCAAGTTTGTTCACAATTTCAATTTCTTGTTGGATCATGCTCTACTTTCAACTCTTTGATTAATTCGGTGACAGCCGGATACGGTTATCAATCCGCAGCGCGCCATTCTGACCGCCCGCGAGTGCCATTTCCACGACCACATCGAGCGCGTCATTACGGTAAGTAATCGCCCGCAACAACATCGGCAGGCTGATACCGGCAATGGTGGCAACCTGATCGGGTTCGCCCAGCTGGCGGCAGCAATTGGATGGCGTTCCACCCATGATATCGGTCATCACCAGCACGCCGGAGCCGTCATTGAGTCGTTGTACCGCTTCCAGCGCCAGACGGTGCACGTCATCGGTGTTCTGATCGGCAATCACATCGATCGCTTCCAGGCGCTCCGGCATACCGCGAAAAACATGGGCTGCAGCCTGGATAAATGCCGAGCCTAGCGGCGCGTGGGTCATCAACAGTATTCCAACCATAATTTCTCAAAATAGAGGGAGTATGTGCCAATTTGCACTTACTCTCCTTGATTTCATTAGGGGGTTACGACATACCCCGGGGAGTATATTAACGCCCTGAAACGGCTGTTTCAAGCGCATCAATAAACATCGCGGCCACATCCACGCCTTTTTGCTGCGTAATTTCCTGGAAACAGGTCGGGCTGGTCACATTGACTTCGGTCAGGCAATCGCCAATGACGTCTAATCCTACCAGCAACAAGCCTCTTTGATAAAGCTGCGGCGCCAAAGTCTGCGCAATCTCAAGATCGCGCGCCGACAATTCCTGCGCCACGCCAACACCGCCCGCCGCCAGATTGCCACGCACTTCACCGTTTTGCGGAATCCGCGCCAGCGCATATGGCACGACCTTGCCACCGATGAGCAAAATACGTTTATCACCATTGACGATCTCGGGAATATAGCGCTGGATCATGATGGTACGGCTGCCATTGAGCGTCAGCGTTTCGATCACGGAGCCCAGATTCATGCCATCGGCACGAATCCGGAAAATACCGGCACCGCCCATGCCATCGAGCGGCTTCAGAATGATGTCCTGATGTTCGCGGTGAAACGCGCGGATACGCTGCTCATCGCGGGTCACCAGCGTCGGTGCGGTGAACTGGCTGAATTGCGCGATACTCAGTTTTTCATTGTGATTGCGTATCGCTGCCGGTTTGTTGAAGACGCGTGCGCCCTGTTGTTCCGCCAGCTCCAGCAAATAGGTCGCGTAGATATATTCCATATCAAACGGTGGATCTTTACGCTGCAATACCGCATCGAAAGCACTCAGCGGCAATGCCTGTGGCGCTTCGGCGCGATACCAGTCTTCGCTGTCACCAGTCAGCGTGATCTTGCTGATGCTGGCAATGACTTTGCCACCTTCCAGCGCCATGTCTGCCGGGCCAAACGCATACACCGTGTAACCTCGCCTGACTGCCTCGCGCATCATCGCGAAGGTGGAATCTTTATAAGTCTTGAATTGCGACAGCGGGTCAGTCAGAAAGGCGATTTTCATGGCAATTTTTAAAGAAAATGACGGCACACCGGCGACAAGCCGGCAGGCCAATTAATAGATTTCAGGATCAGGATCCGTTTTTTCCAGTTCCAGTGATGCCGCCAGCAATGCCAGCCGCGCCACCACACCATACATGTAAAAACGATTCGGTGCTGCCGTCCCCGGTTTTGCTTTCATGTCCGGCACCGCATGTTGCTGGGCAAAAGCCAGCGGCACAAACTGCATCCCCGGTGCGTTCAGATTTTCATCGATGCCGCGCTCTTCATTCACACGGTAAAAGCCGCCGACGACATAGCGATCGATCATATAGACTACGGGCTCCGCGACGGAATCTTTGATCTGCTCAAAGGTGTACACACCTTCCTGCACAATCACATCAGTGACGGCAATTCCGTCCTTAATAACGGACATTTTATTGCGCTGTTTGCGATTCAACTCGCGGACTTCGTCGGAATGATGCACCGTCATAATGCCCATGCCATAAGTGCCAGCATCTGCCTTGACGATCACGAACGGTTTTTCCTTGATGCCGTACTCTTTATATTTCTTGCGAATTTTTGCCAGTATCGTATCAACTGCGGCGACCAGCGCGTCTTCGCCTGTGCCATCGTGAAAATTAATCCCATTCACTTTGGTGAAAAACGGATTGAGCATCCACGGATCAATATCGACCAGTTTGGCAAATTTTTTCACCACTTCATCATACGATGAAAAATGATTGCTCTTGCGGCGCATAGACCAGCCCGCGTGCAGCGGCGGCAACAAGGTTTGCTCATTGAGCTCTTCCAGAATTGCCGGTATGCCTGCCGACAAATCGTTATTCAGAACGATGGTGCACGGATCAAAATTTTTCAGCACCAGACGGCGCCCATTTTCAGAGCGCTCCAGCGGCTCGAGTATCAGCTGGCTGCCATCCGGCAGATCAATCGGCGTCGGTTCGGTAATATCTGCAGATAAAGAACCGAGGCGCACGTTCAGACCAGTCTGACGGAATATCTGCATCAGGCGGGCGATGTTTTGCAGATAAAAGGTATTGCGTGTATGACTTTCCGGGATCAGCAACAGGTTTTTGGCATCGGGACAATATTTTTCTATCGCCGCCATTGCTGCCTGCACTGACAATGGCAACATTTCTGTTGCCAGATTATTAAATCCACCCGGAAATAAATTGGTATCGACAGGGGCTAATTTGAATCCCGCATTGCGTAAATCGACGGAACAGTAAAATGGCGGCGTATGTTCCTGCCACTCCAGACGGAACCAACGTTCGATGGCGGGCGTTGCCTCCAGAATTTTCTTTTCGAGATCGTGCAGTGGCCCGTTGAGAGCCGTGACAAGATGCGGAACCATAGTGACCTTTTTGATAAGCTGCCTGAGTCGCCGGCAGCTTTCGCAAATATCTGGGGAGCGTGCCGGCTTTTTAAGACTCTCTTAGCTTGGGGTGAAACGCAGAGAATCAAGTCAAGCCAGGGAATATCCCTACGGAATTCAGGATGATTTTGTCAGCAGGCTGAAATGCTCAACAGTTGGTGGCGCCGCAAAAAACGGACCAACGATAGAGCGCCATTGCAAAAAGGCCGGAGATTCGCGGAAATCTACCGTGTGATTTTCCAGTGTTTCCCAAAAAATCATCAGAACATAGCGTTCAGGGGACTCTATCCCCTTATTCACTTTAAAACCGCTGAACCCTTTGGCCTGGGAAATAACTTCATCCAGCCCACGCTGAATGGCAGCATCAAATTGTTCTTGTTGTCCTGGGTGAATGCGGATGTCGGCAAGTTCTAGAATCATGTTTAGCTCTTTATTTACAATGAAATGTCTGAAGTGTCTGTTGCAGAATCCTATTATGGCACCAAACGGGTCAAAATCAGACTAAGCCGCGATCACTCAATTCCTTCTTCAGATACGCGTAAAACACTGGCGCGGCGACAACACCCGGCACACCGAACAGGGTTTCCATTACCAAGATGGCAGTCAATAGCTCCCAGGCCCGCGCATTGACTTGCTCTCCTATGATGCGCGCATTCAGGAAATATTCCGCTTTGTGAATTACGATCATGAAGACCAATGAAGCCATAGCCATATTCAATGAGTGCGATAACGCAACAATCACGATCACAGAGTTAGAAATGATATTGCCAGCGACCGGAATCAGGCCAGCCAGAAAGGTAATTGCAATCATGGTTTTGGTCAGCGGCAGATGCACGCCGGCCAAAGGAAGAATGACGAGCAGATAAATCGCGGTTAATACCGTATTAATCAGCGAAATTTTGAATTGTGCGAAGACAATTTTATGAAATATCTGTGCAAAGGCGGCAATCCGTTGATGCAACGCGGCAGCAAACGGTTTGTGATTGCTGTCACCACTGGCATCGCGCAAGGCCACCATGCTGCCGATGATCATCCCGAGCAATAAATGCACGATCAGATGACCAGCTTCCGGTACCAGCAATTTTGCCTCCCCCGCGTGCTCACGCAACCAATGTGTAATCATCGTCTGCAGCGCATCAACGTCTTCGGGAATATTGGCGCTCATCCACAGCGGTACCTGACTACGCGATGACTCAAGAATATCTGCCAGTCTTTGCAGCAGATTATGCAAATTCCCGGCATCACTGCGTAAAAACACATGACACCCCCAGGTTGCCAACAACAAACTGATGATTAATATCGCAGACAATAATGCGACCGCAATCATGCGCGGCTGGCGATGACTGAACCTCTGCGCAATCATCGGCGTCAGCATGTGTACCAGTGAATACACCAGCAATCCGGAAAATAAAGCCAGTAACAAGCCCGCTTTCAACACTAAAAATAAACTGACTGCCACTACGATATACGATGCATAAACCGAAGCACTGAGTTTTGGCGTTACCATCATGCGAATTCCTTTTTATAAGAGATGACCCACTGCCGTCATCAAAACCACCGACCAATAAATGGCGTCACTGCCACAATACGCGCATTAAAACATAGTGCAGGCGAACCCAGCGACGGTAAAAACAAGGATATTTAATCGACATTCCAGCAATATTTTTGCGGCCAGTATCGTTACGCGCGATCTGACAACCCGCGTTGGAATCTGTACGCAATGTTCAGAAACATGGCTGAAACATAGATTTACATCTTTCTTGTCGTCCTTATCGGAACCTGATGCGTTAAATGAGGACTAAACTGAACTGATGATCACTTGCATCGAGGTATATATGACATTCACAATGAAACAACTCTCCACTGCCGCTGCTTTGCTGGCGATCACCAGCGCCGGTTCCATTGCGCGGGCAGCTGATTTTGAGGATTATGCACGCGTCGTTAACGTCACACCGCAAGTTGAACAGATCAACATGCCACGTCAGGATTGCCGGACTGAATACGAAACTTATCAACGTCCACAAGAACGCAGCAACTCTGGCGGTATTATCGGCGGTATTGCCGGCGGTCTGCTCGGTAGTCAGGTTGGTGGTGGCAACGGTAAGATCGCTGCTGCTGCAGCGGGGGCAATTACTGGCGCTCTGGTTGGCGATCGTATGGACAATGGCAACAATGGTCAGCAAGGTTACGAGAGCCGTCCGGTTCGTCAATGCAGAACCGTCGATAGCTGGCAAACCCGCACGAATGGTTATGCCGTCACTTATGAGTACAACGGTCGGACTTACACCTCAGTCATGCCATATGATCCTGGTTCACGTCTGCGCTTGCACGTTTCCCTGACACCTCGTCCTTAAACCGTCTGACAGTCAGCAGAAATTGCTAAATACCGTTGCTTGAATACAAAATGCCGCTAAATGCGGCATTTTTTTCGTCAACATTTCCACATGGAAAGTAATTTCCGGCGCATATCCGACCGAAATAGCATGGGTTTATAGTATGATCTTGCCCAAACTTAATGCATTCGCTCCGTCTACAGTCCATGAAAAACATGTTAAAAAAATACGGTCTGCTGGTATGGCTATCTCTATTTCTGATTGCCGGTTTTGTCTTCACCACCGTTGCCGGATATATCGTCTCGCGCGATACGATACAACAAGGAATTTCGGAACAAACACTGCCTATCACCGGAGACAATGTTTATTCTGAGATACAAAAAGACATACTGCGACCGGTTTTCGTTTCTTCGCAAATGGCACATGACACTTTTGTTCGCGACTGGATCATCAACGGTGAAGAAGAGCAGGAAAGAATCACGAAATATCTGAAAGAAATCAAACTCAAGAATAAAGCGATATCCAGTTTTCTGATTTCAGATAAATCCCGCAACTACTACCATGCTGACGGCTTATTAAAGCAAATCAAAGAAGGCGAACCGCGTGACACCTGGTTTTTTCGTGTAAAAAATCTCAAATCCGCCTACGAAACCAATGTCGATCTGGATCTCGCCAATCACGACGCAGTCACGATCTTCGTCAATTACCGGATTCTTGACTATCAGGGTCAATTCATCGGAGCAACCGGTATAGGGCTGACGCTGAATACGCTGAAACATCTGATTGACAGCTATCAAAAACGCTTTGATCGCCAGATTTACTTCGCTGATCAGAAAGGTAAAGTCACTCTGACCGGAAGTAATTTCAGTAAACGAGGCGACAACATCCAGACGATCAGCGGTATCCAGAGTATCTCCGAGAAAATTCTGGCGAATCGCCAAAGTGAATCCATGCATCTGGAATATCAGGGAGACAATGGAACCGTACTGGTCAACTCGCGTTATATCCCGGAACTCGGCTGGCATTTGCTGGTGGAACAAGAGGCGAATTCTGGTATCAGGCCGATTCAGAATGTGTTCCTGCTGAATCTTGGTATCAGCGCCACCATCACCGTTCTGATCATGGTCATGGTTCTGCTCACTGTGCGTCGCTACCAGAAACGTCTGGAAAAATCGGCGTCAACGGACTCACTGACGAATTTGCTGAACCGTCACGCATTTGATTTCGTCTTTCAGCAAAGCCTGCTCGACGCCGAGCGTACACGCCAACCTATGTGTGCGATTTTGCTGGATATTGATTTTTTCAAAAAGGTGAATGATAAACACGGGCATCTGGTCGGTGATCACGTGCTCAAAGAAATCGCCGCCATCGCGAAACGTTCCTTACGCGAGAGCGATGTGCTCTGTCGCTGGGGCGGCGAGGAATTTCTTATTCTGCTGAAAAACTGCACACTCGAAAAAGCAACCTCAATCGCAGAAAACCTGCGCAGTACCATTGAGAACAACGATTTTTCACGTACCACCGACCTCACCCGCACACGACTCGGCGTCACTGTCAGTATGGGCGTTGCAGAATGCCGCAGCAATGAAACCGAGGATAGTGTATTTGAGCGTGCGGATCAGGCTTTGTATCAGGCAAAAGCCAACGGGCGTAACAGTGTCTATTTCTCTGAATGATGTTTGCGGGCCGCTAATTCGACAGTGGGAGTAACGAATGCCTGATATAAATCTCCCGCAGCCGGATCCCACTGCGCCACGATCGCCTGCTGCCTGCTGACCGTTGTCATATCACCGCGCGCGATCGGCCCGGTCAGTGCTGCGGCTGATCCCAGCGTGAAGACATTCTCCAGCGATTGTCTCGCCAACGGTGCAGCCATGGCCAGCGCCAGTTCAGATGGAATCCCCGCCGACTGATAAGCGCGCAAGGCAACGTCCATCAGACTCACCAGATAATTGCTGGCAAACACAGAGCCTGCGTGATACAACAATTTTGATTCAGCGCTGATCTCAACCGTCTGTGCACCGATGGCCTGCATCGCCGGCAGCAACACAGCAAGCGCCCGGCGATCGCCTTCAAGACTGCATATGGTTCCAGAAAAATGCTCCGCCACTGCTTGCGGATCTGCAAAACTACGCACCGGATGCACACTGGCAACCGCAGCACCTGATGCCGCCGCCGCTGCGAGTTCTGTGGATGCCTTCGAGCCGCTGCAATGAAACACGACGGTATGTTCATTGATCAGTCCTCGTTCGCACAAGGCAGTACAGACCTCAGAAATATGATCATCACCGACCGCCAGCATCCAGACATCCGCTGCGATTAACTCCTGCCAGTTGGCAAGTGCAGCACCGACGCCGATAAACATCCGGGCAGCCTGGGCGCTGGCAAGTGTCCGGTTCAATATTTGCGTGACCGAAAACACGGCCTGCTGCTGAAAACAGTGGCCAAATACCTGACCGACTTTACCCGCACCAACTATCGTCAAGGTCTTCATGCGACCACCGGTTCAGGATAACGCCGCAAACCTTCCAGATTCAAAATCGTGATGCCGCCATAATCAACGGACAGCAATTGCTTCTTTTCGAGCAATTGCAAAGCCTGATTCGCTCGTTGCCGCGACACGCTGGAAATATAGCCAATTTCCTCCTGCGATATCTGCAATTGCATACTGCTACCGGGATTCAGATAGGGATTGAACATCGCTGCGAGACAACGTGCGACGCGGGTGTCCGGATCAAGCATGCGATCATATTCCACCAAAGAAATAAACAAGCCCAGCCGTTCGTTCAACTGATGCAAGAGAAAGCGATTGAATGGAATACTGTTATCCAGCAAAAAAGTGAAGGTGCTGCGCGGCATATACGCGACGCGGGTATCACGCAGCGCAACGACGTCGTAACGGCGCGGTTCAGTTTTTAATAAGGAACCCTCGCCGAACCAGCCGCCCGCCAGCATACAACTGAAGGTGACCGTTTTTCCTTCCGGCGAAATACTGCTCATTTTCAGAAAACCATCGAGCACTCCCATCCAATGATCGACAGGATCGCCTTTGCGGCAAACATAACCACCAGCCGGGATAAAGCGCTCGATGATCTCATCCTCGACTTTTTGCACATGATCCGGCGCCAGCATGTGCGCCCACATTGTCTTTGCCAAGCCTTGTTTCAGTTCACTTTTTATATTCGCCATATTTGTGCAACGCACCACCGAAAGTTGGTTCATTCCGTCAGATTGTCAGTTAAACGACAGCCGCAGCGGGTACAAGTAACTAGTATCTGATCAACAAAAAAATTATTCAGAACTGACACAGAATCATCCAGCGCGTTGCCACACTGCACACTGACTTGCTGGAATAAATGACGTTAGTCCTGATGGAGACATTGTAAGCGAGCTGACATGCAATCGAGCCACTTAAACACCGTTGATTGCTATACGCAGACCGGTATCGACAATGCCAGACAGCTTCAATAGCCGCAGATAACACCTGCAGTAAGTCTGATGTAAGACGTAGTGCAGAAACTCATAAAAAAAGTAGCAATCATACTGGCTGCTTAAACGATCAAAGTATCGTACAGCTGACCAGACAGGCCAATACAAATAAGGCTGGTGGTGGAGACATGACAAAGACAGAGAACACAACGTTCCCAAGATTATTGCTGGAACATGAAAAAATGCGCCCGCAGCATCCGGCGTTCCGTGAAAAAGATCTGGGCATCTGGCAAACCTGGAACTGGCAACAGGTCAACGACGAAGTACGCGCGCTCGCCTGCGGTCTGGCGGCACAAGGGTTTCAGCGCGGCATGAACCTCGCGATTATCGGCGACAACCGGCCGCGTCTTTACTGGGCGATGATGGCAGCGCAATGTCTCGGTGGTATCCCTGTACCCTTGTATCAGGACGCGCCGGCAGCCGATATGGCGTATGTACTTGAGAATGCCGAGATCGTTTTTGCGATTGTCGAAGATCAGGAACAGGTCGATAAATTACTCGACATCAAACAACAATATGCCGGCATACAGCACATCTGCTTTGAAGATGAACGCGGTATGCGGCATTACCACCAGCCCGAACTGAGTTCTTACGCCGCCTTGCAGGAAGCCGGGCGCATGTATGACCGTACCCACCCTGAATTTTTCATGCATCAGATCGAACTCGGTCAGCCAGAAGACACTGCCGTCATGCTGTACACCTCAGGCACCACCGGTAAGCCGAAAGGCGTATGCCAGAGTCATCGCTCATTCATGACCGCTGCTGTCGGCGGTGCAGGCTTTGATCACCTGAGTGCCGACGAAGATATACTTTCCTATCTGCCGATGGCATGGGTCGGCGATCACTTGTTTTCATTTGCGCAGGCGCTGGTCACCGGCTTTACTGTGAACTGCCCGGAATCCAGCGAAACCGTGCTGACCGATCTGCGTGAAGTCGGCCCTACGTATTATTTTGCACCGCCACGCGTGTTTGAAAACATGCTGACCACCGTCATGATACGCATGGAAGATGCGGGCGCTGTCAAACAACATCTGTTTCAGTATTACATGGAAATCGCCCGCCAATATGGCTCCGACATTCTGGACGGAAAACCGGTTTCTGCGTTAGCCAGACTCAATTACCGCATCGGCGAATTTCTGATTTACGGACCGCTGAAAAATGTACTCGGTTTATCCCGCGTCAGGGTCGCTTATACCGCTGGTGCCGCGATTGGCCCTGATCTGTTCCGTTTCTATCGCTCTATCGGCATCAATCTGAAGCAGTTGTATGGCTCCACCGAAACCTGTGCTTACGTTTGCCTGCAACCGGATGGCAACATCAAATTTGACAGCGTCGGTCAGGCTGCGCCCGGCGTGGAAGTGACGCTGGCAGACAATGGTGAAGTGCTGGTGAAATCGAGCGCCATGCTGACCGGTTACTACAAACGGCCGGATGCCACCGCCGAAGTCATCGATGAACAGGGCTATTTCCATACCGGTGATGCCGGCATTTTTGACGCCGAAGGACATCTGAAAATCATCGACCGCGCAGCAGATGTCGGCAAGCTCACCAACGGCGATATCTTTGCGCCTAACTACATCGAAAACAAACTCAAATTCTTCCCTTTCATTAAAGAAGTCGTTGCCTTCGGTCATGACAGAAACCATGTCTGCGCCTTCATTAACATTGATATGGAAGCCGTAGGTAACTGGTCAGAACGACGCGGCATCGCCTATTCCGGTTACACCGATCTGGCCGCAAAAGCCGAGACGTATCAGCTCATCATGTCGTGCATAGAAAAAGTGAATGCCGATCTGGCCAATGAAACGCTGATGGCGGGCACACAGATACATCGATTCCTGATCCTGCATAAAGAACTTGACCCTGACGACGACGAACTGACCCGCACACGCAAAGTCCGTCGCAAATTTATTGCAGAAAAATATGCGGTGCTGATAGAAGCTTTGTATTCAGCCAAACGCTCGCAATACATAGAAACGCAAGTCAAATTTGAAGATGGCCGTCAGGGTACTGTCAGTGCGGATCTGCACATCAGTGATGTCAAGACATTTGCTGCCCAGCAGCATGCGGCATAAGGAACAGCAATGACCAATAACAGAAAAACCGGTGAAGTCATTCTTGATTTGCAAGGCATTTCCTTGTCGTTTGGTGGCGTCAAAGCGCTGACAAATATTTCGTTCAACGTCAAAGAGCATGAAATCCGCGCGATTATCGGCCCGAACGGTGCAGGTAAAAGCTCGATGCTGAATGTGATCAATGGCGTCTACCGGCCGCAGGAAGGGCAGATCACCTACCGTGGCCGCCAACGCAAGGATATGAATACCTATGCAGCCGCCAAAAGCGGCATCGCCCGCACGTTTCAGAACATCGCCTTATTTAAAGGCATGAGTGTGCTCGACAACATCATGACGGGGCGTAATCTGAAAATGAAATGTAATTTTCTGATGCAGGCGCTGTATCTCGGGCCTGCACGCAAAGAAGAAATTGCCCACCGTGAAAAAGTCGAAGAAATCATCGATTTTCTGGAAATTCAGCACATCCGCAAAACGCCAGTCGGACGCTTATCTTACGGTCTGCAAAAGCGGGTTGAACTCGGTCGCGCACTCGCCGCGGAGCCTGAAATTTTATTGCTGGATGAACCGATGGCAGGCATGAACGTCGAGGAAAAACAGGACATGAGCCGTTTCATCCTTGATGTGAATGATCAGCTCGGCACCACCATCGTTTTGATCGAACATGATATGGGAGTGGTGATGGATATTTCTGACCGGGTTGTCGTGCTGGATTACGGTAAAAAAATCGGTGATGGCACACCGGCAGAAGTGCTGGCAAATCAGGAAGTAATCAATGCCTATCTTGGCGTTACACACTGACACCACCGTCTTGAGGAAAACAAAATGAATCTCAGTTTTTTCTTTGAAGTGCTCATCGGTGGCCTGTTGTCCGGCGTGATGTATGCACTGGTTGCGCTAGGTTTTGTGCTGATTTACAAAGCCTCCGGCGTGTTTAATTTCGCGCAGGGGGCGATGGTGTTTTTTGCTGCGCTGACCTGCGTCGGCCTCAGTGAAAAATTTGATCTGTCGATGTGGGTCGCCATACCGCTGACGATGGCCGTGATGATCGTCTTAGGTCTGGCAATAGAAAGAATCGTCTTGCGGCCACTGGTCAATCAGCCGGAGATCACACTCTTCATGGCTACCATCGGTCTGACCTTTTTCATCGAAGGGCTGGCGCAATTACTGTGGGGTTCGCAACCGCACAAGCTGACGCTGCCGATCGAAGATGTGCCTATCGAATTTCTGATGGAAAAATTCAATATTCTGGTATCGCAGTTCGATGTGATTGCCGCACTGATCTGCGCCATTCTCGTCACTGGTCTGGCACTGCTGTTTTCCAAAACAAAAATCGGGCGGGCGCTGCGGGCGGTTGCTGACGATCATCAGGCCGCACTGGCGGTCGGCATTCCCCTGCAACAAATCTGGGGCATCGTCTGGGCGGTTGCCGGTTTTGTCGCACTGGTGGCGGGTTTGCTGTGGGGTGCACGTAATGGTGTGCAGTTTGCATTGACGTTTGTCGCGCTGAAAGCCTTGCCAGTGCTGATTCTTGGTGGCTTCACCTCGGTTCCCGGTGCAATCGTTGGAGGTCTGATTATCGGTGCATCGGAAAAGCTGGCGGAAGTGTATATCGGCCCGCTGGTCGGTGGCGGTATCGAGGGCTGGTTCCCGTATGTGCTGGCATTGCTGTTTTTGCTGGTGCGGCCGGAAGGTTTGTTTGGCGAAAAAATCATACGCAGGATTTAAACAATCTTGTTCTGAGCAAACCCCAATCATATTCTGCCTTACCAGACAAAAATGGCTGGGAAGGCGCATGAATACTAAGATTCATACTAAGACTTATATTAAGACTTAAGGAAGCACTATGTTCTATCGTGAAGCAGGACAATTTAAAACCAGCTATCAGGCAGACAACCAGATATTTCCATTACGTCAGGACAGAATCGGCGTTGCCCTGTTGCTATGCGCCGCTTTTTTTGCCGTGCCATTGCTCGCCTCTGATTACGCTTTTTCCGCGATTTTTATTCCGTTTCTGATTTTTTCACTGGCGGCACTGGGACTGAATATCCTGACCGGCTATGCCGGACAATTATCGCTGGGTTCAGCTGCGTTCATGGCAGTCGGTGCGTTTGCTTCCTACAATTTCATGCTGCGCGTGCCTGGTATTCCCATCTTGCTGGCATTTGTCCTCGGCGGGATTTCAGCAGCGATGGTCGGCATTGCTTTTGGTTTGCCGTCTTTGCGCATACGTGGTTTTTATCTCGCTGCTGCGACGCTGGCAACGCAGTTTTTTGTAGTCTGGTGTCTGACAAAAATTCAATGGTTCACCAATTACAGTTCTTCCGGTGTGATCACCGCGCAGGAAATTGTGATCATGGGCATGAGCTTCAACACACCAGTCAAAAAATATCTGCTGACATTGGGCATCGTCTGCGTGATGGCCTTACTGGCAAAAAATATGGTGCGCTCGAATGTCGGTCGTTCGTGGATGGCGGTGCGTGACATGGACGTGGCAGCCGAAGTGATTGGCTTCCGGCTGATGCGCACCAAGCTGCTGGCGTTTGCGGTGTCGTCGTTTTACTGCGGCATCGCGGGCGCGCTGTATGCGTATGCGTATCTGGGTACGGTCGAACCGGAAGCCTACAACCTCGATCTGTCTTTCCGCATCTTGTTCATGATCATTATCGGTGGCGTCGGCTCTATTCTCGGCTCGTTTCTTGGTTCAGCATTTATCGTTTTACTGCCGGTGTTTCTGAATCTGATCGCCCATTTTTTGTCGCTACCGACCAACATCGCATCGAATCTCGAGCTGATGGTATTCGGCGCACTGATTATTTTCTTCCTGATTGTGGAACCACATGGCCTTGCACGTTTGTGGCAGATCACGAAAGAGAAACTGAGACTGTGGCCTTTCCCGCATTAAGTTTTTACCGTCGTCGTTTTTTATCAATACAGAGCGCCATGCTGAAGGCGTCGTTCTACCCATCCAACCAACAGGAGACAACATGAAACTGATGAAATCAATACTACTGGCATCGGCAATGATAGGTGCAGTGAATGTCGCACAGGCAGATGACCAGTACATTCCACTGCTCTCATACCGCGTCGGCCCTTATGCGGCGGGTGGCTCCGGTTTTTACGGCGGCGTCATCGATTACTTCAATCTGATCAACGCCAAAGGCGGACTCAATGGCGTCAAAATCACCTGGGAAGAGTGCGAGACTGAATACAATGCCTCGCGCGGTGTGGAATGTTATGAACGTCTGAAAAAATCCCAGGGCGGCGCTTCATTAGTTGAACCGCTGTCCACCGGCATTGCTTACGGCATTCTGGATCGCGTTGCCGAAGATAAAATTCCGATGACCACGCTGGGCTATGGCCGTTCCGATGCGGCTAACGGCAAAGTGTTTCCGTATATTTTCCCGCTGATCACCAGCTACTGGAATCAGGCTGCGGCAATGACGAAATATCTGGGTGATAAATCCGGCGGTCTGGATAAACTCAAAGGGAAAAAAATCGTTCATCTGTATCACGATTCCGCTTTTGGTAAAGAGCCGATTCCTGTCCTCGAAGCCCAGGCCAAACAATACGGTTTTGAGCTGATCAAAATCCCGGTCGCGCATCCGGGCAATGAGCAGCAATCGCAATGGTTGCAGATCCGTCAGGCCAATCCTGACTATGTGATTCTGTGGGGCTGGGGCGTGATGAATGCGGTCGCGATTAAAACGGCGCAGCGTAATGGTTATTCGCGTGAAAAAATGCTGGGCGTCTGGTGGGCGGGTTCTGAGGAAGATGCAGTGCCTGCAGGCGACGCAGCAAAAGGCTACACCTCGATGACCTTTAACACACCGGGCAATTATCCTGTACTCGATGAATTGCGCAATAAAGTCTATGCGGCTGGCAAAGGTAATCTCAGCGACAAATCCCGTATCGGTTCTGTCTATCACATGCGCGGTGTGACAGCAGCCATCCTGTGGTCAGAAGCGATTCTGAAAGCCCAGGAAAAATACGGTAAAGGCAAACAGATGACTTCCGAGCAGATTCGCTGGGGCTTTGAAAATCTGAATGTGGATGAAGCACGTCAGAAAGCTCTTGGTGCACTTGGCATGTTCCCGCCGGTGAAAACCTCGTGTGAAGACCATGAAGGCTCAGGTGCCGTCAAAGTGCAGCAATGGACTGGCGACAAGTGGAAAGCCATCACACCGAACTGGGTCGTCGGTGATAAAGCGCTGACCCGCGCAATGCTGGAAGAATCTTCCAACAAATATGCCGCAGAGAAAAAAATCACACCGGCTTGTCTGAAGTAATTTTTCCTGAATCAGGAGATATCCGGCAACGGATATCTCTGTTACGCCGACCGTCAATACAGGCATATTATGAGCATACACTCCATTTCGTCTGAGAGCGCCATCAACAACCCCGCCTATCTCAGCGTCAACAATATCGAAGTGATCTACGATCACGTGATTCTGGTATTGAAAGGCATTTCCCTGCAAGTACCGCAAGGAAAAATTGTCGCGCTGCTGGGTGCGAATGGCGCTGGAAAATCGACCACGCTGAAAGCCATTTCCACTCTACTGAAAAATGAACGTGGCGACATCACCAAGGGCGACATTACGTTTCAGGGACAACGTGTCGATCATCTGACGCCGAACGAACTGGTGAAACGCGGCCTGTCGCAAGTGATGGAAGGACGCCATTGTTTCGGCCATTTAAGCGTGGAAGAAAATCTGCTGACAGGCGCCTACACACGCAAGCTCAGCCGGGCTGACCTGAAAGCAGAACTGGAAAAGGTCTATCACTACTTCCCGCGCCTGCGTGAACGCCGCCATTCGCAAGCCGGCTACACCTCGGGTGGCGAACAGCAGATGTGCGCGATAGGCCGGGCGCTGATGGCCAAGCCCAGCATGATTTTGCTGGATGAACCGTCGATGGGTATCGCGCCACAACTGGTGGAAGAAATTTTTGAGATCGTCAAAAGCCTGAATCAGCAGGAACAGGTTTCCTTCTTACTGGCCGAACAAAACACCAATATCGCGCTGCGCTATGCCGACTTCGGTTACATCCTCGAAAACGGTCGCGTCGTGATGGAAGGTGATGCCAGTGATCTCGCCAGTAATGAAGACGTCAAAGAATTTTATCTCGGTGTGTCCGGTGCCGGTCGCAAGAGTTTCCGCGACATGAAATTTTATCGTCGTCGCAAGCGCTGGCTGGCATAGCCGTACACAACAACATATCGTAAAACATCGCAGAACATCGGCCTCCCCTTTCCTTTTACGAAGAGAACGTCATGATTGAATATCTGGACGCGCTGGAAACCCGCACCCCGCACAGCCGCGAGCAGGCGCTGATGCAGCGGCTGCCATTACTGATTGCACAGGCAAAGACTGCCGCAGGATGGGCAACGATACTGAAAGATGTGTCGGCAAATGACATCAACTCCCGGCAGGCGCTCGCGCAGTTACCGGTGACGCGCAAATCAGACCTGAAGACCTTGCAGCAGCAACAGTTGCCATTCGGTGGATTAACGACCACCGCACCGCGCGCACTAGCCAGGATTTTTATGTCGCCCGGCCCGATTTTTGACCCTGAAGGAACATCGCCGGACTGGTGGCGCTTTGCGCGACCCATGTATGCGGCAGGCTTGCGCAGCGGTGATCTGATACAGAATTGTTTTTCCTATCATTTCACCCCGGCGGCATTTATGGTCGAAAGCGCCGCGACCAAGCTCGGCTGCACCGTGATTCCGGCAGGTATAGGGCAGACTGAAATGCAGGTGCAGGCAATGGCAGAACTGCGTCCGGACGCGTATATCGGCACACCGAGTTTTTTAAAAATTATTCTGGAAAAAGCCGCCGATAGCGGTGCCGATATTTCCAGTATCAAAAAAGCGCTGGTCGGTGCAGAAGCTTTGCCGCCTTCATTGCGCCAGTGGCTGAAAGATCACGGCGTGCCGCATGTCTTACAAATGTATGCCAGCGCCGATATCGGCAATATCGCCTATGAAACGATGACCGACGGTGTGCTCAATCCGGGTATGGTGCTGGATGAAGAGATCATTCTCGAAATCGTGCGTCCTGGCACCGGCGATCCTGTCGCTGAAGGTGAAGTCGGTGAAATTGTCGTGACTTCGTTCAACCCGGATTACCCGCTGATACGTTTCGCGACCGGCGATATGTCCGCGATCCTGCCCGGCATTTCACCCTGCGGCCGCACCAATCAACGCATCAAAGGCTGGATGGGGCGCGCCGATCAGACCACCAAGGTTAAAGGCATGTTCGTCCATCCGTCGCAGATCGCGGAAGTTGTTAAACGCCATCCGCAAGTGCAAAAAGCGCGTTTGGTCGTCAGCGGCGAAATGGCGAATGACGTCATGACCTTGCATTGCGAAACGGCAGACCGCAGTGATGCACTGCAAGCCAGTATCATCGCCACTCTGCGCGATGTGACCAAATTGCGTGGCGAGGTGCTGTTTGTAGCGGCCGGCAGTCTGCCGAATGATGGCAAAGTGATCGACGACACACGCCGCTATGAATGAGGCGCTCTGAACTGCTGATTACGCAGAATTCAAGAGACACGACACTGATTGTTCACCTGTTGAGGGCGCTGAACAGCGCCCTTTTTTTCGCTCCCGCGCAGAAAAGTTCAAAATATCCTATAGTGCACGGCAAAGCGCATCCGCACGGAACGCTTTTTTGCCCGTTTTTAATATTCCCTACCCTCATCTGGCCGGAGACCCATTCCATGACGACGCTCGATATCAATAGCAAACAACATCAGGTGGACGTTGATCCATCCACGCCCGTACTGTGGGCATTACGTGACGCACTGGGTCTGACCGGTACAAAATTCGGTTGCGGTCAGGCGCTGTGCGGTGCCTGTACTGTTCACGTCAACGGTCAGGCGACACGCTCGTGTGTGACGCCAGTATCGGCAGTAGCCGGACAAAAAATCACGACGATTGAAGCCATAGGCAACGACAAAGTCGGCAAAGCGGTGCAGGCAGCATGGATCAAACATGATGTCGCCCAATGCGGTTACTGTCAGAGCGGCCAGATCATGAGCGCCACGGCTTTGCTCAAAACCAATAAAAAACCTGCCGATGCCGACATCGATGCGGCCATGGCAGGCAATATCTGCCGCTGCGGCACGTATGTGCGTATTCGCGCTGCGATTCACGATGCTGCCAGCATGCTGGCTTAATCAGGAGAACCAACATGCATTTTGAATCTCATCATCTGGACATGCCGAAACACCTACTGGCACTTACAGAAAAAAATCTACCGCAAACAGAACACTTACCGCGTCGTACTTTCCTGAAAATTGCCGGTGCTTCCGGCTTTGCACTGGGTTGCTACCCTTTGCTGGCAAGCGCGGCCGACAATAAGACAGATGCAGCGGCACAGGCCGCCAGCGCATTAAAGCCGACACAACAACCCGGTGCTTTCGTCAGCATAGACAAAAATGGCATCGTCACCGTCACGATTAATCGTCTCGATTTCGGTCAGGGCGTGCAAACCGGCCTGCCATTGATACTCGCTGAAGAACTTGATGCCGACTGGTCGAAAGTCCGCAGCGTACACGGCACCAATAACCCTGCTTATGCAGACCCGGCCTACGGCATTCACCTGACCGGCGGCTCTAACTCCATCAAGCACTCATACACTCAATATCGCGAACTCGGTGCCCGCACCAAAGCCATGCTGGTGAATGCCGCAGCAGCACAATGGAAAGTCGATGCTGCTGGTTTAGTCACTGAAAATGGCTTCGTCGTCGGGCCTGGCGGTAAAAAGCTCGGTTACGGCGAACTCGCAGAAGCAGCGATGCAACAAGCTGTGCCGGAAACCGTGGTGCTCAAAGATCCGAAACAATTCAAACTGATCGGTAAACCGATCGGGCGTCTGGATGCAAAAGCCAAATCCACCGGCACGCAAGACTACGGCATCGACGCGCATCTTCCCGGCATGCTGACTGCCGTGATCGCCCGCCCACCGGTATTCGGCGCAAAAATAAAATCCGTCGATGACAGTGCCGCCAAAGCGATCAAAGGCGTACAGGCAGTACTGCGCATTCCTGGCGACCGTGGTGGCGAATCCGTTGCCGTCATTGCGAATGGCTACTGGCCAGCAAAACAAGGCCGCGATGCGCTGAAAATAGATTGGGATACCAGCGCCGTTGAAAAAGTCGACAGCGTGGCGCAATTAGCGAGCTACAAAGCGCTGGCGAAACAAGCCGGCAATCAGAAATACAAAGACGATATTTCTGCGCTGGCAACCGCGCCGCATCAGATCAAAGCCGAGTTCGTATTCCCGTATCTGGCACATACGCCAATGGAGCCGCTGAATTGCACCGTTGCGATTAAAGGCGATAGCGCCGAAGTATGGACAGGCACGCAAATGCCGGGTTTCGATGGCTTGGCTGCCGCGAAAATACTCGGCATTGCCCCTGAAAAAGTGCTGGTACACACACTGATGGCAGGCGGTGGTTTTGGCCGACGTGGCGTCACCACCAGCGATTACGTCAGCGAAGCCTGTCAGGTTGCCAAGGCCGCACAGAGCGCAGGTCTGGCAGCGCCGGTACGCACTTTATGGAGCCGCGAAGATGACGTCAAAGGCGGCTACTACCGTCCTATGCATCTGCACACCGCGCATCTGGGTTTCGATGCCAGCGGCAATATCCTCGGCTGGGATCATGTGATTGTCGGGCAATCGATCGTTGCCGGTACCTTATTTGAATCTATGATGATCAAAGACGGTATCGACGGCACTGCGGTTGAAGGCATGAAAGAACCATACACCATGCCGATGCGCCTGACCGTGCATCATCCTAAACAAAATGTGCCGGTATTGTGGTGGCGCAGCGTCGGTTCAACCCACACCGCCTTTGTGATGGAGACGCTGATCGACGAAATCGCTGCCACCACAAAACAAGACCCGGTTGCTTATCGCCTGAAACTCATGGCGGGCAAACATCCGCGTCATGAGGCAGCGCTGCAGATGGCGGTGGAAAAATCCGGCTATGGCAAAAAGAAACTGCCCGCAGGTCAGGCGTGGGGCGTTGCCGTGCATGAGTCTTTTGAATCTGTGGTGGCCTATGTCGTTACTGCCACGATCAAAAACGGCGTGCCGAAACTGCTGACCGCCACCGCTGGCGTGCATTGCAATCTGGCAGTCAACCCTAAGAGCGTGGAAGCACAGGTACAAGGTGGCGCCTTGATGGGTTTATCGATGTGCCTGCCAGGCGCGGCGATCACACTCAAAGACGGCGTGGTCGAACAAAGCAATTTCGGCGACTACGTTGTGCCACGCATTACCGACATGCCAAAAGTTGCCGTGCATATCGTGCCAAGCGCCGACGCACCAAAAGGTATGGGTGAACCCGGCTTGCCAGCACTCGCCCCGGCATTTGCGAATGCACTGGCCCGTCTGAACGGAAAGCGCTTACGCGAATTGCCATTTAAAATGGCATAAATTATCCGGCAACAGAAATAGAATGAGCTGATAGTACTCTTTATCAGCTCTTCTTTCTGACACAAAAAAACGGCGCATCGGCTAACTCAGCGATGCGCCGCTTTTTTATTTATTCACATCACTTTCGGCGAATATTCTACGACGGAAAAAATCTCACGCAGGTCGCTATTAAATTTGATTCTGGATCAGGTTTTTCCGTTTGTCGCTGCCAGTAGCGGAATGAGTATGGGATTCCATACGATGACCAAAGCATCACGTAGAAAAAATTTCAATCCTGAGATACTTTTTCTTTGCGAAAACGCGACGTTAACATGCAAAAACAGAGCGACAACCGTAGCACCTGAAGTAAGATCATTCATGCCCTGTGGGTAATTCTGGCAAGCCGATTACGAACAGGCATCTGAGCTGCTGAAGTCTGGCAACGTGCTCAGTATTTTTTAAAAAAAATAAATCTTAAATATCTAAACCGGAGACAAGTTTATGCGTGCAATATTGAAATTTTTTACTTTTGCTTTTTTCTCTTTGTTCATCAACCAGTCGGTGATGGCGGCGGAACATGGGACGCAGCAGGAAGCGGAAGCCTTGGTTAAAAAAGCGATAGCCTATCTGAAGGCGAATGGTCAGGAAAAAGCGCTGGCCGAATTCAATAATCCTAAAGGCAGTTTCGTTGATCGTGACTTGTATATCTGGGTCACTGAACTGAATGGCAAAGCGCTGGCACACGGTGCGAATGCACGTCTGGTCGGCAAAGATTTACGTAGTCTGCGTGATGTCGATAACAAGGCATTTATTGAAGAAGTATTGGCCGGCGTCGCAACCAAAGGAAAAGGCTGGGTTGATTACAAGTGGCCCAATCCGACTACCAAGGCCATCGAGCAGAAATCCACTTATTATGAAAAAGCAGGCGATCTGGTTTTCGCTTGCGGTGTTTATAAATAATCTGTCGCGACCACAATATCATCCCGTGTGACGCAGCATATCTGGGATAAAAATGGCGCATGAACCAGTTCATTCATACGCCATTTTTCCGTGTTTTTTAAGCATTTCCTGGCACTCAGTTCAGGAACCAGATCAGCAGCAACTGCCAGCTTAATCCCAGGCGTCAGGATCGATCACGCCGATTGCGCGAAATGCTGGTTTGCAGAATAAATATCCTTGCATTAACTCGATACCGGCATCGCGCAGGAAGTCGCGTTCCGCTTTGGTTTCTATGCCTTCGGCCAGTACGCGCACATTCAAACCGGCACAGATCGCCACAATGCCGTGCACGATCACTTGTTTAGGTTTGCTGGTGTCGATATTGCGGATCAGATCCATATCGATTTTGACAATGTCCGGCTGATATTCTGACAGCAGATTCAAACCTGCATAACCGGCACCGAAATCATCGATGGCAGTACGGAAACCGAAGCGACTGTATTCGCGGAAAATGTTGACCAGATGTGGTCGGTCATCGACCCGCTCGCCTTCGGTCACTTCAAAAATAATACGCTCGATAGGAAACTGATAGCGCTGCGCCGCTTCAAACGTGCTGCGTATGCAAGCGGCTGGCTGATAGACCGCGTTTGGCAGAAAATTGATCGACAAATATTCCTGCAAACCGAGTTCTGCTGCACCCCGGATCGCTTCTACCCGACAGGCCTGATCGAATGAATAGCGATTTTCATCCGTCACTTTAGACAACACCGAAAAAGCCGACTCACCATTCGGCCCGCGCACCAGCGCTTCATGCGCGTAGATAGTACGACTGCCCAGATCAACGATGGGCTGGTAAGCAAACGCAATATCAAAATCCAGCTGCTGACCTTCTTTACATTTCTGGCAAGCAGGCGACGGTGTATTGCTCTGAGCGAGAGGATGCAAATTCATATCGAACCTATTTTTTGGAGAAAACAGCGCCGCTTCAGACCGCTATTTGTGGCCTGACATCAGGCTCATCTGATTTTATGTAGAACATGGTACCCCGATTCGGTACGATCGTCATGTAGTCCAATGGGATGCGCGCATCACCGGAAGCGCTAAGTTGGTCGTCAGCGACAACCTCTGTACAAGCCATGTCCGCATAAAAAATAAGTGCTGCTAGCTGAATCTGCACAGAGGAATCAGAAATGGTATCTGGCAGGTGCGCATAGCCAGGAGCCGTGGACGCGTGGTGGGGCGTAAAATATACTCCCCCCAGTATATTTTGAAGCCCTTTATTCTCAAGGAGATTAGGGGGTTTTGTATAAAATAAGGGGGGAGTATGCTGAATTCTCAGCGAGATTCTTTAATCAGGCGGCCTGCCGTTTTTTGCAAAGGGCGGGCATTCATCGGATACAGGCGACCGAAAATCGCGATCTGTTCAGAGGAAATTTCCACGGCTTCTTTCATCACCATCCATAACACTTCTTCGCTGCAGGGTGGCGTGGTGAGCGAACCCATATAGGTGTAGTAATCGCGTTTCTCTGGCAAGAGCTGGTTGATATCAATCGCTGTCGGTGCGGCCAGGGCCAGATTTTTTTCCAGCGGCAAATTGTTCCAGATCTGCTGCACGATATTCTGCGCTTTGCCGCGTTCTAACAATACGGCGACCACCGCCAGTTTGCCGTCGGCATCTTTGTGCACCAGATGCACGACCATATCAAAACTCCGGCCATTGACGCGCTCTTCGGATGGTTTGTGGAAATGGAACTGCAGCAGTTCGTAATTACGGCCCATGATGCTGATGTAATTACCCGCCGCAACATTGACCTGTATCGTGTGGCCGTTATCAATCACATTGAAACCGGATGGCTTGTAATCAAAGTTGATCGGTTCGAGATCGACGCGGATACCGTCACGGATATCGATCGGTGACTGACGATCACCGATATCACATTTCGCGTTTGCCGAGTTGAGCTTGCCCCAGTTGGTCGGGCCGCCTTCGCCATCGTAACTCCAATGCACGGCGCCATGTCCACCCATCGCCGCGATAATCGCCGAAGAACCGTGTTCGCTTCCTTCTTTCGGTTTGGCTGGTGTTACTTTTCTGACCGGCGCCACATACGCTGGAGAACGAGCAACGGCGCGGGTTGAGGCGCGTGCCACATCGTCTTTTTCTTTACGCAAAAGGGCGAGACGTTCTGCAATTTTGACCGCCAGCTCATCGGCAGCCATGGCATCTTTGGCAGCGTCTTTGCTTTCCTTCGACTCTTTTTCTTTGGAAGATTTGCGCGTCTCTTTTTCTTTTTCCTTCGGCGCGGACGCCTCTTCTTTGGCAGAAGCAGATGCCTGTTTAATCGGCTTGGACGGAGGTGTTGATGCGTCATTCGCCTGAGCGGAGATCGCAAGCATCAGGGAAATCAGGAGAGCAGAGCAGCGGCGCATAATTAGACGGATTCAGGTCGGGATAGTCTGTTTACGGCCTGCGCTGTTTAAACTTGAATTCCGCTTGAATTCCATCAGGCAATTTAACAATCCTCCACAGACTGGCAGACGACAGACATGCTGCGCTTGCCGGTCCGTCTTCGGTCATTCTGTGTGATTAGGTTGCTGCTTACAGCGCCAGCAGACGTGCTTTTGCTGCCTGGTATTCGGCACTGAAGCGCTGTACGACTTCGGCGACACTCGGCGCATCGTCCATCAGACCGACACCTTGCCCGGCACCCCAGATGTCGCGCCAGGCTTTCGCGCCGCTGTTGCCACCGGAACCGAAATTCATTTTGGATTTGTCCGAAACCGGCAGGTTGTCGGGATCAAGCCCGGCGGCGATAATCGATTTTCTGAGGTAGTTGCCATGCACACCGGTAAACAAATTCGTGTACACGATGTCCGCTGCACTCGATTCTATGATGGCCTGGCGATAAGCCTCATCCACATTCGATTCCGGCGTTGCCAGCCAGCGTGAACCGATGTACGCGAAATCGGCACCCATTGCCTGTGCCGCCAGAATCGCGTCGCCAGTTGCAATGGAGCCGGACAGCGCAATCGGCCCTTTGAAAAATTTGCGGACTTCACCGACCAGCGCAAATGGCGATAAGCCACCCGCATGACCACCAGCGCCAGCGGCGACCAGAATCAGGCCATCGACACCGGCTTCCAGCGCTTTCTGCGCGTGACGGATAGAAATCACATCATGCAATACGATGCCGCCGTAGCTGTGTATCGCATCCAGCATTTCTGGCGGTGGCGCGCGCAGCGACGAGATAATGATGGGAACCTGATGCTTGACGCACACCTCGACATCATGCGCGAGCCTGTCATTTGACTGATGCACGATCTGATTCACGGCAATCGGGCCAACTTTCGCATCAGGGTTGGCGGCTTTGTAGGCGGCCAATTCATTTTGCAGATCGGTCAGCCAGGTATCGAGCAGCTCGGCAGGACGGGCATTCAACGCAGGGAACGAACCAACGATACCCGCTTTACATTGGGCGGCGACCAGCTTCGGGCCGCTGGCGATGAACATAGGTGAGGCGATAACAGGTAAAGCCAGATTTTGTAAGGCTTTCGGCAGATGAGAGGTACTGGTCATACTGATGGTCTCCGGTGAACAGATCGTAGTAGATATTTTTGCTGCTTTTTTTGGTAATTTTTTACATGCCTGATATGATGTTATCAGAAAAAACGTTGTTATTCACAAGCATCAGCGTGAACCAACTCAGAAGCAAGCCCATTCGCCATAAAGTGATACCGATGAAACCGAAAGTTGTTGATTTCCGCCAGAGTCAGGAAGCGCTGCGCAGCTCGCTACGCGAAGGAATGCTGGATGCCGCCAGCCATTTGCTGCAAACCGAAGGCGCTGCCGCGCTGACGGTGCGTAAAGTGGCGGAAGCAGTGAATTGCTCAACGACCTTGCTGTATTCGATTTTCGGTGGCAAAGACGGCTTATCCAATGCGCTGTATCTGGAAGGATTTGAGCGTTTTAAGCAGGAATTTCTGGCATACGAAGCGACGCTCCCCGTAGAAAAGAAAGTCCGTGGCATACAGCGCTTATGGCTGTATGCGAATAATTATCATGCGTTTGCGCGCCGTTATCCCAGCTATTACATGGTGATGTTTGGCGATGCGATTGCCGGTTTTGTGCCGCCGCCGGAATCGCGCCAGGCCGCATGGGAATCGTTCACGCCGCTGATAGACGAATTTGAACACTGCATGCAAACCGGTAGCCTGCCGCCATCCAGCCCCAGTGCTGCGGCGCGTCTGTTATGGGCTGCCATGCATGGCGTCATCAGCCTGGAACTGAAAGGGTTTTATCTGAAACAGGAACATGCTGATGCGCTGTTCCAGTCTGCTGTAAGTGCCGTTTTGATTTCTCTGCAATCTCCCCAGCCTTCAAACAAGGAACTCTTATGACATATCAGTGTTTTGACTTCAGCATCGATCAGAAAATCGCCCATCTGCGCTTTAATCGCCCCGACAGCCTGAATACCATGCAACCGGTTTTTTTCCGCGAGCTGGTCGAGATACTGCAAAAATTACAGCGAGAAGCGTCGGCGCGAGTGCTGATTATTTCATCCACTGGTAAGCATTTCACTGCGGGCATGGCACTGGATGTGTTTTCCGGTAACGGCATCACGCTGGATGATAACAATGCAATTGGCCGCGCCAATATTGCACTGGTGCTGCAGGATATGCATCAGTCATTCAACCTGATCGAGCAATTGCGTATGCCAGTCATCACCGCCATTCAGGGCGGCTGTATCGGTGGTGGTGTCGATCTGATCTGCGCCAGCGATATCCGCCTTGCCAGCAAGGACGCATTCTTCTGCATACAGGAAATCAATATTGGCATGACGGCTGATCTGGGTACACTGCAACGCTTACCGAAACTGATCCCGGAAGGTATTGTGCATGAAATGGCGTACACCGGACGCCGTTTACCAGCCCAGCGTGCGCAAGCGGTGGGTCTGGTGAATGAGGTATTTGATACGCAAGAAGCGATGCTGGAAGCAGCCTTGCAAATGGCGAAAGAAATTACTGAAAAGCCACCGGTCGCGATCTGGGGCAGCAAGCAGGCGATACATTATGCCCGCGATCATTCTACCCACGATGCCTTGCAACAAATGGGCTGGCTGCAATCGGGTATCTGGCAAAGTGCAAATCTGATGGAAGCGTTTATGGCAAAACAGCAGGGACGCGCGACGCAATTTGGTGATCTGGCACCGCTGCATCCATTCACAGAAGCGAACTATCAGTTGAAATAAGTCAGCTTCAGATCTTAGCGATTATTCAGTAACAGCCCGTCTTCCAGGCGGGCGACGCCGGCACGTACCAGCTCGGCAGCGATCTGTTGCAGCAATTCCTGCGCTGGCATAGCTAGCTGACGGGCGGCAGAACGCATCAGACGGCTGCTGTTAAATTGCAATAATGCCTGATCCAGGTGCAGCTTTTGCGTGTCGAGCAAAATAAACGCCAGCAGGACTTTCAGCGCATTGCGGGCATTACGCTGCGGGTCAGCACATAAATAATCGAGGCGCTGTCGGGCGCGTTGCAATGCACCCTGCACGTCACTGAATGGCGCACCGTGACCCGGTATCACCAGCCGCACATCGAGTTCGCTGATGGTTTGCAAAATGGCCGCCTGCTCTGCAAAGCCGGATTCACCTTCCAACTCAGGAAAAATCACACCAAAGCCATGTTCCCACAAGGCATCGGCTGAAATCAGTATGCCTTCTTGCGGGCAACACAGAATCATCGAATGCGGATCATGCCCGGGTGCCGCCAACACCTGCCAGTCGAGTCCGCCCAGCCTCAGCTGATCGCCATCCGCGATACTGCCATCAAAACGAAAAGGATCACACTGCTGGCCGGTCGCGGCGTAGGTGAGCGCCTCCTCATCCCACGCTGCCACGGCAGGCATGTCGGCAACGGGAATCAGAGTGCGGCAGTCGTAAGTCTGCTGCAGCAAGGCATTGCCGCCGCAATGATCTGAATGTAAATGGGTATTGACCAGCAAATCGAGCGCACGACCCTGCAAGGCATGTTGTAACAGCGCCAGCGTTTGCGGCGCATGGGTCACATAACCGCTGTCCACCAGCGCCGCTGTATCGTCATCCATAAACAGGATATTGTTCGACGACAACCAGCCGCGCTCAAACACACGCATGCTGGCAGGAAGTTGAATAAGCGTGTCTGGCATAGGATTTTTCCCGCTGGCTGGCTTAAAACATCCGTTCTTTTACCTGACGCCAGATCTGCAATTTGACTGGGTTACTGGCCGTGCTCCAGCCTGTCAGTTCGTCTATGGTGCGAAAACAACCGGCACACCAGGCTTTTTTTTCATCCATGTGGCAAACGCCGACGCATGGTGAGGGAACTGCCTGCTCAGGGCTGGCGGAATCTGGATCGTAGTCGTACAAAATACTCATGTTTGCAAGGCAATATCGGCAACTGGCGCAGCGGTCATGGCGACCAGTTGTTGTGGGGTCAGGCTGAAAACAGCGTGCGGATGACCGGCCGCCGCCCAGACTTTAGGGTATTGCAATAAATCCTGATCGATCAGCATCACACTTTTTTGCAGATGACCGACGGGGCACACGCCACCAATCGCATAACCAATCTTTTCGCGGACAAAACGGGCGTCGGCTTTCGCCAGCGGCCCGACGATTGCCGCCACTTTTTTCTCGTCAACCCGATTGCTGCCGCTGGCCACCACCATCACCGCCGCATCATCGGCAACCCGACGAAAAACGATGGACTTGGCAATCTCGGCAACGCTGCAGCCTAATCCGGCGGCCGCTTCGGCGGACGTTCTGCCACTTTCAGGCAGCATCACGACCGGCTGATCGTGGCCTAATTCGCGTAACAAACTGGCGACCCGCTGCGCGGTATCCGGAAGAGCATTCTCTGTACTCATAGTCATCTGCTTAGACAAAATTCTGTTATTGGCACGCAGTGTTTATAACACAGCCGCATCTCTGCTGCCGGACATCCGCTGGCGAAACGTAGCAAGGATCTGGCGAGGAAGCTGACGATCAGCCGCCCCAGCTCTCGATTAAAGGACGGTGTTCAGGCGGATAATCGGTGCACTTCAGACCCGCGCGATAGGCGTCACCGCTGAGTATCGTATATACGCAACTGGCTTTAACAACAACCTGCGTACGTGCCGATGCGTCCTTGACACTGGGGATCTCCATCATCATCTGATAAGACTGTTTTTCTTTCAGCATCACGCTGGTTTGCAGTTGTATGCCAGTCGCAGAAAAATTAACGACTTTGGCAGGAACGATATGACCGGGAACAACTTGTATTGCAGCCCGCCAGGACACAGGAAGGCGCGGAGTATTTCTGGATTCATTCATAAAGAAACAATGCAACTGATGCAATAACAATTACTATATGGAAACTTTATGAATTGTAACAATGAATCAGAAAAATACTGGCGACAACCTTGCCATGCGCGAGGGTATTAGCGGGCGTCGAGATACTGCATCGCCGCCTGCGCCGCATGGCGGCCGCTGGCAAAGCAGGCGGTCAGCAGATAACCACCGGTAGGTGCTTCCCAATCCAGCATTTCACCTGCACAGAAGACCCCAGGACAAGCACGTAACATGGCACTGGTATCAAGAGCTTCAAAACGGATGCCACCGGCAGTGCTGATCGCTTCATTAATCGGACGCGGTGAAATTAGCCGCAGTGGCAGCTGTTTAATCGTGGCAGCAAGAACGTCTGCCTGTTGCATTTGCTCTTTGCTCAACACTTCATGCAGCAAGGCGATTTTCAATGCATCGAGCCCGAGCTTGCTCTGCAAATGACTCGATAAAGAGCGTGAACCGCGCCCTGCGCTGACTTCACTCAGCACACGATCAGCACTTGTATCGGGCAGCAGATCGAGTTCCAGCACAGCGTGGCCGCGACGATTGATCTGCTCGCGCAAGGCTGCAGACAAGGCGTAAATCAGGCTGCCTTCAACACCGCCGGCCGTGATCACGAATTGTCCTTTGCGCATGGCAGTGGGTACATCGGCATCCTGAGCACGGGCGGCCACCGTCAGCAAAGGCTGACCGGCAAATTTGTTTTTCAGAAAATCTGTCCACGGCACATCAAAGCCGCAATTGGTAGGCTGCAAAGCTGCGATATCAACGCCACGTTGCTGCAATAATGGCACCCAGGCGCCATCAGACCCCAGCCGCGCCCAACTGGCGCCGCCCAGCGCCAGTATCACTGCGTCGGCGCTGACATTCAAATCACCCTCAGGTGTCTGAAAACGCAATGTCTGCGGTGCTTCGCCCCAGCCAGTCCATCGATGCCGCATGTGAAAGCGCACGCCCTGTTCACGTAAGCGATGCAACCATGCGCGCAGCAAAGGTGCGGCTTTCATATCCACCGGAAACACCCGGCCGGAACTACCGACAAAAGTCTCTACGCCCAGCCCCTGCGCCCAGGCGCGCAATGCCTGTGCGTCAAACGCTTGCAAGAGCGGCTGCAATTCGGCGGCACGGTTACCGTAACGCTGGATGAACGCAGAAAATTCTTCTGAATGGGTCAGGTTCATGCCGCCCTTACCTGCCAGCAAAAATTTGCGTCCCACCGAAGGCATTGCGTCGTACAGATCCACTTGCACACCTTGCTGCGACAGCGTTTCTGCCGCCATCAGACCTGCAGGGCCGCCACCGATCACGATCACATGAGGTTTACTCGCAGGTGTGGCTGAAGTGGTGGAATGAGGAGCGGATCGGATTGACATGAATAGCTGAACAGGACATGCGCGGTGCTGGAAACGCAGACACCGCGCGAGGCATAAAAAGTAGATAGCGGCGACATTTTACGCTGGATACGCCCGCCACAACGCAGCCGGAAAAACTATTACTGCACTATTACACTGCACTATTACTGCGCTGACGGTGTTGGCGGTATTGTTGACTGTATGGCGGGCAGAACCGCAGCAGCGTACAAAGGAAAGACCAGCGTCACACCTAAGCCTCGTTCATCCAGCCCCTCAGCCAGTGTCAGCGTCGCATGATGATTGTCGGCGATGCTTTTGACGATCGATAATCCCAGACCGCTGCCCGGAATCGTCGCATCGGACAAGCGCACGAAACGCTGAAATACACGCTCACGCATCTCCTCTGGGATACCGGCGCCGTTATCGGCAATACGCAGATACACGCCATTTTCGGTCTGACCGCAAGAGACTTGCACACGCCCACCCACTGGCGTGTAGCGCAGCGCATTGTCCATCAGATTGCGGAATAAAATCAGTATGCTTTCCGCATGTATCAAGGCAATCCCAGACTGCAGCTCTGCGCTGAAGCTGATTTGCGCTTTTTCTGCCTGCGTCTGCCAACCTGCCATTTGCGGTTGCAGTAAATTCGCCAGATCGGTTTCTTGCAATACCAGGTTTTTGTCGTAGGGTGGCTCCAGCTTTGCCAGCGTCATCAATTGCCCGACCAGCCGGGTCGCACGATCAACGCTGGTGCCTAAGCCCGCTGCGGCCTCTGCCCGCTCATCATCGTTACGTGCGCGCTGTATGACTTGCAGATTGGTTTTAATAGCAGCCAGTGGTGTGCGCAGCTCATGCGCGGCATCGGCAGTAAATCGTTGTTCCCGTTCCAGCGTCTGGCTGACGCGTTCAAACAATCGGTTAATCGCATGCAGCAAAGGGTGAATTTCTGTCGGTGCTCCACGCAGGTTCAACTGATGCAAATCTCCCGGCATACGCTGAGAAACCTCGTTTGCCACCGTTTGCAGACTACGGAAGACACGGTTCACACTCCACCACATGCCGACGACGAGTAATGGCACCACCAACAAGGCGAACAACATTAATTTATACGCAAAACGGCTGCTGATTTCCTTGCGGTGACTACTCGGTTCGGCGACTTGTATCTGCATATTCTGACGCGCGTTCCAGCTGCTGTATGTGCGCCATTCCTGCCCCTCCATACGTATCCAGCCAAACTGATTATCGCTTTCCAGCGATAAGGACGTGAACGCCGTTTCCGGCGCACCAGCGCTGCGATAGATCAGGCGATGCTGCCCGTCCCAGATCTGAAACAACAGATATTTGCTGTGTTTGCCGTCATGTATTTCGGTCAGAGTCGGCGCCGCCATTTCCACATGTTCTTCGAGTTCATGATCGGCCAGCGCCAGCAGTAAATGTCCGGTTTCGGATAAAGACTGGTCAAACAATTCGCGGCTTTCGGTATCGGCATCCAGATACACAACCACGGCACTGAAACACCAGATACTGACCGTCAGCGTCAGTACCAGCGCCAATAAAGTGCGGCGCAGCGACCAGCGCGCGGGCATGCTCATATTCATTGCACCTCCTCTGACGCAGTTGCACCGGGCTTATCAATCACATAGCCCACGGCATGTATCGTGCGGATCAGGTGTTTACCGAGTTTTTTGCGCAGATGGTGAATGTGTACCTGAATTGCATTACTTTCGATTTCTTCGCCCCAGCTATACAGCGTTTCTTCGAGTTGTTCGCGGGTGAGCACCCGACCCAGATGTTCAAATAACATCAGCAGCACCCGGAATTCCTTGGCGGTCAGAACGACAGGATGCGCCTTCACCGTGACCGAGCGGGCGGCAATATCCATCACGATGTCACCATGATGAATCACTTCGCGCGTACGCCCGCCGCTACGGCGTGATGCAGAACGGATACGCGCTGCGAGCTCATCGAGATCGAAAGGTTTTATAATAAAGTCATCAGCACCGGCATCAAGGCCTGCGACACGATCTGCAATCTGTTCGCGTGCCGTGACGATCAGTATCGCTCCGGCAAATCCTGATGCCCGCAGCCGCGTCAGCACCACCATGCCGTCCACCTGAGGCAAGCCGAGATCGAGCAGAATACAAGCATAGTCATGTGTTTTTACCGCAGATAAGGCGCTATCCGCTGTCTGCACCCAATCAACGGCATAACCGGACTGATCCAGCCCGATTTGTGTCGCCCGACCTAATTGGGGATCATCTTCAACTAATAATATGCGCATTGCATACCTCCTGTGGCCTCCTGTAACTGTCGAATGCATTGTAACGGCGAGTTGTTAAGGAGTTCTTAAGATATTCATTCCAGAATACGTCTATTCAAGCCAAGGGTACATCATGATGATCACGAAAAAACGACAATTGCAACACCGTAGCGGCGTCCGCAAACAACTGATTTTCTGTACATTGTCAGCGTTATTGAGCTGTGGTGCGGCAGTCGCAGAAACCAATAACCAGATCAAACTGACAAACGAGCAGATACTGCGCGCGGGAATCAAAACCGAAGCAGCGATTGCAGCAGATACCGCCAAAAGCGACGGCAAAGCAAGTGCGACCGAAGGTCAGCATTTATCCGGTACTGTCGTGGCACCACCCAATGCAGTCAGCATGATCAGCAGCATGGTCAGCGGCGTTGTGCAGGAAGTGCAGCATCAGTCTATGCAGCCGATACGCAGCGGTAATCCGATTGTGTCTATCTTCAGCCAGCAACTGATGGAGATGCAGCGCGAATACGTACAACTCGCCACCCAATCCAGACTGGCGAAAGAAAAACGCGAACGGGATGAAGGCTTATTTAATGAAGGCATCATTGCCCAAAGCCGTCTGCAAGACAGTCGTGCCGCGGCGATACAGGCCGATGTCGCTGCCAGAGAACGCTATCAGGCGCTACGCAGCGCTGGCATGGGCGAGACCCAGATTCGTCAGTTACTCAGTAATCAGAATCTGACGTCGGTGCTCAGAATCAGCGCCAACAGTAACGGCATACTGACTGAAATTAATGTCAAACCCGGGCAACGTATAGAGGCGGGAACACCGATCGCAAGCATCAGCAAAGACGGCGCGTTCTGGGTCGAATTGCAGGCATCGGCACAGCAGGCATCCAGCATCCGTATCGGCGATCTGATGCAGGTGAATAACTGCGCCAGCGCCAAAGTCACCGCCATCTCGTCCCAGATTCAGAGCGGTAACCAGACCACACTGATACGCACACAAGTCATCGATGGCAATCCATGTCTGAAACTCAATCAATTCGTTGATGCGCGTCACCAGAGCGGCGTGATACCGCCCAATAGCATAGGTGTCCCAACGAAAGCCCTGATCCAGAGTAAAAACGAACACTATGTCTTTGTCAAAAATGCGCAGGGATTTGAAGCAGTCAAAGTCAAGCTGTTAAGCACAGTCGGGCAACATGCCTGGGTCAGCAGTAATCCGAAATTGCAAGTCGGCAGCCAGATTGCCACGCAGGGTATTATTCAGCTGAAAGGCGCACGAGCCGGACTTGGCGCTGAAGAAGGCGGAGCGCAATAATGTTATCCCGACTGATTGCATTTTCACTCGCTCAGCGTCTGCTGATCATCGTTGCCAGCATACTGATGATCGCAGCCGGTTATCAGGCCTTTAAGGGCTTGCCTATCGACGCCTTTCCGGATGTGTCGACGACGCAGGTCAAGCTGATCATGAAAGCGCCGGGCATGACCCCGGAAGAAATCGAAGCGCGTATCGTTGCGCCGATTGAGCAGGAACTTCTGGGCATTCCTAAACAGGCGATACTGCGTTCGCAATCCAAATATGCGATTGCCGATATCACACTCGATTTTCAGGATGGTACCGATGTGTTCTGGGCCCGCCAGCAAGTCAGTGAACGCCTCAGCAATGTGATGAAAGATCTGCCCGCTTCCGTCAGCGGCGGTCTGGCACCGATCACCACGCCACTCGGTGAAATTTTCATGTTCACCATTGAAGGCCCGTTGTCATTAATGGAAAAACGCAGTTTGCTGGAATGGACGATACGTCCGCAATTGCGCAATATCGCTGGTGTCGCGGATGTCAATTCGCTCGGCGGCATGGTGAAAAGTTTTGAAATCGTGCCTGATACTGATGCATTGATTGCGCGTGGCATCTCGCTCGCCCAGCTGCAAGCGGCATTGGAGGCGAATAATCGTAACGACGGCGCAGGTCGTTTGTCGTCGGGTGAAGAATCCTTGCTGGTGCGCAGTGATGGCAACATCCGTACACTCGATGATGTGCGGGCGATTGCCATCGCACAAAGAGATGGCATATCGATCAAAGTCGGCGATGTGGCGAAAGTCAGAATCGGTCAGCTGACCCGCTACGGTACCGTCACGAAAGACGGTAAAGGCGAAGCGGTCGAGGCACTGGTACTGGCAATGCGTGGTGCGAATGCGCAGCAAGTTGTTGATAACATTCGTGAACGCCTGGTCACGATCAATCAGACGCTGCCGACAGGCACAAGCATCAAGCCTTTTTATGACCGCGGCAATCTGGTCGAACGTGCGGTTTCCACTGTCACCAAAGCACTCGCGGAAGCAACCATCCTGGTCGTGGTGTTGCTGTACTTGTTCCTCGGTAATGTACGCTCGGCGCTGGTCGTGGCCTGCATCCTGCCTTTATCGGCACTCGGTACTTTCCTGCTGATGCAAAGTTTCGGATTGACCGCCAATCTGATGTCACTCGGCGGGCTGGCAATTGCGATTGGTATGCTGGTCGATGCGGCCGTTGTCGTGGTCGAAAATATTGAAGCGCATAGTGGTGACCACGGTCAGCCTAAACTTGGCCGCCTGCATGTGATTTATCGCGCAGTGAAGGAAGTCGCGGTACCAGTAACCGCCGGTATGCTGGTGATTATGATTGTGTTTTTACCGCTGTTGTCGCTGCAAGGACTGGAAGGAAAATTATTCATACCTGTCGCACTGACGATTATTTTTGCACTGGCATCGTCATTAATTTTGTCGCTGACGGTGATTCCCGTGCTGTCATCTTTCCTGCTGAAAGACGGCCATAGCGGCACACCTAAGCTGGTACTGAAGCTGGAAGCGATGTACCGCGCCACACTGACAAAGGCGCTGGCCAACGGACGCAAAGTTGCATTTGCCTCCGTCGCCGCCCTGCTGCTGACCGCCTGTCTGTTTCCGTTCATCGGTAAGTCATTCATGCCGACTCTGGACGAAGGCGACATCATCATGCAGATAGAAAAACTGCCGTCGATCAATCTGCAGGAATCCGCCCGCATCGACATGGCGGTGCAACAGCGCATTTTGGAAAAAGTGCCGGAAGTGACCAGTATTGTCGCCCGCGCGGGTTCCGATGAACTCGGTCTGGACCCGATGGGGCTGAACGAAACCGATACCTTTCTGGTACTGAAACCACGCGCCAGCTGGAAGGTCAAAAGCAAAGACGAACTCATCGATCAGTTACGCAAAGTGACGATGGAATTTTCCGGGGTGAATTTCAGTTTCACGCAGCCGATCGAAATGCGTACATCCGAGATGTTGTCAGGTGTGCGCGGTGATCTGGCGATTAAAATTTACGGCCCGAACACTCAGATTCTGGGTGGGCTGGCAGAACAGATCGTGAAAGTCGTCTCTGGCGTCAGTGGCAGCCAGGATGTACTCAGCGTCAAGAACGAGGGCGTACAATACCTGCAAGTCGATATCAACCGCGAAGCCGCAGGCAGATTAGGCCTCAGCGTCGAGCAGATACAAAATGACTTGCGTACGCTGGTGGAAGGCAAGATCAGCGGCGTCGTGATACAGGAAGGGCAACGTCTGCCTTTACTGATACGCGGCAGCGATCAGATGCAGATATCACCGTCATTGTTCCAGCAATTGCGTCTGCCAGTGACCGATAACCTGTCTATTCCGTTGTCGCAAGTCGCCAGTCTGCGCACAGTCGAAGGGCCAGTCAAAGTCGAACGCGAAAATTCCTCGCGCCTGACTGTCGTCAGAGCCAATGTACGTGATCGCGATCTGGTCAGCTTCGTTGATGAAGCGAAAGCAAAAGTGGCGCAGCAGGTCAAGCTGCCAGCGGGCTATCGTCTAAGCTGGGGCGGACAATTTGAAAATCAGCAACGAGCCGCCGCACGGCTGGCGGTGGTAGTGCCGGTCGCACTGGCACTGATTTTCCTGCTGCTGTTCACGACCCTGCACAGCATACGTCAGGCTTTACTGGTGTTCGTGAATATTCCGTTTGCGTTGCTGGGTGGCGTGATTGCACTGGCAGTCACTGGCGAATATCTGTCGGTACCTGCGTCGGTCGGCTTTATTGCGCTGATGGGGATTGCGGTGCTCAATGGTCTGGTCATGATCAGCTATTTCAATCAACTGGTGGCGCGCGGTATTGCCCTCAAAGAAGTGGTTTCTGAAGGCGCATTACGGCGCTTCCGCCCGGTCATGATGACCGCCAGCATCACGGGTTTTGGTCTGATTCCCTTGCTGATGGCGACCGGCCCCGGTTCTGAAATCCAGAAACCGCTGGCGATCGTGGTGATAGGCGGTCTGGTGTCAGCGACGCTGCTGACCCTGATCCTGTTACCGATACTATTTCAGCGTTTCGGCATTCCCACCGACAAACGCGCGAAACAAAACTGAACGGATATGGCATGACTCAATCTGAAAAAAACATGGATGCCCTGCTGAATCTGGCGATCCCGGTGACACTCGAAGACGAGGTTGCTGACTTCTTATTACTCCGCCCGGCGCTGGCGAGCGGCTTCACTATCGTCGCAGCACAAGGCATGGGACAAGGAGCCAATCTGCTGAGTTCCATGGAACAGGTGCAGGGGCGCTGCAAACGCAAGCTGTTCCTGGTCGTCGGCGAGCAGGAGAAACTGCGCCAGCTGTTAAAAGAATTGTCGCTGGAAATCAAAAGCCAGGACATCAGCTATTGGATTACCCCCGTTTTGCAATTCGGGAGACTGTCATGAACAACATCTTACCTACCGCCATGCGTCTGGCTCTGATCAGTATCGCCAGTTATTCAGCAATCGCTGGAGCGACCAATGTGTTGCCTCCGGCAACGCCAGCAGATATCGCTGCGATTCTGCCGCCGGAGCAAGTGGTAAGAAAAACGCTGGAAAATTTACCGCAACTGCGTTCTGGCACACTGAATAAAGAACTCGCACAAGCCAGCAAGCAACGTCTGGAAGCCGGTAGCCATGAATGGGTTATGCGGGTCTCGCAAGCACGCCGCACCGAACAAAATGGCGACAGCTTACGCGATCAGGAAATCGCCATAGAACGGCCATTGCGCTGGTTTGGCAAAGCCAGTAAAGATGCCGCCATCGGTGACAAAACCGTCGATATGGCACAACTGTCATATGCCGACAGCTGGCATGAAGCTGGTCGCAGCTTACTCAACGACTGGTTCGACACCTTGCGCGCGGTCGCCTATCGCCAACGCCTGCAAGAGCAAGTTGATATCACGGTACAACTGCGCAGCATGGCGGAAAAACGCGTGAAAGCAGGCGACGCTGCCAGGCTGGAACTGATGCTGGCAGATACCGAAGCAAAACGGGTGGAAGCCCAATTGCAGCAAGCACAACTGCGTGAAGAACAGCAGAAACAGGCCTTGGCAACCTTGTATTCAGGGCTGCAGATCAGCGAGCTGCCACAACTGCCGGTGCCCTTGAAAACAGAACAAAGCCATAGCTATTGGGTCGATCAGATCATGGACGATAATCATGAGCTGGAACTGGCCGAAGCAGAAGCGGCGCTGTCAAAATTACAGGCGTCGAGAATTGCTGCCGAAACGATGCCCGACCCAACCGTGGGCATACGTGCAGCGCGCGAACGCAGCGGGCAGGAACGTATCTACGGCATCAGCATCTCTATTCCCTTATCAGGTACGGCTCGCAAAGCGGATGCCAGTGCAGCGGCACTGAAGTCGAAAATGGCGGAAGAAAAATATCAGTTCACACGGCTCAAAGTAACGCGTGAGGCGCAGCGCGTGGTATCGGAAAGTCAAAAGCAGTACACGATCTGGCAAACCATGCACGCAGTACAGCAGCAAAGTCAGGCGCAGGCAACAACGGCGCTGGCCGCCTATAAGCTGGGCGAGGTCTCGCTCAGCGATACATTGCAAATCCGTCGTAATGCGATTGATGCGACACTCGCCGCTGAAGCCGCGCAAATAGATGCTTTGTTTGCCCACGCCCGTCTGGAGCTGGATGCGCACAAACTATGGGTGATTGATTGATGTAAAAAAATCGATGAATAATAAAAAAGGCAGCGTGAGCTGCCTTTTTTATTGATGGTGTAATGATACGCCTCTGTGCTTGCGAGCTATTTCGCCCACATATGCTGATAATGATTACGATAGTCATTGGCGGGATCAAAGGTATTTTTCTCGCCACCGTCATAGGCGATATTTTGCGATGTCACCAGATGTACCGGCGTCACAAACGCACTGGCCGGCTGATCTGAGAATGCACGGTTAAGTTCATCCACCAGTTGCCACGCATGCATAGTCAGAGGCTCAGGAACCGTGCCACTTTGTATTCCTTTGCTACGGATACGACGGTAGGCAGTCGCAGAGCCATCACCGGCGGAAATTCCCGAGAGTTTGTTGGACGCCACCAATGGCGCGATACTTGAGGCATCCAGCAAATCAAAATAAAAGTCATTCACGGCCATCACATGCGTCCATTTCGCACCGTGACGTTTGATAACGTTCTCCACCACGCCTTTCATTTTCAGATACGCGTCACTGAGCGGCACGTCTTCGACGCTGAGGATACGGCAGCCGTCGCATTGCTTGATCGCTTCTATCATTGCCGCCGACTTGGCTGCCATATAGGGATTGCTGGAATCGGTGAAAACGACGATACCGGCTTTGCTGTTCGAATCGACGACCGTAAATAAGGCCGCTACTTGCGCAGCTTCTTTTGGATTCGAGGTGATATTTGTGAACAAACCATCAGTCGGGCCACTCTTGACAGACGCATGCCAGCCAACGACAGGTACTTTCGCTTTTGCCGCTGCCGCGATTCCTTTGGCCTGCGTCGCGACATCGACACCTGCCAGAATAATGCCATCCGCCTTCATATCGATTGCCTGAGAAATGATGGCTGCGCCCTGATTACAGCGACCACGGCAATCAATCGACAATGTCTCCCAGGCACCCGCCGCACTGGCTTCACGGACGCCGTGAAAGACACCTGCAATCGCTGCATCACTCATATCACCGGCAATAAAAATAATTTTCTTTTTCTTGTGTATCTTAGGGCCATCCACCGGCCCTTCCCAGCGGTTTTTTAAAGCGGCGGCGCGAGCCACTTTAGCATTGGCACGGCTCATGAATTGCACGGGGTTTTCTTGGGCTGTCGCGCCAGCGATGAAACTAAACACAACAAATAACACGGTCAGGCATTTACTTAGCTTAGCAGTCATGGTTCTTGGTTGGTCAGGTTAAAAACGAAACTGCGCAATTCTTGCGCAGATGGGCGTTTCATCTTTTCCAGATGACAACAACAGGTGTCATGCGAAATTCACCAGCACGACTGTCTCTGATACAAGGAAACAGTCTGTTTACGCTGAGTTCCGCTGTTACTTGTTGCTGCATCAATCAAATTGAAACAAATATTTACATTTCCGAAACGATTATTGCAGAAATTTTTTCGAGATAAATAGAGTTTCAATACCAAGTCTGACGAAATACAATTTAATTTTTCATACAGGCAACTAAACAATATTTTGAATTACATAAAATTCAATGCACCATTCAAAATTTTGTTTCGCACTAAAACGAGGCAAATTTTGAGTTCAATTTGCAACACTTTTCAGAAGTTTTCTCCTTTTATCGCCAGATAATGTCGCCGGAACCCAGTCGTTCAGCATTTCTCCGTACCGGGTTTCCCTGTACTGACAGATCACCGCTCCCCATCAGACGCGCATTCACCTCTTCAGTCGCAAAAATCTTGCTGTCTGCCGAACCCCGGGATTCGATAAACACCTGCTTCGCTTTCAACGCTTCCGCATGTAAGTCTCCGGAGCCCGATAATTTGACAGTCAGTGCAACACTCTGACCTTTTAACATCGCATCACCTGACCCCTGCATGCTTAACGTGACTTGCTCACTATTCGCCAGCGATAAATTTAAGTCGCCACTCCCGCTCATCGCGCCCAATATCTGAGTGAAATCGCCGTCAAATATCAGATCGCCGGAACCGCGCATGCTGAACTCCAGCCTCTTTCCTTTAAAGCCTTTGACATTCACGTCACCGCTGCCAGACAACTGTAATTTTTCAAGCGCGGGCAAATTCAGTTCCACCTTGATAGGTTCGTACTTACCTAAAATGATAAAAATGCCGCGCGTTGCAATGTATAAAGTATTGCCCTCAATTTTGGTGGTCACCCGTCCAGCCACCTTAGGGTCGCCCTTCACCGACAAAGATGGAACTGCAGACGAGCGCAACAGTAAATCAATCGGTCCGCTTAACACTATTTGCGTCACCTGCGCTGTCACCGGGCGGGTATCGTTGCTGTCACCGGAAAAAAAATTACCGGCAGCAGCTTCTGTCAGCGTGGTAGCGGCATGTGCTTGCATGATAAAAGCCGAAGCAGCGGTCAGGATGATTGCCAGCACCAGCATGCCTGCTCCTGTGCGAAGTATGTATTTCATTTCCTAATCCTTTCAGTCGTTCTGGTTAATCGCTGTTAGTAACAGTAACGGGGGAATGACATTCATCGGTTTTCGCATTGACTCAGGTCGCTGGGGTGAGTCTGAGTTGCGAAAAATTCCAGCGCAGATACTGTCTGAATCCACGGAAACTAAGCCTAGTCAGAAACATACTCAACATCAGCAAAGCCACCGATCCTATGATCATGCCGATACCTTTGAATACATCGTAGAGATCAAGTTGTTTGCCGAGATTAATCTGGATGTCGACCGGCTCTGCGATCCGGAGTCGTTTTGTCTGCTGCTCATCTTCCGCAACAGATTCGCCATTGACCTGAATCCCGGACGCTGAAATATCGACCCGGGCTTGATTATTTATCTGACGATCTGCAGTCATAGGCGAGTGACCAACAACAAGCTGATACGGCATGTCATGGATATGCAATTCATCAACGCCTGTAATACCGCCAGCGGTCAGCAAAATACCCGCGAAATACAAAGACAATGCCGTAATAAAAGCGCTGCTTAACATGGCGAAACAGAACAGCGCAGGAATCAGCATCAGCAGATTGAAAATCATCAGTCCAAACAAAGCAACAATTAAGCGTGCGAGGTTCCCGACGCTGACTTTGTTTTTAAACTGACGAAGATGTATTGCTGCTTTTTGCTGGATGGCAACCAGCGCGGGTGCAGGTAGCTGGGCAATGACTTCCTGCTCACTTTTTCCTGCAACCATGCCATCAATAAACTTTCCCTCATACGTCCACAACAGTTCTTCCTGAATATCTCCCGGCAAATCTTGCAGAGCCAGCTTGAGTGCATTCATATAATCGGTTTTAGTCATGCTATGTTCCCTCCCTGATTCTGTTTCCGGATACGATGGAAACAGAATACGGATTTATTCAGCACGAAGCGATGCCCATGCGACAGCGTGTCAAAACCCAGGAATGAAATGCAGAAACGGCAGACAGGAGGGGAAGAATATTCATGCCGATGGGAAAACATACAGCGAAAAATATGTCTTGCGCATCAACATCAAAGGCAGTCTGGACATACGATAAAACGCTGCGGATGCACCGCTTTCCAGACCAAAGCATCTCAGATATACTGAATTCGGGACTCCTACAATCGCCAGTCACAATAAGAGAATAATGTCATGCATGAAAGCATATCGCAAAGTTCCCTTTCGGACTCTGCGTCACCCACCACCATTCTGATCGTCGACGATACGCCACAAAACATCAAGGTGCTGGGAGAACTCCTGAAACAGGACTACCACATCCGTGCTGCCAACTCCGGTGAACGGGCTTTGCATGCAGCCGACTCTGACCCTCGCCCTGATCTCATTCTGCTGGACGTGATGATGCCCGGAATGAATGGCTACAAAGTATTGCGCCATCTGCGCGCTAATGGAAATACAAAAAACATACCCGTCATCTTCATCACCGCCATGGCGACTGCGGAAAACGAAGAATTTGGCCTCGAACTCGGTGCGGTTGATTACATTACCAAGCCGTTCAATCCTTCTATCGTGTTGGCGCGCGTTCATACGCAACTGGAACTTAAGCGCGCACGCGATCGCCTTGCCAATGAAAACGACTGGCTAGAACGCGAGGTGGCACGCCGTATGCGCGAAAACCTGCTGATACAGGATTTGAGTATACGGGCACTCGCCTGTCTTGCTGAAGCGCGTGATAACGAGACTGGTCAGCACATCGTGCGGACCCAGATATACGTGGATTTGCTGGCACGAAATCTGGCTGAGCACGAACGTTTCCGCGATGCGCTGGCAGGCCCCAGACTTAACATGATTGTCAAAGCAGCGCCGCTGCACGATCTTGGCAAGGTTGGCATACCGGATGCGATCCTCCTCAAACCGGGTCGTCTCACCGTGGAGGAATTCGAGATCATGAAAACACATACGACGATCGGTGCCGATGCGATTACCAAGGCAATGGAGCAGGCATTAGCTGGTGCGGATGACGCTATCGAAGAAATTGCAGGTAGTGCGTTTGCGTTTCTCAAGGTAGCTCGCGAAATTTCTCTGAGCCATCAGGAAAAATGGGATGGCAGCGGCTATCCCGCCGGTCTTGCCGGTGACGCGATTCCGGTGTCGGCACGCCTGATGGCGCTGGCAGATGTCTTTGATGCACTGATGACACGCCGTGTTTACAAACCACCAATGACGCTCGACGAGACAACAAAAATCATCATGGATGGGAGGGGCAAGCACTTTGATCCAGCGGTCGTTGATGCTTTTGTCGCTTGCCGCGAACGCTTTGCCGAGATTGCTGCGCGATACGCTGATCCTGTCACAGAGAAAAGCTGAGTCAGAAAGACTTCAACGAAAATTTATCCGACAACACCGGCCATCACTCAGATTAGTCGCGGCGATCGGTCATAGGTCAACACTACAGAGTTTGTCGGGATTGCAGTAAGTGCTGAAACATTTCATCAATGACGTCAGGATTACAAATGAAGCTTTTACGTAGCCCGATGCTACCTTACATAATGGGCTTTTTTTTGCCGGTAGCACTGTTTGTGCTGTTGGCAGGCACGCTTAATCTGCTGTCCTTCCGCGAACTAAACAAGGAACATCAGACCGCGCTTGCCGAAACAGCTGAGGATCAAAGAAAACTGAGACTCAACAGGAATATCAACAATGGCATCACAGCGATTCAGGTTCAGCTCGCCACGCTGATAGAGCAAGCCCGTTTGCAAAAGATTGATGAGGCGGTTGCCAACCGTATACATCAGCAACTGGCAAACCAGTTGACCGAAATGGAACAACAGCTGGTAGCAGCAAAAGAAGCTGTGGATGAGAAGAACCTGCGGGATTTGCAGCAAAATTTTCAGGATTATCGCGATGCCGTCCTTGCGGCGACAACGTTGGCCGTAACCGATACGTCCAGTGCGATGAGCCATACGTATCAGGCAAACCTCAGTCAGCAACATATCTCGCAACAAGTGCGCATCGTCGCGGCCAACCTCAACGATCAGATGGCACAGCGCAGTGCAACACGGGAAAAAAACTTTCAGACACATGCGATCCAGAACGTTGTGATCGGCGGCTTGTTGATACTGATGCTGATCGTGATATGGCTACGCCTGATCATGCGTCTGACTGGTCGCTTGTCGATGCTAACGTCTGCTCTGGATGGTTTATCAGAAGGTGTTCTGACCCCGAAATTGCTGCCAGACGTACAAGTCATCGCAGAAAAAAGAGGCAGTCTGCTGGGTGATCTGGCGCGTGCCGTGCTTGCCTTTCGCGAGACCAGTCTGGCGCACCGCCAAGCGCAGTATGATCTTGGTGAGCGCATGAAAGAGCTTTCATGCCTGTTCGATATCTTGCGTATCACTGTCCGCGACGACATCGCGATTGAGAGTATGTTTGATTTAGTCGCAGCGCGGCTGCCGGCGGCGATGCGCTTTCCTGATATGGCAACAGGATTCATCGATTGCGGTGACAAGCATTACGGTAAGCAAGCCTCGGGGGAGCGCCTGAGTGCCTCTTTCATCGGCATCCAGGGGCAAAATGCGCGGGTCTCCGTCGTCTATACCGCAGCACTGCCTGTCGATGCGGGAGCGCCGTTCATTCCCGAAGAACAGAGCCTGCTGGAAGCCATCGCGACCCACATGGCTGCTGCCGTCGAGCGACACCTTATCGCAGCCGAGGAAGCGGACCGGCAGGCGCTGATTGACACTGTCATTGCTGAAGCGCCGGATGCCATTGAACTCGTGGATATGGAAACCCTGCGCTTTATCGAAGCAAATGCAACGAGCTGCAAACTGCTGGGTTATACGCACGAAGAAATGCTCAGCATGCGCGTGACGGATACGCAGGCAACGATGGACACTGAAGAAAAATTCGCCGAACTCAGGAAAAACGTCGCAGACCACGGTCGAGTGGAGTTCGAAAATCGTCACCGGCGCAAAGATGGCACAGTCATCGAGGTTCGTGTCAACGTCAAAGCAATTCGGCAAAAAGAGCGCGACTATCTGGTGGCGATCTGGCGCGATATTACTGCTGAGAAGGCAGGCGCGGCAGAGATACGGAAACTGTCGCTGGTCATTGAACAAAGCCCCAACTCCATTATCATCACCGATCTGGATTGCCGCATCGAGTATGTGAATGATGCCTTCACCCGCAATACCGGTTACACACGCGAAGATGTGATCGGAAAAAATCCCCGCTTGCTCAAGTCAGGCAAAACAACGGCGACAGTCTATGATTCCATGTGGCAGGCGCTGACAAACGGCACGACATGGCATGGCGAATTCATCAACCTCGATCGCGCGGGGCGGGAACAGATAGAAGCGGCGATTATTGTGCCGCTACGCCAGCCGGATGACAGTATTTCCCATTATGTTGCGATCAAAGAGGATATTACCGTCAGGAAGCAACAGGAAAATCAATTACGTAAATTGATTCTTGCGGTCGAGCAAAGCCCGGACAGTATCGTCATTACCGATATCAATGCCAGAATCGAATATGTCAATGATGCTTTTCAGCGCAACACCGGATACACAAAAGAAGAAGCCATCGGCATCAATCCACGTGTCCTCAAATCCGGGCGTACACCACAGTCAACCTACGACGACATGTGGGCGACGCTTTCGCGCGGTGAAATCTGGCGCGGCGAGCTCGTCAACCGGCGCAAAGATCAAAGCGAATATGTGGAGTTCGCCAACATTGCACCAATACGTCAACCCGATGGCAAAATAACGCACTATCTTGCAATCAAGGAAGACATCACCGAGAAAAAGGCGATGCTTGATGAACTTGAACGACATCGTGAACACCTTGAGCAACTGATAGAGATACGAACCGCCGAATTGAATACCACAATTCACGAGCGGGACGCGCTGTTTGATGCGGCGAGTACCGGAATTGTCTTGCTCAAAAACAGAATCGTCATGCGCTGCAACCGGCGCATGGATGAAATGTTGGGATATGCCTTCGGCGAACAAATCGGACAATCAACCCGCATCTGGTTCCATGATGAGAATGCCTACATTAACGCAGGCGATCAGATTTATCCGAACATCCTGCACGGAAAAATCGATGTCCGCGAGATGAATCTGTTACGCAAAGATGGCAGCTCGCTTTGGTGCCGTACCTTCAGCCGGGCCATTGATCCGGCTGATACGACGCGCGGCAACGTTGTGGTCTTCGAGGACGTTACCGCCGAACGTGCCGCCACAGAACAAATGCGCGCAGCCAAAACACTGGCTGAAAACGCAGTGCGCATGAAATCAGATTTTCTCGCCAACATGAGTCATGAAATCCGCACACCAATGAATGCGATTATCGGGATGTCGCATCTGGCAATGAAGACTGAATTGACACCACGCCAGCGCGATTACATGAAAAAGATACAGTGGTCGAGCCAGCACCTGCTCGGCATCATCAACGACATTCTGGATCTGTCGAAGATAGAGGCTGGCAAGATGACTGTCGAATCCATCGATTTCGAGCTGGATCAGGTATTAGAAAATGTGATCGGGTTAATTTCCGAAAAAGCAGCCGCCAAAAACCTCGAACTGATCTTGGAAATTGATGCAGACGTTCCTCACAGCCTGATCGGAGATCCATTGCGTATCGGTCAGGTGCTGATTAACTATGCCAATAATGCCGTCAAGTTTACTGAGCAGGGCAATATCGCGATCCGGGTCGCCGTTGCGCGTGCTTCGTCCCGTGAGCTCATTCTCAATTTTTCAGTCAGCGACACTGGCATCGGTCTGGATGAGGAACAACGTAATCGCTTATTTCAAAGTTTTGAGCAAGCCGACTCCTCCACAACCCGCAAGTATGGCGGCACTGGTTTGGGTCTTGCCATCTCGCGCCAACTGGTCAGCCTGATGGGCGGCGAGGTTGGCGTCGACAGCAAACTGGGAACAGGCTCCACGTTCTGGTTCACCGTACCGCTTGGTCATCGCGAGGGAAAACAACAACAATTGCTACCGGCACCGGATCTGCGTGGCCGCCGCGTATTGGTGATTGATGACAACGATCACGCCCGCGAAGTGATTGGCGACATGTTAAGCAACATGTCGTTTGTTGTTTCACTCGCGCCTTCAGGGTTAGCCGGTATCGCCGAAATTGTACGCGCCGCAAACGCGGGCGAGCCCTATGAAATTGTGTTTCTTGACTGGCAAATGCCCGGTCTGGACGGTATTGCCACCGCCAGGAAAATCAGCGACAGCATGTCGATAAATGCGCCGCACATGGTGATGATCACAGCCTATGGTCGCGACGAAGTTATGAAGGCGGCGGACGATGCAAGAATCGATGATGTTCTGATCAAGCCTGTGACTTCGTCACTCTTGTTCGACACCGCAATGCGCATCCTCGGCACCACCCAGAACAGCCAGTTGCGCTCGGCAGAACATCCGGCGCCAGGAACCGATCTGGCAGCGATTGCCGGTGCCCGCATCTTACTGGTTGAGGACAATGAACTGAATCAGGAAGTCGCGATGGAACTGCTTCATCAGGCTGGGTTTCTGGTCGACATTGCTGATAACGGCGCGATTGCGATGAATATGCTGAACAATCAGGACAAGGACTACGATATGGTTCTGATGGATATGCAAATGCCGATCATGGATGGCGTCACCGCAACCTGCGAAATTCGCAAGCAGGCAAAGTGGTCGGCGTTGCCGATAATAGCGATGACAGCCAATGCGATGGCGAGCGATCGTGACCGTTGCATCGACGCCGGTATGAATGATTACCTCGTCAAACCTATCGATCCTGATCAGTTATGGATGACCCTGCGGCGCTGGATTAAACCGCTACGGGAAGTGACTCTCGCCACCATCAAACCTGCACATAAGCAATCTGACGTTGTCACGATCGCACCTGTTGCCGGGCTTGATGTGAAGGCTGGCTTACATCATGCGCTGGGAAAAGAAGCGCTGTACACGTCTTTACTACGCAAGTTCAGTGACGGCCAGAAAGATTTTCCAGAGCGGCTGGCAGAGGCAATGACACAAGGCGATCTGGTGTTGGCGGAACGTCTGGCACACACATTCAAAGGTTTATGCGGACAAATTGGTGCCGGAGAATTGCGCACGATGGCCGAGTCACTTGAACAGTCCATCAGGAATAGAGAGCCGAAGGAGAAAATTCAAGCAACACTAAAACTCGTTCCAGGCACGCTGGCAGAACTCGTTAGCGCAATCGATAAGCGCTTTCCGGTAGTCGAGTCAGTACAGAGCGCGGTGGCTGTTGACCTGGGCGAATTGCGTGAAATAAGCATTCGTCTCGCCGCAGAACTTGCGGCGGATGATTTTGCCAGCAGCGATACCTTTGATCAACACGAAGCGCTGATGCGGGCGGCTCTCGGTGAACGTTTTATTACACTTGCGTCCGCCATACATGATTTTAATTTTGCTCTTGCTGCAGATCAGTTGCGGGAAGCAATGGCGATACATGGAATCGACATCTAGCCTGTCAGGCCGATGTTAAAGGAAGAAAAATGGCTAGTTTCTGCAACAACCCACGCCCGCAAAAAATGAGGCGTTGCGCTCATTAATGAAGGATACGACAGGCATCAAATGTACGTAACCATGTCAATTGCAGTATCCGCGCCTCGTTGCTGGCACGATGACGCGCCAGATTGAGTTCGTCCTCAACTTGTATTTTGGTTGCCTGCCACATGGATTCCTGCTGCGGTGAAATGATTTCGCGCAGATCGGCTAATCGGAAATTCGGTGAACACGCCGCCGCCTCAAACAAACGTGCCATCAAGATGTAATCATGTACCCAGCCATCGGTGTACACGGTATATCCATCGAGTTGGCTATTGAGCTGTTCGGCCACCATCCGCACGGGATTACCATTCGCCACCAGAATTTCACGCGGAATCTGGTGTAAGCCAGCAGCAATCTCGTCCCACAGATTCCAGTCATGTTCTGGCCGGATCAGGCTGCACCAGCCTTCGCCGTGACGCTGAGAAAAACCGACTTCAACCGGATAACTGCCTCTGCCAAAACCCGAGGCTTCAAACGCGATCACAATAGGCACGGTCATCATGGCGGACTCCGACTGAAAAATTACGACGAGGACAGCACTGTATTCTGTACTATCGCCACAGATCTGCAAGTTTTTTAAGCACTTCCTTGCGTCTGTCGTTCACGAATTCAGTCTGGCAACGGCGTGCACAACTCAACCATGATGCCATCGGGGCAGCGTAGGTAAGAAACCGTCTGTCCCCACGGTTTCTGTGAAGGCGGCGAAAGTTCTCTGGCACCGCTCTGCAAAGCGTGCGCATGTGCCTGCGCCACATCATCAGTGACAAAGGCGACTTCAAAACCAAGTGGTTGCGCAGACTTATGGGCTTCAACATGACCACCGGGATAATTAAAAGTCCCCATTTCATGTACCGCAAATGCCAGCTTGGTTGCACCGGTATCGAGTTCGCCATACATGCCTGAATCATCTAAAAAACGACGACGACAGCCAAAAGCCTTTTCAAAAAAACTGAGCGACGCGGCAACGTCAGGTACGTAAATAATCGTGTAAGCGAATTGCATCAACTGACTCCCCATGAATAATGATTAAGGCGGCCGGGAACTAAAAACAGACTCAACAAGAGATTCCACCCGGGAAAATATGCCTGCAATAAATCCACCGTACAATTTCTCAGCGTCATCATTACAATATAACCAAAATTACAATGTTTTGCTTTTTTATTTTCAGATTCATCAATCGCTGAAAAGCAAACACTGATGCGGGTCACGATGCCAAATGCAAATTTCGGCTATGCTTGCTCGAAAATTGATGCAGATGATGCAAAACACCGTAATTTAGAAGGAATTCTCGTGAGCAACTTGTTAAACCGACGACTGGCACTACTGGATAACGACACGTACCGCCCTCTGCTCGGACAGGGCTTGCGTGGTATAGAACGCGAAACCCTGCGCGTTGATGCAGAAGGACACCTGTCGCCGAAGCCACACCCGGCCGCATTGGGTGCAACGCTGACCCACCCGCAGATCACAACCGACTATGCCGAGTCCCTGATGGAATTCATCACGCCGGCAGAACAGGATATCTCGCTGGCATTGGAAAAACTGGATCAGATTCACCGCTTCGCCTATACCGAACTGGGCAACGAAATGTTGTGGAGCCAGTCCATGCCTTGCCCTTTGCCAGACGAAAAAGACATACAGATCGCCTGGTATGGCAACTCGCACATCGGCATGATCAAGCATGTGTACCGGCGCGGTCTGGCATTGCGTTATGGCAAAAGCATGCAATGTATTGCGGGTATTCATTACAACTACTCGATTTCTGAAAACATCTGGAAAGTCTTGCAAAAAGCAGAAAACACCAGCGGCGACGCCATGTACGTGCAGTCAGAAAATTACATCGCCATGATCCGCAATTTCAAACGTTACAGCTGGTTGCTGATGTATCTGTTCGGAGCCTCGCCAGCGTTGGCAACATCGTTTTTGCGTGGCCGTACGCATCAGTTACAAAGCCTGTCGGAAGATACGCTGTATCTGCCTTACGCGACCAGCCTGCGCATGAGCGATCTGGGTTATCAGAATAATGCGCAGGATGGTCTGGTTCCGCCGTATAACAGCCTGATGGATTACATGCGCAGCTTGTCTATCGCTGTTCGCAAACCGTATCCGGCGTATGAAAAAATCGGTACGCAAGTCAACGGTGAATGGGTACAGATCAATACCAATATCCTGCAGATCGAAAACGAGTTTTACGCGACCATACGCCCGAAACGCGTGATCCGTACCGGCGAGCGCCCTATCGAAGCCCTTTGCGCGCGCGGTGTGCAATATGTTGAAGTGCGTTGTATGGATGTGAATCCATTTGATCCGCTGGGGATTAATCTGGAAACCTCGCGTTTTCTGGATGCGTTTTTATTGTTCTGTGCGCTGGATGAAAGCCCGCTGACCAATCAGGCCGAAGGCGAGGAAAATACCCGCAATTTTGCGCTGACAGTCAAAGAAGGACGCCGCCCTGGTCTCATGCTGCGTCATGGCGGGCAAGAAATTTCCCTGCAAAACTGGGGGCTGGAATTATTAGAAAAAATTGCACCGGTAGCCGCACTGCTAGATGCACAACGCGGCGATCGTGTGCATGCTGATTCTCTGCAGGTGCAGCGCGAAAAATTACAAAACCCCGATCTGACGCCATCCGCGCAGGTTTTAGCCGCGATACGTGCCGAAAATAATTCGTTTTATCAGTTTGCTCTGAAACAAAGCAAGGTACTGGCAGAACAATTCCGCGCCCGCCCGCCAAGCGAGGAAGAACGTCGCTATTTCGAAGAACTGGCCAAAGCCTCCGTCGCCGAACAGGAAGAAATGGAACGTTCGCAAACCGGCAGCTTTGATGAATTCATCACCGATTACCGTTCCCGCACGTCCAGTCAATTATGCTGCGAAAGCTGATTTAGCGACCATAGGACTTACGCAAAGTCGTCGCGGCAAGGCATGGCGACGAAGACAGTACGAACAGTACGGCAAGGAGTCATAACATCGCCGTGGTGATTTTGCATAAGTCCTGACCATCAAAAAAGCCGCCAGCAGATCAGACTGCTGGCGGCTTTTTTATTCAGTCAGAACAATTTATTCGTCCTCAAACAGATTACCCAGGCCACCAAGTACAGAGCCTTGTTCAGCGCCTTTACCACCGCCGATTTTAGAAGCACCGACGATTCGGTTAGCAAGGCGGGATAATGGCAGCGACTGCAGCCAGACTTTGCCCGGACCACGCAAGGTCGCAAAGAACATGCCCTCACCGCCAAACAAGGCGGTCTTCACGCCGCCAACAAACTGAATATCGAAATCGATGTCTTGCGTAAAGGCGACCACGCAGCCACTATCGACGCGCAAGGTCTGGCCTGGTTGTAAGGTCTTTTCTATGATCGCACCACCGGCGTGGATAAATGCGAGGCCATCGCCTTCGAGCTTTTGCAATACAAAACCTTCACCGCCAAAGAAACCTGCACCCAGACGTTTCTGAAATGCGATGCCGAGCGCCACGCCTTTTGCCGCGCACAAAAAAGCATCTTTTTGACACAGTAAAGTGCCGCCGAGTTGCGCCAGATCCATAGGAATGATTTTGCCGGGATATGCGGCACCAAAAGCCACTTTGCGTTTTTGTCTGCCGCCGTTCATGAACACCGTGGTGAACATCGATTCGCCGGTCACCAGACGCTTACCCGCGCCCAGCAGTTTGCCGAAAATGCCGCTTTGCGCAGCAGAGCCGTCACCGAAGATCGTCTCCATCTGCACATCGTCTTCCATGTAAAACATCGCACCGGCTTCACCGACCGCCGCTTCATTCGGGTCGAGTTCAATTTCGACAAACTGCATGTCGTCGCCGAAAATCTGATAATCAATAACGTCCATTGCCATGATGAATTTTCCTGATGAAAAAAGGTTGACCGGTGCAAAACACAGCGAGCGGCATTGTAGCCAGAACACCAGCGCGAACGCTAGTTTTTCGCCCGGTAATATTTTTCTGAAAATACCGCGCTACAAAACACATCAGTTCGTCGCCCGGCAGCTATTTTTCTGAGCACCAGCGCCCATCGGCCGTCAGCGTCTGATCCATGCGCACTGCGCAAGGATATTCTTGCATTCTTGCCGCCACTCCCCTAGCATGGCACAGTCCATTTTCAAGCACACCTCCATGCCCGCCTTGCCTGAATTAAAAGAACTCGAACACATCATTCAACTCGGACATCCGCATCTGGAGGTTGACGTACTGTGCGAGATCGATGTCCAGCACAAGCGCTTTCCGGTGTACAAACTGGCACTGGGCAATCCCGACCCATCCTTGCCTGCGATAGGTTTTTTTGGCGGCATCCACGGGCTGGAGCGTATAGGTTCGCAAGTGCTGCTATCTTTTCTGCGTGGATTACTGACCCGTCTGAAATGGGATAAAAGCCTGCAACACATGCTGCAGGATGTGCGGCTGGTTTTTATGCCACTGGTGAATCCCGGCGGCATGTGGCAGGCAACGCGCGCTAATCCGAATGGCGTCGATCTGATGCGCAATGCGCCGGTAGAAGCAACCGAAAAAGTGCCGTTCCTGCTCGGCGGGCATCGCATCAGCAAACACTTGCCGTGGTACCGGGGGCCGGCAGACGCTGACATGGAAGCTGAAAATATTGCGCTGGTACGCACGGTTCAGCAAGAATTATTATCGCGCCAGTTCAGCATCGCAATCGACTGCCATTCCGGCTTTGGCCTGCGCGACCGCGTCTGGTTTCCGCATGCGCACAGCGTGCATCCGATTCCGCATCTGGCCGATATTCTGTCGCTGGAAGAACTGTTTCAGCAAACTCATCCGAATCATCGCTACCTGTTTGAGCCGCAAAGCCTGCAATACCGCACACATGGCGATATCTGGGATTATCTGTACCTACAATCACAAGAACAGCCCGGCAAAACCTTTCTGCCGCTGACGCTGGAAATGGGCTCGTGGCTGTGGGTCAAAAAAAATCCGCGTCAATTATTTTCGCGTCACGGCATGTTCAATCCGGTGGCAGAGCATCGCCTGCACCGTGTTTTACGGCGGCATACTTCGTGGCTGGATTTTTTAATGCGCGCCACCTGTGGCCATCAGGAATGGCTGGCGCAAGGCCCGACCCGTCTGCGTCTGCAAGAGCGTGCCGTGCAACGCTGGTATCGCCCATGACCTGGGTACTGCTGCGCGGCCTGATGCGCGAACAACGGCATTGGGGCAACTTCACGCAACAGTTTGCACAAGCCCATCCGAACGAACGCATCATCACCCTCGATTTTGCCGGTAATGGCTCTTTATATCAGCAAACCAGCGCCACCAGCATAGGCGCGATGGTCGAACAGGCGCGCGGGCAAGTTCGGCAAGAACTTCAGCAGCAAGTCGAAAGCGAGATCAAACTGCTCGCTATCTCGCTCGGCGGTATGGTCGCGGTGGCGTGGGCAGAACGCTATCCGCAAGAGCTGCGACGTATGGTGCTGATCAACACCAGCCTCGCACCACACAACCCGTTTTATCAGCGCCTGCGCCCCTCCAATTACCCTGCCATCATCGCGACGATGCTGACGGGAACACAGCGCCAGCGCGAAGAACTGATCCTGCGTCTGACCAGCCATCAGAGCGATGCCCCTCAAGCAGAACAACTGCTCAACGACTGGGTTCATTACGCGCAGCAATACCCTATCCGCCGCCGCAACATCCTACGTCAACTGGTCGCCGCGATGCGCTACCGCGCGCCCGCACAGGCACCGCAAGTGCCGCTGCTGATGCTGGCTGGCGCCAAGGACGTGCTGGTCAGCCCGCAATGCTCCGCTACTCTGGCTCACCGCTGGCAGGTCGAATTGCGCATCCATCCTGATGCCGGACACGACCTGCCACTCGACGATCCCGCCTGGGTCATACAGCAAACACTGAGTTAATCAGCTCCTCATCTCCTCGGCGCCGCATCGACGCGACATACGCAGCGCGCCGATCTGTCGCCACGTATACATTTACTTACACTTTTATCAAGAGGTAAAAAAGCGTGCATTGTTAAAATAGAACTTCAAAAATAGAGCTTCAACTCACATCAGAAGGAAATTTTATGCATCGCCCTTCAGCTTTTCGCTTCGCTTCCATCGCTTCCGCCTGCGCTGCTGCCGCATTGTTCAGTGTCACGGCATCCGCACAGACCGCCGCACAACTCGTTCAGGCATCGAATGGTTATGCTGATATGTGCAAAAAATCGGTCAATATGCCGACCGGGGAAAGTGACCTCAAAGGCAATCCTAAGCTGGATGATTATTGCAAATGTTTTGCGGATAAATTCCTCGAACGCGCACTCAAATCGCAATCTGCCGCCAATCAGACACCGTTACAGGAAAGCCTGAATCAGGAAATGGAAATGCGCCAATCCTGCCGTGCAAAATACAATCTGCCTGCCGTAAAAAAATAAGCTGCATATCCCCCCCAATCAAGATGCGCCTGCTGGCCACATTCCGCTCGCCAAGGCGCATCGCATCAATGCCTTCCCTTTTTTATCACATCGGATTTGGGCTGGATGCGATTCTGGCGCGACAGAAACATCAGACAAATTATTAAATTATTGACATTTTCAATGCCACTGTTAAATTGCTGATCATGAACTAAGGTTCTGCCTTCCTTGACCTTACTTACCAGGAGTGCCGCGTGAATACCCTGCCAGCAATCAAGTGCGCTCTGATCTTATTGAGCGTTTGTTGTCTTTCCGCGTGCAATCAGGAAAAAGCGCAGGCGTTGCAGCTTGCCGCGACCACATTCAGCAATGAAGCAGACCGCGCCTGCAAAATGGGTGCCGATAGTTTGCAAGCGGCTGTGGCAATGCCTGCACTTACCCGCTCAGACATTGCCACATCGCTGGCGCAGGCTAAAAAATTTGGCGCTACTGAGCTCGATTTAATCTATGCCGACAACAGCATTACCGACAGCGCAAACGCCCCGGCGCTGACTGCCCTGAATCAGGCGTGCGAGGCACACCGGCAGCTCGCCGCTATGTATACCGATTTGCCGCGCGGCTATCTGCTGGCAACGGATGAGGTAAAAAAAGCGCAGAAACTAGTAGTCAATGTCACGGCACGTTTTGCCAGACTGGGGCATATCTTTGCTGAATTGCCATCCACCGGCAGAGATAATATTTCCCGCATCCGCATTATCGAAGCCCGCAGCAAAGCCATGGCCGTTGCTGACGAAAAAGCCCGCGCCGCGTTGCTCGGCAGCGTTGCTGACGATATCCTGCTGAATCAAACCAACGAGGCACAGAGCCGCGACCTCATTCTCAGCCAGTTTGCAAAAGCGACTGTACTCGGAGAAAAACTGGCGCAAACCAGCGTCCATTACGATCAGATGACAGTGGCTGATTTGCTGGAATCACTCAGAGAATTTTCTGCCCTGTACGGCAACATCACCAACCGCGCAGCCACAGCACAAAGTGCCATCAACAGCATCAACCGCGTAGAAGCGAACTTGAAAAATGACGCTGCGCTCAGTCCTTTGCTGGATGCCGTCGTCAGCCAGAAATAATGCGCTGTTAAAGGGAGAGACACCATGCCTGTCAAAGACAATGACGCTGAAATGTTGCGCGTGATGGGCAACACCATCACCGATCTGCAAATCCAGTATCGCGCTGCCACACTGGATGATAAAGCCGTGCTGATCGCACCACTCAAAGAACTGCTGCAAGACTACGGTGACTATCAGGCACGTTTGCTGAAAGCCGGCACCATCACCAGTGATGCAGAACTGGCGCAAATGAAAGCCATACAAACCGCCATCAGCGACGATGCCGACCGTCAGGATTTGCTGATCGCCATCACAAAAATCGTCGCCTTGATTGCTGCCGCCTGAGCGCAGTATCGTTGCAGAGATAGCGCACTACAAGTATCCTTCACAACGGCTGGACACGCCCGATGGCTGTTCTCCCTGCGTTCAGGTTTCTGTTTTCTCAGATACCCCCATCATCAGCCCATTTCTTTTTCTACCATCACACAGCGGAGTTGCTATGAAGCGAGTCACAGGCATAGGCGGCATTTTCTTCAAAGCCAAAGATGCACCGGCATTGCAGGCGTGGTACAAGCAACATCTGGGAATTGATGTTCAGGTCTGGGGCGGCGCAGCTTTTGACTGGGCAGATGCCGATGGCAAGCCGGTTGCGGGCACCACTGCCTGGTGCATACACCCGCAAGACAGCGATCATTTCGCACCGGGTTCGGCCTCCTTCATGGTGAATTACCGGGTGGAGGACCTGCACGCATTAGTCAAGGCGTTAAAGGACGAAGGCTGTCACGTGCTCGATCAGACAGATGAATCTGAATATGGAAAATTCGCCTGGGTGATTGATCCTGAGGGAAATAAAGTCGAACTGTGGCAAGCACCGCAAGGCCAGTGAGCGCGCAAGTCTTTTGACATCAAATTGCGGGATGCCTTCCCCGCTACCAATATAGATAAAACAGCGTGCGGTGTTGTTGCACAAACGGCGGCGCGCTCATCTTTCAGTGCCGGCACCGGCGTGGGTCGCGCCCGGCCACACACGGTTCGTTCTTGCTGCGTTCCAGACAAACGGGACACCGTTGCCCCAAACCTGACGAACAAGCGACCGCAAAACTATAAATATTGTTAAATCGTTAGAAATCAGCCAGATTTGTGTACTGCTTTCACCCTTCCTGAAGCATCGCTCCAATTGTGAAGTGGATACATTGGGTTACAATCAGCCACATTATGTTGCATAAATAGGTCGCGCTGTGTCACAGCTTGAACAAAATATTTCCGCTTTATGTGCACCCGGCCTGGTTGCACATCTGAAGCGATGCTATCAGTGGACAAATGAGGTCACAGCCAGTCTGGCATGGGCCTACAAAATGACGTCCGCCGCAGACACCGTCAGCCTTGAGCGAAAAAGTAAATTTGTAGCCCGCACGCTGCTCAATTTAAAACCCAGCCTGTCTTGGTATCAGTTTGTCAGAAGCAGTTATTTACGGCAGCTCGTTGGTCGCGATGCCAACCTGCTTGATGTTATTCATCGCCCATTCTTTGATCGCAATCTCGGCGCAATGGAACGGGTTAACATGCTCGCCTGCCATTTCGAATTACTGCATAGTCTGTTGGGTGCAAAAAATACGGCAGACATTGTCAGTGGCCATCGTTTTTTACTGTCCAGGTTTGCCGGAAAAAATGAGGAACACTTCACCATTCACCTGTTGCGGGATGATGCATTTAAACGCGAAGGCGGCCTCACACTTGCACTGAGTATGAATGACGAGACGCTGCTTTATGTCACGTTCACCCTGGTGAAAAATCACCACGGCAATGCGATTAAGGTCGGCGGCATTCAATCAAACCGCGGCAATTGCCGTCAACTGGCACGCACAGCCACCAGCGCATTGCATGGGATACAGCCACGCCTGTTATTGATCGACGTATTACGCAACCTCGCCTCGCAAATCCATTGCACAACGATAGAATGCGTCAGTAAAGAAAACCACATACACCGCGCATGGCGTTATCGCCTGAAAAAATGTATTTATGCCGAGTACGACCAGTTATGGTTGCTCGCTGGCGGATATCAAAATCACAGAGGAAATTTCGAGATCCCGCATGCACCGGATGAAAAGCCGATTGAATCCCGACCATCCAACAAACGCAGCGAATATCGCCGCCGCGCAGCGCTGACCGATGCCATGCGCGCACAAATGCACGCCGCCATCCACGACCGCAATCACCATCTCCAGCATAGCCACAACTAACGATCACATCCTGCTGACGATCTGGCGTAATTGGATATCGCCAGAAGAAAAAACCGCCGACGACATCAGCCGCGCAACGTGGCGCATTGTGGCAATCGGCACCACCCCACTGTCCGCACTCACCCGCAGCGACGTTTTCACCATTCCAAAATGACTGACATCGCTGGAGAACTGAGACCAGCACTGTCTGTTTTTTCCTCTTTTTTACCTGCCAGAGCTGAAAATATACTGGTTGGAGTATATTTAAAACCCCTTTGTTTTATTAAGAGATAGGGGCATTTTTTACACATACTCCCCTGTTTTTGCCAAAAACGACATGATTCAAAGAGCGATGTGGTTCCGTTTCCACACAGACCGCACGTAGTCAGATTCTGATTTTTGGTTTGATAAGAAACGGGGGCTTTGGCTGCCCTTTTTTTGCTGCTTGCCTGGTGCTAACACGATGCGCGTTGAGTTGATTCGATCTGCACTTTTTATTGATTCAGTTATACCTGCGATTGATCAGGTATAACTAAAAACAATCAAGCGCCATGCAGATTTCAAAAGGATGTAAACAAATTGCAATTATTTTGGCAGTCAGTTATCTTTCAAAAATGAAAATTAAATCACATTATGTGAATTGAGGAAGGAGACGAAATTGGCTTTATCAAATGCTTACACAGAAGCTTATGGCAAACTAGGCGATTTTTTTAGCAAGCTAAGAGATGGACAGGCTCCGCCTCAATTCACACAACAATTCTTAATTGACCTAGGATTTAAATCTAACAAGCAACGTGCATACATACCATTGCTAAAAGCTCTTGGTTTTTTAACGCCTGACGGCAAGCCTACAGCACGCTACAAAGATTACCGAGACCACTCCCAATCCAAACAAATTATGGGTGAAGCTTTAAAGGAAGCATATGCGGACATTTTCCTTATAAAAGAACATCCGACATCAGCGGATCATTCTGCGATTGAGGGCAAGTTTAAGAGCTATCACAACGCAAGTGATAATGTGGCCTTGAATATGAGGCGAACATTTTTTTCCCTCCTGGATTTGGCGGATTTAAAGGCAAAACAATCCTCAAAAAAAATAACTGAACCAACAGAAAGCCACGAACCAGCGAGTGTTGTAACAGAGGTTCCTACAAGTGCTCCGGCAGTGCACATCAAAACGCCAGGGTTGCATTACAACATTCAGGTACATTTGCCTGCAACAAAGGATATTGAAGTTTATAACGCAATATTTAAGTCGCTGAAGGAACATCTATTTTGAAGCACAAGGAGCTAAGAGACTTTCTGTTTAGGGGATTATTGTTTGAAGCTGAAGCATCTATTTTTCAAAAAGCAGGAATAAAAATTGGGGCAGATCAAACAGAAACTGAAGAGCGTCTTTTGGCGGAGGCTCTAGCAGCATTCCCAGTTAACTTAAGGAACAATGCCCTTGAAATGGCTAGGTTATATGCTGTTCTATTCTCTTTCGAGAATCATGTACGAGAGTTTATAAGGCAAACATTATCTGAAAATGAAGGCGTGGATTGGATTGATAAACTGCCGCAAAAAGTAAAACAACATGCTGAAACTAGACAGAAAACAGCCCATCAGGATTCATGGCTAGAAGGTGAAAAAACTGATCTTCTTGGCTTTTTAGATTTTGGGCATCTTGCTCAGGTGATCTTAAACAAGTGGGAGCATTTTGAATCCATCATTCCTTCACAACACTGGCTCAAACAGAGAATGGATGAGCTTGAAAAATCGCGCAATTTCATTGCTCACAACAGAATGTTATTGCCTAGCGAATTTCAAAGAATGTACATGTACATAGCAGATTGGAACAGAGTTGTTGGCCTGTAATCACATGACAATCGCGTCAATCAGGACGCTCGCAAGCTCGCGCCGATTACGCGGGCGTTAAATATCACAGATCAAAAGATATGAATAAATTTAAATATTGCCTTCTAATGCTGTGCCTAATATCCTCATTTGCAAACTCTCATACAGGGGCAGCTTCCTGCCAAATTAGTGCTGATGGTAAAAATGTCGCATGCGGTGGAATGTCTACCTCCTGTCAAATTAGCGCAGATGGTAAAAATGTCGCATGTGGTGGAATGTCTACCTCCTGTCAAATTAGCTCAGATGGTAAAAATGTCGCATGTGGTGGAATGTCTACCTCCTGTCAAATTAGCTCAGATGGTAAAAATGTCGCATGTGGTGGAATGTCTACCTCCTGCCAAATTAGTGCTGACGGCAAAAATGTAGCGTGCGGTGGCGGCAAAATAACTAAATAAGAAGAATAGTAAACCTGTATTTATTAAGCCATAATTCTCGCTAATGGCATTTTATTCATGTAATTTATTAAGTCGCTCAAACACCAGTCCCTACGCCTTACCCACCCTATTCACCGTCTGCCTCCCGGCGGACATCAACAAAATTCTGCGGTATCCACTGGCGCGACAAATGTTGAAAATATGCTCTTGCCACTGACGTGAAAAACCGACGTATTTGTTAATGTTTGAAAAAAATATGCTGTTTGTATTTCGGTACAAACAGCATTTTTTTATTCGCTCAAAAATTGCCCTATAGTAATAAATAGCTGTATTCCGCGCTGGTCATGTCTCCATCGCCTGGCACTCGCATTCTCGCTGTGCCCTAAATACTCATGCCATCTCAGTCTATGAAAGCCAGGAAACAATGAACGCCAGCGACCAAAACAATTTCTTTACCTGTCCCGAGTTCCTCACGATGGAACGTACGATTATTGATGAGTTTGTCGATTGCACACGGGAATGCTGCATCGAAGTCGACACCTGCGTCAAAGCCCTGAACAAGCAAGGCGGGCAGGAATACATACATCGCATGTTTCGTTCTATGCACTCGCTCAAAGGTAATTGCCAGATGGTCGGGCTGGCGCCGCTCAATGCATTAATGCACAGAGTCGAAGAAATTTTTTCCAGATTACGTGCGCATCCGGAACAGTATTTTCCTGAGCTTGGCGAATTTCTATTATTGGCCACCGATGAGATTGAGCAGTTGCTTACTGAGCTTATCAGCGAAGGTGTCGGTGACGAACATCGCCGTGCCCGCCTTGCGCTGGTTTGTGACAACTTACAAAAAAGCACCGTCAACGGTCTGAAGCTTGAACATTTCCGCGCAGCGATTGAAGCGCTGGGTGGCAGGGCGACGGATAAAGGCGATGCACAAAAAAATGAGCGTGTGGAATTACCGCTGCCCCCGGACTTGGCGCTGATGCAGCAGTGGTCGTCGTATATCGATAATCTCAGCATCTTCCGTAAGAACCGCAGCACGCAGACAGCCCAGCTCACCGAGGCGTTAAATCAGGCAGTTGGGCAGATCGTTGACCCGGTACAGTTGCAGGCAGCGGCGCTGATGCATGACATGGGAATGGCATTTATTCCGCATGCGATTTTTAACAAAGAAGGTCATCTCTCGCGCGAAGAACAACGCATCATTCAGGAACATGTGCGTCTCGGCCATCAGATGTTGCAACGCTTTTCGGGTTGGGATGAGGCCGCACGCATGGTGCTGGATCATCATGAATCCTACGATGGCACCGGCTACCCGAATCGTTTATCCGGAGAACAAATTCATCCGGGGGCACGCATACTGGCGATTGTCGATACCTTTTGTTCTATCACCACCGAACGCTCAGATCGCAGCTATAAAAAAAGTTTGCTGAGTGCGATTTCAGAAATCAATGCCAACATCGAAGTGCAGTTCGATCCAAAATTGGTCAATGCGTTCAATGATGTCGTGCGTGGCCTGATGATGAAGCAGAGTTAAGCAGAACATATATCATTAACAGGGATGAGTTCGAATCTCACCGTCTCCTCTCACACAAATCACCTCGTTCAGAACGCCCATGTTGCCGATACATAGGCCGAGTGGGTATTCGGTAATTGCCGCGCGATGGCCTGTTGCGGGCCATTGAATACGCGCAGGCCAGTCTGCCAGTGCCAACGGTCGCCCTGCCATTCCTGACTGAAGGTTGTAATCCTGCCGCCGTCTTCCGGCATCCACAGCACATCAACCGCCGTTTGCCACGCGTCACGTTGCCAGCTCCAGCGGGCAAACACATTCTGTCGGCGCAAATTGCTGCTGGCGTTAAAAGCATTATTCTGCCACGCGAGATTGGCTGCGGCCGCCAAGCGCCATGCCGCTTGCTGACCCATGCTGAGTAATTGCTGATTCTGCGTCAGCCATTGTCGCCAGTCAGACTGACTGCGGGCGCTGCCGTCATACCAGTATTCAACAAAAAAACTGTGCTGATCTTCTGTCGTCAGATTCGCACCGAGCAGCAACTGGCTGATCTGATTCTGCATTTCCCATTGCCACGGCGCGCTGCGTGCCAAACCGGTGAATGCGGTCTGCTGCAATATCGCCGCTTTTTGCTGTACGCGCAAAGACCCATGCAGCTCAATGGCATCGCTGGCGACCCACGAAAAAGCGGCACCAAGACTGGTTTGCGTATGTTTGCCATAGCGCGCAAAACCGTGCCAGTCAACATTGCCGCTGCGTTGGTACCAACGCGCTGCGACGGCTTGTTCTTCGATATTGTTGACGGCGTCATTCTGCGCAGGATTCACCCAGACCAGACTCAGCGCCTGATCTGCGGTAAAAAAGTCCAGACTCGCCAGGGGTTTTCCTATCGCCGTCTGGCTGATCAGACTGCGCCGTTTTTCCTGCTGAATCACGTCGTTCGGACGAAAGCCATAACCGACATCCCAGGCAATGATTTTTTTCCCGGCGCTCAATTGCCACGCGCCCAGATCCAGATTGCCATAGAACTCATTGAGCCAGCCTGTATTGTGGGCGCTGTTGCTGTCGGATTTTTCTGTGTGCAGGGTGGCCGTGGTATGCCAGTTTTTGTACTGCGCCTTCATTTCCAGCTCACTTTGCACACTCGTTTGTACCGGCGTTAATATGCCGGGCTGAAGTTGCCCGGTGAGTGCTGCAGGCCCGACAGTGTTGATCTGTGCGGAGTTCAGCAGCGTGCGCCAGTTGCCGCTGTAACTGAAGTCTGCGGCGGTTGTCGCTGTGGTTGTCGCTGCTGTGGTTGTCGCTGCTGTTGCTGTCGTTTCTGTCGCCTCTGCCATGACGGCAAGCGCTGCGGTATCCGCCGCGTGCGCTGCTGAATTGAAGGCGGCCAACAGCAACGGCATCAGGCAAGCCAGCGTGTGATGGGTGTGGCGCATGCTGCTCACTCCAGCGTCGGATTTTTTGCCAGGAACATGGGATTGAGCCATTGTTCCGGGACGGTTTTCGGTTGACGCTGCAGATAGCGTATGCGGGTTTCTTTATGGTTGCTGAGCTGATCTGCCAGCAGCATTTCCACCACCGCTGTCGGCGCCTGCGCTTTATCCATCACAAAGCGCGCCTGCTTCGCCAGTTTTTCTGACTGCACATACAAATCGGCTTTCAAGGGTTCATAAAATTTCTTGCCTATCCAGAGTTCGATATGTTGATAGGCGAGACTTTTGCGGCTGGCATCCAGTCGTAAATGCAGACAAGCTTTGTCGTCGCATTTTTCTTCCGCGACCAGGCTTGCCTGATAATCCTCTGCCCAGTTCATGGTGGCGATATCACCGACCGAAGCATCGCCGAGTAATTTCTGCATAGGCGTGATGCGCATCGGCCGCTGGCTGCCGGGCAATAGCATCCAGAAATCATCGCCCGACATCAGCACTTTCTGGCCTTTCTCAGCCGGGCTCTGCATCAATACCAATGACTGCCGTTGCGCCTGACTATAGACGCGGTATTTGCGCTCTTTTTCAACGCTGCCATCACGTTGAAACGTGGTGATTTCAGTTTCCACCTGCATATTGCCGCCACCCACACGCAACTGGTCGGTGGCTTTCAACATCTGACTCACATCAGGTAACTGCGCAGCAAACTGCGAGGCGGCCTGCGCTGTGGTCATGCTCAACAGACAGCTCAGACTCAGCAGGCTCAACAGACTCAGCAGACTCATGCGGGCTGGATAGAATAATTTTTTCATGCTCGTCTTTCGGTTCAGGTGTGGGCCAGTGCATCGACAACGGACTGGTGCAGTGTGCGGCGCGCTATCAACGCGGATGACAGCATGGACAGCAAAATCATGCCGCTGATGGTCAGTAAATACATGCTCAGATCAAGGCTGATCATTAACGGGTAACCGGTAGAACGACCGGGTGGCGGTGGCATCTGTACCGGAAAAACAGTCAGCAACAAGGCCACCGTCAAGGCAATCGCCGCGCCCAGCAGCGCACCACTGCCACCGAGGAACATGCCCTCATATGAAAAGCTGCGGATCAGCTCGGCGGGCAGCGTTCCCATCGCCCGCAAACTGCCGGTTTCACGGGTACGTTCAATAATCGCCATCGCCATTGCATTGGCCACAACAAACACCACGATCAGACTGATGATGAGGCCGAGTGCACCAAAAATACGGTTGTACAAATCGCGTACCGATTTATAGAAAAATGCCTGATCTTCCCAAGTCTGTATGGTCAGCTCGGGCAACTGCTGTTGCAGACGTTGTTGCGCCATCGGCGTCGCATTCATCTCGCTCAGAAACACACCCAGACTGCTGACTTTATCGGTATGCAACAGGCTTTGTGCTGTGTGGATATCGGTGTACACCAGACGTTTATCAATATCCGGAATGCCTGTTGTCACGATGCCGCTGACATTCACATCTATCGCATTGAGCGCCCCTTCAGTCGTGCTGACCATCAGCGTCAGATTGCTGCCCGGCGCGGCTTTCAGGCTGCGGGCGAGGGCTTCGCCAAGCACGATTTCTGCGGTCTTCTGATCTTCCAATATCTTGCCCGCCACGACTTTCAGAAATGGGCCTTTGACCGCGAACTCGGCATTCGCATCGATGCCCACACCCAGCATGATGGTGGATTTATCGCCATTACTGATCAGCCCGCTGAATTCCACCCGTGGCAATACATAGCGCACCGCAGCGTCACTCAGCAGTTGTTTTTCCAGTTGCGATACATTGCTCAGCCCATATTGCAACGGCGTGTCTTCTTCTTTGTCGAAATGCGCTGCTGTGCCGACGATCAGATGCCCGCTGGTGCGTGCTGCCGCTTGCGCCAGACCTTCATAGGTCGAATACGCAAAGCCGCCTGCCAGCAGCAGCGCCGCCGTGCCTAATGCGGCGACACTCACCGTTACCAGCGAACGGCGGCGGTTGCGCAAGGCATTGTGAAAAGCAAAGCGCAGCCAGGTTATATCAAAGCGCACGAATCTCATTGCAGCCTCCCATCCAGTAAATGCACGATGCGATCCGCACGGCGGGTTAAACGATCATCGTGGCTGGCGATCACAAATGCAGCGCCTTCTGCCTGACCACGCTCACGCATCAGATCAAGCACCTGATCGGCGGTGACAGAATCCAGGCTGGCCGTTGGCTCGTCGGCGATCACTAAAGCAGGGCGCTTGATCAGTGCACGTGCAATTGCGACCCGCTGACGCTGCCCACCTGACAGCGCATCTGGCCGATGCTGCGCATGCTCTTCGAGGCCAACAGCTTTGAGCTGTGCCGCCACGCGGATTTTGCGTTCAGCTTCCGGTACCCCGTTGAGGAACAGCGGATAGTCAACGTTTTCAGCCACCGTCATCACCGGCACCAGATTGAAACTCTGAAAAATAAAACCGATAGTCTGGCGTCGTTGCAGCGTCAGCTCGCGTTCAGAACAACTGGCAATGTCTCTGCCCAGTATCGAAACGCTGCCCTGATCTGCCTGATCGATCAGCCCGCACAGATTCAGTATCGTGCTCTTGCCGCTACCCGAAGGGCCAGTCAGCGCCAGCAACTCACCGGCCTGCACTTGCAGATCGACGCCACGCAAAGCACGCACCAGATGCTGCCCTAGGCGATACGATTTATGCACGCCCTGCAATTCGATGATGGCGCTCATGCGCTTAAGCCCTGCAATAATTGTTTAGCTTTTTCTGCCTGCGGTGCCTGATTGCGGATCACTTCTTCTGCCAATTTTTTCGCGTCTTCTATCCGCTTTTGCTGTTGCGCCAGACGCGCAGCGCGCATCCAGACTTCACCACGGAACCCCAGATCAGCCGTCGACAACTGCGGGTGAACCAATATGTCATCCAGCAGTTTTTGACCGCGCGCATGACGGTTCATGAATTCCGGCACCGCCAGAAACGTCGATGCGGCAACCAGTTTGATTTCCAATAGTTGCAAAGTATGACCGTGCAACTGCGTGGGTTCTTTTTCTGCCAGTATCAGCGACTTATCTATCATCGCCAGCCCCTCTTCCGCATACGACATTTTTTTCCACGGGAAGATTGTTGTCACCGCCAGACGGCTGGTCGCAGAACCCGCATACGCCATCAGCAAAGGCTGGCCGGGTTCGGCATTGAGTAAATTCTGAAACGCTTTAGCGGCACGTTCTTCATTACCGGAGCCCGCGCGCAAAGATTGAAACGCTGTTTCAAAATCGGCTTCGGAATACGCATTGGCGTCAGGCATCGTCAACATAGATGCGCACAGACTGAGCAACAAGGCAGCGCTATATTTGGTGGACATCGTGTTCTCCTTAAAATGAAAGTGGGGACAGCAGATGCCAGCTTAAGGAGAGGGATGAAGACGTGCGACAGGAATGCGACCACCGGCAATTTCCTGTCGCGAACGATCAGCAAAATGGCGTGAATGGTATTCGTTAGTGCGCAGACCAGGGCACAGCGTAAAGCGCAGAATAAGGCCAGGAATCACGCACAAAACGGCGATCAAAGAATGATAAAAAAATGACCAAACAGCGACCAGACAACGACCAAACGGTGACTCCACTACAGCAGAAAACCCACCGTCAACCCAAGCGCAGTCACCAGCAATACATGCGCCGGAGGTGTTTTTTGCCTCTGGAGAGGCAAAATATACTGGGTGGGGTATATCTACATCCCCTTTATTTTATTAAGAGATTCAGGCGTTTTTTGAGCATACTCCCCCTTTTTTATAAAAATCGCCGCTTTTAAACGGCGACTTTCGTGCGCAGGCAGGCGCTTCAAGCGGCGCGAAGTCATCAGCATTTTTCGGTGTTGCCTGTGCCACAGGCACAGCGCATGAGGCTTTCAAGGCATAGTAAGAAAATTGTTATTTTTAACATTCCAAGTTAAGCTATGGCGTCGCCAAATTACATCGCGTTCGCGGCCACTGAAACGAAGGAAGAATTATGAAAATTATCGTCGAGACCAATGTCCGCGCACCAATTGAAAGAGTGTGGCAGGCCTACACCACACCCGAAGACATCGTCCAGTGGAATGCTGCGTCCGATGACTGGCACACCACCAGATCCAATGTTGATCTTCGAATCGGCGGCACTTTCTCATCCCGGATGGAAGCGAAAGACGGCAGCTTTGGATTTGACTTTGCCGGCACCTATACCAACGTAGTCCCGAATCATCTCATTGAATATTCGTTTGGAGACCGGACGGCAACAGTTGAATTCAGCGCAAGCCCGGAGGGCGTCAAAGTAAGAGTTTCATTCGATGCAGAAACAACGCACTCTGATGAACAGCAGCGAGACGGGTGGCAGGCAATTCTCAATAATTTTACGCGCCATGTTGAAGGTCAGAAGTAGTCTTTCAACAGCGAACTCGTCCATATAGTGACGGACCAAAATTACCCATCGCGGCTCTCGCTGCGTGGTAATCAAACGGAGTATTACCGTGTCATCTTCATACAATGTCTTTCTGATTCTTGGAGCCGCCCTGAGCGCAATGGCCGCAGCGTTGCACTTCGCTTGCATGATTTGGGGTGCGCCACTATTCCGGTTTTTAGGTGCCGGTGAGCCGATTGCGCGAATGGCGGAAAAAGGGCATTGGTATGCGAACTTCATCGCTTTTGCGATCGGCACACTCCTCGCTGTGTGGGCCGCTTACGCATTGTCGGGTGCGGGGCTGCTGATCCGGCTGCCCTTTGTTCAATTAGTCCTGAGTGCGATCACAGGAATCTATCTTCTGCGTGCGGTCGCTTTCCCATTACTGAAACCCGCCTTCCCCGACAACAGCAACACATTCTGGCTGGTCACATCAGGAATTTGTTTCATCATCGGCCTGGTACATCTGGTTGGTCTGCGCCAGGTATGGCATCAGTTGTGAGGCAAACCCAACGCGCTAGCGGGATGGCGTTATCGCCCACGCTTAGCACATTGCATCCGACATCCGCAAACTCCCTCTGGCGATAATCACGTTAACCTGACATGCATCTATTCGGCACAGCCAAATACAGCGAGGCTATATGCGGCTTTCAAGGCAGTTGAAGAAAATTGTTCTTTTCGACCTTACAAGTTAAGCTTCATTTTTGTTAAGTTAAACCATGTCCGCCACACAAAAGGTTCTCGCACAATGTCACGACTATTCAAATTTTTTTCTATCTCTCTGTTCTGTTTATGCAGCGTCGCACACGCACAGGAAACCTTGCAGCAACTTGGGGAATGGATGTCGCATTATTACGAGAAGCCAGCGCCAGACCAATTCACAAAATGGCTTAACGATGCGTCGGCGGCGGGAGCCTTCGAAAAGCCATCAGCGCGCTTTCCGCTGATGATCTTCACGACAGAAATTTTGAAAATGAATCCGGATAAAGGCGCTCAATGGTGTAAAGACCTTGCAACGATATCCTCGACCAGCAAAGCATACGTCGGATGGTCATTTTACAATTCCAATATTCCTGCTGCAGAGCAGTGCGTTCAAACGCAGCTGGGTTTGTCTGACAGTGACGTCAAGAAAATCATGAGCGCCACTCGCTATGATCCTTTGGCAAAAGAGCCGTCAACCCCGGCAGACCTGGATATGTTGTGGGCAGTTTTCAGCGCGACAGGAAATGAAACTGCCGTCAATAAAATCATTGATGTTCTGGCCAGACCATCGCCGGAAAAAGGCACAGAGGGTAGCGTTAAAATGCTGTTGATGAAAGGAGCTGCGAAATGGTCGCTCACTTCAAACATCCGACAACATACGCGTGTCGCCGGGATAGTTCAAAAGCGTCGTGTCACTGAATCTGACCTACTCAAAAAAGAGCTCGATGAAGCAGTAAGCAATGCGTCGAAATAAGCCCGTAAGCAATTCAATCCTGAGGATGCCGCGCATACCTTGCGCAAGTCGCTGGATTTATCACTAAGGGGATTTTATGGAAACGCAAAAATTACATCGAGGTCGGTTGATCGATCACATCCAATTGGTCGTGCAAGACATTTCTGCGAGCCAAACTTTTTATGCCGCCATTTTTGCAGCGCTGAATGTACCGATGGGTGGCACTGGTGACGGCTACTTCTGGGCAGACGAATTATTCGTGACCGCCATCGATAGCCCGGCTGCGCTGGGTGTGCTGACTGGCCGCCATCACCTCGCATTTCAGGCGCAGGACCGAAACATGGTCGATCACTTTTACCAAACCGCACTCGCGCATGGCGGCAAAGATAACGGCGCTCCCGGAGAACGCGCTTACCATCCTGGTTATTACGCTGCCTTCGTCGTGGACCCCGACGGTAACAATATCGAAGCGGTGTTTCACGGTGAAGCAAGCCGCAGTTCAGCGTCTGTGGTGATCACATTCTAAACACGGCAGCCGTTGCATACGTCAGAATTTGCATCAGAATTTATATCAGCGTTTAAAGCCATGATCTTTGCCCCCTGACGATGAGAAAACCAAATGGCTTTTGCCTCGGGGTCGCAGCATAGAAGCCATATCGAAACACCGCCGAAATACCATTGAAATACCAACGTCATCACAGGAGTAACCATGAAACTGATAGGCATGCTTGATTCACCCTACGTTCGCCGGGTGGCGATTTCACTGCAGTTGTTGGGCATCGATTTTGAGCACCAATCACTCTCAGTATTCCGCGGTTACGCTGAATTTCAGCAGATCAATCCTGTCGTCAAAGCGCCGACGCTCGTGTGTGACGACGGATGCGTGATCATGGATTCGACGCTGATTCTTCAGTATGCAGAAGCGCTTGCGCGGCCACGCACACTGCTTCCTGCCGATGTGCAAGGCTTGCAGCACGAACTGCATCTGATTGGCCTGGCGTTGGCCGCCACTGAGAAAAGTGTGCAGATCGTGTACGAGCGCAATCTCCGTCCATCAGAAAAACTGCACGAACCGTGGCTGAACCGGATTTCGGAGCAGGTGCTCGCCGCCTACACGGAACTGGAATCAGCGTTCGCTGCTACGCCGCTGGCGCGCACCAGTGCCAGCCTGAGTCAGGCTGGCGTCACCATCGGCGTAGCCTGGCATTTCACGCAGCAAATGATTCCGGAAACCGTGCCGGAGGCAAGCTTCCCTCTTCTGGCAGCGTATTCACAAGCGCTTGAAGGATTGCCGGAATTCCGTGCAGCACCGCATGGTGATGGCACCTACGTGAAGTAACGCACACCATTTTTTCATGCCAGGCAATGCGTCAGCATGCTTACACTTCGGAGCCTGTTATGTCTCAAGCGAATTCATCGATAGCCGTCGTCGCGCTGGATGTTCCACCAAGAACAAAGCCGAGCAATTATCCTGAGCCGTTTGCGGCACGCATGACCGGAAGAGAAAAACGCGCATTGGGTGATTTTTTCGGCCTTGCCAACTTTGGCGTCAACCTGACCCGACTCGTTCCCGGTGCAGGCTCTGCTCTGCGCCATGCACATGCGACGCAGGATGAATTTATCTACATTCTCGAAGGCTATCCGGTACTCATCACCGATCATGGCGAAACACCTCTGGCGCCGGGTATGTGTTCGGGATTCAAGGCGGGTACGGGAAACGCCCATCATCTGGTCAACCGCACCGATGCGGATGTGCTGTATCTCGACATCGGTGATCGCAGCCCGGGGGATAGCGTGAGTTACCCCGATGATGATTTACAGGCGGTGTTTGGTGACGACGGAACATGGCAGTTTGCGCATAAGGATGGCGCGCGCTATTAGCAAACGCGATGAAGATGATCGCGCCCGCCACCAACCAAAATCATTCAAAGTCAGCGACATCCAAACCACAAACCTTCGCACCTCATCAGGAAACGTATGGCAAAAGTTGATTTGAAAAAAGAGCTTTCCTACCTCTATCAACCATCTGCAAAAGAAGTGACTGAGGTGGATGTACCAACGTTCAGATATCTGATGATCGATGGTCAGGGCGACCCTAATTCGTCACCCGAATATGCTGAAGCTGTGGAGGCATTATTTTCGGTGTCGTACACGGCAAAGTTCATGCTCAAAAAAGGCGTGCAGGCGCTCGATTACGCGGTCATGCCGCTGGAAGGGTTGTGGTGGGCCGACGATATGGCCGCCTTTGTTGCCAACGACAAAGCACAGTGGAAATGGACCATGTTGATCATGCAACCGGCATTCGTTGATGCAGAAACGATTGCACAAGCGATGACGGACGTGTTGAAAAAGAAAAAATTGCTGGCCGTATCGCAACTGCGCCTGGAATCCTTCAGCGAAGGACGCTGCGCGCAGATTTTGCATATCGGCCCGTTTTCTGAAGAAGGGCCAACGATACAACGTCTGCATGATTTCATCGACGCCCGCGCTAGCCGCACCGGCAAACACCACGAAATTTATCTCAGTGATATCCGGCGTGCCAACCCCGCCAATTGGAAAACCATCATTCGCCATCCTATGCTGTGAACGCATCCCGCTGCGTTGAGCAATCGATCAATCTCACACTTCATCATCCCGGAGACCCCTGATGTATCGTCGCGTACTACTCGCACTCGCATTAACAACACTGGCTTCGCTCGCCATCGCACAGGATGGCCGTGGCGGACGCTTTGATGATGACTTGTTTAGTAATCTCGAAGGAGACTGGTCGCTCACGCGCAGCATCGGCGGCAAAGAACTTAACAACACCGCCTCTGCAACATGGGTGCTGCAACATCAGTTTCTGCTGCTGAAAATGCGCGATGCCGGCATCCCTTCACGCTATGAAGCAGACATCTACATCGGCTACTCACACGCCCGCGCCGAATACGTCGCGCATTGGATCGATAATTTCGGCGCGCAGTTTTCGGCTGTTGGGCGTGGCAAGCGCAACGGCAACTCGGTGGAATTCCGCTTTGAATATCCCGACGGCCCCTTCTTCAACACCTTCACCTGGGACCCGGAAACCAAAACATGGAGCTGCCATCTGCAATCCGTCGCCAAAGATGGCACCCGCAAAACCTTTGCCCGCGATACACTCACGCGGCGGCAATGATGCCGCGCTCTGGTTGGAACGTGCTTCACGACAAAAAAATATCCCCGCCACCAGCCAGCTCGCCCATTACCTGAGCCGCGACGACACGCCCGATCTGGCGACCGGCTACGCGCTGTTGCTGCTCTACAAAGAAGCGACACCGCAAGTGACGCCGCAGTTAAAAGAAAGAATCACCAGCGTTGAAGCCCGACTATCGCCGGAAGAAAATACCGCCGCCGACGTCATACGCGCAACGTGGTACACAGGCGTCACCCCACTCACCGCACTCGCCCGCAGCGGCGTTTCCGCCGTCCCCAAATTGCTGACATCGCTGGAACACTAAAACCAGCATTGCTCATTCATGCCGTTTTTTGCCTGCCTGAGCCGAAAATATACTGGGTGGGGTATATTTAAAACCCCTTTGTTTTATTCAGAGATAAAGGCATTTTTGGCACATACTCCCCTATTTTTTCAAAAAATGGCATGATTTAAAGAGCGCTGTAGCTCTGTTTCCGCCTACGCCGGGCAATGTCAGATTCAGATTTTTGGCTTGATAAGAAACGGTGGCTTTGGCTGCTTTTTTTGCTATTTGCCAGGTGCTTACACGATGCGTGTTGAGTTGATTCGATCTGCACTTTTTGTCGATTCGCTGATGCCTGCTGTTGATCAGGTATCAGCAAATACAATCAAGCACCATGCGTGTTTCTACAGAAAGGAAACAAATTGCCTTTATTTTGGCAGTCAGTTATCTTTCAAAAATGAAAATTAAATCATGTTATACGTCCAGATGAACTATCGTCCCTTTATTCTCTTTGTGCTCTTGTCAGTTGCTTGCATGACTGGAGCATTCGCCGATGGCTTGGTGAACTTCACTCTTCCCAGCGGTGTCGCTGTCGAACTTGTCGAGCAAGCATTCGTGAAATCTCAATTCAAAGTTGAAGGGTGCAACGGGCAGGAAAAAAAATGTTTAATTAATGGACGCATACCGTTCGGTACTGATCTTGATCTGCCAAAGTCATACGTCAAAAGCATTAGGGTATCGTTCCAAGGTAAAACCTATTCGCTTAGTTCGGACGGCATGTACAACGCATGGGGAAAACGTCCGCTTGAATACCCCGGCTCTGTCCGCTACTTTGGCGGCAAGTGCTTTGATTCACAGAACTGCCAGTTTCGCGGTTTGTTCTCGGATGCGGCAGGGTCGTTTGTCGCCGAGTGGCGAGTTGTCAACGGTGTGCCTACTCGAACAGTTCTGACCAACAGCAATGATGTGGTCAGTCTTTTTATGAAGCACATTGACCCACCGGAGTTCGAGTGAAAACGTATAACCCTACGCTCAAGGGGGACTGCGCAAAAACGCGCAACCCCTTAGCTCCACGTTAAAAGCCACAAACAATGTTGACCATGCCCACAATGAAACACATCAATCACCTCGGTTCTGCCGCCCTGCTCTGTGCGACGGTGCTGCTGACTGTGCTTCTTCTGTTGCCGGTTGCAGGCATCACGATAGAGTGGCGACCCAAAACGACGCCGTATCGCTTGGTCAATAATCCTTTCATCAGTTGGAGCCTGATTGTCGTTCTGTCTGCGGGTCTGGTGCTCATTCGCAAGGGCGCTGTGCTGATTCAGTGCATGACGGCATTGGTCTTCGTCGGAATGATTCAAGGGCTGGCGATTGCCAGCGCGCTGTTCTGGGACGCATTTCTATCACCCATGCTCGTGTTCGCTGCGCTGCCGATTCAACTCACTGCGGCACAAACGCTCAAGTCGCTCACGCATGATCACACAGACCGTCACAATGGATAGCGCGCCGTCTGATCTTCTCATGTCAAACTTCAGGCTTCCTGGAACAGGCACCGATTAAGATGAAAATGATCGAAACGCCCACCAGCCTTCACGCCCAACCCATCGACGTTCAGCTTGAGCTGATCGGGTTTGGCATCGCGCTCGCTGCATTGCTGACGATGGCAGTTTATCGCCCCCAATTCGCTTTGATTATTCTTTTTCCCTTGATACTGTCCTTTGCATGGCGGCGGTATCGGGACTACAAACGCTACGGCGCGAATGGAAAACCTGCCGTCTCAGTGTCAAACCAAACGCTGTACATTGACAGACCAAACGACAGTCGCGGCGGCGTCGCCATCCCGCTTGAACAGTTAAGCCATGTGATCGTTTACGGCTCCAGAGCCAGACGCATCTATCGCCTTGTCAACGTCGGTGGAACGTTTGAAGAAGTGAAGCCAGATTGGAACGAAACTCTGCACGGCAAGGTATCCGATTTCTTAGTCCGCGCACTCCCTGGCAAGGTGTCCATTGAGGAGCCACAGACGTTAATGGCATCGATTCGCGCAGATGGCCCGGAGACAGAAGTCTAGCCTACGCTCAATCCGCCCGACACTGCTGGCATCACCGGAACACTGAGACCGGCATTTCCCCTCTTCATGCGTCTCTTTTGCCCGCTGAGGCTGAAAATATACTGGGTGGAGTATATTTAAAACCCCTTTATTTTATTCAGAGATTAAGGCGTTTTTGGCAGATACTCCCCTGTTTTTGCCAAAAACGGCATGATTTGAAGACCGATGTAGCTCTGTTTCCGCCTACGCCGGGCAATGTCAGATTCTGATTTTTGGCCTGATAAGAAACGGTGGCTTTGGCTGCTTTTTTTGCTATTTGCCAGGTGCTGACACGATGCGTGCTGAGTTGATTCGATCTGCACTTTTTGTCGATTCGCTGATGCCTGCTATTGATCAGGTATCAGCAAATACAATCAAGCGTTATGCGGGCTTCTACAGAAAGGAAACAAATTGCCTTTATTTTGGCAGTCAGTTATCTTTCAAAAATGAAAATTAAATCATGTTATGCAATAAAGAGTATGGAGAAACAAATTGCCCTATCAAACGGATGAAAGGCTCAAAAGCTATTTGGATACAAATCAGCTCCATAGAGAGCAGATTTGTAGAGCAGTTCTTGCAACAGACAAGAGATTTACGGACGTCAGGCCTAGACATCCGCGTGGCGGCCCAGACGGTGGGCGGGATATCCAAGCAATTTTTCGAGACGATCTAACTGCTTTTGGTGCCGTTGGTTTTGTGAACCAAGCAAATGATTCAGAAGAACAAAAAAAGAAAATAAAGAAGAAGTTTTCTGATGATCTTGAAAGTGCAATTTCCGCAGAACCTGAATTGAAGGCGTTTGTCTTTTTCACAAACATTAATTTAACGATTGGTGAAAAAGACTCGCTGATTTTACAGGCAAAAAAGGAAGGCGTCTTGAATTGCGACATCTTTGATCGTGAACGCCTGCGAATTGCTCTGGATAGTCCTGATGGCTTCTCTATTAGGTTTCAGTATCTAAATATACATCTTTCTGAAGAAGAGCAAGCCAGCTTTTTTTCTCGTTGGGGTGACGATATCCAATCTGTAATTTCCTCGGGATTTCAAAAAATCGAGGGAACTTTAAATCGAGTTTTGTTTTTGCAGGAGTCCGGTGACCCTATTACAAGTTTAACGATTTCGTTTGAGCTAAAGAAAAAATACTCAGGAGATGAAATTGGTCACTTCAGGGCATTTTGTTATCTCACGCTAAAAGAGCCGAAGCACAAAATATTATCAGTATTGTTCGGAGCATCTGATAAGTCTAATCGCATGAGAAATGACAATGATGCGGATTTCAGCCCACAGCAATCAGGGATAAAATACGGTATTGGAAGTGGTCAGTGGGAGCAGCACATAAACTTTGAAGATAACGATAATGAATCCAGCGAACATGAAGAAAAAACTGAAAAGTGGAGTCAAGTTGGTTCGGGCTCTTCGATAGGCAGGGATGAAGTTGAGTTCCTGCCTATCAGCTACAGCAAAAGCAGTTTCATTCGTTTTTTTCCTGTAATTAGTCTCAAGGATCTTGACGATGCCATGTTTCTTCCGTTTGTTAACCGATCCTTCGCCGAGAAAATTAAAGCAATTCATATCTATTCTAATGGCTACAAGCTGCAGGAAATTGCAGAATCGGATATCAACATAGATACAACTGAAATTAAGCCAAATTTTCCAGCGCTTTTTGATGATTCAGAGTTGAGTGATCACTGGGTGCGAGTTAGACCACGGGGCTCGTCAACTTATCACATGCGCTTTTTCGAGCGCACGCCTAAGCGGATGTTTGTCTCTAATCAAGTTGAGAACTCGCTTGAAAATAGGGCGAAAAATTTATAACAAGTGGATCAAATGCGTTCCACTTCGTTTCGCCGGACGCATGCGCCGTTTACTCAGACGTGTCCAATTGAAACTCCACACAAACAGTTAGGAGCGGGAAAATGGCTGCACAACTACGCCATTCCCCGTTGCCACTTTCCAGCGGTTCGAGCGCCGCTGATTTCCTCACTCCTCATCAGCACCCTCTATGTTTCACCCCGCCCGTTTCGCTGCAATCGCGTTGCCTGCGCGGCTGACGGCTTTGCGGCCGAGGTGGGTGGAGATGAATTGTCCGGCGTCGACTACGGCATCCAGATCTATGCCGGTGTGGATGCCTAAGCCCTGCATCAGGAACAGCACGTCTTCGGTGGCGACGTTGCCGGTGGCGCCTTTGGCGTAAGGGCAGCCGCCAAGGCCAGCGACGCTGGAATGGAAGATGCTGATGCCGACTTCCAGACTGGCGTAAATATTCGCCAGCGCCTGGCCGTAGGTGTCATGAAAATGGCCGGATAAACTGTGCAGCGGGAATTCTTGTGCGACGAGTTGCATCACGTTTTGCACCTGGCGCGCAGTGCCGACGCCGATGGTGTCGGCGATGTCGATTTCATCGCAGCCCAGATCGCGCAGACGGCGGACAACATCGGCGACGCTGGCTGGCGCGACTTCGCCCTGATACGGGCAGCCGAAAGCACAACTGATGGAGCCGCGCAAACGGATGTTATTTTGCTTTGCCGCCAGCGCGACATCGCGGAAACGTTCTATCGATTCTTCTATCGAGCAATTGATATTTTTTTGCGCAAAGGCTTCGGAGGCGGAGCTGAAAATCACGACTTCATCGGCACCGGCAGTGAGTGCGGCTTCAAAGCCTTTCATGTTCGGCGTCAGCACCGAATAAATCACGCCGGGTTTGCGGCTGATGCCAGCCATGACTTCGGCAGACGTGGCCATCTGCGGCACCCATTTGGGCGAGACGAAAGAGGCGGCTTCGATGTTCGCAAAACCGGCAGCAGTGAGGCGATTCACGAGTTCGATTTTAATGTCGGCGGGGATGCTTTCTTTTTCGTTTTGCAAGCCGTCACGCGGGCCGACTTCAACGATTTTGACTTGTTGCGGTAGTGATGTGTTCATCTGTTTTCCTTTGCCTGCATAGTCTGTGTAGTCTGCGGATGGCGGCGGCTAGCTTATGCCTGCGCCTCTGCCTGTGCTGCGCGGCGGATGATGTCGAGATACTGGCGCGTGACATTGTCCATGCCTTGTTCCAGGCTTTCAACGATCACGGCATGGCCGATAGAGACTTCGAGTATGTCTTTGATCTGCAAAAATTTGCCGAGGTTTTGCAGGTTCAGATCATGCCCGGCATTCACACCCATACCGGCGCGTTGCGCACGCAAGGCGGTGTCGGCAAAGGTCTGCAGCACGGCATCGTTTTGCGCTGTGCCATAGGTTTCGGCATACGGCTCGGTATATAACTCAACGCGGTCAGCACCCATTTGTTTTGCCAGCGCCAGATCGGCATCGCTGATACCGGCATCCACAAACAGGCTGCTGCGTATGCCAGCGGCTTTCAAGCCTGCCAGCACTGGCTGCAACAAGGCGGCATCTTTGCGCATGTCCCAACCGTGATCGGAAGTCAGCTGATCCGGTGCATCCGGCACCAGCGTGCATTGCGCGGGGCGATAGCGATAGACGATTTCCATGAATTCCGCTGCCGGATAACCTTCGACATTCAATTCTGCACCGCGCTGTTGACACAACTGACCGAGACTTTCGACATCAGAATAACGCGCATGGCGTTGATCCTGACGCGGATGCAGCGTGATGCCCGCCGCGCCGAGATCGAGAAAGCGCGCGGCAAACGCATCGACATCGGGATAATTGCGACCGCGCGAATTCCGCAGTAAGGCGATTTTGTTGATATTGACAGAGAGTAGAGTCATGCTTATTCCTTAGGCGATACGCGCATTGCAGGCGTGATCGCGGTTGACACAAATACGGTAAATTTCTTCCAGCACGGCTTCTGTTTCATTGAGCATCTGATGATTCCAGAAACGGAGCACCGTGATATTTTTCTGTTCTAAAAATGCATCGCGCCGTTGATCGTAGTCTTGCTGTTCGCTATGCTGCCCGCCATCGAGTTCGATGGCCAGTCGGTGTTCTGCACAATAAAATTCAACGATGTAAGGTGCAATCACATGTTGCCGCCGGAACTTGGCATTCGCCAGACGGCGGTTGCGTAACAAACTCCATAACAAGGCCTCTGCATCCGGCATCGACGTTCGCATTGCCCTGGCATAGCGCTTTAAATTTTCCGGCACAACGCTGGGATGACGAGGAAAGAGGTCAGGCATATTGTTCACTCTCAACGCTTACGATCGGCAAAGGTTGCTTATGTTGCTTTGTGCTTCCCTCACCCACTTTCGGGAGAGGGCTGCTTTTTACTCCCCTCTCCCACTGGTGGGAGAGGGGTTGGGGGTGAGGGCAATGCCGTTGATCATTACACGGCTGATCCAGCGCCCTCATCCCTGCCCTTCTCCCGCACGCGGGAGAAGGGTTCTGACTGCTTATTCTATCTTCGCTCTTACTGCGCAAATGCCAGCAACTGTGCGCCTTCGGTGACCTGATCGCCGATCGCGTACAACACATCGTCGATCACACCATCGTGCGGGGCGGAGATCGTGTGTTCCATTTTCATGGCTTCCATAATCAGCAGCGCGTCGCCTTTTTTGACTTCCTGTGCTTTCGCTACTAACACCGCAACAATCTTGCCCGGCATCGGTGCGGTCAGGCGGCCGCCTTCGGCCTCGGTTTCACCGGCGTGGGCGAGCGCGTCGCTGTAATGCAGGTCGGTATGCACACCCTGGCTGAAGACGTGGAAATGTTCACCATCGCGCACGACGGTGCCGCTGACGGTGCGGTCAGCGATTTTCAATACCAGATCGTTGCCGCCGCTACCACTCGCCGATGCGAGTCTGATCTCTACCGCGCTACTATCCGTGCGTAATGTCCAGCCATCGGCCAGATAGGTCACCTGTACGCTGTGCTGGTGATGTTCTTCAGCAAACTGCAAGGCGCGCTGCATCAGGCTGTTCATGCGCCAGCCGTGGCTGCTCTGCCACGGGTCACTGCCGCCGGATTTTTCAGACAGCAACAGCGACACCACAGCCAATGCGACCACATCCACAGATGCTGGTTGGGCTGGTGGGAACAGTTGTGCTTCGTTACGCGCAATCAGCCCGGTATCGAGATCGGCGTTGGCAAAGGCGTCGCTGTGTATCAGGCGCGACAGGAATGCGATATTCGATGACAAACCGACGATCTGGTATTGCGACAAGGCCTGTGCCATGCGTGCCAATGCTTCGGTGCGGTCTTTGCCCCAGACGATCATTTTGGCGATCATAGGATCGTAAAACGGCGAAATCGTATCGCCCTCGCGCACGCCGCTGTCGATGCGGAATGCCGCTGGCTCTGCGCTGCCGCCGAGTTCAAAATTCACCGCCGCCGGGGTGCGCGCATGACGCAAAGTTCCTATCGATGGCAGGAAACCTTTTTCCGGATTTTCAGCATACACACGCGCTTCTATCGCATGGCCGTGTATCTGCAATTGCTCCTGTTGCAGCGGCAAGGCTTCGCCTGCTGCGACACGCAATTGCCACTCCACCAGATCGGTGCCGGTGATCATTTCTGTGACCGGATGTTCGACCTGCAAGCGCGTATTCATTTCCATGAAATAGAAAGAACCGTCCTGGTTCGCGATGAACTCGACCGTACCAGCGCCAACATAGCCCACCGCTTTCGCGGCGGCAACCGCCGCTTCGCCCATTGCTGCGCGGCGCTCTGGCGTCATGCCGGGTGCCGGTGCTTCTTCCAATACTTTTTGATGGCGACGTTGTACCGAGCAATCGCGCTCAAACAGATACACGCAATTGCCATGCGTATCGGCAAACACCTGAATCTCGATATGCCGTGGACGTTGCAGATATTTTTCTGCCAGCACTTTATCGTCGCCAAAAGAATTGATCGCTTCGCGTTTGCACGATGCCAGCGCCTCTTTGAAATCCTTGCTGTGTTCGATCACACGCATGCCCTTGCCACCACCGCCAGCGCTGGCTTTCAGCAACACCGGATAACCGATGCGATCAGCTTCGTTTTGCAAAAAGTCGGCATCCTGATTATCACCATGATAGCCAGGCACCAGCGGCACATTGGCTTTTTCCATCAGCGATTTCGCAGCAGATTTGCTACCCATCGCTTGAATCGCGGAGGCTGGCGGGCCAATGAAGGCGATGCCGTTTTTGGCACAGGCTTCAGCGAATTCGCTGTTTTCAGACAAGAAACCATAACCCGGATGTATCGCCTGTGCGCCTGTTGCTAAAGCCACCGCGATGATTTTATCAGCGCACAGATAGCTTTCTTTGGCGGCAGCCGGACCGATCAGCACCGCTTCATCGCAGACAGCCACATGCTTGGCATTGGCGTCCGCTTCCGAATAAACGGCGACGGTTTTGATACCCATGCGGCGTGCAGTAGCAGCGACACGGCAGGCGATTTCGCCGCGATTGGCGATCAGGATTTTGGTGAACATGTCTCGTTGTCCTTATTTTTTGGAGTAGCAGATACAAGCCTGTCAGACAGGCGGAAGCATGTTTTACGGCGTGTATCGGCTCTTTTTTTGAAATGATTTAACTGCAGCTACCCGCTTTGGCTTCGACTTTGCCACGGGTTTTCAAACCTAATTTATCCAGTAAGACGCGATCATCGGCGGCTTCCGGATTTTCTGTCGTCAGCAATTTATCGCCGTAGAAAATCGAATTCGCGCCAGCGAGGAAACACATCGCCTGCACCGCTTCGCCCATCTGACGGCGGCCAGCAGACAAGCGCACACGCGCTTTCGGCATGGTGATGCGGGCAACCGCAATCGTGCGGACAAATTCCAGCGGATCCAGCGGATCAAGCCCGTGCAATGGCGTGCCCTCAACCTGCACCAGATGATTGACCGGCACTGATTCAGGATACGGATTCAGATTCGCCAGTTGCGCAATTAAGCCCGCACGCTGACGGCGTGATTCGCCCATACCGACGATGCCGCCGCAGCAAACTTTCAGGCCAGCGGTGCGCACATGACCGAGCGTATCGAGTCTATCCTGATAGTCGCGGGTGGAAATCACATTGCTGTAAAACTCCGGCGCGGTATCGAGATTGTGGTTGTAGTAATCGAGACCAGCGTCAGCCAGACGTTGTGCCTGTTCTTCTTTCAACATGCCCAGCGTGGCGCAGGTTTCCAGACCCATGGCTTTGACTTCGCGCACCATGGTTTCAACTTTTTCCATGTCGCGGTCTTTCGGTGAACGCCATGCGGCGCCCATGCAGAAACGGGTCGCGCCATTTTCACGCGCGGCTTTGGCAGCGTCCAGCACTTCGCGCACATCCAGCATTTTTTTGGCTTCAACACCAGTGTCGTAACGCGCTGCCTGCGGGCAGTAGCCGCAATCTTCTTCGCAGCCGCCGGTCTTGATCGACAACAGCGTCGCCAGCTCGACATCGCCATCCGGAAAATTGGCGCGATGCGCGGTCTGTGCCTTGAACATCAGATCGTTGAATGGCAGGTCGAACAGCGCCAGCACATCGTCAACCGGCCAGGTATCGGCTTCGATTTTTTTGACGGGAGCTTGAAACTGTACGGCGTGTTGCTGAGTGTCATTGGCTTGCATAAAACTTCCTTCACTTCAAAAAATTCAGATCAAGATACGCGGCGGCAGCTTTTGCCTTCTGAGTATCCTCATGGTTCAGACGCGGAATACATCCCAGCAGCGGCGCTGTCAAACGATCACGTAATGCGGCAATATTTTCGTCGGGATACAGCATTTGTGTATCGACGATATTAGCGACCCAGCCCGCCAGTCGCAGCCCGCGTGCTGTAATCGCCTGCGCCGTCAGTAAAGCATGGTTAATACAGCCGAGGCGTATGCCAACCACCATGATCACCGGCAGATTCAATACCTGCGCCATGTCGGCGGTGTCGTGGCGGTCATCCAGCGGTACGCAGAAGCCACCGACACCTTCGACGATCACCGCATCAGCGAGCTGCATAGCTTGTTGATACGCATCCACAATCTGCGGCAACGAAATACGGATCTTCTCGCGTTGCGCCACGATGTGCGGCGCTGCCGGGGTCTGCATCAGATACGGACAAACGATGTGTTGCGGCGCTTTTACGTCAGACGCCTGCACCAGACTATCGACATCCTCGTTATGCCAGACGCCATCTTGTAATACTGCACCAGCCGCGATGGGTTTCATCCCCAGACTGCGTACACCGCGTTGTGACAAGGCCAGCAACAAAGCACTGCTGACCAGCGTCTTGCCAATTTCGGTGTCAGTACCGGTCACAAAATAATCGTGCGGACGCAACGCAGACATCAGGCCACCTCCGCAAAACACTGCGCCACATAATGCATCTGATCCAGACGGTTAATTGCCTGCACCAGTTGCAGCACCTGCACTTCCGTATGGGCAGCGGATAAGGTCACGCGCAAACGCGCTGTATCCAAAGGCACAGTCGGCGGGCGTATCGCCCCGACCCAATAACCCTGATCCAGCAGATTGCCTGCAACGGCCAGCATCGCATCATTTTTGCCGATGACGACCGGTTGAATCGCGGTGTCGGACGGCATACCTTGCCAGACTTTTAAATCCTGCCCGTGGCGGAACATCTGTATCAGTTTGTTCAGATGAGCGCGTCTTTGCCGCCCTTCTTCACCGGCAATAATATCGATGCTGGTGAGCAGCGCATGCGCCAGCGCGGGCGCGGCAGCGGTGGTGAAAATATAGGCACGGGCTTTTTGTATCAACCATTCGATCACAGTTTCATGCGCAGCGACAAATGCGCCACCGACACCGGCGGCTTTACCGAGTGTGCCCATGTACACCAGATTCGGTGAACGCAGATGGAAATGTTCAAACACACCGCGTCCATGTTCGCCCAGCACACCAAAGCCGTGTGCATCATCGACAATCAGCCACGCATCGTATTGCTCACATAAAGCCAGCAAGGCAGGTATGTCGGCGATATTGCCATCCATACTGAAAACGCTGTCGGTGACGACGATACGTTTTTTGCTGGTGCAATTTTTCAGCATGGTTTCCAGCGCGGCGTAATCGCGGTGCGCGAAAACCTGAGTGGCGGCACGCGACAAACGCACGCCGTCTATCAGCGAAGCGTGGTTCAATTCTTCTGAAAACACGGCGGCATCTTTGCCTGCCAAAGCGGTGATCACGGCCTGATTCGCCATGTAACCGGTGCAGAAATACAAAGCACGCGCCTGATCGATATTCGGTGCCATGAACTCTGCGAGCTTCTGTTCCAGATTCGCATGAGCGCGACTGTGACCGCTGATCAGATGGGATGCGCCACTTCCAGCCCCATAAAGACTGACACCTTTTTGCAAAGCCTGTGTGACTAAGGGATGCGCCGCTAACCCCAGATAATCATTGCTGCAAAAGGCGACATAGTCTTTGCCATCGGCACGCACATTCGGTGCGCATGGCGTTTCTACGGTGCGGCGACGACGGATCAGATGCTGTGCTTCCAGCACATCGAGGTCGTCACGCAGGGTTTGCAACAGCGGCATTCTGGCAGCAGCAATCCGCAGATTACCGCTCTTTTCATTACTCTGATGCACCGGATTTTTACTTTCCGGATGTTGATTATTTAGATTACTTTGATTACTACTGATGCCACTCATGCCATAACCTCTTCAAATACTTTCATGGTCTTCTGTGCCAGCAAAGCGATTTCATCATCGCTCAGAATATACGGCGGCATCAGATAGACACTGCGCCCTATCGGGCGCATCAATAATTCCTGCTGCAAGGCGGCGCTGAAAAAACGGCGCGAAAATGTCGCGGCTTTTTCAGCGTCATCGACAATCGCATCAAACGCAAAAATCATCCCTTGCTGGCGCACATGCCGCACACGCGGATCATCGCGCAATGGTGCAAACGCATCGGCAAACATCTGTGCTTTACGGCGATTCTGCGCCAGCACATCGTCCTCTTCAAAAATCGCCAGCGTCGCCAATGCCGCACGGCAGGCCAGCGGATTGCCGGTGTACGAATGCGAATGCAAAAAGCCGCGCCGCACATCGGCATCATAAAATGACTGATAGACCGCATCGGTCGTCATCACCAGACTCAAGGGCAGATAACCGCCGCTGATGCCTTTCGACAGACATAAAAAATCAGGCCAGATCTGCGCCGATTCACAGGCAAAGAAAGTGCCGCTGCGGCCACAACCGACCGCAATTTCATCGGCGATCAGATGCACATGGTATTGATCGCACAACTCGCGCAAACGGCGCAGATACACAGGATCGTGCATCGCCATGCCAGTCGCACATTGCACCAGCGGCTCGATAATCACTGCGGCAATCTTGCCTTCGCGCTGCTGCAACACGCGTTCCAGATCGGCGGCGGCACGCAAAGCTACATCAGCAGCGCTTTCACCTTCCTGCGCCAGACGTGCATCAGGCGAAGCAACCACGTGTGCCCGTTGCAGCATGGGGCCATACGCTTCGCGGAACAGGCTGACATCAGTGACCGCCAGCGCACCGACGGTTTCGCCGTGATAGCTGCCTTGGATGCAGATGAATTCCTGTTTGTCGGTCTGCCCACGGTTACGCCACGAATGAAAACTCATCTTCAGCGCAATTTCGACCGCCGATGCACCATCGGAGGCGTAAAAGCAATGACCAAGCTGGTGGTTGGTCAATGCGGCTAATTTTTCTGATAATTCAATGACGGGCGTGTGCGTAAAACCCGCCAGCATCGCGTGTTCCAGCTGATCGAGCTGATCCTTGAGTGCGGCATTGATGCGTGGATTGGCGTGACCAAACAGATTCACCCACCATGAGCTGATGGCATCCAGATACCGCTTGCCATCCATATCGTACAGCCATGCACCGCGCCCGTGACTGACAGGAATCAGGGGCACCGTTTCATGGTGCTGCATCTGGGTACACGGATGCCAGACATGTTGCAGGCTGCGTGCGACCCAATCATTTTGTGTGTTGAAATTCAAACTTGCTCCAGACTACTTTTAAAACCCGCACATTTTACGGGCATTTCCAGCTAATTTAATTTCGCAAGCCGCATAAATACTGGGCATCTGTATTGAAAGTTTTCAAAAAAACCATGCTACTACCGCCAGACAGCCACATGTTGAGCGGAGAATGCAGCCATTCCAGCCATTGTTGCAAGTCGATGCACTTGCCGTATCTGCCGCTTTATCAGGTCTGCATTTCCAGCAGATGGTTTTCAATATGCATCACATGCGCATGCGCGAATTCAGTCTTACTCAGCAAGCCATACGCGAAGTGCGGTTGCAGCTGACCACGATATGCCTGAAACTGCTGCAGGGCAGCGATCACCTGATCTATCGCCTGATTCACATTGCCCTCGTCAGCAATAGCCGGGGCGCCGGGAATAGGCTCGGTCAGATTGTGGCGCATCGCACCGGCAACTGAGAATGCGTAAAAAGCCGCGCTGCCCGCCGTGTGCTGAAATACTTCTGATTTCAACTCAGGATAGCCGCTCATCGAATACTGTATGCTCTGCGCCAGATGCACAAACACCTTGTACGGCGACCAGCCGCTTTTGGCGACTAACTGCCGTGACTTCAGGCCGTCTAACAGGGTCAGCATACGCTCAACCGATGTGATTTCTACGGTCGATTTGCGGTACGTCGCCAGACCTGCTGCTGCCAGCGCCGTCACTGCGACGGCCCCCGTCAATAAGGTGCGCTTTTTCATACTAACCACTCCGGTTTGCGTTTTTCCAGGAAAGAACGCACGCCCTCGCGCCCTTCATCAGACGCGCGTATCTGCGCAATGCCTTCCACCGTCGCCGCGATCAGTTCCGGTGTCAGCTCACGGCTGGCGACGTCCTGTACCAAACGCTTGGCCTGACGCACGGCATGCGGGCTATTCGATACCAGCGCCTTGACGATCTCTGCCACTTTGCTGTCGAGCATGTCGGTGCTCACCACTTCATGCACGAAGCCGATACGCTGCGCCTCTGCGGCATTGAAACGCTCTGCCGTGATGAAGTAACGGCGCGCTGCACTCTCACCCATGGCCTTGATCACATACGGCGAAATCGTTGCCGGAATCAGACCGAGCTTCACTTCACTGAGGCAGTAATTTGCACTATCGACACTAACCGCAATATCGCATGCGGCCACCAGCCCCATGCCACCCGCATAGCAATCGCCCTGCACTTTCGCGACCACCGGCTTGCTGCAACGGTAAATCGCCGCCAGCATGGCTGCAAGTTGCCCAGCATCGGCAAGATTTTCGGCATGCGTGTAATCCGCCATCTTCTTCATCCAGTTCAGATCAGCACCGGCACAAAACGCCGGGCCATTCGCTGCCAGCACAATCGCACGCACAGCCGCGTCCGCATCGAGTGCCTGAAACACCTGCGTGATTTCAGCAATCGTCGTTTCATTGAATGCATTGCGCACATCGGGACGATTCAGGGTCACGGTGGCAACCGCGTGTTGAATAGTGAGACTCAGGGTTTGCATACTGCACTTCCTTACGAATAGTTGGCCATCGTTATGAGGATTTTCTCATTGAGTTTTTTGACGATCTGAAAAATCACCGGAGTAACTGCTCCTTAGTGTTCGCTGATATTAGGTTTTTCCAGACAACCTTATCATCCACCGCATAAGCCAAGCATTCCTTTTGCGCACGCTTTTTACAAATCGTCATTGCTTTTTCCAGCGCATCGGGCATTCCTCCTGCATATCCGGCAAATTCACCGGCAGCATCCAAAACAAAGGCACGCGGAAGGTCTAATTCTAGAAATTTCACGTAGCGCTCTCGTATTTCAGCTTTGTTGACAGGTAAGCTGGCAGGCTCATGGATATTTGCAAAACCTGTGTCTTGAAAACTTCCGGGAGTGTGCGGAATGGGAACGCCTTGGCGACGCAAAAATTCGTCAACAACAGGCCGCCAGATAGAAAACCCTCGCGAGAAAAAGAAGTGTCCATTATCGCCAAACGCAGGCATAGCCCGGTATTCGGCAAGCTGACTGACAGGAGATTGTTTTTGAAACTCTGCAAACCATTGCTTAGGATAAACAGGGCCAAAATATTTATCGTTCTCGGTATAAATCCACAGACTGGGCACCTTTGCAGTTTTGCCGTAAAGCCCGAACATCTCTTTCAATAAATCAGGACGGCATGGCTCATTTGGCTGTGTCTCGGGATTGCCGCCACCACCGCCAGCAAAATTAATAGCGGCGATCAGACCTGAGGGATTCTTCGCAGCGAGCGTGATAGCGGTCGTACCACCATAGGATTGCCCAAGAACGATAATGCGCGCCGGATCGACATAACTTTGCTGCTTTGCATAGGCGATCACATCAAGCGTACTGCTTGCCGCAACCTCATACGCAGGTATATATTTTTTACCCGAACAAGTGCCCGAGTATTCAGGATCAGGCTCAGTTCCTGACTCACCATATCCAAGACGTGTCGGTACCCAAACGGCAAAACCACGGTTAACAAAATATTTCGTGGCCTGCAAAAAACGTTCGCGGCCAGGTTTAGAGCGATCTTTATAACTACGTCCATGCAATAAAATTGCGATCGGAAACGGTCCTTCACCATGCGGCCGAAACTGGGTCACGACCATGTCCTTAGTAATCACCTGATTAAATATGTTACTAACGGTGATAGGAAGCTTAATCACCGATTCATTTAAAGCTGTGGATAATTGCTCCTCTGCCCGGGCAATTCCCGAACTTGCAGCCAGCATGAATACGCTAATCAGCGCATAGCGTTTCATATAACTTACATCCTGAACAAACCAAACTTCACATCCGGAATCGGCGCATTCAGCGCGGCGCTCAGCCCCAGACCAAGCACCATGCGGGTATCGGCAGGGTCGATCACACCGTCATCCCATAAACGGGCGGAGGCGTAATACGGATGCCCCTGATGTTCGTATTGCTCTTTGATCGGTTGCTTGAATGCGGCTTCTTCGTCGGCGCTCCAGCTACCGCCTTTACCTTCTATGCCATCGCGTTTCACGGTCGCCAACACGCTGGCGGCCTGTTCGCCGCCCATCACGCTGATACGTGCGTTAGGCCACATCCACATGAAGCGCGGCGAGAAAGCGCGGCCGCACATACCGTAATTACCGGCACCAAAACTACCGCCGATAATGACAGTAAACTTCGGTACATTCGCTGTCGCTACGGCCGTCACCATCTTCGCGCCGTTACGTGCAATGCCTTCGTTTTCATATTTGCGCCCGACCATAAAGCCAGTAATGTTCTGCAAAAACACCAGCGGAATTTTGCGCTGGCAGCACAGTTCGATGAAGTGCGTGCCTTTCAATGCAGACTCAGAAAACAAAATGCCATTGTTTGCAATGATGCCGACCGGCATGCCGTGAATATGTGCAAAGCCGCAGACTAAGGTCGTGCCATAGCGCGCTTTAAATTCGTCGAAATGGCTGCCATCGACGATCCGCGCAATCACTTCGCGCACATCGAAAGGCTTGCGCGTATCGACCGGAATCACGCCATACAATTCACTGGCCGGATACTTCGGTTCTTCGACTGCTTTCAGCACCACGGTCTGTGGCTTCTGACGGTTCAGATTCGAGACAATGGTGCGCGCCAGCGACAACGCATGCGTATCGTTCTGCGCCAGATGATCGACCACGCCGGATAAACGCGTATGCACATCGCCACCGCCGAGGTCTTCGGCGCTGACAACTTCACCCGTTGCGGCTTTTACCAATGGCGGGCCGCCGAGGAAAATCGTGCCCTGATTTTTAACGATGATGGATTCGTCGCTCATCGCTGGTACATACGCACCGCCAGCGGTGCAGGAACCCATCACCACCGCGATTTGCGGAATGCCTTTGGCTGACATCGTCGCCTGATTGTAAAAAATACGGCCGAAGTGATCGCGGTCAGGAAACACATCGTCCTGATTCGGCAGATTCGCACCACCGCTATCGACCAGATAAATGCAGGGCAGATTATTTTGCTCAGCAATCTCCTGTGCGCGCAGATGTTTTTTGACGGTCATCGGATAATAGGTACCGCCTTTAACGGTCGCATCGTTACAAACGATCACGCATTCCTGACCGGCGACACGACCGATACCGGTAATCACGCCTGCCGAAGGTGCCGCATCATTGCCATTTTTTTCCTTGTACATGTCATAGGCCGCAAGCTGGGAAAATTCCAGAAACGGCGTACCCGCATCCAGCAACATTTGCACACGATCACGCGGCAACAATTTACCGCGCGCCAGATGTTTGCTGCGCGCTTCGTCTCCGCCACCCAACGCAATTTTTTCTATTTTGGCTTTCAGATCATCCACCACCGCCTGCATTGCAGCGGCATTGGCTTTGAAATCATCAGAACGTGGGTTCAGTTTGGATTCTAGGATTGTCATTATTTGGATTCCGGTATTGATTTATTTTTGAGGAAAGCTGCCGTCGACATACAACCATTTGCCGTCATATTTTACAAAACGGCTGACTTCGTGCAGGCGGTGCGCCTTACCTGCAATTTTGTAGCGAGCGACAAACTCCACGATGGCCTGATCGCCGTCCTGCTGATGTTTCCTGACTTCCAGCCCCAGCCAGTTAGTCGGATCATCATGTGTGATGCGCTCTGACGGACAAGTGCGCTCATCCCAAGTCGCGCGCAGATAGGCTTCATCATTGCGCGTATAAGCGCTGTAACGCGAACGCATCAGCGCTTCTGCTGTTGGTGCGACTTCTGCACCGCTGATATAAACGCCACAGCATAGTTCATACTTTTTTGCTGAACCGCAGGGACACAGGTTCGCATTTTTTTGCTCTTGACGACTCATACCACTTTCTTGATTTCCTTAGCAACAGTCGGTGCGCCTGCGGCTTTCCAGGCAGTAAAACCACCTTCGATATGAGCAACATTTTCCAAGCCCATATCCATCAACGTCTTGGTGGTCAGGGCACTACGCCAGCCTGCAGCGCAAAATAAAATAAATTCTTTATTCTCACCGAATACAGGGCGGAAGTAAGGTGAGTCCGGATCAACCCAGAATTCGATCATGCCGCGCGGTGCGTGGAATGCTCCCGCAATCACGCCTTCACGCTCAAGCTCACGAATGTCGCGCACATCGATAAATTGCACGTCACCTTTATCCAGCTTCGTCAGTGCTTCTGCGACGCTGTAAGTCCTGATCTGTGCGTATGCTTCGTCCACTAACTGCTGATAGCCCTTTTTCAACATGCTGTTCTCCTCGTGACGCAGAAAAATTCTGCGTTTGCTGACCGGTTATGTTTTGATGAGTCCGATTTTTTATCTGGATGATGCTGATTAAAAACCACCTTGCGCCAGCCAGTGTTCGACTTGCGGCAGGCGATCATTGCCCCAGAAAGATTCGCTATCGACGATGATCCACGGTGCGCCAAAGATGCCTTTTTCTATCGCCTGTTCGCATTGCTCTTTCAGCGCCTGCTTGTAATGAGTATCTTCGCAGGCAGCCGCTGCAGCGGCACCAGCCAGCCCCATCGCGCTTATCTGCGCCGCCAGCCAGTCAGTGTCGTTTAATGCTGCCGGTCCGGAGAAATATGCACGTGTGACCTGACGCACGAATTCACCGACACGCTTCGGCGCAGTGTCCTGCAGCCACAGGCAAACCCTTGCGGTATTCTGGGTTGCGATAGGAAACGGTTCAGGCAAAACAAACGGCACGCCTGCATAACGCGCGGAGCGTAAAAAATCATGCTTGAAATAATCCGCCATTTGCGGTGGCCGCATGGTCAGCGGACTCGATCCGGTCACTTTGAATACAGCCCCCAGCAACATCGGTTTCCAGCTCACTTCGCGACCGTGCCTGGCCGCCAGTTGTTCTATGGATTGCGCAGCGATATATGCATACGGCGAAACAAAATCAAACCAGAATTCGACAGGTGCTTTCATCACGGTGTCCTTTTATAAATGCAGGATGCTGTTGACAAGGTATACGCTCAGGCCAGCGCGCGGCTGATCAGGATTTTTTGTATTTCTGAGGTGCCTTCGTAAATCTGGCACACGCGTACATCGCGATAAATCCGTTCTACCGGAAAATCACTGACGTAGCCGTAGCCACCGTGTATTTGTATCGCATCGGAGCAAACTTTTTCTGCCATTTCAGACGCAAACAATTTCGCCATCGCCGCTTCTTTCAGACAAGGTTTGCCTGCATCTTTCATGCTAGCTGCATGCCAGATCAACTGACGCGCGGCTTCGATCTGGGTTGCCATGTCCGCCAGTTTGAATTGCACTGTCTGATGTTCGTAAATTGATTTGCCAAAGCTGGTGCGGTCTTTGGCATAGGCCAGCGCCGCTTCAAATGCGGCGCGTGCCATGCCGACCGATTGAGAAGCGATGCCGATACGACCACCTTCGAGTCCGGACAAGGCAATTTTGTAGCCCATGCCTTCTTCGCCGATCAGATTTTCAGCAGGGATACGGCAATTCTCAAACAGGATTTGCGCGGTATCGGAAGAATGCTGACCCATTTTATTTTCGAGCCCGGCGACGATGTAACCCGGCGTTTTGGTCGGCACCCAAAATGCGCTGATGCCTTTTTTACCCGCAGCTTTATCCGTCACCGCCATAACAATCGCGACATCTGCATGCTTTCCGCTGGTGATGAATTGTTTGACGCCATTCAGCACATAGTCATTGCCTTCGCGACGGGCGGTGGTTTTCAGATCAGACGCATCGCTGCCTGCATGCGGCTCGGTCAGGCAGAACGCACCGAGCATCTCACCTTGTGCGAGCGGCCGCAGCCATTGCTGTTTCTGCACATCATTCGCATACATCATCGCGATGCTGCAGACCGGGCAGTTATTCACGGACACAACCGTTGAGGTGCCGCCATCACCGGCGGCGATTTCTTCCAGCACCAGCGCCAGCGACAGGTAATCCATCCCGGCGCCACCCAACTCTTCCGGCACCGCAACGCCATACGCGCCCATCTGCGCCAGTTCTTTTAATTCTGCTGCCGGAAAATGGTGTTCCTTGTCCCAGCGCGCCGCATTCGGCACCAGTTTTTCCTGTGCAAATGCGCGTATCGCATCGCGGATCATTTCGTGTTCTGCTGTAAGTAACATACCTGGTCTCGTTCTGATGTTGTTCTGTCTGTTTTTTTGTTTTTTCTGCTTACCAGTTCAGGCTGGCACCGTTGTAATTGAAAAACCGGCCGTTGTCGTCTGACTGCAAACCCGCCAGTGTTTTGCGTATGCCGTGCGCACTGTCTGCCACCGGAAGTTCAGCACCGACGCCGCCCATTTCTGTTTTAACCCAACCCGGATGCAACGCCACGCAAATCGCTTGTCGCGTCTGTAAAGACACATCCTTCAGTACAGAATTCAACGCGGCTTTGCTTGCACGATATAACCAGCCGTGACTACCGTTACGTTCACTGATGGAACCCATCATCGACGAAATGACAGCAAGACGGCCAGCGGCATTTTCGACCAGCGGCAATATGATCGGGAGAATCCGCATCGCGGCTAACACATTGGTATGCATCACTTCGTCAAATTGCGTGTCATGCGGCGTCTGCAGCCCCGTCGTGCGCGGGCCATACACGCCGGCATTCAGAATAGCGACATCGATTTTTTCATCATCGAGTCGCCAGCCAAGACCACCGCAATCATTGATGTTCGTGACATCCAAAGGAACGACCTCACAACCCTGCGTCTGCAAAGTTGTCAAATCAACCACCTTACGCGCCGTGGCAATCACACGCCAGCCAGTCGCTTTATATTGCAAAGCCAGTTCGTGACCGATACCGCGTGACGCGCCGATGATAAGTGCTGTGGGCATCTTGCTTCCTTTTCGTGTTTTCAACCGCATGTCGACGATGTAGCTGCAATCTCATTGTCGACACGCTTACCGCGATTAACGATGCGCGCGGCGCACGCTACGTCCGCAATTCAAGTGCGCAAGTTCATTCAATATCCGGGATGCAGAGCAAGGCGCAAAACGCAGCAATACGTCGGTATTGCGAGGCTTTGCAACGCCGCTATGCGCCCGGATATTGGATGAACGCAGCGCACACTATTTAGAACAACTCGATGGCCATCGCTGTGCCTTCACCACCACCGATACACAGGGATGCCACACCGCGCTTCTTACCTTGTTTTTTCAACGCACCGATCAGCGTGATGATGATGCGTGCACCGGATGCACCGATAGGATGGCCGAGTGCGCAGGCACCACCGTGGACGTTAACTTTGTCGTGGGAGATGCCAAGATCTTTCATCGCGGCCATCGGTACGGCAGCGAAAGCTTCATTGATTTCAAACAGATCGACATCTGCCGTTGTCCAGCCGGTTTTTTTGTACAGCTTTTGTATCGCACCGATCGGCGCGGTCGTGAACCAACCTGGTTCCTGTGCATGCGATGCGTGAGCGACGATTTTTGCGATCGGTGTCAGGCCGAGTTCTTTGGCTTTGGATTCGCGCATCAGCACCAGCGCTGCAGCGCCATCGTTGATGGAGGAAGAAGATGCGGCAGTGATCGTGCCGTCTTTTTTGAAGGCTGGTTTCAGAGCCGGGATTTTGTCGAGCTTGGCTTTCAGAGGGCCTTCGTCTTTATCGATGACGACGTCACCACCGCGACCGGAAACGGTAACCGGTGCGATTTCCCACGCAAACGAGCCGTCTGCTGTCGCTGCTTGCGCGCGCTTGACGGAAGCAATCGCAAATGCGTCCTGATCTTCGCGGCTGAACTGGTATTTGGCAGAGCAATCTTCGGCAAAAGTGCCCATGGAACGGCCTTTGTCGTAAGCGTCTTCCAGACCATCCAGCATCATGTGATCGTAAATCATGCCGTGGCCGATACGATAGCCGCCGCGCGCTTTTGGAATAATGTAGGGCGCGTTGGTCATGGATTCCATACCACCGGTCACCATCACTTCATTGCTGCCTGCGCTGATGGAATCAAATGCCATCATGGTTGCCTTCATCGCTGAGCCGCACATCTTGGACAAGGTCACCGCGCCAGTGGACATCGGCAAACCTGCCGCCAGCGAGGCCTGACGCGCAGGCGCCTGACCCTGACCTGCCATCAGGCAGTTACCAAACAGGACTTCTTCAATCAGCTCGGGCTTGACGCCAGCACGTTCAACCGCGGCCTTGATCGCCACAGCACCGAGCTGAGTTGCCGTCAGGGAAGCGAAATCGCTCTGAAATGCACCCATAGGGGTACGGGCTGCGCCAACGATTACGATAGGATCTGTCATGTTTTTCTCCATTGAATGTGAGGTGATACAAAATTTCTGCTTGTCTGTTTTTCTCTGAAAACATCTGCAAGCGCGATTAAGACTGTTGATACTGATAAGACGATAAAAAAATTATTTTTGCTGTGCTAACTCTTTATTGATAAACCTGACTTCCTGCGGATACGGGAAGACATCATCCACCTTGCCGTCCACGATGCGCAGCTTGCGACCCTGCCAGTAATCGGCGGTCAGCAAGTCAGCGTGGTGTTTCATAAAAAATTCTTTTACTTTCTGATTTCCGAGCAGGAAAGTGCCGAATTGCTCAGGAAATACGTCATTCTTTGCGATCGGATACCAGGGTTCTGCCGACATCTCGTCTTCTTCATTGCGCGGCAACGGTATCTTGCGGAAAGTGCAGTCGGTAATGTATTCAATTTCATCGTAGTCATAAAAAACGACACGACCATGACGTGTCACGCCGAAGTTTTTGTACAGCATGTCACCCGGGAAAATATTCGCCGAGACCAGATCTTTAATCGCATTACCGTATTCCAGCACGCCCTGTTCCATCGCCTGCATATCACCACGCTGCTCAGCTTCTGTCAGCCAGATATTCAGCGGTGTCATGCGGCGTTCTATGTACAGATGTTTGATGACCACTTCTTCATCATTCACTTCCAGCATGGACGGCGCGTATTGGCGGATTTCTTCGAGCAACTCTTCAGAAAACCGTGAACGCGGAAAAGCGACATCGGAATATTCCAGCGTGTCGGCCATGCGCCCAACACGGTCATGATTTTTCACCAGCAGGTATTTTTCTTTAATCAGCGCCCGGGTGGTTTCTTTCGGCGGTGGGAAACTGTCTTTGATCAGCTTGAACACATACGGGAAAGAAGGCAGTGCAAACACCAGCATAACGAGACCGCGAATACCGGGCGCCGCTTCGATGCGATCCGACGAGTATTTCAGATGATGCAGAAAATCGCGATAGAACAGGTTTTTGCCATGTTTTTGCAAACCGATCATCGTATAGATTTCGCTACGCGGTTTCTTCGGCAAAATGCTGCGGATAAATTGCACATACGCCGATGGCACTTCCATATCGACCATGAAATACGCACGGGTGAATGAAAACAACACCGTAATCTGCATCACATCAAACAAGATCGTATCGAGCACCAGCTCATTTTTCCGTTTATGCATCAGCGGAATCACAAACGGATATTCGCGATTACCGTTAATCCCTTTACCAATGATGTAGGCAGATTTATTCCGGTAAAACAAATTCGCCAATACCTGAATCTGGTGATTCGGTTCCAGCTTTTCACGCCCGAAATGTTCACGCAAACGTGCCTCGACGACGGCGACATCGCGATCAAGATCTTCAAAAGGAGTATTGAGTTGAAAATTCGTGACGATGCGTTTGATCGTGTAATTCAGACCATCGGTTGCCGGGTAATACACACGATAAGTCGGCGGCGTATCGTCACGTTCTATGTATTCAGTTGAAGTTGCCGGGCGCACGAAAATGAAATCATTATGAAAATAATTTCTGTTAAGTAATTTCGTGCAGACGGTGTTGAAAAAAGTCTCAGCCAGTTCCGGACGTAAGTGGTCGATCAGCAAACCCATGTAATGCAGTTTGACTTCACGCCAGACCTCATCGGTCAGATCGTTTTCATCGTAGTCATCTTCCAGCACGCGCACACATTCCCGCACACGGGTGTCGTAAAACTGAATACGTTCACGGGCGGCGATTTGCGCCGCTTTCCAGTCGCCCGCCTCAAAAAACTGCTTTGCCTGCTGACTACTGATACGGAATAAATGGTAATGCTTGTCAAAGCCATCCAGTATCGTACGCGCGATATCAAACGCAATCTGGGACGACAATAACTTAGGAAAATGTGTGTTTGGCATGGCGATGGCTCAGGGCAGGTTGAACTGGGTTTTCCAAGCCTCTAGTTTTACCATATCAACAGCGATACCACCGCATACCACTATCAAGGGACGCTTAAATTCTTTTAATACAGGCAGATTCTGGTACGCCACCGCCAGCGTGGCACCGCAAGCGGGTTCTACCAGTGTGCGCATATCATCCGCAAACGCGAGACAGGCGGCAACTGCCTGTGCATCGCTGACGGTGACACTGTGAATCTCATGTTTCTGCGTCCAGTCGAACGCTTGTTGCGCCACCCGACGGGCACCCAATGTGGTGGCGATTGATGTAATCGCAGGCAATGTCACCAGTTCACCCGCTTGTACCGATGCATGTAAAGATGCCGCACCTTCTGTTTCTACAGCAATAACAGGAATATGCGCCAGACCATTGCGGTGTAAGCCCTGCACAATGCCACTTAATAAGCCGCCACCACCGACAGAGCACAGCACAACGTCAAAATCCAGCGTGCCAGCAAGCTCGTCGATCAAAGTCGCATTGCCATTCCAGATATCAGGATGGTCGAATGGCGGGATATACACCGCACCCGGCTGTTCGCAGGCTTGTAAAGCCGCCTGGTTGGTTTCGTCCCACACTTTGCCAGTGACAATCACGGTCGCACCGATCGCGCGAATTTCGGCACGCACACTTTCAGCAGTAGTTTCCGGGACAAAAATCGTGGTCGGCAGACCCAGCGCCACACCCGCAACCGCAGCCGCAAACCCAGCGTTGCCGCCTGAAGGGCAAACAAAATGTTGTGCCCCCAGCGCAGCGGCGCGCTGACACATCAGACCGATGCCGCGTAATTTGAACGAGCCCGAGGGCTGCAAATTATCCATCTTCAGCCAGACTGATTTATGTAGCTGAGCGGAAAGCGGGCGATGCGCAAGCACCGGTGTCGTGATGTGTAATTGGGTCATGACTGAGTATAGTTGCTGTGTACGCGCAATCCCTTACGTGTAAGCGTGGCTTAAGGGAGTGCGCACCATTACGAAAAATCCAGTTTACTTCGTTTCCGCAAACAGCTCGCGGCCTATCAGCATGCGGCGGATTTCGCTGGTACCAGCACCGATTTCATACAGTTTGGCATCGCGCCACAGGCGACCGACCGGGTACTCATTGATATAGCCATTGCCGCCCAGCGTCTGGATCGCTTCACCTGCCATCCAGGTCGCTTTTTCTGCCGAGTACAAAATAGCGCCAGCGGCATCTTTGCGCAAAGCGCGGACTTGTTCCGGATTGGTGGCGCGGTCGCAAGCCTGGCCGACTGCGTAAACATAGGCTTTGCAGGCCATCATGGTGGAATACATGTCCGCCAGCTTGCCTTGCATCAGCTGGAATTCACCGATCGGCTGACCAAACTGTTTGCGGTCATGCACGTAAGGCACAACAACATCCATACACGCTTGCATGATACCGAGCGGGCCGCCGGACAAAACCGTGCGCTCGAAATCGAGGCCGGACATCAGGACATTAACGCCCTTGCCGAGGCCACCGAGTACGTTTTCTGCAGGTACTTCGCAATCTTCAAATACCAGTTCACCGGTATGCGAACCGCGCATGCCGAGCTTGTCGAGTTTTTGCGCAATGCTGAAACCTTTGAAATTCTTTTCAATCAGGAAAGCAGTCATGCCGCGCGGGCCGGCTTCCAGATCGTTTTTTGCATACACCACCAGCACGTCGGCGTCAGGGCCATTGGTGATCCACATCTTGGTGCCGTTCAGCACCCAGCGGTCACCTTTGAAATCGGCGCGCAATTTCATGCTGACGACGTCGGAACCGGCATTCGGCTCGGACATCGCGAGCGCACCGATGTGTTCGCCGGAAATCAGTTTCGGCAGGTATTTTTGTTTTTGCTCTTCGGTACCGTTGCGTTTGATCTGGTTCACGCACAGATTCGAGTGCGCGCCGTACGACAGACCAACCGAGGCAGAGGCGCGTGAGATTTCTTCCATGACGATGATGTGGGCGAGATAGCCCATGTTGGCGCCGCCGTATTCTTCGCTGACGGTCACACCCAGAATGCCGAGATCGCCCATCTTACGCCACAGATCCATAGGGAACTGGTCATTGCGGTCGATTTCGGCTGCACGTGGCGCGATTTCAGCGGCAGCAAATTGTTGAACGGCTTCACGCAAAGCGGCGATATCGTCGCCATGATCAAAAGTTAATCCGGGTAAATGGAGCATGTCATCCTCACTGTAATGATGGAACAGAATCGTTTTTATTCATCAGAGTGGAGCAATCCCGGTTTCGCAGCGATAGCCTTGCCAAACCAATTTTGCATCCATACTGTTATTTTTTGCTGCGACTACATTGACCGTCACGGCGAACCGTCAGTTATTTTTTTGCGATCACAAACAAAGTCTGTTGCATGATCGCGCACAATTTTTCTTGCCCCTGATTGACGACAAACACCTCGGCGCTTGAAACGACCAGAGTTTTTCCTGATTTCAAGACCTTGCCACGGGCGATCAGGGTATCGCCTATGCCGGGTGCAACGATATTAATTTTATACTCAGCAGTTAAGCACTCACTTACAGGCATCAACAATGTATTTGCGGCATAACCACCGGCAGCATCCGCCAATGTACCAATCACGCCGCCATGAAAATAGCCGTGTTGCTGACTGACAGCATCGCTGTATGGCAAGCTGATCTCACAGGTGCCGGGTGTCATTCCGGTCAGTTTCGCATTCCACGCCATCAACGCACCCTGCCCGTTGAAGCTCTGCAGCAAGGTCAACGCCAGCGTGTGATCAAGCGCGGCGGGTGCTGCGGATGTGGCGTCCTGATACATAAAGTCTCCCCGGGAATACAAAATCTGAGCGTAGGAAATAATACGACTAATTGACGTTAACGTAAACGTCAATTGACTGCGTTTTGTGCAAACTGGTATTTCTACGCGGTCTGCCCGGCTTTCGTATGCAAGGCCAGCAAACGCCGGCTTTTATCTTCATGGGCGCTGATTTCCGCCAGCATGACTTCGATATCCTCGCGCTGCTGCTCAAGTGAAGCGCGGTGCCGTGCCAGCACCACCAGAAAGCTCTGTAATTGCGCTTCGGTATCTTTTGGTGAGCGGTACATGTCCACCAGGCTCTTGATATCCGACAGACTCAGGCCCAGACGCTTACCACGCAGGGTCAGCTTCAGTTGCGTGCGTTCGCGCGCGGTATAGACGCGATTGCGACCGCTGGGACCTTCGCGGGTCGGGCTTAACAAGCCCTGATCTTCGTAAAAACGTATCGCTCGTGGCGTGATATCAAATTCGCGGGCTAAGTCAGTAATGGTGTAGGTGGCCATAGTTTTAGTACACAAAATCGTTTTTCTGATTACAATCGCTGAAATCGAATTGACGTTAACGTCAATTGAATAAAAACGCATTGTAGGCTATTCCGGCTACAACGTACGTACCAAAAAGAGAAGAGACAACAATGAATCACCTGGAACAACAACTCGATTATCCGTTTGGCGAAACCCTGCCGGAATCTGGCAAGACGGTGGAAATAGCGCCCGGCATTTTATGGATACGGATGGGCCTGCCGTTTGCACTGAACCACATCAATCTGTGGCTGCTGGAAGATGAGGTCGAGACTGCGCAGGGACGGGTACATGGCTGGACAATTGTCGATTGTGGCATCGCCAGCGATGCCACCCGTGATGCCTGGGAAGTGCTGTTCGGCGATCTGCACAATCATCTGCGCGGCTTGCCGGTAGTGCGGGTGATTGCCACGCACTGCCATCCTGATCATATCGGTCTGGCAGACTGGTTGTGTACCTTGTGGAACGTACCGCTGTGGATGACAGCGGGCGAATATGGCTTTGCCCGCATGATGTCGGCTGGCTTACCGGGTGCGGACGGCACAGCGATGTTTCCGCATTTCCGCAAACACGGACTAGATCCGGCGATGCAAGAACAGATACAGGAAAGAAAAAGTCATTACAGCCGCATGGTACCGACGGTGCCGACTTCGTATCGCCGCATGCAAGAAGGCATCGACCTGACGATTCATCAGCGGCGCTGGCAGATCATCACCGGTTTTGGTCACTCGCCAGAACACGCGTCGTTGTATTGTGCCGATCTGAATATCCTGATTTCTGGCGATATGCTGTTGCCGCGTATTTCTACGAATGTGTCCGTCTTTGCGATTGAGCCTGAAGCCAATCCGGTGCAGCAGTATCTCGACTCCCTCAAAAAATACCTGCCGCTGCCTGAGGATGTGCTGATCCTGCCTTCGCATGGCAAGCCGTTCAAGGGGCTGCACACGCGCATCACGCAATTGGAAGAACATCACGCTGAACGCCTGGCCGAGGTCGTTGCAGCTTGTACGACGCCGCAATCGGCCTGTGACATCGTGCCACTGATGTTCCGCCGCCCGCTCGATGCCCACCAGCTGACATTTGCCATCGGCGAAGCACTCGCGCATCTGCACAAACTGTGGTTTGACGGCATTTTGCAGCGACAAACAGGTGATGACGGCATCATCCGTTTTGTTGCCAGAACATAGGCACTGACATTGCGGCAACAAGCGAGCTGACCTGCCTGCAACGGTTCACACGAACTGATGGCAGGCGGCTATTTTGTTCTGAGTTCCATGCCCGCCAACGGTGGCGGTGCCACACAATTTCCGCTTTGCGCACCTTGCAAAAACGCATGGATGGTTTGCGTGGTCAGTCCTTCTGTACGATGCAATAAACCATTCCCGCCAAAATTCATATGTGACGCACCATTCACGATACCCAGCCATTTGCAACCCGGAGACATGTCGGCAAACGGTTCGGTACGGGTACGCCAGGAAGCATGTGCCAGATCATCATCTCTGGTTCCTGTCATCAATAACACAGGCTTACTGATTTTGTACCAGGCATGGGCGGGAAAAATCAATCCTTCACCTTGCGGCGACAAGGCAATATACGCATCGAAACTGGCGGTGCCGGTCACGCCCATTTTATTGTCGGCACCGGCTTCCATCATGGCCACTGCCGCCCCCATGGAATGACCGAGTAAGACCGCGCGTTTGCCGGTGCAACGTGATGCAGCCCATTGACGCGCTGCATTAATGTCCGTCAGCCGCGCCGCATAGGCCGGTGCATCGGTGACTAATTCTGTCAGACCATCCTGCAAACTGCCGCCACGCCTGGCTTCACGCAAAGATTGTCTGCCACTTTCCAGATGTCCCGGCACAACGCTCAGAAAACCTTCTTTCGCCATGAATTCAGCCAGATAGACATAGCCTTTTTCCGAACCACCAGCGCCATGGGAAATAATCGCCACACCCTGACATGCTCCCGCATTCTGATACACCATAGCAGGAACACTCTGACTATCCTGACGCGTCAGCGAAATACGCTCCGCCGCGACAACCTGAGTCGACGCGACCGTCAATGCCGTCAAACCGATCAACATACCGATGTATGAACGCTTTCTGAATCCTGTTGCTGTATGCATCACGCCGCTCCTTAATTAATCTGGATAACACACACCTCAACGATCTAACTGATAAAACAGATGACCGCCTTGCCATGTGCGGCGGCATTTGCATAAAAATTTTGCAGATGGGAATAATGTTCCAGCAAATAATTTAATGCCTGCACCCCGTCGGTGATCCACATCCCTTCAGGATAAACCTGCGCTTTTTCCATCTTTGCTGCGTCAAAGCGCTGCGCCAGCGCGGATGCGGGAATTTCCTGCAACGCGGCACTGACTGCGGCGACCTGACGCGCAGTCAGACAACGGGCGGGGCCTTTACCAAGATCATCGCTGACTTCCTGATCGCCAAACACCGCCCACCCCAGAGGTTCGTCACCGCCAAAAGTCGCACCATTGAGCAAATACTGTATGCCGTGCCAGGCTTTTTCGAGATCAAATAATTCCGCTTCGTCATTGCCGCCGTTTTTGGCAAAAATAAATTGGCGGACTTGTCCGGGATGCTGTTTCAGTTCATCCAGTTTTTCCTGTGTCAGCGTCAGATAAAAACAGCTCATGCCCATGAAATGCTCCCGAAAATCGGCTATCGTCACTCAGTCAAAATCCACTGCTTTCAACACGAACAGCATTCACAATATAACTGAGTGCAGCCCATTTCCGCATAAATTTCTGTCGTCCAAAACAACCCGCCTATGGCGTTTGAGCTGATCTGTCAGGCCAGTCGTACAACGCTGGAATTTCGCTTTGACGACTGGCCTGAAGCTGGTATCGCACCGGATTTATAAGAGTTTTACAGAGGATTTTTTGTGCCGCATTCACCACAGAAAATGTCGTCTGCTGCCAACGGTGCTTTGCAGGCAGAACATACTCTGGCAACCGGTGCAACAGGCGCAGGCGGCGCTGCTGGCGTCACTGTTGGGGCGATATCTGCTTCGGCTTTCGCCGCTGGCTGATTATTCTTGGCCGCCGCTGCAGATGCAGCTGCGGCGTCTTTTGCTTCCTGCAATTTTGCCCCGGCACGGTCTTTGGCTTCGTTGGCGCGACGTTTTGCCTCCTGCATCTGCGCCTGTAATTGTTCTTCCGCTTCGGTGAAATTCAGACCATCCGTCACTTGCAGATAAATCAGGCAGGTACCATTAATCATCGTCAGAAACGGAATGACCATGCCAACGCTGAACAGCAGCCCGGTTGCGAAACCAAACGCACCGGTGTACGCCATGCCGCTCTCCAGAGCCTCAAAGCCGCCGCCATATCCCATCTGATTTCCCATATGGTTTCCCATGATGCCGGACATCATTCCCATCACATTTCCCATAGGATTAATGCCGACGGCCTGAGAAATTCCCATTGTCGTGACATAGCCGGAAAATAAAATGAAAGACACCACGCCAGACAAAAACAGCACCAGGAAAGACAGCACGACGATATAAGTAATCGTCATCAGCAAACGCTGACGGACAATCACAAACAAACGGGCAATCGTTTCCATTACCGAGTTACCGGCCCAGATTGCCGGTGCCGCCAGTGGCATGGCTACATAAAATATACTGGCAAATGTGACGCCGATGATCACCGTCAGCAATGGCAACATAACGGCATACAGCAAGGAACCAAGCCCGGGCAACTTACACAAAAACAGCACGGCAAACGCAAGCAGCGCCACCAGCAAAAAAATCACCAGCAACACCAGCGCCACGCCCAGCATGCGATGTACCGTAAAAACACCTTGGATAATCGCATCGGTGAAACTGAGTTCACGTCCCTGCGACTGGCGCATCAGCAAAATACCAACCGCCGAATAGCCGGTGATACCGACAATCAACGTCACGATGGAAAACAGGCCACCCAGCAAAAAGCTGTGGCGTGTCAGCCAGGCGGTCATCGCCATAGACAGGAAAAAAGCCAGTGCTGCCATGCCAGTCATGGCAAGCGCGCGCCAGTTCGTTGCGGCCTCTGCGGCACGCAGCAACACAAATGGGCTGCCGGAAGTCGTTGGATTGCTGCTCATGTAGTCTCCGATGGATGTCGTCACTCTGGACGGGGTTAACAATGATGGGTGATGGAAGATGTGCGGCGCGGGCTAACAATGCCACGCCGGAACATGGGCACACGAAATCATGCGTATGCCCATGTGCTGAACTGGTTTAATAGCGTGAACGAAGTTGTTTGATTTTCCTGATTTTTGCGAGAGCCGCGGTATTGCCGGGGTCCAGCGCCAGCGCCGTCTGCGCCGTCGCCAGTGCATTATCGTAATCACCGCTGGCGATAAAACTGTCGGCACGGTTTAACAAAGCCGTCGCCTTACCATGCATCATTTCGCCGCCTGTCTGCGCCTGTGCCCCTTGTTGGCGTTTAGCGTTGACTGGTTCATCGTAAAAATCGTCGTCTTCGTCAAATTCATCATCGTCATTCCGGCGTTTCTTTTTGGCGGTCACGGGCGCAGGCGCTTCCGTGGCTGCCGGTGTCGTCGGCGCTGACGTCACTTCCGGCATTGCAACGGCGGAAGCTGGAGCCGGTGCAACATCCGCCGGCGGGCTGCTCGGCAATGAGGCGGCGACGGGTTCAGGACTGGTCACGACGGGCTCGGTCTGCGAATGGGATTTTGCATACCAGACGTAAGCACCAGCGCCAGCGGCAATTGCCACGACCGCCGCAACCAGCACGATGGCCGTCACCGGCGTCGCCGTCTTGCTGACCGGCAGCGCATTGTAGGAAGGAGAAGCGTTAGCGCCAGTTGGCTGCGATGGCTGCGCCGCTGCATTAGCGGCGGCCTGCGTCTCAATGACGCTCGCGGTGCTTGCGGCTGGCGTCGCTGCAGTGACAGGGACATCCGTGTTTGCGGATGGCACAACATCGTCAACAGCGGCGCTCACGCTTTGTACAGGCAGATTTGTCGCGGCTTCGCTGGCAATGCTGGCGATAAATGCCTGCGCTGTTGGCAGATCTGCTGGCTGTTCTGTCGGTTTTTCTGTCGCGCTGACTGGTGCCTCGCTGGCATTTGCCGCCACAACATCCGTTGCCGTAGCAGCGGCCGCATCAGCGCCAGCGCTGGCACCGCATTTTTTGCAGAAACGCGCGCCCGGGGTCAGTGGCGCATGGCATTGATGACACTCGGGCGTCGGTGGCGCTGGCGGTAACAACGCAGTGCCACACGATTTACAAAATTTGGCACCATCCGGGTTGTCAGTACCGCAGCTCACACAGGTATTCATCCATCTTCCTTTTTTGTCGGCTTATTTTGTCGGTTTGCTCAGCAATCAATCACTACGATCAGTAGCAAAGAAGTTATTGCAAAAATTATACAAGGGGTTTGTAACAAGACAATTAAAACGATGGTAAAAAATCAGGAATACGAACGCGGAAGAGCATGATAAACAACACAGCAAAGCCTCCATGCTGTGGTGTTGACCTTAAATATACTGGGGGAGAGTATTTTTCAAAGTCCTTTATTGACGCCGAGATCAATGCGAAAAAGCCGGATACTCCCCCATTTTTTCAAGAAGCGGCTTTTTCCGCCTGCACCAGCTTGCGGGCATCGGTAAATTCCCACCACGGTTTCGCAGGTTCGCCATTCATGAATGCGGTGACCGACATGAACACATCAATCACGCAAGGATCATGCCGCACGCCAGTCAGCTGGCACAGCTTTTCATACATTTGCCACGGACACTGCCCCACCAAATCCGCAGGCGCGTTGATGCCCAGCAAACGCAGATCCGCTGCACCAGCCTTGCCGATATTCGGTAAATCCGTCAGCTGGCGCAGACGGTTTCGGTCAACTTTGTCGGGATGCATGGATGGACTCCGGATCTGTGTACTGATCACCGCACAATAACCGTATGCAGATCGATTGGCAATCGGCTTGCAAGTCGTCGGCAACGGTGATTCCGGCCTTCAGAAGTCAAAAATATACTCCCCCCAGTATTTTTTAACGCCCTTTGTTTATACGGAGATAAAGGCAAAAATGGCTGATACTCCCCATTTTTTCGCTTTTTATGGGATTTTTCGGGGAATTTTCAGCTCCTTTCGTGCCGGGCTTTACGCGATACGGCACAACTCAGCGTGACGCTGATGCGGCGAACCGGCATTTTCGTGTACCCTTCACGCTTTCTGTTGAAGCGCGCTATCGTGAAATCTGCCCACACTCCCGTTCCTGTCACCACGTATCTGAAACTGGTTGCGGTCGCCTTGTTCTGGGGCGGCACTTTTATTGCCGGTCGTATTGTGGCGAGTGAAATTCCGCACATGACAGCGGCGGCGCTGCGTTTTGCGGTGGCCAGCGGCCTGCTGTGGTTGCTGGCGTGGAAGCTCGAAGGCGGCTTGCCGAAACTGACGCGGCAGCAAATGCAGGCGACATTTGCGCTCGGTGCGACGGGCATCTTTTTATATAACATCTGTTTTTTTTCAGCACTGGCACTGATGCCCGCCGGACGCACGGCCTTGTTTGTCGCGTTGAATCCGATTGTCACAGCGCTGACACTGGCGGCACTGTTTGGCGAGCGTCTGGGCGCGCGGCGCTGGCTGGGCATCGCGATTGCGTTTGCCGGCGCAGCGGTGGTGATCACGCGCGGCGATCTGGGCAGCGCGATCCGTGATGTCTCGCAATCAGTCGGTAAAGGTGAATTATTCATGCTGTGCGCGGTCTGCGGCTGGGCCGCCTACACCATCATCGGCAAACATGCGCTGCGCGGTTTGTCGCCGATCGCTGCAACCACGTATGCATCGCTGTGGGGCTTGTCGCTATTGGTCTGCGGCGCGGTCACGGAATGGCCGCAATTCGATACCAGCCGTCTGACCTGGCCGGTACTGGCTGCGATTGTGTATCTGGGTGCATTCGGTACGGTGATCGGTTTTGTCTGGTATTACGAAGGCGTGAAAGCCATCGGCCCGGCGCGAACCGCGGTATTCAATAATCTGGTGCCGGTATTCGGTATCACGCTCGCCGCGCTGTTGCTGGGCGAACCAATTTTGTTGTCGATGATCGTTGGCGGTTTGCTGGTGATTGCGGGCGTATCGCTGACCAACCGGCAATAATATCAGCGCATGTTCTGCATCGATGATCGAATAAAAAAGGAGGCATTTGCCTCCTTTTTTTACGCCAGAAAAATAAGCGGACAGATCAGAATGTTGATCAGAATTTTTTCCACAGTTTGACGAAATACGCCGCACCGCCCAGGCCGAACTGCACGCTGTCGTAATAGAAACCGTTGTCGGTTTCATTCGGATTCTGACGCGTTGGTTTGACGTTGAAAATATTCGTGCCGCCGACCGTCAGTTTGGTGGTGTCATTGAATGCATACGTCACTGCCAGATCGGCAGAGGTTTTTGGTTCGTAATACGCATTCGGCACACCTGCTGCCGTACCGGAGAAAGTGCCCAGTGTTTGCGAACCATAGTGGATAACTTTGAATTCGCTGGACCACGGACCTTGCTCATAGTTAAATGCCAGCGTGCCTTTCACGCGCGGGCCGCCTTGCTCAATGAACAGGCGTTCACGCTCGGACAGCAACACATCTTCATAGCCTTTCAGCGATGTCGGCGCATTCACTTTCGTGACTTCGGTTTTGCTGTAATTGAGGCCCAGATAGGTCGAGAGTTTGCCGGCACCAAGATTGGTTTTATGCGATGCGGTCAGATCGATACCTTGCGTTTTAGTATTGATGGAATTCACAAAAAACTGTGCCTGACCAACACCCAGCGCAGACAGCGTTGCACCCAGCGCCGGATAATTATTCGCATCAAAACGGCCCGACAAAACGATGCGATCAGAAATATCGATGCGGTACAAATCGGCTGTCATAGAAAACGTATTGCTTGGTTTATACGTCAGACCCAGCGTGTAGTTTTTCGATTTTTCTTCATGCAGTTTCGGTATGCCTGCGGCGTTCGCAATGGTGCCGCCATTCGGTGCCAGCACCACATCCATCGGTACGCCGGAAATGAAGTCGGTGAAAGTCGAAGAAAAATACACTTGCTGCAGCGACGGTGCGCGGAAACCTGTGCTCAACGAGCCACGCAGATTCACGTCGTCGGTCGCTTTGTAGCTCGCAGCAACTTTACCGGTGAGCGTGGAGCCGAAATCACTGTAACGTTCGCCACGCACTGCGGTTTGAACTTTAAAGCGATTCGTCACGTCGGTTTCGATATCGACATACGCTGCCAGACTGTTGCGGCTGCGATCGGTACGATCCCCCGGTTGAAAACCCGGAAAGCCCTGACTGCCGGCATTGCCGCCGAAGCCGACGCCATCGACATCATTGTAAGAGCCTGGTTCACCGGCAAAAATTTTGTAATTTTCACGGCGGTATTCACCACCAAACGCGACGTTCACGCCATTCATGAAACCGTCAAAGAAACGGCTGAAATCCAGATTGGTGGTGGCCTGAGAGAACGAGAAACCACCCGCATCAAAACTGCTCGGGCTGATACCTTTGCCGCCGCTCAGCAAATCTTTATTCGCGATGGATGCATTCAGAGTATTGCTGATGTTGTACTTGAGTTCGTTGAAACCGTAAGTCTGCGACAAATCTGCACGCCATTCGCCTACGCTGAAGCGGTAACCGGCGATGCCGTAGATGTCGTTGATATCACCATTAATGTAAGGCACAAAGCCATTCGGGTACATCGCCGCAGAATTGCGCGAAGGAATGTCGTCAGAGCCGATACCGCCACGCGCCCATGCTGCTGAAGAGGCTTTACGTTGCTGCGTTCCCAGCGTGAAATAGAATTTATCGCTGCCGCCATTCGGCACTTCACCGTTCAGATACACGGTGGGTCCTGTGACTTTGGTGTCACCGATGGTGCGCGGATTACCCGGATCTGCGCGGTTTGAACGGCCGCGATCGGTGTATTCCACCGTCACGCCGAGCACGCCTTTTTCACCAATCTGTATGCCGCAATAGGCAGACGGCAGATAGTTTTTACCATCGCCGACAGAATACTGGCTGTAACCGAAACTGGCTTCGCAACCCAGATTTTTTTTCAGGCTGATATCCATCACACCGGCAATCGCATCGGAACCGTATTGCGCCGCTGCGCCATCACGCAACACCTGTACATTGCTGATCGCCATGACCGGAATCGCATTCAGATCGGTACCGGTATTGCCACGGTTACGCGCGCCGAACAGATTGACCAGCGACACGGTGTGGCGACGTTTACCGTTCACCAGCACCAGCGTCTGGTCTGAGCCCAGGCCGCGCAATGCCGCGGAATCCACCAGATCAGCACCATCGGCACCAGTCTGGCGGGTGGAATTGAACGAAGGCGAGATATTCGCCAGAGTCTGAGCAAGATCGAACTGCCCACCTTGTTCAGCGGATTTGGAAACAGAAATAAAGTCGATTGGTAATGGCGTTTCCGTGGCCGAAGAATTGATACGGCGGGAACCGACGATGGTCATCGTTTGTATCGGCGCATCAGAGACTTTTTCCGGGCTGGTCTGCGCGTACACGCAAACCGGAGTAAACGCTGCGGCAGAGCTGGCACCATAGAGGGCGAGCAAAATGGCCTTACGCATTTTGGTCATGACAAGATTCCTTAGAATTGCAATGTTGATTGGGAGATATTCAATTTGATGAGAAATCTGTCAGCCGGGCAAAACAGCAATAGCGTCAGGCCATGCCCAATCGAAGTGCAGGCCAGCCCTTGGTTTCAGACAGATTTCTATGCATTTGAGTATCAGCTCCTGAAGAAAAACATGTCAATCCTGGTGTGTCTGGTTTGTGTCCTCAGTGTGACATTTATGAGGAATAGCTGAAATTTGTAAAAATATTTTCAGATTTAAAATCTCAATGTTTTTAAATACATCAAGCCTTTGATCGCCCGGCTGCCGTACCACGACAGCATTTCACCATCGACCAGTTGCACAGGCTTGCCGAGTTGGCGTTCCAGTGCATCGACATGGGCTTCCGTGAAGCGATAAGGTTCGGTCGATAATAAGACGCTGTCAAATTGCGACGCCATCGTGTCATTCCAACTGAAAGCCGGATAGCGCAAGGTATTGTTTTCCGGAGTCCAGATCTGGCAACCCGCCAGCTTCAGCATATTCGCGATATAGGTATCGCCCGCAATGGTCATCCACGGGTCTTTCCAGATGCAGTACAAAACGCGTTGTGTACTGACAGGCACGGTCAGATCGGCATAAGCCTTGTCAAATGCCGAGCAGAGTTGTTCGGCCGCAGCCTCGACCTGAAAAATTCCACCGAGCAGACGATATAAAGCCAGATTGTCGCGCGGGGTATTCGGATGGGTGACGATCACATGCGGAATAAATTCTGCGAGCAAGTCCACCGTCGGTTTTTCATTTTCATCGATATTGACAATCAGATGCGTTGGTGCGAGCCGGCGGATTTTTTCAATATTCACATCCTTAGTACCGCCGATTTTGGGAATCGCTTGCACCACGTCGGCTGGATGTATACAAAACCCGGTACGCCCGACCAGTGAAGATGCCAGACCGAGATCGCAGATCAGCTCAGTTATTGATGGCACCAGACTGACGATTCTGGCTTGCGCTGCGGCCACGGGCTGATGTTGCTGCCCAATGGCATCGGTAAGGGAGATATCGTTCGTCATTTTTTGACCATAGTCATCGCAAGTATCTGATTTGATCTATTGCTGATCGTCTGCCCGCGCCTTATGCGGGGCGTGTGAAAATACGGCGTCGTACAGCGCGTTCGGCAACAGCCTTAAACACTTGGCGACTATGCCCATCTGCCACGGAATAACACGATACGAGCAACCTGCGTCTATCGTCTGTACCGCTTTCGCAGCGAATTTTTGTACCGGCATCAGGAAAGGCATGCGATAGGTGTTGATCTGCGTCATCGGCGTATCGATGTAGCCAGGCGCGATCGTCACGACACGGATGCCGCTTTTTTTCAATTCAACCCGCAGCGATTCGCAATAGCTGATGACAGCGGCTTTGGATGCGCTGTAGGCTTCCGCCCCCGGCAGACCACGGATACCGGCGACGCTGGCAATACCGACGAGCCGGCATGCATCCTGTTGCGCATCGCGCTTCATGGTCTGGATGAATGGCGCAAACGTCGCCACGGTGGCGGTCAGATTGGTTTGTACAACGCGTTCAAAAACAGCGAGGTCGCCAGCGTATTCGGTCAAGGTGCCGACGGAAATACCTGCATTCGCAATCACCACATGGACTTTGCCGGTCTTTTGTATGAAATCGGCAGCGGCGGCAGCTAAGGCCGCATGATCGGTGACGTCGAGCGCGTAAATATGATGTAGTTCGGGATTTGGCAGGCTGTGGCGTAATTGTTCTAGATTGTCGCTGCGGCGAGCCAGCAAGCCCAGCGTTGCGCCTTGCGCCGCATATTCACGCGCAAGCGCAGCGCCTATGCCGGAAGATGCACCCGTAATGAAAACGTTTTTCATAGTGTCCAATTAAAAAAAAAGTCCGCCAGAAGCGGACTTATTGCATCGTACTTCAGCTTATTTTTTCTTGCCACTGTCAGCCGCAGCAGCAGGTGCTGCGCCCGCTTTTTCTTTTTGCGCTTTACTGACCAGGAAATCGAGTACCTGCAACAATGAACGGTTCTGAGTTTCTTCAGAAACGCGACCCATGGTGCGAACAGACTCTACTGGTGAAGTAAGGAAACGGCCATCTACCGCAACCATAGGAACGCTATCAACCTGATACGACTCCAGCAATTGATTGGTACGGTTCAGTTTGCTTTGAATCGCAAAGGAATTATAAACATCAGTAAATTTCTGTTTATCGAGACCAGACTTGGCAACGAAACTCATGACTTCTGCATCGGATTGCAAACGGTTACGTTCGACGTGCAAAGCGTTGAACGCTTTGATCTGATACTCGTCGGCTTTACCCATTGCTTCCAGTGTCAGATACAGTTTTTGCTGTTGCACCAGATTATGAAAATTCACGTGCACACGTTTGAACACGATATTGTCGCCCTGCTTTTTGACCCATTCGGCGATCAAAGGCTCGAGCGCATTGCAGTGCGGGCAAAAATAGCCAAAAAATTCGATGACTTCAACTTTTTTACCCGCTTCTGTTGGCTGCGGACGACCGAGTACGCGGTATTCAACGCCGGATTGCGGCATCGCCGGAGAGGCTCCCGCACCTGCTGACACCAGGCCTAAGCCCAGCAAAAATACTGCATATATCGCTTGAGTAAATCTACGCATATCTTTTCCTTTATTAATCTGAATTACTGAATCTGATTACTTCGCAGTTCTGACAATTGCCACATCAACGCCATTCTCAGACAATTTGGCCTTCATTCGGTTCATTGTTTCGGCATTATTTATCGGGCCGACACGGACGCGATACATCGTACCGGTATCTGAATTTTTCTCTGTCACTCTGGCTTCAAAGCCGATCAGAGCCAGCTTGGCACGGGCACTATCAGCATCGGCCTGCTCTTTGAAAGCGCCAGCCTGCAGGAAATAGATGTATTTATCATCCGCCGCCGCATCTGCAGCTTTTTCCGATTTGTCGCTCACTTTATCAGCCGCCGGCTTTTCCTGCGCTGGCTTTGCTTCGGTTTTCACTTCAGGTGGGCGGACAGCCGCCTGCGCTGGTGCAGCGTCGGCTGGTTTGGCCACTGCGGCGTCTTTTGCCTGTTCCTTTGCCGCCTCTTTAACCGCATCAGGCTTGCCATACATAGGCCGGTTCGGATCCTGCAGCTGCGTTACCGGCTGATCGGGTTTGTCAGATTTGCCACCTTTGTTTGTAAAAGGCGTCGATGATTTTGTGATCAGCAATGCGACTGCCACCGCAATGCCCAGTCCAATGACCAGTCCAATAATGATGCCTGTTAAGGTATTACCTTGCTGACGCTGCAGCGTTGAGTGATGTGATTTCATGCGTCTCCGACGAAAAAATTGTACTCTGTGAATACTGACCGGTACTGCTTAGGCAATCTGTCATTCTGGTTGAAAATCATGACAACAGTTGCAACCAGAACGACAGAAAGGAAATGACTATTACATTTTATTCGGTGCAGATACACCGATCAAAGCCAGACCGTTACGGATCACCTGACGGGTTGCCAGCATCAGTGCCAGACGCGCCAGTTTGGTCGGCTCATCATCCACCAACACCCGTTCGGCATTGTAATAACTATGCAATTCACCAGCCAAATCGCGTAAATAGAAAGCAACCTGATGCGGGCCGAGTTCATCCAGTGCTTTTTCCAATGCTTCAGGATATTCCGCAATTTTTGCCAGCAAACTGGCTTCGCGCGGCGCTGTCAGCGGCGACAGATCAACATTCAGCAATGGCGCAAAAGCGGCTTCATCAGTCGCATATTGTGCCAATACGGAACAGATACGCGCATGCGCATACTGGACGTAATACACTGGATTTTCATCTGAACGAGCCAGGGCAACGTCAACATCAAACACAAATTCGGTATCAGCTTTACGCGAAATCAGGAAGAAACGCACGGCATCCCGGCCACGCTGTTCATCACCGCCACCCGACCATTCGATCAGATCACGCACGGTCACATAAGATCCAGCCCGTTTGGAAATCTTGACTTCGGCGCCATCCTTCATAACGGTGACCATTTTGTGCAGGATGTAGTCAGGGTAGCCTTGTGGAATACCGATATCCAAAGCCTGCAAACCAGCGCGGACGCGGGCTATCGTGCCATGATGGTCGCTACCTTGCACATTAATAGCCTGACGATAACCGCGTTCCCACTTGGTGACGTGATAGGCAACGTCCGGTACGAAATAGGTATAAGTACCATCCGATTTTTTCATCACACGGTCTTTGTCGTCACCATACTCGGTCGTGCGCAGCCACAATGCGCCATCTTGTTCGTATGTTTTACCCGCAGCTTTGAGCGCATTGACAGTGGCTTCGACTTTACCGTCGGTGTACAGCGAAGTTTCAAGGTAATAATTATCGAACTTGACACCGAATGCGAGCAAATCGGTATCTTGTTCGCGGCGCAGATAAGTCACACTGAATTCACGGATGGAATTTATATCGTCGACATCACCCGTGGCTGTGACTGGCTGACCATTGCTGGCAGAAACGGTTTTTTTGTCGAGAAAATCGCGGGCAATATCAGCGATGTAATCGCCGTTATACGCTGATTCTGGCCACGCGGCATCACCCGGCGCATGACCTTTGGCGCGTGCCTGCACGGATAAAGCCAGATTCCCGATTTGCACACCGGCATCGTTGTAGTAAAACTCGCGTGAGACGTTATAACCTTGTACATCGAGCAAGGCAGCAAGTGCATCACCGAGCGCGCCCTGACGGCCGTGGCCGACATGCAAAGGACCGGTAGGGTTTGCCGACACGAATTCGACAACAACTTTTTGCCCGGCTCCGCGTTGACTCTGACCGTAAGTCGCGCCTTGTTGCAGCACAGTTTTGACCACTGACTGTTTGGCAGCCGTTGCGATACGAATATTAATAAAGCCCGGACCCGCGATTTCTACCGCGCTGATCAGAGAATTATTTTGTGCCTCAAGATTAGCAACAACCGCCTGAGCGATTTCACGTGGATTTTTACGCAAAGGTTTGGCGATCTGCATGGCGATATTGCAAGCGATATCGCCATGCGAAGGATCTCGTGGGCGTTCAAGCAATATCGTGGGTTGCAGATCGCTGCCTTCCAAAATGGGGGCAACCGCGTTTTTTAAGGAATTGAGAATTTCTTGTTTTTGTTCAGCTAACATGGCACATAGGGTTCATCGCGTTTCGCGCAACAAATCTAAATAAGGACAGCGGTCATTATACTGTCTCCCCCGCGCCATGTCCGTCTGCAAGTGTAAGCGTTGATGCGGTTTTCATCAAAGCAGGTTGTTTATGTTTTGTCAGCAAACTCAGCACTCTCAGTAGCTTACCGAAAAACAGACCGTTCATGATGCCGAAGCTGATGCTGCAGACACTCATGAACATAGCGTCAGAGCGCAGCTCTGGCTGTACTACAACAGCAATGTTTTCACAGTATTTCAAGAAGAAAATCAACATCATAAGGATGAGTGGCATCCAGCTGCCCTGCAACTGAATCAAGCGTTCAGACACCACATGGACACCGCTTTTGCCAAAAAACCTGGCATACAAAATACTGGCGCAAACGGCGGCAAGCAGCCACAGCCCTACTGATTCAAAGCAAATGCCAAAATGCTGTATCAGCCCTTGCAAAGACAGACCCAACATAAGCAAAGGCAAAATAAATGTTGCACGTAAAGTGACCTGGCGGTCACGGCTCATCAAGACTCCGCGATAAATGAGAAACGCCAGTAACGCCCATACCCAGATTGGTGTGTTGATCAGGATTTGTTGCAACATGATTGCCCCCTTCGGTAAGTAATGAATTGATGTATTTGTGAGCGAAGTATGGTGGGCAATTGAACTGCGTTCCAATCCTATGCGACCAGTGGACGCTGAATGTCGTGAAGCTGGCGTTTTACGACGTGAGTTGCGATGGGGCGGCGTGTAGAATGTCAGTTTTCATCGTTTGGATATGCTATGTGGTTTAAGAACTTACAGGTTTTTCGTCTTGCCTCTCCCTGGAACATCAGCGCAGAGGAATTGAATGCGCAATTATCCAGAATCTCTTTCGCGCAATGTGCATCGAATGAAATGCAAAGCCAAGGTTGGGCATCACCTCGCAACAACGATATGCTGGTTCACAGTGTCAATCATCAGTTTCTGATAGCACTGGCAACAGAGAAAAAACTGCTGCCGTCCAGCGTTATTAATCAGGTCACGAAAGCGCGCGCGGCAGAGTTAGAGGAGCAGCAAGGTTTTGCGCCCGGCAGAAAGGCGATGAAAGACTTAAAAGAACGCGTAACTGATGAATTATTGCCTCGCGCATTTGGCGTTAAGCGAAATACCTTTGTCTGGATCGACCCGGCGAATCGTTGGCTGGTGATTGACGCATCAAGCCCGTCTCGTGCCGATGAAGTCATTAAATTGCTATTGAAGTGCTGTGACAAGCTTCCGCTCGAAGGTTTGCGGGTCAAATCCTCACCTCAGGCTGCAATGACAGGCTGGCTGGCTGGCAATGAAGCGCCAAAAGGCTTCACGATAGACCAGGATACTGAGCTGAAATCATCGACCGAAGATAAAGCGACGGTGCGCTATGTGCGCCACACGCTTGACCCTGACGATGTCCAGAAACATATCGCGGCTGGTAAGCAGTGCACTAAGCTGGCATTAACCTGGGATGACCGCATCAGCTTTGTGTTGACAGATACACTGACGATCAAACGGATTAAGCCACTGGATATTCTCGATGAAGATAAAGACAAAGGAACCAATGAGGAAGAGCGCTTCGATGCAGACTTTATGCTGATGACGGCGGAATTAGCAAAAATGCTGGATGACATCGTGTTTGCTCTGGATGGAGAACTCGAAAGTTCTAAAACGGCGTAAGCAAGTTTGATGGGAGAATTTAAAAGACGAGTATCTCACTCGTCTTTTTTTATACCTGATACTTAGCGTCACGTCCGGGAAAATACAGTGATGCAGCATAAGTGACACAGCGCACGGTAAATTGAATTCAGAACGTACAAATAAAAAAAACGAGCTGCTTACGCAACTCGTTTTCTCAATTACTGGCGGAGCGGACGGGGCTCGAACCCGCGACCCCCGGCGTGACAGGCCGGTATTCTAACCAACTGAACTACCACTCCGAAACTACTTAACCTGTACTGCTATGTTTATCTGTGGTGGGTGCTGAGAGGCTCGAACTCCCGACCTACGCCTTGTAAGGGCGCCGCTCTACCAACTGAGCTAAGCACCCATATTCTTGCTTAGTCAGACAAACATTTAACGCTGTGTCACCAACGTCAACAGAAGCAACATTATAGTTTAACATCTGCTTTTTGTCTAGTCTCTCAATTCGTTTTTTCGCTTAATTTCAGCGAAAAAACCTTTAAAAAACTAGTACTCTCACTAAAAGCAAAACCCCCCGTTACGCTGGGTAACGGGGGGTTCGCAGAATACAAGCCTGACGATAACCTACTTTCACACTGGTTGCAGCACTATCATTGGCGCAGAGTCGTTTCACGGTCCTGTTCGGGATGGGAAGGGGTGGTACCAACTCGCTA
>NZ_JACOGE010000003.1:0-517871 GCF_014284265.1 Undibacterium sp. CY21W | reverse complement strand
GTGTCGTCTTGCTTACTCAAAAGTAAGTGATGGCATAAAAATGATGAAAAGTGCCGCTCAGCAAGCAGAGGACAGATATTTTTTGCAGTAAGCAGTACAGAGGGCATCGTTGATAAGCTAACGCTGACGCGGCACACACAAAAAAGGTGTGCAAATGTTATCTCAAGAATTTATGACTACGCCGGCATCTGTTGCCCGGCATTCTGAACTTGTAGAATGATCGAAACAAGTGCAGCAAAAAAGATTGAAATACGGAAGAAGATAAATAAAAACAAAAAGAAATCTCGATCTACCATCACAGAACAAAGTCGATATGCGAAGCTTAATCATTTGAAAGCTGTCGCAGTAACGTTGACTTACTCAGATAGAAACGAATACTCAACGAAGAATATCACTGCATTTATAAATAATTTGCGTCGAATTCTTAAAAACTATGGATGCAGTTTGCCTTATTTATGGACTTTGGAGTCTGCAAGCCATTTGCACTATCACCTTATTTTGTGGCTTCCACGTTATTTCAAGTTGGAGAAAGAGAGATTGTCGAAGTGGTGGAAATGGGGGGGTACGTGGATCGAAAGCTGTAAAAGCCCCATTGGATGGGGGCGCTATATCTCGAAGTTTGATTGTTTAGAAAAATTACCAAACGGAGCCAGATCTTTTGGAAGTGACGGGCTCGATGAAGTGGGAAAAATAGCGGTAGCAAGAGCGAAGTTGCCACAATGGTTGATCAAGCTATTACCAGAGGGAAAGTACGCTGTTCCTTGCTCAGGTGGCGGTTACGTCAACCCATCGACAGGAGAAATTTTCAGCTCCCCTTATGTCTGGACGCCGCGTGGTTGTGTTCTGCGAAAATCTATCAAGAAAGATGGTGACAGTGGAGGAGAGGAACTTGGGCATAGGAAGATGAATTCACTGGAGTTAGTTTCGCGGCCCAGCGCAAAAAAAACTATGTCCCGCAATATGCACGCGTGCTTCCAGAGTGCATTTGCATTTCTGTGATGTTGGGCGTCACTTTAAAATGAAATCTTACATTACGCCTGTGGTGCGGAAAACGCAGAAGAATAGCTCGCAGCATCTGCCGACGTAAATCGGCCAACGGTGGATTGCCACGTCCAGTTCAATGTTGTTTTGCTAATCAATTCATGGCACGATGCCGAAGTAATATTTGATGAGCAACTTCCGTGGCAGTTCTAAGAATTTAACTAGGTAATCGTGGTATGAACATTCTGAAAAAACTTTTTGGCGGCAACAAGGTTCTGAAATCCAGAGCTTCCAATATATCGGAGCCGCCAACAACAACCCCCGCTGACGACCCGAACCTGATTCGAGTATACGACGCTTATGATCGCGAGATGTTCATCACGCGGCAGCAGTGGCATGACAACGTCCTATTAGGCGCAATTGAAAAGCACTGGGACGACGCCGATAAACTTGCTGGGTTTATCATGCAGTCGCTGCATGATAAATTTTTTGAAGAAATGATCAAGCCTGCTGAACGATTGCTCGAATTGGAACGAGATGCCGAGCGCAGTGTTGTATTGCTCGCTATTGTTTACCTCAAGATTGGGCGCCTGGACGATTCTGAACGAGTTTTGCAACAATACATTTCCAGAAACGGGGAGAGTGGGATCGTCTTTACTAATCTTGCCAAGGTTTATGCTGAACGTGGAGACGAAGAGAAGGCGCTTGCAACACTATGGCATGCGCTGGAACTGGACCCTAACCAGGACAACGGTCTTGGTTGGTACGAAGTGATTCATCGCGAAAAAGGTGGCGAAACAGCTGGTATTGACGCACTACGCCGTATCGCGTCAATACCGAGTAGTTGGCGTGCGCAACTCTGGTTAGCGCGAGGCGAATTACGCTCGCAGCATTTGGGTGCAGCGCAAACTCTCTATCGCGAATGTCTTGCACGCGCCGGTAAACCCGCTCCGACGGATATGCTGGTGATGATAAGTGGTGACCTCGGCAACGCTGGTCATCTATCCCAGATATTTGAACTGGTTGAACCCGCATTCGAGCCAGCTGTGCATGGTATCGAAGTGGGCAATAATCTTATTAAGGCCCATGTCACTGTAGGTCAACTAGAGGATGCTCGAAAGATTCTAGACCAACTATACATTTTGAAACGTCCCGACTGGAAAGATGCCCTTGGTTTCTGGGACACAGAAATCGCAAGGACGAAAGTCGCAAAGGTCAACGCTAACAACGTTAAGGAAGAAAAAATAGAGATTGGTCTAATGGTTGATGCCGGTCCTGTCTGGTTGAATTACGACTCTCCGGCTGGAAGTTTATTTCCCGCAAAGGCTGTCGATAGTCCAGTGGTGTCCTTTCTCGGCAGCACTGCCGAAGTTGCTCGTGCCCCTGACCATGTCGAGCAACAACTAGCCGACCCGCCTGGGCGCATGAGCCGCGCTCTACCATTGTTTTTGGCCGAACAAATTGAATTTCGCTCTCACGCACGCTCTCAAACATTGATACCTTGGGTCACCGTTCCAAATGGCGGTTTTGTTCTTGGTGGTGAGGCATGGGAAGATGCTGCGGCGGTGACGATGACCCAGAATTGCGAACAAAAAGCCGACTATTTAGTCGTCACACATCTCAATACCACGACCGACGAGTGGGTCGTAGACCTACGCCTGTTGTGCACAAAGGATGGTCAATGCATTGGTCGAGTTTTTGAATCCTTTTCTTTGGCTGATCCATCGCGAGCTGTGCGGTGTCTCGCAGACAAGCTGCTGGAGTTGCTAAATACCAAAGCCGGTATTGAGATACATGCTGCGACCAATAAATACATACTCACTGAATCCAACTACTTTCCAGCATACCTGCTGCGCCTCGAGCAGCTTCTGGCTGTAAGGTGTAGCAGCATAGACAAAGTCGATAGCAGGTTTCTTAACGGCGAACGCGAAATCCTGGAAGGTAATTTGCTTCAATGTCTTGATGCGCCGACCAGTGTTAATACGCGACTACTCTTTGCGCAAACTCTCCGGGCGATGAAGCGAGCCCGACCAGACATTCTTCCAGAGTTTTCCGAGCGTGTGGCCTTACTGCAGAAAGAGCATCCATTAGCGGCACCTGTACAAAGGGTGGTGCAGGAAATATTTGATGAGGCATTGGCGTTATGAGTGGTATAGCTCAAGGTGCCTTTACGACTAGGCTCACGAACGGGTAGTCGATTTTGGTTGAAGAAAATCTCCAATATCCCTTGTAATCGGGATAGCCCATAATTTAAACATGCACATTGGTGCATATGCAAAAGGAATCATGGTTATGAAGAAAGTTTTATGGGTTAAATTCGGGTGGTCAGAATATTACCGCGGTGGTTCGGTTGATGGTAATTTTGCATGGTTGCACGATAATAAAGAAAAAGGTAGCGAGAGGCGTGGACATGAGGCGTTCAACTTCAATCCAGGACCTGATGGACAATATTATTGTTACGTTCCACCTCAAAAAGGGCAGTATGCACCCTCACACGAGGATCCCCATGGCTGGACAGTAATCTGTCTTGCAAAGAACCCAAAACATACTGGCGTCCACGTCGTCGGATGGTATGAAGATGCCACTCTGCACGGAAAATGGAATGAGCCGCCGCACGGCACTATCAAGAAGCGAGGAGATACCATACACCCAGCTTACGATTGGTCATATTGCATTTCTAGCAAAACCGCATATTTTATTTCACCTGAAGATCGTACCATGCCCTTTTCAGATAGTTCTATCAGACAAGGAAAATATTCATTCCTCGAAGGGCCAAACGTAAATGTCAATGAATCTAAGAAGCGGGTACTCAAACTTTTAGAGGAGCGTTTGAAAGCTCTTCTTCCTTTTGCAATAAAAAATCCGGATGAAAATAAGTTACCCGATCCAGAGTTAGACGCAACTGATCCATTTAAAGGGTTTGGTACGCCGGAGCATCGGAAAAAGGTCGAAATAGCAGCGGAGAAAGCGGTAATCGAATATTACAAAAAGAAAGGATTTGTGCACGAGCGGGTAACTAATCTTCCCTGTGGTTATGATTTCATTTTTAAAAAAGGAAAATTAGAATTTCATGTGGAGGTTAAAGGCACTGCCAGTACTTCACCGAAGTTTTATTTAACACGAAATGAACATGTAAAAGGTCTGCAATCAAACCCCAATTGGCGCCTAGTTATGGTAACTGCAGCGCTGAGCGCAAACCCTGTCATAGCTGAATATAACGCTGCTGAACTGACACGTACCTTTGATCTCGAACCCTATGTTTTTATGGGAACATTTGTTCCTATCCCACATAGTACATAATTACAAAAAAGATCACCTTTTGACAGTATGGGGCCATAGACGAGCTCGAAGATTGTAAGGTTAGTTAGGGTTGGATTGCCAAAGACGTTGCTTTTAAATTTTTCAGTCAAATTAAAAAACACTAATATGGAAATTAAATCTGAAATCTTTGCTGTGTCAATATTCAAGCCTTGGCTACCTTACTCGATTGACGCCTCCAGCTGTAAAATCTCATCCCAATAATTGTTCTACAATCGCAAACGGCTACATTGAACATACTGCAGATGTTCAGCACAGCGTGTAGCAATAATGTTATCAATATTTCTTGTCACTCCAGGCCGACCACAAATGTCACAGATTCGGCTTGATAATGATTCCGCAAGTAAAATTTTACCTCGCTGATTTTCAGAGACTTTACCCACGTAAAACCTTAACGTTCCTAACTTTTCTTTTACTTGCCTCACCGAAATTTGTGGCGATCCATTGTTTTCGATGTCAAGCTGAAGCGCTTCACAAAGCCCGTCAATCAAATCAAACCATCCATCTCCACACGCAAGACCTTCGGACATCCGCGAGTCAGGCGAAGTGTGCAGCCTAAAAATGCTCGGATAGCGCTTGAACAATAAATTACTTAATTGTGGATTCATTGGTATCACCTTGAGCTAGGAAAAATGCAAATAGAAATTACAACTTATCCTGATTAAGAGCCTCACATTTTTAATCGAGTATTCGCATTTCCTCCCAAATTTGAATCATTGTCGCTCAATGCTGCGACAAATAACGTCGCATGTAATATTCAAAATATTGCTTTATATCTGTTTGGCGTTACTGAAAAATAGTCAGTGGATATTTCCTTCATCGATAGTAGTGACGATAAAAGTCAGATCTGTATCGCACGACCCAATATCTTTACACCGATGATCTTGAAGAATACATTCGCCAGTAACTTGTTTTTTTTTGATGTAAGTTTGTTACCGAGAATTAGTTATGGTTTCTGCCTTTAATTTCTATTTCAGCAATAAATTCATTTTTGACTTACGATCTTAAAGTGATCGAGGGAAATATAAGTTATCTTTTTTTTTCTTAAATTAGTTGGTCTCGTACCTAGAAACGAAGGACGTGCAATGATGTTACACGATGAAAAAATTGCCAAATTATTCTCTGGCAATAAAACAGTTGACGCTCTTCGTATTGATGAGTACCTACACTGGGCTGCAAATCTCCAAAGTTATGCATGCGTCTTAGCGATGCCCCCCATACAGCGTGGGTTTGTCTGGAAAGCAAAACAGATTCAAGATTTATGGGATTCAATATTAAGAGGAATGCCTATTGGCAGTATCCTGTTAAAAGCAGAAAAGGCAAATAAACCAGCGTCTGGTATAGACCCTTCTAAACGAAAAATCGAGATAAATATAAAGCCTAGTTTTCATTTAATGGATGGTCAGCAACGTACCTTAGCGATGCTGCTCGGTTTTCCTGGTACCGAAGGGGCAGAGCACAAACTTTGGGTTGATTTCAGCGAGGCGGGAAAAAATGGCTCTTTATTTCAATTACGAGTAACTACGGCAGCTCAACCATTTGGTTTCAATCCGGACGGTAGTCGTTTTTCTGCAGAAGAGCGACGTAAAGCGCGCGACAAGTGGAATTGCGGGGAGGAAAGTAATGAAAAAAAATCAAATTCTGAAATTTTCAAAGATGAAAAAACGAGGCCATGGAAAACTAATGGAAAAAAACAAGAATTTATCTTTGAGATAAAGAGTTTGTGGCAAGAGATTGAGGCGAATGGTCAGCCGATTGAAAACATGAAGGCTATTCAAGAATGTCAGAATTACGAAAAAGAATCTAACGAAGAAATTTATGTTCGTGTTAAAAAATTTAGGTCAGCATTAATCAAGCTAAAGAGTCAATGGCTTGCCTTTATCAAGATACCGGATATTGATGTTCAAGAAAATATTGAGGATCCTAGTCATGATTATTTAACGATGTTGTTTGATCGAATTTCTTCAGGAGGAACTCGATTAAGTCCCGACGATTTATTGTTTTCAATGATAAAACAGAGTTGGCCGGAGGCACATAATGTTGTTTACGCACTGCAACAAAAGGTAGGTGCTCTGATGAAGCCTACTGATTTCGTCATGACGGCATTTAGATTGGCAGCGTTACAAGTTGGTAGTCCAGGTAGCAATGATCCTGAATTAAATGCTAAAACATTTCATAAGCAACTTGGTGGTTTACTTGAGGATGGCTATGGAAAATTGGCAGAGATGCTTGGAGAAAAAGGGGATCTTGTCTGGGCGTTTGAACAGCTTATCGATTTAATTAAATATAGTGATAACAATCAATATGGTATTCCAGTTGCAATGTTTCCCTATTTAGATAATTCAACATTACAAGTTGTTTTATATTGGATCATCATCAATAAAGAAAAAAATTTTAGATTGGATGAGTCCAGAAATGAAATTTTGCGTTTCATCTTATTTTCCTTCGTTTGCCATCAAGGCGCCGAATCTTTAAAAAAAGCCAGTAGGTTGGCAATAGCGAAAATTGCGGAAATTGTGAATATAGAAAAACTTTTTCCTGGTAAAGTTTTATATAAAGAGCTGACTGAACGTTGTGAAAGTCGGGATTTACCTATTTTTTATCCATTAATTAACCCTGTTGAAAAAGAATTAAATATAAATCAATTTCAAAGTAAATTAGAACGTGAAAAATATTACTTTGGAGATAGAGGTGCTTCTTTATATGCAAATTTCACGACAAGAAAAGGATTGTTGCTTTGGTTTCAACGTCACTTCATAAATGCTGAATTTGCAAATGATTTTCAACCAACGGCTGGGCAGGATGACGATAATGTCCCATATGATTTTGATCACCTAGTGCCACAATCGAATTGGTCTTCACTTGCTGGGCTAAACAGGGAGGAGATAAAAGATAAAGGGAATAAAGCGATATTTGAAAATCTATGGCATCGACGTGCACTCGGCAATTCAATAGGTAACTATCGAATTACTAGTAGTTCAAAAAACCGAAGCCGTGGAGATAAACCTCTTGAAGCAGAATTTTGTGATGAAAAGGTAAACTGGATTGACTATGCATTAAATTTGGAAAATGAGCTTGAATTTATAAACTGGATACTTGCTTCACCTGCAAACTGTGAACAGAATCCTGGAAATCAGCAGTGGGAGTGGAATGATCAACGTTTGCTTGCATTTCAGTATGCAGTTGAATCCCGAGTTCTGTATTTATATGAATACTATTTCAATAAGCTCGGATTTGAGGATTGGGTTATAAGTGAAACAACCACAATATAATAAAATTAGCACCAGTGCGAAGCCCGCTTGCCACAGCAATCTTTTTCAAGATATCCAATGACGGCTGCGCTTCACCTGCTTCATGACGGTTGATTTGCGTAATGAGAAAACCAAAACCCGAAACCTGTGCCAAGTTGCTGTTGACACGTTGACCAAACAAAGCGTACAGTACAAAAAATGGTACAAAAAGTCGGTACAAAGGCAAGTTTTGATATGTTGTAAGTCATTGATTTTAAACGTTTTTATTTTGTAAAATAACCTCTCACAGCTTCCGCCAAAAAACATGTAAAAAGGGGTGAAATCAAGTAGGATTTCACCCCTTTTTCTTTGTGTAATCAACCTCTTAGCGTTATGTTTCGCAAACTGACGTAAAGCTATGTAAAAGGTAGGGAGTAGGTAAAAAGTAGGTAACTTAAAAAAGTTACCTACTTTTGCCATGGCACTGACAGCAAAGCAGATTGACGCTGCAAAACCCAAGGACAAGCCCTATAAAATTCGCGACATCGAGGGGTTATATCTCTATATATCTATATCTCTGTCGCCGGATCAAAATCATGGAAGTGCGATGGTAATGTTGATGGCCGGCGCACGACGATCACGTATGGGAAATATCCCGATCTTTCTCTTGCTGATGCCCGCCTGAAAAATCTTGAGCGTTAAAAAGCCCCGGTTGAGCGCGTAAAGATGGCGCCGACATTTCGCGAGGTTGCCCAGGAGTGGCTTGAAAAGAAGGTTCCTTCGCTCTCCAATCCAAAACGTCAGCATCAGACCGTCACATCGCTTGAGCAATTTATTTCTAAAGTTGGTGATCTGGCGATCGATAAGATGCCGCTGGCCGTGCGAATGATGCACTCGATCGCGTACTCGCAACAACACCGAAAGCAAAAAATCGATGCTCATTGAGCAGCCTCTCCATCGCCTTCACACCTCAACTAACGACTCCTGCGTCCGTAGCTTTACTGTTTCCCGCACTAGTGGCTGGAGATCCATTGATAGCCAATAGGTCGAATAAGTAGAAAGGTTTACTATCCACTCGGCGACATTCCACCGTGGGCTATCTCAGCCTAGTTCAGTTTGAAAATCTAAAGTGCGCCTGGCGGAAGTATCTGTGACGTCGGGAAAGGCCAGTTTCAGCATCAACGCAGCTGGGCTGTATGTTATTTATCGTGATTTTATGCAGACCTTGTTAACGTGCGCAGCGCGAAGTTGCCGCTGCGCCTTATTTTGCACGAACACCTTTAAACAGTAGACGACTTAACCGCGATAGACACGTTCTGGTACGTTGGGCAAGGTGAGAGCGAGGTCGGCAATTTGGTCCTTGCGCAGAAAGACGACTCCAGGATGGCTCTTGACGTAGGTGATGAAGTCGTCCAGAGCTTTGACGCGGCCTGGCGTGCCGGCGATGCGGTCGTGGGTGGATATCGACATCATCCGACGCCGGCTGGCAGATTCTGAGTAGAGCTGGTCGAACTCATCACGGAGCTCTTGCCCGAATGCAGCAGCGGTGAGCGGGCCCTCAGCGCCGAAGCGAGCAATATCGTTCATGCGCAGTGTGTAGGGTACGATGGCGAAGGGTAGACCATTGATCTGGGTGCGCATAGGTTCGTCTCGCGACAGATCATCGATGTGGTAGCGAAAGCCGAGTGAGGCAAGGATGCTCAGCGTGTTTGGGGTGCCGCGTAGCCAAAACGCATTGAAGCCAGTAGGACGTGTGCCAGTGGCGGCTTCAATGGCAGCAATATTGGCTTCGTAGGAAGCACGTTCGGTCGCTTGGTCCATTGTCCAATGTGGAGTCCAGGTTTGCCCGTGTGCGGCCGCTTCGTGGCCGCGGGCGACGATTTCGTGCGCTAGTTCAGGATGTTTTCGCACCGCTTCACCCACCATGTGCGAGGTGACTTTAATGTTGTGTTTGTCCCATAAGTTGAGCAGGCGCGGGATACCTTCATAGATGCCGTAGTCGAACCATGTCCGTGCGGGTAGATCTGGCAGGCTTTGCTCCATGGCTGGGAACGGTGAGCCATTGTTGTGTTCGCTTTGGGCGCCTGCTTCGAACTGCATGGAGACGGAAATTACTAGCCGGATGTTATCGGGCCAAAAGGTGTGTGGAGTTGGCATGTATATTTCCTTATCCGGCGATCAATGCGCCGCTGTCGAGATCGATTACCGTGCCGGTGAGGGCACGGGCTTGCATGGCGAAGAGGTAGGCCGCGGCTGTGTCTTCGGGGCTGGCAACAAAGCCAACTGGGAGCGTGCTACTGAGCTTGTCAAATACGGCGGCACGGGAATTCTCGTCCAGATGGACCCAACTGGGAGTGTCGATGGGCCCCGGGCTGACGGCGTAAAAGCGTAATGGAGCGAGTTCCTTTGCCAATTGCCGGACGGCTGCTTCGAGTGCAGCGTTAATGAGCGTTTTGGCGAGGGCATTGATCGTAGGTTTGCGAGCCAACATGCCAGAGGTAAAGCCGATGGAGCCACCGCCACGGATGCGCGGTGCTGCGTACTTGGCCGCCAGCAGGCTACCGTAGAGCTTGCTGTCCACTACATCATGTAGGGCAGAGAAATTTTGTGTGACGAGTGGCGAGGCTCCGATGGGGGCGGCAGCGGTGACGACGAGGTGATCAAACGTACCAATATGCTCGAAGAAATCAGCGACTTGGTTTTCGTCGCGTATGTCGAGCACTTCGGTAATGATTCCAGGGATATCCTGGGCGGCTGCGGTTAGCTTGTGGGCGTCCCGCCCAGCGATGTGGACTTTCCCGCCTTGCGCGGCAGCGCCACGGGCAACGGCCAGGCCGATACCCGAACTGCCGCCGATGACGACAATTCGTTTGTCTTTGAGTGACATGATAGTTCCTAGGTTTTAGTTGTTGGAATTAGTGACCGACAATGCCCAACTGTTGCAACAACGTCAGGTTGTCTTCCAGGTGCCAGTTCTCGGCGATACGCCCGTCGGCAATCCGATAAATATCGGTTGCGATGAAATCTACTTTTTGGCCCTTACCCTGTACGCCGTTGAAGTGCCCGGTGAAATGTCCGGTGAAATGCAGACGGCCCACCACGCGGTCACCGACAAGGAGCATTTCATCGACCGAAGTAACGAGATCGGGTACGGCAGCACGAAAATTGCGGGACGCAAATAAGGGACCTTCAATTCCTTGTGGGCGGCCGGTCGGCAAAGTACGGTCGATAAAGTTGCTGTCAAGCGCCGCTTTGGCGAAACTGGCATCGCCCGTGTTCCAAAAGGCGTAGTAGCGACGGGCGGCGAGGCTCATAGACTCCTGCTGCGAGGGTGCAATGCCCTTATCGACGATAACGGAGGGTGCGTCAGGCAGAGCGGAACTATCGGCCGCACTGGCGGCGTTGCCCATGAATGTGATCGTGACGGCAATGATTAGTTGGTGAAGTTGAAAAGTGGTCATGGATATGTCCTTTAACGATTATTCGTCAGCCACTTGCTGACGTATCGCTATTTTTATCTTTATTAAATTGGAATAAAATTGATGAAAATGCATAAGCATCTGTTCCATTTTAGAAAAGATTGAGAGACTTCCATGGTAGAGTTAGCAGATATGCGCCTGTTTGTGAGCACGGTGGCCTGCGGTAGTTTGTCTGCGGCGGGGCGTGAGCTTGGTTTTTCTCCGGCAGTGGGTAGTAAGCGACTAACCCGTCTGGAGGCGGATTTGGGCGTTCGACTGTTGCAGCGCAGCTCTCGTCGTTTGGCTCTGACGGAGGAGGGGGTAATCTACTACGAACGCTGTCAGGCGATTTTGGCCGATGTAGCTGATGCGGAGGCCGCCGTGGGCAGTGTCCGGCAAGAGGCGCAGGGCGTGTTGCGGGTATCTTCCCCAGTGGCGTTGGGGCGTCGCTGGATCGGACCGGCCTTGGCTGAGCTGGCATTGATGGCGCCAAGGTTGTCTGTTCAACTGACGCTGACAGATCAACTTGTTGATTTGATTGAGGGCGGTCTGGATTGCGTTGTGCGTATTGGCGGTGCACCTGATTCGCGGCTGATTGCGCGGTATCTCACGGATAATCGCCGTATCATCTGTGCAGCACCAACCTATTTGAACCAACGTGGCATACCCCAGACGCCGGCAGAGCTGGTTGCACATGATTGCATCGTAATGAGTCGCAGCAGCGCATCCCATGCAGACTGGCGTTTGGAGCAAAGCGATACGGGGCTGCAGACGACCGTAAGGGTCAAGGGGCGATTTGCGACGGATAATGGTGAACTTGCCCACGACTGGGCGCTTGCAGGCATGGGCTTGGTGCGCAGGTCTTTCCTCGACGTTTCGGACGAGTTAGCCAGTGGCCGTTTAGTGGAAGTGCTGCCACAGTGGACTGGTGAGCGCGCCCCTGTGCAAGTGATGTACGCATCGCGCAGACATTTGCCGGCGAGGGTGCGACTGTTTATCGATCACTTGACGGCGATGTTTGCGCGTGCCGCAATGTAGTACGCTAAGGAACACTGACGAAAAAATCGATGCATGGCACGAAAATTCGTTTCGCTTCTGCCCATAGAAATACCGAAGCCGCCGGAAGGCTTTTGAAACATGCTTTACAGGCCGAAATGAATGAGCGTATGGGTGTCGGCTATGGTGCAAACCCTCATAATTCACTTCTTGCAAGCCTGATTCGCCTTAAATCTGCAAGGTTATCCTTTACCCTCATCGACTGCTTAGTAAAGTAGTCTCTTACAGCGTAACGGCATCGTGCCGATCCGCTCAAATATAGACCAATCGCTCTTAAAATGAATGTTGATGCCTCTGCTTCAAATCTTTTGCGCGCTGCTCGTCGCTCTGACTTGGGGCGAGTGCAAAAGGGGCACTGAAGTCAGCTCTCCAGTGCCATCTAAGTGTCAGTTTACTGACTAATTTTTCTGATCAACATTACTGACTGATGAAATCCAACAAGTCCTGATTCAAGCGGTCTTTGTGCGTGTCTGTGATACCGTGAGGAGCACCTGGATACTCGATGATTTTCGCACCTTTGACTAATTTTACGGTCGCTCGCCCTGAGGTTTGAATCGGAACGATTTGGTCATCGTCACCATGAATGACCAGGGTCGGCACGTCGATGCGTTTCAAGTCTTCTACAAAATTGGTCTCGGAGAATGCCTTGATCGAGTCAAAAGTCCCTTTGTGCGAGGCCGTCATGCCTTGCAGCCAGAACGCGTCGATCAAACCGGCGGAAGCGCTTGCGCCGGAGCGGTTGAAGCCGAAAAATGGACCACTGGCAATGTCTTTGTAGAGTTGCGAGCGGTTTGTGGTTGATCCTTTGCGTAGGCCATCAAACACTTCCAGCGGAACGCCATTCGGGTTCGCCTCGGTTTTCAGCATCAACGGCGTCACTGCGCTCACCAGAACAATTTTGCTGACGCGCTTGCTGCCGTGCCGGCCGACATAGCGTGCCACCTCGCCCCCACCAGTTGAGAAACCCACCAGTGTTACGTCTTTCACATTTAACGTCTCTAGTACGACGCCCAAGTCATCCGCATACTGGTTCATATTGTTGCCATTCCATGATTGTCCAGAGCGACCGTGGCCGCGGCGGTCATGCGCAATCACCCGGTAACCTTTCTCGGCCAGGAACAGCATTTGGGCTTCCCAGCTGTCCGAGTTCAGCGGCCATCCATGGCTGAAGACAACGACTTTGCCCTCTTTCGGTCCCCAGTCTTTGTAATACAGTGGCGTGCCGTCTTGGGCCGTGATGAACATGGAAGACGGCTGGCTCACACTTGGCGCAGCAATGGCGGTGTGAGGTGCGGATATTGCAGTCAGGCTGGCAGCTGCGATGCTTGAAGCGAGGAAGATGTTTTTGAAGACTTTCATGATGTTCACTTTCGAATCTGTAAGTTTGTTTGCCAATCGGCAGAACAGAGTTTGCCTGTCTTTAATGTATGATATGTGGCATTGAGTGCACATTATTTTGCAAACAGTTCAAAGATAACAAATATGACAGATCGTTTAGCTTCACTACTCGCACACTTCAGCATCAGTGCCAAAACCTTTCATGCCGGCGCCTTATGCGGCATCAACTCAATGACCGGTAGTGACGGGCTGGGCCAGTTGCACTTGATCCGACAAGGTGAAGTCAAGGTCATGCATGGCTCAAAGCTCGTTGTCCACATCAATGAGCCCAGTCTGCTGCTGTATGCGCAGCCACTTGCCCGGCGTTTTTTGACTGACAAAACGAAAGGGGCAGAGTTCGTCTGTGCCGACCTCAGCTTCGAAGGCGGGAAGGCTAATCCTGTAAGAGCTGCACTACCTGCTTTTGTCTGCTTGCCCTTATCAAGTTTGCGCGATAGTAAGCCCGTGCTGGATTTACTTTTTGGCGAAGCGGCAGGCACTAACTGTGGACGACAAAAGATGCTCGACAGTCTGTTTGAAGTGCTACTGATACAAATTCTCCGCGAACTCATGGAACACCACCTTGTTCAGTCCGGCATGCTGGCCGGGATGGGACATCCGCGTTTACGCCGGGCTCTGGTCGCTATGCATGACCAGCCAAAACGCGACTGGTCTTTGCATGATTTAGCAGTCGAGGCTGGGATGTCACGGACTTCGTTTGCCAATACCTTCCGTGATGTGGTGGGGGTAACGCCGGTACAGTATCTGCAAAATTGGCGTGTCGGCCTGGTGCAAAAACTACTCGTAGAGGAACATTCAATGCGCCAGATTGCCGATGAGGTGGGTTACTCCAGCGAAGCAGTCTTGTCACGTGCTTTTCGTGCGCAAACAGGAACCTCGCCGCGTGAATGGCGCAAGAATCACGAAGACTCTTGCATAGTGCTGCAATCTTGATGCTATTTATCAAAAGTATGATGACGGGACGGTATTTTGTGTATCGAACAGAATGCAACGTTACACTAACGGTTCACGATCATACGGCGCATTAAAATTGAGCCCAGAGCCAGACGGGATAATCCGAGTCCGATCAATGCTTTCATGACTGGCGTAGTAATCTACCTTGGTGTGTTCGACGAACACAGTGTCAGCGATGCGTGGTGATTAATACAAATCGCGCAGATACCCTGAAATTTTTATAGCCGCTATTCGCCTCAGTCAATTGCGCGCCGCACAGATCAGCGACAAGACCTGAGCGTCCGGCCCGGTTTCATCTATCAACGCCAGTCGGTGATCGGCGAGATCAAACAGGTGGCTATCAATTGCATTCTAGGCTTGCTCAACTTCAGCTGTAAGAAAATGTTCTTCGATACCAATCCATTTCATGGATTACCTTGGATACTCTGTTGTGCCACACGTGGCTGTACCTCCATTCAGTCCAATCTTACCTGGTGCCCAATACCTTCTGCACATTAGCCGGGCGGGTGAAATACCACTTGCGCTTAGGGTGCGACGCAAACGCTGAATGGAGGAGACCTTGCCAGTCAGCTCAAACGTCGCTCCGGCATACTTTGCTTCAGAAAGACCTTGCGAATGGGTTGGTACCAAGTGCTGCATTAGGTTCAAGAGCCGCGTGACCCAACGGAGTAGAGCCCATCTCGATGCGCTGCATGGAATGTAATCAAACTGAGTTTGCATGCACATTCAAAATAAGCCAGAAAAATCAACTCGAAACCTTTGTCTTGATTGAGCTTTCGGCATTCATACTATCGATCAAGTACCCTTAGATCTTGGCACTTCAGATCTGTTTTTTGGGTCGCTGACCTGGCTGGCAATGCCGCTAGTGTTTGCACGCAAGATCTGCTTTTTCCTTTGTGCGTTTCAATTTTTGTCGGGCTTTGGCTTCTGATTTGGGTGATGCATTGCGTGCATCTTCTTCGGCCCATTTCACTTGCAAATGCGCTTTGTCACACTGGCTTTTTTGTTTTTCTGTTTTAGCAGCTTGCCGACTGTTTTCTTTGTCTCGTTTAACTTCTGTTTTGTGCCGTTCTCGTTCTAATCTGGCGGCTTCTTTTTTATCTTGCGCCAACTGGGTGATGCGATGCTGTTTTTCGCTTTCGCTGTCCGTTGAGTCTTGCGTTACTTTTTTCCCCAAGTTTTTTTGATCCTGTGTGCAGGGTGTCTGGCTGTATTGCACCCGCCCATCTTTTTCACATTGATAAATTTCCGCCGCAGACAGATGCTGTGTATAAGAAATGCAGAGTAAGAAAACCATCAGAAAACGTTTCATTTACATCTCCCTGATCAGATAATTTTTCCCGGGTTCATCAGATTGTGAGGATCTAAAGCCTGCTTTATCGAACGCATCAGATTCATTTCGATGGGCGATTTATAACGTAGAATTTCTTCTTTCTTTAATGCACCGAGACCATGTTCGGCGGAGATCGATCCGTGAAAATGATGAACCTGATCATGCACCAGCCGGTTGACTGCTTCCTGGTTCTGAATGAAGACGTCAGCCGATTGAGCATCTGCGGGGGAAACGTTGTAATGCAAATTGCCGTCACCCATGTGGCCGAAACAGACTACTCTGCTTCCTGCGAAATGGTGCGCTAATAATTGATTCGTTGTTGCGATGAAGGCGGGAATGCTGGAAATGGGAACGGAAATATCATGTTTGATATTTTTCCCTTCCTTTGCCTGCGCCATGGAAATGTTTTCCCTGAGGCTCCACAAGGCATTTGCCTGGGTCAGGTTTTCTGCCAGGACGGCGTCAAGGATATGCCCCTGATTTAACTGTGCTTCCAGAAAATCCCTGATGAACAGTGTTGCGCGTTCCGCGGATTGATGCTCGGACGTTTCTAACAACACGTAATACGGATATTGTTGCGTGAACGGATCAGACTGGTTGGGAATATGTTTGATCACCAGTTGCAGGCAAATCCTGGAAATTAATTCGAACCCGGTCAGGGTGGGGCCTAGTTTTTTACTCGCTTCATTCAGTAATGATAAGGCTGCTTCAGGACTTTCCAGCGCGACCATGACCGTCATATTGGCCACCGGTGCAGGATACAATTTGAGTGTCGCGGCGGTAATGATGCCCAGAGTGCCTTCGGCTCCGATAAAGAGATCGCGTAGGTCGTAACCTGTATTGTCTTTACGCAAGCCTCGCAAGCCATCCCAGATATCACCGTTTGCAGTGACGACTTCGAGCCCAAGGCATAAGTCGCGTGCGTTGCCATAGCGCAGTACAGCAGTGCCGCCCGCATTCGTAGCGAGATTGCCGCCGACGGTGCAGCTTCCCTCTGACGCCAGCGACAAAGGGTAAAGCCTGCTCACCTTTGCCGCTGCTTGCTGAATCGCGCTGAGCAGGCAGCCAGCTTCCGCGGTCAATGTATTGTTTGCCGTATCAATTGCGCGGATGTTGTTTAAACGCTTGAGTGAAAGCACCACTGATTTACCGCTACTGTCAGGGATACTACCTAAAACCAGGCCAGTATTACCTCCCTGAGGAACAACAGATACGCCGAAAGATTTACAAATAGTGATCAGACTGGCGACTTCTTGTGTTGACGCTGGCCGTAAAACTGCTAAGGCATTCCCACGCAGACGTTGACGCCATTCCTGCTCGTAGGCAAATGTGTCTTCTTTATCCGTCAGAACATAACTGGCACCGATAGCGTTACGGCATTGCTGGATGAATTCAGTCATTCTGACTCTTTCTGGCTTTTTTTGCTTCCTTTTTAATTGGACGCAGGTAACCCAGAATGCCTGTGACATAGGTGACAGAGAGTATAACTTCCATCCAGGCCAGTTTAACTGACAGCAGATTGATGTCGCTATAGGCGCGGACGATACCTTCAGTGAAATACAGCCAGATCAGCATCGAGGTCCATTGCATCGTGTAATTATCTTTGCGTAAAACGCCGCGCAAAGGAATAAACAAAGGCAATGCTTTCAGCATGAGCCAGAAGCTGCCCGCCCTGACTGGTGCCAGCCAGGCTTCCCATAAAATACACAACAAAATCAGTCCAATCAGACTGACACAGGCGAGCAGGTGAAATTGTTTTTGGCGCGCCGTAATCATGATGCTGTATTGAGTTTGACAGCCGTTTCCGCAAGCCTGCGGCCCAGTGCGATTGCCAGACGGCGACTATCTTCGGAGATCGTGTTTTTTCCATCCAATCCGGACCAGTGGGTGGCGCCGTAAGGGCTGCCGCCTGTGGATGTCGTCATCAGTTCAGCTTCGCTGTAAGGCAGGCCGGTGATCAGCATGCCGTGATGCAGCAGCGGTAACATCATGCTTAATAAAGTTGACTCCTGACCGCCATGCAGACTGCCGGTACTGGTGAATACACAGGCTGGTTTTCCGCTCAGTGTTCCTGAAAGCCAGTCGGCGGCGGTGCCATCCCAAAAATACTTCATTGCCGACGCCATATTGCCGAAGCGCGTCGGCGAACCCAGTGCGATGCCTGCGCATTCCTTCATATCTGAGAGTTCGACATACGGTGCACCGCTGGCGGGAATGTCGGATTCGCTGGCTTCTGTTGTCGGCGACACGGATGGCACAGTACGCAATCTGGCATCGCAACCGGGAACACTTTCAATTCCCTGTGCGATAAATTCTGCCAGTTTTCGTGTGCTTCCATGGCGTGAGTAATATAAAACGAGTAGGGTGAGGTTAGTTGTGTTCATATTTATTATTATATTGGGCTTTATTGTGACTCTCTCAGTAAAATAGAGGACTTGTATTTTTTATTTAAGAAATGTATGCACGGACCGTTGTGGAAGCATTTGCAGAATTTGTTTCAGTTTGCCCGCAAGCGATTGCGGGAAGGGCAGTTGTCGCAGGTGGCAGGCAGTCTGACGTTTACCACCGTACTGGCGCTGGTGCCGATTCTGACGGTTGCGCTAGCTATATTCACGGCGTTCCCTCTGTTTAATACTTTCAGGACTTCGCTGGAAGCCTATTTCATCCAGAATTTAATGCCGAAAGGGATAGCCAACACTATCCTCGGCTATCTCACACAGTTCGCAACAAAAGCGACCCGGCTATCGGCCGTGGGCGGTATTGCACTGATGATCACCGCGATTGCAACGATGGCGATGATAGACAAGACATTTAATCAGATATGGCAGGTTAAGCGTTCCCGCCCCATTTTTCAGCGCATTCTGGTGTATTGGGCCATTATCACGCTTGGGCCTTTGCTGATAGGTGCTTCGATTTCAGTGACGTCTTATTTATTTACGGCCACCAGTGGTGTAGTGAAATCGGTTCCGTTTATCGGTGGATTTTTTTATACCACGATTTCTATCGTCTTTACGATGGGCGCGTTTACCTTGCTGTATCTTGCTGTGCCTTACAGAAAAGTTAATTTGCGTGACGCAGCCTGGGGCGGTCTGTTTGCCGCATGCGTATTTGAAATTTCAAAGCGCGGCTTCGCTGCCTTCATTACGCATTTTTCTACTTATACCGTCGTCTATGGCGCGTTAGCGGCGGTACCTATTTTTCTGATCTGGATTTATCTGTCATGGTTAGTCACCTTGATCGGTGCGGTGATTGCCGCTGCGCTGCCGATTGTGAAATATGAGCGTTGGTGGCATGTACCGACACCCGGTAGCGCGTTTGAAGATGCGATCAAAATATTGCAGGTACTGTTTTTTGCCCGGCACAGCACAAGTAACGCGATTGTTAATGCTGGGCAGATCCGCGCGCAAACAAGGTTCGGGCTCGATGAGATAGAAGGCTTGTTGCAGCGTATGCTGGAAGCGGGATGGGTAGCGCAGGTGTCGTCGCCAACAGTAACTTCCGCTTCAACTTTATGGGCGCGCAACAGCGATGGTGGTGATTTATGGACGATGGCAGCCAATCCTTCTTTATTGACAATGGCCGATGTCTATAAAGTATTTGTGTTTGAGCCCGTGCAAGGCAGCCGCTTATCTGCCCTCGTTGAAGATGTCATCGAAGTGAGTTTGCAAAAAAATCTGCAAGAGTATTTTCTGACGCAAGAGCAAAAAAATGAAATTTAGTCAGATTACTACGTCAGCATTAGATGCAGGTTTGCTCACGCAATGGCAGCAATTGCAGTCTGTATCCACCGTTTATCGCAGTCCTTATTATCATCCGCAATATTCTCAGATTATCGCAGCTGCGCGGCGGGACGTGCGTGTTCTGGTAATAGAAGATGCTGGGCAGGTGATCGGGTTTTTCCCTTATCACAAAACAAATCGTTTCCGTGCTGATGTCATTGGTGGTGGACTCACTGATTATCAGGGGCCAATCTGTTCCTTTCAGTATCACTTGCCTGTCGGTGAGATGTTGAAAGCAATGGGTGTCGCTTATATGGAGTTTAACCATATGCCGCAGGAACGGCTTGATTTCTCTGCGTATGCATGGAGTCAGAGCCGTTCATTGACCCTGAATCTGGAAGGCGGTTTTGCAGCCTATGCTCAACGTCTGAATGATAAACGTGATGCATCTTTGCTCAAAAAAGTTGAAACCAATGAGCGCAAACTGGCAAAGAAATTCGGGGGCCTGTCGTTCACCATGGATTCAAGAAGCGCAACGGAATTTGATGCTTTGTTAGCGGGTAAATCGGCGCAATTCACCAGAACGCTGAGTGCTGAGCATGATATTTTTGCGACGCCATGGATACGTGATGTTGTGTATGGAATTTTTTCGCAGCACAGCACAGATTTTGGCGGAATACTCTCTTGTTTATATGCAGGTGACAAGATGATCGCTGCCCATTTTGGTATGCGGTCCGGTAACGTTTTGCACTACTGGTTTCCTTGGTACGACACGGATTATGCAGAATTTTCACCCGGTTTGATTTTGTTGGCATCCTGCGCCCGAGAGGCGCAGGCGCATCAGATTGATCTGATAGACCTGGGACGTGGTGAGCAAGCGTATAAGCAGCGCTTTGCCACCGGATTCATTCCTCTTTGCGAGGGTGCGGTATCTGCTCCTGCAGTAATAAGTAAAGCGCAGGGCGCTTACTTATCGGCAAGGGCGTATCTGAAAGAATCCAATCTGGGAAAAACGATCCGCGCTTGGAAAAATGCTAAAAAATAAGACGAATGAATGACGGCTCAATAAGCATTTTTATCGCCAAAAACGACTTTCAGAGTGCGCCAGATAATGACGATATCGAGCCAGATAGACCAGTGCTGCATGTAGTACAGATCATAGTCAACACGCGCCTGCATTTTTTCCAGTGTTTCCGTTTCACCTCTGAGGCCGTTAACTTGCGCCCAGCCAGTGATCCCTGGCTTGATCTTATGGCGGAACATGTAGCCAGTCACCAGTTTTCTGTACAGCTCATTGTGCTCAACAGCGTGTGGCCGTGGCCCGACCAGACTCATTTCACCTTTCAGCACATTAAACAACTGTGGTAATTCATCGAGCGATGTTTTTCTGATGAAGCTACCAAATTTAGTGACCCTGGAATCACCGACTTTTGCCTGAATCACCGGAACATCTTTCGGTGCTGTTTTCATGCTGCGGAATTTATACACATTGATCGGTCGCCCGGCGATGCCGTATCTGACTTGCTTAAATAGTACAGGGCCGGCCGAACTCAGACGTACGCCGATGGCAATCGCAAGTAAAACAGGTGCCAATAGAATCAGACCTATCAGTGCCCCGGTAAAATCCAGTATCCTTTTGGGTAGCGCTGCCAAGCCGATGAATGGCGTCTCGGTCGATGCCAGCACGGGCTGACCTGCTAATTCGCGTAGTTGAATGCCAGGCATACCGAAAATTAAAGATTCCGGAACAAAATAAGTCGTCGCCGTGCTGTCATACAAAACTTCAATAATTTCTTCGAGTTCCGGCGACTCTTTACTGCTCATACCTATAAAGACGATATCCACATTCATTTTCCCGGTTTCCTGATCAACGATCCAGTCAACCGCATCTTCGATATTTCCCAGTTTTTTTATATCGATAGGTGGGCGTAACTCATTCCTGTTATCAAAAAAACCGATCAGGTCTATCGCTGCCAACGGCGAATCCCTTAAAGCATTGACTAATCCAGCAGAAGCTGAATTTGACCAGATCAGCACTGCTTTTCTGCGGCGGGCGGGGTTGGAATAGTAAGCTTTGGCAACAGACCGTATCAGCATGGCGACGCTCATCAGAACAAATGGCGTTATCACCAGCCATAAGAACATGACTTTACGAGACAGTTGTTCCGATGCCTTATCGATATAGGCCGTCAGCAACACGACCATGAAGACGATAAACCAGCGCCAGCTCAATTTGGGAAATAAAGGAAGTGCGTCTTTAGCCTGCAGTGAATTGAGTAACTGGTGACTTGAGAAAACGATGATGCTGGTAAAGCCTGCAATAATGATGCGGATGCCAAACACATCCACATCTGTTTCTTCGACCTGATGCAAAATAGCAAACAAGGTCAGGCAAATTGCGGTACCGAATGCTATTCCCGTCAACACAGAGAGCAAATGTGCCGGTTGCGATGAGTTAGCATGCGAGTGAGAATTGAACATAAGTGCTGATTCTTTTTATTTGGTTTTACTTTTGAAAAATAATCTTTTGATTTGTGCCAACTGCCATTGATGCAGGTGTTTTCTGAATTCCGGATTGTCATATCTGGGAGCATGCTTCAAGGCTGCTTGCAGATAACCGGCGATAATCAGCAAACCACCGATGATGAAAGGCTTTTCGCGCATCCTGAAGATGCCGGATGCAATTGCATACAGCGGGTGATATCCCATAAACCAGATGCCTCGGCCCCAGCGCAGGCGTCCCCGATAGACATTTTTATCTGAGGAACCCATCAGCCTGTGGTGCATCAGGATGGCTTCCGGATGATAAAAACTCAGAGTATTCCACCCCTTCATCCGTGCTGTGTGTACATCAATTCCATCCCACAATACTTCTTCGACGAAGCCGCCTATCTGTTCGAACGCGACACGTCGGTACAACTTAAACTGACCTGCGACATGTTCGTCGATGATGATTTCTTCAATTTTTTTCCCATCTTCTTCGCGAAAGACTTTGCCGGAAACGGCGGCTAATTTTTCATCCTTCGCAAACTGATCAAACATCATTTCTAGGTAGTGCGGTCCAAATGACATGTCGCCATCTAATTTCGCGACGTATTGATAATCTTGGTGTTTGATCTGCGATACGCCGTACTTGAAGGCGGCAACAACGCCGCCACCGACTTTGCGGAATCCCCGGTCTGGTCTTTGCACCAGACGGATGAAATCATATTTCTCTGCATATTCACGAACTATGTCTGGCGTTGCATCTTGTGATCCATCATCGACGATGATCCACTCAACAGGACGTATGGTTTGGCGAACCATAGAATCGAGAGTCAGACGGATTAAGTCTGCTTCGTCGCGAACAGGAGCGATAATGACCAGCGGCACGGTCTGATAGCCACTGGAGTCAACCTTGATGTTGTTATTCAAAACGGGATGCTGCGGGACTTGCTCTGTTGTGGATGGAACCATAGTTTGCTTTCATTCATTTTGTGCAATATTAACGTAGCGAGTGTCGTGCGAACAATTGTTAATAGTTAATAATTGTTATGTTTGTGTTTTAAGTCATGGATATGCGGATGCATTTCAAACGCAAGATATTTTGTGTGTATGACAAAAATTTGCATCTTTATTTACTCTGGCAATATAAAATAAAACGGTTTTCCCTCTAAGCTTAGGTTTAAATGATTTTTACTTCTATTTTGAAATTTGAAGCAAAATTTTTAAGGCGTTTTTGCGCCGGAATTCTGCTGATTTCATTATTTGCTAATGTTTTTGCACAAGAGGCTGAGCAAGCGATCAGTCCAAAGCTGAAGGTGGAAAGCCAACTCTCCACTTTGCCCGCAGAGAAAACACCCGCCATTCAGCAGGAACAATCTGCTTTATCTGTACCTGATTTCTCTTCCGACCTGGTAGGAGAAGGCGATCAGCTGTTGATTACCGTGTTCGGACAACCTGACCTGAGCGCTGATGTGATCGTTGGTCCTACCGGTATTATCACCTTGCCTCTGGTGGGAACGATAGACATAAAAGGAAAGACGGCGAATGAGGTAGCCAGTATTTTTTCCCGCAAACTGGAACAGGGCCAATACTTACTGAATCCGAAAGTTTCAGTCAAAATCAACCAGCAAGTCAGTCGCAGTTTTTCAGTGATAGGCGAAGTGCTGCGTCCCGGGCGCTTCCCCCTGCAGGGGCAGATGAGTATTGTAGAAGCGTTGAGTCTCGCTGGTGGCGTTACTCCCAGAGCGGATAAACATCTGAAGGTATTGCGCAGGGCTAGTCAGAATGGTCACACAGAGTTGCGCGAGTTTACTTCGCTGAAGCTCGATTTTGACGATGAGAAAAACAATGACAGTCTGATGCAAAAAATTCTGCCGAATGATGTGCTGATCATCGGGCAACAAAAGAATTTCTATGTGTACGGAGAGATCCGCCGTCCCGGAATGTATCCGATGGAGGATGATCTGAACATCGTGCGCGTATTGTCTATCGGCGGTGGCGTTACCGAGCGTGGCTCTGCTTCGAGAATTATTATTCATCGAAAATCAGATAACGGAGAGTTGAAAGAAATTCCGGCACAGATATCAGATACTGTATTGCCGGGTGATGTGGTCATGATTAAAGAACGGATTTTTTAATGAATAAGATGAAAAATCCTTCGGTTGAATTAATACTTTCATTTACACAAATAGGCGCGATGCTGCGTGCCCGTCGCTATTTGATTTTCATTGTGACGATGATTGCGGTGCTCGGCGCAGGTGTCACCAGCATGTTACTGCCGAAAACGTATGTGGCGACAGCAGATATTTTCATTGATTACAGAGTTAATGATCCTATCGGCGGCCGTCAGTTTCATCCTTTGCAGGATGAAAGCTATTTGCAGACGCAGTTTGACGTCATTAAAAGTGTGCAGGTGGCTGAACGTGTGATTGCCGAGTTACATCTGCAAAATTCAGCAGACAGCCAGCGTCTGATTGCCCGATATGGCGAGCAGGGTGGCTTACGTGCGCTGGCAGAGTCGATCGCTAAAAATATCGAAGTTGCGCCGCATAAAAATAGTCGTGTCATTGGTATTCAGTATTCCGCCGGTACACCGCAGCATGCAAAAGAAGTCGTGAACGCGGTGGTGAAATCATATATTGATTTATCACTGGAAATGATGAACGCACCGGCGCGTGCGCGCAAAGATCAGTACAACGCTCAGTTGGAAACTTTAAGTCGTCAGATGGATGAGATACAAAAAAAACTGACCGCATATCAACAGGAATTCCAGATTGTTGATGTTGATGAACGTGCCGATCTCGAATCCCGGCAAATGTCAGCGTTGAGTACCAAGCTAATGGAAACACAGCTGCAAAAGCTTGAGGCGCAGGCAAAGCGACAATCTTTAGAAAAATTACTGAAGCAGGGTAATTTAAATTCTGATATCCCCGAAATCGCAGGTATTGGTCATATATCTGGCCTGAAGGCCGCCCTGATTTCTCTTGATACGCAACTGGCTAACGCTAAAACCACTTTGGGCGTCAGACACCCCCGTTACATCGCGATTCAGGATGAACGAAAAGCTTTGATGGATAAGCTGGAAAAGGAATCGGCAACGGCGTTTCAATCCCAGTTGACTGTTGAAAGCAGGCTGGCACAACAAGAAAAAGTAATGGAAGCAGAATTAGCGGGCTATCAGAAAAAAACTTTTGAAAACAAAAAGCACCGCGATGTCATCAGCTCCTATCAACGGCAATTAGACAGCGTGCAGAAAGTTTATAACGCTGCGATACAAAAATTTGATGAGTTGTTGATGACGAGTAATGTTGTCATCTCGAATGCAACCGTCATGCAATGGGCGGAGCTGCCAGAGAAGCATGCGAAACCTTTACTGAAAAATAATCTGGTATTTGGACTGATCGCAGGCCTGATGCTGGGTTTGAGTCTGGCTTTTTTACTTGAGTTGATGCATAGAAAAGTTCGTTGTCTGGAGGATCTGGAGCGGGAATTTGATGTTCCCGTGATGGCGCAGGTCGGCTTTCATGAAAGGCTGCTGGATAAAGATGTAAATATCGGTCGTATTGCTGAGAGGAAGACGCATGCCTGAATTGAATGAGGCGCAATCGGGCGCAACAAAAATTGGGCGTCTTGGTGAATTGTTTTTACAAAAAGGCTTGCTGACCGAAGCGCAGGTTGAACAGATATCTGTCGAACAGCGAGAAAAAAAATTGCGTTTTGGTGATGCTGCGCTTGCATTAGGCTTACTTAGCCAGGCAGAAATTGATTCCGCCCTGGGTGAGCAGTTTGGTGTTGGCAGCAAGGACCTTTATAACGGTAGTGCAGATAAGAAGCTGCGTTTTTTTCACGCGCCTTTTTCCAAAGAAGCAGAAGAAATCCGCGGCTTACGTAGTGAATTGCTGTTGAAGTATGGGGCGCAGGAAAAAATCAAATTTGCGTTGATCAGTCCGGGTGCCGCCGAAGGTAAGACATATATGGCCGCCAGTCTTGCAATCGCGTTGTCGCAAGTCGGACGAAAAACGCTACTGATTGACGCGGATTTACGCACCGGTAATTTGCATGAATTGTTTTCGTTGGGGGTTCGCGACGGCTTATCATCCGTCTTGATAGGTCGCCTGGCAATGAGTGACGCCTTAATTCCGCTGATGCCCAATTTGCATATTCTGCCTGCCGGCCCACGTGCGCCGAATCCGCTGGAAATTTTGCGGGCACCAAGACTGCGGGAATTGCTGGATTCATGCCACGACCAGTTTGACGCTTTTGTATTCGATACCTGCGCGGCGTCTGAAAGTTCGGACGCGCAGATGGTTGCACATCAGATCGGCGTTGCTTTACTGGTCGCGCAGAAAGACCTGACGGTATTAAGCGATTTACGTCAGACCAGAAGCGACATGCAAGCAGCAGGGGTCAATGTGATTGGGACGATATACAATCAATACGCGCCGCAGGGCGACAGCACAGGGTTGCGCGCAAGAATATCAGCAGTTCTGCGTCGCTTGCCCTTCTTCCGACGCGCTGTTTAAGATGACGGACGGATACACCAGATGATCGATGTCAGTGTCTGTATTTGTACTTTTCGTCGCCCTCAGTTATTGCGCCGTTTATTACTCGCTGTTTTTTCGCAGAATATGCCAGATTGCCGGATTGAGGTCGTCGTCGTCGATAATGACCCGCAACAGTCGGCTGCAACTGTGCTGGCGGAATTCAAAGCAGAGCATCACGATCGATTAATCGTTCTTAATTTAAGTCAGCCGAATATTTCCCTCGCGAGAAATGCCGCGATCCGCGCCGCAGGTAGCGAATGGATATGCATGATCGATGATGACGAGATTCCCCGGCGTGACTGGTTACTGAATTTGTTCAGTACGCAAAAAAAATATGCAGCAGACGTCGTGTTTGCGCCGGTGTTGCCCGAATATCAGGATGGTGTGCCTGAGTGGATTAAAAAGGGTGGCTACTTTGACCGGCGTCGTTTAGCGACAGGAACCGTGATCGATCATCGTGATGCTCGTAGTGGCAATGTGCTGGTTCGTCGCTCCGCGCTTGCGCAGATTACTCAGACACAAGGTGGCACAGAGGGGCCGTTTGATCCGGCGTTTGGCCGCACTGGCGGTGAGGATTCCATGTTGTTCCGTCGTCTCGACGAGTCCGGTAGTCGTATGGTCTGGTGTGACGATGCTCCTGCGCTTGAATTTGTTCCGTTGGATCGTGCCAGGGCAGCATGGTTGTTGCAAAGATCGTTTCGCACCGGGCAATTGTTTATGCGTACAGAGCTGGCAATGTGCCCGCCATCGGCGCGTTCAGGGCATGCGCTCTGGTTGTCTTTCCGCGCAGTTGTGCAGACGGGTATTGCCTCTGTTTTTGTTGTCGCGCTGATGCTTTTCTCTCCCCTGAAAGCGTTTCATTGGGCGCGTGTTGCAGCCTCTCAATTAGGTAAGCTGAGCCATTTCCGTGGCAAGGCGTCTGAGGCTTATGGTGATTAATAAATAAAATAAAGTAGCGGGTTTCTTATGAGTTCTTTGCATCAACAGCGACTTTTGGCATTAGACGGCCTGCGGGCAGTGTCGATCTTGCTGGTGCTGGTATCACACGCATGGCTGGGGCACATCGTCCCCGGCGGTTTAGGCGTCACGATTTTTTTCTTTATCAGTGGTTTTATTATTACCCGCCTGATGATTTCAGAGTGGGATAAGACGGGCACGATCAGCATTAAAAAGTTTTATATACGGCGCTTTTTCCGGCTGATGCCAGCATTGATTGTATTTGTTGTGCTCTCACTCATCACGATGCAGTTAGCTTATGTGAACTGGACATGGACAGAGCTGAGTTCGGTATTTTTTTATTTTGCGAATTATTTTGGTATCTTTGTTGGCTTCAGTGGTGAAGTGTTGCCACCGCCTTTATCGATCACCTGGTCACTGGCGGTGGAAGAACATTTTTACATGATCTTCCCGGTATTTTTTCTTGCAGTGATTGCTGTACCCAAGCGGTTTTATCGTATCGCGATTTGTTTGTTGATTGGCGTGCTGCTCTGGCGCATCTATCTGGTCTATGGCGTCGGGCTCGACAATCTGCCGCATTACCGCATTTACAAAGCCACCGATACCCGCGCAGATTCAATTGTGTACGGCACCTGTTTTGCGTTTTTACTCGCACGGACAGAGTGGGTCTTAAAATTTTTCAGTCAAAAGAAAGTGATTTTGACTGGTGCAGCGTTAATGCTGTTTTCCTTGCTGTTCCGCGATGAAAACTTCCGCGAAAGTTTTCGTTACTCGATACAGGGTATCGCTTTGATGTGCCTGTTTCCGGTGCTGGTCCTGAATACTACCATTGCCAGCCGTATCCTGAGCACGCCGGTATTTGTGTACATCGGGCGCGTCAGTTATTCGCTTTACCTGTATCACTGGCTGGTTTTCGGCATCATCACCATGTGGCTGCCCGATCTCAGTTTTGCGGTGAAATTTCCATTGATGATCGTGCTCTCGTTCATTCTTGCAGACTTGTCGTGCCGTTGGGTGGAAACTCCGTTTCTACGCTTGGGGCGCCAGTTTGCGCATTAAGAAACAGAATCCTGATTTGATTCTGAATCAGGATTCTCTTCGTCCTGATTCAGTCTGCGCGTGGCCGAGGTAACGGCAACCAGCGCAAAGATAAAAAACACATTCTGAAAACCAAACCCGCGGAACAAGCTGCTTTCCGTAAAATTCGTGACCACCACAACGAGCAGCATCGCACTCCAGAATGCTGCCTGTATTCTGTCTTTATGTGACAGAAGAACCAGCATTCTGACCTGCACCAGCAAGGTTAATATGCAGAGCGCCAGTCCTATCAGCCCTTGTTCATTCAATATATCGAGATAGCCATTGTGCGATTGCAGCGGAATCCAGTTCAGCGCATCAATCACGAATTGCGAGAGACTGTCCGGCCCCAACCAGAAAGCGCCATAGCCCAGGCCAAGCACCCAGTGTCGCTCAATTTCCAGCCAGACCAAGTCCCAGATATCAGTGCGGCCAGTCAGATCCGAGCCTTTGCCGAAAATACCTGCGATTGGTGCAGAGATTTCCGGCCAGGTCGGAAAGCGCGATTCCTGCATATAAAAAATATAGACTGCAATCAGAATCACACACAGCAAGGACAGCAGAACACGTGTAATCGAATAATCAGAACTTAAGCGGCGTTTTCTGAGTAAATGAAAAATACCGCTGGTCGAGAGCGTGATGATCATACTGGTCGAACTTTTACTCATCACCAGCATAAAAAAGCTGAACATAATCACGAATAACAGCAGCTTGAAATCAACTTTTTCCAGACATGCTTTTACTTGCCATAACAAGATCGCCATCGCGGCGACCTGGCCTAATTCATTTTTTTGCGAGAGTGCGCCACGCCACGCACCGCCCAATTCATAATCGATACCTATGCTCGGCACGGCCACCGCCATCACCAGCGAGAGCGCCAGCATGCTCATCAAGGTATAAATTAAACAGTTCACAATCAGATGCAAAGGGCGCGGTGCAAGCTGTATGCTGAGACCGATCAGGACAATGCCGTAAAGCTGTATCGCCCGCTTGAACGTGACGGCAGGCAAGGGCGACCAGATGCTCGACAGCACGCACCAGACCAGCACCAGCACCAGAAAAGGATTTAAGGAACGAAGGTCTTTCAATACTTCCGGCAGGTGTTTCGATAAAACGAACAGCGCAACCAGAAACAAACTCCCCCATTCTAATTTCGTGGTCAGCGACCCTTCCATCGTCAATGCAGATGTACCGGCATAATCCCAGGAGATACCGTAAGGCAGCAGTGAAAAAATCGCAAATAAGACCACCATGGCCCGTATGAGCAGGATTTCATAGTCTTGCATGGGCTTAAATTGATCTGAAACCGGCGGAATTGTCATTGACTCATATCTTTGTCATTTGTTTGTGCGATATTCTAATGTCTTGCTCTGTTGTCGCGATTTATTTCATGAACTATTTTCTGTATTTGTCCAAACACGGTTGGCGGTCATTGATTTTTCAGTTAATGCTGATGTCCGTTGCATGTTCCATCTCTGCAAGACCTGCCTATGCCGCTGTTCCAGAATGGTTTCCGTTCAGTGTGAATGAAGATCAGCTCTCTGCGGTGACTGATTTCAGTGCGATGAATAACCCGCTGACGCACAGCGATCGTTTGTTTGTGAAGCAGGCACATTTTTATCGCATCGGTGCCGACAATAAAACCAACACCGCAGATGATCAGCGCATACGCCTGTTCGGTATCAGCCTCAGCGGTGCCGCGAATTTCCCGCCGGAAGAAGACGCCCCGAAAATCGCGCGGCGTTTGCGACGTCTGGGTTTTAACGCAGTCAGATTACATCATCTGGATTCTGTGCTGAGTGACAGCGATGCACAGCCACAGGGCATATTAAACAGCGGCGCATTTCCCAGCTTTAATCCAGTTGCTTTGCAGCGCTTGCATACCCTGATCGAAGCTCTCCGGCAGGAAGGCATATACGTTAATCTGAATCTGCATGTCGGCTACACTTTTCGCTATGCAGTTGACCGGCTGACACCGATGTTGCCGGGCGAGACCATGCCGCATGCGAGCCACCCGCTGCATGTATTTGAACCGCGCATGATTGCGTTGCAAGTCGAATATGCGCAGCAGTTGATCCGGCGTTTGCAACTCAATGATGACCCCGCGCTGGCAATGATAGAAATTAATAACGAATCTTCGCTGGCAGGCGCTTGGCAACGCAAGGAGCTCGACGGTTTATCCGGCGAATACGAACGTTTGTTGCAGCAGCAATGGCAGCACTGGATTACCCGCCAGCACGGCAGTCTGAAGCAGGCATGCGAACTCTGGCGCAGTTGCGGTCTCACCAAGCAAGGTGCCTTACTCGTCAAAAGTGGTGAAGCGCGTGTTCTGGCGCATGGCGAAGGCTGGTTTGCGCGGTTCAAGTATTTTTTGCAGCGTGTTGCCAGTAAATTAGGTTGGTCTTCGTCTGCGTTCTTTGAGCAAGAGTATGAAATGCATGAGCAGGGCGCTGGTCGTCGCGTTCTGGATTTCACCCGCTTTCTGGTCGAGATGGATAAGCAATATCTGGATACCATGCGCAAAGCGATACGCGCAGAGGTGGGCCCGAATCTGCCGCTGACCGGCACGCAAGTGTACTTTGGCGGATTACTGAATACCGATGCCCAGCAAGAGATGGATTACGTCGACGAGCATTTTTATGTCGATCATTACGATTTTCCGCATCAGGCCTGGGATAGAAACGACTGGCGCATCCGCGATCATTCCGCCTTGCGTGAAGGCTGGGAACCCTTGTTGAAAAGGGCGTTTTATCGCGATGCCAGAAAACCATTTGTGGTCAGCGAATTTAATCAGGCGTATCCGAATCGCCAAAGCGCAGAAATTATTCCCGTCATGACCGCGATCGCCAGTGCGCAGGATTGGGATGGATTATTTTTCTTCCACTATGTCGATGGCAATAGCTGGCAAGCCTTGCCGGATAGCTTTGGCCTCAGCGGGCAGAGCGGGCAACTCGCTACGGTGGGCATGTCTGCCGCCATGTTTCGTTATTTTCAGATTCCGGTGTTGCGCGAACAGTTGCGCATTCCCATCAGCGCAGAACAGCGACAACTGTTTGGCGCACTGGGCGATGGTGTCTCGTCTACGGCGTACACCGATTATTTAAAAAGCAAGCGCAACATCGATATCAAAGACGCTTTTTCCAAACGCATTGCCGTCAGCGATGCGTCGCATAACAACGAACAAGCCTTGCAGTCGAAAGAAGAAACGCAAGCGTCGTCAACGGATAATTCAGCAGTCTGGTCTGCCGCTGGTGGCGCTATGCAGTTCCACACTGACGGCCCGAATTTGCGCGTCACAACACCATACAGCGGCCTGTTTGCCGGGTTTGGTGTGGCAACGGATAAGCCAGTCGCAGAACAATGGATGTCGCCTGTTTTTGCTAAAAATACGCGACAGTTTGGTGTGATGCTGGCGATGAGCCGAGATGGCAAGCCTTTAAGCGCATCGCGCCGTGTCTTGCTGAACCTGAGCGGCGCAACGATGGGCAGCCAGCCGGACGAGATACCTACCCGACCCAAAAAACTGGTGCCGTATGCCGGTGACCATCAATGGTGGACGCTGGAGCCGGACAGCCGCAATGCAGGCAAACCCTCAGGCCCGCGCGATGCAATCGGCCCGGTCTGGCAGGAACGAATCGCAGCAAGCATTTTTTATCCGAGCAAGGCACATAAAATCCAGATTTACCCACTCGACGGTCAGGGCCAGCGCCTGAGCGCGATTGCGGCAAGCGACATCAGCCGTGTCGCTGGTGGCTTTCAGATCACGCTGGATAAACCGACGGTTTGGTATGAGGTGTTGATTGAGGGGCGGTGATGTCGTACTCTTTGGCAGACGATTAAAGCGAAGCTAAATCGTCCCGTTGCACCACAATTCATTGTGTTTGCTTTACAAGCTCAATGGTGACGGTGTCTTTGCTGGTTGACCCCGCTGTATATCCAATAAAAGCCACAATAATGACATTGATAAGTGTGCCAACCGGGAAAATTGGAATCATAAAAACCCACGGTAGTTCAAAGAGCATTAGATACATTCCTGCAAATGAGTTATCACCGCTAGGGTTGATGATCGTTGCATAGGCTACGATAAGCGCAGCACAAACAAGCCAGATCAATACAAATCTGAGTACATACTGCACGGCTTTCTTGGCTGGATTGGGGGGCTCAGTGATAGTCGTAACCTTGAATTGCCAATGTTCTTGCGAATCTGCAAGGCTTTTTGCTTTATCTTTCCACTCAACACGAGCTCTCGAAAATTGTTTAGCTGTTGCTAGTGCAGGAAATTGGCAGCGAGAGCATCTGTCTGCATTCTCGTGATTAGTTTCGTCACATATCGCGCACTTCCATGAGTAATTCTGCATACGAGTTGTGGCCTAATGAATGATTTAATTTGCAAAAGTGAAGATTAACTCTGAATGTCAAAAAAGATAATTTTCGTCAAATTTCGTGAAAGCTCCATGGAGCTTTGCTGTATTGGTTTATATCGAATATATCTCCAATCTGATTAAACGAAGAAAAACATCGCTCCTCCGGCGCGATGGCAACATTCCTGTGTTCGGCCTGTCTGTTTAAGCACGGCTACCGCCTTTAAAAACCATCATATTAATAAAAATAGAGGAGTATGTGCCAAAAAGCCACTATTTTCAGCGTATTCATTGGGCTTTTAAAAATACTCCCCCCAGTATATTTTGGCTGTTAACAGCCAAAAAACGATGAAGTCGGTGCCATTGTCAAACTGAGCGGCTTTTCAGGCTGGTGTGTGGACAGTGGGTTGGCAAGCGCAGGCGTACTCAGAGTGTTGCCTCGACCATGCGCCTGATCTTTGTTGCTTTTTCAAAGTGATCTAGTTTGTTTTCCAGTATCCACCACCTTGCTGCCTCCATGAGCAGTTCAGGGTCATCGTTTTTGTTGGCAAAGAAAGCATAAAAAGACAGGCCAACATTGTCGCCTTTACTCTCGATTTTCTCATCACAGACTTTGATGATCTTTCTTTTCAGTGTGTCTCTCATGTGCTCAATATTCCTGCGTGTGTTTGGCTGGTCGGGATAACCGTGAAGAGATCGACGTTAACATGCTTGTGTGAAATTGACAACGCAGCCCTCACTGATACAAAAAGCGGACACGCATTACTTGCTGTTATTTCGTTGAGCGCACGATTTTCTGCCCTAAAAAATACCGTGATATGAAATCAGCTTGCCGCATTATGAGAAATCTTGTTTCGGCGCATCAATCTGCTTTCTCATTTTAAGAAAAACACTTCCGCATCGCGAAATAAAAAATGTAGATCCTTGATTTTAAACGGTTAAATATCTGTTTTCTGTCTTATATAAGACATTGTTGCTGCGCAAAAAAACTCCTATGATTTATATCAATAGAAATCGAATTTAATTGATCAGCAGGGGATAGTATGAGTACACGCGAACAGCAAATCGCTGCTTTACAGGCAGACTGGGATGCCAATCCACGTTGGCAAGGTATCAAACGCAATTACACGGCAGCGGATGTGGTGCGGCTGCGCGGATCGGTGCAGGTGGAACACACGCTGGCGAAAAACGGCGCGCTCAAATTGTGGGATCTGCTGCACCGTGAGTCGTTTATTCATGCACTCGGCGCGATGACAGGTAATCAGGCGATGCAGCAAGTAAAGGCGGGTCTGAAAGCGATTTATCTGTCTGGCTGGCAAGTGGCGGGTGATGCGAATGTTGCAGGCGAAATGTATCCGGATCAATCGCTGTATCCGGCGAATTCTGTGCCACTGGTGGTGAAACGCATTAATAACACCCTGACGCGTGCCGACCAGATTCAGTGGGCGGAAGGCAAAGACGAAATTGATTATTTCGCGCCCATCGTTGCTGATGCGGAAGCCGGTTTTGGCGGTGTGCTGAATGCGTTTGAATTGATGAAGGCGATGATCGATGCCGGCGCGGCGGGCGTGCATTTTGAAGATCAGCTGGCGTCGGTAAAAAAATGCGGCCACATGGGTGGCAAAGTCCTGGTGCCGACGCGCGAAGCGCTTGAAAAGCTGAATGCAGCGCGGCTGGCGGCGGATGTGATGGGCATACCGACGCTGATACTGGCGCGCACCGACGCGGAAGCTGCCGATTTATTGACATCGGATATCGATCCCAACGATCAAACCTTTTGTACCGGTGAGCGCACGGTCGAGGGCTTCTATAAAACCACGCCGGGACTGCAACAGGCGATTTCCCGTGGTCTGGCGTATGCCGAATATGCTGATCTGATCTGGTGCGAAACCGGCAAACCCGATCTGGCTTTTGCGCGAGCGTTTGCCGAAGCGATACACGCGAAATTCCCCGGCAAATTACTCGCGTATAACTGCTCGCCTTCGTTTAACTGGAAGAAAAATCTGGACGACATCACGATCGCCAAGTTTCAAAAAGAACTGGGCGCGATGGGTTATAAATTTCAGTTCATCACACTGGCCGGATTCCACGCGCTGAATTACGGCATGTTCCATCTGGCGCATGGTTATGCGCGCCGCCACATGTCGGCCTTCGTCGAATTGCAGGAGCAGGAATTCGCTGCCGCAGCCAGAGGTTTTACTGCGGTCAAACATCAGCGTGAAGTGGGAACGGGTTATTTTGATGCAGTGACGCAGGCGATACAACAAGGGCAGTCGTCAACAACCGCTTTGCATGGCTCGACTGAAAATGAGCAGTTTTTGGAGCCGCTGAAACAGACTGCCTGATTCATTACGACAAAAGCTGAGGGCGATAAAATCCGGAAAATCTCAGGCTTGCATGAAAAAAGACCGCGCTTCTCATGATGCGCGGTCTTTTTCTTTGCGATGTTTGTCAGGACTGGCGTCGCTGCCTTATTGCTGTCGCTGTGCACGGCGCTCCCGCAGCAGGATGCCGATATATTTTGAGCCTTGCGTCGTGTAACGCTGCCACAAGCGACGAGGTTCGCTGGCGAGACGCCAGAACCATTCCATGCCGATTTTTTGCATCCACAGCGGTGCGCGTTTTTTCTGGCCGAGCGCAAATTCCATCGCCGCACCGACGCACAGCAACAGCGGGGCATTAAGAGTGGTTTGTTCGCGGCGATAGCGAAAGGCGAAGTATTCCTGTTTCGGCATACCGAGGCAGATGAATACGATATTCGGTTGCGCCTGCTGTATCAAGTCAATCGCGGTATCAGCTTCGCTACCATCCGGTGTGAATTGCATTGACGGGCAGAAGATCGAGACTTGTAATCCCGGGTAGGTCTGTGCAAATGCCTGCAGTAGCATGTCTTCCTGACCCGGCATGCCGCCGACGACAAAGATGGACATGTTTTTTTCAACGCAGCCCTTGCATAAAGAGACAAATAAGTCAGCACCGGTGACGCGTTCTGGCAGTGGGTTTGCAGACATTTTGCTGGCCCAGACGACAGGCATACCATCGGCAAAAATGTAATCAGAGGTTGAATACACCTGTTTGAATTCAGGCTGACTGTCGAGCCGCACCACGTGATCGACATTCGGTGTGACCACCACCCGCGCTGGATGCTGGCGATCAGCGGCAACGTTTAACAAATGCTGATTTGCCTCTGCAAACGACATATTGTGGATGTTGAGCCCGAACAGGTGTGTGCAGGAATTGCCGATGTGGGATTGCGATGCGGTGTTTGTCATAGTGCTAAGCCTGAAAAGATGGTCTGATTATCGCAGAACTCTGGTGTTTTGCCGCGTTATCGCGGGTGAAAAACATGAGCGAAAGGGTAAAATAAGTTTTCCTCCATTTTGCGGGCAGATGATGCAACACAGAACCAGAATTAAAATTTGCGGGCTGACTAATCTTGCGGACGTAAACACCGTCGTTGCCAGCGGTGCTGATGCGCTGGGATTTGTGTTTTACCCACCCAGCCCGCGTTATGTCGAGCCGGATGTAGCAGCGACGTTGTTGCAGGCGTTGCCGCCGTTTGTAGTGTCGGTGGGTTTATTTGTGAATGTGACTGAACAGGATTTGCAGGCCACGATAAAAAAAGTGCCGCTGCAGCTGTTGCAATTTCATGGAGATGAAACGCCGCAGCAGTGCGCTGCGCTGGCGGCCAGTGTGCAGCGGCCGTTTATCAAAGCTTTTCGCGTCAGACCTGACACGAGCGCAGATGATTTGTTAGAATGTGAGCGTTCATATCGTGACGCAAGTCCTTTATTTAACGGTTTGCTGCTGGATACTTTCGTCGAAAGTTACGGTGGTAGTGGAAAGGTTTTTGATTGGTCTCTCATCCCAAAAGAGCTCGCGCCTCGGGTCGTTTTAAGTGGTGGCTTGAGCGTTCAAAATGTGACTGGCGCAGTTAGTCAGGTGCGTCCGTTCGCGGTCGATATCAGCAGTGGTGTCGAGTTATCGAAAGGGCGCAAGGATGAAGTCAAAGTACAAGCGTTTATCGCTGCGGTGCGTAGCGCTGATAACGCTGATATCGAGACTCAGCGAAACTGATCAGTAATCTGCTGACAGCTATGCTGCACATATTGATGTTGCGCGTATCGCTGAAAAAACTACCATGAAGTCCGGTGCTGGTTCTGACTCTGACGTGATGAATCACGAGGAATGCATGACCGGGCTCAGCAAAAGAAATAAAGGAATGACATGAAAAACATCGTACCGGGCAGTGCCCATTCTGAATATCCTGATGTCGCCCGTCAGGCGATTTACCAATCTTCCGGTTACCATTTACCCGATCAGCGCGGTCATTTCGGCCCGTATGGCGGCACTTTCGTTTCTGAAACGCTGACGCATGCCTTGAATGAGTTGAAGGATGCGTACGCGAAGTTTCACAATGATCCGGATTTCATTGAGGAATTTCGCAAAGAGCTGAAATATTTTGTCGGTCGTCCATCGCCTGTGTATCACGCTAAACGCTGGTCTGATCTGATGGGCGGCGCGCAGATCTATTTCAAACGTGAAGATCTGAATCATACCGGTGCACACAAAATCAATAACGTGATCGGTCAGGCCTTGCTTGCCAAACGCATGGGAAAACCGCGCGTGATTGCGGAAACCGGCGCTGGCCAACATGGCGTAGCGACTGCCACAATCTGCGCCCGCTTTGGCCTCGAATGTGTCGTGTATATGGGCTCGGAAGATGTGAAGCGGCAGGCGCAGAATGTGTATCGCATGAAATTGCTGGGGGCGACGGTGGTGCCGGTGGAATCCGGTTCCAAAACCCTGAAAGACGCGCTGAATGAAGCGATGCGCGACTGGGTTGCGAATGTCGATAACACGTTTTACATCATCGGCACGGTGGCTGGCCCGCATCCTTATCCTATGATGGTGCGCGATTTCCAGTCGGTGATCGGTGAGGAATGCCTGTGGCAAATGCCTGAGCAAACCGGTCGTCAGCCTGATTATGTGGTGGCGTGCGTCGGCGGTGGCTCGAATGCGATGGGGATTTTTTATCCTTACATCGATCAGAAAGATACAAAGCTGATCGGCGTGGAAGCGGCAGGTGAGGGCGTTGACACCGGCAAGCATTCCGCCTCGCTGACCGCCGGTTCGCCTGGCGTTTTGCATGGTAACCGCACCTATCTGCTGCAGGATGAGAATGGTCAGGTCATTGAAACCCATTCTGTTTCCGCCGGGCTGGATTATCCCGGCGTTGGTCCTGAGCATGCCTGGTTAAAAGACAGTGGCCGTGCTGAGTATGTGACGATTACGGATGACGAAGCATTAAAAGCCTTTCACGATTGCTGCCGCATCGAAGGCATCATTCCGGCGCTGGAATCGAGCCATGCGCTCGCGTATGGCGCGAAACTGGCGGCGACGTTGCCAAAAGATAAGATCGTGCTGGTGAATTTGTCGGGACGCGGCGATAAAGACATGCATACCGTGGCTGAACGTGCCGGGCTGAAGTTTTAATGCAGTCTTTGTCAGTAGCGTATAACCGGGCGTAAAAAAGGCAGTAAATGAGGTAAACGACAGATACTCCCCCATAAATTTTGATTTTCTCGCTTGAAGTCAGCATAAGTAAAGGGCTTCAGGATATACCCCGGGGAGTATCTGGATGCCTGTTTTGAGTGCCCGGATTGCGCTATCTTTTGTCCGGGCGGCATTGCTGGTCAGTGATGTTTTGACGTGATGCCGCCGTACACTTTCTTATTTCATACTATGTCAAAAATTCAAGCTACTCTCGCAGCGCTCGCGGCGCAGCAAAAAAAAGGTCTGATTCCGTTTATTACCGCCGGTGATCCTGCGCCCGCCATGACCGTGCCGCTGATGCATGCGCTGGTTGAAGGCGGTGCCGATATCATCGAACTGGGTGTGCCGTTTTCTGATCCTATGGCCGATGGCCCGGTGATTCAGCGCGCTTCTGAGCGGGCGCTGCAATTTGGAATTGGCTTGCGTGATGTATTACAATTCGTCCGCGAATTTCGCCTGAGCAATCAGACCACCCCGGTGGTACTGATGGGATATGCGAATCCTATTGAGCGTATGGGACAGGATGCTTTTATTGCGCAGGCGGCCGATGCCGGTGTCGATGGCGTGCTGGTGGTGGATTATCCACCCGAAGAGTGCGAAGACTTTGCCGCCAGAATGCAGCAAAAGGGCATGGATACGATATTCCTGCTGGCACCGACCTCGACCGATGAACGCATTGCGCAGGTTGGGAAAATTGCCAGTGGCTACGTGTATTATGTTTCGCTCAAAGGCGTGACCGGTTCCGGTAATCTGGATCTGGATGCGGTGGCGGAGATGATTCCGCGTATCAAAAAACACGTCAAAGTACCAGTGGGCGTTGGTTTCGGTATCCGCGACGGGGCGACGGCCAGAGCGATTGCCTCGGTATCGGATGCGGTGGTGATCGGTTCGCGTATCATTCAGGAATTAGAGAATACGCCGCATGAAAACGGTGTTGCGGCTGTAAAAAGTTTTATTTCTGGTGTCAGACAGGCCTTGGACGAGTAAAATACGCGCCGAACGTACCTGAAAGTACACCATGGTTCCTGTATCAGAATGAACCAGATGCCGGTTTGCAGCGATTGCAGACTGGCTGTTACGAGGAGAAAACATGAGTTGGTTAGAAAAATTGTTACCACCGCGCATACAGCGCTCGGAATCTGCAAATCGCAAATCTATCCCCGAAGGTCTGTGGGTAAAATGCCCCTCTTGCGAGGCAGTGCTGTACAGATCAGATCTGGAAGCCAATGTTCATGTCTGTCCTAAATGTAGCCATCACATGCGTATCGGCGCACGTGAACGCCTCGATTCCCTGCTGGATGCCGGCGGTCGTTACGAAATCGGTCAGGAAGTTTTGCCTGTCGATACTCTGAAATTTAAAGATAGTAAGAAATACCCGGATCGTCTGAAAGACGCGCTCGAAACAACGGGCGAAACCGATGCGATGGTCGTTATGGGTGGTTCGATTATGTCGATTCCCGTTGTCACCGCTTGTTTTGAATTCCAGTTCATGGGCGGCTCTATGGGCTCCGTTGTCGGCGAGCGCTTTGTGCGTGGTGCGCAGGCAGCGTTAGAGCAAAAAGTGCCGTTTATCTGCGTGACAGCCACTGGTGGCGCGCGTATGCAGGAAGGTTTGCTGTCGCTGATGCAGATGGCGAAAACAACTTCGATGCTGACAAAATTATCTGAAAAGCGTTTGCCTTTCATTTCTGTACTGACTGACCCGACGATGGGTGGCGTTTCCGCTTCATTTGCCTTCCTCGGTGACGTTGTGATCGCTGAGCCAAAAGCGTTGATCGGTTTTGCCGGCCCGCGTGTGATTGAAAATACCGTCCGCGAAAAATTGCCGGAAGGTTTCCAGCGTGCGGAATTCCTGCTGCAAAAAGGCGCGATTGATATGATCGTTGACCGCCGTAAAATGCGCGAAGAAATCGCCCGTTTGCTCGCGTTGCTGCAAAATCAGTCGGCCGATGCAGTTGCTTAATTAATTTAAATTTTCTCTATAAGCCCGACATCATGTTGTTCGGGCTTTTTTTATCCTATGTCCAATTTGCCTGCGAGCTTGCCTGAATGGCTGGCTTTACTCGAAACGCGCCACTCCAAAGAAATCGATATGGGGTTGGAGCGCGTTGCGTCCGTTAAAAACCGTCTGGGTTTGCAGTTTTCCTGCCCGGTCATTATGGTCGGCGGTACCAACGGTAAAGGCTCCACTTGTGCGATGCTGGAAGCGGTGTATCTGCAGGCGGGTTATCGCGTCGGTTTATACAGTAAGCCACATTTTCTGGATTTCAACGAGCGCGCCCGGATCAATGGTGAAAACGTCAATGACGCCAGTCTGATCAAGGCTTTCACCGCCGTTGAAAAAGCCCGCGAATCGACCTCGCTGACCTATTTTGAATTTACCACGCTGGCGATTTGCCAGTTACTCGCCGAAGCGCCGCTGGATGTCGTGATACTGGAAGTCGGTCTGGGTGGACGTCTGGACGCGGTGAATGTGATTGATGCCGATGTCGCGATTGTCACCAGTGTTGATATTGATCACACCGATTATCTGGGTGATACGCGGGAAAAAATCGGCTTTGAAAAAGCGGGCATTTTCCGCCCCGGTAAAGCTGCAATTTGCAGCGACCCGGTACCACCCCAATCCCTAATCGATCATGCGAACGCGATAGGTGCAGATTTATGGCTGTTTGGGCGTGACTTTAATTACGCTGGCGATAAGCAACAATGGAATTTTGGTGGTCGTACCCAGCGTCGCAACTCTCTTGGTTATCCCAGCTTGCGTGGCGCGAATCAGTTGTTGAACGCATCCGGTGTACTCGCGGCGTTAGAGGTGCTGCGCAATGAATTGCCGGTCGGGGCGCAGGAAGTGCGTACCGGGTTGGTGATGGTGGAATTGCCAGGTCGTTTCCAGGTGATGCCGGGGCGTCCGGCGGTGGTGCTGGATGTTGCGCACAATCCGCACGCAGCGGCAACGCTGTCGCAGAATCTCGATAACATGGGCTTTCACGCCTACACCTATGCTGTGTTTGGCTCCATGCTGGATAAGGATATTGACGGTGTGATCGCGCAATTGAAAGATAAAGTCGATCACTGGTACGTGACTGGCTTACCTTTGCCGCGCGCTGCGACTGCTGCACAATTGAAACAAAAATTGCTGGATGCCGGTGTGTTAAGTGACCCTGAAAAAACCATCGTCGCTTTTGAAGCGCCGGAAGCTGCCTATACAGAAGCCATCAGCAAGGCGGGTGAAAATGATAGAATAGTGGTCTTCGGTTCTTTCCTGACGGTCGCCGGTGCAATGCGCGCCAGAAGGACTGCACTGCATTGATGTGATTTTGTCGGTTTGCTCCGGATTTTCCGGGCAAACAACACTAACTAACCAGATTATTTGCACATGGGTTTGCTCTCGCGCTTTAAACAGAAGCAAGAAACTTCCGACAGTCAGGACAGCGGTGAATTCCGTTCCCGTTCTGAGGAGGACAGTGTTCAGTCCCGGGCTCGCAGTAAAAAGACAGAGAGTGCCCGTAAAAATAAGATCAACGACCCGATACTTCCGGAAAAAAAACGTGCACGTCGCCGTCTGATCGGCGCGATGGCATTGGCGCTGGCGGCGATTATCGGCTTACCGATGATTCTGGATTCCGAGCCTAAGCCGCTGGCCGACGACGTTAACATCCGTATTCCTGCAAAAGATAAAGTGACAGATATCGCTGCGAATCAGGTCGCTGAGCCAGTGGCGCCGCGTAAATCGGCTGTCACCAACAGTGATGCTGTAGAAGAAATCATTGAGCCTGTCAGCAATGCGAAAAGCAAGCCAGCAACTGACGTCGTCAGCAAGGTCGCGCCAGCGAAAACCGATGTGGCGACGGTAATTGCTAAATCCGACAAGCCAGCCGTTACAGAGCCACGGCCCGAGCGCAAAGTCGAAGCGAAAACGGAAGTTAAGCCAGAAACGAAGTCAGAAACTAAGTCAGAATCCAAGCCGGAAAGTAAGCCAGAATCTAAGCCTGTAGCGAAACCGGCAGAGAAAGATGTGGCGAAAGCTGAGCATAAAGCAGAGCCTAAGCCTGAACGTAAAGCCGATACCAAACCGGAACCAAAAGCTGAAACCAAACTCGTGAAAACGAACGGTAACGATGATGATGCAGCGCGTGCATTAGCGATTCTCGAAGGCAAGGCACCACCCAAAGTGGCGAAGCCTGAAGCCGCTGATAAATCCTCCTTCGTCGTGCAGGTTGCGGTCTTGTCCACCCAGGAAAAAGTGGATGAATTGCAAGCCAAACTCAAGAGCGGTGGCATCAAATCTTACACACAAAAGGTACCAACCGCCTCTGGCGATAAAACCCGTATTCGCATCGGTCCGTTTGAATCCAGAGACGAAGCAGAAAAAATGCGCGCCAAACTGACGAAATTAGGTTTAAGTGGTTCGCTGGTGCCGAACTAAGCGGGGCGCGGATCTTGACTCTGTTTGACTACGTCGTGCTGGTGATATTGATTTCCTCGATTGTGATCAGCACGATGCGTGGATTAATCAAAGAAATTTTGTCATTGGTCAGCTGGGTCGTCGCCTTTGTGGTCGCCAATGCATACAGTGAAACGCTGGCAGGGTGGTTGCCCGCCGTGTTTCCGGGGCAGATTATCAGGCTGATCGTGGCTTTTCTGGTGTTGTTCATCGGCGTGCGCTTGCTGATGGCGCTGGTGATGATGGCGGTGGACGCGGTCATTAAAGCCAGCGGCTTATCGCTGGCGGACCGTGGACTCGGTGGTTTATTTGGTCTGGCGCGCGGTTGTGTGCTGGTGTTGGCGGCAGTGCTGGTGTGCGGGATGACAAGTATGCCGCAGCAGGCATTCTGGAAAGATGCCTTGTTCAGCCCGCTGGCAGAAACCGCGGCGCGTACGGTGATCCCGTTTCTGCCTGCGTCGGTTTCAGACCATGTCCGGTTTTAATTTGTCTTTTTAGGAGTCCACCATGTGTGGCATCGTAGGTGTAGTTTCAAATAGTCCTGTCAATCAGCTCATTTATGACGCATTGCTGTTACTCCAGCATCGCGGTCAGGATGCTGCTGGTATTGCCACCAACCACGGCAATAAATTTGCCATGCACAAAGCGAATGGCCTGGTGCGCGATGTTTTCCGTACCCGCAACATGCGGTCTTTGCCGGGGAATGTCGGTATTGGTCAGGTGCGTTATCCGACCGCTGGTTCGACCAGTGAAGAAGAGGCGCAGCCGTTTTATGTCAACGCGCCGTTCGGTATCGTGCTGGCACATAACGGTAATCTGACGAATGCGGTTGAACTGAAAATCGAATTATTCAAAAATGACCGTCGTCATCTGAATACCGATTCCGATTCGGAAGTGTTGCTCAACATTCTCGCGCATCAGATTCAGGAAGTGACCAGCGGTTATTCGCTCGACCCTGAAGGCTTATTCCGCGCGGTGTCCATGTTGCATCGCCGGGTGCGCGGCTCGTATGCTGTCGTGGCGCAAATTTCCGGCTACGGCTTGCTGGCTTTCCGCGACCCGCACGGCATTCGTCCTTTGTGCCTCGGTATTTCTGAAAATGCCGGTGGCACCGAATACATGATTGCCAGCGAATCCGTGGCGCTCGAAGGCTTGGGCTTTAAGTTTGTGCGCGATGTCGAGCCTGGCGAAGCCTTGTTCATCGACCTCGATGGCAAGCTGTATCAGCAGCAATGCGCAGATAATCCCAGCCTCAATCCATGCGCGTTCGAATACGTGTATTTGGCGCGTCCGGACTCCATCATCGACGGTGCATCGGTTTATCTGACCCGCCTGAAAATGGGTGAATATCTGGCGGAAAAAGTCCGCAAGCAATTCAACCTCGGCGACATCGATGTCGTGATGCCGATTCCCGATTCTTCGCGTCCATCGGCGATGGAGCTGGCGGAAAAATTGAATCTCGATTATCGCGAAGGCTTCATCAAAAATCGCTACATCGGCCGTACTTTTATGATGCCGGGACAAGCGGTGCGCCGTAAATCTGTGCGTCAGAAACTCAATGCGATCAGTTCCGAATTCAAAGGCAAGAGCGTGTTGCTGGTGGATGATTCCATCGTGCGCGGCACTACCAGCCGTGAGATTGTGCAGATGGCGCGTGAATCCGGCGCGAAGCGTGTGATCTTTGCATCCGCTGCGCCACCGGTGCAATTCCCTAACGTCTATGGTATCGATATGCCGACTCGTAGCGAACTGATCGCTTTTGGTCGTTCCGAAGAAGAAGTCTGCCGCGAAATTACGGCCGATGCGCTGGTGTATCAGGATGTGGATGCGATGAAACGTTCTATTTCTGACGTTAATCCTTTGCTGAAAAACATCGAAGCATCTTGTTTTGATGGTTTTTACATCACCGGCGACGTGACACCGGCTTATCTCGATAAGCTGGAAGCGGCGCGCAACAGCCCGCGTCCGGATACGGAAGATTTGCTGCGCTCACAACTCAATCTGAATCTGGCGGCGCGCGCAGACTGATCATCTGTTTTCATCGTTGTGCCGTTTCAAAAAAGCCTGCCCGGATATTCCCGGCGGGCTTTTTTTATGGGATTTATCTGCTTTTCAGGGGAGTATGTGTCAAAAATGCCTTTATCTCCTTATAAATAAAGGGCGTGTAAATATACTGGGGGGAGTATATTTTTGCCGGAAAACGCTAAAAAATGTGCTTCTGTATGCTTGCCGTGCGTTTGTCAGTTGCTGTTGGCGGAGGCCGGGGCGGGTGTGAAATTCGTTCCGGTACATTGCTTACGTATCGCAAAGTATCAGTGTCGGCGTTGGTGTTTCAATTCCATACAAAACTGGCCCGGCTGCGGGTGGCGTGCGAGGCGGTATAAAAATACAATGATCCCATCTCGTCAGTGTCTTGCGCAGCGTTATTTCCTGATTTTTTTGCTGACCTTGTTGCCTATTTTGTTGCCGACCTCGTACGTTCCGTTTCACACCCATTTACGCCCATTCACGCCCATTTTTGACATCATGCTGATACCTTTCCGTTTTTCTCCTGTTGCAGCGGTCGCTGCTGCTGTTGCGTCTATCGCATCGGTTGCATCTGTTTCGTCGGCTTATGCGCAAACAGAGGTAGTCAAGCCCGCCAGTGCTGAGGAAGCGGCAAAAACACCAAGCGTGCCACCGTCCAAAAAAGCGGATGCGCCGTCTAAAGAGAACGTGCAGAAAGTGACGATCAGCGGTGGCCGCTCGGATATCGATGAGCGCCGTCAATCCACGGCGGCAAAGCTGATTTTTGGCCGTGAAGAGCTCGACAGAAATGGCGATACCAATATCGGTGATGTGCTGAAACGTTTGCCCGGTGTGACAATCGGTGGGCGTCCCGGACGTGGCGGCGATATTCGTATGCGCGGCATGGGCAATGGCTACACACAAATTCTGATCAACGGTGAACGTGCGCCGCGCGGTTTCTCCATGGATTCGCTGACGCCCGATCAGGTGGAGCGCATAGAAATCGTTCGTGGTGCGGTGGCTGAATTCAGCACGCAGGCGATTGCCGGCACGATCAACATCGTTTTGCGCGAAGAATATAAGCAGAAAACGACGGATCTGAAATTTTCGCTCGGTTCAGAGCAAGGGCGGTTGGCACCGAATCTCTCGATCACCATGCCGGGTGAAATCGGGAGTCTCAGTTACGCTTTCAGTGGCTCAGTTTTCCAGAATCGTCAGCATGATGAGAGCGCAACCTACACCACTGAAAAAGACGTGAATGGGCAAGATGCCTTAATGCAGAATCAAGCTGATCAGACGAACCGGCAAACCACCGGTATCAATCTGGCGCCGCGTTTGAACTACCGTTTTGAGAATGGCGACACGCTGATGTTGCAACCGTTTTTAATGCACTCACGCAGCGATTCTGATAGTCGCAGTGAAGTCGATCAGCTATTCCGTTCTGATACCTACAGAGGAACGACGCCGTACGCACTGGCAAATGCAAATGCGCACGCTGAAACGACTTTTTTACGTGGATTCGGTAACTGGCAACATCGCTTTGAAAATAATGCCAAGCTCACTGTACGTTTTGGCGGCGGCTTGGGGAAAATGGATAATTCCTCCACCCGCACGCAGTTTGACACGACGGGTAAGCAGATTGATCTGATTACCGATGTCAACAATACCCGCGATAGCAGCCTCAATACCGGCGGCAAATACATGCTGCCATACGGTGAAGGGCATACGCTGGCAGCCGGTTGGGATATGGAATTCGGCAGACGCGAACAGACGCGCGTGTCTTTGGATAATGGCCTGCCGCAATTTGCTGAGTCTGGCGACAATCTGGATGCGCGCACCCGCCGTCTGGCCGCTTTTGTTCAGGATGAATTTGATATCAACCCGCAGTTCGCTGCGTATGCCGGTTTGCGTTGGGAAGGCATCCACACATCAAGCACGACCGCCAAAGGCGTAGTGACGAATGACAGCACCGTGGTGAGCCCGATTTTACAAGGCGTCTGGCGCATTCCGGATTCAAAAGATCAGATCCGTCTCGGTTTCAGCAGCACCTATCGCGCACCGGCATTGAATGATCTGATTGCCTTGCCCAGCATCTCAAATCTGAATACGCCGACGCGTCCTGATCGTACCGGCAACCCGAATCTGAAGCCAGAATTATCGAAAGGCATCGATCTCGCATTCGAACATTATCTGAGTCGCGCCGGTATCGTCAGTGCAAATCTGTTCGTGCGAAATATTGATGATCTGATTCGCCGCACTACCGAACAAGTGGTGACTGCACAGGAAACGCGCTGGGTGTCGTCACCGAAAAATATCGGGCATGCTGTCACCAAGGGAATAGAACTCGAAGCGAAATTCCAGTTGCAGGAATTTTTCCCGGATGCGCCGTCTGTCGATTTCCGCAGTAATTACAGCCGTTTCTGGTCTAAGGTCGATGATATCCTCGGTTCCAATAACCGCCTCGATCAACAGCCGACCCAGACCGCGAATTTTGGCGTCGATTATCGCCTGAGTGGCATACCGTTGACGCTGGGCGGTAATGTTAACTGGACGCCAGCGTATTACACCCAGACCACGAATGCGCAGTTAAATTACACGGGCATCAAACGCCAGCTGGATTTGTATGCGCTGTGGACGTTCAATCCGAACCTGCAAATACGTTTGTCAGCGAATAATCTGACGGCGAACGATTCCATCAGCAATAGTCTGGTCACTACAGGCGGCATCAATCATATCGATTACAACGATGCCAAGACCTATAAAACCCTGACTTTGCGCGTGGAGATGAAGATTTAATTTGCCCGGGTATTTGCGTCATCAGGCAGGAATGCGCATATATTTTGCATCGCAGCAGTTTGCGTAAGCTGAGAGTACAATAAGACGATGATTACATCGGATGCTTCTTGTTACGCTGGCTGAATATTATGTCCATTCTTACTCTCAATGCTGATTTACACAGTCACTCCACCATATCGGACGGCGTGCTGACGCCTGCCGCCCTGGCCGAAAGAGCGAAAGCGAATGGCGTTGATGTCTGGGCGCTGACGGATCACGATGAAGTCAGCGGCGTGGCTGCTGCTCGTGCAGCGGCACACGAGCTTGATATGGGCTTTATTTCGGGCGTTGAAATTTCCATCACCTGGGCTGGCAAGACCATCCATATCGTTGGCTTGAATATCGACGAAAATAATCCTGATTTAATAGTCGGGCTGGCAAAGACGCGTTCAGGACGTGAGCGCCGGGCGCAGGATATGGCCGCCGATCTGGCGAGTAAAGTCGGCATTACTGGCAGCTTTGAAGGGGCGCTGAAATACGTTGGCAATCCGGATCTGATTTCCCGTTCGCATTTTGCCCGTTATCTGGTGGAAATTGGTGCTGCGCCTTCGGTTTCTGATGTGTTTAAACTCTATCTGGCCGAAGGCAAGCCGGGTTATGTGCCACATCGCTGGGCGACGCTGGCAGAAGCCGTCAGCTGGATACGCGGCGCGGGCGGTGCTGCAGTCGTCGCACATCCGGGGCGTTATGATCTGAGCCCGCTTGCATTCGATAGTTTTTTCCGCGAATTTAAGGAATATGGCGGCATTGCGATTGAAACGGTGACTGGCAGTCATACCGTAGATCAGTATGATGAATACACCAAAATTGCAAATCAATATGGCTTTCTGGTATCGCGCGGTTCAGACTTCCATTCTCCGGAAGATGCGGAAGTGGATATCGGTAAACTGCCTTTGCTGCCGAAATTTTCCAAACCGGTATGGGAAAACTGGCTGAGCGCTTGAAATTGACAATATTGCCTATATCTTCCAAAAAGATTAACTTCTTTCCCCTGGCTGGAGATTCTGTATGAAACGTATCGTCTTATTTTTGCTGACTAATCTGGCGGTGATGGCCGTGATGTCTGTCGTCCTGTCTGCATTGGGCGTCAATCGCTATCTGACAGCAAACGGCCTGAATATGGGCATGCTGATGGTGTTTTCGCTGGTGGTTGGTTTCACCGGTGCGATTTTCTCTCTGTTGATCAGTAAGCCGATGGCAAAGTGGTCAACTGGTGCCCGCGTCATTGATGCGCCGTCTTCTTCGACCGAATTGTGGCTGGTGAATACTGTGAAAACACTGGCGGATCGGGCTGGTATCGCGATGCCTGAAGTTGCTATTTACGACGGCGAGCCCAATGCGTTTGCAACTGGCGCATTTAAAAACTCTGCTTTGGTCGCGGTGTCGACAGGCTTGTTGGAAGGAATGACAAAAGAAGAGGTTGAGGCTGTTCTTGGTCATGAAATCGCCCACGTTGCCAATGGCGACATGGTGACGATGACGTTGATACAAGGCGTGGTGAATACCTTTGTGGTCTTTCTGGCGCGTGTGGTCGGTTACGCGATTGACAAAGCCGTGTTCCGCAACAGCGATGACGACAGGCCAGGTATTGGTTATATGATTACCGTCTTTGTTTGCGAAATTATTTTCGGTATCGCCGCATCCATGATTGTGGCCTGGTTCTCGCGTCAGCGTGAATTCCGTGCAGATGCAGGCTCAGCGCAATTGTTAGGAAATCGCCAGCCTATGATTCATGCCTTAGCGCGCCTCGGAGGTATGGAGCCGGGCGAGTTGCCAAAGTCGATTGCTGCTGCGGGTATCAGTGATAAACCGGGATGGGGTGCTTTATTTTCCTCACATCCTCCGATGGAACAACGTATCGCTGCGTTGCAAAATCTGAAATAATGTTGCACTTATTTATATAGCGGTAGCGGTTGCTACCGCTTTCTTCTTTTTTATGACCCAATTTTTCCAGATTCATCCAGAAAACCCGCAATTGCGTTTGATTAAACAATCGGTGGAATTGGTGGAGAAGGGCGGCATTGTCGCTATCCCTACCGATTCCTGTTATGCGCTGGTATGTCGCCTTGACGATAAAGACGCGGTGACGCGTTTGCGGCGCATCCGTGGTGTCGACGAAAAGCATCACCTGACCTTGTTATGTCGTGATTTGTCTGAAATCGCCTTGTATGCGAAAGTCGATAACCGACAATACCGCTTGCTGAAAGCAGCTACCCCAGGGCCGTACACGATGATATTGGAGGCGACTAAAGAAGTGCCGCGGCGTCTGAGTCATCCTTCCCGTAAAACCATAGGTTTGCGGGTGCCGGAAAACAATATCACGCAGGCTTTGCTGGAAGAGTTGGGACAACCTTTGCTGGCAACGACGCTGATTTTGCCAGACGAGGACGAACCATTGACTGATCCTGAGCTGATCCGTGAAAAGCTGGATAAAATAGTTGATCTTGTGATTGACGGCGGCGCATGTAGTCTGTCGCCAACCACGGTGATTGATATGACGGGCGAGATGCCGGAATTGGTCAGACAGGGCAGAGGCGATGCCAGCCTGTTTGGTTTGTAATTTTCATTCACGCGAACGCAGATGTAAGCTGAGTGACAGAATATTTAAAAGACTTCCATGAATGAATTAATACAGACGGTACTGATTTACGCTTTGCCCGTGATCTTCGCAATCACCTTGCATGAGGCCGCGCATGGCTATGCTGCTAAATATTTTGGTGATACGACCGCTTTTAGTCAGGGGCGTTTGAGTCTGAACCCCTTGGTGCATATCGATCCCATTGGTACGATTTTGATCCCAGTTGTTTTGTATTTTGCGACCGGCGGATCATTTTTGTTTGGTTACGCCAAACCGGTTCCTGTAAATTTTTCGCGACTGAAAAATCCTAAGCGGGATATGGCGTGGGTGGCGCTGGCAGGCCCGGCAGCCAACTTTGCGATGGCATTTGCCTGGATGTTGTTCGGCGCGGTGCTGCAGGCGGCAGATATTGATGAAGCCTATTTCAATAGCATGGCTAAAGCGGGTTTGCTGACGAATCTTGTGATGATGGCGTTTAACCTGTTTCCAGTCCCGCCTTTAGATGGTGGCCGGATTTTGGTCAGTTTATTGCCTTACAAACTTGCCTATAAATTTGCCCAGATTGAACCCTATGGTTTTTTTATCGTCATGGGGCTGGTCGTTTTACACGTGCTGCAATTCTGGATGTTGCCAGTGATGGTGTTGACAAGCAGCTTCTTGTCTCTATTACTGACGCCGTTTTCTTTCCTATTGGGTTTGTGAGTTGATCGAAGCCTTGCTTATGTCGAATTCCATGCTCGCAGAGCCGTCACCCTGGGTCAAAAAATTTACATCGCTGATTCCTGCAGGTGAGGTGCTTGATCTCGCTTGTGGCGGCGGCAGAAATTCCCGGTTTTTACTGGCTGAGGGCTTTACCGTTACCTGCCTCGACAGGGACGACAGCTCTTTTGCTGATCTGGCGTCTCGCGGAGCTAAAACGATCCTGCATGATCTGGAGTCTGATGCAGAAGAATGCGACTGGCCGTTTCCTCCAGCGTGTTTTGCGGCAATAGTCGTCTGCAATTATCTGCACCGCCCCTTGTTTCCTCGCTTGCTGGAGAGCTTGCAGCAAGGCGGATTGCTGATCTACGAAACCTTTGCGATGGGGAATGAGCAATTTGGAAAACCATCTAGCCCGCGTTTTCTTTTGCAAGCCGGAGAACTGTTGCGGCAAGTACATGTCAATCCAGAATCGTGTATGCATGTGATCGCGTATGAAGAAGGTTTTATTGCCGAACCAAAGCCTGCAATGGTGCAGCGTATATGCGCCAGAAAAGCAGTTGGATCTGCACCGGAAGATAAGCTCCCGTTTTAGTTGAATGAGGATGAAATCTAATTCCATCTATTTGCGCCCCGACTGTCGGTCTATCCGCTACAATCAGGGTTTTACTTTTTTCTTGCACTAACATGACAAAGATACAGGGTAGTCTGGTCGCGATTGTGACCCCTATGCATGAGGATGGCAGTCTTGATTTGCCATGCCTGCGCAAATTGATTGACTGGCATATTGCTGAAGGTACCGATGGTATCGTCATCGTCGGTACGACCGGTGAGTCGCCGACTGTCTCTGTTGAAGAGCATTGCGAACTGATCCGTGTCGCTGTAGAGCACACGAATAAACGTATTCCTATCATTGCCGGTTCTGGCGGTAATTCGACCGCAGAAGCGATAGAGCTGACCCGATTCGCGAAAGACATCGGTGCTGACGCCTCATTGCAGGTGGTGCCGTACTACAACCGCCCAACGCAAGAAGGCATGTATCAGCATTTTAAGAAAATTGCCGAGTCGGTTGATATTCCGGTGATTTTGTATAACGTTCCGGGTCGTACGGTTGCCGATATGTCGAATGACACGATTTTGCGACTGGCACAAATTCCAGGCATTATCGGCGTCAAAGATGCTACTGGTAATATTGGTCGTGGAACTGATTTGATTCGTCTGGCGCCGTCTGATTTTGCTGTGTATTCAGGCGATGATCCGACAGCAATGGCGTTGATGTTCTGCGGTGGTAAAGGCAATATTTCTGTGACTGCCAACGTCGCGCCGAAAGCAATGAGCGAGTTGTGTGCTGCTGCGATGCGGGGCGACATTCAAGGAGCGATTGCGATTAACAATCGTATGCTGCCGTTGCATAATAAGTTATTTGTTGAACCGAATCCACTGCCAGTAAAGTGGGCGATGGTTGAAATGGGATTGATTCCTGCTGGCATCAGATTGCCTCTGGTACCGATGGCCGCCCCATATCATGAAGTGGTTCGGGCAGCTTTGCGCGAGTCAGGTGTATTACAATAAGCACCATTCTGAGCGGGTCAGTGACAGACCCGCTTGCTCCACGTAGTTTTTGATTGACGATAATGAGTAGGGACTTTCACATGGCAAAAAGCTTTGTTGCTAAAAATGGGATCATTGGCGCAGTAGCGTTAGTTGGATTGACTGGTTGCAGCTCTATTAGCAATATGATTGAGCCGAACAAGATTGATTACAAAAGTGCAGGTAAGGTAACAACCGCGTCCCTGGAAGTCCCTCCTGATCTGACTCAGATCCGCCGCGATAACCGCTTTGCCATTCCTGATGCCAATAAAAGCAGCGCGACTGCATCGGGCTACAATCTTGAAAAAGGTGTAAAAGCCTCCTCTGTTGCCGCGACGATTGCGCCAACGCAGATTAAAGGTATGCGAATCGTCCGTGACGGCTCGCAGCGCTGGTTGGTTGTTGGCCAGACACCTGAAGTACTGTGGCCACAAATTAAAGATTTCTGGCAAGAATCTGGATTTTTGATTAATGTCGAAAATCAGGAAGCTGGTGTGATGGAAACTGATTGGGCTGAAAATCGCGCCAAAATTCCTCAGGATATTATCCGCAGTACTTTAGGTAAGGTGATTGACTCCTTGTATTCGACTGGTGAACGCGATAAATTCCGTACCAGACTGGAGCGCGGAGCTAATGGCGAGGTAGAGATTTACATCAGTCACCGCGGCGCGCAGGAAGTGTTGACTGGGGCGCAAAAAGACAGCGCTACCTGGACATCCCGTCCTGCTGATCCTGATCTGGAAGCGGAGTTCTTATCCAGGCTGATGGCGCGTCTGGGTACTGACGCTGAAGTTGCCAAGGCGGCGGTCAAGGCACCGGCTGCGAATGTTAAACCGCGTGCTCAGCTGTTGAAGGCTGGTGAATCAAGTTATGTTGAGGTTGATGAAGGATTTGATCGCTCCTGGCGTCGTGTCGGACTGGCACTGGATCGCGTCGGCTTCACTGTGGAAGATCGTGATCGTTCACAGGGATTGTATTTTGTTCGCTATATCGATCAGGATATTGATGCAAAAACCAAGGGTGCAAGCGAAGGTTTCTTCTCTAAATTATTCTCTTTTGGTTCCAGCGATAAATCAAACGATGCTAAAAAATATCGCATTCTGGTGAAGAACGCATCGAACGGAGCTGTCAGCCATATTTCTGTGCATAACAACGAAGGTAAAGTTGATTCGTCGCCCGTCGCAACCAAAATATTGCAGTTGTTAAACGACCAGTTAAAATAATTCTGTTCTTTATTCAACAAAAAAAAGCACAGGAAATCCTGTGCTTTTTTTATGCCTGCGAAAAAAATTTAGGCATAAAAAAAGCCGACCCGAAGGTCGGCTTTATAAGTAATTAAAAATTACTTAGATGCTGGAGCTGCTGTAGCGGAAGCTGCTGGAGCTGCTGCTGCATCAGATGCTGCTGCTGGAGCTGGAGCTGCTGCTGGTGCTTCTACTGCTGGTGCAGATGCTGGAGCTGCTGCTTCAGTTGCTGCTGGAGCTGGAGCTGCTTCTTCTTTTTTGCCGCAAGCAGCCAAAGCGATTGCTAACAGGGATACGAGCAAGAGTGATTTTTTCATGTTTTACTTTCAAATAAGTAGATCAAAAATGAGATCAAAATTTTGCGATGAATAATTACCGGTAATTATCGCTCTATAGGCTTACCCGAAGGCTCCGAAATACTACTCGTTACCTTCGAAAGTTTCCTAACCCATGATTATAATGATTTTTCCGGTAATGGAATAGGTCTTGCTGTCGAATTGCACTTAATTTCCTGAATATTTGTAATAAAGAACTAAATTCAGCGATATTTTTTGACGAAATTTTCATTTCTCTGACTTTAGTCAACGCCGAAAAAGATCAGTTATCGTAATTCTAACCATCCGTCTTCGTACCACAAGCAAAACGCCTCCATGACGTCTGCCGAAGCGGAAGATAACTCGTCGCCGTCAAGGAAGCGCTGATTCGCCAGTTTATTTAAAAGGATTTTGTCATCTTTGCTGACTGCAAATGACTCGCCGTTTATAAAAACGTGCTTACCTTTGTATAACATCGAAGACTTTAACGATAACTTAATTCCCCTTTTTTGCGCTGCCTGCTCAAAGCGCTTAGGAGATAAAGGTTTTTCCGGGGATGTGAAAAATACCGAAGGCTTTGGTTCTGATAAATATTCACCCAGAAAAATAGTGATATCGTCAGCGGTAAACTGAACTTTGGCGATTTGTTCTGCCACTGTTTCCAGTAATTCATTACCGATTTCGGCAGGTTTTGTTGTTGCTTTCAAATCCGGGTCGCTATAACGACCGGGTAAGTCTATCGATTCAGACATGAAGTGAAGGAAAGCTTCACCCAACTCCTGAAACGCCGGAGCACGGAAACCAACCGAATATGTCATGCACTCGCCGATGGCAACGCCATCGTGCGCATATTGCGGCGGCAAGTACAACATATCTCCTGGTTCGAGAACAAATTCTTCTTCAGGTTTAAAGTTGCTAAGAATTTTGAGCGGCATTCCTTCGACAAGAGATAAATCTTGCTGCGCACCGATTTTCCAGCGCCGCTGACCATGCGCTTGTAATAAAAAGACATCGTAGGAATCATAGTGCGGGCCGACGCCGCCACCATCTGCTGCATAGCTGATCATCAGATCATCAAGGCGCGCATCTGGTATGAAACGGAATTGTCGCAACAGTTCATCGGCTTGTTGATTGTGCAGATTGACACCCTGAACTAATAGCGTCCAGTCTTTCTTTTCTTTGATCGGAACCTGTTTTATCGGGCCGGATTTCATTTCCCAGTGTTTCTTAAAGAAGGTAATTAATCTTGACTCGGTATCTTCTTGCGATGCGAGTGCAAATAATTCTTCCGGGGGCAGCAGGGCTTTAAATCCGGGGATCGCCTGGCGGATAAGTAATGGCTTTTTATGCCAGTAGTCACGCAGGAATTGTTCCGGGCTGATGTTGCCCAGCAGGGCGAGGGGGGAGGTGGTTTTTTTCATTCCGGCATTATAGGCTTGCCTGCGCCGCTGTTCCAGACAGGTATAATCGTGTATGAATATATTTTTTAAGGATATCGTATGAAGATTGTCAAAAATTCGGTTGTTACTGCGCGCTATACATTAAAAGACGCACAAGACAATCTGATCGAGGAAGGTCAGGAACCTATGGTTTACCTGCACGGCGGCTACGATAATATCTTCCCGAAAATCGAAGAGGCATTAGAAGGCAAGGAAGCTGGTTTCAGCACCATTATTCAATTAAATCCTGAAGATGCATTCGGGGACTATGATGCTGCACTGGTCAAAGTAGAGCCGCGTAACCGCTTTCCATCACCTTTAGAGGTCGGTATGCAGTTTGAAGGTATGCCGGAAGAAACTGAAGAAGACGAAGCACTCATTTTTACCGTGACTGATATTGCTGAAGATAAGGTTGTTCTGGATGGCAATCATCCGCTTGCAGGGATTGCGTTGCGATTTTCGCTGACAGTTGAATCTGTGCGTGAGGCATCGGATGAAGAGGTCGCGCATGGTCACGTTCATGGCGCTCATGGGCATCATGACGACGAGGATGATGGTATGGGTGATGAATACCGTAGTCATCAGATACATTAATCATTGCATCTCGCTGGCGCAGATTTTTTTCTGTTGGCGCATAAAAAAAACCGCACCTGAGTGCGGTTTTTTTACTTGGCTTGTCTGATCAGTGATTTGAGTTCGTAGAGTGCATCGAGCGCTTCTCTTGGCGTCATTCTGTCAGGGTCTATTGATTCTATCGTATCCTGTAACTCTTGCAGCGCCGCAGGAATCACCGCGACCTCTGTCTCCGTTTCGACTGAAACGGATGATGAGGAAAATAAATCAAATTGTGATGTCGATTGTATCGAGTGCGCTTCCAGTTCTGTCAGGTGTTTGCGGGCAGAGCGTATAACGCTTTGTGGAATTCCCGCTAACTGAGCGACTTGTAAGCCATAGCTTTGTGATGCAGGCCCCGGCTGTACCGCGTGCAGAAAGACGATGTTCTCCTTATGCTCGACTGCAGATAAGTGAACATTCTCAGCACTTGGGTGAAGTTCCGGCAATTGAGTTAGCTCAAAATAATGTGTCGCAAATAAGGTGTAGCTTTTCGATACCTGGATTAAATGTTTCGAGATTGCCCAGGCGAGCGCCAGTCCGTCGAACGTCGATGTACCGCGTCCGACTTCATCCATCAGCACCAGAGAATTTTCCGTCGCACCGTTCAGAATGGCGGCAGATTCCGTCATTTCCACCATGAACGTCGAGCGTCCACCAGCGAGATCATCCGCCGCGCCTATGCGAGTGAAGATGCGGTCAATTGGTCCGATAACAGCAGAGCTCGCAGGTACATAGCTACCGATATAAGCGAGCAGGGTAATCAGCGCAACCTGCCGCATGAAAGTCGATTTACCGCCCATATTCGGGCCGGTAATCAGCAACAGTTTTCGTTGTTCGGAAAGGTCGCAGTCATTCGCGATAAAGCGCTCTATCTGATTTTCCACAACAGGATGGCGGCCCTGTTTAATTTGCAGAATGGGCTCATTAACGAGTTGAGGTGCGCACCAGTTGTTTTTGCTTGCGTGCCCGGCCAGACTGACTAAGGTGTCGAGTTGAGCGATGGCATGTGCGATTGTCTGCAGAGAGCTGATGTGTGGCAATAGCTCTTGCAACAATTTTTCGTACAACATTTTTTCGCGCACTAAGGCACGCTCCTGAGCTGACAGCGCCTTATCTTCGAATGCTTTGAGTTCTGGCGTGATATAGCGCTCGGCATTTTTCAGCGTCTGACGACGGCGATAGTTTTCCGGCACTTTATCGCTCTGACCGTTCGTCACTTCAATGTAGAAGCCATGTACCCGGTTATATTCGACGCGCAGATTAGCAATGCCAGTGCGTTCTCTTTCTGAAGCTTCCAGCTGTACCAGAAACTGACCTGCATTTTCCGATAAGGCGCGTAACTCATCTAATTCGGTGTCAAAGCCATTCGCGATGACGCCGCCATCCCTGACCATGGTGGATGGTAAAGGCATCAGCCCTCGTTCCAATAAATCAAGACAATCTGCAGGCGTTGCTAAATCTGACAATATCTTTGTCAATACACTGGTCTGATTATCGGCAATGCACATGCTGACGTAATTGCGCAGGTTAGGCAGATGTTGCAGGCCATCCCTGAGTGCGGATAAATCGCGCGGACGTGCCGACTGCAGCGCAATCCTGGTCGTGATCCGTTCTATATCCGGTATCGCATTCAGGGTTGTCGCCAGCCCATCGGTAGAGTCAGCCTGAATTAAGGCTTTGATAGAACTGTGTCGTCCCGCTGCAATGGCCTGATCACGTTTCGCGTGATGCAACCAATGTCTGAGTAAACGGGACCCCATCGCGGTGCGGCAATGGTCTAGCAGTGAAAACAGGGTTGGCGATTCTTGACCGCGCAGTGTTTCGGTCAGTTCAAGATTGCGCCGGGTTGCCGTATCGAGACCTATAAACTCATGTTCACTTTCGACGCTTAGGCTGTTGACATGTTTCAAGCCTCGGCCTTGTGTGTTTTCTGCGTATCGCAATAATGCCCCGGATGCACCTAAGGACGCGCTCAGATTGTCTGCACCGAAACCTGTCAGCGTTGTGGTGCCCATTTGATCTTGTAAGGCTTTTTGCCCTTGCTTGAGATCAAAGTGCCAGTCGGGAACTTCAGAGAATTTGCCCGGTAACTGTTCGTAGTGTTCATCCAGTAAAAGGGTGCCCGCAGAGAGCAAAATCTCAGCCGGAGATATGCGTTCTAATTCTTGTTGCAGGCGCTGAAACAGTGATTTTTCATCAGTTGAAAATTCCATGAGTTTCAGCGAACCACTTGCTAAGGACAACCATGCAAGCCCAGCAGTGACAGTTTTCCGGTGTTGCAACAGGCAGAGCGAAAGCAGTGGTCGTTCTGATTTTTCAGGCAGTAAATCCGTATCGGTCAGTGTGCCCGGTGTGATGATGCGCATGACCTTGCGCTCAACCGGCCCTTTGCTGGTGGCGGGGTCACCAATTTGTTCGCAAATTGCCGCGGATTCGCCCATTTTCACCAGCTTGGCGAGGTAGGGTTCTAATGAATGAAATGGCACACCCGCCATTTTGATAGGATTGCCTCCGGAGCTGCCGCGCTGGGTCAGCGTGATGCCAAGCAGGCGTGAGACTTTTTCGGCATCGTCAAAAAAAAGTTCATAAAAATCGCCCATGCGATAGAACACCAGCGTGTCTGGGTGATCAGCTTTGATGCCAAGATATTGCTGCATCATGGGAGTATGTTGCGTTTCTTTTGCGGTCATATTGCTTATTTTTATTCGATTTATTTTCTTAGTTTCGTCTGTCCGGATTTCCCGGATTTGTCAGATCAAATTCGTTGCGCACCTTATCATAGACGATGATAGTGGTCTATGCTTGTGCCTGTATGCGCTTGATCCGGTTCGGAAGGCGAAAAATTTTTTCGTGAGTCGTGCATGTTCGCGCCTTAGTTGTGTGCAGGTAGTCAGGATGTTATTGACTTCGCTATGCACAATGCGTGTTGCGAGTTGGAATGGAAAGATTGCATTGGCTGGCATAAGTGCAGCAGGTAAGGCACGAGTGAAATGTATCGGGATGCGGAGTTCAACAGCGACGAAGGGAGCAGGAAAATGTACCTCATCTTCCTGCTCCCTTCGTTTTGCGATATGAGTTAAATAATTAACCGTTACCGCGGCCGCCAGAGCGGCGAGGTGTTGATTGTTTTACTGCTGGACGGTTTCCTTGTGGACGAGGCTTCCCCGCGCCGTCACGAGCCGGTGCAGCACCGGATGTTTTGCCTGGTGTGCGTGCCTGCGCCGGTTTGTTGCCTGCTGGCGAACGCGATCCCCTGTTTGCGGGCGCATTTCCGCGTCCCTCAAAACTACGCAATTGAATTGGCTGTGCTTTTGCGTGTGGATCAGGAATGAAGCCATCAATAATTTCTTGCGGAATCTGACGCTTGATGAACTTTTCAATATCAGCAAGTAATTTGAACTCGTCCACGCAAACCAATGATACCGCTTCACCACTCGCACCGGCACGGCCTGTACGACCAATGCGGTGTACGTAATCTTCGGGTACATTCGGCAGATCGTAGTTGACGACATGCGGTAATTGGTCGATATCAATGCCACGCGCAGCAATATCGGTAGCAACTAACACTGGCAGGCTGCCATCTTTGAATTCAGACAAAGCTTTGGTGCGTGCAGACTGACTTTTGTTGCCATGAATTGCCATGGCAGCGATACCGTCTTTGGCTAATTGCTCTACCAGCTTATTTGCGCCATGTTTAGTGCGCGTAAATACCAGCACCTGCGACCACGCATGTGTCTTGATGAGGTGTGCTAACAGTGGATGTTTCTTATCTCTGTCAACCGGATGTACTTTTTGCGCAATCACTTCAACCGTCGAATTACGACGCGCAACTTCTATCATGGCTGGATTGTTTAACAGCCGGTCAGCGAGTGCTTTGATGTCATCAGAAAAAGTCGCAGAGAACAACAGGTTCTGGCGTTTTGGTGGCAGGATCGCCAACACTTTTTTAATGTCGTGGATGAAACCCATATCCAGCATACGATCCGCTTCATCCAGTACCAGGATTTCGATGTTACGCAGATCGATCGTTCCTTGCTGATGATGATCCAGAAGTCGCCCCGGTGTCGCTACCAGAATATCGACGCCATGTTTTAATACCTTGATTTGCGGGTTAATACCTACGCCACCGAAGATCACCGCCGATGTCAGTGGAAGAAATTTTCCGTAAAGCTCCACGCTCTCCTGCACCTGGGCTGCCAATTCCCGCGTTGGTGTCAGAACCAATGCACGGATAGGGCGACGGGTTGTCTTATCCTTGGGGGCATTGGCTGAGGTCGACAGACGCTGCAAAATCGGCAGCGTAAAACCAGCTGTTTTACCAGTGCCGGTCTGCGCACCAGCCAGCAGATCCCCGCCTTGAATGACCGCTGGAATTGCTTGTTGTTGAATCGGCGTGGGGGATGTGTAACCTTGTTCGCTGACGGCGCGAAGAATGTCCTCGGATAATCCGAGTTCGTTGAATGAGGGCATGTGTTTCTGTAGATTTTCTTTAAAACCCAGACTGGTTATTGCCAGTCTGGTGACGATGGCACTCCGGCATCCGGAGCGTAAGAGATATTATTTTGTTGCTGATGCTGCAAATGGCTGCAATAAATTAACCATCTGTCCGAAAACTTTAGGTGTGCCGGCAAGTACATCACCTTTATACAGATAATCTGATTCGCCAGAGAATGTGCCGACAATACCGCCAGCTTCAGTAATCAGCAAAGAGCCGGCAGCAACGTCCCACGGTGCCAGTCCCTTTTCAAAGAAGCCATCAAGGCGGCCCATCGCAACATAGGCGAGATCCAGTGCAGCAGAGCCTGGTCTTCTCAGTCCCTGGCATTTACCTGTCATCACTTTGAACATCTCCATGTACTGATCGAGGCCTGACAAATCACGTGAAGGGAAACCAGTGCCGATCAGCGCGTCTGCGATCTTGTCGCAGCGGGTGACACGGATACGTTTTTCATTCAGGAAAGCACCAGCGCCTTTGCTGGCGGTGAATAATTCGTTGCGGGTAGGGTCGTAGACGACTGCTTGCGTAATGATGCCACGATGTTGCAAGGCAATCGAAACGCAGTATTGTGGAAAGCCGTGGATGAAATTGGTCGTTCCATCCAGAGGATCAATGATCCAGACATAATCATTTTCGTCGTGCAAATTAGCGGAGGCACCTGATTCTTCTGCGAGTATTGCGTGATCAGGGTAGGCAGTCTTCAACACCTCAATGATGGCAGCTTCTGCGGCCTGGTCGACTTCTGTGACAAAATCATTGAAATGTTTTTCAGTGACACTGACGCGATCGAGGTCAAATGAAGCGCGGTTGATTAATGTCGCGCCGCGACGAGCGGCTTTAATCGCCGTATTGAGCATTGGGTGCATATAGTTTCCGATAAAATGACGGCAAACGAGAACTCTCATCTCAATATGAGAGAAACTGGTTTGCTACACAAAAATGATAAAGAGCGTGCGCAATTGTCTTTTGCCCGGCGAAAGCACATAACCAAAAAATAATCAACGCTGAATGATGCTATTTTAAATGAACTTGACTGAAACTGACACATCTCTTTTTCAACGCCTGCGTTTTGTACTGGTGGAAACCAGTCATCCGGGCAATGTCGGTGCCGCGGCAAGGGCGCTGAAAACCATGGGTTTTACCAATCTGGTGCTGGTAAGGCCACGATATCCGGACGTGCTGAGTCATCCTGAGGCAATTGCTTTTGCCAGTGGGGCGCAGGATATTCTTGAATCTGCCCGTATCGTTGAGACTGTTGAGGAAGCGCTTGCCGGTTGCGATCTTGTTGTGGCCGTCAGCGCCCGTTTGCGTGAGTTTTCCCCGCCTGTCGTTACACCAAGGGAATTGGCGGAGAGTGTCGCTCACCGTCAAGGTGGTGATGTGGCCTTTATTTTCGGCAGCGAGCGTTATGGCTTGCCAAATGAAGTTGTCATGAATTGTCAGGCGTTAATAAATATACCTGCGAATCCCGCTTACTCATCTTTAAATCTGGCGCAGGCAATACAGTTGCTGGCGTACGAATCCAGAGTCGCGATGCAACTGACTGTGACCGACCCTCAAGTCGGATTTCAAGGGCAAACAGCGAGCAACGAAGCGGTAGAGGGCATGTATTCTCATCTTGAACAGGCATTGGTCGCGATTGATTTTATTGATCCGGCACACCCTAAAAAACTGATGCCACGTTTGAAGCGGCTTTTTTCCCGCGCTCGTTTAGAGTTGGAGGAAGTGAACATTTTGCGCGGGATCGCCAAGAAAATTCTGGATCAGCAGCAAAAGTAAGGCGATTAATGGAATAGGGGACGCTTTCAGATCATTTGTTATTTAATTTGTTGTCTGAATTGATAAATATCATGAAATCACTTGCTTTAAAGCTAGTTTGTTTCCTGTTTAGTATTTTCAGTTGTAACTAGTTTTGTTATAACGACAGTAAGATTGTGATTTAAACATATCGTCAGAATGCTGTTCCATTTTCGTTGAGGAAATTATTATTTTTGCTCCCTTTCCAAGGTCGTCCCTTTCCTTGATATGTGCCAGCGTCATTGCGGCCAGTTCGGCAGGGTCGGCTCATGCTCTTGGTGTTGGTGGCTTGCGGGTTCAATCGGGTTTAGGACAACCGCTGAAGGCGCAGTTAGATGTGACTGGTGCCGATGCGCAAGATGCAGATATTCATTGTTTTAAAGCGCTGGTTGAGACCACTGACGGCGACTTACTGTCCGTAGTTAACCTGGGAATGTCAACTCAGGGAAATAAGCGCATTCTCAGTTTATCGACACGAAAAAATCTGTTAGAGCCTGCGCTGAAGGTGGTCTTAAGTGTAGGCTGCGAAGTTCAGTTACACCGCGATTATCTGATATTGCTTGATCCGCCGGAATTTAGTTCCGTCGGCAAAAACCTCAATTTGCCTCTGCTAAGTCAGAATGATGGCTTGGCATCCAGTGCTGATGTCCCGACGGCTAAAGAGTCCAGACGAATCAGAAAAGAATCACTGCGCCCCGCAATTGCGGCGAATCCTGCACCTGAAACAAAAAAGAGTTCCCCTCAGGCTGCGCAGAAAGACCGTCCAGTACGCGCATCCAGTGCCACACGGGATGCTTTAAAACTGTCTGATGAAGCTGATGTTCAACTGCTTCCTGCCGGACTGAAAATGGCGGACAGCTTGTCTGTTGTATCTGATGAGCAGCGCAAGGCTGAGGCTCCAAATATCGCGGAACTACGTCTCGCGCAGGCACAATTCGCCGCGATGTTACGCGGAGAAAATCCGCCTGCCTCTGCAGAAAAAAATACTGCGGATCAGAAGAAAATACAAATTCTTCAGCAGGAAGCAATTCAGTTAAAGCACACGATTCAACAAGACAAGGCGGCACTCGAAAAAATAGAAGATGCAGCAGTCGCCAAACCCTGGTTCTACGTTTTCAGCGCGTTGATACTTGCCGGGCTGACGATTATTGGTTTGCTTTTTGTATATATTCAACGCTTACATAAACGTTATGCATCAACCTGGTGGGAGCAGGACGAACCTAAACATGGTCAGGATCAGAAGAAAAATATAGAAGAACTGGTGAATGACGTTCAGGCGAGTTATGGGCCAACGACGGTCAATGGTATGAATAGTTCGGCTCTGTTAAAAAACTTATCTGAGCAAGCTGGCGTTGCATCGGTTCCGGCATCAGTCAAAACAGGACCGGCTGACCATGCCGCGGCGCTCGGTGCCGTGTCGGAAACTGCCCGTGCTTTTACACCTTCTCTTGAAGATACCAATAGCAGCACCTTTAACTTCTTCTCTTCACGTGCCAGCTCGTTGAAAGTCGAAGAAATTTCGGATGTAACGCAGGAAGCGGAGTTCTGGATGTCGGTGAACGATCCTGAACGTGCGATTGAAATTCTGGAGCCGCAAGCTGAGCAGGAACGTCCTGATTCCCCTGTGCCCTGGTTATACTTGCTGGATCTTTACCGTGTGACGAAAAATAAGGAAAAATACGACGCTTTGCGCGATCGCTTTATTGTTTTCTTTAACGCGAATGTCCCTGAGTTTGACGTTGATCCGCTGAGTTTGCCAACCCGTCATCTGGATGACTTTGAACATCTGATGAATAAAATATGCACACTTTGGAATACTAGTAACATATTGCCTTTCCTCGAAAGTTTGCTGGTTGATGATCGAGATGGTAAGCGTATGGGATTTGAGTTGCCCGTGTATCGCGATATTTTGCTGCTCATATCCGTTGCCAATGAGTTGGACCGGATGAGACCCGACAAAGACACGTCAGGCTGGCAAAAAGTAACGAATGTCGAATTGCATGCGGATGCTGTTAAAACGGAACCGGATGCTGACACGAATGTGATTAATTTTGAGACTATCGATTTCAAAATAAATCCATAAAATCTATTTGGCGAAGCTGTTTTGGCTTCGCCGCCAACGCTATCAAAACGTATTAATCCGTATCAATTACCAGGTCAGAAAATGATTAAGCTCTGTGGTTTTGCAGTCAGTAATTATTACAATAAAGTGAAACTGGCTTTACTCGAAAAAGATATCCCTTTTGAGGAAGTTCTTGTCTGGACCGATCGTTCCCCGGACTTGCTACGAAAATCGCCTTTGGGCAAAGTTCCTTACATCGAAACTGAGCAGGGTGCGCTGTGCGAATCTCAGGTCATCCTTGATTATTTAGAGCAAGCTTATCCGGAAAAGCCCTTGTTGCCAGCAGATGCGTTTGCAGCGGCAAAAGTCAGGGAGCTGATCGTGTTTATGGAGCTGCATCTGGAGCTGCTCGCACGCGAATTGTATCCACAGGCATTTTTTGGTGGACAGGTTTCTGATGAAGTGAAGACTCGCGTGGAGAAACAGCTGACACGACACGTTTCTGCATTTGCCCAATTGGCGAAATTCGAGCATTTCATCGCGGGAGATCAATTCACCATGGCGGATTGCGTTGCGGTGTGCCATTTGCCATTGATTTCCCTGGCGACGAAAGCGATTTACGGACGTGATTTTTTGGCCGATTTACCCGTAAAGGATTATCTGGCAAGAATGAATGCAAGACCGCACATGCAAACCGTGAACGCTGATCGTAAAGTCAATCAGGCTTTATTTGCGAGTAAGAAAAAATAGAAGTTAGCCAGACTATGGCGATAAAAAAGGAAGCAACATTGCTTCCTTTTTTATTTGTAATTTTCAAGCTTATATCGCTCTGCGCATTTTCTGCACGGTATAGTTTTTGACCTCTGCAGGCGGCACAACTAATTTGACAATGGCAAATGTGCAGTTGTCGCCGCGTGGCGTGCCACGGTCACGGGCTTTTCTGATCAGTAATTCAGATGCCTGTCTTGGTGAATTTGCGGCAACGGCGGCAGAGAGCTCTGCATCATCGAAGTAATGCCAGAGACCATCGGAGCAGAGTAAAAAGCTGTCGTGCGCTTTTAAGCCATCGTATTGACCGAAAGTGATGTAAGGCGGCGTGGTGGTTGAACCAAGCACATTCGTCAGTATGTTCGATAGTTTATGAGTCTTGGCTTCCTCGGGAAGAATTTTTCCTTCTTCGACGAGTTGTTCTACATAAGAGTGATCACGGGTCTTTTCGACAAAATTAGGGCCACTGAAACGATATAAACGTGAGTCGCCGGCATGTGCCCAAATCGCTTGTTGCTGTGGCGTGATGACCATGGCAACGAAGGTGCTGTGCGGTTCTTTTTCTGAAGATACAGCAGATAATTTGATGACAGTGTGTGCTTCGTTCAGAATGTTTTCGAGTAATGCTCGGACATCATTGCCCGGATAAAAATCATCAAATAATTGTTTGGCCGTACGGACAACTTGCTCTGCTGCGAGTGCGCCGCCGCTTTTTCCGCCCATGCCGTCAGCAACCACGGCCATCATGTAGCCGGGTGCGTTGGTGGCGGCGAATAAGCCGACACGGTCTTGTTGTTCCTGGCGGTCACCGATATGTTGTCCGGTGCCAGCTTCGATCTTATATTGGCTCATACGTCTCGGTAGATTACACTAACGGAATTCAGCCTGTGCTGATTTCCAAGAATTCATCCTATTTTACTTTAAGCTGAAGGCTATGAGCCATCCTGAACAAGTGCGACAACGAATAATTGAGTTAGAGGTTGAACATCGCGATCTCGACATGGTAATTAACACGTTGACCACAGATCCTGCACACGACGAATTGCAATTGCGTCGCCTGAAAAAACGTAAATTGCAACTCAAAGATCATATTACTCTGCTTAAAATGCAAATGATGCCCGATGTGCCTGCCTGAGTTATTTTTACCAATAATATTACTGTTTTAGCTTCTGATTGCCGCATTTTGATTGAAAATACTCCCACCAGTACGATAAATACCAACGTATCGCATGATGCCGAAGTCGAGCAGATTTTTGGCTCCACAGGGCCGCTCAGTAACAGCATTGCCGGCTATCGCCCGCGTCAGGCACAAACAGAAATGGCGAAATCCGTGGCGGCAGCGATCGCCGGTCAGAAGACCTTGCTCGCTGAGGCAGGAACGGGAACGGGTAAAACCTATGCCTATCTGACGCCGGCTTTGCTGTGGGGTGGGAAAGTAATTGTTTCAACTGGTACAAAAAACTTACAAGATCAGTTGTTTTTACGTGACATTCCCATGATCAAGAAGGTCTTGCGGGCGCCGGTTTCGGTCGCTTTGCTCAAAGGCCGGGCCAACTATCTGTGCCATTATCATCTGGAGCGGACGCTGCAAAATGGGCGTCTCAGTTCACGTGAAGATGTCGGCTATCTGCGCGACATCGCGCGCTTCATCAAGACGACCAGCAGCGGCGATAAATCTGAACTGTCGCGAGTTCCTGAAAATGCCAGCGTCTGGAGTCTGGTGACATCGACTAAAGATACCTGCATGGGATCGGAATGTCAGTACTATCAGGATTGCTTCGTCATGAAAGCACGTAAGGAAGCGCAACAGGCAGATGTGGTGGTGGTGAATCACCATTTGTTTTTCGCCGACGTTGCGCTGAAAGACACTGGCATCGCTGAATTGCTGCCGTCGGCCAATACCGTGATTTTCGATGAGGCACATCAGTTACCAGAAACTGCGACCCTCTTTTTTGGCGAAACGGTATCGACCTCGCAAGTGCTGGAGCTCTGCCGCGACGTCCTCGCTGAAGGCTTATCACATGCCCGTGATGGTGCTGAATGGGCGAAGCTGGTGGCACCTGTTGAACGTGCCGCACGTGATTTACGCCTGGCATTTCCGCAGGATATTGTGCGTCTTTCTATCGATCAGATTGCACCTTCCAGTCCGTTTTTTGAAGCGCTCGATACGCTCAAATCCAGCATGAGCGACATGATCGCTGTGCTGGAAAAACAGGCGGAACGTGCTGAAACGATAGAGCAATGCCGCGCCCGTGCAATCATGCTGCAAGATCAGATCGATGACTGGAATGCCGAACCGAAAGGCAAGGAAAAAGAAGGCGATTACGTTTTATGGGTCGAAGCCTTTTCTGTTTCGCTACAACTGCATCGCACACCGCTGTCGATCGCACCGATATTCAATAAGCAGCGTGAAGGCGTGCCCCGCGCATGGATATTCACATCGGCGACGATGGCCGTCAAAAATGATTTCAGCCATTTCGTTTCGCAAATGGGCTTGTGGAATGAACCTGCACATACCTGGCCGAGTCCGTTCAATTATCAGGAACAAGGCTTTTTATACGTGCCGAACGGCATGCCTGAGCCGAATTCGCGTGATTATGCAGAAGCCGTAGTGGAAGCTGCATTGCCGGTGATCGCTGCGGCAGGCGGGCGCACGTTTTTGTTATGCACGACACTCAAAGCGGTGAAATTCAGCGCAGAGCGATTTAAAGAGGAATTTGAAAAACGTGGCTTGAATTTCCCCTTGTTTGTTCAGGGTGATGCCGGGCGTACAGAGTTACTCGATCGCTTCCGGGCAGCAGGGAATGGCGTGTTGATTGGTAGCCAGAGTTTTTGGGAAGGTGTGGATGTGCGCGGTGAAGCGCTGTCATTGGTGATTATCGATAAATTGCCTTTTTCGCCGCCGGACGATCCTGTGCTTGCTGCCCGGATCACTGCGATGGAAAAAAAGGGGCTGAATGGCTTTGTTCATCACCAGTTACCCGAAGCGATTATTAATCTGAAACAGGGAGCAGGGCGTCTGATTCGTGATGAAACAGATCGTGGTGTGCTGATGATTTGCGACCCGCGTCTGATTTCCAAACCGTATGGCAAACGCATCTGGCAAAGTCTGCCTTCGTTTGCACGTACCCGTGCAGAGGCCGATGTGGTCAGTTTTTTTGAAAAACTGCATGTCGCCAGAACGACCACAGTCACGCCAGAAAAGGGCGTTCCACCTGATATGCCTGAACGAATTTAAAAGGATAAGTAATGTTTCTGACTCTGTTGCTGGTGACTTTTGCTGTTGCCATTGCTGTTGCTTTACTCGTTTCCCGTATGTTCACGCAGCCGATAGACATGATACTGAAGCGCATCATCGCGGATGCGATCAGCGCGGCCTGGCTGAAATACATGAAGTTTGCGATTCTGGTTGTTGGCATTTCTTCGGGTGTGCGTATTTACGAGCTCGAAAAATACATCGTGCCAGCGAGATTTGATAAGGAAAACAAACTGCTGGAACTGACTTCCGAGCGCTGGATACTCGAAATATACCGCACCATCATCGCGACTTTACAAGGCATTGCGTGGATGCTGCTGCTCTTTTTTGTTTGTGCGCTGATCGCCTATGTGATTGTTCGCGTGGCGGAAATGAAGCGTCGTCAGATTGACGGTGAATCAAAGTAAATCCGGCCGTATGACGGAGTGACGTTGTGTACGACAGCATTGCTAACTTGTATGGCGGATGATGAGAGATAAAACAGACATTGGCAGGGTGAGATGAAGGCGATAGTCGGGGCAGAAATTCTGGATCAGGACAGGTTTGCCGCATGGCTGCCTGTATTGCAGGAGTGGGGTGCGTGCCACGTTGAGTTTGCGCAGCAAGTGGACGATGCGGCGTATTGGTACACCGAGCGCAGGAATGTCGGGATACTGGCGCAGGCAGCCTGGCGTTCGGGGCGGGTGGCACTGGAAGAATATCAGGCCAGAAAATCCCGCCAGCACGGTCATGCAACGAAAGAATGGCTGGGGCGCTGTGATTTGTGGATTTCGGATGAACAGGGTGGCGAACTCATCGAGGCGAAACAGGAATATCTGGCGCTGCGTTCACGGCAGGCTGTTTTTCTGGCGAATAAAATTCTGGCGTCGGCAGTCAAAGATGCCGGACACACCCGTAACGGCATAGACTCAGCCGCCTGCGGCATCGCATTTTTACCGGTCTATTTAAGGGCAAGCTGTGCGCCGACAGCCGAGCAACTTGAGGCGGATATTCTTGCTCTGATTGCCGCTTTGCGCACATCGGAGGCAGGCATGATGGCATGGAGTTTTCCTGCTGAAACCCGCGAATATCTCGGGGCGGATGCGCGCAATCTGATTCCGGGAATTATCTTGCTGGGCGCGTCTGCACCAACCTGAATCAACCAGAAGCCAAGCTGAAATCACCCTGAATTTCCCTGAAAAAATGCATTTTCAGGGGAGTATCTGTGTTTTTCGCCTTTATGTCCTTATAAACAAAGGGCTTTAAAATATACTCCCCCCAGTATTATTTAGCCATTATTTAGCCTTCGGAGGGTGTCAAACAGATGTTGGGCGATGCTGCGATACTTTGCACGCTATGCCTGCTGATAGGCAAATTCAGTACTTCAGACAAAAAAGCCGGGCATATTTCTATGCCCGGCTTTTTATATCGAACTACCGCTGTCGCTGTTATACGCCAGTAAAACGATCAGTTGGCTGATTACCAGATTGTGACGCGTTCTGCTGGCGGCAGATACATCTTGTCGCCTTCTTTGACACCGAACGACTGATAGAACGGTGTCATGTTGCGCAGCGAGCCGTTGGCGCGGAATTCGCCAGGCGAGTGCGGGTCGGTTTTGATGCGGATGATCGCTTCCTGTTCGCGCAACTTGCCACGCCAGACCTGACCGAAGCCGGTGAAGAAACGCTGATTGCCGGTTAAACCATTGATGACCGGTGCAGGTTTGCCGCCGAGGGATAACTGATAGGCTTTGTAAGAAATCGCCAGACCAGAATTATCGGCAATATTTTCGCCCAGTGTCAGTTCACCATTGACGTTGTAGCCGGGAACCGGGCTGAACGCATTGTACTGTTTGACCAGCGCGGCTGTTTTGGCAGCGAACTTGACGTGATCTTCTTTCGTCCACCAGTCGCGCAGATTACCCGCGCCGTCATATTGTGCGCCCTGATCGTCGAAACCGTGGCTGATTTCATGGCCGATCACGGTGCCGATACCGCCGTAATTCACAGCATCGTCCGCTTTCGGGTTGAAGAATGGCGGTTGCAGTATCGCAGCCGGGAAGACGATTTCATTCATCTCCGGGTTGTAATAAGCATTCACGGTTTGCGGCGTCATGCCCCATTCATCGCGGTCAATCGGTTTGCCGAGTTTATTGAGCTCGGTTTGCGCGGCAAAGCTGCGGATCGCACGCAGATTACCGACTGCATCGCCTTTGGTGATGCGCAGCGCGGAGTAGTCTTTCCACTTATTCGGATAGCCGATTTTCGGCATGAACGTTGCCAGTTTTGCCTGCGCTTCTTTCTTCGTTTCCGGGCTCATCCAGTCCAGCGTATCGATACTTTCCTTGTACGCTAACAACAGATTGGCGACCAATTTTTCCATTTTCGCTTTGCTGTCAGCCGGGAAGTGTTTGGCAACATACAGTTTGCCTAAGCTTTCACCCATGCCGGAATCGACCAGGCGCACGCCGCGTTTCCAGCGGATTTCCTGCTCAGGCACGCCGCGCAGTGTTTTTGAAAAGAATGCGAAATTCTCGTCGCTGTATTGCTTAGGCAACTGGCTGGCAACCGAGCTCAGCAAATGCCACTTGAAGTAGGCTTTGATGCTGTCGAGCGAGGTTTCCTGCAATACCTTGTTCATACCAACCAGATAGCTGGGTTGACCAACAATGACGTAATCAATTTTGCCGGTGACGCCGAGTTCGTTCAGATACGCATTCCAGTCGTAGCCTGCGGTCAGCTCATTGATTTTGCTGATTTCAATTTTGTTGTAAGCCTTGATCGGGTCGCGCAAATCAACTTTGGTCCATTGCACTTTCGCGAGTTCTGTTTCAAATGCCAGAATTGCCGCCGCATTTTTTGCGGCTTCTTTGTCGCCGGACATCGTCAACATGGTTTCGACGTGCTTCAGATATTTGCTGCGGGTGTCTTTCAGCTTGGCGTCGTCATCTTTCAGGTAGTAATCGCGATCAGGCAGCGCCAGACCGGATTGACCTATGTCGAGCACGTATTTGGTCGAATCTTTATTATCCTGATGGACCTGAATATCGTAAGGCGCGGTCACGCTGATGCGGTTGAGCCATGCCATCAATGCTGGAATTTGCTTCTTGTCAGTCAGTGCATCGATTTTGGCAAAATCCGCTTGCAATGGTTTCAAGCCAGCGGCTTCTATGCTTTTCATATCCATGAAGCTGGCATACAGATCGCTGATTTTCTGCGCATCCGAACCGCTGGCATTCTTGGCTTTTGCCAGGCCGTCGATGATGGCGTGCAGACGTGGCACAACTGCTTCGCGCAAATCCATGAACGCACCGGCAGAAGAACGGTCTGATGGGATCTGAGCATTTTTCAGCCAGGTGCCATTGACGTGACGGTAAAAGTCTTCTTGTGGTTTGACGGATTTGTCGTTGTACTGAACGTCAATACCTGACTGCAAGCTCGCGACTTTGGCAGGTTCTGCAGCAGATGCACTGGCAGCCCCAGCGATCAGTAATGCAATGGCGCTCAATATCTGCGCTTTGAATGTTGGTGTTTTAATTGCTTGAGTTTTCACTTTTGGTGATCTCCTGTCGGTGGGTGGAACGATAAAAATATCGTCGCCTTAAGGGCTGGGCGCGATAGAAATAAACAGATGAGGCTTGAGTGATCGGTCGCATTATTGTCGTAAGGTACTGATCATTTTAACGGTGTGAGTATTTTCGACAGCCGGTCTGGAACCTGATTATTACGTACTAATGCCGGGTATTTTAATCCTTCAAAATAATCGAGCCTGATCGTGCGGTAGTATTCACCATGTCTGACGATCAGCTCTATTGCTTGCTTCTGCGTTTTGGCATTGGTGATCGCTGATTTCAGGGCGTCTGCTTTATAGCTTTTGCCATTAACGGCGATGATCAGACTGCTGCTCAGGATATTTGCTTTGCCGGCAGGGCTGTTTAACAGCAGGCGAGTGATCTTGCCGGTTTTATCCAGACTGAATCCGAGTGAATACAGAAAGTCACCATCTTGTGCATCTTCTGTTGCTTTCGCATACTCAGACGGTTTCTCGGTGTACACCAGTTTCCAGCCCGCCAGTTCCAGGCTCTCAGTTGGGGTTTTACTTTGCAAACCTTCCAGACGCTCTTGCAGGAAATACCCCCAGTCAAATGGCTGTATCTCATTGAGGGTGCGGATCACATCGCTCAGTTGATAGCTGAGTGGAGTGGTGCTGCCGTTGTTGACACCAAAAAACTTGCCAGCAAAATCATTCAGAGAATATTTTTCTGCAGACAGTGCGCGCAATTGTGCATCAACTTCCAGCCACAGCAGTGCGCCTTCGCGATAATAATCTTCATCACGCTGAAAATCGCTCCAGGCCTGACTGCGGCGGCTCACAAATACGGGATTATTGGTGGTGTCCTGCAGATTGCGCCAGTTGCGCCCGCTCTGATGAGCGTAATAAGCGGCCACGTTTGCCAGCACGTCGCGGATGTGTTCCTGCTTCATTAGTCCCGAACGTGCCGCCAATACATAGCCCCAGTACTGAGTCTGGCCTTCATACACCCACAGCAGACTATCCTGCATCGGTGTGTTGAAATGTGGTGTCAGCAGATCTGCCGGGCGGCGGAATTTTCCGTTCCATGAATGGGTGTATTCATGTGCCAGTAAATCACGCCCACTGGATTTTTTTGCCCAATCGCTGAAGTAACCAGGGCGAACGCCATTTTCGCTGGACTGGTGATGCTCAAGCCCTATGCCGGAAAATTCGTCGCTGAGTGACAGTAAAAAATCGTAATGGCGATAATGTTGCGAGCCAAACAGAATAGTCGCTTGTTGCACCAGTGCCTGATGTGCGGCGATTTGCTCCGGGGTGGCGTTCAGCGATTCAGGTTTATCCGCCACCACATTCAGATGCACGGGTATTTTGGCACCAGGATTGAGATCAAAACGTTTGAAATATTTCCCTGCAAATACCGGCGAATCAACCAGTTCTTCCAAGGTGACAGGCTTGAACTGAAACTCGTTTTGACTTGGGCTCAGGTTCTCACGTTTCTCAGCAAGCTCCAGTGCGCTGCCAAATTGAAGCCCGGCTGGCAAAATCAGGGTGGGCTGAATCTGTATCTGGTCAGACGCTGCGCCCGCCGGATACAGAATCATGTTATTCCATTGCACACCGACGATGTCAGGCGTCATCGTAACGCGGCCGAATTTATCATCCGTCGGTGACAGGAACTGATATTCGGCATTGAGCTGGCTGACACCTGCAGGAATTTGCAGATGAAACGCGTACATATTTAATGGGTCACGTTTCCAGGCAATGGCTTGCTGGTTGCCGCTGAAGCGCAGCCCCGCGAGCTGGTTTAACGCACTGTTGGTGCCATGTTTTCCTGGCAACCATTCGGGGAAATACAGTGTCAGCGGGCCAGCTTGCACCGGAATACTCGCCCGGATATTAAAAATTTTCCTGTCCAGATCGCTGGCGTCAACGATCAGTTGCACTACGCCCGGATAGGCTTTGTTGACGTTACTGACAGATTTCCCAGCATTCACCTGATTATTGTCAGCGGCTGCGTTCACTGTTGCTGCAAGAGCGCCACTCGCCATGACGAAGCCACTGAGTAACGATGCGATGAATGGCGCGATGAGTGGGAGCAGTGCGGTCGCTGATGATAAAGGTTTACTGGCGGGCAATCTCATGAAATTGGTTCTTTTCGTTTCTCAGGTCTTTTAGGATTTTTATGGTCTCTGACTTGGATAATATTGGCTACCGATCAATACATGGACTGCGTAAATGAAAATTAGTTTCCAAAACTAAGTTACTATTTAATTGAAAATTAGTCAAAATTTAATCTAAACTGAATTAAACCTGAAACGATAGAAACATGACTTTCGTTGTCGATTTTCCCGCCGGTAGCGGGTCTTTTCCCGCAATCGTGATTGCCCCGGGTTTACGTTACGCCATGCACAGGGAGTTATTCAGCCTGCTGGCGGATAAAGCGGTCGCAGCAGGGTTTGCCGTATGTCGTTTTAACTGGTGTTTCTACGAAAGTGATCCGCTCGCCGGTCAGCCATCATCTGCGTTACAGGATGAGTTGGAGCAGCTCAAAGAAGTGATAGGGCAGTTACGGGCAGAATCACGCGTATTGCCAGCGCAAGTGCATGTCGTCGGAAAATCATTCGGCAGCATCGTTGCCTGGCAGGCACTGCGCGACGACGCGGAATTGAAAAACGGCGTGCTGATGACACCCTTGTTCGATGAAATGCAAGATGGACAGCCATGCAATGTTACCGACACATATTCCCCGGGTCTGCTCGCAGAATCCCGCCCGTTGCAGATCGTCTGCGGCGACAATGATCCTCATTGCACGGTTGCTAGCGTGCATCGTGTCGCGAATCACGCTGTAGCAAATATCACCTTAACACTGCTGCGCGGTGATCATCTGCTGCAAATTTACGCGCCGGATACGCAGTTACTTGCACGTGCGTCAGCAGAAAACATGGCGCTGGCGGCGGATACCGTCGTGCAGTTTCTGACGCGTCAGCATTCAATATGCTCGACCAATAACTGAACCCTGGTGACGCCGTTGTATTCATTGGCATCGAGCCGGAATGCGACATGCACATGCTCGCTCAGGGTGTCGGTATGGCCGAACCAGATGGCGTCATAACGAACGCCTTTTTTCTCCAGCACCAGTTTTAAATGACGTTCTTTCAGGATGCGTTGTGAGATCAGTTTAAAGTCATCGCAGAACACCGGTGGCGGAAAACCCTGGCCCCAGACCTGGCTATCCATTAAGGCGATAAAGTCGGTGCTGAAATAGGCTTCTTCCAATGCGCCGTCGGTTTCGATGATTCGTTCTAACTGATGTTGTTGCAACCAGCTTTTTCCCACGGCTTCAAAGGCTTGCTGAAATGCGGGTAAATCGTCGTGGCGTAAGGTCAATCCGGCTGCCATTGAGTGGCCGCCGAATTTCTGTATCAGCGTCGGCGCATGTTTCGAGACCAGATCGAGTGCATCACGCAGGTGAAAGCCTGGGATAGAACGGCCCGAACCTTTGATCAGACCATCGCCACCGGGCGCAAAAGTGATGGTGGGGCGATAAAACTTATCTTTGAGCCGCGAGGCGACGATGCCGATCACACCCTGATGCCAGCTTTCGTCAAACACGGTAATGGTGTGGCTGGTAGCAGGTTCGAACTGATCCAGATGCAGCAGCGCAACGTCTTGCATGTCGCGTTCTATGTCTTTGCGGTCGGCATTGATGCCGTTGAGCTCCTGCGCGATTTGCCAGGCACGACCTTCGTCGTCGGTCGTCAGGCATTCTATGCCCAGCGACATATCGGCAAGACGGCCAGCGGCATTTAAGCGCGGGCCGAGCGCAAAACCAAGATCAAACGGGCTGGCGTTACGCGGTTCGCGACCGGCGACTCTAAATAGCGCTGCAATGCCCGCACAAACACGTCCGGCGCGCATGCGTTTAAGCCCTTGCGCAACGAGTATGCGGTTATTGGCATCGAGCCGCACGACGTCAGCAACCGTGCCGAGGGCGACCAGATCAAGCAGGGTATCGAGCTTGGGCTGTTGTTGCTGGTCAAATACGCCGCGCTTACGCAATTCTGCCCGCAGCGCGAGTAACACATAAAACATCACGCCAACGCCAGCCAGATGCTTACTGTCGAAAGTGCAGCCGGGTTGACTCGGATTGACGATCACCTCGGCATCTGGCAATTGCGCGCCGGGTAAATGATGATCGGTCACGAGTACCGCGATGCCGTGCGCTTGTGCAGCCGCAACGCCGTCAACACTGGCGATGCCGTTGTCAACGGTGACGATGATATCCGGTGATTTTTCGCGTATGGTCAGCGCAACGATTTCCGGCGTCAGACCATAGCCGTATTCAAAACGATTCGGCACGATGTAATCAACATTCGCCCCCAGCATACGTAAGCCGCGAATGGCGACCGCACAGGCCGTAGCGCCGTCGCAGTCATAGTCGGCAACGATGACTAATTTCTTACGTGCGGCGATCGCGTCTGCCAGAAAGACCGCCGCTTTTTCTATCTGCAATAAGCCTGATGGCGGCAACATGGCACTTAATTCTGTGCTCAATTCGGTTTCGCTCAGTACGCCACGTGCCGCATACAGGCGCGCCAACACCGGATGCATGCCGTTTTGCCGCAGCATTTCTGATTCGCGCAGGGAATAGGGGCGGGTGGTAATGCGGGTCATGTTGGCTTCAGTGTAAAAAGTGCTTGCAGGCGGGGCTTGATCCAAAATTGGCGCAGCGACCACGGCGTCAGCTTAAAGCTGGCAAGCAGATGTGCGTCAGAGCAGTGCAGGGTGATGCTGTTGAGCTGGCGGCTTTTTAATGCCGCCAACACAGGCGCAAACCAGTCGTTTTCCAAGGTCTGCATTTGCGTCAGCCATTGTCCCCAATCGCTATTGATTGCGGACTCAGTTAAATGTTCAAGTAAGACGCAGGTCGTGTCTGTTGAAGTTGTCTTGTTTTGTGCGTTTTGGGAATTTTGTAAATCTGGTGCAGACAGCAAATCGGCAAACGACTGCGCAGTATGGATGCGCTTTTCTTTTTTCATCAGCGTGTCGGCACCACCGGAGAGCCAGACCGAGTTAATGGCTTTTTTTCCTTGCGCTTCACGCTCATCATTCAGCGTATGTGCGAACCACATCATCTGAATTTCATTTTGCAGCTTGCGCCATGCTCTTGCATGTTCGCCATCCGGCATCCAGATATCGACATTATGGCCGCAGGCCGCATCAGCGCTGGCTGTTGTTAATCCAGACCAGCCATCAGCACGCAGAAACCAGGTCGATGCGTCGCCATACTGTAGTGTCATGCCTGCTTCGTCGGTCGCTGTTTTTGCAATCTCAAACAAGACGCGCGATTCTTGTTCGGAGATGTCGAGTCGTCGTTGGTCAGTCAGAACCAAATGATCGCGGGCGATATGAATATGCACCGGTTGCAGTGTGAACCAGCGCCCATCAGCGGGCTGCAAACCCATGTCCCGCATACGGTTTAACGTGACTGGCGGGTCGCAGTCGTGTGCACCTTGCAGTTCGTTTGCCAGAAAATATTCATGTACCAGTGCTTTGGAAAATGGATCAATGTTCTTGAGTGGCATGCGCTTTGCAGATGCAATCAAGCGAGCCAGTGCAGGCGTTTGCATCGCTTTGAGCAGATCATTTTCCAGTCCGGATGGGGGTATGCTGAACGGCAATATCAGTTCTAAATTTTTCATAGAGCGTATTGTATGGCAAACTTCTGTCTGCCTTAATTCCTTGAAACGACATTTGCAGTGAAAAATCTCTCTTTTGAATGGCTAGTGGGTCTGCGTTACACGCGCGCCGGACGTCGCAGTGGTCGTAATAGCTTCATTTCCTTCATTTCCATGATCTCTATGTTCGGGATCGCATTAGGCGTTGCCGCGCTGATTATTGTGCTGTCGGTGATGAATGGATTTCAGAAAGAAGTCCGCGACCGCATGTTATCGGTGCTATCGCATATTGAAGTATTTGACGCAGCCGGTTCTATGCCGGACTGGAAAAATACGGCACTGCAGGCACAGAAAAATTCTTCTGTTGTCGCCAGTGCGCCTTACGTTGACGGGCAGGCGATGATTATCCGCGACGATGTGATGCGCGGCGTGATTCTGCGTGGCGTATTGCCTGATCAGGAACCGAAAGTGTCGGAAGTGGCGACAAAAATCAAAGTCGGAAGATGGGAAGACCTGAGACCGGGAGAGTTCAATATTATTCTGGGTACCGCGTTGGCGAGCAGTCTGCATGTCAGGGTTGGCGATAAGGTGACACTGGCAGCACCCGAAGGACAGATGACGCCTGCAGGCATGGTGCCGCGTCTGAAAGCATTTAATGTGGTCGGAATTTTTGATGCCGGACATTATGAATTCGATTCGGGTATGGGATTTATGCAGATCGAAGATGCGCAGAAATTTTTCCGCCTGTCTGCACCTTCTGGCTTGCGTCTGCGTATCAAGGATATGTTAAAAGCGCCGCAGGTTGCGTTGGAATTGTCGCAAACCTTGACCGGTGATTTACTGATACGCGATTGGTCGCAACAAAACCGTAACTATTTTTCCGCCGTCAAAACAGAAAAGACGATGATGTTCATTATTCTGGCGCTGATTGTGGCGGTGGCTGCGTTTAATCTGGTGTCCACGCTGGTGATGACTGTCACCGATAAGCAGGCGGATATTGCGATTCTTCGTACACTTGGTGCTTCGCCAGGTTCCATCATGAAAATATTCATGATACAAGGCGGACTCGTTGGCCTGATTGGTACTGGCTTAGGCGTCGCGCTCGGCGTTCTGGTGGCGTTGAATATTGATGTGATTGTGCCCGCGATCGAACATATGTTAGGCGTCAATTTCCTACCGAAAGATCTGTATTTCATCAGTGCTTTGCCGTCTGATCTGCGTTGGGCAGACGTTTGGCAAATCAGCAGCATGGCGGTTGTATTGGCATTTGCCGCAACTATTTATCCCAGCTGGCGAGCAGCCTGCGTTAAACCGGCGGAGGCCTTGCGTTATGAGTAATTTCACAGAAAAAGCAATTTTAAGTTGTACCCAGCTTGGCAAAACCTTCAATGAAGGCGCGGAAGCGGTCAAGGTGTTGCAGGGAATTGATCTGACAGTCAATGCCGGAGAGCGCGTCGCAATTATCGGTGCATCTGGCTCAGGTAAATCGACGTTGTTGCATCTGTTAGGTGGCCTCGATACGCCGACGACAGGTCAGGTTCGTCTTCTGGGTGAAGATCTCGCAAACCTGAGTGAGTCTGTGCGTGGCGTGATGCGTAATCGTTCTTTGGGCTTTGTGTATCAGTTCCATCATTTACTGCCGGAATTTTCTGCGCTTGATAACGTCGCAATGCCTTTGCTGATTCGCCGTATTCCGCGTGCGGAGGCACGTCAGCAGGCGCAGGCGATACTGAGCAAAGTCGGGCTGGAGCACAGAGTCACGCATGTGCCGGGTGAGTTATCTGGTGGCGAGCGACAACGAGTTGCTCTGGCACGTGCCTTGGTGACGCAGCCAGCCTGTGTGTTGGCAGATGAACCAACGGGCAATCTCGACAGCGGTACTGCGCAACAAGTGTTTGCTTTGATGCTGGAATTATCCAGAACATTGGGTACCGCTTTTGTGATTGTGACCCATGATGCCGGGCTTGCCGGACGTTGCGATCGCGTGTTCCGTTTATCGGAACAGGGTCTGCTACAGCAATAAGGTTGCTGAGTCTATGAAGCGGACGGCGACGCAGTTCAATAGCAAGTACAAAAAAACGGGTGTAGCTTGTCTGTTGGTGCTGAGCTCATGGCCTGCGTTCGCGACCACGGAACTGGTGCTGCAATTAGAAACTTCACTGTCCCAGGATACTAATCCATTTCGCTTTTATGACGATCAGGCTGGGGGCGGGCGTAAGCAGGAACAGATACAACGTCTGACCGAGACTGTGAATGCAAGCGATATCCGCGCTGGCGCCATTATCCCTTTGTTGTCTGATCAGACTCGCCTGACTCTCAGCGGCTCTCTCGGAAATCGCCATTACAAGGAATACCGTCAGCTTGACCATCAACCAGGCGCGGCGGACGCTGCTTTTGATTGGCAGGCAGGTAAGTCTGTCAGTGGCAGGGTATATGCCGGTAAAGATAAACGTTTGTTTGAGTACATTAATGGCAGCCTGACGGAGCGGGATATCGCGCATTCGCGCCGTGCCGGAGCAGACGTCAGAATAAAACCAGATGACGACTGGATGCTTAGTGCGAGCCTGTTTCGGAATGCGCTGAACTACGATCTGGACCTGAACCAGTTATATAACTTTGACGAACGCGGTCAGCAGCTAGGTTTGCGTTTTATGTCGCCAACGGGTTCCAGTATCGAGGCTGGGACGCGTTTATCTGAGACCCGTTTTGCCGACAGAACGCCAGAGCAAGTGCGGGATCTGGATAAAAAATACAAAGAAACGGAGCTGTATCTGGATGGTGAGTGGCGCTATAGCATCAAGACCATCACCAGCGCCCATCTGGGGCTGATACGTCGCCGCTATGATGTGTTGCACGAACGTGATACCCGTTTATTTAACGCGATCTGGCGTGGCACTTATCATTACTCAACAATGTTAAGACTGGATTTGCAGCTATTCGACAGACCATTTACGATCGTTGACCCCTCAATTCTGTATGTGGTCAGTAAAGGTGCGCGCGTTGACGCGTTGTGGAAGTGGTCGGATAAAACTAACGTCAATTTTTCAGCCTTGCTGCAGAATAGTGATCAGGAGCTGATTCCCAGATTAGTCAGACCTGACAATAATTCTTCCCGCAAAGAGAAATTACAACGCATCGGTGTTGGTGCGAGTTACCAGTTCGAACGTGGTTTCCGGCTGTTATTCGACAGCTTTTACGAAAAAACAGATAGGGCTGCTGACGATATCAAACTCAGGCAAGGGGTCGTCCGTCTTGGCATAGAATATACGTTTGAGAATCTTCCCGGCAGTGCTGCACGATTAGGTTTGCAGCGTTATCAACAATCTTTAAGCGCCACAGAGCCGATACGCGAATGATGTCCTTGTACAAAAAAGCCAGCCGCTTTGCAGCACGCCATCTCGCAGGGCGGTGGATTAATTTGCGCAAGCAACAAGGTGTCGTCAGTTTTTCGTTTGACGATGTGCCGGCCAGCGCTTGTCATATTGGCGCAGAAATACTGGAACGCTATCAGGCACGTGGCAGTTTTTACGTTTGCGGCAAATTAACTGACGGTACAGAGCAGGGGCAGACCTGTCACAGCGTGAAAGATTTGCAGAAACTTATTGCAGATGGCCATGAAATTGGCTGCCATACTTATTCCCACATGAACTGCGCCAACAATAGTCTTTCTGCTCTGCGTCAGGATTGGCAGCGCAATCAGGCGTTTTTTGAGACGCATCAATTGCCGAATAGGGGATTTGCATTCCCGTTTGGCGCCTACGATTTACCCAGCAAAATAGCCGCTTCGGAACGATTCTTGTACAACCGCATCACTGGCGGTGGCACACACATAGGAAAAGCGGATTTATCCGCCTTGCGTGCACAAGCCTTGTATGCGGATAAGACCGATGCTGATACGGTATTACAACTGATTCAGCAAACCGCAAATGAAGGCGGCTGGCTGATTTTTTATTCTCATGAGGTCAGGAATGAGCCTGGTCCGTGGGGCACAACCCCGGAACAACTGGAAATGGCATTGCGGATAGCAAGCCAGTCCTCTTGCCGTATTCTGACTGTAGAAAAAGCGATTGATTTTTTTCAATCGTAACTTCCGCTGGGATCGCCTTACTGCACGTCATTTCTTAGCTGCATCTCTAATCCTTGTTGCACATGGCATGGAGACGCCTGCTCATTGTTGCTGAATTTACAGATGCTTACTTATTTTGCAATCTTGTCAGTTACAATCTCACACTTCCTTTTCGCCTTTTTTAACGAGCAACTTTATGAGCAAACACAGTCAGTTCGCGCTGCTTACCCAACGACGTTTTGCCCCATTTTTCTGGACGCAATTCTTTGGTGCATTTAATGATAATTTTTTCAAAATAGCGCTGTTGACCATATTGACTTATGACGCGTTGAATTGGGCGAACATGGATGTCGATTTGCTGAACAATCTCATTCCGGGCCTATTCATTCTGCCGTTTGTTCTGTTTTCTGCGACATCGGGGCAGTTTGCCGATAAGTTTGAAAAAGGCGGCATGGCGCGGAAAATTAAGCTGCTGGAAATTATCATTATGCTGATCGCAGCATTCGGCTGGATGAGCCACAACCTGTGGGTACTGATCGCTGCGGTGGCTGGTATGGGAATACATTCAACCTTGTTCGGCCCCGTGAAATATGCGTATTTGCCGCAGCATTTGCAAACAGATGAGTTGGTTGGCGGTAACGGCCTGATAGAAATGGGAACGTTTGTTGGTATTTTGCTGGGAGAGATTCTGGGTGCAATGCTGGTTACCCATAAACCATGGGGAGTAGAACTGGTTGCTGTTGGTGCGGTCATTGTTGCGGTGATTGGTTACCTGACGAGTCGCAGAATTCCATATTCACCTGCACCGGAACCGGAATTGAAGATTAACTGGAATGCCGCCACGGAAACGGTGCGCAATATCAGTTTCAGCAAACAGAACCGGCCTGTGTTTCTTTCCTTACTGGGAAATTCCTGGTTCTGGTTTTACGGCGCCATATTGCTGGCGCAATTTCCTTCATATGCCAAAAATTATCTGCATGGCGACCATAGTGTTTTCGTGCTGTTACTGACCTTTTTTTCGTTTGGGATAGGCGCAGGTTCCTTGCTATGCGAAAAACTGTCCGGTCATAAAGTTGAAATTGGTCTGGTGCCGTTTGGCTCTATCGGTTTATCGGTGTTTGGCTTTGATTTGTATTTATCCAGCGTCGCCTATATCAATACTTCCGGTGTTGATTTTTTACAGTTTATAGAACAGACAGGCAGTTTGCGCATCTTGTTTGACATCGTCATGATCGGTATCTTTGGCGGTTTTTATATCGTTCCTTTGTTTGCATTAATTCAGACACGTTGCGACCCGAAACATCTGTCGCGGACTATTGCCGGCATGAATATTCTGAATGCGCTGTTTATGGTCGTTGCTTCCCTGTCAGCCATGCTGATGTTGAAGAATGGTTTTACGATTCCACAGATTTTCATGGCGACCGCGATTCTGAATGCGATTGTCGCCATTTATATATTCAGTCTGGTACCTGAATTCCTGATGCGTTTTGTCGCATGGTTGCTGATTCAGACTGTGCATAGGGTCAAAACCGTCAATACAGATAGGATTCCACTCGAAGGTGGCGCGGTGCTGGTCTGTAATCACGTGTCTTATATGGATGCGATTGTGATCGGGGCATCCAGTCCGCGTCCGATTCGCTTTGTGATGGATCACAGAATTTTTAAAATTCCGTTTTTGTCCTGGATATTCCGTACTGCGAAAGCGATTCCGATTGCGCCGGCCAAAGAAGACCCGTGGCTGATGGAAAAGTCCTATATCGATATCGCTCAGGCATTGCATGAAGGGGAATTAGTTTGTATTTTCCCTGAGGGCAAGCTAACGCATACCGGCGATATGAATGAGTTCAAAGGCGGAATTATGAAAATTCTGGAGCGCTCGCCGGTACCGGTTTATCCGATGGCTTTACGAGGATTATGGGGGAGCTTTTTCACACGCGACAAAGGCAACCCCTTTGAGCGTGCATTCCGGCGCGGGCCTTTTTCAAAACTGGAATTAGTGGTTGGTGAAGAAATGGCGGCGTCAGAAGTAACACCGTTGGTGCTGCAAGCAAAAGTAAAACAATTGCGTGGCGACTGGAGATAAAAAGATGACTGGCCTGATCAAATCAATATGCGCGTTTGCCACTTTGCTCGCCATCGGCAATCTGCCGGTTGCTGAAGCAGCAACGATAACGCGTTTTACGCCGCAAGGTGAGATTGTTCAGATCCGGCAAGTCAGAGCAACTTTCTCAGAAGCAGCCGTAGCATTTGGCGACCCGAAAGCCGGGGAGCCATTTAACATCAAATGCAGTGGCGATGCCGTCAGCGGCAGTGGTCGGTGGGCTGATGAGCGTAACTGGGTTTATGATTTTACTCAGGATTTGCCGGTCGGTAGCCAGTGTTCATTTACGCTGAAAACTGAGTTTAAAACGAAGTCGGGTGCGGTGCTGACAGGTAAAACCGGTTTTCAATTCAATACCGGTGGGCCGGCAGTGGTACGCACCAATCCTTATGCACAATCGGATATTGAAGAAGAACAGATTTTCATCCTCCATCAGTCTGGCGCGGCCACTGAGGCTAGCCTGCGCCAGCATGTGTACTGCGAAATCGAGGGCATACACGAGCGGGTTCCGGTTAAATTTGTGACTGGCGAAACACGCAATCTGCTGCTCAAAGAGTTTGCCCAGAAAGCGGATGCCAATAAAATTTCGACTATTCAATGCCAGCAAAAATTTCCCGCTGAAGCCGGAGTGAAAATTGTCTGGGATAAGGGAATCGTCAGCACCAGCGGCATCGTCTCTACGCGTGCACAAAGCTTCCAGTTTAAAGTGCGCCCTGCATTCACCGCGAGTGTTTCTTGTGAACGTGAAAATGCCAACGCTGCGTGCACACCGATTTTGCCGATAAGAATGAATTTCAGCGCAGGTATACAGCGCAAGTTTGCTGAAAAAATCCTGCTAAAAAGTGCCAAAGTATCTGTAAAACCTGAATTGCCCAAAGAGAATGGTGAAGATCTGATTACCTATCTCAGTTTTAAACCACCTTTTGCTGAGAAATCTGAGCTGAGTATTGAGTTGCCGTCCGGTCTCAAGGACGATAGCGGCCGCAGTTTGTCAAATGCGGCACAGTTTCCATTCAAGCTGATGACTGCTGACTTCCCCCCGCTGGCGAAATTCCCGGCGGCGCCGTTCGGCATCGTTGAACTCAATGCCGACGCGACCTTGCCTGTGACCCTGAGAAACGTTGAAGCGTCATTAGTTGCACGTTCGGCGAATGGTAAAGTCGCCCCAGGTCAACTGGCAAATCTGAAAGTCGATGAAGATATCGCCATTATTGAATGGTTGAGTAAGCTGAATCGTTATCATGAGTCGACGATTAGTAAGAACAATCAATTGATAGAAACCCGCAGCATAGGATTGCTGAGTAAAGAAGCAAAAGCAAGCAAGTTGGACTTGCCGGCAACAAATACAGATAGTGTCCGGCCATTTGAAATTGTTGGTATTCCGTTTAAAGCGCCGGGTTTTTATGTACTTGAACTCGAGTCACAAAGATTAGGTGCTGCTCTGCTCGGTAAGCCCGCACCGATGTTTGTGCGCACCAGTGCCTTAGTCACGAATCTGTCAGTACATCTGAAATTTGGCAGGGAAAATGCGGCGGTCTGGGTCACCCGGTTGGATAACGGCAAGCCAGTGGCGAATGCAGATATACAGATTTCCGATTGCTTTGGTCGTTCCATCTGGAAAGGGCGATCTGATGTCAATGGCATAGCGATGCTGGCAAAGCCACTCAGCGGCTGTCAGAGCAATGAAGCGAGTGCTGAAGGTAAACGTGGCGAGTCAAAAATTAATGGCTATTTTGTGAGTGCGCGTAAGACGGATGAAAAAGGCCGTGCTGATATGGCCTTCGCATTATCGTCATGGAATAACGGTATCGAATCGTATCGTTTCAATTTGCCGACCGAGTTTAATACAAGCGCCTCGGTGAAAGCACACACGGTATTGGATCGCAGTTTATTCCGGGCCGGTGAAACGGTGTCCATGAAGCATTTGATTCGTGCCGAGACTATGCATGGTCTGGCTTTAGTCAAAGCAGAGCAATTGCCAAATCGTTTACGTATTGTGCATCAGGGAAGTAATCAGGAATTTCAGTTCCCCGTGGTTTGGAGAGGCCGCAATGCGGCTGAGAATACCTTCACAATTCCCGCGCAGGCAAAATTAGGTCGCTATGACATTATTCTTGACAAAGGGAACGTTAAACTGGCGACGACCAATGATGAAGGTGGTAACGAGGATTACCGATATAGTGATCAGACTTATTACACCGGTGGTTTCCGTGTTGAGGAATTCCGTCTGCCCTTGCTGCAAGGGCGTGTGATTCCGGCAAAAGGCCCGCACATCACGCCGAAAGAGTTGCCGCTGGGTCTGCAATTGAATTATCTGAACGGTGGCGGCGCATCAGGCTTATCGGTACAAGTGACCAGCCTGTTACGTAACCGTATGCTGCACTTCCCAGACTATGAGCAGTTCTCTTTTTATACCAATGACAGTAACGAAGATGAACAAAAAATCGTTGCGAACAAGCTTCCGGTTACGCTGGATAAAAACGGTAGTGGCAAAACAGTATTGAGCGCTTTGCCAGAGATACGGCGTCCGCGAGAGTTACTCACTGAAATGACCTATGCTGATCCGAATGGCGAAATACAGACGATCAGTAGCGTGATTCCGGTGTGGCCAGCGGCTGTCGTCGCCGGTATCAAAAATGAAGACTGGGTATCGGTAAAAAACAAAACCCGTTTTACTGCGATTGCACTTGATACCAATGGCAAGCCCATGTCTGACGTTCCGTTAGTCATTACAGGTATTGCGAGACACAATGATTCACATCGGCGTCGTATTGTCGGTGGTTTTTATGCGTATGAAAATGCAGAATCGAGCAAGGAATTAGGTCAGCTTTGTAAAGGCAAGTCTGACGCACGCGGCTTACTGATCTGCGAAGTTGAGATGACAGAATCCGGCAATATCGAATTGCAGGTCAAAGCTTCTGATAATCAGGGGCGGAGTTCTTATGCAAAAACCTCGCTCTGGGTTACAGGCAAAGGCGATGTCTGGTTTGACGGTGAGAATCAGGATCGCATGGATGTTTTGCCGGAGAAAAAACAGTATAAGGCTGGCGATGTTGCTAGCTTTCAGGTGCGCATGCCTTTCCGTTCAGCGACCGCATTGGTTGCGATTGAGCGTGAAGGCGTGATCGACACCATGGTAGTTGAATTGAATGGCCGGGATCCGACTATCCGGGTGCCGGTCAAAGCCAGTTATGGCCCGAACGTGTATGTGTCCGTGCTGGCAGTGCGGGGGCGTATGCGTGAAGTGCCGTGGTATTCCTTCTTCAGTTGGGGATGGAAAGAACCTCTCAATTGGTGGAGTGAATTCCGTGAGTATCAGGCGCCAGGTGCGACGGTTGATCTGGCGAAACCTGCGTATAAATATGGCATTACGGAAATCAATGTCGGTATCGCTGCGCAGCAACTCGCAGTAACAGTCAGCAGCGACAAGCCAGCGTATCCTATCCGCGCCACGTCTAAGGTCAGCATACAAGTCAGGCTGCCGGACGGTAAGCCTGCGGCCGGTGGTGAAGTCGCCATCGCTGCGGTGGATGAGGCATTACTGGAACTGCAGCCGAACGACAGCTGGAATGTACTGGCCGCGCTGTTGCAACGCCGTAGCTACGGTGTAGAAACAGCCACTGCGCAAATGCAGGTGATAGGGAAACGTCACTATGGCCGCAAAGCGGTTGCTGCCGGTGGTGGCGGGGGAAAATCACCGACCAGAGAGTTGCTTGATACGCTGTTGCTCTGGAAGCCTGCAGTACAGCTTGATGCCAATGGTCGGGCGCAGATTGATGTACCACTCAACGATGCCCTGACCAGTTTCCGGATTGTGGCTGTCGCGCAAAGTGGTGATGGCATGTTCGGTACTGGAACGACCAGCATCAAGGCAACGCAGGATCTGCAAATCGTCTCAGGATTGCCGCCGCTGGTGCGTGAAGGTGATCATTACAACGCAATGTTGACCGTACGTAACACAACAAGCCGTGCGATGAAAGTGATGCTGCAAGCGAAAACCAATGGTGCCGCAGCATTATTGCCAGCACAAGAATTACAGATACCGGTAGGCGAGGCACGTGAAGCAAATTGGATGGTTGAAGTGCCGCCGCTCGGTGCCGATGTGCAGAGCCAGCAATTGCAGTGGGAATTCAGTGCGCAGGAGCAGGGGGCAACTAATCAGGGGGCGAAAGATAGCCTGAAGTTTGTGCAAAAACTGATTCCTGCGACTCCGGTAACAGTACAACAAGCGACGCTGATTCAGCTTGATAAGCCTTTGACTTTACCGGTGGTCAAGCCCGCAGACGGTTTGCCTGGCAGGGGCGGTATCGCAGTTTCCTTCCTGCCCAGCCTGATCAGTGGTAGCGATGGTTTGCGCCGGTATTTTGAAAACTATCCGTACATCTGCCTGGAGCAAAAGACATCAAGAGCCATTGGTTTGCGTGATGCAGGAATGTGGCAGAAAGTCGTCAATGAATTGCCGACTTATCTTGATGCCGATGGTCTGGCGTATTACTACCCCCCAGCAGACAGTGGACAAAGGCTGGGCAGCGATACGCTGACTGCCTACCTTTTGTCGGCAACGCAGGAAGCGGGCTATGCGATACCCGAATCCCTCAGAGATAAGATGCTGCAAGGCTTGCAAGCTTTTGTCGAGGGTAAGATCACCCGTGATTTCTGGTCGCCGCGCAAGGATTTAGATGTACGTAAACTGGCGGCACTGGAAGCCTTATCCCGTTATAACCTGGTCCAACCAAGAATGCTGGGTTCGGTGCAAATCACGCCTAACCAATGGCCAACTGGCGCGGTGTTGGATTGGTATCTGATACTGCAAAGAAGCAGCACATTGCCACAACGGACTGTGGCAATGAAAGAAGCAGAACAGATCTTAAGCAGCCGCCTCAACTATCAGGGCACGCGCATGGGATTTTCCAATGAGCGCGATGATTACTGGTGGTGGCTGATGGGGAATAGCGACGTTAATGCAAATCGTTTATTGCTGGCGATGATAGATAATCCGGCCTGGCGTGATGATTTGCCTAAGATACTCAATGGTACATTGCAAAGACAGGTACGTGGGCATTGGATGACGACAACGGCGAATGTCTGGGGATTACTCGCACTGGAGAAGTTTTCGAAAAAATTCGAAGCTGAAAAAGTCAGTGGTTCCAGTCGCATCAGTTTGCAGCAAGCGGCAAATCCGGCATTGAATTCGCAAACATTTAACTGGCCAGCGAATGGAGGGGGTAAATTGTTGTTACCGTGGCCGCAGACAGTTGCTGCTGATACGAACCTGAAAGCGACGCATGATGGTAAAGGCAAGCCGTGGTTGCAGTTGCAAAGTCTGGCAGCCGTGCCATTGAAAACAGCGTTTTCCAGCGGTTACCGGATCACGAAAACGGTGACGCCTGTGGAGCAAAAACAAGCTGGAAAATATCAGCGGGGTGATATTTTGCGCGTCAACATCGATATTGATGCGCAAACGGATATGACGTGGGTGGTGGCAACCGATCCTATCCCCGCTGGCGCGACCTTGTTGGGCTCAGGTCTGGGGCGCGATTCTGCGATTGCGACTGCTACTGAGCGCAACTCTGGACAGGCGTGGCTGGCATATGAAGAGCGTAGTTTTGACAGTTTCAGAAGTTACTATCAGTTTGTTCCTAAAGGTAAATTCAGTATGTCTTACACGGTCAGACTGAATAATGCAGGTGAATTTCATCTGCCATCAACCAGAGTCGAGGCTATGTATGCGCCGGAGATGTTTGGTGAGTCGCCAAATGCCTTGATGATAGTGAAGTGAAACGGTTTTTATCTTTATCCCGACTGAGGCAATTGTTCTCCGGCAGCGTTAAGGTGCCTGATTTTGCAGGAAATATTTTGCGTCAGTTCGTTTATTGGCTGAGTGCATTGCTGTTGTTATGCAGTGGCAATGTTTATGCGGTGGTCAGCTATCAGGATGTCAAAGCGCGGTATTTATCCTCAGATGCCGTGTTGCTCGACAGGCACGGCGTTATTCTTCAGCAGATGCGGGTGGATGCCAGAGAGCGCAAACTGGCATGGGTCAGTCTGGAAGATATTTCTCCTGCACTCAGAAGCGCGCTGATCGCATCCGAAGACAAACGTTTTTATCAGCATTCCGGCGTTGACTGGAATGCGGTAGCCGCATCCGCCTGGGGGAACTTATGGAATACGAAAACACGCGGCGCGTCCACCATCACGATGCAACTGGCTGGTTTGCTGGAAGAAGATTTACGGCGTCGGTCTTCCGCCCGCAGCACCTCGCAGAAAATTTCTCAGGCTATTGTTGCGCAATGGCTGGAGCGTCAGTGGCGTAAAGATCAGATTCTGGAAGCTTATCTGAATCTGGTGCCATTTCGCGGCGAAATCGTTGGTGCGCATGCACTCGCAAGAGTGATGTTCGGCAAGCATCCGAGTGGCATAGATCAGATTGAAGCAGCCATTGCCGTTGCGCTGATACGCGGTCCGAACGCCAGTGTCAGCAAGGTCAGTGAACGGGCTTGCCATATCCTGCGCGAGCAAAAACACCCTGAGTTCTGTGTCAATCTGGAAGGGCAGACTGCGCTGGCTTTTTCTCATCTGAGCGGTAAATCAGGTGTGGCAACCAACAGCATGTACACGACGACCCAGAACGGATTAAATCTCGCGCCGCATTTTGCCCGCAGAGTCCTGACGGCGGATGCACGTCGCGTCACATCGACGCTGGATGCACGTTTGCAGGCGTATGCGAAAGACAGTTTGACTCGCCAGTTATCGGCCTTAGTCGATCGTAATGTCGAGGACGGCGCTATCCTTGTTCTGGATAACGCCAGTGGCGATGTTCTGGCATGGGTGGGTTCCAGCGGTAGCTTATCCGATGCCGCCCATGTCGATGGTGTAGTCGCACTGCGCCAGGCTGGTTCTACCCTCAAACCATTTTTGTATGAGCTGGGCTTGGAAAAGCGTCTGATCACAGCGGCCTCGGTCATTGATGATACGCCGGTCAATCTGACGACAAGCAACGGCTTATATATTCCGCAGAATTACGATAAGCACTTTAAAGGACTGGTCAGTGCGCGGACGGCATTGGCGTCTTCACTGAACATTCCTGCCGTCAGGATGTTGATCAGCATTCAACCGGAAGTGTTTTTCAGACGTTTGCAAGCGCTGGGTTTGCAACTGCGTGAATCGGGCGATTATTACGGTTACAGCCTCGCGTTAGGCAGTGCTGATGTCAGTTTGCTGAGTTTGACGAATGCTTATCGTAGTCTGGCGAATCAGGGAAGTTTTAGTGCTCCTCGATACAGAAATACCGACCCACGCCCATCGTCAGTGAGAGTGATGGATACAGCTGCATCCTATATAGTGAACGACATATTGAGTGACAGAGCAGCGCGGGCCATGACATTCGGATTAGAAAACGCATTGGCAACACGAGTCTGGAGTGCCGTCAAAACCGGTACGTCGAAAGATATGCGTGATAACTGGTGCATAGGATTTTCTGAGCGTTACACCGTGGGGGTTTGGGTGGGGAACGCTTCCGGCGCGCCTATGTGGGATGTTTCCGGTGTCACCGGTGCGGCACCGGTCTGGCAGGAAATCATGCACTATCTGCACAAAGATAGTCAGCCGGTCAGGGCAGGGAAACGCCTATTGCCCGACGGTGTTGAGCAACGTCACATCAGTTTTTCTGACGAGATTGAAGCCGCCAGAAATGAGTTGTTTTTAAAAGGAACAGCGCAGGACAAGATTGTGCGTGCGCATTCAGATCAGATACAGACAAAAATAACCTATCCCAAATCGGGGATGATCGTCGCTGTCGATCCGGATATTCCGCCGGAACGGCAGCGCATGCGCTTTGTCTCTGCGGGGGATGGGCAGGTGCTGGTGTTGGATGGACAACGTTTAAAAACAATGACTATCATCAGTCCGCAGCAAGAGAAAACCTCAAGGTATGACTGGTTTCCTATTCCCGGCAAGCATGTGCTGAGTTTGCTGACGCCTCAGGGATTGTTGCTGGATCAGGTCGGTTTTGAAGTGCGTGGCGCAACGCTGGTCGCGAATAAAAAAACGGGCCAACGCTAGTTGACCCGTTCATCTTTGTTAATGCGCACCACTTGCATCAACCGGTGCCGACGATTTTTTTGGCTTGGTCAACCAGACCAGCGCGATCAGGCCGAGAAACATAAACGCTGACAGATAAAAAATATCTGTTGCGGCCATGGTGCTGGCTTGTACGCTGATGGTTCTGTCCAGAACCGCATACGCAGCGTGGTCAGACATTCCTTGCTGCGTCAGGCCTTGCATACTCTGCACGAATACCGGTGAAGCGTAGCCGGTGCTTTCAGTGATGTGCGCGTGATGCATCGTGCTGCGACTATCCCACATCGTCGTCATAATTGAGGCGCCCATACCACCGCACATAATCCGGACAAAGTTGGACAGGCCGGATGCAGCGGGAATTTTTTCCGGTGGCTGACCAGATAAGATGATCGATGTCAGTGGAATAAAGAACATCGACATTGCCGCCCCCTGAATCAGCGTTGGAATCATCAGCGACATCGTATCGACTTCCGTGTTGAAGCGAGCTCTGAGGAAAAAAACCAATGCAAATCCCAAAAATGCGAGCGATGCGACCCGGCGGGCATCCACCTTCGGTAAAATTTTCCCGATAATAGGTGACAATAAAATCGCAAAAATACCAACCGGTGCCATGACTTTGCCTGCTTCAGTCGCGGTGTACGATAACTGGGTTTGCAACCACAGCGGCATAATAACGAGGCTGCCGAAAAACAGGCCATAGCCAACAGAAATAGCAACGACACCCGCGGAAAAATTTCGTCCTTTGAACAAAGATAAATCAACGACGGGATGGTCTTGCCCTTTTTCCCAGATGATGAAGTAAATCAGTCCAACGGCGGCAATCACGGTCAGTAAAATGATTTCACCAGAATTGAACCAATCGAGTTCCTTGCCTTTATCCAGCATCAGTTGCAAAGCGCCGACCCAGATCACCAGCAGAAACAGACCAACCTTATCAATCGGCAACGCCCTGATGGTTGATTCTCTCTTATGGTAAATCGACCATGTCGCCCAAGCAGTAAATAGCCCGACTGGAATGTTGATATAGAAAATCCATGGCCAGGTGTAATTATCTGAAATCCAGCCACCAAGCAGAGGCCCCATAATCGGTGCAACCAGCGTCGTCATGCCCCATAGCGCAAGCGCCATTGAACTCTTGGCCGGGGTGTAACTCGATAACAGCAAGGATTGGGACAGTGGAATCATCGGGCCAGCAACCGCACCCTGCAAAATACGCGCCGCGATCAGTGTCTCGATATTCGGTGCGATACCACACAGCCAGGACGACAACACGAATAATAATATCGATGTCATGAACAATCTGACTTGCCCGAACTGTGTGGTCAGCCAGCCCGTTAACGGAACCGAGATCGCATTGGCGACGGCAAACGATGTGATCACCCAAGTGCCTTGTTGCGGTGATACGCCAAGGTTGCCTGAAATGGCAGGAATCGACACGTTGGCAATCGACGAATCAAGTACATTCATGAACACCGCCAGCGACAGGGCAAGTGTTCCCATTGCCAACTGTGCACCTTTCAGCGGCGGATGCGCTGCATGAGCAGCGCGGGATGCAGTACTCATTACTTTGCCTTGGCGTTAGCCGTATTTGCTGTGGATAAATTAGCGTTGATAATCGAAGCGATGCGTTGCTCAACATCTTTGCCGTTTTGTTCAAATACGCTGGTCTGATATGCAGGTGTGGTGCGGGCTGCCGCATTTGCCGTGACCGGTGCTCCTTGTTGCTGAGAGATATTGACCTGTACCTGCATGGAAACCCCGATGCGCAACGGATGTGCTTCCAATTCTTTCGGGTCAAGAGAGATACGCACGGGAACACGTTGCACCACTTTAATCCAGTTGCCACTGGCGTTTTGTGCGGGCAGTAATGCAAACGCAGAGCCTGTACCCGCAGACAGCCCAATGACTTTTCCGTGATATTCGACGTCGCTGCCATACAGATCTGAATGTAAAGTCACATCCTGGCCTATGTGCATATGGGCTAACTGTACTTCTTTAAAGTTGGCATCGACCCACAGTGAATTCAAAGGAACGATAGACAATAACGGCGCTCCTGCATTGACACGCTGTCCGATTTGTACTGCGCGCTTCGCAATATAGCCGCTGACCGGGGCGGGTAAAGAGGCACGGTTATATGCCAGCATTGCTTCACGTACTTTAGTGGCAGCACGCAGCACATTCGGGTGCTGAGTGACGGTCGTATTTTCGGTCAGTGCACGGTTAGAGCTTAACTGTTCGCGCGTAGCCAGCAACGCAGCCTCTGCTGTTTTCAGCGCATTTTTAGCGTGTTCCAGTTCTTCGGTAGAAATTGCACCGGAGCTGAGTAAAGTCTGACGGCGCGCCAGATCGGATTTTGCCCGTTCAACATCCGTGCTGCGTACGTCGATATTCGCTTGCAGGCTGGCATTGTTAGCAAACAGCACCTTCACTTCACGCACAGTTTGTGCCAGTTGCGCTTCTGCTTGCTCCAACGCGACTTTGGCGTCTGTCTTGTCGAGTTCAATCAAAGGTTTTCCAGCTTGCACCAGTTCGGTATCGTCAGCATGAATCGCAACGACAGTGCCGGCAATCTGCGGTGTCACCTGGATGACGTTACCTGCTGCATACGCATCTTCAGTATGTTCAAAATTACGGGCAACCAGTGCCCACCATGCTCCGTACGCAATTGCGGCGATCACAATAACGGCGGTAACAACGAGCAGGCGGCCGCGGCGCTTGCTTTTGTCCGGTGCAGCTTCAATTGCAGGCGCGGTAGGGGGATTCGTGTTTTGTGCTGGAGCGTTCATTGCGCTGCCTCCGGTTTGTTAGGTGCTGTGAAATTGTTGGATGTTGAATTCGCCGATGCGATGCTTTCGGCCTTACTGTTATAGCCACCGCCGAGTGCTTTGATCAGATTAATCTGACTGTCCGTATGGCGAATAGCTATGTCCAGTGATAATTTTTGCTGCGCGAGCAGCGTCGTTTCTGCGGCTAATACAGGGAGCATGTTTGCGGTGCCTGCTTTTTGTCGTTGCTGTGCGAGTTGCAAGGCCGTTTTGGCTGCTTGTTCTGCGATGACCTGCTGTTTCGCTTGCGCTTCGCTGGTTTGCAAGATCTGCAATTGATCTGCAACCTCATGCAATGCATCTGTCAGACTCTGATTGTAAGTGGCAACAGCGACATCGTAGCCTGCGACTTTATTCTTCAATTGCGCGCGCAGACGACCGCCCTCAAAAATCGGCAGGCGTATTGTCGGCCCTACGCCGACGATACTGCTACCACTCTTGATAAAATTATCCAGACCCAGGCTGGATAAACCGGCAAATCCGACGATGTTGATGTTGGGGTAAAACTGATTTTTCGCCAGATCAATCTCGCTCTGACCAGCTTCGACACGCCAGCGTGCTGCAACGATATCCGGTCTTCTTGAAATTAATTCCAGTGGCAGATTGGCGGGAGCTGTCATCGCCATATTTGTCTGCAAACGAGGAGCAGGAATTTGCTGCCCGCGTTCTGGCCCTGCGCCTAGCAATGCAGCCAGTTGGTTGCGCGTTAAGGCGATGGCTTCTTTCCAGCTGATGATGTCGTTTTTGATACTGGAAATTTGCAACAAACTTTGTTGAATTTCAGATTTAGTTTCCAGTCCTGCTTTCAGCCTCTGTAACGTCAGCTGATCGATTTTTTCACGAACGGCAAGTTGTTGCTCGCTCAGCGCGAGTTGCTGATATTGGCGCGCCAGTTGCAACCAGCTACGGGCAATCGCACTACTCAATAGCAGCCGGGCGCTTTGTTTTTCTGCTTCAGCGACTTTTTCCTGGGAGACGGCGGTGCGCATTTCTGCGCTGTGTTTGCCCCAGAAATCAAGTTCATAGCTGGCATTCAGTGCCAACTGATTATTACTCTCGTAACTACCGGCCAGCGGCTTGGGGATCAGCCCGTGTTCGGTAAAGCGTTGGTAAGTGCTGTCCAGACTTGCGTTAACCGAGGGAAGGGTGTTGGCACTGACCGCAGCACTGACTGCCCGTGCCGCATTGATACGCGCGCTTGCTGCCTGCAGAGATGGGTTGTTGTTTAAGCCTGCATCAATCAAGGACTGCAGCTCTTGACCGCCAATCGCAACACCCCAGTCACTGGCCGGCCACAAGCCTTGCTGTTGCGCAAATATGCCGGAATTTCCTTCGTTAGCTATCGACTTGAGTTTTGACTGACTTTGTATGCCGTCAAAGCTGACACATGCAGAAAGCAGTGCCAGTACTCCGGCAGCAATCGCATGATAAGCAATATGCTTGCTGTTCATCTTGTTTATCTCAGGAGGTTTCATTTGGTTTGTATGTTCACAGTTGGTATCGCTGCTAATGAATTTAATTGCCTGTGCAATGATTATTTTGACGACTCTAACAAAGGGCGATTTGCGAGTGCCTTGCGCAACAGACACTTCAGAAAGCCAAGTTCTTCTTCTGAAAATCCAGTAAAACCGATGTTAAGAACTTCTTTGTAAAGAGGTGGCAGTTGTGCGGCCATTTCTTTGCCACTCGCGGTCAGTTCCAGCTTGAAAAGGCGTTTATCTGCCGGGTCTTGCGTTCTGAGCAGAAAACCCTTGGACTCGAGTTTATCCAGCGTTCTTTTCATTGCAGCCGAATCGATGAATAAGTCACGCGACAGATCCGCCGCAGTATGGCATTTACCGAGACCCAGCATTAAAAAAACACTGGCTTGTGAATGTGTGATACCACGCGAACGCAAAGCGCCATCAGCGGCGCGGGATAACATCGTTCTGGTTCTTGCGATCAGGTAACCCACGCTGTCTTCTACATGGCTTACATCAAACTGTAAGGAGGATTTTTCGTCAGTCATTTCATTAAACAATCATTGCTTAGGCAATAGTTTATCTCAGGTAAAAAATAATTGCTGGGCGTAAAAAAAGCGCTGCCGTGGCAGCGCTTGAAAAGTATCTTTGAATTATTTACAAAATTTCACTGGCGTGATCTGCCAGACGTGAACGTTCGCCGCGGGCTAAAGTCACGTGACCACTGTGTGACCATCCTTTGAAACGATCAACGACATAGGTCAGACCGCTGGAACCTTCGGTCAGATATGGCGTATCGATCTGCGCGATATTTCCAAGACAGATGATCTTTGTGCCTGGGCCAGCTCGCGTCACCAGAGTTTTTACCTGCTTCGGTGTCAGATTTTGCGCCTCGTCGATAATCAGAAATTTATTGACGAAGGTACGACCGCGCATGAAGTTCAGCGATTTGATCTTGATCTTCGAACGAATCAGATCCTGCGTGGCAGCGCGTCCCCAATCACCGGCATCATTGTCTGATTTATTCAGTACTTCGAGATTGTCGTCAAATGCGCCCATCCATGGAGACATTTTTTCTTCCTCGGTGCCTGGCAGGAAGCCGATGTCTTCACCAACAGGCACGGTGACACGGGTGACAATAATTTCGTTGTAGGTCTTGGTTTCCAGTACTTGCGCCAGACCTGCAGCGAGCGCGAGTAAAGTTTTACCAGTACCGGCCTGACCCAGCAGGGTGACGAAATCACATTCAGGATCCATCAGCAGATTCAGAGCAAAATTCTGTTCACGATTGCGGGAAGTGATACCCCAGACACTATTCTTCACATGGCCATAGTCGCGTAGAGTTTGCAGTACGGCGGTTTTACCGTTAATTTGTTTTACCTGGCCGTAAAATGAAGCCTCACCATTATTCGGTTCAAGATAAACAAACTGATTGACCATCAATGAGGGAATTACCGGGCCAGTGATACGGTAAAACGTGGTGCTGAGTCCGTTTCTGTTTTCTTGCCAGGTTTCTATACCTTTGCCATGTTTATTCCAGAAATCGTCAGGCAGCTGTACGATGCCGGAGTACAGTAAATCGCTGTCTTCCAGAACATGGTCATTGAAGTAGTCTTCTGCTGGCAAACCCAACGCACGCGCCTTAATACGCATGTTGATGTCTTTTGACACCAGTACGATAGGGCGCCCTGGAAATTCCTGTTCCAGTGCCTGTACGACGCCAAGAATCTGATTATCCGCTTTTCCTTGCGGCAGGCCGCGCGGCAACTCTCCGACTTGCAGCTTGGTCTGAAAATACAGATGACCCTTTGCTTCTTTATTGCCTAACTTGGATAAGGGAATCCCTTTTTCTATATCCTGATGGTCGATGTCACCAACCAGCGCATCGAGAGAACGCGAAATCTGGCGCGCATTGCGCGCAACTTCCGACATCCCTTTCTTATGATCATCAAGCTCTTCCAGCGTGATCATAGGCAGGTAAATGTCATGTTCCTCAAAGCGGAATAAAGACGTAGGATCATGCATCAGGACATTGGTATCGAGTACAAATAGCTTGATGATTCCTGATTTGTCTGCAGCACGGCTGATACTCGATTTAACGCGGATATCAGGAATTTTTGCTTCGGTAACACTGGTAGTCGCTGGCGTAGCAATCTTCGCTGCTGTCGGTGCTGGTGCCGGTATTCGGGTCGCTTTGGCCGGTGCTGTTTTTTGCGTTGAACGAGGGCCGGCTTTTTGGGTGGCAACAGGTGTCTGCGCTTTCTTCGCAGTGGCTGCCTGATTTTCAGCGGCTCTGGTTTTTTCAGTGTGGGCGACTTTTACCGCTTTACTTGGCTTACCTGATTCCGCTTTTGGGTAGTCTTTTGGTGACAATAATGCTGCGGGTTTGGTCGGCATTTTTGGTAATGGCATGAATACCTCAATCAAAAAGTGAGAGCTGTAAAATCAAAAAGCCGCTGTGGCGACCCCAGCTGATTGCTGGTTTTGCCCCTGGCGGCTTCTAAGTATAGAAAATTGGTAGAGTTCAATTAGGTTTTTGCGCTCACGAATTCAAGTACTTCATCAACGTGTCCTGCTACTTTGACACCTCTCCATTCTTTCACTAATTTACCTGTGGAGTCAATCACAAATGTGCTGCGCTCTATGCCGCGAGCCTGTTTGCCGTACATGTTTTTCATTTTCATGACGTTAAACAGCAAACACAAGGTTTCGTCAGGATCAGATATCAGTTCAAATGGCAGATCGAGTTTCTTCTTGAATCCTTCGTGCGAACGCAAGCTATCCCGGCTGATGCCAAAAATTTCTGTGTTTGCTGATTCAAATTGTGGATATAAATCACGGAAAGCAATGCTTTCGGTGGTGCAACCCGGGGTGTTGTCTTTGGGGTAGAAATAAATCACCAGATTTTTACCCGCGTAATTACTTAAGTGAAATTCCTTGTCGCCTGTCATGGCAGCAGAAAATTCTGGCACCTGGCAATTCAAAGCGGAAAGCGTGTCAGCCACTGTAATCTCCTTGGTTAGTGGTGGAGAAGGTGTTGCTGGCAGACTATATCAGGGCAACCAGTTCTCCGGATCTTCCAGGTAAGCTGGCCCATGAAAGGGGATATGTCGGCAATTCTTTATCTTTGATAACGTTAAAATAGTCAGCCATAGATATGCAACGATAACCTTGCTTATGCCAGCCTGTCAGCAATTCCTCGAATATGGGGGCGAGTTTTTGCCCTTCAAGTTCTGCATGTAAGGTAAATACATGGTCTCGCAGATTTTTTGTCAGATCCAGTATGTGTGCTGCAATTGTCGAACTGGTCAGCTCCTGACCGTTCACTGTTCGTCCCAGCAATTCATCCAGCGTAGGCAGGGTTGTCGGCATTTGTATGCATGACTTTACCTCGTTACCTACTTTTAAACGGTAAGGGCCTGCTTCTGGATTTGCAAGGCTGCCATCGTCAGTCAACATGGCGCGGCCATCAGAAGCGTATCGCATTCCAAATTGATCAAGCTGGGCAAATGCGTGTGCATTCATTTGCCAGCCAGCAGCTCCGTGCGTTGCTGGTGTGTGGCCAAAAATCTGCTGAAATTTCTGCTGCGCTTGTTGCATCTGGCTGCATGTCCAGTCTTTGCCGCGCTGCCGGACATTGTCATGCCAGACGACGTGATCCCAGGTGTGGATGCCACACTCAAAACCGGCATCAGCAACCGCACGCATTTCTGCCGTGCAGTTACCGATGTCCGGCGCAGGTAAGAGCACGCCATACATCAGGGTTTTGATGCCGTAATGTTCTACGACTGAAGTACGGGAAACCTTTTGAAAAAAACCCGGGCGAAATGCCCGGCGCAACGCCCAGCCGGTATGATCTTTTCCCAGTGAAAACAGAAAAGTTGCTCCGGCCTGATGTTGCTTAAGTATCCGCACCAGATTCGGTACACCTTCCTTCGTGCCGCGAAAGGTGTCGACGTCGATTTTGAGAACGATGTTCGGCATGCTGATCCGTATCAGTCCATCAACGAACGTGCTTCAGCGACTTGCGAACGATAAGCATCAAAAATATTGCGCATCGTATCTTTCATGTCAGTCGTTGGCGCCCAGCCCAATTCTTCGCAAGTATTGGTGATTTTTGGAACGCGATTTTGTACGTCCTGATAACCTGCACCGTAGTAAGCGCCGGATGTCGTTTCAGTCAGTTGTACTTTTTTCGCTGTTTCTGAGTATTCAGGATACTCGGCAGCGAGTGTCAGCATCATGTGGGCGAGTTCACGAATCGAGTAATTGTTGGATGGATTACCGATGTTGTAAATTTTGCCGGACGCGACACCATTTTTGTTATCGATGATGCGCATCAGAGCGTCGATACCGTCGTCGATATAAGTGAATGCACGTTTTTGCGCGCCACCGTCTACCAGCGAAATATTCTCGCCGCGAACAATGTGACCGAAGAACTGCGTCACTACGCGTGAGCTGCCTTCTTTTGGTGTGTGAATATTGTCCAGGCCCGCACCGATCCAGTTGAACGGGCGGAATAAGGTAAAGTTCAGACCTTCCATGCCATAGCCCCAGATCACGCGATCCATCAGTTGTTTCGCGCAAGAGTAAATCCAGCGTGGCTTATTGATTGGGCCGCAGATCAGTTCTGATTCTTCTGGATCGAATTCTTCATCGTGACACATGCCATACACTTCAGAAGTCGAAGGGAAGACCAGGTGCTTACCGTATTTCGCAGCCGAACGCACGATAGGCAGGTTGGCTTCAAAGTCCAGTTCAAATACGCGCAGCGGTTGTTTCACGTAAGTGGATGGTGTCGCGATCGCGACCAGCGGCAGAATGACGTCGCATTTTTTCACATGATATTCGACCCATTCTTTATTGATGGTGATATCGCCTTCAAAAAAGTGCATGCGCGGATGGTTGATCAGGTCGCCCAGACGCTCGGTTTGCATATCCATGCCGTAGACTTCCCAGTCTGTCGTTTCCAGAATACGTTTGGACAGATGATGACCGATAAAACCGTTCACGCCGAGAATGAGGACTTTTTTCATGGTGAGTTCTTCTTAAATGTAAATGTTGGGCTATGCCGTATGACGCAGTCTGATTGTGATCAGGCTGCCCCTGTCAATTGCTTCAATTCGTTGACCGGGATAGGTTTTCCATCGCAGTGCAATTCAATTATGCGCAATGCTTTACCATCGCCGCATACGCCAAGGGCGACATTATCTACTACATGCAAGCCTGTCGGCAAATTTCCGGTCGGTAAATTGGTTAAACGTGCTTTTTGAATAATGAAATGATGCCCTAACTGCTCGAAAAATGCCCCCGGATAAGGTGGTGCGACAGCACGGTGCAGGTTATATACCTGTTGTGCCGACTGCGACCAGTCTATCCGGCCATCTTCAGGTTTGCGGCCACCGAAATAACTGCCTTCGCTGAGTTTGTTTTCTAATGCTTTATATTCGCCACTGATCAGACCAGGCAGCGCATACCAGAGTGTCTGCTCAGCAGCGACAGTTAATTTTCCGAACACTTCATAGGCAGTGTCATCCGGGAGGATGGGCACGGCTGTCTGCGCAATAATTTTGCCGGCATCCGGTTTGGCCGCCATTTCATGCAAGGTGGCGCCCGTTTCCGTTTCGCCGTGCAGGACCGCCCAGTTAACCGGGACACGTCCACGGTATTTCGGCAATAAAGAACCGTGCAGATTGTAGGCGCCGCGTTTGGCCTGCGCGAGCAGATCCAATGGCAACATGTGGCGATAATAAAAGCTGAAAATGAAGTCAGGCGCTATCGTAGCGATACGTTGCGCCAGGTCGGCGGATTTAGGATCTGCAGGCGTGATGCTTTCGATGCCGTGTTCCTGGCATAAAGCGGCGACGGATTCAAACCAGATCGTTTCTGCCGGATTGTCTTCGTGCGTGACGACCAGAGCGATATGTACGCCGCGGGCGAGCAGGGTTTTAATGCTGCGTACACCGACGTTGTGGTAGGCAAAGACGACGGCAGTGGGCTGGGAACTCATGTCAGTTTTCCTTCGCTGCACTAGCAGGCAGATCTTGCAAAATCGTTTGCACCACGTAACGCGGGCGACCTCGTACTTGCTGATAAATGCGCCCGATGTATTCGCCAAGCAAGCCTATGCCAAACAAAATCACACCCATCAGGAAAAAAGCGATGGCGAACAAGGTGAACAGCCCTTCGGCTTCCGCGCCGAAAACGAAACGGCGTATCAGCAGCAACGTCACCAAACCACCCGAAAGCACCGATAGCAACATACCGAGCACAGAAAATATCTGCAAAGGCATGATGGAAAAACCGGTCATCAAGTCGAAATTCAGACGTATCAGACTGTACAGTGAATACTTGGATTCGCCCGCTGCACGCTCTTCATGTTCAACCACGATTTCTGTTGGTTTGCGTGAGAAGGTGTAGGCGAGGGCAGGTACGAAGGTGTTAACTTCGCTGCATTGATTAATCAGATCAATCACGTTACGACCATAGGCGCGCAGCATATTGCCCTGATCAGTGATTTTGATGCGGGTGATTTTTTCGCGCAAGCGGTTCATTGCTTTCGACGCATAGGTGCGCCATGCAGAATCCTGACGCTTACGCCGTATTGAGCCCACATAGTCATAACCTTCACGCATTTTGTCGACCAGCGCGCCGATTTCTTCCGGAGGATTTTGCAAGTCAGCATCCAGCGTGACCACGATCTCGCCACGTGTGACTTCAAAGCCTGCCAGAATCGCCATGTGCTGGCCGTAATTGCCATTGAATAGCACGACGCGCGTGACGTCGGGGCGAAGGCGGAACTGGTCGGATAACATCGCCGCGGTGTTGTCGCGGCTGCCATCGTTGACGAAGACAATTTCATAGCTGATGCCGCGCGCCGCCAGCGTATCGAGAGCGGGATAAAGGCGGCTGAACAACTTGGCGAGGCCTGCTTCTTCGTTGTAAACAGGAATGACCACTGATAGTTCGGGTTTCATCATAAGGCGTGCCAGATTCAAAGAAGGCGGGATTTTACCGCAGACACGACGCGTTCGACATCGGCTTTTGTCATGGCAGGGAACAATGGCAAGGTCACGATCTGACTACCGACACGTTCTGCAATCGGAAACATGCCTTCTTTGAAGCCACGGGCGCGATACATGGTGAATAAATGAATTGGACGATAGTGGTAGCCGAGGCCAATCTTCACATCCAGCATTTGCTGCATGAAGACCGCGCGGTTCACACGTTCTGGCAGCACAATATGGAACATGTGCCAGTTGGAGTCGGTGAAATCTGCTACCGGCAACTCGGCTCCCGTTTGTGCTTCAAAATCAGGGCCGAACTGCTCGAAATAATATTGAGCGAGTTCTTTACGCTTGGCATTGAATTCCGCCAGATGCTTCATCTGACCGAGGCCAATGGCTCCAGCGATGTCGGTCATATTGAATTTTCCGCCCAGCAAATCAACGTCAATCCCATCAATGCCGCTGCGGGTCACGCCTTGCAAACGATATTTTTCGGCAAGGCGTGCTTCTTCTGCGTTGTTCAAGACCAGGCAGCCACCTTCGCCGGTCATGATGTTTTTGTTGACCTGAAAGCTGAACGACACAAAATCGCCAAACGAACCTATGCGTTTCCCTTTCCAGGTTGAGCCGATTGCCTGTGCCGCGTCTTCAACCACGCGCAAATGATATTTGTCGGCAAGTTCGTAGAGCTTATCCATGTCGCAAGGCAAGCCGCACATATGCACGGGAATAATCGCTTTGGTGCGTGGCGTGATCGCAGCCTCGACCCGGTTCAGATCGATGTTATGCGTTTTTGGATCGATATCGACAAACACTGGCGTCGCACCAGTTTCAATAATCACGCTGGCCGTGGCGACCCATGAATTTGGCGTCGTGATCACCTCATCACCAGCGCCGATACCGGCGATGCGCAGAGCGATTTCCATGGTGCAGGTACCGGAGTTGAAAGTACGTACCGGACGACCGCCAAAGTATTCAGATAACTGTGCTTCCAATGCCTGCACTCTAGGCCCGCTGGCGAGCCAGCCGGAGCGCAATACTTCCGTGACAGCCGCAATGGTTTCTTCATCTATGCTGGGTTTGGTGAAAGGCAAAAATGCTAAAGAGTCGCTCATATTGATCCTTTAATTGCGTCTGAGACGCGTATGTACTGCATGTTTGGTACGTATTGATGCTGTATCAGTCTAATTATACTGGGTGGAGTATATCCGGATGCCGCTTTGTTTTCGCCGACAATCAGGCGATTTTTGCGCATACTCCCCTAAATTCCATTAATTATCTATTCAAATCAGCTCTTCATTAATAAAGCAACGCCAATGATGATGATGCCGATCGCCAGCATGCGTTGTAAGCTCATGACTTCACCCAGGAAATACCAGGCGCCGATCGCATTGACGATATAACCGATTGACAGCAGGGGGTAGGCAATCGTTACCGGAATGCGCGACAAGCCAATAATCCACACAACGACAGACAAGCCATAACACGCGAGGCCACCAATAATCGGCCATTGGGTTGCGATCTGTACGCCGATATGAAACCAGTTGCTGGCATTGACGTGGATTTCGCCGATTGCATTCGTGCCTTTTTTCAGCAGCAGTTGCGCTAACGCGTTCAACAGGATGCCGGTAATGATGAAACCGAAAGTATTGATATTCATTATGGTTCTTGTGTTTTTTATTCTTTAAGGGTGAGTCGTCGCGATAATCACGCGGCGCGGATCTTCGCCAATCACGCGCATCGGCAGGTTTTGCTGCTGAAATTCCTTGTAGATATCCGTGCGGACAATCGCAACAGCCGCTTCACCGCGCTGATTATGGGCACGCCAGCGCGCAACGAAATCAGCGCGATCAGGTATCCATAATTCGGGTTGCTGCTTGAGGCCGAATTCCATTTCATCCGGAAATTCTACCAGTGTCAGCGTGCGTTCCAGATAAAACGGCAGCGCCTGCTCATAACGCCCAACTGCATACAATGGCGTATCCGGTTTCGTTAGTTCGGCTTTCATGGCCGGAATATGCGCCGAGCCAGCGATGTATTTCCCCCAAGGATCGTGACCGAGGAAGGCGACTTGTCCGGCGATAAATCCGGCACAGGCCAGCAGGATTACAGCCCAGTCTTTGCCAATATTGCCTTTACCCGCTGCGTACCATGCTGCCAGACCGCCAAGCAGCGTCAAGCCCGCAGCCACGTACAGCCACGCGGCATAGCCCTGATACAGCGGAATTTCAAATGCATTCGAGCCAAGTCCCGCCGCTTTATTTACGAAGAGCAGACCCGTCAGCCCTAACAGCGCGAACAATATGGCAGCGATTTTTAAGGCGCGCGCCTGACATTGATCGACGTAGAAGGCTATCAGCAAGGCCAGCGCCGGGAAAATCGGCAGAATATAGCCCGGCAATTTAGAGCCGGAAATGCTGAAAAAGAAAAAGAAAAACACCGCCCAGACCAACAGCAATTTGCGCGGTTGAAAACCACGAGATTGCTCTTTCACGCCTGTCCATAATCCCTGCAATAACACGCCCAGCCAGGGCACGATACCCAGCAACAGGAAAGGAAAAAAGTAATACCAGGCACCGCCACGGTTGTGCACGCCACTGGTGAAGCGTTGAAAATGTTCGTGAATGAAAAAGAAGTGCGGATGCTCTGGATTTTTCAACGCAATTAAAATGAACCAAGGCGCAGTAATCGCAAAAAACAGAATCAAACCTTTGCCCATGTGCAGGCGCGCCCATAACGCCCAGTCGCGGGTCAACAGAGTGTAGATCACCAGCACAGCGCCAGGTAACACGAAACCAATCAAGCCTTTCGACATCGTTGCCAATGCCATTCCAGCCCAGCACACCAACATCGCGTTGCGGCGTTCAGTGTCGCTGACGCCATCGCGTTGCCCGACTAACAGGCCGCACATGCAGAGCACCATCATGCCGGATAAACCCATGTCCAGCGAGTTGACGTGACCCATGCCTGCCCAGTAAAAGCTGGAACCCAGCACCAGCGCCGCGATAATCCCGACGCGACGGCTGAATAATTTATTGCCCGTGTAAGCGACAGAGGCAACACCGATCAGGCCGCACAGCCCGGTCCATAAACGTGCCTGCCAGTCACCAAGACCAAACACGGCAAAGGTCAGGGCATTCATCCAGTTTTGCAGCGGTGGCTTCTCGAAATACTTGATGCCGTTCAGGCGCAAAGTGATCCAGTCACCCGTTGCCAGCATTTCTCTGCCCATTTCGGCGTAACGGCCTTCATCTGTCGGCACCAGGGTTCTGGCACCCAGCATATAAAACCAGATAATCAGGAAGCCGATTGCTAATGCCCATAAAGTGCGTGGTGAGTCGAATGGTGATTGTGCGTTCTGCCCTTGGTTGTGCAAATTCATGTGTTCTCCATCACCAGCGCCAGCGCGACTTTGCGGCCTTCCGCCATCAGAATGTTATAGGTGCGGCAGGCCGCCTGATTGTCCATACATTCAACTCCGATGCGTTGTGCGGTCAGTGCTGCAATCAGGCGTGGATGGATGAAGCGTTGTTTGTTTCCCGTGCCTAAAATCACGACGTCGGGTTTGGTCGCATCGATTTGCGCAAAATCGTCAGCGCTCAGGGCGTCAAAGCTGCTGGCCGGCCAGACGACAGGCTTGGCTTCGGGTAAAACAATCAGGCTATGCCGATACGGAATCGCGTTGATTTCAACGCTGTCTTGTTCGTAACCTGTGATGGTTTGATATTGTTGTGTCGGTGTGGAATGCAGCTTCATCTTTTCGTTCTGTCTTTGAGGTAAGCCATGTGAGTGCGGCATTGTAACTTTTTTTAACAGAGAGTTCTTTGCTTTCACCTCGCTTGCGCCATCCTTCCTGCGCGTCAAAATCCCTCGTCTGAAAATATTTTGCGGAAAACTTGCACCATCATGAATCACTATTGTGGTAAAGCCGCATTTTTTACGATCTTTAAAGAAAATCTCAGACGCCAATGAATGCGATGTTGCTGTTTTCTGTTACGCTCATTTTGAAGTTTTGTTGTTTTTATATTATCCGAAATCAGAATCATCTTTCACGGAGGAAGTGATGTGGAATATTTCGATACGCGCGCGTCTTAATTTTGCAATGTACGGACTTGGCACCTTATTACTGCTGATCGCTATTGGCGGATTTATGGGAGTGAGGAAGTCAAATCAGTCATTGCAAACGGTCTACGATGACAGACTGGTGGCAGTTGGTCAGCTCGATATCGTGATACGAGCCATTCTTCGCAATCAGATCGAACTAGCCAGCGCCTTGTCCGTTCCGCCAGAAGCAATCCCATATTATCTTGATGAAGTCAAAAAAAATAAGGCAATAGCAGACAAAGAGTGGGCAGATTACATGGCGACGTATATGACGCCAGAAGAAAAATTGCTGGCTGATCAGTTTGTGCAAAGTCGTTCGCGATTTCTGGAAAAGGGACTGGTGCCGACGGTGAAAGCCTTGCAGGACAAAGATCAGAAAACTGCAGCCGAATTATTCCAGGGCCCCGTAAAGACTGAATTTGAATCGGTCAAAAAGAATATGGATGCGCTTTTGGCGTTGCAACTGAGAGTGGGCAAAGAAGAATATCTGGACAGTCAGGCGAATTATCAGCGTTTTATCTGGGTGGCAGGATGCATTGTGACGCTGGGGCTGCTGGTCGCCATTGGTATGCGTTTCTGGTTGGTGCGTTCGATTTCTGAGCCGTTGAACCGCGCTGTAGATTTTGCGGATGCGATAGCGGGTGGGGATCTGACGCGTCAGATCCGGATTGATTCCCATGATGAAATCGGCGGATTGCTGCTCGCATTACAAAAGATGAGCAGCAACCTCCAGGAAATTGTGCGGAAGGTCAGACACGGAACCGAAACGATTACCACAGCTTCGACGGAAATTGCCAACGGTAATTTAGATCTTTCCGCGCGAACTGAGGCACAGGCAGGGTCGTTAGAGGAAACGTCTTCGTCTATGGAAGAACTCAACTCTACTACCAGACAAAACAGTGATAATGCGCGTCAGGCGAATACCCTTGCTGCGTCGGCCTCCGCCATCGCAACCAAGGGCGGAGAAGTGGTTTCCCGCGTGGTCGATACCATGGGTTTCATCAATGCGTCATCGCAGAAGATCGTCGATATCATCAGTGTCATTGACGGTATTGCTTTTCAGACGAATATCCTTGCGTTGAATGCCGCCGTCGAAGCGGCGCGCGCCGGTGAGCAGGGCAGGGGATTCGCAGTTGTGGCATCGGAAGTGCGCAATCTGGCGCAGCGATCTGCCGCAGCCGCCAAGGAAATTAAAACTCTGATTACCGATTCGGTTGGCAATGTTGAACAAGGTAACCGACTGGTCGCCGATGCGGGGAATACGATGCAAGAGGTGGTCAGTAGTGTTCGGCGGGTGACGGACATTATGAGTGAGATTACGGCCGCCAGTCGTGAGCAGGAAATTGGAATTGAGCAAATTAACGAGGCATTAATTACGATGGATGGCGTGACTCAACAGAATGCTGCGCTGGTGGAGCAGGCTGCGGCCGCGGCCAAATCGCTGCAAGATCAGGCTGAAGAACTGGAGCGGGTCGTCAGCGTATTCAAACTGCAGCATCAGCAGGTGGCAAGCACGGCTGGCGGGCGCGCTCCGTAGAACCGGGAGCTTACTTTACTCGCAGGCTGAATGATGCAGTGAATTTATCTGAATCGACTTAAAAAAACAGACCGGACATCATATGTTGACCGGTCTGTTTTTTTTCATTGTTTTCCTTCGCCGGGATTACGCTCAGAAAAAACTCAGCAATCCCATTGACCTCAGTCATTCATCAGAACTCTTCCCATTGATCGGCATCCCCTTTCTTTGGTGGTGCCTGCGTTGTCAGCGTTTTCTTTGCCGGTAAGGTTTTTACGATGTTGCGTGCTGTCTGACGTGGTGGATTTGCCTTGCTGGCGGGGCGTACCAGTTTGGGTTTTGGTCTGGCTGTACTGCTGCTGATTGGTGTGGCAGTTTCATTTTTTAATTGAAAGATGCTGACGGCACTCAGTAAATGCGCCGACTGTTCCTGCATCGCTGCGGCTGCAGCAGCTGCCTGTTCCACTAAGGCAGCATTTTGTTGGGTGACGTTGTCCATTTCAACGATCGCCAGATTCACCTGGGATATGCCTGCACTTTGCTCGGTGGTTGCTGCAGTAATTTCCGCAATAACATCGGTTACTTTACGCACGCTTTCGAGAATATCATTCATCGTTTCACCTGCCTGATCGACCAGCTGGCTACCGTGATTGACGCTATCTACAGAGTCATTGATCAGCGCTTTAATTTCTTTTGCTGCTGTTGCAGAGCGTTGTGCGAGGTTACGAACTTCCGATGCAACAACTGCAAAGCCGCGTCCCTGCTCACCTGCGCGTGCTGCCTCGACGGCGGCATTTAACGCCAGGATGTTCGTCTGGAATGCAATGCTGTCAATCACGCCGATGATGTCAACAATTTTTTGTGATGAGGCATTGATGACGCCCATAGTGGAAACAACTTCTGCAACGACAACGCCGCCTTTCCTTGCCACATCTGACGCACTCAGAACGAGTTGATTTGCCTGCCGTGCGTTATCGGCATTGTGCTGGACAGTACTGGTCAGTTCCTCCATTGATGACGCAGTTTCTTCGAGCGAGCTGGCTTGCGACTCGGTTCGGGATGATAAGTCCATATTTCCAGAGGCGATCTCGGTAGATGCGCTGGAAATCGCTTCTGTTCCGGTACGTACATCACCGATGATTTTTGCAATGCTGTCACGCATCGCCTGTATCGAGTACAGCAGGCTGGACTGGTCGTTGGCTTTCAGCTGTATATCCGCCGTCAGATCACCTTCCGCAATTTGTCGGGTGATTTCTGCGGCATAAGCTGGTTCACCACCGAGTTGCGACAACAGTCCTTTTGCGATCAGTAATGAAATAAGTAATAAGATGCCAGTGAGTATTGCAGCTCCGACTGAGAATGAAAACAGCCTTTCATAAAATGTGGCGTTCACCGAATCGATATAAACACCCGAGCCTATGACCCAGCCCCAGGGTTTAAAACCTTTGACAAACGAGACTTTTTCTACCGGGGCCTCGCTGCCGGGTTTCGGCCACATATAGAAAACAAATCCTTCACCATGGTCTTTTACCGTTTGTACCATCTCTGCAAACAGATGTTTTCCGGTCGGATCTTTATTTTCCGATAAATCTGCACCGTCAAGCGCTGGTTTGATCGGATGCATGACCATGTGAGTATTCATGTCATTGATCCAGAAATATTCATCCGCCCCATACCGCAATGCCCGTACAGCATCTTTCGTAGCTTGTTTCGCATCGGCTTCCGACATTTTGTTTTTACTGGACAGATCGTAGTAATGCGCGACGAGTTTTTCAACGGTTTCTACCGTTTGCCTGACATTGCTTTCACGTTCATGCAGAAGCATGGCTTTTTCGGAGAAAAGAAACAGTCCTGTTAAGACAATAATGCCTAACACCGCACTGACGATAATGATGCGTAGCTGTCGGGCAATGCTCAGCCTCTGAATAACTGATAGTAGTGACATGGTGTCTCCAATCAAAAAGTTTTAGTTGCTCTAGCACATCTTTACCGATTTTGATACTACTCCGCTTTTGTAAAATAGAATAAATAATTAACAATCTGTGGCAATTCACATTTAATTTCGAATATTCCACTGTTATTAATCTTGGATTGATGTGAAAAACATCAATTCTCTGCATGAAATCATGGTTGTGACATGGTTTTTTCGAAAACGAATTGATCAAACAGGACGCACTGTGCAAAAATGTTCCGTTTCGCAATGCAGCAAAAAAAGATGTCGTTTGAATGTCGTTTGACTTTGCTGGCTTGCATGCTTATCGATTAAGGATATTTTTCAGTGCGCCCGATACAGAAATCACAAAAGTTAGCGAACGTTTGTTATGACATCCGTGGACCGGTGCTGGAAAAAGCCAAGCAGATGGAAGACGAAGGGCACAAGATCATCAAGCTCAACATCGGCAATCTGGCTGTGTTTAATTTTGATCCGCCGGACGAAATTGTGCAGGATATGATCCGCAATATGCACAATGCTGCGGGCTATACCGATTCCAAAGGCATGTTCGCGCCGCGTAAATCCATCATGCACTACACGCAGGAAAAATTTATTCGCGGCGTAACGATAGAGGATGTCTACATCGGTAATGGGGCCTCCGAACTGATCGTGATGGGCATGAATGCCTTGCTCAATAGCGGTGATGAAGTGCTGGTACCGGCACCCGATTATCCTCTGTGGACTGCTGCCGTGAGTTTATCCGGCGGCAATCCTGTGCATTATGTCTGCGATGAAAGTGCCGACTGGATGCCGGATATCGACGACATCAAGAGCAAGATTACACCGAATACGAAAGCGATCGTCGTCATCAATCCGAATAATCCTACCGGTGCCTTGTATCCGGTCGAAATTTTGCAACAAATCGTCGAAGTCGCCCGCCAGCATCAGTTAATCGTGTTTGCCGATGAAATTTACGACAAGACTTTATACGACGAAGCCGAGCATGTTTCGATTGCTTCGTTAGCGGATGACGTGTTGTTCCTGACGCTCAACGGCCTCTCTAAAAACTATCGTTCTTGCGGCTACCGTGCTGGCTGGATGGTGGTTTCTGGTGAAAAGCGTCACGCCAAAGATTATATTGAAGGCCTGAATATGCTGGCCTCGATGCGCTTGTGTGCGAATGCGCCGGGACAGTTTGCAATTCAGACGGCGCTGGGCGGCTATCAGAGCATTAAAGATCTGGTCGGCCCTGGCGGTCGTTTATTGCGCCAGCGCGATCTTGCGCATAAGTTGCTGACGGCGATCCCCGGGGTCAGCTGTGTTAAGCCAAAAGCAGCGTTGTATATGTTTCCGAAACTGGACCCCGAGATTTATCCGATCACGGATGACCAGGAATTCATACATGAACTGCTGACCGAGCAGCGTGTATTGTTGGTGCAGGGAACAGGTTTTAACTGGATCAAACCTGACCACTTCCGGGTGGTATTCTTGCCAAACGCGGATGATCTGACTGAAGCATTCGGACGTATCGATTATTTCCTTGAGGGATATCGTAAGCGTCACGGTACTAATTAATTCCATTTTACTGTTTAAAAATCATATGAAACCCATCAAAGTAGGTCTGTTAGGTATAGGCACTGTCGGTTCCGGCACTTTCAACGTCTTGAAGCGTAATCAGGAAGAAATTACGCGTCGCGCTGGCCGTTCAATTGAAATTGCGATGGTGGCAGATCTGAACATTGAGCGGGCACGTGAACTCACAAATGGTGAAGTGGAAGTCGTCAACGATGCCAATCTGGTCGTGAATAATCCGGATATCGATATCGTGATTGAACTGATAGGCGGTTACGGCATCGCCAAAGACCTGGTGTTGAAAGCGATTGCGAATGGCAAGCACGTTGTGACTGCAAACAAGGCATTGCTGGCAACGCATGGCAATGAGATTTTTAAAGCGGCGCAGGAAAAAGGCGTGATGGTTGCCTTTGAGGCCGCAGTCGCCGGTGGTATTCCTATCATCAAAGCGCTGCGTGAAGGCCTGACGGCCAATCGTATTCAATGGATCGCTGGCATCATCAATGGCACCACCAATTTCATTTTGTCGGAAATGCGTGACAAGGGGCTGGACTTCAATACCGTGCTGAAACAGGCACAGGCTTTGGGCTACGCGGAAGCTGATCCGACCTTTGATATCGAAGGTGTGGATGCGGCGCATAAAGCGACCATCATGGCTTCAATTGCGTATGGTATTCCTATGCAATTTGATAAAGCCTATGTCGAAGGCATCACTAAGCTGGAAGCCAGCGATATCCGTTATGCGGAAGATCTTGGCTATCGCATCAAATTACTGGGTATTACCAAGCGTACGCCGGAAGGTATAGAGTTGCGCGTGCATCCGACGCTGATTCCTGAAAAACGTCTGATTGCGAACGTGGAAGGCGCGATGAATGCCGTGCTGGTGCAAGGCGATGCCGTCGGTGCGACGCTGTATTACGGTAAAGGTGCAGGTGCGGAACCGACTGCTTCAGCGGTGATTGCCGATCTGGTCGATATCACGCGTCTTGCTACCGCTGACCCTGAACATCGCGTGCCGCATCTGGCTTTCCAACCGGCCGCGATCAGCGATCTGCCGATTTTGCCGATGTCAGAAATCGTCACCAGCTACTATCTGCGCATGCATGTCGAAGACAAGCCCGGCGTGTTGGCCGATGTGACCCGCATTCTGGCTGATCTGTCGATTTCTATCGATGCGATGCTGCAGAAAGAGCCGGGCGAGGGTGAAACCCGCACCGATATCATCATCCTGACGCATCAGACTAAAGAGAAAAACATTATCGCTGCGATAGAAAAAATCGAAGCACTGGCGACCGTAACAGGTTCTGTCATTAAGCTGCGTCTGGAAGAGTTGAGTTAAGTTATCCAGCAGCAGACTCTTGATGACCGTCGTCAAGAAATAGATGTCATCGCAGGTGTCGTACAGAAAAAGCGTGTTCATGAAATAATGAGCGCGCTTTTTTTCGTCGGTCTGATCCTTGATCCGGTGCGGACGCATAGACGATGAACTCAAACAGAAAGAGACGTGCAGGTGAAAGCTTTTTCGCTCCCCAGATTGCTGGCGTATGGCTTGTTTGGTTTTCCACTGGCCTTGCTGGCTTTGCCGATTTACGTCTACGTGCCGCAGTTTTATGCCGAGCGCTTCGGCATGTCGCTCAGTCTGATTGGCTCTGCACTCTTGGTCTCGCGCGTGCTCGATGCTTTTTTTGACCCTTTACTTGGCGCATGGATAGACAAGCGCCCGGCAAACCAGGGATACGGGCGTTTTATTCTTTATTCTCTGCCACTGTTGATTCCCGGTTTTTACGCACTGTTTCATCCGCCAGCGGCAACGATGGTTACGCCAATGCTCTGGTTTTTCTGTGCCTTGCTGATGGTGTATGCCGGATTCAGTCTTGCCAGTATCGCCTTTCAAAGTTGGGGCGCCGCGCTGACCCAATTGCCCGGTGAGCGTCTGCGCCTGACTGCGACACGTGAATTATGCGGCATCGCCGGTGTCGTCACTGCTGCATTGTTATCGCAATTCGCTGATATTTCGTGGGTGTCTGCGGTGCTGATCTGTAGCTTGCTGATCGCGACCTTTTTGTTGCTGCGTTTTACCCCTGACATGGTCAATCGCCATCAGGATCAGCAAAGTAGCCTGCGTTGGCGTCATTTGTTCTCGAATCCATATTTTCGCTCATTATTTCTGGTCTTTGTTCTGAATGGTATTGCGGCGGCGATTCCAGCCACCTTGTTTTTATTTTTTGCCAAAGACCGGCTGCAACTGGCGTCGTATTCTGGTGTGTTGTTGCTACTGTATTTTGTCGCTGCCGCGATGTCATTGCCATTGTGGGTCAGAATCGCGCAGCGCATCCACGAAAGTCGCGCATGGTTGCTGGCGATGTTGTTATCGGTGCTGAGTTTTATCTGGGCTTACAGTCTGCAAGTGGGTGATCTGACTGCCTTCGCGGTGATTTGCGTGTTATCCGGCTTGTGTCTTGGTGCTGACCTCGCTCTGCCTCCGGCCTTGCTCTCGGGAGTGATACGTCAGGCGGGGCATAGCGAGCGCTATGAGGGGAGCTATTTCGGCGCGTGGAACTGGGCCAATAAAATGAACCTCGCACTCGCCGCAGGTTTGTCGCTGCCTTTGCTCGACTATCTGGGCTACACGCCGGGCATCAGCTCCGGCAGCGGATTGCAAGCATTGTCATTTGCCTACGCAGTTTTGCCCTGCGTACTGAAATGCCTGGCTGCTTTGGTGTTGTGGCGAGCGCCGTTGCGTAAGGTTTGACGCATCTACTTTTTACGATTTTGCTGACCTCAACGCAGAATTTTTTCGTGGAACTCTGCCGGGTAATCCTGATGCATTTTCACCAGCGTCGAGACGCGGGTGCCGTAGTTGGGTGAGACGATGCAGGGCGCGGAGAGCAGGCGTTCCATTTCAAACGAGACGCCGGTATCCGGCAGGCGGCAATCGGGGGCAGGATTCGTATTGGCGAGCATTTCAAAGAACGCGTCTTCAGGCGCAAGCTGGCAAAGCAGGCTGCAGAATTCTGCTTTGGTCTTGATCACTTTGTGCCAGCAGGTGTCCAGCGCCGCATTTGAAATGCCGTAAATGCCCGGCGCCATCGGCAGGCCGTTACGCGGATCATCGGTGTGGCGATTCGAAAACCAGATAAGATCTTGCGCGTCACCGACGAGCAGGTTAAAGCCATTGTAGTGATCAACTTTACCGCGCAATTGGGCGACATAATCCTGCGCAGACATGTCATTTTGCAGATAGTCAGAAACCAGACCGCCACGCGAAGGTGCATCGTCACGTTTTTCGGAAGGCGCTCGGACGTTGGTGATGGCAGCAAATTTTCTGGCTGGCGCATCGGCTTGTGGGCTTTGTATTCCCAGCCAGGTGCCGCCGGATTGCAGATCGCGCCCTGCATAAATCTGCGGATGGTCTTGCCACCAGCCTGCGGGCGCCGCCGGGCGGTCATAGTATTCATCGCGATTGGCTGCGACCAGCAGCGGCGTGGCGGGGAGTAACTTCCATGCAAAAACGATCAGGCACATACATCTACATCCAAAAAATATTCAGTACGACGTTCACTGTACTGCAATTCAGCTAAGCCCGTTTGCTGTACCAGTTTTTCCAGCAGCGCGGCGAAATTGTCGGGCACATTCGCGTACACCTCCATCCAGGTGTGCAGATCATTCGCAGATTCAGGGCGTCGTTGCACTTTGGCCTTGATTGCGAATTGCGCTAGCACCAGTTGTTGCAGGGATTGTTCTGCCGCGATCACTTTTTCCTCCAGCGCGGTTCCGGCTTTGAAATAAATATAACAATCCATCGTGTGTTTTAAGGAAAAAGGGGGAGTATCTGCCAATTTACCGCTAATGTCCGCATAGAATAAGGGCTGTAAAAAATACTCCGGGGAGTATTTTTTTGCCCTGAAATCACTTTTCTGAGCTTATTTTGCGCTTATTTGGGGCGGACGAGGTCTGGATAAACGGCAGATTTAACGCGTGATATCGGTAATCTCGTAGGGTAATGGCAAGAGTTGTGCCAGCGGGCCGTCTATGCTGCCGCAACGGATCATGCCGCTTTCCTGATCTGCCAGCGTCATTTCGATTAAGGCCAGAGTGCTGTTCTCATTGATTTGTTCCGCATTCACGATCACGCCGCAGGGCTGTTTGTTTTCGCCAGCATTGGTATCGTCGCCATCGTTGACATTAAAAACATCCATGCCGTCGCTTAGTCCGACAGCCGGAATCTGCGCGAGCGTCATGCGGCGTTTGAGTTTGCCCAGATACTGGCTGCGGGCAACGATTTCCTGCCCCGGATAGCAGCCTTTTCTGAAGTTCACACCGCCGACCAGTTCAAAGTTAATCATTTGCGGCACAAATTTTTCCTGCGTAAGCTGATTGATGTGCGCGATGCCTGCCTGAATCTCACTCAGATTCCAGTCAGCAGTATTTGTTGGTTGTAACTGTGCGCAGAGTGCGACCCAAGCTGCTGCGGCTTTGTCGGCAGGGCACAGCCATTGATAACGCGCGACATTCAGCACATCGGCACAACGGAGCAACGTGCCGTATGTATTGCTGACATGCGCGTTGGTCGCCGGTAGATCTGGAAACCAGTTGGTCAGCACCTTTGCTGCCTGTGCGCCGCCGAGCGCGAAACTGACATACTGCTCGCTGACATCGTTGAGTTTTACCTTGGCGCGCAGAACAAACATGCCCAATCGTTTTTGTACCGGTGTCTGTATGGATTTGGATAGTTGTAAAACGATCGCTGCGTCGGTCTTCCAATACACAAAGCTGACCAGCATCCGCCCCTTTGCTGTGCAATACGCGGCACGGCGAACTTCACTCGCGGACAAATGTTCTACGTCATTGCTTAGCTGGTTGTGTAAGAAACTAGCGGCATCGTCACCGTCGGCTCGAATCAGGCCGGTATCCGGCAGCAGTGTCACGAAGCCCTCTTGAAAACCTGCCTTGTTCCAGACCGATACTTGTCCGCTGAGTTTGCCATCGTTGATCTGTAGATGCTGTTGCTCTGTAAATTCTTGCCACATGATTAGATTTGCTTTCTGCTGAACTGAATGAAAACCGGCGGCATCTGCGTTGTCTGTGCTTGTTGCCTGCTGACGGTATTTTTGATGAATTATAGTAGCCTCAGCAAATCTTGGTGCAGCAGGCGCGTTTTTTGCAGCCCGATAACGGCAGGATCAGAGAATAGCGTAGCGACTTGCGTTACACTACGCGCCTCAGATTTAATTGGCATATGATTTCCGCCATCTTTTTTTTCGCCATCGTTCCGCTATCAACCCACGCGCTTGTATGAGACTGATCAAAACTCTTTTTCTGTTGTGTCTATTGTCAGGCGCCGCTGCAATTGCAGGCTTTATTTACTGGACTGAGCAACCGATAGCGCTGACGTCGGCATCCGTCGAATTTACGATCAAACCCGGTAGCGGCGTTCGCAGCGCGACGAAACAGATACAGGAAGCGGGTATTCCATTGCCGCCGTTTGCATTTGAAATGCTGGCACGCGTGACGGATAAGGCGAATAAGCTGAAGGCAGGTTCTTACGAACTGCTGCCAGGGAAAACCCCGGTTGAATTGCTGGATAAAATCGTCAACGGCGATTTTTCACAAGGCTCGGTCGCGATTATTGAAGGCTGGACCTTTGCACAAATGCGCAAGGTCATTGATGCGAGTACGGCATTGAGACACGATACCAAAGGGCTGACGGATGCAGAGTTGATGAAGAAAATCGGTGCTGAATTTAATGCGGGCGAGGGCATGTTTTTTCCGGATACTTATTTATTCGCCAAAGGCAGCAGCGATATACAGCTCTATCAGCAGGCGTATGCAAGTCAGCTAAAGCGTTTGAATGATGCATGGGAAGCGCGTGCCGCGAATCTGCCTTATCAATCGAAATATGAAGCGCTGATCATGGCATCGATCATCGAAAAGGAAACCGGTCAGCCGTCGGAGCGCGCACAGATTGCTTCGGTATTTGTGAATCGTCTGAAAACCGGCATGTTGTTGCAGACCGATCCAACGGTGATTTACGGCATGGGTGACAAATATCAGGGCAAGATTTATAAGCGTGATTTGCTCACAGATACGCCGTACAACACCTACACCCGTGCCGGTTTGCCGCCGACACCGATTGCCTTACCGGGATTGGCATCGATTACGGCAGCCTTGAATCCGGCGCGCAGCGATGCTTTATACTTCGTGGCACGCGGTGATGGCACCAGTCACTTTTCAGAAAACCTGAGTGAGCATAATCGCGCAGTGAATAAGTATCAACGCTAGAACTGTGACAGTAGCAAAGTAAATAACGACGCCAATGAATGTCTGTCATCGCGGATAGTAATTACAAATACCAATAAAAAGAAAAAATGAAAGCAACTGGAAAATTTATAACGTTTGAAGGCATCGATGGTGCTGGTAAATCGACGCATATTGCGCATGTCGCCGAGCGACTCAGCCAGGCGCTGTCGCCACGCGGTGTTGAGGTCATCAGCTCACGTGAGCCTGGTGGCACGCCTTTAGGCGAAACCTTGCGTGAAGTATTGTTGCAACAAAAAATGCATCTTGAAACAGAAGCGCTGCTGATGTTTGCAGTACGACGCGAACACATTGCACAAGTCATCCAGCCTGCGCTGGAACGCGGCGACTGGGTTATCTCTGACCGTTTCACCGATGCGAGTTTTGCGTATCAGGGCGGCGGCCGTCATTTGTCGCTCGATAAGCTGAACGCTCTCGAACAATGGGTGCATCCGGATTTGCAACCCGATCTGACCTTGTTGTTTGATGTACCGCTGGCAGTGGCGCGCGCACGTCTGGATGCGACCCGCGAACTGGATAAATTTGAACAGGAAAAAGCGGATTTTTTCGCCGATACCCGCAATGAATATCTGCGCCGTGCGGCAGAATTTCCGCAGCGTTTCCGTATTATTGATTCCACCCAAAGTATTGCTGCTATCCGTGATGAACTCGACGGCATCATTGATGCGCTGTTATTGTCTGCAACAGAACAGAATCAAGTAAATCAGATTCATCAAGTAAAAACGGGTAACGCCTGATATGACCAATCCGCTTTTCAGTTGGCAAACATCTGCGTGGGACTATCTGCAATCATTGCAAGGTCGCATGCCGCATGCTTTTTTGTTGCATGGGCCTGAAGGCATAGGAAAAACAGTCTTTGCTGAGCACATGGCAAAGTCTTTGTTGTGTGAGCAGCCGGATGCCGCCGGACATGCGTGTGGTGCTTGCGGTTCCTGCGGCTGGTTCAGTCAATACAGTCACCCTGATTACCGGCGCGTTCGACCTGAATTGCTGGATGAGGAAGAAGCCTCTTCGGCTGACGCCGATAGCGAGCCCGCCGCAAAAACGAGCAAAGCGAGCAAGACACCATCGAAAGAAATTGTGATCAATCAGATCCGGGCGCTGGCGGATTTCATGAACTTGTCCACGCACAGACAAGGGCGGCGCGTGATTGTGCTCTATCCGGCCGAGGCGCTGAATATTCCGGCGGCGAATGCCTTATTAAAATCGCTGGAAGAACCCGGCGCGGATACCGTATTTATTCTGGTTTCTAACAGCATTGATAAACTATTGCCGACGATATTATCGCGTTGCCATAAATTACCGATGGGGATGCCGGAACGATCGGTTGCGCTCGCGTGGCTCAAACAGCGCGGCGTGAGTGATGCCGATGTCTGGTTGGCACAGCAGGGTGGTGCGCCGCTCGCTGCGCTGACGATGGCCGAGTCAGATACGCGTACAGAGCTGGATGATTTTCTACGACAATTAGCGCGCCCCAGTGTCGATACCAGCCTGAAGTTGGCCGATAAAATGCAAAAAATGGAGATGCCGGTGACGGTTGCGTGGATGCAGCGTTGGCTTTACGATATATTTTCTTACAAACAAAGCGGGAGAATCCGGTATTATCCTCGCTATGAAAAAGAGGTAAAGGCGTTGGCTTCCGCTATATCCAATGAAGCATTACTGAGCTTGATCAAGAGCAGTAACGAACGTCAGGCAATCGCGACGCACCCTTTATCGCCGAAATTATTTTTAGAAGATATGTTGCTTGAGTATTCTGCACTCTTCGCATAACCGCAGCGAAAGTATGTCTATGTCAGATTTAGCATTAGAACCGATGCACAATGCACCGAATCGCCCGTCAGTATTATCTCTGGCGATTAAGGAAAAAGCCGCGTTATTTGCTGCTTACATGCCGTTTCTGAAGAACGGCGGTATTTTTGTTCCGACCAATAAGGCGTACCGTCTCGGTGATGAAATATACCTGATCCTGACTTTGCTCGATGATCCTGCAAAATACCCGATTGCTGGTAAGGTGGCGTGGGTGACACCGGCCGGTGCCGGCAATAATAAATCCCAGGGTATAGGCGTTCACTTTCCCAGCGACGAAAGTGGAACAAGAATACGCTTACGTATCGAAGATGCACTTGGTGCCGCTATACGTTCTAATCGGCCTACACACACAATTTAGAGTATCATGCCGGATCATTTTTCATACAGAATCGCCAATTTTGACGATTTGCCAGCGATTGTCGCTATTTATAATTCGACGATCGCCTCCCGCCAGGTGACAGCCGATACGGAACCTGTGACAGTGGAATCGCGGCATCAATGGTTTTACGATCACGCGCCAGAGCGTCGGCCTTTATGGGTCAGTGAACAGGATGGTCAAATTACCGGTTGGTTGTCGTTTTCCAATTTCTATGGACGCCCCGCATATGCGGGAACTGCGGAATTATCGATTTACCTGCATGAAAATGCGCGTGGCAAAGGTCTGGGAAAACACTTTCTGAGTCTGGCAATCGGACACGCGCCGGCAATCAATGTCCATACCTTGTTAGGATTTATTTTTGGCCACAATACGCCTAGTCTGAAATTGTTTGAAAATTTCGGATTCGGAACCTGGGCTCACATGCCACGTGTTGCCACTCTGGATGGGATAGAGCGCGATCTGATTATTGTCGGCAAGCGTGTAGCCTGACATCCCTGTTCAACGGCTTGGTTATTATGGCAATCTGCGCAGGCAGGTTGCCTTTCATTTTTTATAGGAATTCAATTCATGCTCAGTTATCGTCACGGCTTTCATGCTGGCAATCATGCCGACGTACTTAAGCACCTGGTCTTAATTCAGTTGCTGCAATACATGAATCAGAAAGACGCAGCATATACATATATCGACACCCATTCCGGCGCAGGCTTGTATGCACTGGACAGTGGTTATGCCATGAAAAATGCTGAATATGAGACTGGTATTGCTCCTTTGTGGGATAAAAAGGATCTGCCGCCAGCGTTGGCAGAATATATGGCGCTCATCAAAGATCTGAATCCCAGTGGCAAAATGCGTTATTACCCGGGGTCACCATACTGCGCCGATAAGGTCATGCGTGAGCAAGACCGGCTGCGCTTATTCGAGTTACATCCGAGTGAAATCAAGATACTCAGTGAGAACTTCCGTAAGCTCGACGCGCACGCCGCCGAACAGGGGCGACGCCCAACGGTGCGTGGTAAGCGGGTGATTATTTCTGATGGCGATGGCTTTGAAAGTATGAAGGCATTATTACCGCCACCATCACGTCGTGGATTAGTGCTGATTGATCCACCGTATGAGGTGAAAGACGATTATCGTCGCGTTAAAGTAGCACTGGAAGATGCATTGAAACGCTTCCCGACAGGAACTTATGCCGTATGGTATCCGGCATTACAACGTCAGGAATCGCGACAACTGCCGGAAAAATTGAAGCGACTGGCGTCAAAAGAATGGCTGAATGTGACTTTATCTATCAGTGGGCCGTCGCCTGACGGATTTGGCTTGCATAGCAGCGGTATGTTTATTCTGAACCCGCCCTGGACCTTGATGGCAACCCTGAAAGAAACGATGCCGTATCTGGTTGCAGCATTAGGACGTGATAAAGACGCCCGTTTTGAACTGGAAAGTGGCGCACCGTTGACGGGCATGAGCGCAAAAGCATTGCGCCCTCAACGCGGATAACACAGAAATAATGAAAACTTGACGGTAGTTATTTGCATAGCAGTAATTATTCTTGCTTGTTTAATAAAAAGGGTGGCAGACATTGCGTGTCTGCCACCCTTTTTTTCATTATCAGGAGCAGCTTATTTTTTCCGTTTTTGCGCAGTGCAATATGCGGGAATGCGTTGCCAGAAAAGAGTTTGTAATAAATAGAGGAAATTCTCTAAGAGCATATGTTGCTATGCAAAAAAAATAGTGATTGACGGATTAGTACGGTCGTACAAAAATCAGCTAAGAATAAAATTTAGAAAATGCAGTTAAAAACGAAGTAAACAACTTAGTAGTTCATCAGAGGAGAACAAATGTCAGCGTACCCTAAGAGTCCGGTCATGGGCCAAATGATGCAAAAGCCTTTGCTTATCTCAAGCCTTATTGAGCATGCGGATCGGTATTTTGGACAAAGCGAGATCGTCTCTCGCCGCGTTGAAGGTGATATTCATCGCTACAACTACACTGAGTGCCATCGCCGCTCGAAAAAGCTGGCGAATGCTTTATCGAATTTTGGCGTCAAAATAGGTGACAGAATAGCGACGCTGGCATGGAATGGTTATCGCCATCTCGAAGCGTATTACGCCGTATCCGGCTCTGGAGCAGTGCTGCATACCATCAATCCACGTCTGCATCCCGAGCAAATCACTTACATCGTGAATCATGCCGAAGATCAGTATCTGATGTTTGACATCACGTTTTTACCGATAATCAAAGCGATTGCAGCGCATTGCCCGACGGTAAAAGGTTTCATCATGATGTGCGGGCGTGAACACATGCCCGAAGACAGTGGAGTTCCGAATCTGTTGTGCTATGAAGAATTGATTGATGCGAATACAGATGATTTTGTCTGGCCATTATTTGACGAAAATTCGGCTTCCAGCCTGTGCTACACATCGGGTACAACAGGCCATCCTAAAGGTGCTTTGTATTCACATCGTTCGACTATTTTGCATTCGTATGCATCGGCAATGCCGGATGGACTGAATGTATCTGCAAGGGACTCTATCGTTCCTGTGGTTCCGATGTTTCATGTGAATGCGTGGGGCTTGCCATATTCGGCACCATTAACCGGTGCGAAACTGGTTTTCCCCGGTCCGCACCTTGACGGTAAATCCTTGTATGAATTATTTGAGCAGGAAAAAGTGACTTTTTCCGCCGGCGTTCCGACGGTATGGTTAGGTTTGCTGAACTACGTGGAGCAAAATAAACTGACGTTCTCTACGTTCAGACGCACTGTTATTGGTGGCTCAGCCTGTCCTCCGGCGATGATGCACACGTTCCGGCACACCTATCACGTCGAAGTCGTGCACGCCTGGGGAATGACGGAAATGTCTCCGCTAGGAACGGCTTGTTCCTTGCTGACCAAACATATGGAGCTGAGTGAACCGGAAAAAGAAGCTGTGCTGACCAAACAGGGACATGTGTTGTACGGCGTTGATATGAAAATCGTCGGCGATGATGGCAAAGAGTTGCCTTGGGACGGTAAGACGTACGGCAACCTGTTGGTCAAAGGCCCGTGGATCATTAATTCTTATTATAAAAATGAAGGTGGCGAAGTGCTGGAGGATGGCTGGTTCCCGACTGGCGACGTGGCGACGATCGACGCCGATGGCTTTATGCAGATTACCGACCGCAGCAAAGACGTGATCAAATCCGGTGGCGAATGGATAGGCACGATAGATCTGGAAAACGTTGCGGTTTCTCATCCGGCGGTGATGCAGGCGGCGTGTATCGGTATTTTTCATCCTAAATGGGATGAGCGTCCTTTACTGCTGGTGGTAAAAAAGGCAGGGGCAGAAGTAACGAAAGAAGAACTCTTACAATTCTTTGAAGGTAAGGTCGCGAAATGGTGGCTGCCGGATGACGTCGCATTTATCGATGCATTGCCATTGGGTGCAACCGGTAAAATTTTGAAAAACAAACTGAGAGAACAATTTAAGGAGCACAAACTACCGACAGCATAAAAGATCAGATTGCATTACTTTGGCTGCCTCTTACATAAAACATTCCAATGAGGCAGCCAGCGCAAGACAAGTCAGCAGGGTAAAAAATTTCCATTCCTAAAAAACGGAGAGAGACAAATGAAATTCCCATTACGCGCATCTTTCGTCGCAATTGCATTCGCTTTAACTTCACCAGTATCGATGGCAGAGAATATTAAAATAGCCTACATCGACCCTTTATCCGGCCCGTTTGCACCGGTTGGCCAGAACATTCTGAATTCCTTCCAATATATCGCCGATAAAGCAAACGCTGAAAAATGGGCAGGCAATAATACGTTTGAAGTCGTTGGCTTTGACAATAAAGGCAGCCCACAAGAGTCACTGAATGTACTGAAAACAGCGATCGATAAAGGTTTTCGTTATATCACGCAAGGTAATGGTTCTGGCGTCGGTCTGGCATTGCTGGATGCAGTCAATAAATACAATGAGCGCAATCCAGGCAAGGAAATCATTTACCTGAATCATGCCGCCGTCGATCCTGATATGACGAACAGTAAATGCAGCTATTGGCATTTCCGTTTCGATGCCAATTCCGACATGAAGATGGAAGCGCTGACGACCTATATGGCAGCAGATAAGACTGTGAAGAAGGTCTATATCATCGGTCAGAATTATTCTTTCGGTCATCAGGTAACGCGGGCTGCGAAAGAGTATCTCGCACGCAAACGCTCCGACGTACAAATCGTCGGTGACGATCTTCATCCTATCGGACAGGTCAAAGATTTTTCCCCTTACATTGCCAAAATCAAAGCTTCCGGTGCGGATACCGTCATCACAGGAAACTGGGGCGCCGATCTGGCTCTGCTGATTAAGGCGGCCAAAGACGCCGATCTGAAAGCCAACTTTTATACCTACTACGGTTCGACCACAGGCGTGCCGACTGCAATGGGTGCGGCCGGTATCGATCACGTGAAATACGTGGGCTACTGGAATGTGAATAATGAGACCTACGCCGGTAAAGATATCGTCGAGGGATTTAAAGCCAAATATAAAGACGACTACTATTCCATGGCGACGTATTCCATCATTCAGGCAATGTCGCAAGCGGTAAAACAAGCAAAGAGTGCTGAACCGGCGAAAATTGCTGCTGCACTTGAAGGTGCGACCTTTAAGAGCCTCAATGGTGAAGCGGTGATGCGTAAGGTTGACCATCAGTTGCAGCAACCTCTGTACATCGCTACCTGGGTAAAAACCAACGGTAAAGATGTGAAGTTCGATCAGGAAAATACAGGGCTGGGCTGGAAAACAAATCAGAAAATTGATGCGTTTGTGGCTTCCCAGCCTTCGTCTTGTCAAATGAAGCGACCAGGTTAATTTTTTAATCTGAAAAGAGAGTCATGCCACAATTGACTCTCTTTTTTTGTCACAAAATAGTACGATCGTTCATAAGATGTCGCTGAAAGGGATGTTGCTGTGGAATTTACCCTTATTACTTTGTTGAATGGGATCAGTTATGGGCTGCTGCTGTTCATGCTGTCATCTGGCCTGACACTGATTTTCAGCATGATGGGTGTGCTCAATTTTGCGCATGCCAGTTTTTATATGCTGGGTGCCTATTTTGCCTACATGCTGAGCTCGAAATTTGGATTCTGGACGGCTTTTTTTATTGCGCCTTTACTGGTCGGCGTTCTCGGTGCTTTGGTGGAACGTTACGGTTTGCGCTCGGTCCATAAGTACGGGCACATTCCGGAATTGCTGTTTACGTTCGGATTGTCGTATGTGATCGTGGAAGTCGTGCAACTGATTTGGGGGCGATCCGTTGTACCTTATGCGATTCCGGCATCACTGGATGGCCCGTTGTTTACTCTCTACACCACAACTTTCCCGATTTATCGCGGCTTCATGATGCTGGTCGCGTTACTCATGCTGCTGTTTATTTATCTGCTACTCACCAGAACCCGGATTGGTCTCGTGATTCAGGCGGCATTGACACATCCTGATGCGGTGGAGGCGCTGGGACATAATGTGCCGCGCGTTTTCATGCTGGTATTTGGTGGTGGTTGCGCGCTCGCAGGTCTGGCCGGCGTTGTCGGTGGTAACGCGTTCGTTACCGAACCCGGCATGGCCGCGACTCTCGGCAGCATTATTTTCGTTGTCGTCGTCGTGGGCGGAATGGGGTCGCTGGCGGGGGCGTTTGTCGCGTCTTTACTGATCGGTGTATTGCAGACATTTGCTGTTGCACTCGACCATTCGTTTGCCACCGTACTGGCTAAGTTTGGTGTGCTGATCAGCGCAAGTTCTCCTCAGTATTCTTTGCTGAGTCTGACGATTGCGCAGATCGCTCCAGTGATGCCGTATCTGTTACTGGTGTTGATTCTGATCTTCAGACCGCGCGGTCTGCTTGGCACACGTGAGGGATAAAAATGACTACCACTTTAAAATATAAGCCCTTGAATCTGGGCCGCTGGCTGACCTGGAGCTGCTTTGCATTGATTCTGGTCGTCGCTCCACTGATTTTTCATGAAGGTGCTGCCTTATCTCTGCTGTCGCAGATGGGGACGCTGATGATTTTCGGATTGTCTTTCAATATGCTGCTGGGACAGGGCGGTATGCTGTCATTTGGTCATGCAGTGTATTCCGGCCTGGGGGCATTTTTTGCAGTCCATGCGATGAATATGATCGCAGAAGGCAGTCTGCCGATTCCCGTCTCCATGATTCCGCTGGTGGGGGGGATTGCAGGAATGGGATTCGGAATTTTATTTGGCTACGTGACGACCAAAAAATCCGGCACTACTTTTTCCATGATCACGTTGGGGATGGTGGAACTGGTCTTTGCATGTTCCCTGATGTTCCCTAAGTTTTTCGGAGGTGAGGGCGGAATCTCGACCAACCGGGTTATCGGACAGGCCTTCATGGGCATCACTTACGGGCCGCAAATTCAGGTCTATTATCTGATCGCATTCTGGTTGTTCGTCAGCGCGGTCGCGATGTTTGCTTTTACGCAAACGCCGCTGGGGCGCATGATTAATGCTGTCCGTGATAATCCTGAACGTGCTGAGTTCGTCGGTTACGACACACAATGGGTACGCTATCTGACCCTGATTTTGTCAGCGTTTTTTGCCGGCATTTCCGGTGGTTTGTCTGCGATCAATTTTGAAATTGTGACGGCTGAAAACGTCAGTGCCATTCGTTCCGGTGCGGTATTGCTGTTCACCTTCATCGGTGGCATAGGTTTTTTCTTTGGGCCTTTGATCGGAGCTATTCTCGGTGTGTTTTTAACGGTGATGCTGTCGGACTTCACAAAAGCCTGGCAATTGTATCTGGGGGTATTTTTCATATTGATCGTGATGTACGCGCCCGGTGGTATTGCCAGCATCCTGATGATGAATCTGCGTCTGGTGAAGTTTTCAAAATTTGGCCGCGTCTGGCCAGTCTTGTGGAAACTGTTGGTTTCATCCTTGATCGGTATCGTCGGTCTGGTGCTGGCCATAGAGATGCTGTATCAACTCTCTCTCGAATCAACACAAAATCCTGTGATTTCCATTTTTGGTATGACATTCAATTCTGTTGGTGGTGGCTCGTGGGCCATTGCTTTACTGACGCTGGCGACAGGTGTTGCCGGGTTTGTCCTGTTTAAAGCGCCTTTCCAAAAAGTGTGGGGCGAGGTGAATACAGAAATAGAAGAAGCTATGCGGAGGGCGCAGGTATGAGTGGTTTTTCGCTGGAATTAAAAGACGTCCGGAAAAGTTTTGGCAGCGCTGAAATTATTCGTGGTGCAAATCTGCAGGTGCCGAAAGGGGAGCGTTTTGCCATTATCGGCCCAAACGGAGCCGGAAAATCAACCTTGTTTAATCTGATTTCAGGACGATTCGGTATCAATTCGGGTGACATTCTCCTGAATGGCAACAGCATCCGGAATCTGAAGCCATACGAGATTAATCGCAGTGGTTTGTCGCGCAGCTTTCAGATTACGAATATTTTCCACCGACTCACTGTCTTTGAAAATTTACGCTGTGCAGTTTTGTGGTCGCTGGGCTATAAGTATTCGTTCTGGCAAAGGCTGAACGGCCTGAAAGATGCTCAGGAACGTGCAGAACATGTGCTGGAACAGATAGGCTTAAAACGGCGGCGTGATGTCACCGCTGGTTTGCTTACTTACGCAGAACAACGGGCGCTGGAGATCGGCATTACGATTGCCGGTGGTGCCGACGTGATTTTGCTGGATGAGCCTACTGCGGGCATGAGCCGGTCTGAATCTGATGCGGCGGTTGAACTGATACGCAAGGTCACGGAGGGTAAAACTTTATTGATGGTCGAGCATGATATGAGCGTCGTTTTCGGGCTGGCAGATAAAATTGCGGTGGTTGTCTATGGCGAGGTGATTGCCTGCGATACGCCACAAAATATACGCAATAATCAAAAAGTCAAAGATGCTTATCTTGGTGGTCACGCACCGACGGAGGAACACGCATGAGTGCGCTGCTTGAAATTAAAGATTTAAACGCGTTTTATGGCAAAAGCCATGTACTGCATGGCGTCGATCTGCATGTCAATGATAGCGAGATCGTCAGTTTGCTCGGACGTAACGGAGTAGGGCGTTCAACCACGGTCAAAGCAACGATGGGACAAGTTCATGCAACCGGATCTGTCTTATTCAAAGGCGAGCAGATGATAGGTCTGAAAGCCTTTCAGATCGCGCACAAAGGCCTGGGCTACGTGCCGGAAAATCGCGATATTTTCCCGACGCTGACGGTAGAGCAGAATTTACTGCTAGGTGAAAAATCGAATACCAAGACGAAACCACGCTGGGAAATGGAAGATATGTACCAGATGTTTCCCCGCTTACGCGAAAGGCGCAATACCCTGGCCGGTGTGATGTCTGGTGGCGAACAACAAATGCTGACCTTGTGCCGGACGCTGATGGGGGATCCTGATCTGATCATGATTGATGAACCAACTGAAGGTCTGGCACCGAAGATCGTTGAACTGGTGGCTGAGTATCTGAAAGAGCTGAAAAACCGGGGAGTTTCTGTGTTGTTGGTCGAGCAGAAATTAGCGATTGCACTGCAGATTTCGCAGCGGGTCTATGTCATGGGGCATGGCAGTATCGTGTTTGAAGGGACGCCCGAAGATTTGCTTGCCAACGACAAAATCAGGCAAGAATGGCTGGAGGTGTAATCGGTCTGATGAATGGCGAAAAAAGAAAATCAATAAAAATAACACGACCGTACTATTTTTAAGTTATAGTCAAGTTTGTGTGTGTTTTGTTTGAATTCGCCCACCAGATTTGATTCATTTAGAAAAACCAATTCCATTCGTATTTCAACCTTAGGAAGAGACATGAGCGCAGAATACAAAGTTGACGGCAGCATTGCCGTTATTACCCTGAACAATCCACCGGTCAATGGTCTGGGACATGCGACCCGCCACGCGATCGTCGAAGGCATGAAGCAGGCGCAGAATAACGATGCGGTCAAAGCCATCATCATCACAGGTGCAGGCAAAGCATTTTCCGGCGGCGCGGACATCAAAGAATTTAATTCTCCAAAAGCATTCGCGGAGCCCAGCCTGCATACAGTGATCAGCGTGATTGAATCGTCAGACAAACCAGTGATCGCAGCAATACACAGCGTCGCCATGGGCGGTGGTTTGGAATTGGCTTTGGGTTGCCACTATCGTGTCGCCAGCCCTGGCGCACAGATTGCATTGCCAGAAGTGAAGCTGGGCATTTTACCTGGTGCAGGCGGCACACAACGTTTGCCACGCGTCGTCGGACTGGAACTGGCCTTGAATATGATCGTTTCTGGAACGCCGATCGCTTCAGAAAAACTCGCAAAAACAGCGCTGTTCAATGAACTTGCTGAAGGCGATCTGATGGCCGCAGCAACCGCATTTGCGCACAAAGTGGCGGATGTGCGTCCGCTGCCTAAAGTACGCGACATCAAAATCGATTACCCAAACTACGAAGCCTTCCTGCAATTTTCCCGCAATACCGTACGCGCAATGTCAGGCCCATTCCCTGCGCCATTGAAATGCGTCGAAGCGGTGGCCGCTGCGGTAACGAAAAAGTTCGATGACGGTATTAAATTTGAACGCGATTTGTTCCTGGAACTGGTACAAACAACAGAATCTAAAGCGCTGCGTCATGTTTTCTTCGGTGAACGCGCAGCCAGCAAGTTGCCGGATGTTCCTGACGACACACCGACTCGTCCGGTGAAATCGGTCGCAGTGATCGGTGCCGGCACCATGGGTGGCGGTATTGCGATGAACTTTGCCAATGCCGGTATTCCTGTACAGATTCTCGAAATGAAACAGGAAGCGCTGGACAAAGGTTTGGCAACGATACGCAAAAATTACGAAAACACGCTGAAAAAAGGCAAGCTGACGCAAGAAAAATTTGAGCAACGCGTTGCTTTAATCACAGGCACGTTATCGTATGAAGCGATCGCTCAGGCAGACATGGTCATCGAGGCCGTTTTTGAAGATATGGGCGTTAAAGAGCAAGTCTTTAAAAAGCTCGATGAAGTCATGAAGCCGGGTGCGATTCTGGCGTCCAACACATCGACGCTTGATGTCGATAAAATTGCTGATTTCACCAAACGTCCGCAAGACGTGGTGGGCACGCATTTCTTCAGCCCGGCCAATGTCATGAAGTTACTGGAAATCGTACGCGGCAAAAAAACGGCGAAAGATGTGCTGGCAACCGTACTGGCGATTTCTAAAAAAATCAAGAAAACAGGCGTGGTTTCTGGCGTGTGCGACGGTTTCATCGGCAATCGTATGATCGAGCAATACAGCCGTCAGGCAGGATTCTTACTGGAAGAAGGCTGCACGCCGGAACAAGTCGATAAAGCCGTTGAAAAACTCGGTTTTGCGATGGGGCCTTTCCGCATGGGTGATCTGGCGGGGAACGATATCGGCTGGTATATCCGCAAGCGTCGTTACGTGGAAAAACCACACATCACCTATTCAAAAACAGCAGATTTGCTGTGTGAGTTGGGCCGCTTCGGTCAGAAAACCGGCGCCGGCTGGTATGACTACAAACCGGGCGATCGCAAGGCTTATCCATCTGCCGTGGTGAATGACATGATCGTCAAACATTCTGCTGATCTGGGCATAGAGCGTCGCAAAATTTCCGATCAGGAAATCGTTGAGCGCCTGATTTATTCGCTGGTGAATGAGGCTGCATACATTCTCGAAGAAGGCATCGCAACACGGGCTTCTGACATCGATATGGTGTATCTGACTGGCTATGGCTTCCCCCTGCACACCGGTGGCCCTATGTTCTACGCGGATACAGTCGGCTTGCCGAATGTGGTGCGGGCGATGGAGAAATATGCCAAAGGTCGCCACGGTGATGCGTGGAAACCAGCGCCATTGCTGGCAAAACTGGCAGAGGAAGGGAAGACGTTCAATTAAGTCTGCCGCCGTTGATTTCAAACTGAAGTATTTCAGTTTGAAAACCTGAACAAAAAGCACGATGTTGATCGTGCTTTTTGTTTTAGCAGACAAAAATGCTCAAAAAAGGGCGAAATATACTCCCCCCAGTATGTTTTAACCCCCATTGTTTCTGCGGAGATTAAGCGGTTTTATGCGGATACTCCCCCAAAAACATGAATAAGGAAAAAGACTTCAAGGCCGTAGTGAAAATCCTTCTGTTCAGCAATGTTATAATGCAAGGTTAATTCATATCATTTTGCAAAAGGTTTTTCCGTGCTATCTACCGCAAATATCACCATGCAGTTTGGCCCTAAGCCGCTGTTTGAAAATATCTCAGTCAAATTTGGCGAGGGCAATCGTTACGGTCTTATTGGTGCCAACGGTTGTGGCAAATCGACGTTCATGAAAATCCTCGGCGGCGATCTGGAGCAGTCTTCCGGCACAGTCATGCTGGATCAGAATGAGCGTCTGGGTAAATTACGTCAGGATCAGTTTGCGTTTGAAGAAATGCGTGTTCTGGATGTCGTGATGATGGGGCATACAGAAATGTGGGCTGCAATGTCTGAGCGCGACGCGATCTATGCAAACCCTGAAGCAACCGACGAAGACTACATGAAGGCGGCCGATCTGGAAGCCAAATTTGCCGAATATGATGGTTACACGGCGGAAGCACGTGCAGGTGAGTTGCTGTTGGGTGTTGGTATCCCGACTGATCAGCATCAGGGTTTAATGAGTGCTATCGCACCGGGCTGGAAGTTGCGCGTTTTGCTGGCGCAAGCCTTGTTTTCTAACCCTGATATTTTGTTGCTCGATGAACCGACCAATAATCTGGATATCAATACCATCCGCTGGCTGGAAGATATTCTGAATCAGCGCAATTCAACCATGATCATCATTTCGCATGATCGCCATTTCCTGAATCAGGTCTGTACCCACATGGCGGATATGGACTATGGAACGCTGAAAATCTATCCTGGCAATTACGACGACTACATGCTGGCGTCGTCGCAGGCACGTGCTCAGCAAATGGCAAACAATGCGAAGGCCAAGGAAAAAGTCGCTGAGTTGCAAGATTTCGTGCGTCGCTTCTCTGCCAATAAATCGAAGGCACGTCAGGCAACTTCCCGCGCCAAGCAAATCGATAAAATTAAAATCGAAGAATTTAAACCATCGAGCCGCCAGAATCCTTTCGTGCGTTTTGATGGCGAGAAGAAGTTGCATCGTCTGGCAGTAGAAGTGCAAGGTCTGACGAAGGCTTACGATCGCACGCTGTTTAAGAATGTCGATCTGATGATCGAGGCGGGTGAGCGGGTAGCGATTATCGGTGCCAATGGTATCGGTAAAACGACTTTATTGCGTTGCATTGGTGGCGACGATATTGCTGGTTTGCACGCTGATCGCGGCACTGTTAAATGGGCCGAAAATGCGAACGTCGGTTATATGCCGCAAGATCCAACCGAAGAGTTCGCATCAGACAAAAATCTGACGGACTGGATTGGTCAATGGACGCAAGAGGGGGATGATGATCAGGCCGTGCGCTCTATCCTCGGACGTCTTTTGTTTGGCGGTGACGATGTGAAGAAATCAGTGAAAGTGCTGTCCGGTGGTGAAAAAGGACGAATGATGTACGGCAAGCTGATGTTGGGTCGTCACAATGTGTTGTTAATGGATGAGCCGACGAATCACATGGATATGGAATCGATCGAGTCATTGAATATCGCATTGGAAAAATATGCGGGAACCCTGATTTTCGTCTCGCATGACCGTGAATTTGTGTCGTCGCTGGCAACCCGCGTACTTGAGATCAAAGAAAATGAAATCATTGATTTCCAAGGTACCTACGAGGAATATCTGAGCAGTCAGGGGATTGAATAAACTACTGCGGCAGCGCACGTGGTGTAATAAAAAAAGCCGGGCTATCCCGGCTTTTTTTATGTACTGATTACTTGTTACTAAAGTTGATTGCACTATCACGTAATAATGTATCGCTCTGCTGCACTTGTTCACCTTTGTATAGCAGATAATCGAGTCTGTCCCGCAAGCTGCGCGCCATTTCCCTTCCTTTTGATTTCAGCACCGCTTCCAGATAAGGCTGCCGTAACTTCTTGAAATCATCCAATGTACCTGCACGCTCGACCTTCATCTGTAAGGTGAACCCGCGCAATCCGAGAACACTTTTAATCGTTTCGTTGAAGAAGGTATACACCTCGCGAAATTGTTCAGATTCGCTCATCTCTTCAACCGCAACAGCGACGGGCGGAGGTAAGTCGCTGACGAGATTAATTTCAGGCGCAGCAGCGACGGGCGCTTCCCCGGCTTTACTGACAACGGTGATAAATTCCTGATCTAAAAGTTCCTGTACATTATTTTCGTCAAACCCTAATGCGGATACTTTTTTCAATAAATCTGTGGCGCTTTGTTTTCCGTCCACCATGACCAGCAATGTGCGAAGACGGTTAGCCAAGTGATGTTTGCGGGTAGCGATTTCCTCGCGCCCTTTTTCTGTCTTATCGTAAATGCTGTTCAACATATTGAGCATCGGCCCCAAATCATTGTTACACCAGAATCAGTATCTGGAACTCAGCAAAAGAATACAACACACTTGCCGTCGATGCTACAGGTATTGAAGGGTGTAACGGATAAAACACCTGACAATGTCAGATTTTATGGATAGGAATGACAGGTTTAGAGTGTTGACTCAATTGTGTGGGCTGCGATGTTTCATCGCAACTATGACACGATGAAGAGCAAGAACTGGCGCAGTTTTTCGCCGCACCTTCAAAGTGACTGGCGAGCTTGGGATGGCGACCACTCAGCTTGACCTGTATTTTTTTTCTGACAGACGCTGGCATCCATTTCAGCAGGAGATAGATCAACGCTGCGAATAAAATCAGAAAAGTGATTGCCATTTGTAACATGATTAAGCCCCGGTAAAAAATAGCGCCAATCGATACGTAATAAAAGACGCAATATAGGCAAGGCCAAATAAATACGCTGCCATCAATACAGGATATCGCAGGGTATTCGTTTCACGCTTTACCACACTCAAGGTTGCGATACATTGCGGCGCGAAGACATACCAGGCCAATAAAGATAAGGCGGTCGGCAAACTCCAGGATTGCGCAATGAGTGGCTCCAGCATGCTGCTAAGTTCGTCGCCGGATTGTGACAGCGCATAGACAGTGCCAAGTGCGGCAACGGCGACTTCACGAGCAGCAAGTCCTGGAACCAGTGCAATACAAATCTGCCAGTTAAATCCTATCGGGGCAAAAACGAATTCAAGCAGACGTCCGAGATGGCCAGCAATACTGTAATAAATCGGCGGTTGCGTTGCATTTTCAGGTGCGCCAGGGAAGCTGCTGAGAAACCACAGCAGAATCATTAACGCCAGAATGATGGTGCCGACGCGGGTGGTAAAGATTTTTACCCTCTCCCACAAACCTAATAATAAATTGCGCGTGTTCGGCAGGCGATAATCGGGCAACTCCAGCATGAGTGAATGCAGCTCGGCTTTACCCCATTGATATTTAAAAAAAAGAGCGACCAGCATCGCAGAAACAATGCCGGCGATATATAAGGCAAACAAGACTAAACCTTGCAAACTCAGAATGCCGAGTACTGTTTTTTCAGGAATAAAAGCCGCAATAATCAGAGCGTAGACTGGCAGTCGTGCAGAACACGTCATCAGAGGAGCGATCATGATGGTAACCAAACGATCGCGCGGGTTTTGAATTGTGCGGGTCGCCATGATGCCAGGAATGGCGCAAGCAAAACTGGACAACAAAGGAATAAACGCGCGACCGGATAAGCCTACTTTTCCCATAATTCTATCGAGCAAAAATGCTGCCCGGGGAAGATAGCCAGAGTCTTCCATCACGAGAATGAAGAAAAACAGAATGACAATTTGTGGCAGGAAAACCAGAACGCTGCCGGCACCACCGATGACACCTTTGACTAGCAGTTCTTGCAACATGCCTGCTGGCAGGGCTGATTCAACCAGACTGCCCAAACCTTCAATGGATGATTTAATCAAGTCCATCGGTAACTGCGCCCAGGCAAACACAGCCTGAAATACCAAAAACATGAGACTGGCAAAAATCAGCGGGCCGAATACCGGATGTAATATCCATCGGTCTATGCGGTAACTGAGTGGGGCGTCTTCTTTGCCTGCATCTTTTACTTGCTGTACGCATGCGGCAATTAATGCATTCACGGCAAGTTGAATTTCTTCTGGTGATCGTGTTAATGCAGCCGCTACGGGCGGAACATTATCAGTACAATCTAACGATTGCGCGAGTATTTCCAGTTGACGAAGCAAGGCGTCAACACCTTCAGTTTCAACGGCAATCGTCTCAACAACAGGAATATTCAGTGCCGATGCCAATGCATTGATATCTATATTAATCTGGCGTTTTTTTGCCAGATCCATCATGTTGACAGCGAGAATCAGTGGTAAACCGAGGTCTTTAAGTTCAAAGGCAAGTCGCAGACCCCGCTTAAGATTGGTTGCATCCACGACGCAAAGAATGGCATCAGGCAAAGCTTCGTTGGCGCGCTGACCTTTGACGACCTCTTCTGTGATTTTCTCGTCGGGAGTGATCGCATTCAGACTATATGTGCCCGGAAGATCAAGCACACTCCAGTGACGGCCATTTGGTGCCGTGAAGTGTCCTTCCTTGCGTTCTATTGTTACACCGGCGTAATTGGCGACTTTTTGTCTTGCGCCAGTCAGCCGGTTAAATAAGGCGGTTTTACCGCAGTTGGGGTTGCCGACTAATGCAATGCGTTGTGGCTTAAGATGGTCAGTCATTACGCCACCTCCGTTTTGTTGACGCCTATCAAGGCTGCCTCAAAATTCCGGAGGGCAAACGTCGATTCTCCGACCCGGACCGCGATAGGTTCGCCGCCAAAGTAACCTTTGTGCAATATTTTGATCTTCTCCCCATGAATAAATCCCAATTCCTTCAAGCGGCGGATGATATCTGTTGCCTGAATCAGGTTGCTTTGGGCTGGCTGGAACAGATCAGTCACGATGGCGGCATCGCCGACGCGAAGATGATTCAAGGTGATCGGGGAGGGGGATACAGGCAAACTGCTCATGGCACCAGACGGTAATTGATGTGAAGTAACTCTAAATGATAATGAGAATATATATCAATATCGCAGTCTATTCAATCATTCTTCCGCGTTCTTCCTGCTATTGAAAGTGAAGCGATTGATTTTACTTGGTTAAATTGAATTAAATATCTTCAGATAATATTAGCCGCTTCAGCGATCTGGCTTCGTTGTCGGGATGTCTTGTATGAGATGCTTGCTTTGGCTTTCAAGTGCCGGGTTGTCGTTAAGATTTTCGTTAGACGTAACATCATTTGCCCTGGTTTTGATGAGCTCTATTATCAGCGCCTGTTTTTCCTCTTCAACCTTTCTTGTTTTTATTTCAGACTGTTTCAGTTGCTCAGTCAGCACGTCTTGTAACTTTGCTGAGACAGCAGCGGATGTCTGTAAACGTTGTGATTCCAGTTGAGTTGCTGATAGATCCTTTTTGAGAAGGAGATTTTCTTGCTTCGTTTCTTGCAAGAGAAAGTCTGTCTGATAATGCTTTATCTGAAGGGCTTCCAGATCTTCTTTACGCTTTTGCGCATTGTTGGCAATTTCAGCGTTAATTAATAGTAACTGCTGAATCTCTGCTTCCTGCTTTGTCTGAGTGCTTTCCAAAGTTTGATTATTTTTTCTGGCAAGCTGCAGCTCACTTTCGATTTGCGTGATGCGAGTCTCGTAGGCTCTTCTGTCGTCAGAGCGCTGATTCGCCGTCGCTGTTTGGAAGTGTTCAAACTGATTTTGCATCGTCGCATTTTTCTGCTTTAACTCTCTGACTTCCTGACTTCTGTCGTCAAGCCGCAGCGTTAATCCTTCTTTTTCACTTTGCATGCCAGTGAATTTTAATTGAAGGGCTGAATATTTCTCCTCGATTGACTCCAGCTTTTCCTGTGTTGCTGCTAGTTGTGCCTCAAGAGTGATTTTGTTTGTAGTGAGAGACTCTATGAGGTCGCTAAGCGTTGCCTGCTGGGTCTTTGCGGCCTGAATCAATGCATCGTGTTCTGCGGTCAGCGCAATAATCTTGTTCTCACAGTCGCTTTGCAGCAGCGCGTAAACTCCACGTACCGCATTCAGAATGGATTCGGGCAGGCCAAATTTGGCTGCCTGAGCTTCGTCCTGATGTTCCTCTTTCCATCGTTTAAGCATGGGGGCAATGGTGCTTTTGCTCCCTGTGTCACCCATCATCTTTCGCACATTATCTACGGTGGCGGCTTCTCCTTTTGCCGCAAGCTCAGTGGCGGCTCGTGCAACGTCAGAATAAAGAATGCCCGCTCTTGCCATCACCCACCTCAATAAAATAATAAATTACATAATACGTAATATTACGATAAAAATTAAAAAAATCTATTTTTATTTATTAGAAATATAAGTATTGATAATGTATATTATCGAATGTTATATTTAAATTTAATCCAGTTTTCCCCGTTGCTGTAACGAAATATGAATTCACTGCCAGAGTCAATCCAACTAACAGATAACATTTCTGAGCCAGGCAGGAATACGCGGGCAGTGCTGCTACCAGATTCGCAAAATGGGCCTTTGACTACCTCTGCGCAGCAACTGGCTGTATTTCTCGCGGCAGCAACGTCTGAGAATACCCGCCGGGCGTATCGGTCGGCCATCAGACATTTTTTGGAGTGGGGCGAGCTGTTACCCGCCGATGAGGCCAGCCTGGTTCGTTATATGGCAGAACATGCCGGGAAACTTAATCCTCGCACGCTATCTTTACGAATTACGGCGTTATCTCAATGGCATAAACACCAAGGTTTTCCTGATCCTTGCATTCATCCTAACGTACGAAAAATCCTGACTGGCATTACGCGAGTCCATGCGAAACCTAAAAAAAAGGCGAGGGCATTAGCTATCGAAGAGCTGGAGCGCATTGTGCTTTATCTCTCTGAACAGAGCGATGTAAGAGCAATAAGGAACAGTGCTTTGCTGCAAATAGGTTTTTTCGGAGGTTTTCGTCGCTCTGAATTGGTGAGTTTGCGATGTGAGGACGTGAAATGGGAAGCAGAGGGAATTACCCTGCTGCTGCCGCGATCAAAAACTGATCAGGCGGGGGAGGGAATCGTAAAAGCAATTCCTTATGGCGATAGCAGTTGTTGTCCTGCGACGGCGTTGAAACGATGGCTCAGTATTTCTGGTGTTTATACCGGCGCAATCTTCAGGCGGATAGATCAGTGGAAGCATGTCGGCGAACAGGCTTTGCATGCGAACAGCGTGAATAAAATACTGACTGAATGCGCGACTGCAGCGGGTTTAGATTATGTCCCGGAATTCAGCAGTCATAGCTTGCGGCGTGGCATGGCGACCAGTGCTTACCGTGCCGGTGCAAGCTTCCGCGATATCAAACGCCAAGGTGGTTGGCGTTTCGACGGGACTGTTCAGGGTTATATTGAGGATGCAGATCAATTCAAAGAAAACGCTATGCATAGTCTGTTGCGTCAAAAGAAATAAACTCAATGCAAATCGCTGACGCCATAGTGGCGTTCTGATCCGATAACAAGGTAATACATTGATGATTTCTCGTGAATCATAGGAATTACCGAGATAAGCGGTAAATAGCTGTAACTCTTCTGCTATGATAATTCAGATGCTTTCTTGGTCTGGAAAGCAATTTTTCCGGTTGAACGATGCAAATAATAACAATGGTTTTGATTCTGCTGCTTGCTGTTACTGTGAGCGGCTTTATTGTCAGATTGTCTCCGGTCGCACTGCCATTGCCACTGATTCAGATTGCAACCGGTGCCATTATTGCTTCTTTTTCTCCGTTTGATGTCTCGCTAGATCCAGCCATTTTTTTTCTGTTATTTATTCCCCCTTTACTATTTTTGGATGGCTGGCGCATACCGAAAGAAGCCTTTTTTCTCGATATGAAGCCCATACTGATGCTTGCCATCGGCCTGGTCATTTTTACGGTTGTTGGTATGGGGTTTCTGATCGACTGGCTGATTCCAGCGATTCCGTTACCGGTAGCATTCGCCCTGGCAGCAATTTTATCGCCAACTGATCCGGTCGCCGTTTCTGCAATAGCGTCCAAAACACCGATTCCGCCGAGGCTGATGCACATTCTTGAAGGCGAGTCTCTGTTAAATGATGCGTCTGGTCTTGTCTGTTTTCGTTTTGCTGTGTTGGCAGCATTAACCGGAAATTTCTCCCTCGCCAAAGCATCCTGGACTTTCATGCTGGTGGCTGGCGGCGGTGCTTTGATAGGAATTGTGCTGACCTACACCATTAATCTGGCAAATCGTTGGCTGATACGGCAAACCGGAGAAGAACCGGGTGTACAGATTATGATCAGCTTGCTGATCCCGTTCGCGGCTTACCTGACAGCCGAACATCTGAATGCATCAGGAATTCTGGCTGCGGTAACCGCCGGAGTTACCATGCATTACTCTGATCTGACCGGGCACACTTTAGCGGCAACCCGCATGCAACGGCGCACTGTATGGGATACGGTGCAGATGATATTGAATGGCATCATGTTTATGCTGTTGGGTTTGCAGTTGCCGCGAATACTCGAAAGCATAGAAGAAATTGCGATTGATACTGGTATCGCCAGCCTTGCACATTTATCCGCGTATATTGTTTGCATTACTTTTGCACTGACGACTTTGCGTTTAATCTGGGTTTGGGCTTCGCTCAAACTGACTTTATTTGGCAAAAAGGGAAATGTCGCAGATAAAAAGTCTTTTCCACGGTTATTACTGGTAACCGCGTTTGCAGGTGTGCGTGGGGCAATTACCCTGGCGGGTATCCTCACTTTACCCTTGACTATGTTAGATGGCACCGATTTTCCGGCTCGTGATCTGGTGATTTTTCTCGCAATGGGCGTTATTTTACTGTCGCTGATTGTCGCCAGCATTGCATTACCCGTTCTGGCTGCCGGCTTTGAGTTCTCCGAGCCTGTGGCTCAGATTAATAAGGAAACGGTCGCACGTAATGCTGCGGCATCTGCTGCAATCCGCCGGGTTGAAGATTTGTATCGTGGCATCCCCAATGATCAGCCTGAGAGCCTGGTGCAAATGGAAGCCGCAATGCACGTAATTGAGTTATATCGACGCCGCTTGGCACATGGGTTGCGGCAGAATGGCTCGTCACACCATATTCGGGAATTAGATGTCGAACGGCAGATGCGCATCGAAGCTTTACGTGCCGAGCGCGATCAACTGTATCAATTGCGGTTAAACAGGCAACTGGATGACGTCTTACATCGTCAGTTAGTGCATGAAATTGATCTGATAGAAACAGCGCTGACCAAACAAAAACAGCACTAATGTGATGCATCGGTACGATTTCTTGTTTTAAGGCGGCGCCCAAAAAATCATTGACGGTCAGTTCCTTCTCAAAAAATGAGTGACGGATAAAAAAATAGCCCGCTACGAGCGGGCTAAAATCCAAACCTTGACGGTGTTGGAGGAGACAGAAATAACTTTACCGCATTGCAGCAAATATTCAAAATCAAATTTACAGATATCGATTATTCATTAATTTAATAACTCTGATCTTTGGGCTCACTTCGATAGATAGTCGAGATTTTGCTGAAATACGTAATTTTCGAACCATGCAACGCCTGGAGTATTGCCCTTATCGACATGTTAGTGTGTGTGATAAAATCTCCGCTGTCGAAAAAGGTGGACTGGCGTGGTGAGCCCCGGTCAGCGTCCAACCATGGGACGCCAAATGCATCTGAAATTGTTTCGGATGACCACGGCGAGAGCGGACGTGCGCCGATTTCTCGTGGAGCCTTTGATCGACAAACGAAACGGTAAATCCCGTTTTCCATCCAAAGTTTTCTTCACGGTAAGCACACGTCCTAATTCTGTTTATGGCTAATTCAATGGCCAAATATTAAGGACGAATCATGTCACTTACTCCTGTTCTCATCGTTGGTGGTAGCCTTGTTGGTTTATCTGCATCTGTCTTTCTCGCTTGGCGCGGAATACCTCATATCTTAGTAGAAAAGCACTCCGGCAGCTCCACTCATCCGCGTGCCATGGGTTATACCGAAACCACGCTGGAGCACTGCCGCATGGTTGGTATTGCCGACCGTATACCCCAAACACCTCAAAATTTCCGCTTACGCCGCGTTAAGGCATCAAGTCTTGTTGGCGAATGGCAAGGTGAACAGGCTTGGACGCCCGGCGAAGCCGACACGCACAATACTGGCCTGTCACCCAATACGGGAGCGGCCATTGCGCAGGACAAACTTGAACCTATCCTGCGCATGGCAGCGCTAGAGTTCGGTGCAGATCTTCGCTACAGCACTGAGTTGCTACATTTCGAGGATCGTGGCGATAGTATTGTCGTGCAGTTACGGGATCGAAATGCTGGTCGAGATTATGCAATCTCAGCCGATTACATGATAGCAACAGATGGCGCCGACAGTCCCATTCGCGAACGTCTTGGCATTGCACGGGAAGGTGTGGGAAATATCCGGACAGTCCGCAGTGTACTGTTCAAGTGCCAGGAGGCGGATCAGTATCTGGGGTTGAGCCGAGATACGGGTAAAAATAGCCCATAATACTTTTGGTTATAAGGTTTTAAAAATATCTCAATAATTTGAATTAGTGAAGCTTGGAAAAATTTGAGATAAATACACCAAGGACAATATATATTTTTAGTTCGACGTAGTTATAATATTTGCCATTCCAAATATTGGAGGCATGAATGGCATCGATTGAACGTACCGCGTACCCTCGTTTCCCGACCGTGCTTCCAAGCCGGGACATTCAAACATACTACACACCTTCGGCAGAAGAAATCGAATGGGTCGCTACCTTAGCCCGAGGCCAGGGCAGCCAGCTCAGTGTTTTGGTGCTCCTTAAATGTTTTGAGCAGCTTCACTACTTTCCCCAGATAGATGAAATTCCAGCCGAAATTATTTCTCATATTGCTACTGTCCGCGGTTTTCCGACTGCCTCTAATATTCACTATAAAAGCACAACCACGCTATACCGGCATCACGCAGCAATACGCAAATACTTGGGCATTGCTACATTTGAAGGCGCAGAAGCCAGGAAGTTAGCAATACGTATCGCGCGGGAAGCTGCGCAGGTCGCTGACATGCGCACCGATATTATCAATGCGACGGTTGAAGAGTTGATCGGACTCCATTACGAATTACCTGCGTTTAGTACGCTGGATAAGATTGCGGAACAAGTACATACAACTATTCAAGATCAAGTATTTCGACGAGTTGCTAAGCGTCTCAACCAAGAACAAAAGGACTTCTTGGACAACCTGTTAATTACTGATTTTGCACAACGACAGACACAGTTTCATCAGATTAAACGAAGTGCTAAACGTGCATCTAAGAAGCACTTAGAAAATGTCCTGGATCAGTTAATCTGGTTGGAATCTATCATCGACGTGGATAAACCTCTTGAGGGAATTCCGATATCAAAATTAAGGCATTTTTCCAGTCAGGCAATGGCACTTGATGCCGCAGAACTAAAAGATCTGAACTTGGAGAAGCGCTACACGCTTATCCACTCGTTCGCAATATGCGGGTTCGGGCACGAGATGATTTGGCTGAAATGTTTATACGCCGGATGGCCGTCATTCATAAAAAAGCTAAAGAGGAATTGGCCTCTATCCAATTGAAACAAAGAGCATTGTCAGAACGCCTGGTCGCTAAACTTGACGGTGTTCTTGATATTTTGGTCGAGGATCTTGATGATCAAAAAACCGGATTGGAAATCCGGAAACTCTTAGCTCCCGGCGGCGATCTGGAGCGACTGAGAGAAGAATGTGCAGCAATTCGCGTATGGAGTGGCAAAAACCATTTACCCCTTTTATGGAAACCATTCACTAGCCATCGTGCTGTAATTTTTCGCATTGCCCGCGTTTTGGAGTTCAAAGCCGCAACACAAAATCGCGCACTAACAGATGCGCTCAATATTGTCCTCGAAAACGAATCTCGCAGAACTGATTGGATGGAGGACGAAGTGGATATGTCCTTTGCTTCGGATAGGTGGCAAAAATTAGTAAAACGACCGCACGATGAAGGAGAGCCGACTAATCGGCGTTATCTGGAACTCGTTGTTTTTTCTCATTTAGCCAGCGAACTGCGCTCAGGCGACATGTGTGTTGCTGGCTCTGAGACGTTTGCGGACCATCGCGATCAGCTGTTGTCATGGGATGAATGCCAGAAGCTGTTACCAGCCTATTGTGAAAAAGTTGGACTTCCGAATAACGCGAAGGATTTCGTCGCGATGTTAAAGGAAAAACTAACAGAAAAGGCCGAAGAAGTTGATCGTAATTTCCCGGATCACCATGGCGACGTGTCTATTGGCTCGAATGGCGAGCCTATACTCAAACGTGTGGTTGCGAAAGAAATTCCTTCGTCCGCGATAGCTCTGCAAAGTACTATCATGAATCGGCTTCCGACTAGGAACTTGCTCGATGTCCTTGCCAATCTCGAACACTGGGTGAAATTCACCCGACACTTTGGCCCAATCTCCGGTAGGGACCCAAAACTTAAGCGTGCGGCCGAACGCTATCTGCTTACGATTTTTGCGATGGGCTGTAATCTCGGTCCCAATCAGGCCGCAAGACATCTGGCCGGCGACGTCACTACCCATATGCTTTCTTTCGTGAATCGTCGCCATATGACAGTTGAGAATCTGGATGCCGCAATTCGCGACTTGAATGAGCTTCATTTACGCCTAGATCTTCCGAAACTATGGGGGGACGGTAAATCGGTTGCCGCAGACGGTACGCAATACGATTTTTACGAAGAAAATTTGTTGGCCGGTTTCCATTTTCGGTACCGGAAAATGGGGGCCGTTGCTTACCGCCATGTGGCGAATAACTATATCGCAGTATTCCGCCATTTTATTGCCCCAGGCGTTTGGGAAGCCATCTACGTTATTGAAGGGTTGTTAAAGGCGCAATTATCTGTTGAAGCTGATACCGTTTATTCGGATACGCAAGGGCAATCTGCGGCCGTTTTTGCTTTCACCTATTTACTTGGTATCAATTTGATGCCGAGGATTCGTAACTGGAAAGATCTAGAACTTCACCGCGCCGAGAAAAAAATTCGATACAAGCACATTGACCGACTTTTCACTGCAACAACTAATTGGGACCTCATTGAGTCTGAATGGCAAAACATGATGCGTATTGCGCTGTCAATTCAGGCGGGTCGTATCGCCTCGCCTTTATTACTAAAGAAATTAAGCGCAAAAAATGGACGTAGTAAATTATTCTCTGCCGTGCGTGAAATGGGCGGTGCAGTTCGTACAATCTTCTTGTTGAAATGGATTTCGGATATCAAGATGCGGCAAGAAGTTACAGGTGAGACTAATAAGATGGAGTCGTACAATGGTTTTGCGAAGTGGCTTTCATTTGGCGGTGACGTCATCGCGCAAAACGATCCCGAGGAACAACAAAAGCGTCTGAGATATAACGATCTGATCGCTGCTGCAGTAATTTTGCAAAATACCGTCGACATGATGCGTGTCATTCAAACTTTGATTGCCGAAGGACATAAATTTGATGTGGACGATCTGACTTTCCTAAGTCCGTATATCACCAGCGGCGTCAAACGATTTGGTGACTATCATCTCAATTTAAAACGCGCGCCGGAGCAATGGATTCGCGATTCGCTTTTCCGCAAAGCCGCGGACGATGCAAAGCAAAAGGGAAATGAGGGGAATGCTGAATGACCGTACCAAAAGGGAAAGTGATACCTACGCCATATGGTGACATGAATGCGCTCGTATTAGAACAGCTCAGAGAAAGTTATGACACAGGGGATGTCCTCGAAATGATTGAGCAACTGGACACTATCCGTGTCCGCCTGGAGGGAGTAAATGGCATTCGCGACGATCTGATTGCCCTGCACGCTATGTCACATACTGTGATAAATGGTGCTCGTTTGGCCGTACCACCCCAGGAAACGGCCCTATGGGAAGCGGCTGAGGAGTTAGTTTCTGAATTTTCAGATTTTTCCAGGCTATTTTCAGATTTTTCCAGGCTATTTTCAGAATTTTCTGAGCGCTTACGCCCCTTGTCCGAGCTCATGCCATTAGATAACAATGACTGATTGACGTTCGAATGCGATCCGTGCAGCAATTAATTTAATGAATTTTCAGTGTTATAGCAGCGAAAGTATTAAGAAAATGATCGCTAAATAATCTCAAATTGAGATATACTGAGCCCATGAGAGTCATATCCAATAAAGCCCTAACGGATTTTTCTGCCACGTATTCGCTGTCGCATGAGCCGCTGCAGGCCTGGCGAAAAATCATTGAATCCCGGCCATTTGCTAATTTTGCAGAGATTAAAGCCACATTTAACGCAGTCGATAAGGTCGAGACGTATTACGTGTTTGATATTGGCGGCAACAAATATAGGATCGTCAGCGCGATTCATTTTGATACGCAGAAGCTGTTTGTTCGGCAGGTTTTTACACATAAGGAGTACGATAAATGGAAGCCGTAATTGATCGCTCCACAGTCAAGGAAATTTCCGAGCGTTACCAGGCATTGACTGAGTTTGTGCCGCTGAAATCCATACACAACGATGCCGACTATGAGAACGCGATTGTTGCATTGAATCAGTTGATGGATGCCGGCGGTGCAGATGAAAAGTCTCCGTTAGCCGAGCTGGTCAATAGTCTGGGTTCGTTAATCGCAGATTATGAAGACATGCAGCCCGCTGTACAGTCGGTCTCGCCCGTGGCGACACTGAAATTTCTGATGACACAACATCAGCTTACCCAATCAGATTTACCGGAACTGGGTAGCCAGGGCGTTGTATCGGAAGTTTTGCGCGGCATCCGTGATTTAAACGTGCGCCAAATGAAGGCGCTGGCTGATCGTTTTCACGTGCCTGCAAGCGTTTTTTTATAAGTTATTTGCTGTTTGTGCTAAGCTGGAATTTATCTCGATAACCTATTCGGATTTAACCTGTAGCGCCTTAGCCCCGGAGGCAAGCATGGTATTGATTCTGGTCTTGGAAAACGGGTCGGCACTCTCGACATAACGCATGGCCGATTGCACATTTTTCCAGCCCACGTACTCCATCAAGGTTTTGATATCCCAGCCATTGGCCGTCGCCCAATTCGCGAATCCACGCCGCAAGGAGTGTGCGCTATATTGCATTGGCGATTCGACGCCAGATTCTTGAAACAGCGATCGTAGCAAAGGGATCAGGCTGTCCGCATGTAATCCGTCCTGGCTGACATGACCCCAGCGATCAATCGCGCGAAATACCGGTCCGGCCTGCAGACCGGCCAACTCAATCCAATCCAGATAAGCCGACACTGGGCATAATTGGGACAATGCCGGTGCCTTGAAGCTGCTGCCCTTGAATTGCCGGTCAGCTTTCGTTTGCGGAAAATAGCAACTCATTCCTTCCCCGGACACGACGTCGACGTGCTCGATCTGTAGTCGTGTGAGTTCGTCACCGCGAAAACCGCGCCAGAAACCCAGCAATAAAATCGCTTTATTCCGGACATGGCGTAGTTCGTCGGCATGCTTTCCGGTTAGGTGCGACGTCTCGATGGACTGGTCCAGCCAGAGTACGACTTGAGCTAATTGCTCCATTTGCATCGGTTTGGCGCGTTTTCCTTGTGCGGGATGCAGCGCCTGAATACCGCGAAATACTTTACGCACAATAGGAGCCTTGGTGGGATCCGGGAATCCCTGGGTGATATGCCACTGTGCGAGTGCCGCAAGACGTTGACGCAGTGTATTGATGGAAAGCGACTCGGCATGATCGGCCAGATAGCGCGCCACACTGTCTGCCGTTGCCGGCAGAAAGCCACCCCATTCGACCTCAAAATGGCGCACGGCAGATTGGTAGCTGTTACGTGTGTTGTCCCGGGTCGCCGCGTGAACGTACTGATCGAGTTTGCTCATAGGTAGTGCGAAGCTTGAAACGAGTCTGCGATTCGTCACACTATAGCAAACATTAATGATCATACCTTAGTGGTAAGTTTCGATGCAAATGGGGAGTCGGCGTGTTCATTCAAGTGACTAGCCTATTGAGGGGCATTGAGCTCGTCTACGTAATTTGCAATTTATCCGTCTGCCTTTCTATTGTGATGACTGGTCCGTAATGCCCAAAGCATCCCAAAATGCAGGGTTAAATACATAACGGGCGTTTTCACCCAAGCGCTGCGCCCGCGTAGTTAATATTTTTGAATCATAGTTAACATCGAAAATGTATTGAACTCCGGTCTCGGTTTTAAGACCAATCACTCCGTAGTAGAGCAAAAAGCCGAAGATATTCTCTACTTGATCTGCGCTCACGCCACCGTTAGCAAGCGTCGCATTTAGCTCGTGCTTGCTCACCTCGCTTGGCTGATCAATGAAGTGATATAGCAAATCGGGAACATCCGGGCAAACATCAGACAATTCATGGTCTAACTCGATGAGCAAATCCTGGGAAAAGGCTTTGACGCCTTTTTCTATATCACTTTCCTCAATCTTACTGTGGTTAAAGTTAATCGCGAAACCTTTACTATGGGCAAAAATCTTTAATACGTTTCTTGGGCGCATAAGGGATCGCTCAATAAAATAAGCAGAGGTGTCCTCTCCGCGATAATGAGATATACAGATATCGCGCCATATTTTTTCGAAAGTTACGTTTGACTCGACTCCATCCATGCCCGACACCAATCGTAACCTTAGCATTTCCCGCAGCATGTCGGGATCAGTCCAATCCAAAACAGCGCGCATGTCTTTGCCATAGTCGGCGCTGCCTTTCATCAACAATTCGTACACATCATTTCGCACGAAAATGACGCAGTACAATTTGTGTTCGTGCTTTCGCATCTCTCGTTCAATTTTTCTCCCAGCCTCCACGAGACAACGCAGAACAATAATGTCGATTTCATCGACACCACCCGTATTCCAACCCTTATCAAGATTGTCAAACAATATCCAAACAGATTGCTTTGTGCTCAGATAGTCGGACAATTTTTGTCGTAATGATCGAATGTCGTGGGCGTGTACCAAAGACGTCACATCATCAACCGTTAGCTTGACATCTGACGACTCACCAAAACGCGCTCGATACGAGGAGGCTATTCGATTAGATAAAACAAGTAGGCGCTCGGAAAAATCGCCTTCGGTAGAAAAATTTTCCACCTTATAGCTAGCCTCAAGATCAAGATATTTTTCATATATCTCGTGATTGTGTTTATGAGTCGTCCGATCTTTTTCCAAAACCTTGTACGTGACTTCAAGTAGTAAAAGGTATTCCCAAAAAGCCGTTATCAAATGCTGCCGCGATCCTTCGGTGAGATAGGAAAGTAAATCTTCTTTCAATTTTATAAGTTGATAGCCTTCTGGTTTCAGATCGACCATTACGTTTCGCTTGTCAGCTCGTATTCGATCGCGTAACTGCAAAAACAAAGCTGTCTTACCTGCCCCCTTTCGCCCGACAACGAGGTTTACTTCTCCGCGCACAGCCCGAGTGAACTGCTCGGTCTGCATATAGTAGGCGCTCAACGTGGTCATTTCGTTTTCTGCCGTTGGGTCGCCGAATGCCATATTTTGTAAAGAATTATGGGAGACCTTTAAAGGGGGTTCCACAAGTTGCAAGTAATCAGTTAGCTCCAAAGCAAAGGATGCAACATGTTCGGCAATGTCATCGGGATGTGCGTAGTGCTTCACGTCATCTCGCACATCAAGCGGAGCCTGGAATCCGTTTGGAGCCAAAATCAGACAAGGTTTATCCATTCCATCTGCCAGGCCCGCCACGAACATGGTTCTGAGGTTATGAATGACGGCCCATTCCTTGCTATCCGGCTCAAAAGAAACCAGCACACCAGCTGAACTAGATACTTGTTTAATGGCATCTGTAGCAGAGAGGCGGGAGTCTTCACTGGGGTTAAAACTCCGATATCTATAGCGAGTTTTCTTCAGTCGCGAAGTCATCATGGTCGCCGCGTCCCCTTTATGTGGGGGTTCAACCACGTATGCAGGTGCCTTATTGTCGATCCCCTCCAATATTTGCAACGGCTTTGGATCGATGTAGCCAGTGAGTCGGTAGGATAGAGCATCGGCGTCCGAATATTCGGAGTACCCAAGCGTATCGAATATGCCGACGCGATTTGCAAGATCTTAAGTAACTCAATAAAAAAATGCCAAATGAAGACATCCGAGCATTTTCTGTCGATTGGAATGACGAAAATAGCATTCGAAAGCTGAGAATAATCCTTGATGAGCGCGGAAAGGAGATTCGAGAGGAGAGAGTTATGGATGCCTACAAACAGAAACATCCTCGTGCTATCTCTGCACCGGATCCAGAAGCCGACCTCCAAAAAACAACCGACTTCGGAAGAGATGCTCGCATCTTGAGGGAAACGTTAGCAGGACTTGGTGTTTCGAAGTTAAGGCATTTGCTAGCTTATAAAAAATCCGATTTAGAGTCTACCTCGCATATTTCATTAAACGATCGACGTAATATTTATAAATTTTTATGGAAAAATTTTGGTATTGAGTTGAAAGATTAGTTGCACAACTACAGTAATGAAATAAGCAGCGTTTTTGGCGAAAATAACCGGAATCCAGTCCCTTCTTCCACATTTTCTAATTTTAGTTATTAAAAGCATGATTTTTATAACTAAAAGTGTTATGGGCTATTTTTACCCTTATCTCGGCTCGACCTCTAATATTGCTGGAAAGTGAAGCCAGCTAATGCTTTGCGACGATATGCAGATTTCTCAGTAGTGGAAAGTTTGCGACACTTTTAAATATACTGATTGCATATACAGTATTTTATGTTAAAGTACTTTCCATGGACAAACGATGAGTCAGTGATGAATGAAAGCCTCACTGAACGATGCACTCGATGATGTCCTTCAAGATCTTTTTTGTATCAGGGAAGTTCGCATTTTTCTGTAATGACCGGAAATGCTCTGTGTTTCAAGTGTCAGAGAAAAAGTATGAACTGCCTTTATAACCAACCCGGAGATTCATTTATGGCATACCTCGATCAGTCTTTTGATACGCGTTTTAGTCTGCAATTGTCGCCAACTTCTTTTTTACTGCGTTTAGGTCGTCGCGAGATATTTGTCTGCCGCGATTACAGACAACGTGCGTATTACGTCAATCCCGTATTGGATTGCTCCACAGGCATACAGGCCGGGCATCTGGAAATTTTGTTCTGCAAGAAATGGCTGATTATTTTATCCAAGGCAAACTGGTAAGCCCTGAGGATTCGCGCCTTATGCTTCGCAATATGCACGCCTGATTTTGCTATTTTTGTTATTGCTTGCGCATGCCATAGGGTAGCAGCAGTATCAGCAAGCGCAACAGTCTGAACAGTAGCCTTGCAGGTAAGGCTGGAAAATGATCAGGGTCGCAGTATCAGCGCGCCGATATAGCCAGCGGGCAACGTCAGTGCATAGCTGCAGCAGTCTTTTAAAGCAGACTCCATCTGTTGCTGAACGTGTTCGTCGTACTCCGTCATGGCAATGCCCGCACATTTAAAACGTGCTTCCATCATCGTCCAGTACTGCGCAAACAGCGCTGCGCGTTCATCGTTTTGCGCCTGTTGTAGTGCTGCGATTTGCTGAGGGGGAAAATAGATATCGGCAACATCCTTCCAGTCATCCATAGCCTTTACTGCCATCAGATCGATACCCGGCAGTTGTTTTTGACTGATGGCGGCCAACGATAAACCGGGCTCATGGCTGACGGAAATAAAAATTTCTTGTGCAGCGATGAAGCATTGCAGTCTGCTACCTGCGACACGGATCAGTCGTATCTGTTCCGCTGTACAAGAAAATGCCTGCATCAATAATTCAGTGATGGCGAGATGCAGTTGTTGCCTGGCAGTTTCGCGTTGAAGATTTTGCGGGAAAGACAGGCATATCACCACATTTGACTGTTGACTGAAATAGTCCAGAGCAGACAGACATTGTGCTTCCCAGTCAAATACCGCAAAAGCTGGCAGACTTACGCCTTGCATGTCTGTCTCATTCGTACTTATTTGCCCGTCATCGCAGCTGGGCAACCGCGCCAATGCGAATTCGCAGGAATAAATTCCCCTTTCATGACCAGCGTCAGCGCCCCCAGGCTTGCATCATTACCGACAACTGCGCTGTACAACACGGCACTGCGCGGCCCCATGTAAACGCGTTCACCGATGTTGACGTGATCAATTTTCATGACGCGATCTTCAAATAAATGGGTTTGCGGACAGGCGAGGGCATTGATTTCGCTGTGTTCGCCAATGCTGACGCAATCAAATTCAGTAATATCCGTGGTATCCATATATACACCGCGCCCAATTTTGCAGCCGAGCAGGTTGAATGCCAGCGGTAACCACGGTGTACCGCGCAGATAACGCATGAAATTCGGTACAGCAATCCCTTCGTATAAATTGGTAATGCCTTCCGATAACCAGACAAATGGCGTCCACATGGGTACGCTGGCTTTCTTGTAGCGGAAAATCAGCAGCCATTTCAACACCAGTACAAAGACAAAGCTGCCTATCCCATACAGCAAACCTGCCGCGACCAGGTAGTACAACACTTCAGCCCAACGGTCTTCTCCCGCCAGCGGCATCAGATCAAGAACGACGGTGTAGCCGACTGCAATCACCATCGCATGGGGCGCAATAATCCGGAAAGTTTCGACCAGCGTGCGTCCTATGCGTCGCATCACTGAAGGTTTGAACGTTAGACTTTCAGGGAAACCTTTGACCTCTTCGCGTGCCGGCAAATTGATCGGTGGCGAACCCAGCCAGGTATCGCCATTTTTCATTTGCGCATTGTCTGGTGCGCAGGTATGCACGCCTATCAGCACATTCTCGGGCAATACTGTTCCATCCGGGATGTAGGCGCCGTTGCCGACAAAACTACGCCGCGAAATGACCGTTGGATGCATGGTCATCCAGCCACGATCTATCTGCTCATCGCCGAGTAATACGGCGTCGGCGATAAAGGTTTCATCGCCCAGTATCAGCATGTCCGGCACCACGCCCAAGGCTGTCGAAATTTCTGCACCTTTGCCGACTTTGGCACCCAGCATCCGGTACCAGAATGGCGCATATACCGTTGCATACACGCCATGCAGCACATTCAGACTCGATTCCTGAATTTGATTGACCAGCCACTTGCCGCAATAGATGTTGCCATGTACCGCATAACTACCGGGAGTTAACTTCGGCAAAATGCTCCAGCGTATGCCAGCAGAAAGCAAGGCTGTACAAACGATCAGAACAGCCGTTGCTGGAAACGCGAGTATGAAATATTTGGCCAGTTGCAAAGGAACGGAATTGGTTTGCAGCCAGGGGAAATTATCCGCATTATCGAACCAGTCTATCGTCACAAAACTGGGGAAGACCGGCATAAAAAACAGCGCGCTGATAAACAGCGAGCCCACGACGAAGAATGTATTTTCTCCGATCGCGCGCAGCTTACTGTAAGCTGGCCTTGCTGGATAAGCATTGGCATCAAATGCGCCGATGTCTTTTGCCGGCGATCCTTTCCAGATACGATCCCGTGGAATAGTCTGACCTTCCGCCAATGCGGACTGCCCTTCCAGATGCGCGCCTTCTTCCAAAACGACATTTCCTTCGAGCACGCAATACGAACCGACGTAAGCATCTTTGGCGATGTTGATGCTGCCGATCAAGAGCTCACCATGCTGTACCCGCACATTTTCCAGATTCGTTGCATTACCTATGCTGGCACCGTCACCGATGGACAGCAAATCCGGCGCGCGCAAGGTAATGGAACCTATCATTACATCGCGGCCTATCTTCGCGCCGAGTGCACGTAACCACCACGAATACAATGCAGAACCGCTCAGCATATAGACTGGTGCGGCATCGACCAGCCGGTCTGCCAACCACCAGCGGAAATACGTCACGCCCCACAACGGATAACGACCGGGTTTCAATCGTCCGGCAATCAGCCATTTCCCGATAATCGCAATCGCGAATTCAGCTACCGTCAGCAATAAAAACACGCCAACCGACAACAACACTGCGCGCGTAATCGAGTCGCCGGGGTCGCCGGTAAAAAAATGGTAAGCAAAAAATGGCGTCAGCCATTGCACCATGCGCATCGCCACCAGCCACGGCACCGTGGCTGCCTGCGCCGCGCCGCAGATCCAGCGTTTCCAGGCAGGTGCCGGGTTCCAGGTTTCCTGAGCATCAGCGAGGGTCGCATCCTGCAGCAGGCCAGCCGCCTCCAATACCTCAGAAATACCTTGTACACTACGTTTCTGATAGATGTCGGCAATCTTAAAATACGCAAACCGGGGATGTTTTCGTAATACAGAAACCAGTTTTGCCGCCATCAGCGAATGTCCGCCAAGATCATTAAAAAAATCAGCATTGCGCCGTATCGTCTGTCCGGGGAATAAGCTTGCCAGCGCACTGAACAACACTTCCTCAGTTGCGGACTCTGCGACGTCCGATTCGCCGGATGCGACTACGGCTTGTAAGACACATCGTTTTAATTCGTTGCGGTCGATTTTCCCCGAGGTCAGGCGCGGAACTTCATTCATAAATTCAAAGCGCGACGGCACCATATACGGTGGCAGAAGCGCGCTGAGTATACCCCGTAAGCCTGCACCGAACTCAGCGTCGGATTGCATCGCCATCGGTGCAACCGTATTTTCTGCATGATTGTCTTCGCGAACGATGAAAGCGACGATCTGGTCTATACCCTGATCCTGACGCAAGACCACGGCCACGGTGCCGACACCGGTTTGCTGGGCAAGAACGGTTTCAATTTCCCCCAACTCAACCCGGAAACCACGAATCTTCACCTGATCATCGGCACGTCCAAGACAGACCACGCTGCCATCCGGCTGAATGCAGGCAAGATCGCCGGTTCTGTATAAACGAGCTTCGTTTGCTTGTCTGGCCCACGGATTCGGCAGAAATTTTTCTGCCGTTAAATCGGGACGCCCGAGATAACCGGTTGCAACGCCCGGTCCCGAAATGCAAAGTTCGCCCGTTTCTCCCCATGACAACAAGCGCAAACCATGTTCAATATCGGTCGCAATCACCATCAGCGAATAATTCGGCAAGGGTTTGCCTATCGTCACAGCTTGCTGTGGCTGCAAAGATGCAAGACTGGCCGATACCGTCGCCTCTGTTGGCCCATAGGTATTAAACATCTGCCGCCCCGGCTTGCTCCAGCGATTGACCAGCGCTTCCGGGCACATTTCGCCACCAAGATTAATCAGACGCAAGCTGGCAACATCCTGCGAAAATAAAGCGAGCAGGGTGGGGACGGCATGCAATACAGTAATGTGATTTTCAGCGAGCGCGACAGGCAAAAGATCAGGGTCGGCAGTAATCGCTTTCGGTGCTATCCATAAGGTTGCGCCAACCAGGTAACTGATCCAGATTTCTTCGAATGACATATCGAAGGCCACTGAAAATCCCTGATAGACGCGATCAGTCGATTGGATCCTTAACACCTGATTTTCACTGCGTAAAAAATGGCAGATGCTGGCCTGACTGACCAAGATGCCTTTGGGTTTTCCCGTCGAGCCTGAGGTATAGATCACATAGGCAGGATAATCTGGTTCACTGGCGCGACGTCGCAACCATGTTTCTGGCTGATGTGCCGCCGCAGTTTCTGCGATCCAGACCTGATGACGCGATGAATGCAACTGCGCTTCAAACTCGGCACAACTCAGAATACCAACGGCGTTCGCGTCTGCCAGACAAACGGCAATACGGTCAACGGGTGTGTCAGCATCAAAAGGCAACCAGGCTGCGCCTGTTTTCGCAATACCCGCCTGCATCACCAGCAGATTAATACCACGCGGCAACCACAAGCCCACGATTTGCCCAGGGCTGACTCCGGATGCAATCAAAAATGAAGCTACACGGTCGGCAGCCAGATTTAACTCACCATACGTTAGTGAACGATCTTCAAAAATCAGTGCCGTTTTGTCTGGATAAAGAGAGGCGCTAGCCTCCAGAATGTCAGCAAGAATTTCTTTACGAATCAGATCGGGTTGAGACTGTCCATACAAAATTCCGCTATCGGATGAGCTTACAAGGGTGCTGCTAGACGAAGGCATAAGTATTCAGAAGTGGTGACGACGATTGTTTAATTGTTTTAATTATTACTGGCAGCGTTGATAGTTGATCTGGATCAGAAAGCGGGAATAACGCGCAATGTCGATAGAGTGAGAGTTTATCATTTCGGGAAAGTAAATAATGTCGAAATAGCGCACTTAGCAACATCTGTTTCTATTTATTGCGCATGATCATATTGCGTATGATTAAAAACCGGACTCGATCTTGTCCATTCGTGGAATAACCAAAAAAAGACGATGCTGCAGGAAAGCGGTTGACCATACTGAAGTCTGTCAGCTATGGTTTGCATTAGATTATTTGATATATAAGATCAATAAAATCTACGAGGATTTCTCAGTTAGCGCCGTTAGCAATCGTGTTTAGAACGACTGATCGTCATTTTTTTGCCCATGTTAAAAAAAGAAAACCTCCCCAGCAGTTTCCTGTTCATTCCATGGGTCATTCTGATTTTTGGATTGGCGCTTACTTATGCACTGCAGGATACGCCACGTGAGGCGAATCGTCAGGCGCTGCACGACGAGTTCGAATACAGATCAAATGAGATCATTGACAATATCAACCGACGATTACAAAACTATGAACAGGTTCTGGAAGGTGTGGCAGGTCTGTTTACTGCCTCCCATAAAGTCACTCAGGCTGAATTCAGCCGTTACGTAGAGACGCTGAAGTTTGAAGATAAATTTCCGGGCATTCAGGGCGTGGGTTTTGCCCGTTTTGTTAAGTCGAAAGAAAAAGCAGAGCACATCGCCGTCATGCGCGCGACCGGATCAAAAGAATACGATATCCGGCCATCAGGTGAGCGCGAGATATACGCTCCGATTACTTATCTGCAGCCGCCCAACTGGCGCAATCAACGCGCAATCGGCTATGACATGTACTCGGAGACCGTTCGTCGTGCTGCGCTGAATAAGGCAACAGAGGAAAATACAGCCATCATTTCAGGTAGGGTAAAACTGGTACAGGAGACTGACCAGGACGTGCAGGCGGGCTTTCTCATGTATATGCCCATTTACCGCTTGCATAGCAAACATGCCAACATTGAAGAGCGGCACGAGAATATTGAAGGTTGGGTGTATGCGCCATTTCGCATGAATGATCTGATGACAGGGATACTCGGTCATCGTTTCGACGAGAGCAGCTCGCCTTTTCATCTGCTCATCTATGACGGCAATTCAATTGACAAAAGTCAGTTGATGTTCGAGTCAAAACAAATCACAGAGAACAATAACTCTGCTTTTCGTACGACGAAGGTATTGAATCTATTCGGGCACGAGTGGAGTATCGTCATTAGTTCATTGCCAACGTTCGATGCCAGATTGAAAAGTGACAGGGCAAATATTATTGCTGCCACCGGCAGTATCGCCAGCATACTCTTAGCGATCGTGGTGTGGCTGTTGGTCACTGGACGCTCCCGCGCATTGGCAATCGCACGCAGTATGACGAGTGAATTAAGACAAAGCGAAGCGGAGCAAAAGAAACTCAATCGAGCACTAAGACTCATCAGCGACTGCAATATCGCGCTGTCACGTAGTGAAAACGAACATCATCTGTTGTCCGAAATTTGCCGCTTGTGCGTAGATAATGGTGGTTATCTGATGGCCTGGGTTGGCTATGCAGAAGAAGATCAGGCGAAAACAGTACGCCCGGTTGCGCAAGCTGGCTATGAAAGCGGCTATCTGGAAACGATTAATATTTCGTGGGGCAACAATCAACAGGGACAAGGCCCGACTGGTACCGCAATCCGGACAGGTACGCCACATATTATTCAGAATATCCTGACGAATGCCAGTATGGCGCCGTGGCGCAAAGCTGCGTTAGAACGCGGCTATCAATCCAGCGTTTCCTTACCGCTGATCTGTGACGCAAAAATTCTCGGTGCTTTGAATATTTACTCTTGTGAAGCAGATGCCTTTGATCCTGCAGAAGTGCAGCTATTGGAAGAACTGGTTGACGACATAGCTTATTGCATTGTCAGCTTACGCACGCGTGCAGAGAATGCAGAAACCAGAGAGAAACTGGAATTCCTGACGAATTTCGATCCCTTGACCAATCTGCCAAATCGCTTGTTGTTACGCGATCGCTTTGATCATGCCGTCATTGTCGCCAACAATGAAAACATGACGGTCAACATGCTCTATCTCGATCTTGATCACTTTAAACAAATCAATGACAGTCTGGGCTACGGTATTGGCGACCAGATACTGCTAGAAGTGGCAAACCGTTTGCAGCATAGCATTCCGGCGACAGCCACGATGAGTCGTCTGAGTGGTGACGAATTCGTGATTCTGCTTACGGGAAAATATGATGTTCCGGGAATTGCAGAGGTTGGCAATACGATCTGCGAGGCATTTTCCACACCATTCACCATCAATAACGATGTCGTGAATCTGTCCTGCTCAATTGGGATAGGACTCTATCCTATCGATGGCGATGATTTCGACACCTTATTAAAACACTCTCACACTGCTTTAAACAGTGCAAAAGAAGCAGGGCGTAATACTTACCGCTTCTTTACACGCGATATGAATGCAGGCCTGGTCGAGCAAATCCGTTTAACCGGAGGCTTATCCAGCGCGGTACGCAATAATGAGTTCGTGCTTCACTATCAACCTCAGATTGATATCAAAAGCGGGAAAATCATCGCTGCGGAGGCGCTGATACGCTGGCAACATCCGATGGATGGACTGATTGCTCCCGGTAAATTCATCGGGCTTGCCGAGCGCAGTGGTCATATTATTCAGATCGGTGAATGGGTCATCAACGAAGCGTGTCGCCATGCGCGGGCGTGGCAGGATAAATATCCTGTGCCACCAGTGGTAGCAGTCAACCTCTCGGCATTGCAATTCAAACGCGGCGATGTCCTTAAAATCGTCAGTAATGCACTTGCTGTTTCCGGCTTGCGGCCAGAACTTCTGGAACTGGAGCTGACTGAATCAATTCTGCTGCAGGACGTCGAAACAACTATCAAGTCTTTACACGGTTTGAAAAAATTAGGCATCAAACTGTCGATTGACGATTTCGGAACCGGATATTCCAGTTTGTCCTATCTGAAGCGACTCTCTGTCGATAAGCTCAAGATAGATCAGTCATTTGTCCGGGATATGCTGAGTGATTCTGATGGAGCATCTATCGTCAAGGCCATCATTCAATTAGGCCATACCCTACAGTTATCGGTCATTGCTGAAGGCGTTGAAACGGCTGAGCAACTAGCCTTTCTGGAAACGTCAGCTTGTGACGAGGCGCAAGGATACTTATTCAGCCGCCCCGTACCTGTTGAACAGTTTGTGCAATTAATCGCGCAGGATGAGCGTAGATAACGCGTAAAACTCGGTGGGTAAAAGTGGCAAGCATATAAAGACAAACCAAAGGAATGACAGAGACACGATGAAAAAGAGCGCTTTTATTTGTGATGCAGTGCGTACCCCGTTTGGCCGTTACGGTGGAGCCTTATCCGGGGTCAGAACAGATGATCTGGCGGCCTTACCCATTAAAGCGCTGATTAGTCGCCATCCGTCACTGGATTGGAGCAGGGTGGATGATGTGATTTATGGCTGCGCAAATCAGGCTGGTGAAGACAATCGAAATGTCGCCCGTATGGCAAGCCTGTTAGCGGGGCTGCCTGTGGAAGTGCCCGGTAGTACGATTAACCGTTTATGCGGTTCCAGTATGGATGCACTGGGGGTGGCTGCGAATGCGTTAAAAAGCGATAGTTGCGATCTGATGATTGCAGGTGGCGTAGAAAGCATGTCGCGCGCACCCTTTGTCATGGGCAAGGCGGACAGCGCCTTTTCACGTGCAGCAAAAATAGAAGATACGACCATAGGCTGGCGCTTTATCAATCCTTTAATGAAGTCCTTACATGGTATTGATTCCATGCCGGAAACAGCAGAAAACGTCGCTGCGGAGTTTGGCATTTCCCGCGCCGATCAGGATCTGTTTGCGCTATCGAGTCAGTTACGTACTGCACAGGCGCAGAAAGAGGGCGCATTTCACGACGAAGTTATTCCGGTCACCTTACCGCAACGTAAAGGCGATCCTGTTATTTTTAGTCAGGACGAACATCCACGCGTGACCAGTCTGGAAGCCCTCGCAAAACTCAAAGGGGTGGTGCGTGCCGATGGCTCCGTGACTGCGGGTAACGCTTCGGGCGTGAATGATGGTTCGTGTGCACTGTTGCTGGCTTCAGATGCTGGCATTGCGCAATTTGGTCTGACGCCTAAAGCACGCATCGTGGCAGTGGCTGCTGCCGGCGTGGCACCACGCATCATGGGATTTGGCCCGGCGCCTGCGATTCGTAAAGTGCTGGCGAAAGCGAATTTAACGCTGGATCAGATGGATGTGATTGAACTCAATGAAGCCTTTGCAGCGCAGGCGCTGGCGGTGATGCGTGATCTCGGTTTGCCGGATGATGCAGCGCACGTCAATCCTAACGGCGGCGCCATCGCATTGGGTCATCCATTGGGGGCGTCTGGCGCTCGCTTGGTAACGACGGCGATGTATCAGCTACATCGCAGCAATGGCCGCTATGCCTTGTGCAGCATGTGTATCGGTGTCGGGCAAGGGATTGCCATGATCATCGAACGCGTCTGACACTGAAGAGCGCCTTTTTACATTCAAATGGACTGTACACGAAGAAAAACTGACTAAACAGGTACATTTAACCGAGCAGTGCGTACAGGTTGGCAAGAACGCAGCATGGTCGTATAAAAACGTAATTCTGTAAAAAATATTTTTCTGTAAGTCCTTGTTTTTATTGGCTACCGTTTCTGTTCATTTACACCTTTAATTTCATGATCTTTACCTAAAAGTGTGGGTCTTCCACCGTTTTGCGTAATACTGTATATTTTTCACCACTGATTAATGTTGCTGATCACATAACCGAGGTGGAAAGCAATGCGCGCGAAAAACAGCCGACGGCTAAACGCTGAAGAACTCAGGGTATACGACTGGAAGTACCCAGACGAAGGAGCACTTCCTCAAGGCCCTACTAAAGATGGCTACTTCGCACGGAAGAAGGCCATAAAGCTGTACTTCGAAGGAGCCACAGAAAGCGAGATTAAGAAACAGGCCGACATAGGGCTCTCGCAGACAATTCGACTTATCAAGGAGCGCTGTCTGCTGGTTCATAGGGATGGAGAGGTATGGGGTTGGCGCGCCCTGGTTCCTTGGGAGCGTATCAATTCCTATCAGCGCAAGCACAAAATCAACGTCGATAAGTTCGGCCAGGGAGCTGTGGGCGCCTTAAATACGGTGTTAAACCAGCATCCTGCCTTACGAGAAAAATTCCTCAAACGTATTCTGTCCGCCGGCTCGCAAAATCGGATATCGGTCAGCAAACGCAATAAGCAAGGCCATTGGCAATGGTTCCTTGGAGAACTCCGCGTGCTCCGCTATGAAACCGAAAACAAGTGGCCCTTCAATACGAAAAACATGGGCTACGTTTCAGTCTGCCGATTCGTCAAATCCGTTCTAGACGAAAATCCTGAATCAGCGGCATTGGTCGTCGGCGGGCCTGACAACAAAAAGAAGATGTTGACGGGCGACGGCACCGACAGGCCAGTCCACTTATTGTTCCAGCGAGTGGAAATGGACGCGCATAAGACTGACGGTCGTTTCAGCGTCATGATTCCGCAGCCTACCGGCGGATATGTTCAAAAAATCGTCCATCGATTGTGGGTGGTCGTGATTCTCGAGGTAACGTCGCGCGCTGTGCTTGGCTACCACTTCAGCATGCGCAAAGAAGTCTCGAAGGTTGACGTACTTCGAGCCTTAAAAATGGCCCTAACCAAATCCAAGCGACTGCCAATCACCTTTGGAGATCATGCCTATTATCCGAAGGCAAACCTGCCGTCGGCTGTTTCAGAAAAATTCGTCGGTGCCTGTTGGGACGAGATCAGCGTTGACGGCTCTTTGGCCGAAACCTGCAAGCATGTAAAACAAGTATTGAAAGACGTGGTCGGATCAGACTTGCTTGAGCCCGAGAATAGTTTCGCGGTGAGAAGGAGTAAAGACGACCGTCCGTTTATCGAGACTTTTTTCCGTACGCTCGGGCAGCGTGGCTTCCAGAAGCTATCGAACATGACCGGCGGAAAACCCTCAGACAAAGGCGGGCGAGACCCGGACGAAGTCGCTCTCACCAGCCAGTTCCAGCTTGAGTATGCAGCGGAGTTGCTTGCTGTCTTGAGCCAATTACAACGCCACCCCTCATTCAAGTCTTGGCGGCCGCTCGCCGCTCGACTATCTCGAATTCCGCATGACGTATCCAGAGCGATCACTACGCTACGCTGATCCGAATTCGGTAAGCGATATGGTGAGTTTCCGGAAACTCTGTCCCGTCCACGGCGGATATACGCAGGGCAGACGGCCCTTCGTGTACTTCGCGCATGGCAGATTCTACTGTCCTATTATTACTTTAATCAACTTTCACGCGTGAAAGTTGATCGACTGGGAAGCCGATCATATCTGTAACCGTTTTATTGGTTGCAAACTATGCAGCTTCTTCGCAATTAAGACCTTCAATTTAAAAAATATGATTTTCGTCAAGACAATTCAAGTGCAATCTTTACAGCGTTATATGCAAGTGTATATTACGCATTTGCCAAGCCAATAAAAAAACCTACGCAATAAATTTCACATGTTGAAAATAATTTTGTCGGCTAACCGCGACGTAGAAGACCGATGAGATATGCCGCAAGCATTTCGAGAAGCCGTCGATTTTTTTTAAATACCGTAATATATAAGTTGCTATTACGATTTTATCGGAAGAAGACATATGGGTAAGCATCAGAATAAAAAGCGCGTTGTAACAACCAGTCCGCAATTGAAGATTCGAGTAGTCAATGCGGCAATTATTGCGACATTTATCACTTCCACTGCATGGGCTGAGGATAAATCTGATACTTCCGCGTTCGAACTAGGAACCGTTTTGGTTGTAGCAAAGCGTTTGCCAACAACCGAAATAGGTGACGTGGGCGGCGACCAGATTGCATCGGTCGTCAAGCTTGAATCTTAAACTGACCTACAGGCCAGTGAAGCATGTCACTGTGGAAGCTGGTGTCACCAATCTGAAAGACAAAAACTACGCACTCGCTGATGGCTTTCCTAATCCAGGACGCATGTGGTTTGGCAATGTCCAATATCAGTTTTAATCAGGTTTTCAATTGCATATAAAAGGAGAAATCATGTTCCAACAATGTCGCGCACTTTTGATTACCACCGCTCTCGTTTTTTGCCAGCAGGTTTTTGCGCACGAAACAACAAGTGATCTATCAAAATATGTCACCGAGAGTGTGACTGTGTCAGGTGCAGTCGAGAACAAACTCATTCTGCGCGTCAATGACTTACGACAATTCCCTCCGCAGAAAGTTGGCGAAGTACCGTTGATTTGCCAAACTGGTGCCAATGTCGGCAAATTAGAAAATTTCAAAGGAGTTCTGTTGAAGGACATTCTTGAAAAAGCGGTTGTCATTTCAAAGGATCACAATGACGTCAAAAAAACCATTGTGATTGCATCGGCAACGGACGGATATAAAGTCGTTTTTTCGTGGAGTGAAATATTCAATACGCCAATCGGAGAAGGTGTCATGGTCTTTTTTGAAAAAGATGGAAAGCCTCTGCCTGAAGATGAGGGGAGGATTGCGATGATATCGTCGAAAGACCTGCGCACCGGCCCTCGTCATGTGAAATGGTTAAACGGCATCGAAGTCAGAAAAATCGTCGATTAAGCAAGCAATATGGATACCTTTCAACTTCACCTGCTCTCTATAGTATCAACGTCAAAAATCGATGCTGATCCTATAAGAGCAGCAATTACGGGCGTACTCAGAAATGCGCAAGAAGGCGAACTTCCTCTATTCGCCTGGGCTCTGGGTATGACACAGCCTGCATTCATCACCATGTTACGAGAATGTTTTCCTGAAATTGAAGAGTTAGAAATGCTACCCGATCATCAATATCAAGGTTTGATGGCGACCATTCCAGAAGATTTTTTAATGGTAAAAAATCTTCTGTTAGATTTGTGTTCAACAAAAAAGAATGCAAAACACGTTGACTGGCTGGCAAGTGCTGTTGCCGCCGCTTGTCAGGGAAGTCGCCATCTTTGGCAAGATTTAGGTTTATCTAATCGTGACGAAGTATCTGCATTACTACAAGAATATTTCGAACCACTTTACATTCTTAATATTCAGAATCTGAAATGGAAGCGCTTCATTTACACTCAATTAGGCATGCGGCTGGATAAACCTGATTTACAACCACCGAAATGCAGGCAATGTGACCAGTTCAACTTGTGCTTTCCATTATCAGTAACAAATGACTCCCCGACTGACTGACTTTTTACATTGACGTCCTGCTTGATGTTAATGTCTTTTGCGTAAGGCATTTTTACTTTTGAAAAGCAGTAATGTCGGCGAATTCTTTCACTGGCTAGATTCAGCTTTCCGCTGTAACTTGATTTGATACATCGCGTCATCCGCTGCCTGAATTGCTTTTTCACACGTCGTCGTTTCTGGGCCCTGGACAATGACAGCTGCGCTCGCACCGGTGTAAGTCAGTGAAATTTCCTCCAACTGAAAAACTCCCTGAGTTGCTTTTGTTAGGCGTGTCTGCATGTGTGCGGCAGCTGACTGTCCGTTTTCGATATCATTCCAATTTGACCCGAATCCAATGTAAAGAAATTCATCACCTCCAAGTCTACCTAAAACGTCTGTCGCCCTCAGACAATCAGACAAGCGGGTTGTAATTTCCTTAAGAAACAGGTCGCCGATATGATGACCGTATTGGTCATTAATACTTTTGAAGTTAAGCGGATCTGTGAGAGCAATACGTTGCAAAGTTTTATTCGACTCACTTAATTCTGAAATGAGAATTTCACGCTCTAAAAAATTAGAGACGATGCTTCCGAAAAGTTCAAGAATAGTGTTGGCCTTTTGTGGCTGTTGTATTTTTACCGAACTTGCTGCACATAGCGTGCCCATAAGCCGTCCATCGCTAAAAACAATAGGCGTGCTCATGTACGAACAGATACCTAATTTTTTTGCAGCTTTGGAGTCACCCCACAAATTTTCCACATCACTTGTTGTGGTCACACAAGACTCTATTGAACGTTTACATAGCGAGTCGGCCCAACTGACGTCGAAACCCTCAGGGATCGCCAGAGTGCCTATATTGCGTGCGTATTTAACGGTCTGTTTTCCCTTATCTAGTTCAATTGTCGTAAGGTAGGTTGACTCCATTCCCGTAATGTTGTTGAGCATCTCAAGTAAAGGCCTGACCAATTGTTCAGTGGAGCGTGCGCTGTGTAAAGATTCCACCAATTGGGTGACGATAATATCCACTACATTCTCCGTAAAAACTTACTTTAGAAATACTGTGGCACATGCGCGCGAGGCGTCCAATGATTGCCACTTTGAAGTGCTGATTGGATCGTCCCAAATCCGATCGTTGTGCACACCAACCGAGTTACTACTTTACGCTGATTTTATCGAAGCGTTGTTGCAGATGTGAAATATTGTCTGGCACAAGCCAAGACGATGCGCTACTCACGCATAGAGAAGCGTAACGGATACTCGGTCGACAACCGGCCAAAAGCAGACCGTCGCAAACCGCGTAGTTCTGCCGAGTGTTGCCCCTCAGAGTGGTCCGATTTGCGCACAGATTTTACGATTCGCATAGACTAGACGAGATATCAATATGTATACATACTCCAGTGTCAATTGGAGGATGAAATGAACAAATGGATAGCCTTGGGTATAGCAATTGTGGCCGAGACTGTTGCGACGTCAGCAATGAAAGCAAGTGAGGGTTTTACGAAGCTCGCCCCCTCCATCATCGTACTAATCGGGTATGGTGTTGCGTTCTACTTCCTTTCTCAAACGCTGAAATCGATTCCCGTAGGCATTGCGTATGCCATCTGGTCTGGTGTTGGAATCGTACTTATCTCACTGGCTGGTTGGCTGCTTTTCGGACAAAAATTAGACGCTCCAGCGTTGATTGGTATAACCCTGATCATCTCTGGGGTTGCCGTCATGAACGTTTTCTCACAATCCGCTCACTGACGATCATCCTGTGCTTACTGAACGTTTTGTGAGCACTCGGGCGAGGTTCGCTTTGGGGCGAGGGCAGATGGCGGCCAATTGACGTCTACGTCGGCCTGCCCTGCTAACCTTCATTCATCGGCATAGAAGCACGAAGTTACAACGAACGGCAGATACCGGACCGACATGATTTCGCGCAGCTGGTCCTGCCGCTCACAGGGCTAGTACAGCTCGACATCGAAGGACAGCAGGGCAAACTCGATCCACTCCACGGAGCTATCGTGGAGGCTGGTGCGTGGCATTCCCAGGGCAGCATCGTTGCCAATCGCTCGCTCATTCTAGATGTGGAACAGCGTACTTTGACGAGCGATAGCTGGGCAGTCTTGCTCGACAAGCCTTTTACAATAATCAATCCAGCTGCGCGTAAGCTGGTTGAATTTATGCATCTGTGCATCGAAGCAGGAACGGCTCAACCAGACCTGATTCGCGGTTGGATGCCATTACTCTTTGATACGCTCTCAACGAGGTTCCCACAAGAAACGTCGCGCTTAAGCGCATTGTTGGCCCAAGTCGAGGCCAAGCCCGCTTTGCCATGGTCCACGGAAGCGATGGCCCATTTCGCAAGCTTGAGCATCAGCCGGCTTCACGCACTGTTTCAGGAAGAACTCGGTACTAGCCCGCGCGCGTGGCTTCTTCGGAAGAGGAACCATCTCGCATGCGAACTGCTCACACACACGAACCGAACAATTGTAGACGTGGCACTCGATGCGCTTGCAGCTGGGCTCGTCATATAACTGAGCCCAGCTGCATCCGTGTGCAGCCTAACAACAATCAGGGCGCCGCGTGCGTATAGAAGATTTTGCTGACAATCGTCCATTTTCCATCGACCTTCAGCAACTGGAAGAAGTCGCTAAACGAGAATCCAGAGACGTCGTTGGAGTCGATGCGCGCACTCGCCGCAGTACCCACAATGTCGACTCTGACGATCACGCTCTGAGCTTCGGGGGACGGGTGGAAAGGCGGTTTATCGATAGCGTCGAACAGCTCCTGAATCGACCCGCCGGTCAGCTTGCCGTTGGCATCGACGCTGAAGATGGTGTCGATGCGCGCGCTGGCGGCGGTATGCGACAGCTTGCGATTATTCTCTGGTTCATTTCCTCTACATCCTTTGCAGCGGTGCACATGTGTACGGATGCTGACGGTCGCAAGCTCTTCACGGATGGCGATTGTCCATCAGGAACGCTGTTAAAGCAGCGAATGGATGCCGTTGTTATGATATTTCGTTTTTAAAGGTCTGTATTGACCTGCTTTTTATCCTAGCATCCCATTTTACATAATATAAATTATGCGTAATCAGCAACCAAAACACTTACCACACGTCAACGCTTAAAGCGCTCGGAACTAATTTAGATACATTAGCGCTCGGAACTAATTTAGATACATTTTGGGAAGTAAATTAGATACATCGGCATTTCGCACACATGTATCACATTTACTTCCACAGCAGAAATGTGCAGAAATTTTGGCTGTACAGCAGGCATCCGTACTAAACAGTCGATTTTCTATGCTTCATAGCAGAGATAGGCTTGAATTGTTCCAACACATACAAGTCTTTCCAATAAGACCATGCGTCCGGTCTCAAAAGCTTCTTCCCAAGTGGGGAACGTGCCAGCCGCGTGAAGGCATGGTGTATAGCCCACGTCCCCGTCTTGCTCACATAAAAACATGTAGCTTTCGAGATCCTGCACGACATAACCGACACGAACTTCACTCATGATTAAGCCGCCTTGTGCTGTTCTGGTTTTGCCTGTTCTGGTTTCAACGGCGTCAAAGAGACGATGACTTGCGCCATGACTTTGCCGGACGTAACAATGTCAATTTCAACCTCGGCATAAAATGGAAACGGCAGATGTTTGTACTTGCCGAACGTACTTGCCTCACCGAATTTGTATTCACCTACGGCGAAGCCTTTTGCTGTTCCTTTTGATTCGTCAAGGCGCGTCTGAACAAACACGGTGCAACTGTCGTAAGCCTTGCCGTTGTCCATGACGCCTTTAGAGCCCTTCATACCTAAGACCAATAATTTAGCCATTTAAATCACCCAGTAATGCGCCGCTTGAATGTGCTTTTTCTCAACGTGGCGCGTACCGTCGAGAGCAAGGATGTAATCAGTGTCAGGATTGACCACCGATTGATTAAAACCTTCGTGAATATAAGAAACCGCTTTACCGAAACAAGACATCACAGCTTCGAGGCGTTTTGGTACTGCGTCTCTGTCGTCAGAGCAGGACATTTCTAACCACGCATCATCACCATGCAGAGAGCGGAAAAATGATTGATATTTACCGAATTGGTGTTTGAAAACGCGAACAGCAGTTGCGAGGGTTGTCCTGGCTGTTTTCTCTTTTAATTGAAGACGTGCGGCATGTTCCTGATCGAAGAATTCAGCGAAACACGGATACGCACCCGCAAAATATGCGGACGGTTCTAAGAGAACGTCTAAGGGGATAATGCGATCGGAGCTTTTAAACTCGACTTCGGCACGACACCACGAGGAATTTTTGTCACCGAGTTGGCGACCTTTTTCGTAGAAGCGGCAGAACTTACCGATGTCACCGATCTGGCGCGGCGTGCGGAACTGAGCCGCCACGATTTGCAGGTGCTGGCTGCAGGCAACGCCCTCACCTCGCTCGCCGGTCACCGGCGTCAGGCCTTGTGGCAGGCAGTCGGCTCCTTGCCGGATAAAGATTTGCTGCGCCCGACCACGTTGCAGGAAACCGCGCCTCAACTGCGTGCGCCCTCGGAAGCACAAGAAATTTTCAGCGATTACCATAGCATGGGGCTGACTTTGCAACGCCATCCACTGGCCTTGCTGCGCACGCAATTGCTGGCGAAACGTTTTCTGCCAGCAGAAACACTCAACACTTTTCAGCAAGATCAGTTTGCCCGCGCCTGTGGCATCGTCACCGTCAGGCAACGCCCGGGAACCGCCAATGGCGTTTTGTTTTTGACGATAGAAGATGAAACCGGCCCGGTGAATGTGATCATCTGGCCATCGCTGCTGGAGCAGCAAAGACGCGAGGTGCTGGGCGCGCGCTTATTGGGCGTATATGGAATATGGCAACGCCAGAATGAAGTCTGCCATCTGGTCGCCAAACGGCTGGTGGATATGTCGCATCTGCTGGGCGAGCTGAGCGTCAGCAGCCGTGATTTTTGTTGAGATGTACATCTCAGACGCAGCGATCTCCCAATGAACATGCGCCTTCGCAGCCTTTTTTGCCCGGCAAGCCGCATGCTGATTCAGTCTCGCTCTGGTCAGCTTGAAACACAGCTTCTTTAAGACAGCCTTAATACTGTATCGATTGCAAATGCGTTTTGATGATGGTCGCGCTTTGCTTTAATGCCGCATGTTCTTCCGCATTCAGTGTCGGGAATATCGTCATTTCTATGCCTTTACGCCCGATGATGTGTGGCAGCGACAAGGTCACATCCGTCACACCTTCGACTTCCGCCATCACAGAACTCGCCGTAAACACACTGCGTTCATCAAACAAGATACAGCGGCTGAGTGCTGCAATCGCCGCACCGATGCCGTAATAGGTGGAGCCTTTGCCAGCGATGATTTTATAAGCCGCACGCCGCACATCCTGATCCACCTGCTGCATGATTTCTGCAGTCAGCGGCTGGCCACTGGCGAGCGCAAATTGCTCGAGTGGCACACCCGCGACACTCGCCCCCGACCAGTTCAGCACCTCAGAATCACCATGTTCACCCAGCACATACGCATGCACCGAACTCGGCGCGACGTTATAACGCTGACCCAGCAGTGTGCGGAAACGCCCGGTATCGAGCATGGTGCCGGTGCCAAGCACGCGGGATGCGGGCATGCCTTCCCGCACCGCAAGTTTGGTGGCGATCTGCGTCATGATATCGAGCGGATTGGTCGCAATCAGAATAATCGCGTCCTGCGCCGCCCGCACTATTGGCGGAATAATGCCAGCGAAAATTTCTGCGTTTCGCTGCAACAGCGCAAGCCGCGTTTCGTCAGGTTGCTGATTTACCCCCGCCGCCACAATCACCAGCGCACAGCCAGCCAGATCGGCAAACGTGCCGCTATGCACATTCACCGGATGCGAAAACGGCGTCGCATGCAGAATATCCATCACATGCGCCTCTGCCAGCGCAGGGAAATGATCGACCAGCACCAGTTCGCTGCCTATGCCCTGCAACACCAGTGAATAAGCCGCCGTGCTGCCAACGTTGCCGGTACCGACGATACCAATTTTCATAAATACTTTCGGGAAGAAATGCGTTAAGCCATGAGTGTATGAGGATGAGCTGAAGACGGTCTGACTTGCTTCAGCTTGAAGCAGCCTCGCTACCAAACCAGCTCTGCAATTTTTGTTTCGCCTGCGCCTTCACATCTGCCGTGATGTACAGCGACACCATCGCCACCGCAGCCGCCAGCGCACCCAGATCATCACTGTAACCCGCGAGCGGAATCGCATCGGGAATCGCATCCAGCGGCGAAATGAAATAGGCCAGCGCGCCATATATCACCGTCTTCGCCCACGCCGGTGTTTCCGGACGCTGCGCCGCATAGTACAGATACAGCGCCTTTTCTATCACCTCACGCCCCGCCTTCAGCGCAAAGCCTTTGAGCTTTTCCCAGAAACTGCTGTCCGAATAAGCGGTATTTTCCGGCGTCGTCATCGCGCATCCTTTCTCAAAAAAACATCCCAACACCCCTGATTTTACGCCACAGAACGGCAAAAAATACTGGGGGGAGTATATTTAATAGCTCAATGAATACGCTGAGAATAAGGCGAAAACTGCACATACTCCCCTGTTTTTATCCGTCGCGCATACAACCACGCAGGTATACCTTGTTTTATGAGCAGTGAAAGCCTTCGCTACATCCCATATTGAATGACTCCGCGAATGAGAGCATTGGAATTATCTCCCAAAGTAGCAGTAATTCATCAATAGCCTTGGCGCGTTAGATAAGCCTGCCATCGACTTCCCACACCTGACGTAGAGTCCATACGTGCAGATTTTGAGAAGATTGAAGTTTACTGTCATATTTGCATCGTTGTGTTAATGTTGGTTTTTGTACTTTAAAACAAGTTAGGGTAAAACCTTAGTCCTCTAATGAGCACCGAAACTAGAAAAGCCGTACTGGATTCTTTCCGATTCAAAGTCGAGCACTTGCCTTCTGAGATTATCTATAGCGCACTGATTCTTTACGTCCTCTACGCAAGAACGCTCTTTTCCATTGTGGGAAATGTGCTCCCATTCTTTTTTGGGTTAGTTGTCTGCTATCAAATAGTTGGAATAATAGCTCGGATTTGGATGCGAAAAATCCCAGATCAATGGGATGTGATTTACTGGGTTGGTGGAACAACTGTATTTTCAGCCAGTTATGTACTAGCTATGTATGGTGCGATAGCGCTGGGCATTGATATATGGTCTCAACTAAATTTAATTTGGGAAAATTTAGCCCCTCTCACTAATCAATCCCAATTCATGGTGGTGACCGGATTGGCTGTGTGTCTCGCTGGTTGTCTGCTTTTTTGGTTTCGCTACAAGCAAAGATTTTTGTATGGACTTACAGAGATAGGAGTTGGGGTATTTTTTGGTATGCACAGGGTGAATTTGGAGCAATGGTCTGGGGCGCCTACCAGTACCAGCTTCTATCTGGCGCTACTTACCGCTGGTATTTATATAGTTGTTCGAGGAGCCGACAACATACATCAGGCATATAAAGACCATGATCAAACTCTCCAACGGTTCTCACTTTTCTTTCTCCGAAAGCCTCTTAGACCAACCCAAAAACGACGTCGAATTTCTAAAGTTCGAGTTCTTAGTGTGCGAAGGTGCCTGCGAACCCTAACCTTCCGGTCAAGGAGAACCATCCTCCAGCGTGGTGCCTCAAGACGGCCCTTACCTCAAACATTGAGACTGAAAAAAAATTCAAAAACAGGTAAGTAAATAGCGTAACTAAAAGTTCCATTGCCTCTCTTTATAGATATTCGCATGGAGTGTTACCTATTACTTGATTAGAATCCCGCAAGTACGGGAGTACAGCATAGTGACTAGCCATGTGCACCGCTTCTGCGGCTATGCTCAATTTGCCTGCATCCCACGCTGGCAAATTGAGCCGTACATTACAAAGGTTTTTGCTCCGTATCTTCCGGCAAGGTCAGACGCCCCGTGTGGTAGTCGTATTCATAGACTTCGCCGTAACGCCCCCACTCGATGGCGACTTCCAGTACGCGTTTGGCTTCGTCGGCTTTGAGGAATTCTTCCAGCAATTCCAGCAGTGGCTGCTCGGGCAGACTGGCGCTGACTTCGGCTTCCAGATTGCGGCGGATGTGGGCGGCCAGCGGCACGTGGGTCAGCAGTTGCTGGCCGAAGAGTTCCTGTTTGTGATTCTTTTCGGCCTCGTAATATTTTTGTCCCATCGGGGTCAGGATGATGTCGCCTTTGTCGAGCACGGCAAAGCCCAGCAAGCTCAGTGCTTCGTAAGTCGGGAACAATTCTTCGTCGGACAATTCGGATTCTTCGGCCAGTTGCGGCAAATCGGCGCGACCGTTGAACGGCACGTCGGCCAGCATATCGAGCACGCCTTCGATGCGGCTGACATTAGTATCGGGCAAGCGATAGCCAAGATGGCGAGCGTTGGAGGTTTCGGCGGTGGCTTCGTGGGCGTGGCGCATCGTCATCAGGCCATAGACTTCATCAATCAGTGCGCGCACTTCCACGGCATCGACATCACGCGGACGCGGCAGATCGATCTTGACTTCGCAGCGGATAGTGCCGGGGTCGCTGGATAAGACGATGATGCGGTCGGCCATCATCACGGCTTCTTCGATGTTATGCGAGACGATGAGTATGCCTTTGGTCGAGATTTTTTTATCCTGCCAGAGTTTCAGCATGTCATTACGCAGGGTTTCACCGGTCAGCACATCGAGCGCAGAAAAGGCTTCGTCCATCAGCAGAATGTCGGGGTTCGTTACCAGCGCGCGGGCGATACCGACGCGTTGCTTCATGCCGCCAGAAAGTTCGCGTGGCAGCGCGCCGCCAAAACCGGCCAGGCCGATCAGCTCTAACACGGCATCGGCACGACGTTCGCGTTCGGACGCAGGCACGCCCTGCGCTTCTAAGCCGAGTTCAACGTTTTGTTGCACCGTCAGCCACGGGAATAAGGCGAACGATTGAAACACCATCGCGATACCGGCAACCGGGCCGTAAATGTCTTTATCACGATAGGCGACTTTGCCTTTGTCGGCGGGAATCAGGCCCGCCATGATGCGCAGCAGTGTCGATTTGCCTGAGCCGGATTTGCCAAGCAAGGCGACGATTTCGCCGTCTTTGAGTTGAAAATCAACTTTATCCAGAATCAGGCGTGATTTGCCGTCGGTGGCTTTAAATGATTTGGCGACTTGATTCAGGTCTATCAGTAAAGCTTGTGTCATGTGTATTCTCCTGACAGCGGCGTTTGTTGGCTGCCGCTGCGTTTCATGGTCGTTATGCGTATGTGCAGGATGAGCAGTTTGTGAGGCGTGCTATGCAAATCAGCGTATATGGTCTTCGGCCAGCAAATACAATTTGCGCCAGAAAAACCGGTTCAGCAGCATCACAAAAATACACATCACGCCGATACCGAGGGCGATGCGATGAAAATCCCCTGCTTCGGTCATTTGTTTGATGTAACTGCCCAGCCCATCAGCAATCAGCGTGGTTTTACCCCAGGTGACATATTCCGCAACGATACTGGCATTCCACGAGCCGCCGCTGGCGGTGATTGCACCGGTGATGTAACTCGGAAAAATCGCAGGCAGATAAACGCGCTTCCATTTCAGCCAGCCTTTGAGGCCCAGATTATCTGCCGCCAGACGCAATTCATTCGGTATCGTCGCCGCGCCGGCAACGACGTTAAACAAAATGTACCACTGGGTACCGAAAACCATTAAGGGGCTGAGCCAGATATTCGGCGTCAGATTGAGTGACACCATCGCCAGCACCACCAGCGGAAACATCAGATTGACCGGGAACGCCGCCAGAAACTGTGCCACCGCCTGCACTTTTTGCGAATACTGCGGGCGCAAACCTATCCAGACCGCAATCGGCACCCACACCAGTGAGGCCAGCGCGATCAGTAGCATGACGCGGATCAGCGTGATCACACCCAGACCAGCGACGTGCGCCACTTCGCTCCAGCCGACATCACTGTGTATGAACGTCACCAGCCGGTAGATCGCCAGCATGGTGACGACAATCAGTACACCATCAAAAACACGTGACCACAGCGGGCTGATCGTTTTCTTGGCGGCGCGGGTTGATGTGCCGTCGTAGCTGACGCTGAACCACGACAGCGCATGGCTCATCAAGGACCAGAATTGCTCGGTCCAGGTACGCACCCAGCGGCTGTTGCGCATCCAGTCCAGCAACCAGGATTGTTGCGCGGTATCGCCTTGCGATTCTTCAAAACGAAACTTGTCTGCCCACGCCAGCAAAGGGCGGAAAAACAATTGGTCGTACAGCAGTATGCCGCTCAGCATGGCAGCGATGGCCCAGGCAATCGCATGGCCGTCTTTGGCTTCGATGGCGACTGCGATATAAGAGCCGATACCGGGTAATTTAATATCCTGTCCGGCGACAGAAATTGCTTCTGCTGCCACCAGAAAAAACCAGCCGCCCGACATCGACATCATCATATTCCACAGCAAGCCTGGCATCGCAAACGGCAACTCCAGCCGCCAGAAACGCTGCCAGCTCGACAACCGGAAAATGTGCGCGGCTTCTTGTAATTCTGCCGGCACATTGCGCATCGACTGATACAGGCTGAACGCCATATTCCAAGCCTGCGAAGTAAAGATCGCAAAGATCGCCGCACATTCCACACCGAGTAAATTGCCGGGAAACAGCGCAATAAACGGCGCAATGGCGATCACCTGAAAACCCAGAATCGGTACTGATTGCAGAATATCGAGCGCCGGAATCATGACTTTTTCGGCTGTGATGTATTTGACCGCAATCGCGGCAAAAATCAGGCTGAATAACAGCGAGAAAGCGAGTGCGGTAAACATGCGCAAGATCGTGCGCAGCAGATAATAGGGCAAATAAAACGGATCAAGCGATACCTGCAAGGCTTCACCAACCGAGAACGGCCGGCTCATCTGCATTGCTGCAAACGCAAATATGCTTAACAGGGCAAGAATCAGCGGTAATAAAGCCCAATCCCAGCGATTCGGGCCGCCGCTATCAACTGCGTCTTCGCGTGAACGGAGTCTGAATAATTCAAACATGCGTACCTCCGGAACTCAGGACATACGCAAAAAAAGAAGATGTCAGATAAGCCTGACAAAATAAGGTGATGCGCAACAAACTACCTCCCCTGTTGCTGACAATCGTGCCAGCAGCATAGACAGATGCATTCTACTCCGCAGCGGTGGTAAGCGAAACCACGCGACCACAACGGAAGACAGAAAAAAACAAATTGGGTAAGTAGGAGTGCAGCGAAATACGGAAGAAAACCGCTGAAGAAACTACTACCCGCCAGATGGCAAGGTAGCAGCAGAGTATCTGTGCTTACATTGCCAGGTTAAGCTCGATCGGGGATCGACAACTATAACTGTCCACAGAATTAACTCCAAAATTAAGAAGTCCGAACTTTAACACAGAGCTTCGTGAATAAACAATATGCTGCACTGCAATCAGAACAATAAGAAACAAAAATCAGCGATGTAGATTTACTTTTTCTGCGCCACGAGCGATTGCTGTAAAAGTTCCGTCAGATCGCCATGCTGGCTTTCCTTCGCAAAATCAAGCGCAGTCATACCGAGATCATTTTTCAGCGTGAGATCAGCACCCTCACCTATCAACAGCCTGGCGGCATCAAGTTTGCCAAAACGGGTTGCCATCATCAGTGGCGTCGTTTTATTCGGTGATTCGGTATCGATGTAGGCGTGATGTTCGAGCAATAAGGCGATCGCTTCGACACTGCCATTCGCGGCAGCATAGTGCAGCGCCGTCCAGCCCGGCTGATTGACCTCGGCACCACGGGCAATGATTTTTCTAACTGCATCGGCATTCCCCAGAAAACTGGCGACCATCAACGCGGTATCGCCATTTTTTGCGCGGGCATTGATGTTCAGATCCGGCACTTGCAGCAACACATCGACAACGCGCATGGACTTATTTCTGAGTGCCGTCATGAGCATTGATTCGCCGCGATATTCTTCTACCGAGTTGACATCCATGCCGCGTTGTAAAAATTCCTGAACTGCAGGTGCGTCATTGAATTTGACTGCGAAAACAAAATCAGCATAAGCGTCAGCATTTGCTGCGACCGGCATCAGACAAGCAAGAGCAAGCAGTAAAGCAGCAGGCGTTAAGCGCATGGCGAACCTCAATGGGCAAACTGAAATAGCTTGAAGAAATTTTTCGTGGTGGTTTCCTGTACTTCTGTCACGGAAACGCCTTTGATATCCGCGAGGAATTCGCCGACGTGACGCACAAAACCGGGTTCATTCATTTTGCCACGATGCGGCATCGGTGCCAGATAAGGTGAATCGGTTTCTATCAGTATGCGCTCCAGCGGCAAGGCTTTGGCCACCGCTTGTAAATCTTTGGCACTTTTAAAAGTCAGAATACCTGAGAAAGAAATATAGAAACCCATTTCTATCGCAGCCAATGCGACTTCCAGTGATTCGGTAAAACAGTGCATCACGCCTGCGACGCCACCATCTGCGGTTCCTGCGCCCTCTTCGCGCAAAATACGTATCGTATCTTCTGCGGCGGCTCTGGTATGAATAATCAAAGGCTTGCGACTCAGTCGCGAGGCGCGGATGTGCTGACGAAAACGTTCACGCTGCCATTCGAGGTCACCTTTCAGACGGAAATAATCCAGCCCGGTTTCTCCGATGGCGATGATGCGTGGGTGTTGCGCCAATTCGACCAACTGCTCCGCGCTCGGCTCTGGCGTATCTTCATAATCAGGATGCACGCCGACCGATGCGTAAATATGCGGATATTGCTCCGCTAAGGCAAGCACTTGCGGAAAATCGGGCAAATCCACAGACACGCAGAGTGCATGGGTGACGCCGTTATCCGCCATTTTTTGCATGATTTCCGGCATACGCGCAGCGAGTTCAGGAAAATTGATATGGCAATGAGAATCGACGTACATAATTAACAGTCTAAGGTAAATGCCTAATCAGGCGGTATCGGCAACAGATATGCAGCTTTTAGCGGCGCGCGATCACATCTAACACTGCTTGCGCCGATATATTGGCGGTATCGCGCAATAAGCTGTGATGCATCGCTGTGAATCTGTCTTTCAGATTCTTTTGCATATTGTCGTCATTGAGTTGCAGCCAGATCGCATCTGCCATCGCTTCAGGCGTGGCAGCAGATTGCAGGAACTCAGGAACCACAAATTCTTTTTCAAGTATATTCGGCAAACCGACCCAGGGCTGGTAGCCCATGTGTTTGAGTATCTGCCATGATGCTTCCATCATTTTGTAGGCGATTACCATCGGCTTCTTGAACAGCGCAACTTCCAAAGACGCTGTGCCTGAGGCAACCAGTACCGCATCTGCCGCAGCAATCGCCGTATGCGAGCGGCCATCGATCAGCAAAATCGGTACACCTTCCAGGCGCGCGGCGACCACCAGCTTGATGTAGTAACTACGCTGTTTATTACCCGCCATCGGCACCACGATCTGTAAATTTGGATCGCGCTGTATCAGTATTTTTGCGGCACCGATAAATGCTTCGGTGTTATATTTAATTTCGGAAATACGGCTACCTGGCAGAATGGCGACGACCTTAAATCGAGGATCCAGACCGAGCTCTTCTCGCGCAACGGCAGTGTCGATTTCCATAGGAATGACCTGTGCCAGCGGATGTCCCACGTAAGTCACAGGAATGCCTGCATCGCGATAAATCTGTTCTTCAAACGGAAAAATCACCAGCATGTGAGATACCGCTTCGGCAATTTTCTTAATGCGGCCGCCGCGCCATGCCCAGATCGATGGGCCGATGTAATGAATGGTCGGAATGCCTGCCTGCTTTAACTGTATTTCAAGATCCAGATTAAAGTCGGGCGCATCCACACCGATGAAAACATCCGGTTTTTCTGCGAGTAACTGCTGCTTGAGATTTTTACGTATGCCGCTGATTTCACGGTAGTGCATCAGCACTTCAAACAAACCCCGTACCGACAGCTTATCCATAGGCCAGTCATTGACAAAGCCCTGCTCCGCCATACGCGGCCCACCGATTCCATGCATCAGCGAATCAGGTAAACGCGGGCGCAAACCAGATAGTAAGCGGGCAGCCAGCATATCACCGGAGGTTTCCCCGGCGACCATAGAGATGATAGGACGTGATGATGCTGAGAGTGACACGAGTGTTCCTTAGCGCACGATGCCGCGCGTTGACGCGTCGAGGAAATCACGCATCAGTTTTACCTGCGCCGCCGAGTCTGCACTAAGGCTCAACATTTGCTCATCCAGTGCGGCTTTAGATTCTTCCAGCGTCAGCCCGGATTTGTAAATCAGCTTGTATGATTGCCGGATCGCATTCAACTGATCGCGACTGAAACCCCGCCGCTTCAGCCCTTCGAGATTCACGCCATGCGCTTGCGCCGGATTGCCGGACAACAAAACAAACGGTGGCACATCTTGCGTCAGGCTGGTATTCATACCAACGAACGCGTGCGGCCCGATCTTGCAGAACTGATGAACTGCAGAAAAACCGCTCATGATGACCCAGTCACCGATTTCAACGTGACCTGCCAGTGCCGCGTTATTCGAGAAAATGGTGTGATTACCGACAGTGCAATCATGCGCAATATGCACATAGGCAAGAAACCAGTTATCGCTGCCAACTTTGGTAATACCTCTATCCTGCACGGTTCCGCAATTGAATGTGCAGAATTCACGAATCAGATTGCGGTCACCGATCTCAAGATAAGTCACTTCGCCTGCATATTTCTTGTCTTGCGGCGGGCCGCCGATAGACGAAAACGAGTGAAAGTGATTATCTTTGCCGATCGTTGTATGCCCATCGATCACCACATGTGCAGCGATTTTTGTCCCCGCATCAATGCTGACATGCGGGCCGATAATAGCGTATGCGCCAACCTCAACCGTGCTGTCAAGGTTTGCCTTGGGATCAACCAGCGCCGTTGGATGGATAGCCATTATTTCTCCGTTGCGTCGTCAGTCGTACGCATGGTGCACATTAGCTCGCCTTCGAGTGCCAACTGACCATCAACCGTACCTTTGGCTTTATATTTCCAGATACCGCGTGCCACTTTCAGAATTTCCACTTCCATTTTCAGTTGATCACCTGGTTCAACCGGACGTTTAAAACGGGCACCGTCAATACCGAGGAAATACACAATGGTTTTTTCATCGGGCTTCTGACCCATCGTCAGAAATGACAGTATCGCTGCCGTTTGTGCGAGGGCTTCTATCATCAGAACGCCAGGCATGACTGGTTTATTCGGGAAGTGACCGTTGAAAAATTCCTCATTCGCCGTCACATTTTTGATCGCAGTAATGCTCTTGCCCAGTTCCCAATCCAATACGCGATCGACCAATAACATTGGATAGCGATGCGGCAGATATTCTTTGATTTCGTTAATGTTCAGTGTGTTCATGATGATTTCTCAGTCAATGTTTTAATTGTTTTTTCAAGTTGGCGAATTTTTTCACGCATACCGGAAAGATTGCGGACAATCGCCGCCGTTTTTTCCCAGTCTGCATTTTTTGCCAATGGATAGAATCCGGTATATTGACCTGGTTCCATAATTGAGCGGGATACCATGCTGCCGGAAGAAATATGGACGTTATCGACGATCGTTAAATGTCCCAGCACCATCGCCGCACCGCCAAAGGTGCAATGCTTACCAATTTTTGCGCTGCCAGCGACGCCGACACAACCCGCCATTGCAGTGTGTTCGCCGATATGGCAGTTGTGACCGATCTGAATCTGGTTATCCAGCTTGACGCCATTTTCTATGATGGTGTCAGCCAATGCGCCACGATCAATACTGGTGTTGGCACCGATTTCGACGTCATCACCAATCAATACCCGACCGGTTTGTGGAATTTTGATCCAGGCACCACGCTCATTCGCAAAACCAAAACCATCGGCACCTATCACCGCACCGGAATGAATAATCGCGCGCTGACCTATGACGCAATAATCATAAATACTGACATTGGCATGAATTAAGGAACCATCACCGATCGTGACGCCACGACCTATACTGGTACCGGCTTCAATCACAACAGCGTCACCGATAATTGCCTCAGCGTCGATACTGACATGCGGGCCGATACTGGCGGTGGGCGAAATAACAGCATGTGGGCTGACCCAGGCGCTAGGATGTATTCCCAACATTGGTGGAATCGCTGCCAACGAAGCAAAATACTGTGCTGCGCGTGCAAAATAGACGTAAGGGTTAGCGGTAATAATGCACGCCCCCTTATATTCTGCTGCGATCTGCGCATGATCTGCTTCAGTCACAATCAAAGCGGCTGCGTTGGTCGCTGCGGCTTGCTGCCTTAATTTGGAATTGGAAAGAAAGGTGATATGAGTATCGCCAGCGTCACTCAATGGAGCGATACCGACGACAACAATATCTGGAGAACCAATTAATTGACCACCGAAGCGATCGACCAATTCCCCCAGCCGAGTGCTCGTAGTGGTCATAACTTATTTGGCGAGCGCTTTGAGAACCTTATCGGTTATGTCAACGCGGGGATTATAAAAAACAGCGTCTTGTAAAACGATGTCGTATTTTTCAGTTTCAGCGATTTGCTTGACGACTTTGTAGGCACGATCAACTAAAGAGGCGATTTCCTCGTTCTTACGCTGATTCAGGTCTTCGTTAAAAATACGTTGTTTGCGTTTGAAGTCCTGATCCAGATCGGTCAGCTCACGTTGACGTTTGATTCTTTCGGACTCTGATAACACTGCAGAGTCTTTATCCAGCCTGTCCGCCATTGCCTTAATTTTCGTCGCCAGATCTTGCAGATCTTTACCGCGCTTGGAAAACTCCTGCTCTATCTTGGCTTCCGCCGCCTTAGCCGGTGCAGATTCACGTATCACCCGCTGCGAATCAAAAATGGCGACCCTGGAATCCTGCGCATGAACTTGAGCAACGCCGACGAAGCAAGCCGCACAAATCATCAAGCGTTGGAACAATTTGGACGGGGTAATATGTTGACTCAAAATAATCTCCGTAACACAAACTTATGTAAATCTAAATTAGAAACCTGTACCCATCTGGAACTGGAAGGCTTGTTTCTTATCATCAGGTTTCGCATTTAAAGCACGACCGAAACTCAGTTTCAAAGGACCCACCGGAGATATCCAGCTTATACCGATACCAGCACCGAAGCGCAAATCACTCGTGCGCATTTTTTGACCTTCATCAAATACCTGACCACCGTCGATGAATGTGAACCAACGCAGCGACTTATCCGCACCAGGGAATGGAATCTGTAATTCTACATTACCCAGCACGCGACTGGCACCACCAGTGGAATTGCCGTTGAAATCTTTAGTGCCTAAAGATGAAGGCTCATAACCACGAACCGAACCAATACCGCCAGCATAGAAGTTTTTAAATACCGGATAAGGGTTTCCGCCCAAGCCGTGACCGTAGTCAAATTCACCATTCAGTGCCAGTGTCACAGAGCGATAAATCGGTTTGAAATACTGAGCGTTATAAATGGCACGATAATATTTAAAATTACCGATCGCAGCAACTTCCAGGTTGGCGCGCTGATAACGTCCGATGGTCGGTGTCAGTACGCTGTCGCGACTATCCCTCTGCCACGCAATCGTCAATGGGAAAGAATTCGTCGTTGCGGTTCCTACGCCATAGTCAAGGGCAGTCTGATCTTTGGTGCCATTACCGTAGGTGGAAACATATTTTCTGTACGGTAAAGGACTAGATGCGTCTGTCTCAACCTTTGTTCGCTCAAAGCCCATACCAAAAAATACGGTATCGACTTCAGAGAATGGAACACCAAAGCGTAAGTTACCGCCAGTGGTCTGAATTTTGTAGTAAGACGTACTGCCGATCAACGGATTCGTTGTTCTCATATACGCATCCACACTACGACTGATACCATCGTCGGTAAAGTATGGATCCAGATGCGAAACAGCTACGGTACGGTATTGTCTGCTGGTATTAATTTCCAAACCTATCGTGTCACCACTACCAAAAACGTTGGCCTGTTGAATTGCACCGGACAATGTCAGTTTTTCTGCGCTGGAATAACCTGCACCGAACGTCAGATTACCGGTTGGTTTTTCAGTCACAGACAAATTCACATCGACCTGATCGGCACTGGTTGCCACTTCCGGCGTTTCCAATTTCACGTCGCCAAAATAACCCAGGCGTTCAACGCGGTCACGTGAGGCTTTAATTTTCTCGCCGTCGTACCAGGAACTTTCAAACTGACGGAATTCACGGCGAATAACTTCGTCACGTGTCCGCGTATTTCCGGCAAGGTTAATGCGACGAACATAGACACGCTTGCCGCCATCAACAAAAACGGTGAAGGCGACTTCTTTCTTTTCCTTGTCCAGAATCGGATTTGCATTCACATTCGCAAACGCATAACCGAAGTTACCCATGCGTTCAGAAATTCGTTTGGTGCTTTCTGTCAGGCGAGCCGCATTATAAATATCGCCCTTTTTGAGTAACATCAGCGAAGCGAGTTCGTCTTCGCGACCGAACATATCGCCTTCGAGCTTGATATTGGAAACAGTATATTTATCACCTTCAGTCAGATTGATCGTGATGTAAATATCTTTTTTATCGGGAGTAATCGAAATCTGCGTCGAGAGAATCTGCATTTCCAGATAGCCGCGATTCTGATAGAACGAACGTAAGGTTTCGATATCGCCGGATAATTTTTGTTTGGAGTACTGATCGGCTTTGGTGTACCACGAGAACCATGTCGGCGTATTTAATGCCATCAGGTCTCTTAATTCGCCATCTGAAAACGCTTTATTGCCGATGATTTTAATTTGCGCAATCTTGGCAATCTCGCCTTCATCTACCGCGAAAGTTACTTTGACACGATTTCGTTCGATTGGCGTAATCGTGGTCGTAATTTGCATACCGTATAAGCCTTTCGACAAATACTGGCGCTTCAATTCTTGCTCTGCACGGTCAACGGTTGCTTTATCAAAAATCCGCGTTTCTCCGATGCCGATATCTTTCAATGCTTTTACCAGGGCATCTTTTTCAAATTCTTTTGTGCCTGTGAATTCAACGCCTGCAATAGTTGGGCGCTCATCAAGCAAAACTACCAACACGCCGTCTTGCTCTTCGATTTGAATATCTTTAAAAAAACCAGTCGCATATAAAGATTTGATCGCAGTCGTACTTTTAGCGTCATCAAACACTTCACCGACTTTGACAGGCAGATAGCTGAATACCGTACCTGCCTCTGTTCTTTGCAAACCCTCAACGCGAATATCTTTTACTGTGAAAGGTTGTATTGCGAATGCGCTGCCGGAACATACAGTGAGCGCGGCCAGAGCCATAGAATGAAGACGAAATTTTGGCAAAGTGAAATGCTCGATATGTAATTTCATTGGGTATAAAGTTCTTTCAATACTCTCAATATGGCGTTCAGAATTGAGTTTTTTATCATCAAGCTGACTATTATGACATTAGTCGGGCTATATCATTAAAAAATGCAACTGCCATGATTGCCATCAGCAATGCTACTCCGGCACGTTGTGCAATTTCAGTAAAGCGTTCAGACACTGGCTTGCCCGTCAAAACTTCCAGCGAATAATACAACAAATGGCCGCCGTCTAGCACAGGAATAGGTAGCAAATTCATGACTCCGAGGCTGATGCTGATGAGCGCCATAAAGCTGAGATAACTGATCAGGCCGACTCTTGATGTCTGGCCCGCATAATCAGCAATAGTCAGCGGACCAGTAATGTTTTTTAAAGAAACCTCACCGACGATCATTTTCCACAGCATTTTAATGCTGACGATGCTGGTATCCCAGGTTTTTTGTACACTCTTTCCTATCGATGCGATCAGGCCTGTCTGCACGACTGTCATTTCTGGTGCCAGCATCATCTGAATTTTCAAGCGTCCGATTTTTGTTCCATTTACCTCTTCTGTAACCGGCATCGCTACCACGTCAATCTCATCACTGTTACGCTTAATGTGCAGAGTCAGGCGCTGCCCGGCAGAAGCATTGACCTTTTCCGTGAACGCCAGACCATCAAGCACAGGCTCACCGTTGATGCTCAGTATCAGGTCGCCTTTTTTCAGTCCGGCGAGACTGGCCGGACCGTCTGGCAGGATGTCACCGAGTATTGCAGGCGGGCGGGCCAGCGAGAATCCGAGTTGCGACATAAAGTCGCCCTCAAGATTCTGACTGTTCAACTGCTTCAGCGGCAATTCAACGACACGCCTGATTTGCTGATCCGGCTGATCACCGGAGACACGAACAACAGAAATTTCAGCATTATTTTTTTCCAATGCGCGCTGCATTAATTCCCAATGCACTTCACTCCAACTCTGTATCGTTTTTCCGTTGATGTATGAGATCACGTCGCCGTGACGCAAACCAGATTGATAAGCAACTGAAGTGGCAGAAGGAACGCGGATTTTTGCGACTGGCTCAGGTATTCCGTAAACAAACAACGCCGAATACAACATGATCGCCAGAATAAAATTCGCCACAGGGCCGGCAGCAACAATGACGATACGCTTCCAGACCGATTGACGGCAAAATTCCCGTGGCAAGTCTGCAGGAGGAATTTCCGCCACATCCTGCTCGCGAGCATCCAGCATCTTTACGTATCCGCCCAACGGGAGCAGCGATATCGCCCACTCGGTCTGATCTTTACCAAGCTTACGGGCGAAAATTACACGTCCCATACCGACGGAGAAGCGCAATACTTTTACCCCGCACAAACGCGCAGCAATGTAGTGTCCCAGCTCATGTATCGTCACCAGTGTGCCGAGTGTGACGATAAATGCGAGAATAGTCTGAATCAATTTCATTGCGTCACTATCGTATGGGCAACCGCACGCGCTTCTGCATCGACCGCCAGAATGCCATCAAGATCAGTCACTGGAGTGACAGCGATTTTATCCATGCATAGTGCAATCAGTTGATCTATCGCGCGGAAACCGATTTTTCCGTCTAAAAATGCTTGGACAGCAATCTCGTTACTTGCGTTCAATATCGTTGGTGCAGAGCCACCTGTTTTCAGTGCCTGATACGCGAGCGACAAACAGGGGAAACGAGCGAAATCCGGCGCTTCAAAATTGAGCTTGGAGACTTTTACAAGATCTAACGGCGATACACCAGAGGCAATGCGTTCAGGATATGCAAGTCCGTAGGCAATAGGAGTACGCATGTCCGGGTTTCCCAGTTGAGCCAGCACAGAGCCGTCGTTGTAAGAGACCATGGAGTGAATAACGCTTTGTGGATGAATCACGACTTCGATCATATCGGCAGGCGCCGAAAACAGCCAGTGCGCTTCAATGACTTCCAGCCCTTTGTTCATCATGGTGGCTGAATCAATAGAGATTTTTCGTCCCATCACCCAGTTCGGATGCGCAATTGCCTGCTCTGGTGTGACATCCGTCAGCGTGGCAATATCGCGATGCAAAAACGGCCCGCCTGATGCTGTTAACAGAATTTTGCTGACGCCGTGCTGTTCAGCCTGACCATCATAATGCCGAGGTAAGCACTGATATATCGCATTGTGTTCGCTATCAATCGGCAACAGAGCCGCTCCACTTTTCTTGATCGCATCCATAAACAGGTTGCCGGACATTACCAGCGCCTCTTTATTTGCGAGCATGACTTTTTTACCTGCACGTGCCGCAGCCAGCGAAGCCGGTAAACCAGCCGCACCGACAATCGCCGCCATCACACTGTCGCACTCCGGAGACGAGGCCACCTCACACAAAGCTTCAGGCCCGTATTGAATTTGTATCTGACCTAATTTTTTTTCTGCGAGCAAATGCCGCAAGGCATCTGCTGCACTGGCAGAACCGACGACAACAACTTGCGGCTGAAATTGCACACACTGGGCTGCGAGTTTTTCTATCTGCGTGTGCGCCGTCAATGCAAATACCTGATAGCGATCCGGGTGTCTGGCAATCACATCCAGAGTGGAAACGCCGATAGATCCCGTGGATCCTAAAATACAAACACGCTGTAAACTCATACTATTAACGCCATAAATCCAGAAGAACAGCCAGCGGCAACACGGGAATCAATGCATCAATTCTATCGAGTACGCCACCATGGCCAGGTAAGAGATTGCTGCTGTCTTTCATGCCAACCCGTCGTTTCAACATGGATTCAAATAAATCGCCGATGACACTTGCAGCGCAAAGTAAACACATCACACCAAAAAAAACCAACCAGCCTTTACGCAGAAAAATCTGTACCGCGAATGTGTCTTGTAATGCCGGAATATAGACAGAGCCAGCAGCCAGTAACAGCACCGCCACGCCACCGCCAATAGCGCCCTCCCAGGATTTTCCGGGAGAAATAGATGGTGCCAGCTTATGTTTCCCAAATGCTTTTCCTGAAAAATACGCTCCAATATCCGCGACCCAGACTATCGCCATGACGGAGAGCAGATAAAGTGGCGACACCTTGAATAACACGGCAATCGCGATAAAACATCCAAAGATAACGATGCCGTACAGCGTACTCAGGATTCCATTTGAAAACCCGAATTCAGGCGGCAAGCCCTTGGCCAGCAACGGCACCAGTCGTAACAACCAGAAGGCAACACACAAGGCAAATAATAATGGCGTAGAAAAGCTATCGAGATGAAATAAGAGATAAGCAAAGAAGGTAGCCCATCCTGCAGCCATCAGCAAAGGAAGTGGCTTTTTAAATAAACGCTGACACTCCCAGATCGCCGCACCAAAGAAAGCGACCACAATCACCGAAAAAGCGAGGAAATTCCCTGAATACAAAACCGGCAACAAAATGGCCAGCAAAATCAACGCGGTAATAACGCGGGTTTTTAACATCAATGACTCTCTGTCTGATTATGTTGTGCTGCACTGAACTCAAAAAATGGGCGATCAATCGTTTACTGCCTCTGCGGGCAAAGTATAAACGGTTTTATCCTGCATACTCACAATTGCCCTCGCCGCAATACCTGACTCATAAAGACCGAATAATTGAGAAATAACACCCTCAGGTGAGCATAAAAAAAACTACCGCCAACTCCGATCACAACAAAGAAAGGAGTCAGAAGTAGTTTTACTTACAGCTTATTCAAAATCTGAGCCAAAAAAAACCAGTAAATGTGACTTAGTGAATAGCTTAAACCGTCAACACTTCTTTTTCTTTTTCTGCCAATAACTTATCGACTTCAGCGACAAATTTGTCAGTCAGCTTTTGAATATCATCTTGTGCGCGACGCTCATCATCTTCAGAGCATTCTTTTTCCTTGAGCATTTTTTTCAACGATTCATTGGCATCGCGACGGATATTGCGAATAGCAATTTTTGCGCCTTCGCCTTCAGTCTTTACCAACTTGACCATTTCTTTACGACGTTCTTCTGTCAATGGTGGTGTTGGCACACGGATCATATCGCCCTGACTCGATGGATTCAGACCAAGATCAGAATCGCGAATCGCTTTTTCTATCGTGCTCAGCATTTTCTTTTCCCAAGGCTGAACACCGATCGTGCGCGCATCAATCAGCGTTACGTTAGCAACCTGAGTGATATTTGTCGGGGAACCATAGTAATCAACCATCACGTGATCCAGAATGCCTGTATGTGCACGGCCTGTACGAACTTTCGATAAGTCCGCTTTCAGAGTCTCAATCGACTTCTGCATTCTCTGGTCACTATTTTTTTTAACGTCTGCTACGCTCATACTGCCCTCCTGTACATCAATTCTCAGTCTTTAAAAAGCAAAAGACCCTTATCAAAATTAAACCTGTCAATCAAAAACGCTGCATTATACGTGGACAAGTGTGCCTTCGTCTTCACCCATAATGACATTCTTTAACGCACCAGGCTTAACAATAGAGAATACTTTGATTGGCAATTTCTGATCGCGGCAAAGTGCAAATGCGGTTGCATCCATCACCTGCAAATGGCGTGAGATGGCCTCGTCAAATGAAATAGTGGAAAAACGTGTCGCAGTCGGATCTTTTTTCGGATCTGCAGTATAGACACCATCCACCTTCGTCGCCTTCAAAACGATTTCAGCGCCGATTTCAGACCCGCGTAAGGCAGCAGCAGTATCGGTAGTAAAGAAGGGATTGCCAGTACCTGCAGCAAAGACAATCACCTTACCTTCTTCCAGATATTGCAACGCTTTCGGGCGAACATAAGGTTCAACCACCTGATCAATTGCGATCGCAGACATGACGCGTGCAGTCACCCCTGCCTGGCGCATCGCATCCGCTAACGCCAAAGCATTCATCACTGTTGCGAGCATCCCCATATAATCGGCGGTGGCACGATCCATGCCCTGTGCACCTGGAGCAACGCCACGGAATATATTACCGCCACCGATTACGATAGCAAGCTCGACACCTAAGCGGGATATTTCTGCAACATCCGCCACCATACGTTCAATCGTGGCACGGTTAATGCCAAATGAATCATCGCCCATGAGGGCTTCGCCAGAGAGCTTCAAGAGCACGCGCTTGTAAGCAGGTTTTGTCATGATAGGACTCCTTCTGGAAAGTTAAGAAATTAAATTAATACAAGCAATCATTTGGTTTGCTCACATTTGAAGTGATATCCAAACCAAATAATCCTGAAACTATTTTTCTGAGCTTAAAAAAACGGGCCTTTCGGCCCGTTTTTTTATTACGCCTGATTACGCTTGTTTTGCCGCAGCTACTTGAGCTGCCACTTCTGCTGCGAAATCATCGACTTTTTTCTCGATGCCTTCACCAACAACAAACATCGTGAATGCTTTCACATTCGCACCAACTGATTTGAGCATTTGCTCCACAGTTTGCTTGTCGTTTTTAACGAAAGGTTGATTGAACAAAGAAACTTCTTTCAGGAATTTCTGCACAGAACCTTCTACCATTTTTTCAACGATATCCGCTGGCTTGCCAGATTCCGCTGCTTTCTGAGAAGCAACTGAGCGTTCTTTTTCGATCAATTCCGCAGGCACTTGTTCTGTCGACAAAGCAACTGGTTTCATCGCAGCGATATGCATTGCTACGTCTTTACCAACTTGTTCATCAGCACCTTCAAATTCAACAACAACACCGATACGTGTGCCGTGCAGATAAGAAGTCAGCTTAGCTGGTGTTTCAAAACGTGCGAAACGACGGAAGGACATGTTTTCACCGATCTTACCAACCAGTGCTGCACGAACTTCTTCTACTGTCTTGCCATCGAGTGGCAATGCGCCCAAAGCAGCTACGTCAGCTGGATTGTGCTCAGCAATCAATTTAGCGCAAGTGTTAGCCAATGCAATGAAGTCATCATTTTTTGTAACGAAGTCTGTTTCGCAGTTAACTTCGATCAAAGCACCGACATTACCGGAAATATAAGAAGCAACTACACCTTCCGCAGTAACGCGGGAAGAGGCTTTAGATGCTTTGCTACCCAGTTTTACACGCAGAATCTCTTCTGCACGATCCATATCACCATCAGCTTCTGTCAAAGCTTTTTTGCATTCCATCATTGGCGCATCTGTCTTTGCGCGCAAAGCACCAACCATCGCTGCTGTAATCGCTGCCATGTTATTCTCCTAAATCGGTAGTGCTATTCAGCACTGATCATCAAATTTTGTTTTAAAAAAAGGGGCGAACGACTGTTGCCCCATTTTTCGTGTTTCGGTTATAAATCGCCCCGAAACTCTCTATCTGAACAAAAATTACGCTTGTTCTACTTCCACAAACTCGTCAGAACCTGGCTTTACTGCTTCCAGAACTTCATTCACTGCGTTTGCACGGCCTTCCAGGATTGCATCAGCAACACCGCGGGCATACAGAGCAATTGCCTTGGATGAGTCATCATTACCAGGAATGATGTAAGCAACACCTTCAGGAGAGTGGTTAGTATCGACCACACCGATAACAGGGATGCCGAGTTTAGCTGCTTCAGTAATTGCACCTTTGTGGTAGCCAACGTCAACCACGAAAATTGCATCAGGAACGCCGCCCATATCCTTGATACCGCCGATAGATTTTTGCAGTTTAATCATTTCACGATCAAACATCAGCGCTTCTTTTTTGGACAACTTCTCTACGGAACCATCTTCAACAGCAGCTTCCATTTCTTTCAGGCGCTTGATCGATGTTTTTACTGTTTTGAAGTTAGTCAGCATACCGCCCAACCAACGTTGATCAACGTAAGGCATACCTGCACGTTGCGCTTCTGCTGCGATGATTTCGCGAGATTGGCGTTTTGTACCAACCAGCAGAATTGTGCCGCGATTTGCAGACAATTGACGGATATGCTTCATCGCTTCCTGGTACAAAGCCAGTGTTTTTTCCAGGTTAACGATATGAATTTTGTTGCGGTGACCGAAGATGTACGGTGCCATTTTTGGATTCCAAAAACGTGTTTGGTGACCAAAGTGCACGCCAGCTTCCAGCATTTCACGCATTGTTACAGACATAATAAACTCCAGGGTTAGGTCTTGAATCCAGCCAGTGATCTCTCTGCCTGAGCAGAAAAGACACCCTTTTCGACCGGATTCGATTGATAAGAATATGAATTAACCTATAAGAAATTTGCATTCATTTACAAGCTAACCATCTATTCTACTATGAAATTGCGATTCTCCTCAAGTATGAAGTTGACTTCGCTGCGACAGGCGCACTTTTCACGTCTATAATTATTGATTACCTGCTGATAGCACTTATTTATCGCACTTTCTCACGCAGCGATGCGTTCTTTTTCATTCAATTCAATATCGCTGCTCTACTACGAAACAATATGGAATCCATTTCAATTAAAACCGCGGAAGATATCGCCGGTATGCGTATCGCCGGAAAACTGGCATCAGAAGTCCTTGATTACATTACCCCATTCGTTCAGGTCGGCGTAACAACCGGTGAACTGGATCGTCTTTGTCACGAATATATGGTGAATGTACAAGGCACGATTCCGGCCCCGCTGAACTATTGCCCCCCTGGTTACACGCCCTACCCGAAAGCAATCTGTACTTCTGTCAATGACGTGATCTGTCACGGTATTCCTGGCGATAAAGTCTTAAAAAGCGGCGATTCCGTCAACCTTGATATTACCGTCATTAAAGATGGCTACCATGGTGATACCAGTCGTATGTTTTTGCTGGGGGAGCCATCTATTTTAAGCAAGCGCCTGAACCAGATCACTTATGAATGCATGTGGCTGGGCATTTCAAAAATCAAACCTGGCGCTTATCTGGGTGATATCGGGCATGTGATTCAGCAGCATGCTGAAAAAGCCGGTTACAGCGTGGTCCGTGAGTTTTGTGGACATGGCATCGGTAAAGTTTTCCACGAAGCGCCTCAGGTCATGCATTACGGCAAACCCGGCACCATGGAAAAACTGGAAGCGGGTATGATTTTTACCGTAGAACCGATGATTAATGCCGGTCGACGTGAGATTCGCGCCATGGGTGATGGCTGGACTATCCGCACCAAAGATCGCAGCTTGTCTGCGCAATGGGAACATACTGTGCTCGTCACCGAAACAGGTTATGAAATCTTGACGTTGTCGGCTGGCTACCCACCAATTCCTGACTACATTCAACTCGTTTAAACGTACAAGGCGACCCGGAATAATGCTTTCACCAGCACTTGCATTCAAAGAAGAAATCAAGTCAGCACAAGCGTCAGCAATAATGGCGTTTAATGACAATCACAAAGCTGAACAGTTACTGAAGGGTTTATGCCGCAGTGTGGATCATGTGCTGGAAAAGATCTGGAAACATTTCGACATACCCAAGGAATGTTCACTGGTCGCCGTCGGTGGCTATGGTCGCGGCGAGCTTTTTCCTTATTCTGACGTAGATGTTCTGATCTTACTGGACAAAGCACCGACACCGGAAACGCAAAGCAAACTTGAGTGTCTGGTGCAGTTGTTCTGGGATATCGGGCTTGATATCGGACACAGCATACGTACAGTAGAAGAATGCCTGCAAGAATCGGCAGCAGATATTACTGTGCAGACCAGCATGCTTGAGGCGCGTCTGGTCTGCGGCAGTCGCAGCCTGTTCCGTAAGCTGCAACAATGCTACGCGGAGGCAATGAACCCACAAAAATTTTTTCAGGAAAAACTGCTGGAACTCCGGCAGCGGCATGTCAAATACGAAGACACGCCATACAGTCTGGAGCCGAATTGCAAGGAAAGTCCTGGCGGTCTGCGCGACTTACAAGTCATTCTCTGGGTTGCCAGGGCAGCCAATCTCGGCAACTCCTGGCGCGAACTGGCGCAGCGCGGTTTGATTACCGACACCGAAGCGCATCAACTCAAACGTAATGAACGCGCATTTAAAGACATACGCGCACGCCTGCACATCGCTGCGGGACGCCGTGAAGATCGGCTAGTGTTTGATATACAGACACCGATTGCAGAATCATTCGGATTCAAAACGACGGAATCGCGACGTGCCAGCGAATATCTGATGCAGCGATATTACTGGGCCGCCAAAGCAGTCACCCAGCTAAATCTGATACTGCTGCAGAATATCGAAGCCGTTTTGTTTCCTCAGCCATCGGTGCCTCGTCCCATCAATGAGCGCTTCAATGAGGTCAATGGCTTCATCGATATTGCCTCTGACGACACGTTCCAAAGCAATCCGTCAGCGTTACTGGAAATTTTTCTCGTAATGGCGCGCCATAGTGAACTAAAAGGTATGACAGCGCGAACAACGCGCGCGTTATGGCATGCCCGCTTACTGATTGATGCCGAATTCAGGCACAACATCTTCAACCGCTCACTCTTTTTACAAATATTGCAGGCCCCACAGGGCATCACGCATGCTTTGCGGCGCATGAATCAGATGAGCATACTCGGCCGTTATCTGCCCAATTTTCGGCGGATTATCGGACAGATGCAACATGATCTGTTTCATGCCTACACCGTCGATCAGCATATCCTGATGGTCGTGCGCAATCTGCGCCGCTACACGATGCCCGAGCATGCCCATGAATATCCATTCTGCAGCCAGTTGATCGCCAATTTCGATCAGCCCTGGGTGCTATATATCGCAGCGCTGTTCCATGATATCGCCAAAGGTCGCGGCGGCGATCATTCCGTGCTTGGAATGGCTGACGCTAAGAAATTTTGTTACGACCACGGACTGAACCGCGCGAATACGGAACTGGTGATTTTCCTTGTGCAGAATCATCTGACCATGTCGCAAGTTGCGCAAAAGCAGGATTTATCCGATCCGGATGTCGTGCTGAATTTCGCCAAATTAGTAAAAGACGAACGCCATCTGACCGCGCTGTATTTGCTGACCGTATCTGATATCCGTGGCACCAGCCCGAAAGTATGGAACGGCTGGAAAGCAAAGCTGCTGGAAGACCTGTATCGCATGACCTTACGCGTTCTTGGCGGCGAAGCGCCATCAAAAGACAGCGTATTAAAAAATCGTCAGAACGATGCACTGAAAGCCTTACGCCTGGTCGGCATTCCGCCGGACGCACATGAAAAACTCTGGCAACAACTGGATGTCGGCTATTTCCTGCGCCATGACGCATCTGACATTGCATGGCAAACCAGAGTACTGTACGACAGAATTGATAGCAGCACGCCAGTAGTGAAATGCCGTTTATCAACGATAGGCGAAGGCCTTCAGGTCACCGTCTATGTCAAAGATCAGCTGGATTTGTTCGCGCGGATTTGCAATTATTTTGACAGCAAAAATTTCGATATTCTCGACGCCAAAATTCATACCTGTAAAAACGGTTACGCACTCGACACCTTTATGGTCAGCGAGCCTAGCTTTGCACACCAGTATCGCGACATCATTAATCTGATCGAACACGAACTGAGTGAATCGCTGGCGCAGCAAACGCCATTATCGCCGCCGAATCGCGGGCGACTTTCGCGCATGTCGCGCAACTTCCCTATCGTGCCGACGGTGGATTTACGGCCAGATGAAAAAGGCCAGTATTATTTATTGTCGATCTCTGCGAATGACAAAAACGGTTTACTGTATTCGATTGCCGAGGTGCTGACGAAATACAAAATCAATCTGCACACCGCGAAAATCATGACGCTGGGCGAACGGGTTGAAGACGTGTTTATCGTTGATGGCGCTGCGCTGCAAGGCGCTCGTACCCAGATTCAGTTTGAAACTGATCTGTTGGACGCATTACGGGTGTAAACTCGCATCCTTTTTTCATCCGGACTTGCTTAGTCCGGATTCACCGCTTGATATTTCACCATGACAGAATTAGTAAGACTCTCAAAACGCATGTCCGAACTCGGATTGTGCTCCCGCCGCGAAGCGGATGAATGGATCGCCCGCGGCTGGGTGCGCGTCGATGGCCAGGTCATCTCCGAACTCGGCAGTAAAGTATTACCACATCAAAAAGTAACGGTTGAACGACAAGCAGCGGCAGAGCAATCCAAGCGCGTGACCGTTCTGATCAATAAGCCAGTTGGCTACGTCAGTGGTCAGGCAGAAGATGGCTACACACCAGCGATTGCGCTGATCAAACCGGAAAACCGCTGGTCAGAATGCAAGGTCGATACGGCATTTCATCCTACCCAGTTGCGCAGTCTGGTACCTGCCGGGCGTCTTGATATTGATTCTGTTGGCTTATTAGTGCTGACACAGGATGGCAGAATTGCCAAACAATTGATTGGTGAAAATACAGTCGTCGAAAAAGAATATCTGGTGCGGGTTGCTTATTCCAAACCGGGCAGATTGCCCGATGCAGATCTGCGCCGACTGAATCACGGCCTGATGCTCGATGGTAAAAAATTGCTGCCTGCCAAAGTCAGTTGGCAAAATGAAGATCAGTTGCACTTCATTTTGCGTGAAGGGAAAAAACGTCAGATTCGCCGTATGTGCGACATGGTGGGCTTGCGCGTCCTGGGTTTAAAACGAGTGCGTATCGGCAAAGTCAGACTGGGTAATTTACCCGAAGGGCAATGGCGTTATCTGCGTGAAGACGAACAATTTTGATCGTTAAAAAACACGATCTGATATCACTGAATCAGATACTCCCCCCTATTTTTGTCTTTTTACACCTCATGTCCTTGAATAATAAGGGCTGCAAATAATACTCCGGGGGAGTATATTTAGCCCCTCCAAAGCCAAATCCAGGATTAGTCGTCGTCTGCGGGGTCCAGTTCCGGAAATAATACTTCGGTAAAACCGAATTGCGTCATATCGCGGATGCGCATCGGATACAAAATGCCGTTCAGATGATCGCATTCATGCTGCACGACGCGCGCATGAAAACCATCGACGTCACGACAGATAGGCTTGCCGAACTGATCGACACCTTCATATCGCAAAGACGACCAACGCGGCACCAGCCCGCGCATTCCGGGTACCGACAAGCAACCTTCCCAGGCCTCGTCGGTTTCATCACTGAGTGGCGTCAGCACGGGATTGAGCAAGACTGTTTCCGGCACAACGGGTGCATCGGGATAGCGCGGATTCGATTTAAAGCCAAAAATAAGCAATTGCAGATTTACGCCGATTTGTGGTGCAGCCAAACCCGCACCATTGGCCGCAGCCATGGTCTCAAACATTTCACTGATCAACTGATGTAGTTCCGGCGTATCGAATTCAGTGACTGGCTCTGCGACGCGCAACAAACGCGGATCGCCCATTTTCAAAATCGGATGGATCATATTTTTTCCTCACTTCAGATTGATAGCTATCGCGACAGCCAAGATACATCAATTTAAAAAAGACGCAAAAAAAAGACCAGATCGCAATGATCTGGTCACGCTGCAATTATGTGGCTGATTACTTGATCGATTTTAAGAATTCAGTAAATTCTGCGCTGGTTTCTTTGTGTTTCAAACCAAGTGCAACGCTGGCTTTGAGGTAACCCAGTTTAGAACCGCAGTCATACCGGGTCGCTGCCGGGCGAAATGCATAGACAGGGTAATCTTTCAGCATCGCCGCGATACCATCGGTCAGTTGAATCTCACCGCCAGATCCTTTACCCAGATTTTCGAGGTAAGAGAAAATACGTCCGGACAGAATATAGCGTCCAACCACTGCCAGGGTGGAAGGTGCGACATCCGGCATCGGTTTCTCAATAATTCCCTGCATGCGCTCGAGTCTGTCTTTGTATGGCGTACCGCTGACGATACCGTACTGACGGGTGAATTCGCGTGGTACATCCTGTACTGCAATAATACTGCCACCTTCGGCCTCATATTGCTTCGTCATCTGCGCCATGACTGATGGCTGACCAACATCGGCGTCCATCAGATCATCGGCCAGCAGAACAGCAAAAGGATCATCACCTATCACCGGGCGGGCACACAGCACCGCGTGACCAAGTCCAAGCGCGGCAGGTTGCCGGATATAAATACAATTGACGCTTTTCGGAATCACATTGCGCACGAGATCAAGCAACGCTTCCTTGCCTGCGGCCTCAAGCTCGCTCTCGAGTTCGTAGGCTTTATCAAAATGATCTTCAATCGCGCGCTTGTTCCGGCCGGTGATGAACACCATTTCTGTAATTCCCGCCTCCACCGCTTCTTCGACCGCATACTGGATCAGCGGCTTATCGACGATAGGCAGCATTTCCTTTGGTTGCGCTTTAGTCGCCGGTAAAAAACGGCTGCCCAAACCGGCAACAGGAAAAACGGCTTTTTTAATTTTTCTCATTTCAGCTCCTGGAACATAATTGAAGTAAATCTGCTTCTGTCAAAACAGCGACACCTAATTCTCTTGCCTTCACTAACTTACTGCCTGCCTCTTCACCAGCTACAACATAGCTGGTCTTTTTCGACACTGATCCCGCCACCTTGCCACCTGCCACTTCAATCATGGCGCTCGCCTGATCGCGCGTTAATGTCGGTAAGGTTCCAGTGAGGACAAATGTTTTTCCGGCAAATACGCCCTCATCTTCTGCAGCCTGCGGCAACTGCTGCAGCAATTCCTGCGCTATTTTTTCCAGTTCCAGCAAACGCTGCCGGTTTCCGGGAAGTGCCAGCCATTGCATCAGCGCCGCATGCACATCCGACGGCAAACCAAGATCAGTAAAACCGTCATCCCCCAATGCTGCCAGATTCTCCATCGACATGCCGCGATCTTGCAATTGTTTGCATCGGGTTGCCGTCAGTTTCGGGATATCCAACGCTGCCAGCAACATTGCAAATTCGAGGCGCTCACGCAATTTCGCACTGGGCGCATGTTCGTCTTTTGGTACAACATCCGCCTGCAAAAGAGCGTCCAGCGCCTGCTGATTTTTAGGTTCCGCAAAAAAATCAGCGATCGCATCAGCAACCGTCGCGCCGATATCTGGTAAGACACGCAATAAGGCCGATGGCGCATGACGTATCAAAGCAAGTTGCCCCAACCAGTCGGCCAGCGTTTTCGCCGTCGATTCGCCGACATGCCGGATGCCAAGTGCAAACAACAAGCGATCTAAAGAAGGTTGCTTGCTGGCCGCAATCGCGGCAAGTAAGTTTTCCGCCCATTTTGTGGCGATTTTCCCTTGCTGAACAGTTTCAGGCGTGATGCCGTCGCGTTCATCTGCCCGTTGTTTCATTTCCAGCAGATTATCCAACGTCAGCTTGTACAAATCGGCAATGCCATGCACATAGCCGAGTTCAACCAGATTCTCGATATAACGCTCACCCAGACCTTCAACATCCATCATCCTGCGACCAGCGAAGTGACGAATAGCCTCTTTACGTTGCGCCGAACAAAACAAACCACCAGAGCAACGTGCGATTGCTTCCCCCTCTTCCCTGACCACATGGGAACCGCATACGGGACAAGATTTTGTCATTTCAAATGCGGCAGGCGCAGGCTCAGGGCGACGCTCCAACACGACAGCAACCACTTCCGGAATCACGTCGCCGGCACGTCGTACGATCACAGTGTCACCGCACCGCACATCCTTGCGCCTGACCTCATCTTCATTGTGTAAGGTGGCGTTGGTGATTGTGACACCGCCGACGAATACCGGTGCCAGCCTTGCGACTGGCGTCAATGCGCCAGTACGTCCGACCTGAATATCTATTCCCTGCACCACGGTCATCGCTTCTTCGGCTGGAAACTTATGCGCCAGCGCAAAGCGCGGCGCGCGTGACACAAAACCCAATTCCGTCTGCTGGGCAAAATCGTTGACTTTATAAACGACGCCGTCAATTTCATAGGCGAGCGCAGGACGCTTCTGTTGTATCGCACGATAAAAATCGAGTAAGCCAGAAGCGCCACTGACCAGCGCATTTTCATCACAGACAGGAATACCAAGATCGCGGTACCACGCCAGCAGCGCGCGATGCGAAGCAGGTAACTCAGCACCGTCAAGCGCACCAATGCCGTAAGCAAAAAAACGTAAATTACGCTGCGCAGTGATTTTGGAATCAAGTTGCCGCAAACTGCCAGCGGCCGCATTGCGTGGATTGGCAAATTCCTTAGCCCCAGCATCACGCTGGCGCTGATTCAATTTTTCAAAATCGCGTTTAAACATCAGAACTTCACCACGTACATCCAGCAATGCTGGCGGGTGCGGCGTATTCAGCCGTAGCGGTATGCTGCGTATGGTGCGGATATTTTCCGTCACATCTTCGCCGGTAAAACCATCGCCACGCGTTGCAGCCTGCGTGAACACGCCATCAACGTAGCGCAGATTAATAGCGAGACCATCAAACTTCAGATCGATCGCATACTCAATCTCGTTACTGGCGTTTAATCCTTCGCGAACGCGCTTATCAAACCCAAGCACGTCTTCATCTTCAAAGCCATTGTTCAGCGACAGCATAGGGACTGCGTGCTGCACCTGGCCGAATTCAGGTAAGGCCTGCCCACCGACACGCAAGGTCGGTGAGTCGACTGTTCTTAAGTCAGGGAAATCCGTTTCGATTTTTTGCAGTTCAGCGAATAATTTATCGTATTCGCTGTCAGGAATAGTCGGCTGATCCTGCACATAATAGGCATGACTGTGGCGCTCAATTTCACGACGCAAGTAAGCAGATCGCTCAACTACCGTCGCGAAGGATGGTTCAATTGGCGCTCCAAATAAATCATTTTGCATGAAACAGAACTGCCAGCTTAACTGAATAAACGTTGCGCGCGTACTGAACCGGCAGGAATCTGCGCCTCTGCCATCGCCGCATAAAATTCATTGACTTGTCCTGCGATTTCATCCAGGGCTGCTTTTGAAATCGGCTGATTGCCATCATCCACGACCGTGCCGCCAAGGCGGGTCGCCAATGAACGAGCGCACGCTGCCATCGCACCAAAACCATCGCGAGACGGCGCAACGCAAGGCACATCCAGCAACAAGGTCAGGCGCGATGTTAAGGCTTCGCTGACGCCGACATTGGTGGATAAGGTAAACAAACTGCCGCCATCACCGTCCGGCATCATCAGGCGCCCGTCCGGACGCTGATCAAATCCCATTTTTTCCAAAGCGGCGATCAACGTATTGAGCGCCCAAGCAGCGCCGGTGGCAGCCACATTAACACTCAATTGCGCATCGTGTTCAGCTACGAACTGATGTAATTCTCGCGCGTGAGAAATCACGGAGTTCATGTCTGGAATATCAGGGTGGGCATTCAGGTTATCGGCAATCGCACGTAATTTCATGACGAACTCTGAATACTCCAGTTCGTTTAACGCGCCGCTACGACTGACCATCTGTATGCCTGCGAACAAGGTAGTGTACGCACCGCCGATGGCGATTACGTCGCGCTCGCCGCTATGGGTCTGACCAATGAAATGCACTGGCTTTTTACCGACATACTTAAGGTCTGCAATTTCTGCCAGAATTTTTTCGCCACGGACAGGCGTATCAAATTCAAGCGGAATCACGCAATCTATCAGTTCATCAACCGGCAATTCTTTTTCGGCAGAAACTGTTTTCGCATCCTCATTGACTTCTGCAGCCAGTTCCGACTCAACACTGTCTGTCAATACCGGTTCTGCCGGGCGAGTAACAGGGATGTTTTCATCAGCAAAAACAGGTTCATGTCTTTGCGTGACGTCTGCGGGCAGATCAGGATTGAGCAGTACGTCATCCTGCCCGTCATCGAACGCATTTTCGACGGTTTTCTTGGCTTTGTATTCCTGCCATTTATTAAAGGCGACCACACCAACGACCAAAGTACCGCTGATAGCTAATAAACTTAATTGTAGATCTGTCATGCTGCTTGAGCCTCAGTAGCAAAATTGACGGCGGATTCCATATCCACCGCCACAATTCGGGAAACCCCCTGTTCCTGCATAGTGACACCAATCAGTTGCTGTGCCATTTCCATTGCAATCTTATTGTGGGAGATAAATAAAAACTGGGTATTGGACGACATGCGTTTCACCATATTACAGAAACGCTCAGTGTTTGAATCATCTAAAGGCGCATCCACCTCATCCAGCAGACAGAATGGTGCAGGATTGAGCTGAAACATAGAAAATACCAGCGCCGTCGCGGTCAAGGCTTTTTCGCCGCCGGACAGCAGATGTATCGTCGCATTCTTTTTGCCCGGAGGCTGTGCCATCACCTGCACGCCAGAATCCAGAATTTCGTCGCCGGTCATGATCAGTTTCGCCTGACCACCACCGAATAAAATCGGGAACAGCTCAGCAAAGTGATGATTGACCTTATCAAAGGTATCTTGCAGCAATTCACGCGTTTCAATATCAATCTTTTGGATTGCATCTTGCAAAGTGGTGATTGCCTCGGTCAGATCGGCGTGCTGTGCATCGAGGAAAGTTTTACGCTCTTTCGCCTGCACCAGTTCATCGAGTGCCGCCATATTCACTGCGCCCAACGCGGCAATCGCATTATTCAGACGCGTCACCTCACCTTGCAAATAAGAAGGTTTCAGATCTGCATGCAGTTTCTCTGACAATGCGGCTTCATCGACTTCAAAATTGCGCAATTGTTCGTCGTATTGTTCTTGCGCGAGGCGCGCTGCCTGCTCTTTCAATTGCAATTCGACGATGCGGTCGCGTTGTGGCTGCAAGCCGCGTTCTGTCTGCGCTTTATTGTCTTCATACTGGCGTAATTGCTGCGTCAGCTGATCCAGCTCATGCCGAGCATCCGCCAGAGCACGTTCCTGATCGCTGCGACGATCCAGCAAATCCTGCAAACCCGCCTGCGCGGTCTGGTCGTCCATCGATTCCAGCTCCAGCTGACCTTGCTGCATGCTGGCAAATAATTGCGCAGATTGCTCCAGCGCTGTCGCAATATTGCGACGCATTTCTTCCATTTTACTGCGGTGCGATTTTTCAGCGAAAGCAGCTTCCTGCGCCGCCAGTTCAAGATCACGCAAACGCTGGCGCGCCTGATTCAACTGCTGTTCTTTTTCCAGATACGCCGTCTGCCCTTCTTCATGCGACTCCTGCAACTCGGCCAGTTCCATATCGAGCATTTCAAATTTTTGCTCGGATTCGGCTCTGGCCTGTTGTTGTTCGCTTTCCTGCGCGGCGATTTCGGCCAGATCAGTGCTGATCTGTGTGCTGCGCTGATTAAAACGCTCCTGCACTTCAGCCAGTTTCATGTATTCAATTTGCAGACTGTGCGTTGTTTGCGTCAGTGTGCCAACGCGCTGACGTAATTCCTGCAACTGCTGCGTCGCCTGGCTATACACAGATTCAGCACGAACCGAGCGCGCTTTCGCTTCATCTGCGAGCAATTGTCTGGCACGGCATTGCTTACTGATATTGTCGATTTCCTGCTGACGCCCGAGCACGCCATCCTGCTCGGAATCCGAGGCATAAAAACGCACACTGGAGCGGGAAATCACATGGCCTTGCTTAGTAATAAAGGACGCGCCCGGCGGCAACTTCACGCGATCAATAAAGGCAGACGCGACATCTTCAGCGATGTAAACCTGATGTAACCAGTCCTGCATCAGACTGCGGATACCGGCATCGTTCAACTGCAACAGGCTGATGAAAGGTTTTAAACCAGACACCGCCGACGGCTGATCTGCCAAGATCTGCGGACTGTACACTGCCAGCTTTGCTGGCGGCGCATCATTAAAAAATGCTTTTGCCCAATCAAGATTGGACATCTCCAGCGAGGCGGTACGCTCACGCAAGACAGATTCCAGCGCCGTTTCCCAGCCAGCTTCAATATGCAGCTTTTGCCATAGCTTAGGCAAGCGTCCAAGTTCGTGTTTTTCCAGCCAGGGCTGAACTTTCCCTTGTGTTTGCACTTTTTCCTGCAACTGCTTTAATGCCAGCAGGCGTGCTTCAAGTTGCGCTAATTCAGCGGCATCCTGATTCACCTGCTGCTGCGCCTGTTTGCGTTCGTCTTCGAGCACAGGCAAACGTTCCTGTGCTTCTTCGAGTTGCATACTCAACTCTTCCAGCATTTGTTTTTTTTCTTCAAGCTGGAAAGACAAATTATCCAGATGACTGGAGTCTGGCATCGCCAGCCCCTGTTTTTCCTGCATCAGGCGCTCTTTACGCGACGCCAGCGTGTTCAGAATATTCGAAGCATTACGCTGATGCGCGGATTCGAGTTCAATCTGCTGCTGCATCTGCATAATCCGGGCACGGGATTCGGTCGTTTTCAGTTGCGACTCACGCCACACCTGCTCCATCGCAGGCAAAGTATCCTGTTGAGATTGCGCCGTTTCCGATGCCAGCTCTGCGCGCATCGCCAGTTCTTCCACTTGAATTTCGGCTTCTGAAAGCTCGTCTTGCAGTTGATGACTCTGACGTTGCCACTGATCACGCTGGGCAGTCAGTGAATGCAGCTGCGATTGCAGACGACTACGCGATTCGATCACAAACTTGATTTGCGCCTCAAGGCTGCCGATTTCAGCATTCGTCTGATACAGATGCCCCTGTGCCTGATGCATGTGATCGCCGACCGCGTAATGTGCCTGACGCATTTGCTCGAGTTCGAGCTCTACGTGACGCAACTTAGCTGTTTGTTCTTCCAGATCGAGCTGAGTTTTTTCTATTTCAGCAAAATATTTCTTTTGTTCATTGGCGGCTTCATTCTTACGCAGCAGCCATAATAATTTTTGCTTTTCTTCCTGATCGGATTGCAGCTCGTGAAACTTATTCGCAATCACTGCCTGCGCTTCCAGTTTTTCCAGATTGTTGTTCAACTCACGCAAAATGTCTTCGACGCGCACCAGATTTTCATGCGTGTCGTGAATGCGGTTCTCGGTTTCGCGGCGACGCTCTTTGTAGCGGGAAACACCGGCGGCTTCTTCGAGGAAAATACGTAATTCTTCAGGGCGCGCTTCGATGATCCGCGAAATCATGCCCTGACCGATGATCGCGTAGGCGCGCGGCCCGAGGCCGGTACCGAGGAAAATATCCTGAATATCGCGGCGGCGAACCGGCTGACCATTGATGTAATAAGTGGAAGTGCCGTCCCGGGTCAGTGTGCGCTTAACGGCGATTTCACCATACTGACTCCATTGCCCCGCCGCTTTGCCCAGACTGTTATCAAACACCAATTCGACTGAGGCACGACCAGCAGGCTTTCTGTGGGTGGATCCGTTAAAAATGACGTCCTGCATGGATTCGCCACGCAACTCTGATGCTTTTGATTCGCCCAGCACCCAGCGCACCGCGTCGATGATGTTCGATTTGCCGCAGCCGTTTGGCCCGACAACACCGACCAACTGACCTGGCACCTGAAAATGAGTGGGTTCAACGAAAGATTTGAATCCCGACAATTTAATAGAAGTTAATCGCACTTAATGAAATATTATTATCGTTTGCAGACAAACCCGTCACTGCTCTCAGATGCCTTGCAAGGCACCACCACCAAGCCTTGCCAGTACCTGACTATCAGCCCAGCATCATACCATTTGATCTGCCGAATTTTCATGCCTGAAGTTTAAGAAATCGCTAACTTTAACTTTATTTTGTGAGAATTCTTACAAATTAGCGTGATGAAATATCCTCAAAGCCTGCCTCTGAAGAATCTGGCAAAGGCTATAATACGAAATTCTGTCAATTCAGTATCAGGCAAACGTATGCCGGTCATGATATTGCGCAATAAATCCGGTGAAAGCAAATATTGCCTCAAAATATTGCTTCACTAAGACAGCGACCTGAGACTTTCCCGTATTGATAACGAATCTAAAAATGCACTTTCATCCTCACCTCGCCAAGTTACAACCGTATCCTTTTGAGAAACTCAAACGTCTGTTTGCTGATGTCACACCCAATCCCACTTACACGCCCATCAGCCTTGGTATAGGTGAACCGAAACACCCTACGCCTGAATTCATTAAACAGGCACTGATCGCCAATATGGCCGGGCTGGCAAGTTATCCGGCAACGACTGGTTCTGATGCGTTGCGTAAGTCGATTTCAGAATGGGCGGCGCGCCGCTACGCGATTCCGGCGCTCAATCCGGCAACACAGATTTTGCCGGTGAACGGCTCACGTGAAGCCTTGTTTTCGCTGACGCAAACGGCCATCAATACTGAAGAATGTCAGGACGGGCTGCCGCTGGTATTGTGTCCGAATCCTTTTTATCAGATTTATGAAGGTGCAGCCTATTTGTCCGGCGCGGAGCCGTATTTTGCGAATGCGGATCCGCAACGCAATTTTGCCCCAGATTACAAAAGCATTCCGGAAGACATCTGGAAACGTGTGCAGTTATTGTTTATCTGTTCCCCGGGCAATCCTACGGGTGCCGTGCTGAATCTGGACGACTGGAAAGAATTATTTGAGCTATCAGATCGCTATGGTTTTGTGATTGCGGCTGACGAGTGTTATTCCGAGATTTATTTTAAGGAAGAAGCACCTTTAGGTAGCTTGCAGGCGGCGCAGCTATTGGGACGCCCTGATTACCAACGACTGATCACTCTGTCGAGTTTATCGAAACGCTCTAACGTGCCAGGTATGCGCTCCGGTTTTGTTGCTGGCGATGCGGAAATTATTAAAAAATTCCTGCTGTATCGCACCTATCACGGCAGTGCAATGAGCCCGATGATACAGGCCGCATCGGTGGAAGCATGGAATGATGAAACCCATGTGGAAGAAAACCGCGCCAAGTACGTCAAAAAGTTTGCCCAGATCACACCGCTGTTGCAAGAAGTGCTGGATGTGCAGTTGCCCGATGCCGCCTTTTATTTGTGGGCCAAAGTTGATCACCTGAAAGGTATCAGCGACACCGAATTCGCACGACGCTTATACCAACAATATAATGTGACGGTCTTACCCGGCAGTTATCTCGCCCGCGAAGCGCATGGCATCAATCCAGGAGAAAACCGCATACGCATGGCGCTGGTCGCCGAAGTCGGCGAATGCCTGGAAGCAGCGCAGCGCATCGTCGCGTTTTGCAAAGAACTGAGTAACGAATAATACTAAATACAGCAGACACACACTCAGGCACATTTAAAAATACTTTTACATTAATTCATTTCTTTAAAAGAAGATCACCATGACACAACAATTACAGCAAATCATCGATCAGGCATGGGAAAACCGCGCTGACTTTTCACCGAAATCTGCGCCTGCAGAAATCCGCGAAGCTGTTGCGCACGTACTGAGCGAACTGGATGCCGGCAGCCTGCGCGTTGCGCAAAAAATCGATGGTCAATGGCATGTCAATCAATGGGTAAAAAAAGCGGTATTACTGTCGTTCCGACTGGAAGACAATATCTGCATGCCGTCCGGCGATCACATGCAGTTCTTCGATAAAGTACCGACCAAGTTTGCGAATTACACAGCCGAAGATTTCGCTAAAGGCGGCTTCCGCGTCGTACCGCCAGCAGTTGCACGTCGTGGCAGTTTCATTGCTAAAAACGTGGTACTGATGCCTTCGTATGTGAATATCGGTGCGTATGTGGATGAAGGTGCGATGGTGGATACCTGGGCGACCGTTGGTTCCTGCGCGCAGATCGGTAAAAACGTACACTTATCCGGCGGTGTCGGTATTGGTGGCGTACTGGAGCCTATGCAGGCAAATCCTACTATCATCGAAGATAACTGCTTCATCGGTGCCCGCTCTGAAATCGTCGAAGGCGTGATCGTCGAAGAAAATTCCGTGATCTCTATGGGTGTGTATATCGGCCAGTCAACCAAGATTTACGATCGCGCCACTGGCGAAGTCAGCTATGGCCGCATTCCTTCCGGTTCTGTTGTTGTTTCCGGCAGCCTGCCGTCGGCGGATGGCAAATACAGTCTGTATTGCGCGGTGATCGTTAAACGCGTTGATGCACAAACACGCTCCAAAACCAGCATCAATGAATTATTGCGCGGCGCTTAATTCGTTGATGGACTGACTAATAAACAGGTTTGAGTCTTACCATTTATTGAAAGAAGAAATTAGCCGGGTCACGATGGTGGTCCGGCTAATTTACTCTCAGAAAAGGAATCATCATGGCGGCAATGGAACGTTTATTTCAGCTGATGAAAGAAAAACATGCGTCAGACATGTTTTTTGCCATCAATTCACCTGTGCATTTGAAGATTAACGGCAACCTGCTGCCTATCAATCAACAAAAAATGGATCAGGCAAATATTCTGTCTTTGTTGGCAGAGGTGGTTTCAGCCGAACACCTCGCGGCACTCGAGCGAGATAATGAGCTCAACATCGGTATCGGTGCACCAGGTATCGGTCGTTTCCGTCTTTCCGCGTTTCGCCAACGTGGTTCTTTTTCAGCTGTATTCCGTTTTGTGCCGGGAAATATTCCGGCGCTGAACACATTGAATTTGCCGCCTGTATTACCCGAACTGATCATGGAAAAACGCGGCCTGATCCTGGTTGTCGGTGCGACTGGCTCAGGTAAATCGACCACCATTGCCTCAATGCTGGATTACCGCAATGAAGTCAAAACAGGCCACATCCTGACCATCGAAGATCCGATTGAATACCTGTTTCACAGTAAAAAATCGATCGTCAATCAGCGCGAAGTCGGCACCGATTCCGACAGCCTTGAAACGGCATTAAGAAATTCCTTACGTCAGGCACCGGATTGTATTTTGATTGGTGAGATTCGCGATCTGAATACCATGATGTCGGCGATTGCCTATGCGCAGTCCGGCCATCTGGTATTGGCGACCTTGCATGCAAACAATAGTTATCAGGCGCTGAACCGTATCATCAGTTTCTTCCCTATGGAAAACCGCTCAGCCTTATTGCTTGATCTGGCATCCTCTATCCGGGCGATTATTTCTCAACGCCTGATTCGTTCGACCGATGGCGGTCGCTGTCCCGCAATCGAAATCATGCTTAATACCCGTTATGTTTCCGAGCTGATCGAAAAAGGCGATATTTTCCAGATTAAAGAAGCGATAGAAAAGAGCTTGTCGCCAGGTTCGCAAACGTTTGAGCTGGCATTAATGAAACTGATTAAACAAGGTCTGATCAGCAAAGAAGAAGGATTGGCAAATGCAGACTCCGCCAATAACTTGTTGTGGCTGTTGAATAATGAAGCCTCAGGCACGCCTCAGCCGCAACCCGAGCCAGAGCCAGAAGAAAGAGAAGAAGCATCTTTCACTGAATTTACCCTGAACGCATAACGCTAAAAAGTAATATGACACAAAGCCGCACTCACTCCGTCACTGTCTTTGGCATTCCGAATTGCGACACCGTGAAAAAATCCCGCGTCTGGCTACAGGAACAGGCAATTGATTTTGTTTTCCATGACTTTAAAAAACAAGGTCTGGATCAACGCACGATCGAACAGTGGTTGCAGCATCTGAGTCTGGACGTGCTGATCAACCGCAAAGGTACAACCTGGCGTGCGCTGAGTGATGAACAAAAAGCCGCTGCCAGCCATCAGGAAGCAGCCATTGCTTTGATGCTGAACCAGCCGTCGCTGATCAAACGCCCGGTACTGCAAATCAGTCAGGGGCAGCAGATACAACATGTATCGGTTGGTTTTTCCACCGCACAGTTTGAAGATATTTTTAAAAAATAATGATGAGTAAAACCCTCGCCCTTACCGAACAACTGATCGCACTGGATTCCGTCACGCCCGAAGATAAAGGTTGCCAGCGCACGCTGATTTCCCTGTTAGAACCGCTGGGTTTTCATTGCGAAACCATACAATCCGGCGACGTCACCAACCTCTGGGCACGTCGCGGCAATACTCAGCCTTTGGTCGTCTTCGCTGGCCATACCGACGTTGTGCCGACCGGCCCGGTGGCGCAATGGCAATCGGCACCATTCACGCCGACCCATCGGGATGGGAAATTGTATGGACGTGGCGCAGCCGATATGAAAACCTCGATTGCCGCCTTTGTGGTGGCGACCGAAGAATTCATCGCCGCCCATCCTGATCATCAGGGTTCGATAGGTTTTCTGATCACCAGCGATGAAGAAGGCCCGGCCACCGACGGCACTGTCGTCGTTTGCGAGCAGCTTAAAGCCCGTGGCGAGCAGCTGGATTACTGCATCGTCGGCGAACCAACCTCTGTCGATGTGCTGGGCGACACCATCAAAAATGGCCGACGCGGCACCATGTCGGGAAAACTGACAATCAAAGGCGTGCAGGGTCACATCGCCTATCCACAATTAGCCAAAAACCCTCTCCATCTGTTTGCACCGGCAATGGCAGAACTGGTGGCAGAAGTCTGGGATGAAGGCAATGAATATTACCTGCCGACATCGTGGCAAATGTCGAATATGCATTCTGGTACCGGCGCATCGAATGTGATCCCGGGTGATGCTGTCATCGATTTCAATTTCCGCTTTTGCACCGCCAGCACCGCAGAAAGCCTGCAGCAACGGGTGCATGCGATTCTCGATAAACACGGCCTCAGTTATGATCTGAAATGGACGATAGGCGGCCATCCTTTCCTGACGCCGAAAGGCAATCTGAGTGATGCGCTGGCGGATGCGATTCGCGCCGAAACCGGCGTAGAAACCGAATTATCGACGACCGGCGGCACCTCCGACGGCCGTTTCATTGCCAAAATTTGCCCGCAAGTGGTAGAGTTCGGGCCGCCGAATGCCAGCATTCATAAAATCGATGAACACGTAGAATTACGCTACATCGACCCATTAAAAAATATTTACCGCCGTACTTTAGAAAATCTGCTGAAATAAATTTCAGTAATTTCAGCAGAAAAATCACCGTGCATCCGCCTGAATCCGTCACTGCAACGACACCATTCAGGCGATGCCATGGCAAGAAAGAATCCTATGACCACACCCGCCTCTACTTTTAAAACCCTGCGCGATTTGTTGCGTTATGCAGTCAGCCGCTTCACCAAAGAACAGCTGTTTTTTGGTCATGGCAGCAGTAATGCGCTGGACGAAGCCGCCTATCTGTTGCTGCATACGCTGCATCTGCCACTGGATAAAATTGAGCCGTTTTTAGACGCCAATTTATTGACCTCAGAAATCGACGCCGCCCTGCGCGTGATAGAACGCCGCGCCACTGATCGCGTGCCAGCCTCGTATCTGACCAATGAAGCTTGGCTGGGCACCTATAATTTCTACGTTGATGAGCGCGTGATCGTGCCGCGTTCCTTCATTGCTGAATTAATTCCTGATCACTTTTCACCATGGGTCAGCGATCCCGACAATATCAGCAACATACTCGAACTCTGTACGGGTTCCGGTTGCCTGTCGATCATGCTGGCGGACATGTTCCAGAACGCGCATGTCGATGCGATTGATATTTCAGCCGATGCGCTGGCAGTTGCCGAACGCAATGTCGCCAAATACGAATTACAGGATCGCGTCACGCTGATCGCATCCGATCTGTACACCAATGTGCCGGATAAAAAATACGATCTGATCATTACGAATCCACCGTATGTGAATTCCGGCTCCATGGATAAACTGCCGCAGGAATACCGGCATGAGCCACAAATTGCGCTGGCAGGTGGCGACGACGGCATGGATCTGGTGCGTAAAATTGTTGCCGGTGCGGCGCAGCGCTTGACGAAAAATGGGTTGCTGATGGTAGAAATCGGCAATGAACGCGCGTTTGCCGAAGCCGCTTTCGCCGATCTGAATCTGACCTGGTTATCCACCAGTGCCGGTGACGATATGGTATTTCTGGTCGAAGCGCACGATCTGGCAAAGTTCACAGCCTGATGCAGATGCTCGCTGCCAGGTCAGTATTCCGACAGCAATCGCAAAAATCACAGTAAATCGCAACCACGCAATACGAGTAGTAGTGGTAATAACCATGGTTAAGAAAACTGGGCAAAGCATCATTTGCCCAGTTTTCACCCAAAATATACTCCCCGGAGTATATTTAAAAGCCCTTTATTTACGCTGACAATTACAGCAAAAAGCAACATACTCCCCTTATTTTAAGTTTATATGATACGTTTGCAGCAAGTCGTTCTCGCCCGTGGCACCAAGCCTTTATTCGATAGCGTCGATGTCACGCTCAATCCCGGCGACAAAATCGGCCTGATCGGTTCCAATGGCGCGGGCAAATCCAGTTTGTTTGCGATGTTGCGCGGCGAGCTGCATCCGGATCAGGGCAGCATAGAATTTCCGGCCAAATGGCAACTCGCCCACGTCGCGCAGGAAACCCCGCCACTCGAACGCAGCGCGATTGATTACGCGATTGATGGCGATGTCACTTTACGCAAACTCGAAGCCGAATTAGCCGAACTCGAAGCCCAGCCAGAAAGCCACGATAATGGCATCGCCATTGGTAATATGTACGGCTCACTGGCGGATGCCGACGCCTACACCGTGCGTTCACGCGCCGAACAATTACTGATCGGCCTAGGCTTCAAACTTGAACAACTCGAAGAATCCGTCGCCAGTTTTTCCGGTGGTTGGCGTATGCGCCTCAATCTGGCGCAGGCGCTGATGTGTAAATCTGATTTGCTGCTGCTCGATGAACCGACCAACCATCTGGATCTGGATGCCATCATCTGGCTTGAAGACTGGCTGAAACGCTATGCTGGTACGCTGATCATCATTTCGCATGACCGCGATTTTCTGGATGGTGTGGCGAATGTCATCGTGCATATCGATGAACGCAAACTCAAACGCTATTCCGGTAACTACTCGGCGTTCGAACGTCAACGCGCAGCGCAGCTGATTCTGGCAGCGGGCATGATAGAGAAACAAAACCGCAAGCGCGCCCATTTGGAATCCTTCATCAGCCGCTTTGCCGCCAAAGCCTCCAAGGCAAAACAGGCGCAAAGCCGGATCAAAGCCTTGGCCAAGATGGAAGAATTGGCACCGCTGCGGGCTGCAGCTGAATTTTCATTTGAATTCCGCGAACCACTCAGCGCGCCGAATCCTATGCTGGTGATGGAAGATGTCGATTGCGGCTACCGCATCGAATCGGCAACCGATCACAGCTTCACAGAAAAATGCATCGTCAGCGATGTGAAGTTTTCTCTGCAAATCGGTCAGCGTATCGGTTTGCTCGGGGTGAATGGTGCCGGTAAATCAACGCTGATCAAAACCATCGTCGGCGATATTCCGCCACTGCATGGCACCATGCAAACCGGCAAAGGTCTGTCGATCGGCTATTTTGCCCAGCACCAGGTCGAAATGCTGCGCCACGACGAATCCCCTTTATGGCATCTGGCCCATATTGCGCCGGATGTACGTGAGCAGGAATTGCGTAATTTCCTCGGTGGTTTCAACTTCCCTGGCACGATGGTCACCAGCCCGATCAAACCATTTTCCGGCGGCGAAAAAGCCCGGCTGGCGCTGGCGATGATCGTCTGGCAACGCCCTAACCTGCTGCTGCTCGATGAACCGACCAACCATCTGGATCTGGAAACACGCGAAGCCCTGACCGATGCGCTGGCGCAGTTTGAAGGCACGCTGGTCGTGGTGTCGCATGACCGGCATTTGCTGCGCGCAACGACTGACGAATTCATCATCGTCGCCGATGGTAAATTGCAGCCCTTCGATGGCGATCTGGACGATTACAAAGACTGGCTGTTTAAAAACAAACTGGAAAAAGCCGCCACGCCTGCAGCATTACCGCAGAAAGAAAAGAAAGAAGCCAGCCTGCCACTCGCCAAATCAATTCCGGTTGCCAAGGTTGATGATAAGGAACAGCGCAAACGTGATGCCGAGGAACGTCAGCGTCTGGCAAATGTGCGCAAGCCTATCGAGACACGCATCAAACGTCTGGAAGACGAGATGGCCAAGCTGAATAGCAAAAAGAAAGACATCGATGTGCAGCTCGAAGACAGCGATATCTACAGCGACGCCAACAAGGAAAAGCTGAAAACTTTGCTGCTGGATCAGGCTTATCTGGTGAAAGAATTATCCCAGATCGAAGCCGACTGGCTGGAGCAGCAAGAGTTTCTGGAAGCCGCTATTTAAGGCTGACGTGATGGCTTAGCATATCAAAAGGGACGCACATCGCGTCCCTTTTTTACATCTGCATCCAATCACGCATAGTCACTAAAACCCTCTCAGACCCACTCACGCGGATCAACGCAGTAATAGCTTTTCAATTGGGCAAATAAGGCCGGATGATGTAAGGCCAGTGCCGTACTCTTCTTGAAAAATGCTTCGGTGGTGACGGCAAAAAATTCTGCCGGATTCGTCGCACCGTAAGGATCTATCACATCAGGATAAGGCTGCTGATGGTGTAGATGACTATGCGGATGATGCGACTGTATCGCTTGCTGTAACTGGGCAAACTCTGCCGCCATCACTTGCGACCACGCCTGATAGGCCGCCGCATTCGGCAGCGCAGGTGCGCCATTTGTACTGCCGGTTTCGCTATCGAGCTGATGCGCGAATTCGTGCAACACCACATCTTGTCCACGCGCTTCCGTCTCAGCATTATGCGCCGCCTGATCCCAGGCCAGAATCACGCGGCCATCGCTCCAGGATTCGCCACTGAGGCCTTGATTCGTATGCGTGACCACCCCGCCGCTATGCATCTCTTTGCGCGGCGCGACAAATGCCGACGGATACACCAGCACATGCGTCAGTTGCGGATACACGTCCGAGGTACGATTCAGCAACAGCAGACAGGCTTTGCCAGCAATCGTGACCCTGATCTCATCGGTGATGACCAGACCATCACAACCGACAAAGGTTTTCTGATATAAAAACTGACGAATCCGGCGCTTTAACTGCATCTGCAAATCCGTTGGCATGTGTTTGTACGCAGGCAAATTTTTGCGCAGAATTTTTGAATAATTCAAAGGAAACGCCCGTGACAACACATAGCGCAGCCGGGCGCGCGGCGCAACGAATACGCCCAGGATCAATGCCACCGTAATGAATAACAACCACCCCATATTTGCGCTCCATTTCATTCAACGTCATCTCTGACCGCGAATACGTGTCAGCCCAGCCCTGCGGAATATGCTTGCATGCTGATTGCATACCTCATACAAAATGGGCATGAGTGGAACGAAGTCAAGTGCTGTATTTGCTTAGTCTGAGAACAGAGGTATTGGCAGCAGAAAAAACATGGCATCGGTATCGACGTAACGTGGGTGGATAGATCAACACGTGACGGCAACGCGACGACAGGCTCAGCAAATATTTATCTGGACATACAAGTCGCATTGTAAAATTCACATTGCCACGCTATTTCCACTGTCATTTTCCCACTTCTGGACACTTATTTTTATGATGAAATTTCTCTTATCCGCTTTGTTATCCTTTGCCACCGTACACAATGTCAACGCGCAGGATTATCTCGATGCAATGGCAAAGCGCTCTTGCGAATGCGTAGAAAAACTTCCGGAAAATATCAATAAGCAGTCGATAACGATGCAGGTAGGATTTTGCATATTGCAATCAGCCACTCCGGACGACAAACTGAAAATACTGAAAGATCATCAGGTCGATATGAATAATCCCATGAAAGATGGGCAAAAAACGGGCGAGCTTGTCGGTGCACGAATGGCATCCGTATGCCCCGCTACCTTAATAAAGTTAAGCACAGAGGCGGTGGAGGCACGCGGCTCTGTCAGCGGAAAAATCAATAAGGTCGATGCGGATAACTTTGTCGTATTTTCTTTGCAGGAAGCATCTGGAAAAGTCAGTAAATATATCTGGCTGACGCAGGTGAACAGTAATCTGGATCTGGCAGCTTCATACAAAACCCTGATTGGCAAAACTGTGAAAATCTCGTTTGAAACCAAAGACGTTTTTGATCCTAAAATTGGCGAATACCGGCCGTTTAAAATTATCACAAATCTGCAGGGAAATTAAATTCACCCAATGTCTGTTAACTGTTTTCATGCCGTACACAGTTTGCACCCCCGGGTTTGATGTTCTATTACAGGAACTGTGATACATAAAAAAAGCTGCGATGAAAATCGCAGCTTTTTTATTTTATCCGCATGCTTTTCACAGCAACGCGGATGCTCCGTCAAAATGGATTATTTGACTTCGGTGACAAATTTCGCAGTCGGACGACGGACTTTTTTCAGATTGACTAACCAGTCTTTGTCTTCTTCGCGATAGCCCAATGGCAGGATCACGACGCTGCGTAAGCCTTTGGCGCGCAGACCGAGGATTTCGTCCAGCGCGGCTGGATCAAAACCTTCCATCGGTGTGCTGTCAACTTGTTCTTCGGCTGCCGCAACCAGCGCAGTACCAAGGCCAATGTAAGCCTGACGCGCAGCGTGCTGGTAGTTCGTTTCTGCATCACGCGCAGGGTAAGTCGACAACAACATGTTGCGATAGTTTTCCCATCCTTCGTTTTTGAATCCGCGCTCATCGTTGGTCAGATCAAACATCATGTTGATGCGTTCGGCTGTGTAGTTATCCCATGCGGCAAACACCAGCAGATGCGAGCCTTCAGTGATCTGCGCCTGATTCCAGCCGATGGCTTTGATTTTTTCGCGGATTTCTGCATTCGTCACCACCAGCACTTCGTATGGCTGCAAACCACTGGAAGTTGCGGTCAAGCGAATCGCTTCAAGAATACGGTCCACTTTTTCTTGTGGCACCGCCTTGGCTGGGTTCATTTTTTTGGTCGCATAGCGCCATTTCAATTTTTGAATTAAATCGGACATTACTGGCTTTCGATAAGAGATTGATCTTGGTCAGATCTGATTTTCCATCGCACGTAGTAACCTGTTGCAACGGAATATTCGTTCTGATTAGGACTACTATATCAGGTTGCGCCATTTGTTTCACAAGAGGGCTTTTTTCGTCCTATTGCAAAAATCTGAACGAGAGCATCGTCAGCGATAGCGCCGATATTTTCTATAGAAAATACATTTTTTGGGGAGTATATGGCTTTTTACCCCATAACCTCCTTGATAAATAAGGCGCTATAAAAATACTCCCCGGGAGTATTTTTATAGCGTTTTAAGGCACTTCTGACTCTGTGTCATTGCTCAGCACAAATAAGTTTCGGCGGCATACCGACTACAAAAAAAGCTGCTGCCAGCAGTTTCATTGATCTTTCGGCATAATGGCTCTGATGATTTTCAGTTCGGGCTACCGTTGTCTTGGCCTTGAATTCCTTTTTACACATCCATTTGTTTTCTTTTTTGCCTGGGATCTAAAAAATGAGCACCCTCTTTTCACCTTTCAAACTCGGCAACCTGACTCTTAAAAACCGCATCATCATTGCCCCTATGTGCCAGTATTCCGCCGTGGATGGTGCAATCGGCGATTGGCATCTGATGCATCTCGGCAGCCTTGCCACTTCTGGTGCGGGCATGTTGATTATCGAAGCAACTGCAGTCGAACCTGCGGGTCGCATTTCGCCATACGATGTCGGTCTCTGGTCAGATGCAACCGAAGCCGCGCTGGGTAAGGTTTTACAGTCAGTACGTCAATATTCGGCTATGCCAATCGCAGTGCAACTGGCACATGCCGGCAGAAAAGCATCCAGCCAACGCCCTTGGGATGGCGGCCAGTTGATTGCCGAAGCGGATGGTGGCTGGCAAACCGTGTCAGCGTCTGCGATTCCACACAACGCCAAAGAAACCGCGCCGCTGGTGCTGGATGCGACCGGATTGGAACGTGTCAAACAGGCTTTTGTTGATGCGGCCAAACGTGCGCACCGGCTGGGCATTGATGCAATCGAGTTACATGCCGCACACGGTTATCTGATGCATCAGTTTTTATCGCCATTGTCGAATCAACGCACCGATCAATACGGCGGCAGCCTGGAAAACCGTCTGCGTTTTCCATTAGAGATATTTGATGCGATGAAAGCGGCGCTGCCAGATGGCTATACGCTGGGCATACGGATTTCGGCCAGCGATTGGGTTGAGGGCGGCTGGGATGTCGCGCAAAGCAGCGTCTTTACCAAAGAGTTAGAGCAACGTGGCTGCGCATTTATACACGTATCCAGTGGCGGCCTCTCACCTTTACAACAGATTCCACTGGAACCCGGTTATCAGGTGCATTTTGCGGAAGCGATCAAGAAAGTGACAACAATGCCAGTGATTGCAGTCGGGCTGATTACCGAAGCCGAACACGCAGAAAGCATTCTGAATCAAGGGCAAGCGGATATGATAGGTATTGCCCGTGGCATTCTGTATGATCCGCACTGGCCATGGCATGCAGCGGCAAAGCTGGGGGCAAGCGTCGATGTCCCACCGCAATACTGGCGCTCACAACCACGCGAATATAAAACCTTGTTTGGTGAAACCCGTATGGGCGGTCGCTGAACAACGTAAGTAATAAAAAAAGGACTGCCCTTCACATGGCAGTCCTTTTTTAGATTCAATTTAAAATAGCAGCGACTCTAGTTGATTGGTATCGCTGCCTTAGGTTGCATTACATTGCGTCACGGTCTCCTTATACCGGGCGACGTGGTGCTTCGACCGTTGCTGGTTTTTGTGATTTTACAACCTGCATCGCTGTCGCGATTAATCCACTCATATCACCCAGATTCGCTGGCACGATAATCGAATTATTCGTCTTCGCCAGATTACCGAATGCGCCCACATATTGCTCTGCCACTTTCAGATTCACGGCATCAGAGCCACCCGGTTCCTGTATCGCGGCAGCCGTTTTACGGATCGCTTCCGCGCTCGCTTCGGCAATCGCCAGAATCGCCGCCGCCTGACCTTGTGCACGGTTAATGGATGCCTGCATCTCACCTTCAGACTTCGCAATCGATGCTTCACGTTCACCAGTGGCGATATTGATCTGCTCTTGTTTGCGGCCTTCAGAAGCTGCGATCAATGCACGTTTTTCACGTTCAGCGGTAATTTGCGCCTGCATCGCATGCAAAATTTCTTTTGGCGGCGTCAGATCTTTGATTTCATAACGCAATACTTTCACGCCCCAGTTTGCGGCAGACTCATCAATCGCGCTGACGATCGTGGTATTGATGTGGTCACGTTCTTCAAAGGTTTTATCGAGCTCCATCTTACCGATCACCGAGCGCAAAGTGGTTTGCGCTAACTGAGTAATGGCCGCGATGTAATTCGAGGAACCATACGAAGCACGCATCGCATCTGTAATCTGGAAATACAGAATGCCATCGACCTGCAACTGTGTGTTGTCTTTCGTAATACATACTTGCGGCGGTACATCCAGTGGGATTTCCTTGAGTATGTGTTTGTACGCGATGCGATCTATGAACGGCACAACGATATTCAAACCCGGCCCCAGTGTGCTGTGATATTTACCTAAACGCTCAACGACCCAGGCGTGCTGCTGAGGCACAACATTAATTGTTTTGATCACAAACACAATTGCCAGCACTAACAGCACCAGAGCTACGCTACCTATTTCCATATAGTCACCTTAATTTTATTGAAAATTTACTCAAAAATGTCTGCGTTTCTTGTCCTGCTTACGAGGGTTTGACAATCAGACGACTGCCCTGCACTTCATCAATCACATAGATCCCCGGATAACCGGCAGAGTGCTGTAATTCGACATCCCACATCGCGCCACGATACATCGCACGTGCAATGTATTTACCATTTCCCTGATCCTGCCAGTCCTGCACCTGCAATGTCTGACCGATATCCATATTCACGTTCGGATCGTGCGCAACACTCTTATTTCCTTTCCAGCCGTATTTGCTGTTGTGTAATGCCAGTGTCGCCAGGCTGCCTACCAGCGCAGCGATTATCATCTGCGATGACGTCGACAGTGTGAAAACAGCAGCAATTGCACCTGCTGCCAGCCCCATAGAAATCATCAGCAAATAAAAAGTGCCGGTGAATAATTCAAGTATGACGACCAGTCCGGCAATGACCGCCCACATCATCCATGCATTCATTTTTTGTTATCTCCTTGTTGTTCGTTGGTGATTGCTGTCTTGTTAAGGTATTGCATTGTGATTTAATACAATAAAAGAAACATCGGTAATATATATGATAATTTACCCATAAAAAAAAGCCCTTGCGACCAGTTGGTAGCGAGGGCTTTTTTACGGAATGTGTTGATGTAATTGATTTTATTTTTATTTCGTTTTCAATGATTCAGAGTTTAACCATTCGCAAAAAAATAACAATAAATTTATTAACTATGTGCGCACGAAACAACGGAATAAAAATGAAAAAACGCGAGAGAACATTACTGTCCATCTCGCGTTTCAACAACTAAAATCAGAAAAAATTACTTACTGACTGCTGCCAGTTTTTGCCAGGTATCCACCACGGAATCAGGATTCAGAGAAATTGATTCTATGCCTTCTTTCATCAGCCATTCAGCAAAATCCGGATGATCAGATGGGCCTTGGCCGCAAATACCGACGTACTTATTCAGCTTACGGCAGGCAGCAATCGCTTTGGAAAGTAAAGCGCGGACTGCAGGATCTCGTTCATCGAAATCTGCTGCCAGCAACTCAAGACCAGAGTCGCGATCAAGACCCAACGTAAGTTGAGTCAGATCATTCGAACCGATAGAGAAACCGTCAAAGAATTCGAGGAATTCTTCTGCCAGAATCGCATTGGAAGGAACCTCGCACATCATGATCAGGCGCAAGCCATTTTCACCGCGTTTCAAGCCATTTTTCGCCAGTAAATTCACGACTTTCTCTGCTTGGCCCAGTGTCCGTACGAATGGCACCATGATTTCAACGTTGGTTAAACCCATGTCATTACGTACGCGCTTCATTGCCTGACATTCCATCTCAAACGACTCATGGAAATCGGAGGCAAGGTAACGTGCAGCACCACGGAAACCCAACATTGGATTTTCTTCATCCGGCTCATAGCGTGAACCACCAATCAGCTTTTTGTACTCATTGGATTTGAAATCAGATAAGCGAACGATGACTTTCTTAGGCCAGAATGCGGCAGCAATCGTCGCTACGCCTTCGGCTAATTTATCAACGTAAAAAGCTCTTGGCGATGCATGACCGCGTGCTACAGATTCAACCGCTTTTTTCAGATCAGCGTCAATGTTCGGATATTCCAGAATCGCTTTTGGATGAACACCGATATTATTGTTGATGATGAATTCCAGACGCGCCAGACCAACGCCATCATTTGGCACCGATTGGAAATCAAACGCCAGTTGTGGGTTACCAACGTTGAGCATGATTTTCAACGGCAATTTGGGCAGGTCGCCACGCAACTCTTCCGTTACCTCGGTTTCCAGCAAACCATCATAGATCTTACCTTCATCGCCTTCTGCGCAAGATACGGTGACCAATGTTCCATCTTTCAGAACATCCGTCGCATGACCGCAACCAACCACCGCAGGTACGCCAAGTTCGCGCGCAATAATCGCCGCATGGCAGGTACGGCCACCACGGTTAGTCACAATCGCGGAAGCACGTTTCATGACTGGTTCCCAGTTAGGGTCCGTCATATCTGCGACCAGAACATCACCTGGTTGTACACGTTCCATTTCAGATGGATCATGAATCACGCGTACGCGACCCGCGCCGATTTTCTGACCAATCGCACGGCCAGACGTCAGTACAGTACCAGTACCTTTGAGTTTGAAACGTTGTTGTGCGTCGGTGGCACTTTGCTGAGATTTCACAGTTTCAGGACGCGCTTGCAGAATATACAGCTTACCGTCACGACCATCTTTGCCCCATTCGATATCCATAGGACGACCGTAATGTTTCTCGATGATCACCGCATACTTCGCCAGTTCAACGACTTCAGTATCGTTCAACGAGTAACGATTGCGCAATTCGACAGGAACATCCACAGTCTTGACCGAGCGGCCTGCTTTTGCTTCGCCGGTAAATTCCATTTTGATCAGTTTGGAACCGATATTACGACGGATCACCGGCAATTTACCTTGCTCCAACATCGGTTTGTGCACATAGAATTCATCCGGATTCACGGCACCCTGCACCACCGTTTCGCCCAAGCCATAGCTGGAGGTGATGAATACAACATCTTCAAAACCAGATTCGGTATCGATCGTAAACATCACGCCAGCTGCGCCGAGATCAGAACGAACCATACGTTGCACACCGGCCGACAAGGCAACCTCAGCATGAGTGAAGCCTTTGTGAACACGGTAGGAAATGGCACGGTCATTGTACAGAGAAGCAAAAACGTGTTTCATCGCTTCCAGCACGTTTTCGATACCAACCACATTCAGGAAAGTTTCTTGCTGGCCGGCAAAAGATGCATCTGGCAAATCTTCCGCAGTAGCGGAAGAGCGTACTGCAAACGACATTTCTGCCGTCGAATCTGCAACCAGCCGGTTGTAAAATTCTTCAATCTCTTTTTGCAAACGTGGCTGAAAAGGTGTTTCCGTAATCCATTGACGAATTTCGGCACCAGCTTTTGCCAGTTCTTTGACATCATCAATATCCAGATGCTCAAGACGGTCAGCGATACGTTGCGCAAGCGAAAGACCGCCATCAACTGAATAGGATAAAAAATCGCGAAACGCTTGTGCTGTGGTCGCAAAACCACCCGGAACACGAACACCAGCGGAAGCCAGCTGGCTGATCATTTCGCCTAAAGATGCATTTTTTCCGCCGACGGATTCAACATCCGTCATGCGTAAATGCTCAAACGAAGCGACATAAGTCGCTTCGGTATTTGCTGCGTTGGACATAACAACCTCTTTTGATGGTAAGAAATCTTTGCTAAGTACTGCTTCGTCGCTGACCAGATTTTTGTTATTCTTGGGGCTAGCGACTTTTCATATCCTGTTAACGCATTTTACATTGTGTCTCGCAAAATTGAGCTATGTGGCAAAAGAAATTGCCTACTTTTTTGTTGGATCGATATGCCACAATTTCACCTAAACTTTCAAGATCGCCCCTATGCCTGATTTCTCCAACCCGAATTTGCCACCAGCAAACCGTACTGTCTATTTCATTTCCGACGGAACAGGAATTACTGCTGAAGCATTCGGGCATTCAGTTTTAACCCAGTTTGACCTCAAATTTCGTCAGATTCGCCTGCCATTTGTCGATAGTGTCGATAAAGCACATGACGCAGTGCGCCGAATCAATGATGCGTTTGCCCTTGACGGCAACAGACCCATCGTATTTTCTACACTGGTCAAAAAGGAACTCGCTACCATCGTATTTAAATCCAAAGGCTTGCATATGGATTTAATTCAAACCTTTGTTTCGCCTTTGGAACAAGAATTAGGGGTGAAATCCACGCACACGATAGGCCGTAGCCATAACATCACAGACTCAGAAGAGTACAAAAATCGCATAGAAGCGATTAACTTTTCACTAACACATGACGATGGGCAATCGCATAAAAATCTGGCCGCCGCTGATGTCATTCTGGTTGGCGTGTCACGTTCAGGAAAAACGCCGACCAGTTTGTATCTGGCGATGCAGTATGGGATCAAGGCCGCAAATTACCCACTGATTCCCGATGATTTCGAACGTGGGAAAATGCCAAGTGCGCTACCAGAATTTCGTCATAAATTGTTCGGACTCAGCATCACACCCGAACGACTCTCAGAGATTCGCAATGAACGCCGGCCAGGAAGTAAATATGCGTCGATAGAAAATTGTCGCTATGAAGTGAATGAAGCCGAAGCAATGATGAAGCGTGAAGGCATACGCTGGTTGTCTTCGACAACTAAATCCATTGAGGAAATATCGACGACTATTTTGCAAGAAATTAAAGGAGATACTAAATTGTATTAATGATAGGCGGCTGCATTGCCGCACTGTCAGATCAGATGTCTGAAAAAATCCCGGCAAGCAGCCGGGATTTTTATTTCATTGGAAAGATTGTTGACGTACTTGCTCAAAAAAACAGATTGCTGCACTTGCAGCGACATTCAACGACTCAATTGCCGCTTGCTGAGGGATAGTGACGGTCATGTCTGCCAATGCCATCAGGCTATCGGAAACCCCTTGCCCTTCATGTCCGAATAACCAAATAAGCGGTTGTGCGAGGTCCGCCTGGTAAATCGTGGTTTTTGTATGTGAACTCGTGGAAAGTACAGGAATACTGGCATTCTTCAAAACAACTTCGAGGTCAATATTTTCAAAAATATTGAGTAAAAAATGGGCTCCCATACCTGCCCGCATGACTTTCGGAGACCATGCGAATACGGTACCGGAACTACAAAAAACATTTTTAATTCCGGCTGCAGCCGCACTTCGTAAAATCGACCCCAGATTTCCTGGATCTTGCAAACCATCAAGAGCAACCGAGTTTTCCAAAATATTTTCAGGCAACACAGGGCTAGGTGTATTAACGAGAAACATAATACCCACACCATGTTCGACCTGGCTGATGGCCTGATACAAATTGGCCGGTAAGCTAATGCACTGAATATGCTGTGACTCGCACAATTCCAGTAATTTACTCACTTCCGGATCATTTAACACGGCATCAGAGACTATGCATAGCTCCGGGGCACCGAGATGCTGCTGGTAGGCTTCGCACAGATGTACTCCATCGAGCAAGGTACGCCCGGCTTTACGTCTGACCTGCGAGCTGGTCGCTAGTAATTTCAATTCTTTGTACAAAGAATTTTCGCGCGAAGTAATTTGTTTCATTTCAATAAAGCCTTAACAGGCGCATAGGATTTGCGGTGAATTGGTGCGACGCCGTGTTCACGTAATCGTTCAAGGTGTAACGCTGTCGGATAACCTTTATGCTGATCCAGCGCATATTGAGGATAAGTAAGATGAAGCTGGTACAGAGCGTGATCGCGTGCTGTTTTTGCGAGAATAGATGCAGCAGAAATTGCCGCCACCTTGTCGTCTCCCTTAACTATAGCCTCAGATCTGACTGACATTACCGGGCAACGGTTACCATCAATTAACGCAAGTGTCGGTGTGATCGCCAAGCTCTCAACCGCGCGGCGCATGGCAAGCATGGTTGCCTGCAAAATATTCAACTCATCAATTTCCTGCTCTGAGCATTCAGCCACTGACCATGCAAGAGCATACTTCTTGATTTCCTCAGCCAGCACATCCCGTCGCGCTTCGCTGAGTTTTTTGGAGTCACGCAAGCCGTCAATCGGATGGTCGGGATCGAGAATGACCGCAGCCGCCATAACCGGGCCAGCCAATGGCCCCCGCCCTGCCTCGTCGACGCCACATATCAACTCACCGTCGTAGGCAAACAAATCTAAACTTTCTTGCATATCAAGCCTGAAAAAATGCCTTTAAAGCATTCTGATCTAAAAAATAATGGCAAATTTCTTCCGGTGGATGACCGGGCTTTTTGCCAATCAACACCGGTACAAGTTCATCATACAAATGAACCAGCTCTGCATCGGTATCAACATCAATAACTTCAACAGAAAACTGACAGTCTGCTGTGTAAGCTCGCAATTGCTCCAGCATGTCATCACAAAGATGGCAGTAACTCCGCGAGTACAGTGTGAAAGCGATCATAAATAAAGCGACATAAATAAAGTAGCGCATTATAAGTCCACAGCACTCTCAAGCATAAAAACACGAGCAATATTTATAAAAAAAGCTGCCCATTTTTAGGAGCAGCTTTTTTATATGCCGGATTTAGCAGGCTGAATTTATTTGGCTTGCGGTTTAATCGGAATAAATTGAGAGATATTTTCACGACGAACCAGAACAACCGCTGTTTTTTTACTATCCAGTTTTGCAACCATGCTGGTGAATTGCTTCGCATCTTTCACATCAACATTATTTAAGGTCAGGATAATATCGCCTTGCAGCAAGCCAGCTGCAGCGGCTGCGCCATCAGCAGACTCAATCACAACACCCCCTGCTGGCAATTCTTTTTTCTGTGCATCGCTCAAATCACCAACGGCAAGTCCGAGGAAATTAGTTTGCTCTTTTTTCGCTTTTTTCTCGGATTTCTGAGCAACTTTGTCCTGCTCCATTTCGGCAACAGTAATCGTCATTTCACGAATAGCGCCTTTTCTCCAGACGGTCATCGTTGCTTTCGAGCCCGGTTTCGTCGCACCGACAATCCGTGGCAGATCAGTTGATTTTTCAACCGATTGTCCATTGAACTTAAGGATCACATCACCGTCCTGCAACCCGGCTTTTTCTGCCGGAGTACCAGCTTCAATTCTGACAACGAGTGCGCCCTGCGCCTTTTGCAAGCCAATGGAATCGGCCACATCTTTAGAGACTTCGCCAATCTGCACACCAATACGGCCTCGCGTTACCTTGCCAGTGCCTTTCAATTGATCAGCAACACGCATTGCTTCATCAATCGGAATCGCAAACGAGATGCCCATATAACCGCCGGAACGACTGTAAATCTGTGAATTGATACCGACAACCTCGCCGCGCATATTAATCAACGGGCCGCCTGAATTTCCGGGATTCACCGCAACATCGGTCTGAATTAATGGCAGATAGTCGCCAGTATCACGCGCCTTGGCAGAAATAATTCCCGCAGTCACGGTATTGTCCAGATCAAATGGCGAGCCAATCGCAATCACCCATTCGCCGGCCTTGATTTTATCTGAATCACCTATCGTCAATTTCGGTAATTTCGTGCCTTCAATTTTTAATACTGCGACGTCTGTGCGTTTATCACTGCCAATGACTTTCGCTTTGAATTCACGCTTATCTGTTAGTTTAACGTAGACATCTGTCGCACCATCAATCACGTGTGCATTGGTCAGCACATAACCGTCCTGTGAAATGATGAAACCTGAGCCAACGCCACGAGGAACCTCCTCTTCTTGTTGCGGCGCCTGTTTGCGTCCTTTCGGCACCGGAGCCTGCTTAGGAATCGGCATTCCGAAGAAGCGGCGGAAGAATTCCTGCATCTGCTCGTCTTCCATTCCGTTCATCCCCTGAGCCTGTTGCATTTTTTCAGTCGTACGGATGTTGACAACGGCTGGTCCGGTCTTTTCGACTAACTCAGTAAAATCAGGCAAACCTGTGACTGCGGACGCTGCCTGGGCGACAGGTATAGCATTCACCGCTAAGGGCGCCACAAAACCCACGCAAGCACTGATCGCTATAGTGGAAATCAATTTTTCTAAAGGAAAAAGTTTTTTTGTTTTCATGGGGTCACTCACTTACTTAGATTGTTACTTGGTTTTAAACTCAATTGAGTTCATCACTTGCTGAATCGCTGTTACAGGAACTTCACCAACGACAGTCAGCCAATAAGCCCCTTGTCGTTTTCCCATAATAGTCATTGCGCCTTGCTGCAAACTACCTTCAGTACGGCTTTCACTATCGGGCTCTATAAACACGGAAATAGCGGCCAGACCATCAGAAAATATCATTTGTATGACCTGGTGCGAGGCGCCGGATTTACCCCCTGCCGATGCCGGAGGCGCTGGGATCACCCGCTTCATTTCCTTGGTTTTACGAAACCCGGCTGGCAGTGATCTGACTATCCAGCCGGAGTTGATATTGGATTGCACCGTTAAGTTTTCAATATGCCAGCGCGAGATATTTTGAAAACTGGGTTTCAATTTATTTTTATCAATATCGTTCAGCTTCAACTCTGTAAAAGCAATCTGCTCGATGACGTCATTCTTTGCATTCACTGTCTGTGCACGTAAGAGCAATCCGGATTGTTTTTCCGCACAAAGACGATAGCCGTAACGATAAGCATCTTTCGGCTGCAACAAATAGGTCTGACATGTGAGTCCGGCAACACGATTCAGGTCGGCTTTTTTTATGGTGTAATTGTCTGGCAGTGACGATGCATTCTGAGTCAGTAAGGCGGGAAAAACTTCTTGCGTCACATTTTTTTCGATCTGTATCGTTTTACTTTCAGGAAGATAGCAAGATACCTCGTCACCTTTGCGAATATATTCACGCGGTTTGCCATCCAGAATTTCAAGTTTCTCCAACTCGCCATGCTGATCTACAAAATGCGTGATTTTAGAAGTTCTGATCTGACTGGCTTGCTGATAAACAAACGTACCCGAATAATTCAGATTTTGTGCTGATGTCTGAATTCTCTTTAATACTTCCTGCGCTGCCTTCTGATCATCTGCCGCATAAACTGAGCGACCGATAACGCACAAACCCATCAGCAGAACTGGCCATCGGAAACGATAAAACAACATAATCCTTACTTCTCCGCTGGGCCAGAAACTGCATTCGCCCGGGTAACATACTGCGTACCAGCACTAATTGCCGGGGAAAATTTTTGATGAGCAATCAGATAGCTATCAATTCTGGGATCGCGCAGCATTTCGACTGGTGCAGTCTGACGCTCATTTACCTGTTTAGAGGATTCCACTGCCGGCTCAACTTGTGCAAGCTCCTTCGTCGACAAATCAGGCGTCACCGGCGCTGACGCCAGTTGCAGTTTGTTTGCTGATTTTGGTGAGACAATTTCAGATACCTGTACGGTCTGCACCTGATTTTGATTTAACTGCAGCAACTGCGGCACAAATACGAACGCAAACAAAGCAGCGACTGCAGCAGTTGCAACGGACAGATATGAGCGAAGATATTGCGGCTTATCCGACTCTTTCGACTCATTCTTCACGTGCATCTTTGGCATCAAAATAGCTGGTTCGCTGGCAAAGCGTGCTGCAAAACGCTGATTAAAATCTGCGCTTAAAGGCGTGGCAAGATCGTCTGAGCGCAACACATCACCTATGTGATGATAGAGCCCCCAAACATCTTTGCTTTCAGTCGAATCCATATCTGTAAGTATGGCATCCAGCGTGACATCGTCTATCTCGCCATCAAGCAACGCTGATATGTTTTCGTTTTTCCTGGTTTCGGTCATCATATTTCTACAAAAATCATGCCTGTTCAATTCATTATCTGACATCAACTACCAACGCTGATCCAGATTCGTTCCTAAAATCGGTCTCAATCGTTCCGCAATCGCCTCGCGGGCACGAAATATTCTGCTGCGTACAGTACCAATCGGGCACAACATGACGTCGGCAATTTCATCGTAACTCAAGCCCTCAATCTCTCTTAGAGTGATTGCATTCCTTAACTCTTCAGGCAAAGAAGACATCGCTGCATTGACAGTCTCCGCAATCTGCTTACTTGCCAATAAAGATTCAGGCGTATTGATATCCCTTAGTCCATCTGCATCAACAAAAGTTTCAGCCTCATCGACATCAGCATCGGTTGATGTCGGCGCCCTGCGTCCCTGTGTGACCAGATAGTTTTTTGCAGTGTTGATGCCTATCCGGTAAAGCCACGTATAAAAAGCTGAATCACCACGAAAATTAGGTAAAGCCCGATAGGCTTTTATAAATGCCTCCTGCACCACATCCTCTGCCTCAGCCTGATCATAGATGAGACGAGACACGAGCCGCATTAGTTTCCGTTGGTATTTGGAAACCAGAAGCTCAAATGCCTTTTTATCTCCACGCTGCACGCGCTCAACCAATATCTGGTCTATCTCGCGCTCTGTCGTCACTCAATCATCCCGTTTTTGATTAATCTTATTTTTAGTTTAATGTGCACAACTGCATTCAGCATCAATGTCTGCAAGTATGAGTGGGTATCCGGGTTAAAAGTTCCCTGCCCCCTTCGTATTCGTTGCGGCCACTTTATCGTGATGTATCAGTATCCATAACAGAGTCACCCGCAATCGATGAAACGCTGTCAGGCTAACTGAATCTGGCAGGATAAGAATACGGTGAATTTTTCCATCATCGGAAGCAAAACGTAAAGCCATCACATACTGCCAAATGACGCTACTGCGATGCAACTTAACTGCCGTCGATGAACCAATCTGCCCTGTCATCTGAAGAAAAATATCACCACTCTTAAACACACTAAGATCATAGACCGGCCTTCTTGAACTCATCATCAGCGACAGAATACTCACGATTGCAAAACCAGCTACCGCGATTAAAAATGAAATAGATGGTAATTGTCTATTTAATAGGAATAAACACCAGCCTATGTTTGCGAGTACAACCATCAGGCAGAGCAGATAGTGCAGCAGCCTCGATGGTTTAATGGTGACCCGAACGGATATCGTCATATAAACAAAAAGGCACTTCATTTCAAAGAAACAAAGTGCCTTTTTCTAATGTACTGATGAATTATATTTTTGCGAAAATCAAAGTTCCGTTTGTACCGCCAAAACCAAACGAATTCTTCATCGCATAGTCAATTTTCATGTCTCTGGCTACGTTTGCACAATAGTCGAGATCACACTCAGGATCTTGATTAAAAATATTAATTGTCGGTGGTGACACCTGATTATGCAGTGCCAATACCGTAAATACAGATTCTATCCCGCCTGCACCACCGAGCAAATGCCCCGTCATGGATTTAGTGGAATTCACCGTCAATTTATATGCATGGTCCGCAAATGTTGCCTTAATCGCGTCAGTCTCATTCTTATCACCCAACGGCGTCGACGTTCCATGTGCATTCAGATAATCAATCTGATCAGCATTAATACCCGCATTTTTCATTGCGTTAATCATACTGCGACGTGGACCATCCATGCTAGGCGAAGTAATGTGATATGCGTCACCACTCATACCGAAGCCGATCACTTCAGCATAAATTTTTGCACCACGCGCTTTCGCATGTTCATATTCTTCCAGCATCATGACGCCAGCACCTTCGCCAAGTACAAAGCCATCACGGTCTTTGTCCCAAGGACGAGAGGCAGTCGCCGGATCATCATTACGGGAAGAAAGCGCCCGGGCTGACGCAAAGCCCCCCAAACCTAACGGAGAAATCGTTGACTCTGCACCACCGGCGATCATCGCGTCTGCATCACCGTATTCAATCATGCGTGCAGCCTGACCTATACAATGCAGGCCGGTCGTGCATGCTGTAACTATCGCCAGATTTGGCCCTTTCAAGCCATATTTGATCGATAAATTACCCGAAATCATGTTGATGATAGACGCTGGCACGAAAAATGGGCTAATGCGGCGTGGACCACGTTCAATCAAGGTTTCTTTCGTTGCTTCGATCAGCGGCAAGCCACCGATACCGGAACCGACGATAACACCGATGCGCTCGGCATTCTCTTCGGTAACAACCATTCCACTGTCCTGAAACGCCTGCATCCCCGCGGCAATGCCGAAATGGATGAAAGTGTCCATGTTACGAGCTTCTTTTGCCGGAATGTAATCCTCGACATTGAAGTCCTTCACTTCTCCAGCGAAATGCGTGGAAAAGGGAGTTGCATCAAATTTGGTAATCGTAGCGATACCAGATTTGCCAGCTTTTGCAGCATCCCACGCGGTAGCAATTGAATTGCCAATGGGCGAGATACATCCAAGTCCGGTTACAACGACACGACGTTTAAGCGTACGACTCAAGCGCTTCTCCTGGATTTAAAAACGTGGTAACCGAATTACGCCTTAACGTGTGCAGTAGCGTAATCAATCGCTTGTTGCACAGTTGTGATTTTTTCAGCTTGTTCGTCAGGGATTTCCATTTCGAATTCGTCTTCGAGTGCCATCACCAGTTCAACGGTATCAAGGGAATCAGCACCCAGATCATCAACGAAAGAGGATTCAATTTTGATGTCAGCTTCAGCGACGCCCAGTTGTTCAGCGACGATTTTCTTAACGCGTTGTTCGATATCGGACATGTGTATCTCCAGTGAAAAAATCAAAAATAAGGGCTTACAGAAAGTGCGCGCATTTTAGCAGGTTTGTACGCAAAAAAAGCAAGCCTGACGATTTTAGCAATAACTCCTGTTATTTTCGCAGAAATTACCACCAACTATCGTTAAATAAATTATGCCAGGTACATCCCACCATTAACATGAAGGGTCGTACCGGTAATATAACCTGCATCTGGCGACGCCAAAAAGACCGTTGCTGCCGCAATATCTTCTGGACGGCCAAGTTTCGCCATCGGGATTTGCACCAAAATTGCCGCCTTTTGCTCATCCGTCAGCGCCTTTGTCATATCCGTATCGATAAATCCGGGAGCAATACAGTTAACTGTAATGTTGCGGCTACCGATCTCACGCGCCAATGCACGACTCATGCCAGCCACACCTGCCTTAGCCGCAGCATAGTTCATTTGCCCCGGATTACCGGATGAACCAACCACAGACGTGATATTGATGATGCGGCCATGTTTTGCCTTCATCATGCCGCGCAATACTGCACGGGATAAACGGGCCACTGAATTCAGATTGGTGGTGATGACGTTATCCCAATCCTCTTCTTTCATGCGCATTGCCAGCTGATCCTGAGTAATTCCCGCATTATTAACGAGAATTGACAGACTGCCGTATTCCTTCTGGATTTCATCCACCAATGACGTACAGCGCTCAACATCATTCACGTTGAATGCAACGCCCTTGCCTGCACCAGGGGCAACATCGGCAAGATAGGCAGAAATCGCCTCAGCACCTGCTTCAGTCGTTGCAGTACCGATCACCTTTGCACCAGCCTGTGCCAATGCAATAGCAATTGCCTTACCAATACCGCGCGATGCGCCGGTCACTAAAGCGACTTGATTTTCTAATTGTCGGGTCATTTTAAAGATTCCAATACTTTTTCCAGAGTTACCTGATCGTAAATTGCTTCACCGATCAGTTCTGCATTAATACGCTTAGTCAAACCAGCCAATACCTTGCCAGGACCGCATTCAATAACGTTGCGTATACCACTTGCATGTACCGCCTGAATGGTTTCAACCCAACGAACCGGACTCGCCGCCTGACGAACCAAAGCATCTTTGATCAGCGCAGGATCTGTCACGATCGCGACGTCAACGTTATTAATCAATGGAATCGCTGGTGCCGAAAACGCGATCCCAGCCATATATTCACGCAGCTTGTCAGATGCCGGTTTGAGCAAGGACGAGTGAAATGGTGCGGAAACTGGCAGCGTCAGAGCGCGCTTGGCGCCTTTTGCTTTGGCAATTTCGCAGGCGCGCTCAACAGCCGCCTTACTACCTGCAATCACCACTTGCGCAGGCGCATTGAAATTGACGGCTTCAACAACCTCACCCTCGGCCGCTTCGTTACACGCAGCAATGACATCCTCATCGCTCAAGCCAAGAATTGCCGCCATCCCGCCTTGACCAACAGGCACGGCATCCTGCATTGCCTGCGCACGAAAGCGTACCAGAGGAACCGCATCTTTAAACGCAATCACTCCGGCAGCCACTAATGCGGAATATTCACCGAGGCTATGGCCCGCCACCAATTTAGGTGCAGCACCACCAGCGGCAATCCATGCGCGGTAACAGGCAACCGCTGCAGTTAACATCACCGGCTGTGTGTTCGTCGTTAAATCGAGCGCTTCCTTCGGCCCTTCGGAAATCAGTTTTCCCAGATCAAGCTGCAAGGCATCAGATGCCTCAGCGATCGTTTGCTGAACCACAGGATTATCAGCAAAGCCATTCAGCATGCCGATCGCTTGCGAACCCTGCCCGGGAAATACAAATGCAAATTGGGTCATATTATCTATGTCTCTCTTTGGTTATGTTGATTACTACATCTGCACAATGGCGGCACCCCAGGTAAATCCGCCACCAACGCCTTCTAACAATATTTTATGACCGGGCTGCACCCTGCCATCGCGCACAGCCTGATCCAGTGCCAGAGGAATTGACGCCGCCGACGTATTGCCATGCTGATCAACCGTCACGACCAACTTCTCTAAAGGCAAACGCATTTTCTTTGCGGTACTGTGCATGATGCGCAGATTTGCCTGATGAGGAATCAGCCAGTCAATATCCTCCGCGTTCAAGCCAGCCTGCGCCAATGCCTCATTCGCCACTTTTTCCAACACAGATACCGCCAGTTTAAAGACTGCCTGACCATCCATCTGCAAATAACCACTTCCTGCAATGGCGCCATCCTGTACAGTACCTGGCACAGACAAGATGTCTGCGTATCCGCCATCGGCATGCAACTTGGTCGCCAGCACCCCGGGCTCATTCGACGCACTCATTACCACCGCACCGGCGCCATCTCCAAACAACACGCAAGTGGTGCGATCATCAAAATTCAGAATACGGGAAAACACTTCAGCACCGATCACCAGTACATTTTTATGCGCGCCGGATTTAATCATGCTGTCAGCGATAGACATGCCGTACATGAAGCCGCTGCAAACGGCCTGCACATCCATCGCAGGCGCACCATTGGTCAAGCCCAATTTATTCTGCACCACGCAGGCTGTACTCGGAAATCCACCAATAAAATCCGGAGTGGACGTCGCCAGAATAATCAAATCAATGTCATCAGGCGTCAGCTTCGCTGCTTCCAGCGCTTTTTTCGCGGCCTCGACACCCATATCGCTGGACTTCTCTCCTTCGTCCGCATAATGGCGCGATGAAATGCCACTGCGAGAGACAATCCACTCGTCGGAGGTTTCTATCCCTTTTTTTGCCAACTGATCAGCCAACTCCTGGTTACTGACTTTTTTTGCTGGCAGATAGCTGCCAGTACCTATGATTTTGCTAAAAATTGTCATGCGCTTATTTTGCCATCAGGTCATTATTATCTTCAGGCGAAGCCAGGTCTGCCACTGGCATGAGTTTCGCCATCGAATTAGAAATACGAGTCAGGACATCATTTTTTGCCGCATCAAATGCGCGCTGTATTGCCCACTCATAGCTATATTTATCTGCACTGCCGTGGCTTTTAAAAACCAGACCGCGCAAACCAAGTAAACAACCGCCATTGTAGTTGGAAGGGTTCATCGTCTGCGAAATCGACTTTAAAGCACCGCGCGCAATCAGCGCACCCAACATATTCAATGGATTACTCTTAAATGCGCCAGTCAGGGTCGTCTTTACAAAACGCCCCATGCCCTCGGCTGCTTTCAAGGTCACGTTACCGACGAAACCGTCGCACACCACGATGTCGGTGGTGCCTTTAAATATATCATTACCCTCAACGTTGCCATAAAAATTCAACAACCCACGTTCGTGATCAGCCCGCAGCAACTGCGCGGTTTTTTTAACGACATCGTTACCCTTAATATCCTCTTCACCGACGTTTAGCAGACCAATACTCGGTCTTTCCTTGCCTTCCAGCGCCGATACCAGCGCCGACCCCATAATCGCAAACTGATGCAAATGCAAAGGTTCACAATCAACGTTCGCACCGAGATCCAGCATGTAAGTTGGCAGATTTTTTTGATTTGGCAGCATGCCGCTGATCGCAGGGCGATCCACACTTTGCATGGTCTTCAGGACGTAACGCGATACCGCCATCAAAGCACCTGTGTTGCCAGCTGAGACGCAGGCTTGCGCATGTCCATCTTTTACCTGAGTGACGGCAACGCGCATCGAAGAATCTTTTTTCCGGCGCAGTGCAATCTCGATAGGATCGTCCATTTCCACCACTTCGGTAGCGTGGATTATTTTCATGCGTGGATGATGTTCGGCATGATTCTTTTTAAGTTCAGCCTGGATAACGGATTCAAGCCCGACCAGCAGAAATTCAACATCAGGCTCGCGATGAGCGAAAGCAACCGCCGCCGCCACTGTAACTGACGGGCCGTGATCGCCACCCATGCAGTCTATGGAAATTTTTATTGTCATGTAGTGTTACTAAACTTCGATCCGAAACGACTAGTGTACCAAACGGAGAGGCAATTTCCGTCAATTCCATTTCCACACAGAAATGAAAAAAGAAAAAACAGAGAAAATCAGTCTGGATCCAGAAACGTGTTTATAAAATCAGGGCACAGACAAATCTGAACACCAGAATTCGGGAAAAACAGGCATAAAAAAAGCGGCGCCAAGTACGAGACTCGTCACGCCGCTTCCTTTAACAAGAACAGAGATTACTCGTCGTTCTTAGTTTTCAATACTTTACGACCACGGTAAAAGCCGTTAGGGCTGATGTGGTGACGCAGATGTGTCTCACCAGTTGTTGGCTCGATACCTAACTGTGGTGCAGTCAGGAAATCGTGGGAACGGTGCATGCCACGCTTGGATGGGGACTTTTTATTTTGCTGAACTGCCATGATAACTCCTAATACTTCAAAAAATGTTTCTAAAAATTTACACACCTGGCTAAAGAATGCGCACATCGCAATGCGAACATCGCCAACCAAGAATCCCTAACAATACTTCGACCTGAGTGTTTTTTCAGAATAATGCCACTAGGTACGCCCATTAATTTTCTTCAACACAGCAAAAGGTGATTCTTTTTTACTGACTTCTGCTTCAATCGCTGCAGTAGTATTTGCTGAAGCCAACGATACATCCGGGCATACTGCATGTTTGGGCGATTGGGGTATTGCGAGCAGCGCTTCATCTTCGATCAAATCATTGACATCAAATGCTTTGCTGCCTACTACAACATCGACCTCGTCATCATCAAGCAATGCGTCAATTTCATCGGCATTTTCTTCGTTTTTGGCGAGTATCAATACAGATTCAGAGTCAATTTCATATGCAAATGGTGTCAGGCAGCGCTGGCACATCAGATTCACGCTACCAGTCACACTCAACACCAGCCGTGGATGACCCAGTGCATCTTTACCGCCAGACAAAGACCAGTTCAATGCACCATCGGTGTTTGCACTCTCGCCTGAAAGCCGGGGTAAATCTGCGACTAAAATGCTTCCCGAACGCTGCTCTTCGAGCCGACAATACGCGAAAGCGTCAATCACAAAAGCTTGCATAGGATTATTTGAACCCAGAAAACCTGCGATAATAACAGCACTCGGCCTTGTTAGTCAAAGGCTTACAGGCATTTTTTAAGCCAAAACGACTTACACCGGCTCTTACACCTGCTATTTCCCGCTGAATTCCCTGAATATGATCAAGCACCAGTCTGACTCACCGCACTCACAGCACAACGCAAGCCTGATGAATCCACGCCTGATTCTTGCCTCCAGCTCGGTCTATCGCCGCGAATTATTATCCCGGCTGCAAATCCCATTCGATTCACTGGTGCCGGATATCGATGAAACCGCGCACCATGGCGAAACACCGGACGCCACCGCCTTACGGCTGGCGCAACAAAAAGCGGAAGCCATCGCCGGACAGTTAGCATCGTCTGCTGCAGATCCCGCAGAAAATGCGCTCATTATCGGTTCAGACCAGGTCGCGACACTGAATGATATCCACATCGGCAAACCCGGCGATCATGCCAGCGCATTAAAGCAATTGCAACTCATGCGCGGCAAAGAAGTCATTTTCCATACCGCATTATGCCTGTTGGATACCCGCCCCGGCGCGCAACCCGCCGTGCAATTGCGCGACGTGCAAACCATCGTCCGCTTCCGCGATTTGCCGGATGCAGAACTCGATGCCTATCTGCGCATAGAGCAGCCCTACGATTGCGCGGGCAGCGCGAAAAACGAGGCGCTCGGCATCAGCATTCTGGCGTCAATACAAAGCGACGACCCGACCGCATTAACCGGATTACCGTTGATTGCGCTGACCGACATGCTGCGCAACGCTGGCGTTCAGTTTTATCGCTGATAAATCGCTGACGACTCAGAAAAATGCTCTGTTTTTAGCAAAATTGGGGGAGTATCTGCCTTTTTCGCCTTATTGTCAGCGTAAAACAAGGGCGTAAAAATATACCCCCCCCAGTATTTATAAGCACAAATATGACGTCAGTAAGTATATTTCAGTAAAGTACGGCGACGGCAGAACGCTACAAACAAGAACCATATCGTTGCTGCGACAGTTTTGTGTTGGCATAAAAAAATCATATCAATTTATTTTCAGCTTTATTTTTTAGCTCTATTAAAAGACTTCCCCATGACAGGCACACTATTCCTCATTCCTAACACGCTGGGCTACAACGAAGGGCAACAAGACGGTTTGCTGGCGAAAATCATTCCCGATACCGTGCAATCCATGTCCGCGCAACTCAGTTATTTCGTTGCAGAGAATGCAAAAACCACCCGCGCCTATCTGAAATTTCTCGGTCAGCATCATCCCTTAAAGCTGGCGATGCAGGATATTCAGATCAGCGAACTCAACGTCAATACCCCGGCGCAGGCGCTCGAAGGCTTGCTGCAACCGCTGCTGCAAGGACATGATGTCGGTCTGATTTCTGAGGCTGGCGTTCCCGCCGTCGCTGATCCCGGTGCCAATCTGGTACGGCTGGCGCACCAGCGCAATATCACGGTCAGGCCGCTGGTCGGGCCGTCATCCCTGCTGCTGGCTCTGATGGGTAGCGGCTTGAATGGTCAGAGTTTTGCCTTTCACGGCTACCTGCCTACCGATGCCGCATTACGCGCAAAACGCATCAAAGAACTGGAAGACCGTTCGCGCAAAGAAAAGCAAACGCAATTGCTGATAGAAACGCCGTATCGCAATGCCGCCATGCTGGAAGCCCTGGCAAACCAGTGTCAGGTACAGAGCCTGATTTGCGTCGCCACCGATCTGACATTGCCAACCGAATCCATACAGACGCGCACCGCAGCAGAATGGAAGAAGCGACTTTCCGCTGGTCAAGCCCCTGATTTCCATAAAAAACCAACCGTATTCCTGTTCCTCGCCAGCTAATTGCGAACGACCGATCTATTTTTTGAATTTACGCTAAGATAAGACTTTCTCAAGGAGACGCCCATGTTGAATTTCGATTTCTACAATCCGACTCACATCCTGTTCGGTAAAGGCCGCATTGCCGACATCCATCAAGCCATTCCGGCAGATGCCAAAGTATTGCTGCTGTATGGCGGCGGCAGCATCAAGCAAAACGGTGTGTTCGATCAGGTCATCGCCGCACTCGGCAATCTCAGCGTAACCGAATTCGCAGGCATCGAGCCCAACCCAAGTTATGAAACGCTGATGAAAGCAGTCGACATCATCAAGCAAGGCAATATTGACTTTCTGCTGGCGGTCGGCGGCGGCTCGGTCATTGATGGCACTAAATTCATCGCAGCCGCAGCGCTGTTTGAAGGCGGCGACCCGTGGGCGATTATGGAAAAACACGGTCGCAACGTGACCAAAGCCCTGCCCTTCGGCAGCATCCTGACCTTACCCGCAACTGGCTCAGAAATGAATGATGGCGGCGTCGTCACGCGTCAATCAATCAAAGCCAAACTCGCCTTCAGCAGCCGCCATTGCTTCCCGAAATTTTCGGTACTCGACCCGACCACCACCTACACTCTGCCACCGCGCCAGATCGGCAATGGTGCTGTTGATGCGTTCGTCCATGTGATGGAACAGTACATGACCTATCCGGTCAATTCACCAGTGCAAGATCGCTTCGCCGAAGGTCTGCTCAAAACCCTGATCGAAGAAGGCCCGAAAGCCCTCGCCAATCCAGAGGATTACGATGTACGCGCCAATCTGATGTGGTGCGCCACGATGGCATTGAATGGTCTGATTTCTACCGGCGTACCGCAAGACTGGGCGACCCACATGATCGGTCATGAACTGACTGCCCTGCATGGCATCGATCACGCACAAACACTCGCTATCGTGTTGCCTAGCATGCTGCGCGTACGCAAAGAAGCCAAACGCGCGAAGCTGCTGCAATTTGCTGAACGCATCTGGGATCTGCGTGAAGGCAGCGAAGACAGCCGCATCGACACCGCCATCAGCCGCATGCAGGATTACTTTGAGCAAATGGGCGTCAAAACCCGCCTCAGCGATTATCACCTCGGTGTGGACGACATTTCACCCGTCATCGCCGCACTGGAAACCCACCGTATGCTCACCATCGGTGAAAAACGCGACGTCACGCTCGACGTCAGCCGTCAGGTGTTGGAATTGAGTTTGTAAGCAACTAAAACAAAAAAGGGGCGACTATCAAAGTCGCCCCTTTTTTTATTTGCAGTTATTTCGCCTTTAATGGATCAGCACGCGCTGCTGTCTCGATGGCCGCTTATCACGAAGCCCCCCCCCATTTAATTCTCGCCTTCGATTTTTTAACGGCTTCGTTTAAGCCACAAACTAAATCTTCATTTTTTCCTCTAGCCATTGCAATGCAATTGACGGAGCATATTGTTCTCGATGTTTCTTCAGATAGCCCAACCAGGTTGAGTTTAGCGAGTGGTGGATAGAGAATTTAGAACTTGGGACGATTGAATGAGTTACCGAATTGTGCGCAAAGTGGTAGTTATTATCATAAAACGTATCAAGCAAATCCTTACTGATACCTTTGAACGAATTTTTAATAACTGGAACGCCAACTCTTTCCCTAAGGTGGTAAACGAAGGCATCCAAAGCAAATAAGTGTCCCGTATTAAAAATCACTCCAGAGGCGTTATAACGGTTGGCTGCTGCCCCAAAAACTGATAGTTCGCGAAGATACTCAGCAACTGTGAACACTTTTACTTGAGCTAATATCTGTGCATCCATCTTTATTTCATTATGAATCGCAAGTGAAATATTTTTAATTTCAGGATCAATAGTAATTACCGCATCGAACAATGGCTCCAACGAATGTCCATTACTTAATCTCTTAATCCCATAATCATGCATCAATAAATAGGCTTTGAGATACTTCTCCAAAGCCTGCGATGCAGACCAAAAGAAGCCTCTGTGGAGATTTTTCTGAGCCAGCAACCTCGCCATTAAATAATCTTCGTCGGCAGGGATGACGAATGAATCATAAATAACATTCACGATATTTTGCTCAATCGATGTCTGTATTTCCTCTGTCAGTTGACGAAAAGGTGAAAACACCTTTTCTACCTTAAATGTATAGACAAAATCGTTAGCGACATCGGAAACATCGTTTGACATACATGATTCCTTAACAAAGAGGTTGATCGTGAACGATGAAACAACAAAAAGTATCTGGCAGTTTTATTTAGTCCCCGCCTTCTGAATATGGCAATGCATCGTCAGAAAACGGATTGCACCGGTGAGGTAGGTATCCCAGTCGTCGAGCAAGTATTGGTTGGCTTCTTCGACGAAATTATGCCAGTCTTCCAGCAAGCCTTCCTGTTTTTCATGCGGCGCGGATTCATTGATCCAGGCGGTCGCCAGCGCATGATCAAAACCTTCGTTGCGGAATTGTTTGATGATGGTTTTTGCGGCTTTTTCTGTCAGTGTGGTTTTCGGCGGAACGCCCGCTGAGATACATAAAAACAGGGTCATCAGCGAATCAACGTCGGTCTTGCCTTTGGTCAGGCGCGTCCATTCTTTCGATACCAGCGCATCGTATTCCGAGGTATCTTCAATTTCATGATCGCCAAGGTAATAACGCTCTTTCAGCGCAAACACCAGTTGTGCCAGTGGCGTTGTTTTGTTTTGCAGTAAGGGTAGATCGTGTTGTTTGATTTCGTCGATGATACGCTGCACCACCGGCAAAAAATGAGGTGGCACTTCTGATAAATCGGCTGATGCCAGCGCTTTATTTCGCTTCGCCGGTGTCATCGCGCGTATCGATTCCAGCAAGGTCGCAAACTGAATCTGATTTTCGATCGTGGCGTCGGGGCCGCCAAACATGTGTGCCAGCAAGGCGGTGCGGACGACGCCCACGGCTTCCACATCTTCATCCTGCAGATAAGATGGCGTCAGCCCCAGCCATTCGCCAAACCAGTATCCAGCCTCGATTTCCAGCGCGTTTAACTGACGGTGTTCAAGCGCATTTCTGTATTCCTGCGGCTTTTCTTTGAGCGACCAGGCGTCCAGAAAATCTTCGACCTTGCCTTTGGTTTCACGACCGAGCAAAGCATATTCCGGCATCGCAAACAAAGCTTTCAACAAGCCGGAGCCGCCACGCGAGAGACTCAGAAAAGTATTGTCGCGTATCAGTTTAGCCGCCAGTTCCAGATCGCCTTTGGATGTCTCGATCAGATACAGGCTGGCCAGGTTGACGATGCGTTTGCGTGCCAATTCGATTTCGGGGCGCAGATATTTACTGCCAAACGCTTCCGCGATCTGCACCATGCCTTTTGGTGCTTCAGCTTCGATCGCCGTAATTTTGCTGCTGGCAATGATGGCTTTTTGCACGCCATAGCGTAATGCAGACTCAAAAAATGGCCGGTTATCAATCAGGGCAATATCGTAAACAGAGGCTGTCATCGTATCTTCACTCGCTTTTTACTCGGTTTTTACTCGCTCTTTACGTCAATTTCCGTAAGCAACTTACCGGAATTAGGGAAACTAACAAAAAATGCAGAACACGGTCGCCGCGCTCTGCATTGATTCAGAATGCCGACAGCAAATTACAAGGCGGATTCTTCGTCATCCTTGTCATCGCCATCATCATTGTTTTTAGGACGTTCATCTTCTTCTGCTTCGCTCTCGCCGCCTTCGAGTTCATCGCTTTGCTGGCTCGCCAGATACGCTTTATAGCGGGCGCGCAGCTTCATCAGCACTTCGCGGAAAATTTCCGGCAATTCGTAACGCAACAGATAGGTAACCTGCATCCAGTCGTGATCTTCCAGATTCGCCATATCGAGCGGCGACGCCAGACTTTCGGTATCACGATCCAGATTCATCAGATCGTCTTCCTGCGCCTGGGTTTTTGCGCCGTCGCCATATTCGTATAAATCGAAAGTCGCATATTTATAAAAATGCTCGACCATCGGTGCACGATCCAGCAGGTAATCAACCAGCGCATCGTAGCCACCTTCGACTTCGGCGATTTCGTACAAAAATTCTGCCGGATCAGCACCTTCGCGGAAGATGACGGAGTTGATCATGCCGCGCAATTGTTCATGCGTCTGATCGCCATAACGGCGTTCCAGCACGACCGCCTGCGCGAATTGTTCAGGCGTCACCAGCAGATTCACCAGCGACTCTTTAGACGCATCGTATTCACGGATGATCGCCAGCAAATCTTTGGCCGGAAAATCATCCAACGCGGCGACCAGCGCTTTGTCGCCTTCGGTTTCAGCGATATTTGCCAGTGCGAATTCCGCGCCGGCGATATCGCCCGCCATGATCAGGTTTTGCGCTTCAATTAATGCAGGTAAGCTCATCTTGTATCCTTAGTCTTTGCGGTCGAAACCTTGCTCAGCCAGCCAGTCTGCGCCTGCTTCGTCAAGATCATAATCGTCACCATCATCGCCATCATCGCGACCGTGGCGACCATAGTTACCATCGAGGTCGCCGTTTTCTTTCAATTCTTCATCAGCGTCGTTGGTTTCTTTATCTTCGTCGTCGGCTTCCAGCGTATTCGTGGCGCTGTGTTTGCGCGCTTGCTGACCACGATTCAGGTATTCGAGCGCTGCTGCAATCACCAGAAATTTTTCACCGCCCGCTTCTTGCAACACAATCTTGCTCAGCGGCTCTGCCCATGGTTCGAGCTTGACGGCAGCGGATAAACTTTTCCACGTTGGCAGTTTGGCTTCTTCGCGGGTTGACAGTGATTCCAGCGCCAGCGGGTTCAAGAATATAAATCCCAGATGAAATGCCGATGCCAGCATTTCCGGATTGGAGTCCATCATCGGCAACAACAAAGGCAATTGCTCGCCTTTTTCACGCAGACGCGCCTTCAGGACATTTTTGCCTTCGGAATCTGATTTCAAATCTTCGATTTCGGCGTTATACACCGCCATCAGATCCTCAAAAAAACGGGACAATTTCACTTCAATACTCCTGATAAATAATGCTTCCAGATGTCTGCCGCTGTTTCCAGCGGCGAATCGAGCAAGTTACGACGACGATTTTCATCGTAAGCAGCACGCGCCGCATCGTCAGACAAAATGTCGTAGGCTTCTTTTACTGCATGAAATTTTTCTGGCGCCAGTTCCGATGTGTTCCGGTCAGGATGGAACTCTGCCGCTTTCTGGCGGAAGGCTTTTTTCACATCCGACAATGACGCATTCGGCGCAATACCGAGAATGACGTAATAATCTTTCATCTGCTTTTCGCTTCCATTTCTCATTCACACTCGCAGAACCATAGCAGCTATTGGCATCAGGCTACACAATTCAGGCAATATGAGCGTTGCATGTGCAGCAGGCGCAACCTGCATGAACAGCGGCTGTGAATCCGCGAAAACATCGCCTGAGTGCCAAAAATGAGATGATTTTGGGGAGTATGCAGCAAAAACAAGCATTTCCCCTATATTAATCAAGGGTGTTTACATATACCCGGGGGAGTATATGTAAGCTGACAGATTGCGTTCTGCACAGTATTGATGCCGACCAACATCAACTGTCACCGGCAACAATTCAGTCGCCTGGATTAATGGTGGTGACCGTGTTCGCCATGGACGTGACCGTGCACGATTTCTTCATCAGTCGCTTCGCGGATATCCAACACTTCAGTGTCGAAGCGTATCGTCATGCCCGCCAGCGGATGATTGCCATCCACCGTCACAAGACCAGCATCAATTTTGGTCACGCGGAATTGCATGGTTTCTTCAGTTTCCGGATCGCGGGTTTCAAACATCATGCCGACTTCGATATCCGGTGGAAATGCGCTGATGTCTTCTTCGCGCACGAATTCAGACTCGATTTCACCAAAGCCATCTTCCGGCGCCAGCACCACAGATACCTTGTCTCCGACCTTTTTACCATCCAGCGCGGCTTCAACGGCAGGCAGAATATTGTCGTAATCACCGTGCAGATAAACAATAGGATCACGGTTCTGATCAATGATGTCACCGTTCGTATTGAACATCGTGTAATTCAGGCTGACAACGGAGTTGGCTTTAATTTGCATGGCGTATATCGTGTAAGTGTGGGTGAAATTTGAACAAGGGCGACGCTGAGAGCGTGCTGCACAGATAGCATCGAAAGCGCGGATTTAAAGACAGGCAAAGAAAATACTACGCCCTTTTGCAATCACAATCAGCATCCCCGACCCGGAACAGGGGCTGTATTGTAGCAGAGACGGCGTTTCTGACTGAAATAGTGCTGAACTGAACGTATGCAAACACCCTGCGATGGCAAAACCGCCGCAATCCGGATGCTGTGCAAATAAAAACGTAAAAGAAACAGCAAGAAAAGTACAAACAGGGTATATTCCGCGCCTTTCATTTCACCCGCATCCGGAACCGCTATGCTCATCATTACGATCAAACAAGGCAAAGAAAAAGCATTGCTGGAGGGGCAACCCTGGATTTACCTTTCTGCGATTGAACGCATAGACGGTAAATTTGGCGAGCGAATCAAATCCGGCGCAACGGCGCTGGTTCGTTCCTCTTCCGGCCAGTTTCTGGCACGCGCAGGATGGAGCCCCAAATCACAGATTCGCGCCCGGATCTGGACGCTCGATGAAAAAGAAGCGGTGGATCACGCCATGATCAAACGCCGGGTTCAGGCGGCGTTAGCGAAATCGCGTGCAATCAAAAGCAAAGCGGGCAGCGCAAAACGGCTGATTAATGCCGAAGCCGATCAGTTGCCGGGCTTACTGGTCGATTTTTACGGCAACAAGCCTGGCTATCTGGTCTGTCAATTTCAGGCGGCGTGTGTGGATGCCTGGAAAGTCACCATCGTCAAAACACTGATCGCTGAAACTGGTTGCCCGAACGTGTATGAATATGCGGATGAACTGGTACGCAAAGGTGAAGGCTTACCGTGGAATTCCGGCGCCCTCGCTGGCGAAGCGCCGCCGGAAGAATACGGGTTTGATTGAGCCCAGCCTGTGTCATTGAGCCTTTGTTGTTGAACGAAGGCGCATAAAAAAACCACGATTTCGTCAATGACAAATCGTGGTTTTTTTAATTCCTGATTTTGTCTGCTCAGACAGCAGATTCAAACACCGATCTTCGCCAGCATAGAGCCCAATTCACGCAATACCGGTTCCAGCTTAGGGTGTTCGGCAGCGAATTTTGCCGACAAAGCCAGAGAGCGTTCACTCAGCGTGTCAAACACGGAGACATCATGCGCCTGTTCGGAACTCAGCACCTGATGGATATCCTGATTTAAATTTTCCAGCAAAGCCTTTAACTCATCATCGACTTTTTCGGTTCCCGCCAGCTGTTGATGCGCTTCCGCCAGAAGTTGTTTCAGATTTTCATGTTTCATTTTTGTTTTCCTATTTTATTTTCAGGACTTATGCAAAAGTGTTCCGGCAAGGCTTGGTGACGGAGACCGCGCTGGCTATACGACCAGAAGCCATAACGCTGCCGGGGTGGTTTTGCGTAAATCACAATACTGTAAGACTTACCAAGACGAGACAGCTTACTGACTATCGGCCTGAAACACCAGTACCACGGCTTCTGCCGCAATGCCCTCTTCACGCCCTAAGTAACCCAGTTTTTCATTGGTCTTGGCTTTGATATTGACCTGATTGACATCGACCTGCAGGTCTTCGGCGATATTTTTTACCATTGCTGCGATATGCGGCGCCATCTTCGGTGTCTGTGCAATGATGGTCGCATCCAGATTACCGATCACATAGCCTGTCGCATGCAAACGCAGCACGGCCTCACGCAATAACACACGCGAATCGGCACCTTTAAAGCGCAGATCGGTATCGGGAAAATGCCGCCCGATATCACCCAGCGCCACGGAGCCGAAAATCGCATCGGTAATCGCGTGCAGCAACACATCGGCATCCGAATGTCCAAGCAGCCCCTTCGTGTGCGGAATATCCACACCACCGATAATCAGCCGCCGTTCAGACACGAGTGCATGACAGTCATAACCTTGCCCTATGCGGAAAGGAAGTATCTTATTTTTCATCAAACAACCTCAATTTATTGATTCTCTACCACTTTGCTTTATTTACAGGACTTACGCAATTTGCCACGGCAAGGCATGGCGACGAAGACAGTGCGAATAGTACGGCTAGGAGCCATAACGCCGCTGGGGCGATTTTGCGTAAGTCCTGATTTACTTATTTATTTCTTTGTAGATACTGCGCCGCCAGCAACAGATCAGCGGGTAAGGTCACCTTCAGATTGCAGGCATGGCCTTCGACCAGCACAGGCGAATAACCCATTAATTCAAGCGCACTCGATTCATCGGTGACCTGCTCCGCCTGATCCAGCGCCTTGCAGAGCAAAGCATAACGGAACATCTGGGGCGTCTGGGCAAGCCATAAACCTTCGCGGGAAACGGTTTCTACTTTTCCATCCTGAACACGTTTGACCGTATCCACGACTGGTAGCCCAAGTAAGCCGCCAATCGCGTGTGAACCAACCTGTTCAATTAATTTCTGCAATAAGGCCGATGTCAGTCCCGGTCGGGCAGCATCATGCACCAGCACCCAATCTTGCGCATCAAGCTTATCTGCCAGATATGCCAGACCATTCCGCACACTGTCACGACGAGTCTCACCGCCGCAACGCAAAATAGTCATGCGGTCGCTTGCAAGCAAGGCTGTATCTGCAACAGCATCCTCTTCGCTGACCACCACATAAGTATGACTGATGCCCGGAAAATTCAAAAATGCATTCACAGTATGTTGCAGTATCGTTTTACCGCCTATCGTCAGATACTGTTTCGGGGAATTCGCCCCCATACGCGCACCAACACCTGCTGCCGGAATCAGGGCAACATAACGTGGCAACTGGCCTTGCTGTTGTTTTAATTCTTCAGACATAATCAGATCAGTGGCGTTTCAATGCCTAACTGCCCCTTCGTTTATAATTGAACGCTCATTTTAACCGCGTATCTTGTTCCGTAAGATCGTTTTACGGCATCTTCCTGTCTAGCCGCAATGTCATTTGATTTCAGTAAATCCTTAGCAAAACCCGGCCATCGTCTGGCGCTCCCCAATCTGCATGGTTCTTCTGATGCGTACGCGCTGGCGCAAGCCGCCACGGCGCTGAAGTCAGAAAAACGTATGCTGACCGTGTTCGTCGCTAATCCCGGCGATGCGCAACGACTGCTGGACGAGATACCGTGGTTCAACGCTGAATTGCGCTGCCATTTGCTGCCGGATTGGGAAACCTTACCTTACGATGCATTTTCACCACATCAGGATCTGGTCTCTGAACGCCTCGCCAGTCTGTATGAAATTCAGAATGGCAATTGCGATGTATTGCTGGCACCGGCAACCACCGCCCTGCTACGCATGGCGCCGCCGTCATTCCTCGCCGCGTACACTTTCTTTTTCAAAAAAGGTGACACGCTGGATGAAGCGAAGCTGAAATCTCAGCTGACGCTGGCAGGTTACAGCCATGTCAGCCAGGTGATGTCGCCCGGCGAATATTCGGTGCGTGGCGGCCTGATCGATTTATTCCCTATGGGTTCCGCACTGCCGTATCGACTTGATTTATTTGGCGACACGATAGAAACCATCCGCACCTTTGATGCTGATACCCAGCGTTCGCTGTATCCGGTGCCGGAAGTGCGCCTGTTGCCAGGACGCGAATTTCCTATGGATGAGCCGGCACGCGTTGCGTTTCGCAGCCGCTGGCGCGAAACATTTGAAGGCGATCCGTCGCGTTCGTCCATTTACAAAGATATAGGCAATGGCATCGCGTCTGCCGGTATTGAATACTATCTGCCACTGTTTTTTGAACAAACTTCCACCCTGTTTGATTATCTGCCAGAAGCGCCGCATTTCGCGTTGATCGGCAATATCGACGAGACGATACAGCGTTTCTGGACTGATACACGTTCGCGTTATCAATTTTTGAAATCGGATCGCGAGCGTCCGGTATTACCGCCTGAATCTGTTTTTCTGCGCGATGAAGATTTTTTTGCGGCGCTCAAAACGCAGGCGCGCTGGGTCATTGCTGACACCGAAAAAAACGCTGCGGCATCGGAAGTATCGGGCTTCCTGCCAGATATCGCAGTCAACCGCCGCGCAGATGATCCGCTGACGAATTTGCGCTCATTTCTGCTGCAAACCGATAAACGCGTGATGATTTGCGCAGAAACTGCCGGTCGACGCGAAACCTTGCAGCAGTATTTCAATGAATACAATATCCAGCTCAGTCTGTGTGAAGGCTACACTGACTTTGCTACCGCCAACGCCAAACTCATGCTGGGCGTTGCGCCCTTACATGCAGGTTTCGTGCTGGCAGACGATCTTGCCTTTATTACGGAAGCCGAGTTATATGCGGGCAGTGGCAAACGCATAGGCCGCAAAAAGCAGGAAGCCACAACGCAAGTCGAGCACATGGTGCGCGATTTATCCGAACTCAAAATCGGCGATCCTGTTGTGCATAGCAATCATGGTATCGGACGATACATGGGGCTGATCAGCATGGATCTGGGTGAAGGCGACACCGAATTTCTGCATCTCGAATACGCCAAAGAAACCAAGCTGTACGTACCTGTATCGCAACTGCACGTGATCTCGCGCTATTCCGGTGCTTCACCGGACGATGCGCCTTTGCATACGCTGGGTTCTGGACAATGGGAAAAAGCGAAGAAAAAAGCAGCCCAGCAAATCCGCGATACGGCGGCAGAACTGCTGAATCTGTATGCCCGTCGCGCTGCACGTCATGGTCATGCGTTTGAATATTCAGCCAAAGATTATGAAGCTTTTGCTGAGAGTTTCGGTTTTGATGAAACCCCGGATCAGGCCGCCGCAATTACTGCGGTGATCGGTGATATGACATCAGGCAAACCTATGGACCGCCTGATTTGTGGTGACGTCGGCTTTGGCAAGACCGAGGTCGCCTTGCGCGCTGCTTTTGTTGCGGTCATGGGTGGCAAACAGGTCGCGATTCTGGCACCGACCACCCTGCTCGCCGAACAGCATGCCCAGACCTTTGCCGACCGCTTTGCTAACTGGCCGGTCAAAATCGCTGAATTATCGCGTTTCCGCTCCGGCAAGGAAATCAATCTGGCGATCAAAGGTATGGGCGATGGCACCGTCGACATCGTGATCGGCACACATAAACTTTTGTCGGATGACGTGAAATTTTCCCGACTCGGTCTGGTGATCATCGATGAGGAACATCGGTTCGGCGTACGTCAGAAAGAAGCGCTGAAGTCGCTGCGGGCCGAAGTCGATGTGTTAACACTGACCGCGACGCCAATTCCGCGCACGCTGGGCATGGCACTCGAAGGTTTACGTGATTTTTCGATTATTGCGACAGCGCCGCAAAAACGTCTGGCGATCAAAACTTTTGTACGTAGCGAAGATGATTCAGTGATCCGCGAAGCCTGTCTGCGCGAATTGAAGCGCGGCGGTCAGGTTTACTTCCTGCACAACGAGGTGGAAACGATAGAAAACCGCAAGGCCATGCTGGAGGCACTGTTGCCAGAGGCGCGTGTGGTGGTGGCGCATGGTCAGATGCATGAACGTGATCTGGAAAAAGTTATGCGCGATTTCGTCGCACAACGCCATAACATCCTGCTGTGTACGACAATTATAGAAACCGGTATCGACGTACCCACCGCGAATACCATCATCATGCATCGAGCCGATAAATTTGGCCTCGCGCAGTTGCACCAGTTGCGCGGTCGGGTTGGCCGCTCGCATCATCAGGCTTATGCGTATCTGCTGGTACATGATGTGCAAGGGCTGACCAAACAGGCAAACCGACGGCTGGAAGCGATTCAGCAAATGGAAGAACTCGGCAGTGGCTTTTATCTGGCGATGCATGATCTGGAAATCCGTGGCGCGGGTGAAGTGCTGGGTGATAATCAGTCAGGTGAAATGCATGAAATTGGATTCCAGATGTATTCCGACATGCTCAATGAAGCGGTACGTGCGCTGAAGAATGGCAAAGAGCCTGATCTTGCCGCACCTTTATCGTCAACCACCGAAATCAATCTGCATATCCCAGCCTTATTACCAAACGACTTCTGCGGTGACATCCACGAACGGCTGTCGATATACAAACGCCTGGCCAATTGCAGCAAAGCCAGCGCCATCGATGATATGCAGGAAGAAATGATCGATCGTTTCGGCAAGCTGCCGGAACAGGTTAAGTCTTTGCTGGAAACCCATAGGCTGCGGGTCGCGGCCAAGCCGCTGGGCATCATCAAGATTGATGCCCACAACGAAGCGGCGACTTTGCAATTTGAACCGCAGCCACCAATCGATGCGATGCGCATTATCGAGCTGGTACAAAAGAATAAACACATCCGTCTGAATGGTCAGGACAAACTGCGCATTACTGCCAACATGCCTGACCTCGCAAGCCGGGTTGCACAAATCAAGGCCACGCTTAAAGCGCTGCATTGATTTGTCACTGAGATTTCCTTACTTATTGATCCATTCATGACCATCACACAATTGACCATACAAGGCGTGCATCCCATTCATGGGCCGCATCAGACTTTACTGCAAGAAATTATCGATCACAGCAAGGCAAAGGCATCCAGCCAGTTGAATGACTACGCGCTGCGTCTCAACGGCGTCAGCCTTGACGATGCGGCATGGGCGCAGATACAGCAGCAATGCTTCGACGCTGAGCTGGATGTAGCCGCGCAAACACAAGCACGCTCACTCTGTGACTTTAAATTGGTCGCGATGGATATGGATTCGACGCTGATCACCATCGAATGCATCGATGAAATCGCGGATATGCAAGGTCTGAAACCACAGGTCGCAGAAATCACCGAAGCCGCCATGCGCGGTGAACTTGAATTCTGCGAAAGCCTGACGCGCCGGGTTGCGCTACTCAAAGGACTGGATGCCTCAGCATTGCAACGCGTCTACGATGAACGTTTGCAACTATCGCCGGGGGCAGACAAGATGCTGAAAGCGATTCAACAGGCTGGATTGAAAACCCTGCTGGTCTCTGGTGGTTTTACGTTCTTCACCGATCGCATGAAATCTCGTCTGCAGCTCGATCATACCCATGCCAATGTACTCGAAATCGAGAATGGCAAACTGACGGGCAAAGTGGTCGGCGGCATCGTCGATGCAGATGAAAAGAAAAGAACCGTTGAACGCGTCTGTGCAGAAATGGGCATCACACCAGATCAAGCCATCGTGATGGGCGACGGTGCTAACGATTTGAAAATGATGAAAATATCGGGTATGTCCGTGGCCTTTCGCGCCAAACCCGTGGTCCGCGCACAAGCCGATGTCGCATTGAACTTTGTCGGGCTTGATGGTGTGTTGAATTTATTCTGAACGCGTTTCGACTTGCTGTAAGTTTCCCATTAGTAGCTCCCGCCATTTAATTTTTCACGCTTTTATGCATAAGGACTTCAGACACAGAGTTTGAAGCCCTTATGCATTCCGACACACAACACAGTTCACCGAACCTGTCACAACAACATGCCGAGAGGCGCTCTCTGCGTGTCTGTTTTCGTTCACGATAAAACCGAAATAAAAAATAGTACGAACGTTCGATTACTTAGGTTAAAATAGTTTCGACCATCTACTCTGGCGTTCATCCGGGGTTAAGATCACATAACAATTTATATCCGCCAGGAGACATTGATGTTTGAAGAATTCATGGGCACCATGCCGGTTGCTGATCGTCAGAAATTCGATATAGGCGCACTTGCTGACTATATGCGGCAACATGTCGAAGGCTTCGATGCCTCATTAGCCGACCAACTGGTGGTCGAACAATTCAAAGGTGGCCAGTCTAACCCTACCTTCAAACTCAGCGCAGGTAATCAACGTTATGTGATGCGTGCCAAACCTGGCCCTGTCGCCAAGCTACTGCCATCTGCACACGCGATAGAACGCGAATTCAAGGTCATGAATGCGCTGAATAAAGCCGGCTTTCCGGCTGCCAGACAATACGCACTGTGCGCCGATGAAGACGTGATCGGTCGTGCTTTCTACATCATGGAATTTGTCGATGGCCGCGTGTTGTGGGATCAGTCTCTGCCAAGCATGACGCCAGCGCAACGCGGTGAAATTTACGATGAAATGAACCGGGTCATCGCTCAATTGCACACCATAGACTACGCTGCTATCGGTCTGGCTGATTACGGTAAGCCAGGCAATTACTTTGCGCGTCAAATCGACCGCTGGACGAAACAATACCGCGCGTCGGAAACCGAAAAAATCGAAGCGATGGATAAGCTGATTGAATGGCTGCCGCATAATATTCCAGCCGGTGACGACACCAGCATCGTGCATGGCGACTATCGTCTAGATAACATGATGTTCCATCCGACGGAACCGCGGATTCTGGCGATACTGGATTGGGAACTGTCCACACTCGGTCATCCGCTGGCAGATTTTTCATATCACTGCATGAGCTGGCATGTGACACCGGGGCAGTTCCGCGGCATCGCGGGTCTCGATCACAAGGCGCTGGGCATTCCTTCCGAGCAGGAATACATCGCAAAGTATTGTGAACGTACGGGTAAAACCATACGTCCGGAAGATTTCAATTTCTATCTTGCTTACAATCTGTTCCGCATGGCAGGCATTCTGCAAGGCATCATGAAACGGTATGTGGACGGTACGGCATCCAGCGCGCAGGCGAAAAAGTCTGGCGAATCGGCTAGACCTATGGCGGAGCTTGGCTGGAGCTACGTACAGAAACAAGCATAATAGTTTTTATCGTTCTTATCGCTTAATAAGAACACAAGCAGCAGGCAATTCATTTTCATCGTAAAAACAAAAACCGGAGACAAAATGGAATTCGAATACTCAGATCGCTGTAAAGAGCTGCAAGCTAAATTATTGCGTTTCATGGATGAACACATTTATCCGAATGAACAAGCCTACAAAGAAGAGATAGACCGCAATGGACTGGAAAAAGGCAACCGTTGGATCGCAACGCAGATCATTGAAGATCTGAAACCGAAAGCCCGCGCAGAAGGCTTATGGAATCTTTTCCTGCCAAAGTCAGCGCGCGCACCGGAGGGTTTATCGAATCTGGATTACGCACCTTTATGCGAAATCATGGGTCGAGTCGGTTGGGCGCCGGAAGTATTCAATTGCTCCGCACCGGATACTGGCAACATGGAAACCATAGAACGTTACGGTACCGAAGAACACAAAAAACAATGGTTAGAACCGCTGCTGCGCGGTGAAATCCGCTCGGCTTTTGCGATGACTGAGCCTGGTGTTGCTTCATCAGATGCCACCAATGTGGAAACCCGTATTGAGCGCGACGGCGATCATTATGTGATCAACGGCCATAAATGGTGGATATCCGGCGCTGGCGATCCGCGTTGCGCAGTCTATATCCTGATGGGGAAAACCGATTTCAATGCGGCACGCCATGCGCAGCAATCGATGATTTTAGTCGATGCAAAAACGCCGGGCATCACGGTGAAACGCCCTCTTCCTGTCTTCGGCTACGACGATGCACCGCATGGCCATTGTGAAATCCTGTTTGAAAATGTGCGCGTGCCAGCGTCGAATATTCTGCTCGGTGAAGGCCGTGGTTTTGAAATCGCTCAAGGCCGCCTTGGCCCTGGACGCATCCATCACTGCATGCGTGCGATTGGTGTGGCAGAACGTGCGCTGGAATTAATGTGCAAGCGTCTGAACAGCCGCATCGCATTCGGCAAAAAGATTTCTGATCAAAGCATCTGGCGTGAGCGTATTGCGGAATCCCGCATTCAGATTGATACAGCGCGTTTATTGACGATGAAGGCGGCATATCTGATGGATACGGTAGGCAACAAACATGCGCAGGCAGAAATCGCGATGATCAAGGTACTGGCACCGAATGTCACGCAGCAAGTACTGGATTGGGCGATACAGGCACACGGCGCTGGCGGTGTCTCTGGCGATTTCCCACTGGCAGCGCAATGGGCTGGCAACCGTACCCTGCGCCTGGCGGATGGCCCGGATGAAGTTCACCGCAATGCGATTGCGAAACTGGAACTGGCAAAACACATCGATCTGAAAGAAGATTTGGGCTTGCCGATTACCCGTTCCTGATCTGCATCACGAGCAATTCACCCTTGCTCAAACCAAGCAAAAAGGCGAAGAATATCTTCGCCTTTTTTTATTCTGAGGGCAACCAGCCCGAGAGTTTTTTGTGCAGGATCATTGCGCCTTCCCGTGCCAATAGGATACTGCCACCGTCGCTGAAATCACGATAGCGCAACCTATCAAAGCCCGCAGATTCGGGGTTTCATGTAACACGAGATACGCAATGGCTATTCCATACACGGGTTCCAGCGAGGTCATCAAACTCGCAAACCGGGTAGAAACATGGCGCAGGCTATACATGAACAAGCCGTGCGAGATCGCAGTAAACACAACCCCCATCAGTGCCAGCCCCCACCATGCGTTAGCAGAAATCTGGCTGAGCCCACCATTCACCAACACAAATGGCAGCAAGGTAAGAGTGGCGACGCTATTTTGCAGAAATGCCAGCCGGAACGGCGCAATATGGCCGCCCTGCCAGCGATTTGCCAATACCAGTAACGCAAAGCTGAATCCAGAAAAAATACCAAGCAATAAACCCGTTAATGGCGATTGTGCTGCCACATTCGCAATATCGCCGCCACCAGTATCACTGACCATCACGGCCATACCAATCACGACGGCGAGTGCCGCGTACCAGTCTTTACCATCCCGTTTTTCCTTGAACAGCCACGGCTCCAGCCATGTCACGAACAAAGGAAAGCTGGCGAACCCCATCAGGCCATAGGTGACAGGCGCCACCTTCATAGCAGCAAAAAAACTCAGCCAGTGCACAGCTAACAAAGCGCCGCACAGGATCACCGTTTTTGGCACCGCGCGAAAAGAAAATTCACGCTGCACCAGCAACAAAGGAATCAGGCTGAGGCTGGCAAACAAGGTTCGCCCGAACACCAACAATAACGACGACACCGCCAGCACTTTACTCAACACACCCGCGCTACCGAACAAAAATATCGCAAAATGCAAAGCTACATAAGGCACAACCGAACTGTTTTTCATCAATCTGTACACGCAAGCAAGACAAGGATGTTGCATGATGCCATCATTCTCGGCATCTGGTAAGGCAGAAAGCCTGAGACAATGAAAAAGAGGATTCTGTGCGCAAATTGACAAATCTCTGCATAATAAGCATCAGATCAGTATTTAACACCTGTCCGACAAATCCATAATGGGAGCACACGATGATAGACGTTTATTCCTGGCCTACACCGAACGGTCACAAAGTCCATATCATGCTGGAAGAATGTGGTCTGGCGTACCGCGCGATTCCGATTGATATCAGTGCTGGCGACCAGTTTAAGCCTGAGTTTCTCGCGATTTCTCCGAACAATAAAATTCCGGCCATTGTTGATGCCGACGGCCCCGATGGGCGGCCAATTTCTTTATTTGAATCCGGCGCCATTTTGCTCTATCTCGCCGGGAAAACCGGTAAATTTCTCGGCAACACTGACAGAGAAAAATATGACACCCTGCAATGGCTGATGTTTCAGATGGGTGGCTTTGGCCCTATGCTGGGCCAAGCACATCATTTCCGCGTTTATGCGCCGGAAAAAATTGACTACGCAATTGATCGATACACCAATGAAGCAAGACGACTATATGGCGTCATCGACAAAAAACTTGCAAGCTCTGAGTATCTCGCTGGAGAGGAGTACACGGTAGCCGATATTGCCGTTTTTGCCTGGGCGCGCTCCTTTGTCAATCAGGGAATCAACTGGGCCGATTTCCCTGACGCAAAACGCTGGTTTGATGTCATCAGCGCCCGCCCTGCGGTTCAGAGAGGCGTGCAGGTTCTCGCCAATTTACGCAAACCATTAGAAACTGATAAATCAAAAGACATCTTATTTGGCAAAACCCAGTACGCTAAAAAATAACGTTAACCACTCACAGAAGGAAGCGCGGCGAAGATAATAATCCGCCCGTTTCTTACCAGGATTTATATGCGCCGACCTGTAAAACGAAATAGAATCAAGCTCGCCGCAGAAAGCCAGAGACTGGTAAATTTGTCACTGGCGGTCGCACAATCAGCGAGTCGCATCGAGGATCTGACCTGGCAGGAAAAGCTTGATCTGTATGTCTCGAAAAATCTGAGACAGCATCATCAGGAAATCGTTGATGCGGCGGCAGAGAATTTATTTGCATCCCATCCCAACGGTTACGAAGTCCTGGTTGAAACACTGGAAACGGTCAGCACCTGCTCCAGCGTTGAAATACAAGGAAAAAAATTCACGACGCTACTCATCGCGGCACCAGTGCTGGCATGGACCCGCTTCGAAATCGCATCCGGGGCGATTCCAGCTGACATACTGTCGCAACTCTCCGGAAAACTGATAAACAATATGCTGATGCCGTCCACTAAGCTGCGTCTGCTGCCGCATTTATATTCAATCGATCAGTTGCCACGCAATCACTGCGAGACTTATGCGCTACTGGAACGCCATGCGATGGCGGTACTGAAAGACAGTAGTTATCCGGTTGAGACTGAGCACGCACAAACTGTTCCTTTTCTGGCGGATATACGCTACGTGCTTGGCGTGCTGGTGGCACCGGCCGACGCGCCGATTTTTCAGTGGCAGGCATTAGAAGCCCCTTATGATTGCGCAACTGCAAAAAGTAATGCCCTGCTCGCGTGGCAGGAACAGGCTGCCCCCGCCATCAAACACCTGCTGCCTGGATGTGGCATTGAACTCCTGTTACCAGAGGCGTTTTACACCGCTTGCCGCGAAGCCGATGTCAAAATTCGACCGGCATCAATACGCTCAGCGATATTTTATCTGACGCAGACATTGAACAAAGAAGCGTCGCAACTCAGCGTTGTGATTGCCTCTTGTGGAGTGCAGGACACACCGGGTCAGATAGACGAGTTCAGAATCAGCTTTTGCCTGGCTGATGCTCCCGAAGTGATCTATGGCGTGGTCTGGCCACTGTATCAGGCAGAAGATCAGCTCACCGCCGTCAGCCTCGATGAAAGTGGAAAACTGACTGGCGATATCCCGGATATACTGACTGATTGTGGCATTAGTAATATTCTTCAGATAGACGAAATTTTTGCGATGGAATTTTGCGACGATTGCGGCACGCCATTATTCGCAGACCGCGATGCCGAACTGGTACACCCTGAAATGCCGGACGACACTCCGTCTCCCGGCACGGCACACTTCCACTAACTCATCCCGACGTTCATCTGACCAGCGATACATTTGCTGGTCAGATGTTATCCCGCTTATTTCGCACATTTCGTCTTTTACTTCGCAAAATCCTCTGCCCAGCTTCGTCTGAAGTGATATTTTTTCAGGCAAGCACATTTGCAGTCACCGAAATTTAAATCCGTTGTACAATAAGTTTTGAACGGTCGTGCTTTTTTATTTCAATCTGAAACTGTTGTCAGTTTTGTAGAAGGAAATCAGAAAGAAATACAAGGCTCACACGCGCAGTAAAAACAGACCGTCAATCATCCAGGCATTCAACCTCAGGAGACAATATGGATTTGAATTACACACCGGAAGATCTCGCCTTCCGGGATCAGGTGCGCAGTTATCTGGAAGCAAACCTCCCGACTGACCTGCAGCAAAAGGTATTGAACCACAAACGCTTATCCAGAGAAGATTTTGTCCGCTGGCACAAGATACTGGCGAAACAAGGCTGGGTCGCTACAGGCTGGCCGAAAGAATACGGCGGTACCGGCTGGACGCCGACGCAACGTCATATTTTCGAGGAAGAATGCGCGCGCGCAGGCACGCCAGCGATCCTGCCATTCGGCGTGAATATGGTGGCGCCTGTCATCATGGCGTTTGGTAATCAGGCACAAAAAGACTATTACTTGCCGCGCATACTGAATTGCGATGACTGGTGGTGTCAGGGCTATTCAGAGCCGGGTTCAGGCTCCGATCTCGCTTCACTCAAAACCCGTGCTGAACGCGCCGGTGATCATTACATCGTCAACGGCCAAAAAACCTGGACCACGCTGGCGCAGCATGCAGATATGATTTTCTGTCTGGTACGCACAGAACCTAACGGTCGCAAGCAAGAAGGCATTTCTTTCCTGCTGATCGATATGAAAACCCCGGGCATTACAGTACGCCCTATTATCATGCTCGATGAAGACCATGAAGTGAATGAAGTGTTCTTCGATAACGTCAAAGTGCCGGTACAAAACCTGATCGGAGAAGAAAACAAAGGCTGGACTTACGCCAAATACTTGCTCGGTCATGAACGCACGAATATCGCTGCGGTTGGTCGTGCAAAACGTGAATTACAATTCCTGAAACGTGTCGCTGCTGAACATCATAAAAATGGCCAACCGCTGATCGATGATCCGGTGTACGCGAATAAAGTCGCGACTCTGGAAATCGAAATCATGGCGCTGGAAATTACGGTGATGCGTGTGATTTCTCAGGATAGCGGACGTCCGGGGCCGGAAGCCTCTTTACTGAAAATCAAAGGCACAGAGATACAGCAGCGACTGACGGAATTAATGGTGGAAGCAGTCGGTCCGTATGCGCAGCCATTCGATCCTGCTTTCCTCGAAAGCGAGAATGAGCACAGCATCATGGATGACGACGATGCTGCCGCCCTTGCCGCTTACTACTTCAACTTCCGTAAGACCTCCATCTATGGCGGCTCTAACGAGATTCAAAAAAATATCATTACCCAAATGATTTTAGGACTGTGAGGAGAGCACCATGGATTTCGCATTAACACAGGAACAGACACAATTTGCCGAAGCAGTTCGTCGTTGGGTAGAAAAAGACTACGGCTTTGAACAACGCAAACACATCATCGGCTCTGCCGAAGGTGTGTCAGCACCAGCTTGGTCTGCGTTGGCAGAACTTGGTGCGACGGCCTTGCCAGTCCCCGAAGATCAGAGCGGCTTTAACGGCAGCGCAATCGACATGATGGTCGTGATGCAAGAGCTTGGGCGCGGTCTGGTCATCGAGCCGTATTTTGCGACCGTATTTGCGGCGGAGTTTCTGAAGCAGGCAAAAGCGCATTTCGACGTGCTGGAACAGGTTGCTGGCGGAGAAATCAAACTCTCAGTCGCCCTGCATGAGAAACAATCGCGCCACGATTTAACCGATATCGCAACGACAGCAATAAAATCTGCCGACGGCTATACGCTGAACGGTAAAAAGACCGTGGTGTTACATGGTGCTCAGGCCGACAAGCTGATTGTTTCAGCCCGCGCCAGCGGTGCCGCGCGCGATAAGAATGGCATACAGTTGTTCATTGTCGATGCCAATGCCGCAGGTGTAACGCGTCAGGATTACCGCACCATCGACGGTTACCGTGCGGCGGACATCAGTTTTACTAACGTTCAGGTTCCCGCGATTGCCTTGCTCGGCCGCGAAGATGGCGGCTGGGAATTACTCGATGCGGTGTCTGACTATGGCGTTTCTTTACTGTGTGCAGAAGCCATCGGCATTATGGAAGCCATCACCTCGGCAACGCTGGAATATCTGAAAACACGCCAGCAATTCGGTGTCCCTATCGGTAAATTCCAGGTGCTGCAACACCGGATGGCAGACATGTTCATGGAAATGGAGCAGGCGCGCTCGATGGCAACGTTGGCGGCCGTCAAGGTGTCATCAGAGAATACTGAAGAACGTCGCCGCACTTTGTCTGCAGCCAAAGCTCGTGTTGGTCAGGCCGCGAAATATATCGGCCAGCAGGCAGTACAATTACATGGCGGCATGGGGGTGACCAATGAATTGCCGGTCGCGCACATGTTCAAACGACTGACCATGATAGAGCTGTCGCTCGGCGACACCGATCATCATCTGGCCCGCTTCGTTGCACAGCCTGGTTTTAAAAACGCTGCGTGATAAAAAAGTCCCGACCCTGTTCGGGACTTTTTTCTATGTCCGTCACACCAGTGTGGCGAATATCGTTCGAGCAGCGATAGTAAAAACAACATCTGAATATTCATGCGCCTGACAGAGGGAAAAACCGCTGTGAAGCGCATCAATACTCAGAGAAAGCTCAAAAAACGTAAAGAAATTCAGATAAAACCCAATAAAAATAATGTCATCAAGGAGACCGTATGACGAGCAAGCAATTCACCTGGTATTTTGAAGATTTCATTCCCGGCAGCGTGATTCCACTGGGACAACGCACCGTCACCGAAGAAGAAATCATTCACTTTGCGCAGCAATTCGATCCGCAATCTTTTCACGTTGATAAAGACGCCGCCAAAGCTTCGATCTTCGGCGGCGTCATCGCCAGCGGCTGGCACACCTGCAGCATGATTATGCGCATGGTGGTCGATGGTTTCATTGCCGATTCGTCGAGCATGGGTTCACCCGGTGTGGACGAAGTGCGCTGGATACTGCCAGTGCGCCCCGGCGATACACTGACCGTCAGTGCCGAAACAGTTTCGGTGAAATCATCCACATCAAAACCAGACCGGGGTGTCGTCAATACCGTCTGGAAAGCAGTCAATCAGGATGGTCAACTCGTCTGCACGATCAATGGCATGGGCATGTTTGGCCGTCGCCCGCAAGCATAAGGAGATGGTATGCGTGAAATCAAATCCCTCGCAGAACTCAAAGCTCTCGTTGGCACTCAGGTAGCAAGCTCAGACTGGATCAGCATATCCCAGGAAAGGGTGAACACCTTTGCCGACGCCACTGGTGATCATCAATGGATACACATAGATGTGGAACGGGCAAAAAAGGAATCGCCATTTGGCGGCCCGATTGCGCACGGTTTCCTGACCCTCTCTTTGCTCCCCATGCTGATGGCAGACGCGCTGCACCTCAGTTACGTCAAAATGGGCGTGAATTATGGGCTCAACAAAGTACGCTTTCCAGCACCAGTGCCGGTCGGCAGCCGTTTGCGTGCTCACCTGACATTGCTGCAGGTCGACGACATCAAAGACGGCGCGCAAATGACTTGGGAAGTCAGTATAGAACGCGAAGGCAGCGACAAACCTGTCTGCGTTGCAGAATCAATCGCGCGTTGTTACTAACGTCAGAGAAATTTTAAATTTGTACGGATGGCAAATCGGTGTTCACGATTTGCCACTCGTCGCTTTCTTTAACAGCGAAACATCATTTAGCCCACGAACAATAGGGATGTTTCAGCAAATTCGCGTTCGCATAACGACGATCATGGCTGACTTCTTCCCCGAGCCACGCAGGTCGTTCAAACACCTGATCTTCGGATTGCAATTCCACCTCCGCCACTACCAAGCCGGCGTTGTCACCAAAAAATTCATCGACTTCCCAGATCAGATCCCCGGCAGCAATGCGATAACGGTTTTTCTCTATCAAGGGTTGTTGGCATACCTGATCAAGTAAGGCCTGCGCATCCGCCAAAGGAATCGCATATTCCCATTCCCCACAGGCTATGCCGGTCGACAAGCCTTTAATCGTCAGCGCCGCAGCATCACCGTCAATCCGCACGCGCACGATACGTCCCGGCTCAGCACTGATATACCCCTGACGCAAATAAGTTGCCACGCCCTGCTGCTTCCACTCATCGCCAACGACGAGAAACTTACGCTCTATTTCTATACCCATGTGCTTTTAACCTTATGCATGTTCATCGTCCCGAACCATTATTTTCCCTGCTTTTAGCGTTGAAGAAGGCAATGCACGAAAAAAAACACCGCGCAAATACTGCCGGTGTCTTTTTTTATCAAATTAAACTTGATCAACTATTCAATGAAGTTAGAATCGGTTGCAACATCGCCTCACCCAGTTTGATACTGCGGGCGCTGTCCCATCCGGTTTCTGCATCCGGCAAATTCGCATTGTCTTTGAACGGTAATTCCAGTGTCAGTGATACGCATTTAAATGTGTGACCAATATACTTAGAAGCCAATTTCAACATGTCTTCATTGTATTTCGACGCCTCGTAACCAAACTTGGTCTGAAAATCAGGGCTGGCAGCGCAGAAGCTATCGACAAATACTTGCTGCTCTTTTGCCTGCTTCTCGGTGAAGCCTTCGATCATCTCACTACCTGCCACAAATACATATGGCAAAGCCTCGTCGCCATGAATATCCAGGAACAGATCGCAACCGGTTTCATTAATCTTGTTTTTTACGTGGAATACTTCCGGACTGGTTTCCAGTGATGGCGTCATCCATTCGCGGTTCAGATTAGCACCGGCAGCATTCGTGCGCAGATTGCCGCGCGCAGCGCCGTCAGGATTCATATTCGGCACGATATACAATACCGCCTTATCCAGAATACTGCGGGCAATTGGGTTAGCCGTATCCAGCAAGGCGCCCAGCAGTCCTTCGACCAGCCACTCCGCCATCGTTTCGCCAGGATGTTGACGGGCAATAATCCAGATCTTTTTCTCAGCCGCAGGATCGCCAACCACCACCACATTCAGATCGCGCCCATCAACGGTATTTCCCAGATCCACGACTTCAACCAATGGTGAATGCTGAACACTGCTCAGTAAATCGAGGTGACGTTCCCAACTGTATGGCTCGAAATAAGCGTAATACACGCTATCGTATTCAGGCGTATGACGTATCGTCATCACCTTACCATCAAATTCCGTATCGACACGGAACCAGGTTTCACGGTCATAACTTGCCACCGCACGATAATTTTCCCAACCCTTAGCATAAGTCGCCTCGCCCGCATTCAGAATACGCATCACTGTTTCCTGATGACGCGCACCTTGCAAACGGAAATGAAACCATTGCCAGATATCGGCATGTGAATCTTTACGCAACTTCAGTTCGATCGTATCTGCCTCTTCTGCCTTCACCACTTCGATCGCTCCCGCGTCGAAATTCTGACTGATTTTTATGGTCATAAATATGTATGTTGTGTAGTTTTATTCCCCACCGCAGCGCCAATTCACGTCAACAACATCAGGAATTCACGCATACGACCTGTGTGACTGTATTTTTACAGCTTTTCAGGAAATATGAAAATATTTTAGTCAAATATTCAAAATAAATTGTTAAATTCTTTCGGGGATTTTCTGCAAAACGACACTGACAAGCATGGTAAAAACGCCATTCATGCACTATAATCTTTGGCTCGGAGTCGGGGCGTAGCGCAGCCTGGTAGCGTACGTGCATGGGGTGCACGGGGTCGTGTGTTCGAATCACACCGTCCCGACCAATAAAATCAAGGACTTAGGCCAATCATGCGATTGGCCTTTTTTCTTTCTGAGGAATGTACACAAACAGATTTTTCTTCTTTTTCCGACGAAATGAAGTTAGCCAAGGCTTCCGTTAGTTCAATAACCTCATAAGGAAGATGCTGGCACATTAATCGATATCGGCCAGCTTTTCTTTGCGTCATGGGAATGTCATGTCCAAACCGATCAGGCGGCTAAGGACGAAGGTAATCAGCCCCAAGCCCAGCAGCAACAGCATGAAAACTACGACCACCTTGCCGCCCGTGCGCAGCACTGCGCGCATCTCCGCTGCACTGTCTTTCTGCTTCTGTCCTTGATCGTAATGCCATTTGATGGCGAAAAACATGCCTGTACCAAGCACGAGAAGTTTAAATATCACGAAGACTATTGGGGTCCAATCCATCATTTTGCGTATTTCCAGGCTATTACTTAACAGTATTTATCGTAAAAGGCGCGACCTTAAAACGCTGCGTTAGCCATTACACTTTTTGCTTGCCCATTTCATCAGGCATTCAGTTTGAATTGTTATTCGATTTATCGATAACACGAGGCGCCTAAAGCGCAGTGATAGGCCGAATAGTGCCGAATAGAAACGAATGCAGATGAAAGATGAAAAAAGAGAAAACCTTAACGACTGTCATGCAAGCGCAGCATTACTGCACGCACTCAGGCATACTACTTCAAAACAATTTTCATACCTTGAGACAAAATGTCTCAGTTGAAAAACGTACAATAAGAAAAGTACCTATCTGCTTACCAGGATTCGCAGTACACAGTGCGCCACGCCTGATGAAGATGGCGCATTCGTCGCAGATCAACCGATCTTGAGCTCGTCACAGCTGGTACGTGCAGCACGCAGCGTGAGCATCATTCGAGAGTTCAATGAATGTAGTCGCACATTACTTCACTGCTTGAGTGTTTATTTATCATGATCTCAAGCGGGAAGATGAGCCGACCGCAAACACCTCTATCTTTTTTCAGGCGAAATTCGTTCGGAAATCCGAATATCAACACCAATCATTTTCCGGAAAACCGATCCTCTCGCGTATTTACACCTAAAAATTACCTATATAAATCAATAGCTTATAGATTATTTAGTAGTGGCATGATCTGTGCGATAGAAACACCAGCCTCGCACTCGCGCGGCCAACAAATAAATAACGGAGACAAACCCATGAGTGCAGTAAGAACTCACATGGAGCACGGCCAGTCCGGTAACAGCAAAACCCTTATCAACAGCGACAACATCGGCCGCGTGTACTGGCAAAACGCGACATCACTGTCGTCGATGTTCATCGTACTGGAGAAATCGTGCTCAAACGCAAAATGATAAGCCTTGGGCAACATGCTGAAATTCATCGCCCCGAAGTGCTGATCGCGCCACCAATGATCCCGAATATGACCGTCTGAAGTCCACTTCACGTCAAAACAATAGGAAGCCATTATGAAATTGAACAAATTAACGACGCTGATCATGGTTGCCATGGTATTCGGCATCATTGTCGGCTATGCATGCAACACCCTCGCTACAAGCCCTGCTCAAGCCAAGGAAATAGCCTCTTACTTCAGCATACTGACCGATATTTTTCTGCGCCTGATCAAGATGATTATCGCCCCGCTGATTTTCGCCACTCTGGTTTCAGGTCTGGCTGGCATGGGTGATACGAACGCAGTCGGTCGTATCGGTGCCAAAGCTCTGGGCTGGTTCGTCGGTGCGTCGCTTTGCTCGCTGGCGCTGGGTCTCGTCTTCGCGAATTTATTGCATCCCGGTCTGAATCTCGGCATTCCTTTGCCGGAAGTCGGTAGTTCTGTTGGCTTAAAAACCAGTGCGCTGAATCTGAAGGATTTCATTACCCACGTTTTCCCTAAGAATATTTTTGAGGCAATGGCAGCGAATGAAATTCTGCAGATCCTTGTATTTGCGGTGTTCTTCGGTGTGGCACTTGGTCATATTCATAATCAATCCGCCCGCAGTCTGGTTAAAACACTGGAAGAAGTCGGCCATGTCATGCTCAAGGTCACCGATTACGTGATGCGTTTTGCGCCCGTCGGCGTCTTTGGTGCTGTTGCTGGCATTATCACGACGCAAGGTCTGGGCATGTTGATGGTTTTCGGAAAGCTGCTGATCAGTTTCTATGTCACGCTGGGCGCTCTTTGGCTGGTGCTGATTCTGGCTGGTTACTTCGTACTGGGTAAGGAAGTTTTCCGCCTGATCAAACTGATTCGCAGCCCGATGCTGTTAGGTTTTTCTACCGCCAGCAGCGAATCGGCCTATCCGAAATTAATGGAGCAACTTGAAAAATTCGGCATCCGTGACCGCATCACTGGTTTTGTACTGCCGCTCGGTTACTCGTTTAACCTTGACGGTTCAATGATTTATACCACCTTCGCAGCGCTGTTTGTCGCCCAGGCTTACGGTATCGAACTGAGTATCACCACGCAGATCGCCATGCTATTGGTACTGATGATCTCCAGCAAGGGCATTGCCGGTGTACCGCGTGCCTCGCTGGTTGTAGTCGCCGCAGTATTGCCGATGTTCAACCTGCCGGAGGCGGGTTTGCTGCTGGTTCTCGGCATTGATCACTTCCTCGACATGGGACGCACTGCCACCAATGTGCTTGGCAACGCAATTGCCACCGCCGTCGTCGCCAAGTGGGAAAATGCGATAGACAATGTCGACAATTCCCTGGCTGAAGCAGACGAAGCATTACCTATCACAGATGATCTGGTGATGACTAAAGCATCCTGATTTTTACTTGCTCTCTGGTTCAGTACGGTCTTTTGGACTGAACCAGAGAGCAACACCCGATCAGTCCTGTAATACCTGATTTTAGGGAGTGAACGACGAAAAGTTACACCTCTTTCTTGCGTTCGTTTCGACTGCAATACCCTCATCAGGCTGGCCGGCATCAGAAAAAATGGCTCCGTTTTTTAGTTTCCGCCATAGAGCTAATCACAGAACCAACAACGACCAGAGAGTGCCGCCTGTTTGTCAATCATGGTCGCAAATTCCTCTATAATAGGCCGCCGAACCACCCCGCCACCATGTCCAGTCATCGTCCCCTACGCTACCTGTTGCTTCTGATATCGCTCATCATCCTGATGGTAATGAGTGGATTTGGCGCGTATCGCATTGCCCAGCAACTAGGTCTGGCCGACCTGCAAACCACGGGTTTGCATCGCCTTGATCTGTACAGCGCCAGCCTGGAACGTGAAATCGGTAAATACGCATTTCTTCCCGGCACGCTGGGTCTGGAGCGTGACGTTCTGGCCTTGCTGGAAAAGAGTAACCATGACAAGTCGGGTAAGCTGGAGCCGCAGGTCAACGCTTACCTTGAGCAACTCAACGAGCGTGCCGGCACGCTTTCTATCTATTTAATCGATACCAACGGGCATGTCGTTGCCTCCAGCAATTGGCGTCGTGCTGACAGTTTCGTCGGCGAAGAGCTTGCGTTTCGCCCGTATTTTCGTGAGGCGATGGAAAGCGGTCATGGCCGCTTCTTTGGTATTGGGACAACCCGCGGCGAGCCCGGCTATTACCTGGCCTCGAAGCTGACTGACGATACTAAGACGCTGGGCGTTGCCGTCATCAAAGTCAGCCTGGAACAACTTGAAAAATCGTGGACTACCGTCGAAACCCCTGCCATGGTCAGCGATGAAAATGGCGTCGTCATCCTCGGTTCGGTCGCCAACTGGAAATTCACGACTCTGCGTCCACTGGAAGAAAAGACCCGCACAGCCTTCGATCAGACGCAGCAATACAATCGGCGCGCCCTGAAGCCCTTAGGCTTGAAAGAGTTGCGCGAACTCGATCACGGCGCAAGACTGGTCAGCATTGCGAAGGATAGTCCTGAGATCGCCTCGGTCTATCCAGTAGCTGGTCGTTTTCTGGCGCAATCACGACCATTACCCGGCACACCATGGACGCTGACCGTACTTTCGCATCTGAAACAGGTCGATGATATTGCACAAAGCCGTGCCGCGGTTGCAGTTGTCGTCACCGCACTACTCTTCATGTTTGGTCTGATGGCCAATGAACGACGTCGTCATCTGAAGGATAGGCTGGCTGCCCGCGAAGCGCTGCAACAAGCGCATGACGAGCTGGAGCGCAAGGTAAATGAACGCACTGCTGACCTGTCCGCAACCAATCTCCAGTTACAGGACGAAATTACGGAACGCATACGCGCCGAGCGCACATTGCGTGCCGCACAGGATGAACTGGTGCAGGCTGGCAAGCTGGCGGTAATCGGGCAACTATCGACGGGCATCGCACATGAACTTAACCAACCACTGGCTGCCCTGCGCACACTCTCAGGCAATGGCGTGCGCTTCCTGGATCGCGGCGATTTCAATACTGTTCGCACTAATCTCGAAAGAATTGCCCAACTGACGGATCGCATGGGTCTGATTACCGGCCAACTGCGTACCTTTGCCCGCAAGTCCAGCGGTCAGTTACAGGCGGTTCCGCTATGTAATGCCCTGGACAATTCGTTGGCACTGCTTGAGCAGCGCTTGATTCATGCCAATGCCGAGGTTCGCCGTTACTGCCTACTGCCCGAACCAGTCGCGCTGTGCGATGTTAACCGACTGGAGCAAGTATTAATCAATCTGATCGGTAACGCACTTGATGCCATGGAAGGTCAACCCTCGCCCGTTATTGAGCTTGGCTGTGAATCAATCGGTCAACAAGCCCGCCTGACGGTGCGCGACCACGGACCAGGGCTGAACGACGCGGCCCTGAGCCATTTGTTCGAAGCGTTTTTCACCACGAAACAGGCCGGTGGCGGACTGGGCCTGGGACTGACGATCTCTGCCGACATTATTCGCGATTTCGGTGGCACCCTGACCGGTACCAACCATCCCGAAGGTGGTGCTCTGTTCACATTAGAAATCCCTCTCATAAACAAGGCTGGGCAACATGAGTGAAGTTCTGAAAGTACTGATCATCGAGGATGACCCTGACGTCGCACTTGGCTGCGAACAGGCATTACAACTCGAAGGCATTGCCGTCGAATGTGTCAGCAGCGCCGAGCAGGCACGCCGCCGGCTGAGTCGTGACTTTCGCGGTGTCGTCGTCAGCGACATCCGGCTACCTAAAATGGATGGCATGAGCTTCCTGCGTGAGACGCTCAACATTGACCCGGAATTGCCAGTAGTTCTGATCACCGGACATGGTGACATTTTAATGGCCGTGCAAGCGATGAAAGATGGTGCACACGATTTCATCCAGAAACCTTTCGCTCCGGAATATCTGGTCGAAGTCGTGCGCCGGGCGCTGGAAAAACGTCGCCTTGTAATGGAAGTGCGCGATCTGCGGCGTCAACTCGACCAACGCGACCTGCTCGAAGGAAAAATGATAGGCCGCGCGCCATCAATGCAAAAAATCCGCGACATGGTCGCCCGCCTCGCCGACAGTGCAGCTGATGTACTGATTCACGGTGAAACCGGGACTGGCAAAGAACTCGTCGCCCGTTGCCTGCATGAAGCCAGCTCGCGCCGACACGGTAACTTCGTCGCCATCAACTGTGGCGGGCTGCCGGAAACCTTATTTGACAGCGAAATTTTCGGCCACGAAGCTGGCGCATATACCGGTGCTGCAAAAAAACGTATCGGTAAAATTGAGCACGCCAGCGGTGGCACGCTGTTCCTTGATGAAATCGAGAGCATGCCGCTCGCCATGCAAATCAAATTGCTTCGCGTACTGCAGGAACGCACCCTGGAACGTTTGGGCTCGAACACACCGATAGCAATTGACTGCCGCGTCATTGCCGCGACCAAAACTGACTTAGTCGAACTGGCCGCCACTGGCGCCTTCCGTAACGATCTGTATTACCGCCTTAGCGTCGCCACACTGGATCTGCCGCCACTACGCGAGCGACGTGAAGATATACCGCTGCTTTTCGAACATTTCCTGCTGCTGGGTGCCGCACGCCATCAACGCGCGGTACCGGAGACAACAGCCAACCGCATTCGCCAATTAGTCGGTTATGGCTGGCCGGGAAACATCCGCGAACTTCGGAACGTTGCTGATCGCTGCGTTCTCGGTATAGAGAGCGGCTCACCACCTTTTGGCCAACCACAAACAGACGGCGCAATATCACTAGCCGAGACCGTCGATGCCTTCGAACGAGCGCTGATCGCCGATGCCCTGCACCGCCACCGCAGCCTCGCGCGCACGGCAGAAGCACTGGGCGTCGCAAAAACAACACTGCACGACAAGATAAAAAAATACGGACTGGATGGAAATTAAAGGCAGTGAATAAAGGCAGTTAAGCAAAGGCGACGCCTGCTGATCCGGCCACTCACATTTACTAAGGCCTTTCAAATCACGTCTCGACAGACTCGTCTGACTGCCCCGCTAATTGTCAAACACCGTTAAGCATTAACAAAAAGTAACAGTGCAAGCGAAGGCCTTTTAATATCATGGAAGATTACCCGACCGTGTAATGGAAGACTATGTTGCAGCACAGGACTCAGATATGGCATGAAACTCTGCGTAATCACCCACGAGGTCTGGTTGTTAACACCGCGGCGATTCTCGGTGCCACTTTAATTGTCGGCCATACGCACTCGCACTGGTTCTGGCTCTGGGTTGTCATTTCTCTGGGTGTTTCCGCTGCGCGGTATGGTATTTATGTGTATTGCGGTCATTTCATCAAACAGCACTCAGCGCAAGCCTTACCAAAGCATCAGATAGTCCTGCTTCACTTGTCAATTTTAAGTGCTGCTATCAACTGGATGATCGTTGCCTGGATAGGCATTCCTGAATTTCAGGCAAAAGATAAATTCGCCATACTGATTATTATTTCCGCCCTTGCAGGAGGCGCAACCGGCACGCTGGCATCGTTAAAAATCACAGGCAAAATTTATATCGCGCTGCTGATTATCCCTGCATCCTTACGAATGTTGTTGATGGACGACCCGAGCTTATCCGTTCTTGCAATACTCGGATTTATTTTTGCCTGGGTCATGATGAGCAGCCATCAGAATAATTTCAGGCTACTCGAGCGTTCCTTGCATCTGGCAAGAAGCAACGAAGATCTGATCTCTCAGCTATCCGTCAAAAATACAGAAATCAGCAACATTAATTCAGAGCTGGAACAAACCGTTGAAGACAGAACCAAGGAATTGCAATACCTGGCAAATCACGATCTGTTGACATCCCTGTTGAACCGACGTGGATTAGCGGAGCAATCTTATCAGCCTAAGCCAGTAATACATCACCAGTTATTTCTGTTCATTGACCTTGACCGCTTTAAACATATTAACGACGGATTAGGCCATGACTGGGGCGATCTGTTGTTACAAGCGGTAGCACATCGCCTGAAAGAATTGGTGGATGAGCTGGCAGCCGAATGTGGCGCCTGCCATCACTCAGTTTGTCGCTGGGGAGGTGACGAATTTGCAGTGCACTTTATCTGCGAAACGTTCTCTGCAAAAGACGTACATCCTGCTTGCCACTATCTGCAGGTAATGTTGTCGCAACCTTACCAGATCAATGGTCGCCAATTACATATCGGAGCCAGTATTGGCGTCTTTGAAAAATGCGGCGAAAAACTGACCAACATTGCTGATGCGGTGAGCTGCGCAGATATGGCTGCGTCAGAAGCCAAACGTTTAGGTCGTGGCAGGATTGTATTTTATTCTGAGGTACTGGCAGATATTCAGCGGCGCCGGCTGGCGCTATCGATTGCACTGGCAAATGTGCACAAAGACGGTTCTTTGAAACTGCTTTTTCAACCTATTGTCGCGGCAAAATCAACAGAAGTTGTTGCGTTGGAAGCTTTACTTCGATGGACGTGTGCTGAAATTGGCCCCGTTTCTCCCGATGAGTTTATTCCTCTGGCGGAGGAGTCCGATCATATTATCAACATCGGCAAATGGGTACTCCAGCAAGCATGTTCTGCAGCCAAAGCCTGGCAAGACAAAAACGATGATCACATTGCCCCAAAAGTCGCAGTGAACACATCGATCCGACAATTGATACAAGCATCGTTTGCCAATGAGGTACAAGCTATCCTGAAAAATACAGGGCTTGGTGCCGATCGTCTGGTGATTGAGGTTACCGAAAGTGTTTTCGATGAACAGAATATGCAGCAGGCCCTGATCAGCCTGCTTGCTTTGCATGAGATGGGAGTAGAAATACACCTTGATGATTTTGGCACTGGCTATTCGTCGCTGTCACGTTTGCACGAGTTCCCGATCGATGCCATCAAAATCGATAAGAGCTTCGTCATGTCAGCAGATGAAAAATCTCTGGCGGTTGTTGAAGGAGCGCTGCTGATTGCCAAAAAATTTGGATTGAAAGTGATAGCGGAAGGTGTAGAGTCCGCCCAGCAACGTGAAAAATTAATGGTACTTGGGGTTGACGAATTACAAGGCTATTTCTTCGGAAAACCGACAGAAATAGCAACACTGTCATTGACAGAGACTAGCGTGTCCAAGCTGACAAACAACGCATAGTGATCGAACCGCCACGATTCCATTTCATTGACTACGTTGAGCCTTACTTTAAGCTCTTCCTAGTTTTTAAATCTACGCTTTTAAATAACAATTTCAAAATAAAAAAGCCTGATCTTTACAGATCAGGCTTTGCAGAGACATAAAAGATTCTTAATGCGAAAGTGCAGCCTCCCCCGCCATACGACGAAGACGACGCGCGGGTTCGGTTCGCTTCATTTGCTTGCGATTCTCATTCGTCAGAGAATTCGCCCCGCGTAAGCTGGTCAGAACCCGGCAGACTGTTTCTCGGGTTGAATGCACAATCTCCGCCATATTCCCCAAACTCGGCAAAGTATCCGAGGCAAATTCGCTGAATACCTGATTGGCATCTGGCTTCAGCATATGCAGCAAGCGTTTGACACGTTCGTCCACCGTACCAGTTCTCAGACTGACAACCTGACGGCAGCGAATATGGTTGGTAGCAATCGTTTTCATCAGTAAGGCCGTCATTGCCTTATCATCAGCGACATCGACCGGCTGCAATTTTACCGGCGTAATTGCCCGGACTTGCAGTGTTTCGCTCACCCCTGAAAAACACTCGACACCCAACAAATCGCCGGGTAACGCCAATCGCACAAAATTGATTTTGCTTTCGTCTGACTCATCCACACTATTGATACGTACCGTGCCAGATTCTATACGCCACAAGGCGCTTAACTCATTCATTGTTAAGACCTGACGCGGCAGCAAATACCGCTCAGATCTGTTCATTATGCTGGATTGCATAAGATCTCCGTAAAATTAACAAATGATGTATTTGCTCGAATTATTTTTCGTCGTCGTGATCTCTGGCACTTTGCGCCTCGAACCACAAAGCATTAACGACTGCCAGCAATACCGCCATCGACGTTCCCAACATCCAACTGAAATACCACATAATGATTCCTTTCTGAGTGCGCTTAATACAGCGACTTGCTATTCGCCTGAATATTGGCAACCGTAACTTTTCCACGCATGACGCGGTAAGCCCAGCTGGTGTAGCCGACGACAATTGGCGTCATCACCAGTGCAACCCAAAACATAATGTTCAGCGTACGCTGACTGGAGACGCAATCCCAAACCGTCAGACTGTGATCAGGATGTGAACTGGATGGCAGCACAAATGGGAAAATCGCGGAGCCTGCCATCAGAATAATGCCGGCACAAGCAATACCACTGCCGATAAAAGCGATACCGCCACGGCGTGCCAGCGTTGCGATCAATCCAAGTGCAATTCCCGCATAGGCAAGGCCAACCAGCAAAAAGATCAGCGGATAACGTTCATAGTTACTCCACCATCCGCCTGTCTGATGCAACACCGTTTTTGTCAACGGTGAAATGCCTTCACCAACGAGTATGTCTGAGGTGATCCGGTAACCTTCCATCCCGGAAACCATGACACCCGCCACCGTCAATACCAATGCAAGCACTAAGGCACTGACCATACTGACGCGACGGGCGCGCTGCGCAATTTGTTGTTCGGTGCGTAATTGCAGATAGTTCGCGCCGTGAAATACCAGCAGCGTCAGACTGGCAACGCCGCACAGCAATGTGAATGGCGTAAACAATACCCAGAAACTGCCGGTATAAACGGGAAGCATATTGTCTTCAAAGTGAAATGGAACACCTTTAATGACATTTCCTATCGCTACCCCAAATACCAGTGAAGGCACTGCACCACCGACAAACAAGCCCCAATCCCAGGCCGTGCGCCAGCGTAGATCGGCAACTTTACTGCGATAGTCGAAACCAACCGGACGGAAAAACATGGCCCACAATACGGCCATCAGGGCAAAATAAAACCCGGAAAATGCTGTTGCATAGACCAGTGGCCATGCGGCAAAGATCGCGCCGCCAGCAGTAATAAACCAGACCTGATTACCATCCCAATGTGGCCCTACCGTATTAATAATGACGCGGCGCTCATCATCATTGCGACCGATGAACGGCAACAGTGTGCCGACACCCATGTCATGCCCATCCATAATGGCAAAGCCGATCAACAGTACGCACACCAGCAACCACCAGATTAATTTCAGTAATGTGTAGTCAAGCATGTCACACCTCTTTTGAAGACAAAGCGGCCGCATAGACGGGCGCATTCACACCAGTAGCGCCGGCGTCAGGATTGGCTGATTCCAGGGCATATTTCCCGGTACCGAGACTTGATGGTCCAAGCCGCACGTATTTCAGCATCAGATACACCTCGGCAATCAGCAACAAGGTATAGAACAGCAAGAAGCCACCAAGTGAAAACAGCACATCGTTTCCGCTTAATGCCGACGTCGACAAATGCGTCGGCAACATCCCCTGCACTGTCCATGGCTGGCGCCCGTATTCAGCAACAAACCATCCCATTTCGCAGGCAATCCACGGCAGCGGCACACTCCATACGGCCCATTTCAACAACCATGGACGAGACCCTATGCGATTCCGTGCCGCCGACCAGAACGCTACCGCAATCAGCGCCAGCATGGCAAAAGCAACAGCAACCATGATGCGGAAAGTCCAGAACATAGGCGTCACTTTAGGGAAAGCATCGCGCAAGGCTTGGGCTTTCATTTCTGGCGTTGCCAGACGTACGTCAGAGATATATTTTTTTAACAGTAAGCCATAACCCAGATCTGCCTGCACCGCTTTAAAGTAAGCCAGCTTTTCAGCATTTTTGGGATCTTTGCGCAAAGCCTCCAACGCAGTAACAGCGACGATGCCACGCTCGATGCGACTCGCAATCTTCACCTCCAAGGCATCAATACCGGGAATGACCTTGTCGACGCTGCGAGTGCCGATCAGCCCCAGAACATAAGGTATGCGTATCTCTGCATGATTCGTTTTATTGACTTCATCAGGAATACCAAACAGCGTCAGGCCCGCTGGAGCCTCTTCCGTTTTCCACATACCTTCCATCGCTGCCATTTTTGTTTCCTGGGTTTCAGCAGCGGTATAACCAGACTCATCTCCAAGCACAATGACCGATAAGACCGATGCCAATCCAAAGGCAGCAGCGATGCGAAATGAACGCAAGGCAAATGCTGTGTCCCTCTTCTTAAGCAGATACCAACTGCTGATGGATAAAACAAAGATCGAACCTGTGACATAACCAGCGCTGATGGTATGCACAAATTTTGCTTGCGCTACAGGATTAAAAATCACGTCGGTGAAACTGCTTAACTCCATGCGCAGGGTCACAGGATTAAACTCGGCACCGACAGGATTCTGCATCCAGCCATTCGCAATCAATATCAGTAATGCAGACAAATTTGATCCGATCGCAGTCAGGTAAGTGACGCTGAGATGCCCGACCTTACTCAACCTGTCCCATCCAAAAAAGAACAGCCCGACGAAAGTGGATTCCAGAAAGAAAGCCAGCAAGCCTTCTATCGCCAACGGCGCACCAAAAATATCACCGACGTAATGCGAGTAATAAGCCCAGTTGGTACCGAATTGAAATTCCATCGTCAACCCGGTGGTCACACCAAGCGCGAAATTAATACCGAATAATTTTCCCCAAAATTTGGTCATGTCACGATAAATTGTTTTGCCCGTCATCACATAGACGGTCTCCATAATGGCCAGTAACAGAGACAAACCCAGCGTCAGGGGGACAAATAAAAAATGGTATAAGGCGGTGGCAGCGAACTGTAGCCGCGACAAATCCACCAAAGATTCTGAAATCATTGCTTTTCCTTTGCATCTGTTTCATTTCCGTTGAGATCGCCTGCTCTGCTTTGCTGATCTTTAGTTGCTGGCAACATGCGTTCTTCCATACCGTGCACCGCTGCATCTGCTGGCAAACGTTGTGGAAAAAAAGCAGCTTTAATTGAAAAAAGCAGTACCAGCTTGAACAGCAACACCAGAATAATTTCCCGCTTTAGTTTCAATTTCTGCGAACGATGCGGGGTCTCAGGAGTATCAGTCTTTGATACTCCTGCTGTATTTTGCAAAGACATAACCTGTCTCCGGAAATGAGATAAAAATCGGAAGTAAGCTACCTGCCACAATCACGACGAGAGCCAATATTGATGGCAGGCGCGTCATGACAGTCTGGTGGTATTACTTCTTTCTGAAGATGACGGTAGTGCTCCACAACATCAGAAAACCGATATCGTGAAACAGAACGTCATCTGGAATCAGAAGGCGGCGGGAGGTGCGCGAACGGAAGGTACCAGCCACGCAATTTTTTTTGCGACGGCCAGCGTTTGAAAAGAGAAAAACTGACTTTCACTGATCGTGACAGGGAAAGTAAATTCAGGAACGGGAGGTAATGCAAAAGAAGCCGCATTCGTCAGACAATAAGCACAATGCTCGAAATGCGCGGCATCAGAGACATCGGCGGGCTTGACGCTCGTTTTTTCGAGTACGGCCCCGGCAGGGGAAAATAAAACCCAGCTCAATCCATTCGATGCACAAATTTCTTTCCATTCGCCCGCTTGAATACTGCTTTTAGCCGATGAATGACTGATGGCCTGCGAAGCCAACGGCATCAGAGAATTCAACAGAATCGCCAGAATGGCGACCCAGCTAAAACCCTTACTGCGTCGACGATTTCGCATAAAAAATGAAATAAAAAGTAAATCCACAGGATAGTGTACGCGCTCAAATGAAGGATTATTTGATCTGGCGCATACAGCCGTTCAGCAAATCAGAAGAAATCAATCTACGGTATTGCGTCGGATAACGAATACGTAATCCAGCGCCAACATCAACAACATAGAAATCCCTACCAGAGGGAAGATGATACCGCCCGCCATCAACAATATAAAAACAACTTTTAACGCGCGGCGATTGGCTGGTAACGGTGGAATTCCTATCGTCCCAGCGGGACGCCGCTTCCACCACATCACAGCAGACGAAATACAGATCAGCACGATTGCACAACAAACCGCCAGCATCAGCAGTTGATTCGTCAGACCAAATTCCTGCCCCAGATGAACATTGATGCCCCACTCCAGCCCTTTACCAACCGGACCGTAATCGGCAAAACTCATATCAAGTAACACCTGTCCGGAGAACTGGTCAAGATGAACGACTCTTTGCTTTGCAAGGTCGTTTGGATAGACAGAACCGGTGAACACACTAGTGGCAGTGACTGGTAAATTGATCGCATAGGTTTTCGCAAGACCCAGTTGATCAAAAATAGAAACCGCTTTATCAAGACTGATCTGAGTATGCATAGTTGCATCGCTTGCAGGATGGACATGAGTAGCGGAAACAGGTGCTTTCGCTTGCTCCAGTGACCACGCAACAGGGGCAACATGATTGATATGTTCGTCCGACATGGGTACGCTGACGCGCACGCCAGCGGGATAACCAAAGTTGCTGCCATTAGCCCACTGATTCACTTTGTCGCCCCACACTATCGACCACGGCATGCCAGTGACGGCGAGGAAAAGAATAAATACCCCGGCGATGATTCCGGTAACGGCATGCACATCACGCCAAAACACGCGCTGAGACGGCACACCACGCACCTTGAGTACGCCATCCAGTGACGATGTGTTTTGCCTCGGCCACCACAAATAGGTGCCAGTGATCACCAGCAAAATACACCACCCCGCAGCCACTTCAATCATGCCATTGGCGATCGGGCCAAAATATGCGAGGCTGTGCAGTCGCCGTATTGTCCACGATACAGTACTCCGATTCGGCATACGCCCTAACACCGTACCACGATAGGGATCAACGAAGATGGCCATCACATCACCACCATCACCTTTAATATCCACCTCAGCAGAGCCGGATTCAATGGCAGGAGGAACATAGCGCAAGGCCTGACCGGGATAGGCCGCTAACGCCGTCTGCACAATATGTTCATGTGAATGCGGCGATCCGGCCGTCGCTTTAACGATCTTGATGTCGCGATAAATATAATCATCAATCTCGGTGTGGAATAAATAGATAGCTCCCGTTACAGCCAATATCAGCATAAACGGCAGCACCAGTAAGCCTGCGTAAAAATGCCAACGCCACACCGCCCGGTAAACATCGATAGGTCGCGTTGCAGAAAAAAATGTACTCATGCGGTATCTATTAAAATTAGTTAGCAGCTATCAGGTCTGCCTGATCACCGTATAGAAAAACACTGATCAGGCAGATCATTTCACTTAAAACTTCATATTGGCAGAAAGATAGAATGCCCGGCCGTCACCAGGAGAATGACGTGTCTGATCGTTAATCCACACATATTCGTAGTAACGATTAGCCAGATTTTTCACCTGGAATTCCAACTCTACCGATGAGGTGAATTTGTATTTAGCACCGACATTAAACAACGCGTAAGCACCATATTTACTTCCAGTGTTCGCCGTGGTCAGATAATAATCGCCCTGCCCGTTGCCTGATACGGATAACTGCAATGCCGGCGTGACCTGAACATCATAGCCAGCGGAAAATATATATCCGGGTACGTGGTCAATTTCTTTACCTGCCGTTATTGGTGCAGTTGGGTCTGGCACAACAATTTTTGAACGTTGGTGTGAATAGGAAAACCATGCGCTGCTATATTGGTCAGGATGGATATTTACCTGCAAGTCTATACCGCTGCGTCTGGTGCTGCCGACGTTTTCAGAATCGCCGGATGGATCATTCAAACGGCGCTTTACTTCATCCGATGCACTTTGTTCCCACACAGAAAAGCGACCATTTATCCAGCTGGCTGGTGCCAGTTTAACGCCAGCTTCCCAGCCATCATTAATCGACGGGCGCAAATCATTTTTATTCGATTTGTATGCTGCAGCACCCGCTCCAATCTGGAATGTCCGCCCCCAATTGCCATAGATACTGGCTGAGTGCAATGGCGAGTACACGATGCTCAGTTTGGGCTGTCCAATCACCCCATAATCCTGAATACCGTAGTGCACATTTTTGGATACGTCAGTAAAACTGCCATCAAATTTATCCACGCGATACGCAGGAATAATTTTTAAGGTATCCGTTGCCTGAATGGCGGCCTGAATATATGCCCCGTAATTATTCAGCGTAAATTTTTGATCTCGGGTCGTCGTCACCCTTACCTTGTTCGACGTACTGTAACGCGGACTTTTATCATCCTGATGTTCAGCATTGACGCCCGCCTCAATCGCCAGATCTTTCAACCAATCGGTTAATGCAAGACCTGGGCGATACGTCACAGAATTCAGAATGCCGACATGCGTTTCATCGATAACACGTTCCTGTTGCGATGTTGTACTGGAATAGCGTAACCAGCGCTGATCTTTTATCTGATTCAGATACACCTTTGTCGCCAGCGATGTTTTATCTGTAGGATCAGCATCAATATGGACGCTTAATTGATTCATCTGACGATTGCCACCTTCAGACTGTGCATAAGGATACGATATCGTCGGACGAGTATAAGCATCTGCTGCCGTCAGGTAACCGGCTTCATCTCCATTACTTTCTGTATGACGCGCAATGATGCCAAATCGCATACGAGCATCATCAGTGGTGTAAAACCATTTGCCACCCACGGTGGATTTTTCAAAGGTCGCGTTATCACGATATCCGGCTGATTTCAGATAACCGGCAAAATAATTCTGCGACCAGTTATTGCTTTCCCATCCTTTAGCGAGCTGAACCTCTTTTGTATCAAAGCTGCCGTAAGTCACCCGCGCATCGTTGTAGTTGCCACCGCTACGAGTAACGATATTCGCATTTCCGGCGATATTGTGCAGTCCATAACGTGGATCATTCGTTCCACGTACGACCTCAATCGATCTGATTTCTAACGGAAATAACATGTCCAGCAGTTGCATGCCGCCGCCATTATCATTACTCGGCACACCATCGATCAGCAGCTTGACCGCATTCACTTCACCTTCACCATTGAATCCGCGGAAAGACAACTTGCCTGATTCACTCCCTTGCCTGAACTGGGTCATCATCACACCAGGTGCTTTACTGAAGAGCTCCCACGTATTCACTACCTGTTGGGTCTGTATCAGATCGGAACCAAGAATATCGACGGAACTGAGGACACTTTTTGCCGCTATCGGGCCAATTTTTTGGCCGCTGATTTCGACTTTACCAATTTCCATTGCTGAATCATTGAGCCCGCCACCGCTATTGCCTACAGTTTCCGCTGAGGCGGTGGTAATACCGACAGGAGTAAATAAACTCGCAATAACAAGCGCACAAGTCCTTAAAACAGGAAGGGAAAATCGCTCTGAATGAGCTTGATGAATTAAACGGTTAGCAGACGATGTACAGAAAAACATAAAGATCCTTGGTCACAATAGTGCTCACCCGTTGCCCTGAAAAGGTAAGACGGGTTTTAACTTACGAGTACAGCGGATGTCGCACGCTTCAGCGAAAACATTCAGTTGTCTGTCGTAAATTGCGTATCAGGTAGAAAGATGTACGCCGGGATGCATTTAGCATCACAATCAGCAGCGTACAAACAATGCTGAGGTGTCATGGCGACAGAATGAATGTGCAAACGGATAGAAACAGAATGACATCTGCTCGAATCACAAAAAATTCAATAATAGTCGCGAAGACAATCAGCCAATCAATCAGCCGATAACAGGAGGAGCGCGCGGATGCGCATGTAACCAGGAAAATAATAGCTTAGGGGAATGGTAAAACAGGAAAGGCAGCAAGGCGTGGCCAACAGGCACCATCCACCGCACAGACAGATCAACCGGCAACGCAAATGTTCCGGCATGCGTCGCACAAAATGAACATTGTTTAAACTGGTGATGCGTAGTATCGGGAGAAGACTTACTGAGCAGAACTTGCTCGGCCGGAAGAAATTTTGTTCCGGCAGCAGAGCATATTTCTACCATCTCTTGTGGGGAGATTGCTTTTGAAACGGCATAATCCAATGACGGTAGCAGCGCATTCAAAAAGATCGCAATACATGCGATCCAGATGCTCTTTTCATACCAGTTTCGATTGATTATTCCAAGTTTCATGTCAGTATTATAATTCAACATAACGCATTTTATAACTCAGCTTAGCACTCAGATCATCGTCCGCGCGACAAAACAGTACGACGACGATGCCGCGCTTCCATCTTCGTAGCATGATGCGTATTTAAGAGCGGCTCTATGTCAACGCTCATGCAATAATGTCCCGAAACAGTAAACGTCCTCAATCGCCAATCATTCTTCCTTTTCATTTATGCATATTCTTTTAGTCGAAGACGATCCGGTGCTGGCAGAAGGCATCTCTCAGATGTTACGCGAGCATGGCATGTTGGTGGATGTCGCCCGCAATGGTAAAGATGCCTGTTTTATCTCTCAGGAACAAAAAATCTCGGTCATGATTTTGGATATCGGCTTGCCGGATATGGATGGTTTTGATGTACTGCATCACATACGGAAAATTCAGCGTAATAATTTTCCCGTCCTGATGTTGACTGCAAGAGATGCGATCATGGATCGCGTCAAAGGCTTTGAAATGGGAGCCGATGATTATCTCGTCAAACCTTTTTCGACGTTGGAATTAGTCGCACGTTTAAAGGCCTTGGTCCGACGATCATCCCCTGCTTCGGTCGGAATCAGGCTTGGTCTGCTTCATCTTGACTCACAAACGAAGCGGGCTGCAGTTGATGGTCAGGTCATCGATTTATCTGCACGTGAATGGACAATACTTGAATATCTGCTTAAAAATGAAAACCGTGTCGTGTCCAAACAGCAGATCATCGATGCCATCTTGCTGCATGACGGAGATATTTCGCTCAACGCAATTGAAGTCTATGTCTCACGGATACGCTTAAAGCTCAACAACGCTAAGGTGATGATCCGCACAATTCGTGGCTTTGGCTATATGCTGGAAGAGGAAAAGTGAAACTGATGAGTTCCGGACAGCCAAGCATTCGTCGCAGTCTATTAGGATGGTTAATCATTCCCCTTTTATTAGTGAATTTCATCGGCGGCGGTCTTGTGTACTGGCTTGCATGGGAGCCGGCTCAACTTGCGTTTGACCAAAGTCTGGCTGATACATGCTGGGCACTGGCGACCCGGTTAAATAAAACAGAAGCTGGCATCAGCGTAGATCTGCCCTCTTCTGTAGAGCAGGTACTAAGGGTTGATCATATCAACACCATCTATTTTGCGATCCGCAATCAAAAAAATCAGACGCTGGCTGGCGATTCCGACTTTCCGACTCTGGCTCAGCCGGAGAATCTCGACGAACCTCATTTTTCAAACGGCAAAATGCGTGGAGAAGAGATCCGTATCATTAATATTAAATTTTCAGCCGGCGATCAGGATGTCGTCATTTATGCTGGCGAAACGCTAAAAAAGCGTAATGCGATCCGTACCAGAATATTGACAGCGTTAATATTTATCGAAGGAGCTTTAACCTTTTTACTTCTGGGCGTGGTGTGGATCGCGGTAACAAAAGGTTTGTTACCGCTGAAGAAAATACAGGCGGATCTGAATCAACGCGATTTTGATGCGTTGTCAGCGATCCCGGTTGAAGAGAACGCGCTGGAACTTGGTGCTGTGGTAACGGCCATTAACCGTTTGCTCAAAAAAATAGAAATCGGGTCCAATGCCCAACAAGAGTTTCTGGCCAATATTGCGCATCAGTTACGCACGCCTTTAGCCGGATTAAAAGCACAAATCGAATGGCTACAGGACAAATATGCGAGCGAGACAACAACAGCCAGATCCATCTCGTTAATGATGATTTCAACCGAACGGATGATACGGCAAACAAATCAGTTGCTTTCACTCGCAAGAGCAGAACCAAGTAAATTTGAACGAAAACGACTAGAGCCCGTATCGCTCGATATGATCGTGACTGATTGCATTCCTCATTTTCTGGGCACGGCTGATAAAAAAAATATCGACTTAGGTTTTGAGCTTGCTCCGACGCGTATTTCCGGCGATGCTTTCTTACTGCGCGATCTGATAGAAAATCTGATCGATAACGCGATCAGTTATACCCCAGAGGGTGGAGTCGTCACGGTCAACACCTTTACCGAAGGCGAACAAGTAATTTTTTCCGTTGAAGATAACGGCCCGGGCATACCTGAGGCAGAGAGAGAATTGATTTTTCACCGTCACTATCGCATCTACGAAGGAACAGGTGAACGTGTCAAAGGGAACGGTATCGGACTGGCAATCGTTGCCGACATTGTCAAAGATCATAATGCGCAAATCACGATCAGTGACGCCGAAGCAGGAGGTACCATATTTTCGGTTCACTTTCCGGCAATTCGCGATAATGAATGACGGCTAAAAAATAGCGGTTATATTTTTACTTGTCAGGATTTTGTCAGCAAACTGTCATGTTTTTGACAGTTTGCATTTGCATAATGGGGCAACGTATTACTCCCATCATGCAGGATAAAAATGACTAAACCTTGCCCTACACTGGCAAAGTTTAATTGGGTCGTCAGGATAGCCATTGCCGCAGCATGTAGCTCAGCAATACATAGCTATGCTCAGTCACTCATTGAACCAGTTCAGAACCAATCAAACAAGGCAAATAACAATACCGACATTTCCGGAAACATTCCGGAAGCGGTCTTATCGCCACTCAGTCTGGAACGTGCAATTCAGTTAGCACGTCAATACAACCATGATTTGAAGCTTGGAAAAACCAATGTCGCCAATGCAGAGGCGGCAACGACAATCGCTGGCGCAGCCCCCAACCCAAATCTGACAATTCAAACCAGCGGGATCAATCCCAGACTAGGTATAGGTCCAGGTTCGCTGAAAAATAAAACCGTCGATAGCACCCTCAGAATTGATCAGCTTGTCGAACGCGGTGGCAAGCGTGAATTACGGCTTGAAGCTGCGACGCATCTTGAAAAGGCCAGTCGGCTGGACTTTAACGACACAGAGCGTCAATTAAAACAAATGATCGGTGCGGCTTATTTTGATCTGGCGGCAGCACAACACAAATTACGTATCAGTAAAGAAAATTCTGATTCTTATCAGGCGACCTTAAACGCGGCGGATAAGCGCAAAAAATCAGGGGATATTGCCGGTGCCGATGTTGCCCGGGTACGTGTGGATGCGTTGCGGGCAGAAAATGATCTGCTGCAGTCAGCCAGTGAACTTAAACGTGCTCAAAGTGCTCTGGCCTTACTCATAGGAATCAAAGCTCCGCCCATGTCGATACAGGTCATGGATGACTGGCACACTGAAGATGCGTTGCCTGCAAGCGTTCTTTCCGACGAATTAATTCAGAAACGCACGGACGTTGCGGCGGCGAAAGCCCGACTGGACGCTGCGCTGGCGGCACGGAAATTAGCCCTCGCAGCAAGGACACGTGATGTCACTGTTGGCCTGCAATTCGAGCATTATCCAACCAGCCCCGCCAATCAACTGGGTTCCGGAAATAGCTATGGCATTTCCATACAAATCCCCTTGTTCAGTCGCTACGAATTTCAGGGAGAAATCCGCGCTGCGGAAGTCGCCGTCGATGCGGCGCAAGAAAACTTAGCAAAAACCATCGATGCCGCACGCAACGAATTGAGCCTGCAATTTGAATCGCTGCAAACATCAAAAACACTGCTGGCGCGCTTTCAAAATGAATTACTTCCGGCGGCTCGTAAATCAGCAGAGGCGACTGAATTCGCCTTTAAAAATGGCGCCGTCCCCGTCATGGATGTATTGGATGCGCGCCGCACTTATAGGTCAATCGAGTTAGATACGATCAACGCCAAAGCTGATCTGGCGAAAGCCAGCATGACACTGCGTATCAGCCTGGAAGAATTGGAACACAAATGAAATTACGTCAAATCCCTGTTGTACTTATCGCGCTCGCTTTCGCTGGCATCACTGTAATCTACTCCGCAAAACTGGTCACCGCGACTGAGAAAAAGACAGACACTCCGCAGACAGTAAAAGCGGAAATCGGAAAAATAAGCTATCCGGCAAATGCACCGCAACTTGCTTCAATCAAATTAGCACCCATCAGCGAAGTCAGCTTGCCCATCGCGGACACGATGAATGGCAAACTCGCTTACAACGAGAACGTCACTAGCCGCGTCAGCTCGCCTGTTGCAGGACGCGTCATCCGCTCCACTGTCGAGATTGGCGATTACGTTAAGAAAGATACTCCGCTTCTGATACTGGACTCGCCGGATATGGCAACGGCAGACGCCGACTTCGCAAAAGCCAAAGCTGATCAGCAGCGCAAAAAATTAAATCTGGATCGGGCGCAAAAATTACTCGAGCAAGAAGTGATTGCGCGTAAGGATGTTGAATCTGCCGAAGCTGATTATCTGCAGGCTGCAGCAGAAACAAAACGCGCCGGCTTGCGTATGCGCAACCTGAATGCACAAGGCAGCGAAAATGGAAAATTCATTCTGAAAGCCCCGATCAGCGGGCTGGTGACAGATAAGCAAATTAACCCAGGTCTGGAAGTACGCCCCGATGCCGCGGCTCCATTGTTGACGATAACGGATTTAAACCGATTGTGGGTGCTCGTTGATGTCCCTGAACGGTATATAGGCAACATCAAGAACGGACAAAAGATTCAGCTTGAATTTGACGCTTATCCCGATCAGATTTTTGATGCACTTGTTGATCGTGTTGGTTTAGCGCTTGATCCGACCACACGCCGGATACAAATCAGGGGGATATTAAATAACAAAGACGGGAAACTCCGTCCGGAAATGTTTGCCCGCGTGTCGTTTCTGGCCGATAGCGATAAGAAAGCGTTTCGTATACCGAATGCTGCCCTGATCGTTGAAGGTCTGTATAACTATGTTTTCCTGGAAAAACGCGAAGGTGAGTTTCAAAAACAAAAAGTCAACATTGTGCGCAAAGACCGCGATGTCAGTTATGCCGATGTGGCATCGAATGCTGCACTGAACAACAAGCAACGTATCGTTGAAGAAGGCGCTCTGTTACTCAACTCAGAGGTTGCATCACATGCTCAATAAATTCGTTGATTTTGTTCTGACGCAGCGCGTTTTTGTTTTAGTCCTGACGGTCGCCTTAATTTTCTTCGGCTATCGCGCTATGAGCAATTTGCCGATTGAAGCGTTTCCAGATGTGCAGGATGTACAAGTACAGATAGTCACGCAATTCCAGGGACAGGCGGCCGAAGAAGTTGAACGTGCAGTGACATTACCGATAGAACGCGAAATGAGCGGCGTTCCCGGGCAGACGCAATTGCGCTCCGTTTCAATTACAGGCCTGTCGGTGGTGACCATCACATTTAAAGATGGCACCGACGACTATTTCGCGCGCCAACAGGTACTCGAAAGACTGCAAGGCGTCACATTGCCCTCAGGCGTACAGGCAACAATTGCACCGCTGACGACAGCCGTTGGTGAAATCTATCGGTATGTGCTGGAAGTTCCCAAGGACATGTCTGAAAATGATGCGCGCAGTTTACAAGACTGGACGATACGTCCGGAATTACGGATCGTATCTGGCGTCGCCGATGTGGTCAGTTTTGGCGGCACGGTCAAAGAATATCAGGTACAGGTCGATCCGAATGCCTTAAAACGTTACGGTGTCACACTCGATCAGGTCAGTCAGGCACTGACCAACAACAGCAGCAATGTCGGTGGCGGCACGATACGCCGTGGCGATGAAGCGCTGGTTGTCCGTGGTCAGGGTCTGTTTGAAAAGAAAGAAGATATCGGTCGCGTCATTATCAATGCAAAGAATGGAAAAACTGTGTTGGTATCCGACGTGGCAGACGTAGAAATTACGCATCGCCCCCGCTCTGGAATCGTCTCGTATAACCAGGGTGACAGCTATGTTCTTGGCATCGTACAAATGACCAAAGGCGGTAATGCCGCAAAGATCATTGAAGAATTAAAGAAAAAAATAGACATCGTTAATGCCAAATTACCTCAAGGCGTGAAGATACGCCCGATTTATGATCGCACTGATTTATTGCATCACACGATCATGACAGTCTTTGAGAATCTGGTCGTTGGCGCCGTGTTGGTTGTCGCGATTCTGATCGTATTTCTGCGCAACTGGCGCGCGGCCCTGATTGTCGTCACGGTGATTCCCTTATCGCTGATGTGCGCCTTTATCATGCTTGATCTGCGAGGGATTCCGGCCAATCTGATCTCACTGGGCGCTGTTGATTTCGGCATCATTATCGACAGTGCTGTCGTGTTGGTTGAAGCATTAATGGTGAGACTGGCACTCAAGCATAATGAAGAACATGGGAATCTGTTTCTATGGAGAAAACATGTTCTCAAAGATACCGTCGTTGAAATGGGCCATCCCATCCTGTTCGCCAAAGCCATCATTATTCTGGCGTTCATTCCCATCTTCACGTTTCAACGAGTGGAAGGAAAAATATTCTCGCCAGTCGCGCTGACCTTAAGTTTTGCCATGCTCGGCGCCTTGATTCTGACGATCACCCTGATTCCTACTTTGTTGACTCTGACAATGAAAAAGCACAGCCTTGCTGAGCGACATAGTCAGTGGATGGAGAAAGCGCAACAGTTCTACCGGGAATTGTTGCAGTCTGCGACAAAGAAAAAACATGGCGTCATTTTTGTCTCGACATTAATTCTTATCATTACATTGGGTCTCGCGCCCCAACTGGGCAGCGAATTTCTTCCTAAACTGGATGAGGGAAATATCTGGCTGACCATCAGCCTGCCGCCATCCACTGCTTTAGAAAAAACCAAAAATATTGAGCGTCAGGTGCGATCCATTTTACTGAGCTATCCGGAAGTAAAATCCGTTGTGGCTCACGTTGGCAGACCTGATGATGGTACGGACCCGAAAGGTCCGAACAACATGGAAATTCTCGCCGAACTGAAACCGCACAGTGAATGGAAATTTAAAGATAAAGAGAGTCTGATTGCCAATATGACTGCCAAAATCGGCGTCTTACCTGGAGTTCCGACCAATTTTTCGCAGGTGATCCAAGACAGTGTTGAAGAGTCTTTATCCGGCGTCAAAGGAGAAATTGCCATCAAAATCTTCGGTCCGGATCTTGATGTTCTGACCCAGAAAAGCGAACAGATTGCCAACATCTTACGCAGCATAGAAGGTGCAGCCGATGTCGATGCAGTCAAAATCGGCGGGCAAACTGAACTCAATATCGTGATAGATCGCGAAAAAATTGCGCGATTAGGTATTAATGTCGTCGATGTGAATAACGCGATTCAGACTGCGCTCGCGGATTATCCAGTGAATACTTTTTTTGAGGGTGATAAACGGTTTGATATTACCGTTCGACTGAAAGCAGCTTATCGCAACTCCATTGACAGCATAGGCGCCCTGCAAGTCAATTTGCCGAACGGAGCTGGAACCATAGATCTGGCGGATATTGCCAGAATATTTCTGAAACAAGGTGCCGGTCGCATCAGCCGTGAAGCTGGCGGTCGTAATGCCTCTGTGAAAGCAAACTTACTGGGCAGAGATCAGGGTAGTTTTGTCGCCGAAGCACAAAAGAAAGTCAGTGAACAAGTGAATTTACCTCCTGGTTATTTTGTGACCTGGGGCGGTCAGTTTGAAAATCAACAGCGTGCAGTGAAACGTCTGGCAATCATTGTTCCAGTGACTATTTTCCTGATTTTCGCCTTGCTATTCTGGGCGTTCAGATCAATCAGAATGGCCTTACTTGTACTGGTCATGGTGCCATTTACCATGGTCGGTGGCATCGCTGGCCTCGCGGTCGCAGGCTTGCACTTTTCAGTATCCGCTGCGGTCGGCTTTATTGCCGTTGCAGGTATTTCTGTGCAAAACGGCGTCATCATGCTGGAACAAATTCTTGATTTCGAAAGAAAGAAAGATATTACTTTCCCTAGCGCGATTGAAGGTGCCGTTGCCCGTTTGCGCCCTATTCTGATGACAGCCTTGATGGCAGGTCTGGGGTTATTGCCTGCCGCACTGTCACACGGAATCGGCTCGGAAACACAGCGACCATTTGCGGTTGTGATTGTTGGGGGAATTATTACGGCAACTATTTTCACTTTACTGTTGTTGCCGCTGAGCTATTCTCTCTTCAAAGATAAAGCACGAGAGGAAGAGTAAAGTAAATGAAGATATCCCTGCTCCATTCTTTCAGCGTTTTTATCTGCCTGTATTGTGTATCCATCTTGCCGGTACATAGTGCAAATAAAACCGCCCCATGCAAGATATTTGGTTCGTGGCGCGAATGCATCTCCGTTCCTATGGCTGACGATGCCGACGAAATGCAAGCAAAGGAATTGCATTTACCCACAGCAGAAAAGGCAAAACTGTATCTCATTCGCACAGGATTCGTCGCGGCACAATTGCCCACCAGGGTTAGTCTCGATCAGAAAAAAATTACAACTCTTGCTCCAGATACCTTCATCGCATTTGAAGTTTCACCTGGCAAACATCAGTTAGGCTCAGCGACATTCGGCGGTGATCAGATAGAACGGGAGTTTAAAGCCGGAGTAGCCTATTTTTACAAAGTGAATCTCGGCATTTACTTTAATCAAAGGAATGAACATATTTCAACGATAAGCAAATCCGAGACTCAACAATTGTTAGCCCAGCTGCATCTGGCAAAAATCGATCATGAATAAACACTTAAGCCACCAACTGTTCATTTTCTTTTTCTGCATGGCTGGAATATTCAGCTCTGCATTCGCAACGGATATACATTGGGATCAAGGCGCTCGCCGTGCCTGGGTACTGTCAATTATCAGCACAAAACCTCCCGAGGACGCCATACTGCCATGTCTTGATTCTTTGACCGACGATGACATTAAAAATCGGCATTTCGTTAAAGTTCATTATCGCCACATAAGAAAATTTGTCACGACGATCACCGAAGTTCCTAAAGATACCGAAGTCAAAGCAGGGGATGAAATTGAAATAATCCCGGAAAAATGTAGTGAAGGAAAAATTTCAAAATTTGTTCAGGTTCTTCAGGAAAAATAAAAACGAGCTCAGATTTCATCTGTTTCGCCACGATGGATTAGAGTAGTAAAATTTAAACGACAGATAGCGGAGTAAACAATTGAAGAAAATACTGAAAATTATTGCTTTGGCTTGCATGCTGGCTTTTACCTCAGCATGTCAGAAAGCAGTCAGAGAACATGAAAACTTCGTCTACAAAATCGAAGGTGATGCAGATAGCAATCTGTATCCTGTCGAAGTCAGTCAAGTCAATGAAGATGTCTTGATAAAGTTAAAAACCGCTACTTTGACACCTGAAATATTTTCTATTGATTCAGCCGGTACAGAATCAAAATTTAACTTTGATTCTGAAGGCAAAACATTAATTGTCCCAGCGAAATTCAGTCATATCGTTTTACGCCATGCGGGCGAGCGTGCTGTCGGGATTTTTAAAGAAAAAGCTAAAAACTGATGATCTGAAATTGACGTAAAGATTGACTCACCGGACACCATGTTTCAGATAAAAAGTTAAAAATAAAAGCATAAGAAAAACAAATTTCAATCTTTTATTGATACAACTCACATCTGACTTTGATAGAAAGCATAGACTTAGAAAAGTAGTTTCAATTTTATTTTCTATGAACCAGCCAAAGGACATTGCCATGACGTCACGTCGCCAATTCATTTTCAAAACTATTCCAGTCGTTGCACTGACAATTTCAGCCAGCGGACTCACACAGGCGCAAGCACAAAAAATCGCAGAAACTGATGCTGCCGCAACTGCATTGGGCTATAAAAACGATGCGACGAAAGTCGATGCTAAAAAATTCCCTGCCTATGCGGCTGGAAAAACCTGCTCTAACTGCATGTTGTATCAAGGTAAAGCAACTGACAGCTGGGGTGCCTGCGGTGCCATGGGTAACAAACTGGTTAATGGCAAAGGCTGGTGTGCAGCCTGGGCGAAGAAAGCGTAAGTTCGTCTGAATTTAGCAAGTTTCCGGCTTCTGCAGCGGAAACTTGCCATAACCACAGTTATAGTTGACTGCGATTTATGGTTGGATTCTCTGCGTCAATCAACATCTGCTTAAACAGTCTGTTTTATTCAGGTTTATAAGCCAGCATACCAACCAAAGCTGATCTACCGGCATGTTGCGTTCCTTCATTCAATACTTCTTCGTAAAAACGCAATTCGCGAATATCCAGCGAAGAAAAAGAACCACGCAGTAATTCTTCTGTGTAAAGGTGGGCAATATCCTGAGGGCCGCCGGTCTTGTATTCAAGCTGCGCTGGACTGTATCCCTGAAGAATCAGAACACCACCCGGTTTTAGTGCACGGATCATATTCGAAAACATCCGCGCTCTCATTTCCGGATCAGAAAATTGAACAAAAATCGCGACGACCGCATCGTAATACGCTGGCGTCCAATCAAAGTGATCACAGTCAGCAACGACAAAATTCACGTCAACATTTTTTTGTTGCGCCAACTTCCTTGCTTTATTCACGCCGACAGGTGAAATATCAAACGCTGTTGTGATCAAACCTTGCTCTGCCAGCCAGACGCTATTACGCCCTTCCCCGTCTGCAACAACCAGCGCACGCATACCGGAATGGAGCGCGTCTTGGCAGTGAATCAGGAAATGATTGGATTCAGTTCCAAAAATATATTCATCGCAAGAAAATCGTTTGCTCCAGGTTTCCTCAGGATTGCTGAATCGGCGGGCAGTTATTTGTGTTGTCATGGTGGATTACAAACGGCAAATTTGCTTTTGTAAACGGAGCGCCAGACTACCAACCCCGCCGCCATTGGCGACATTGGTATAGCCTATGTTCGACAGGATGTTTTTTGCAGAGGCAGAACGGGCACCCGACTGGCAATAGACGATGACGGGTGCGTCCTTGTCTGGCACAACACTGTGAATACGGTCACCTACCTCCCCCAATGGTAAAGAAACAGCACCAGCTATGTATCCGGCTTGATATTCACCTGAAGAACGGACGTCGATCAATATCGCATTTGCCGGTAATTCCTGCTCGGTTCCGGCAAATGCTCCAATTAATTTTCCTAACAAACTCATTGTTTTACCTATTTTATTTATCCAAACGTTCTATGCCTAAAAGCTTCAAGACATACTTTTCATAAATCGGCTCAGAGGTTCCTGCTTTCATTTTATGCAGGAAATATTTTTCAAAAGCGATTTTGGCCAAATGCACCCATTGTCCCTTTTTAAACCAGGCTACATTCCGTGGGGGTATCTGCGGCAAAGCAACGAAAGCCGCTCCGGTATTGCCCATATCAGCAAGACAAATCGCGTTCCATGAGCCTTTGGCTGTCGCTGGAGTACCAGCCAGATCAGCCTCGATATTATGCACAATCGCGGTAATCATGCTCTCTATCATGTATCCTGTTTTAGGTGCGCCTGTGGCCACCGGTGTCACTTCTACCGGTGGAATAGCGACACACACACCGGCAGAAAAAATATTTGGATACTTTTTACTTCGCTGATTTTCGTCGATGAGAACGAAACCGCGCGGATTACATAAACCTTCAACAGCAGCAACGGGATCAACGCCGCGAAACGCTGGCAACATCATGCTGTATTTAAACGGTAGCTCATGCTCTTTTTTGAGATTGCCCATGTCGTCCATCTCGCTGACAAACATTTTTCCATCCTCAACGCGGGTAGTCTTTGCATTACAAATCCACTTAATATCGTGATGACGAAACTCGCTTTCCAACATCGACTTGGAGTCACCCACGCCACCAAGTCCGAGATGACCGATGTAAGGTTCGCTGGTCACGTAGGTCATTGGAACTTTATTGCGTAATTTGCGCTTCTTCAGATCTTTATTGAAAATAAATGCAAATTCATAGGCAGGACCGAAACACGATGCACCCGGCATCGCACCAATAATCGCGTGCCCGGGATCTTCTAAAAATTTTTGATATGCCTGGTAAGCATGTTCTGCATGATCGACAGAACAAATAGACTGAGTAAATCCATTCACTGGACCCGCGCCTGGCACTTCATCAAATGCCAACTTTGGCCCGGTGGTAATCACTAAAAAATCATATTCAACAACAGTGCCATCATTGACGATCAGTGAGTTTTTTTCAGGATCAATACGCACAACAGCTTGTGCAATAAATTCTATGCCTTTCTTTTCAAGATAGGGACGAATCTGAAATGTAATTGCCTCTCGCTGACGCCAACCAACAGCCACCCAGGGATTTGAAGGTACGAACTGAAAATAATCAACTGCATTAATCACGGTAATGCGATGCGACGTATCCAGTTTTTCCCGCAATTCATAAGCTGCCGGCATGCCGCCGGTGCCCGCTCCCAATATAACGATATGTGCCATGCTGTCTCCTCCTGTGTATCGTTCATCAATTTGCGCTGATTACTTCTTCGGTAATATGCTGCGCACCCATGCAACTATTTGCGAAGCGGGCATCACTCCGCTCTGCCGTCCGATTTCCCGCCCCTGATACATCAGTAGCAAAGTCGGAATACTACGAATGCCATAGCGTTGACTGACCATCGGTGCCGCATCGCTATCCACTTTTATAAAACGAATATCTGATGCATTTCTCGCGGCTTCAGCAAATTGTGGTGCCATCGCCCGGCAAGGGCCACACCACTCTGCCCAGAAATCAATCAATACCGGTAACTCCGTCTTTTCGATGAACTTAACCAAAGCCTGCTCACTGATTGGCACAGGTTCAGCCGCCATCAGATCTGCACCGCACTTGCCGCAGACTGGATGCTGAAATAAGCGTTCATCTGCGACACGATTCGTAGCACCGCATACAGGGCAAACCAGGTGCATGACAATCTCCTTATCTGATTAATGTGATCGCATGTTCAGTTACCTGCTTTGATGCCGAGTTTGCGAACGATGCTTTCCATCAGACACCATTTGGTCAGGCCGCTCTGAAATAAGTTAATACCGACAAATGCTGTAAAAGCCAGCCACCACTGATTAACGAAAATGGGGCTACCGGGAATTCCCAACGCCAGACTTAACAGGATGAAAAACCCTGCAATAACGCGTACTACTTGCCAGCTGTTCATAAGAAGCTCCTTACTGTGATTGAGTTTGCGATGGATATTGATGCTGATACGCCGTGAAATACAGCAATGGAATGATCACGAGGGTCAGCAATGTTGAAACAAAAATACCGAAAATCAGCGAGATGGCGAGTCCGTTAAAAATAGGATCATCGAGAATAAAAAACGCGCCCATCATTGCGGCCAGACCCGTCAGTGCAATCGGTTGAGCACGGGTGATGGCAGAACTGACCACTGCGTCTTTAAACGCCATTCCCGCTGCAACCTGTACATGAATAAAATCAACCAGAAGGATGGAGTTACGCACAATAATGCCGGCCAGCGCGATCATGCCTATCATGCTGGTGGCGGTATATTGAGCACCAAGCAGCGCGTGCCCTGGCATGACGCCAATGATGGTGAGCGGGATCGGTGCCATGATAATCAGCGGTGTCAGATAAGAGCCGAATTGCGCGACCACCAATAGGTAAATCAGCACCAGTCCGACAGCATAGGCTACGCCCATGTCACGGAAAGTCTCATAAGTCACCTGCCATTCACCATCCCACTTCAGGCTGAAGCCGCGATAAGTGTCTGCTGGTGTACTGATAAAGTACTCGTCTATCGCAGCACCGCCTGGTGTCTGCACTTTAGCAATGTCAGAACGCATCGCGAACATGCCGTACAGCGGGCTATCGATGGCACCGGCCATGTCGCCAGTCACATAATTCACGGCGGCCCCATCTTTATGATAGATCGGCTGCTCTCTTACCGTATCGGAGATCGTCACCAGTTCGCGTATCGGAACAATATTGCCCTGTGCATTTTTCACGCCTAACGAGAGCAACTGATCAATATTGCCTTGATCGCTGACAGGCAAATGCAGATTGACTGATGCAGGATATTTACTTTCATCGTGAAGATAGCTTGCAGCATCACCGGCAAGGCCAGCACGCAACGTGGTCACGATCGTCGTTTGCGAAACACCGAGCTGCGACGCCTTGCGTTTGTCGATCAGAATGATTTTTCGTGGGGCGTCAACGATACTCGTGTCATCAACATCGACCACTCCTTTCGTCCTTTCAAAGATAGTACGAACAGACTTCGCAACTTGCCTGCGCCCCTCGTCACTGGGGCCGTAAATTTCAGCGACAATCGGCGCCAGCACAGGCGGACCAGGCGGCACTTCGATTATTTTTACGTTCGCAGAATAACGCTTGCCAATTTCCTGCAACGCCGGTCTGACGCGGGTTGCGATGACATGACTTTTTTCAGTGCGATGATGTTTATCAGCGAGATTAACCTGAATATCGCCTAGCTCATCGGCTGCACGTAAATAGTATTGGCGCACCAGCCCATTAAAATTAATCGGTGCAGCCGTACCCGCATAGGCTTGATAATCGGTGACTTCCGGTACTGTTTGTAAATACGATCCGAGCTCGTGCAATACAGCCGCCGTTTTTTCAACGGGCGTGCCCGCCGGCATATCCACGACAATCTGAAATTCGGATTTATTATCGAAAGGCAGCATCTTCAATTGCACGAACCCCAGTACCGGCAACAAGATGGAAAGAGCAATCAGAATCGCAACGCCAAGACCTAATTTACGTCGGTTACTTGCGCCGTTTTTTTCCTCAAGAAACGGCCTGAAGGCTTGACTGAATACCGGTGCCAGTTTTGCCGCGATACCATCGCCACCGTGATATCCCTCCTTCATCCACAATCTTGCGAGCCAGGGCGTGACGACGAAGGCGATAGCTAAAGACAGCAACATTCCCATGCTCGCATTGATCGGTATAGGACTCATGTAGGGGCCCATCAAGCCCGTGACAAAGGCCATAGGCAACAAAGCAGCGATCACGGTCAGCGTCGCCAGAATGGTCGGCCCACCCACTTCATCGACTGCCCCTGGAATGATTTCCTGCAAAGTCTTTCCGGGGAATAAGGCCTGATGACGGTGGATGTTCTCAACGACCACAATCGCGTCGTCCACCAGTATCCCGATAGAGAAAATCAGGGCAAACAGAGATACTCGGTTCAGAGTAAATCCCCATGCCCAGGAGGCGAACAAGGTGACCGTCAGCGTCAGAATCACCGCCGTACCGACGATCGCCGCCTCGCGACGTCCCAGAGCAAGAAAGACCAGCGCAACGACAGATGCTGTGGCAAACAATAATTTTTGAATTAATTTTTTTGCTTTATCGTCTGCGGTCTGCCCATAGTTCCGCGTAATCGTCATTTCAACGTCCGCAGGGATAACGGTATTACGCAAGATTTCGGCTCGCGCAATCACGGCAGTCGCAACATCAACCGCATTTTGGCCCGGCTTTTTTGTGATCGCAATTGTGACGGCCGGATATTCAGCGGCATCCTTACCTGCGATACCGTGCCATACAAATTTTGCAGCAGGTAAAGCCCCGTCTTCAATTTTGGCGACATCTTGTAAATACACAGGCTTGCCAGCCTTTACGCCGACTACCAGTTCACCGATGCTCTTTGCATCGCGCAGAAATTCTCCGGCATCCACTTGAATCGACCGATTACCTGCAACCAGTTCACCACCCGGCATACCGGAATTGGCCGACTGTAAACTGTTCCGCAAATCGGCGACAGTCAAACCGTTGGCAGAAAGCTTTGCAGGATCCAGTTCTACATTGATCGCCCGCCCGGGTCCGCCTATGCTCATGACTTCTCGCGTTCCTTTAACCCGCTTTAAATCCGCCTCAATACTATGTGCGACGCGTTCGATATCAAACGCGCCGGTTTGCTGATTTTTGCTCCACAGGGTCAGGGAAACGATAGGAACATCGTCAATGCCTTTGGGCTTTATCAATGGCTCAGATGTGCCCAGATTGGCAGGCAACCAATCCCGGTTGCTGTGTACCGTGTTATACAAACGCACCAAGGCATCTGTGCGCGGAACACCCACCTCAAACTGAACAGTCATAATCGCCAGACCAGGGCGCGATACCGATGTCACATGCTCGACATTTTCGATCTGACTCAACACTTGTTCTGCCGGGATAGCCACCATCTGCTCGACGTCTTTAACTGACGCGCCTGGAAAAGGAATCAGTACATTCGCCATCGTCACATTGATTTGCGGCTCTTCTTCCCGCGGCGTCACCATTACGGCGAACAAACCCAGCAGAAATGCCACTAAAGCCAGCAACGGCGTGATCTGCGCGGTCTGAAAAAACGCCGCGATGCGCCCGGATACTCCCAAGATTTTATTCATCTGAAATCTCCTTAGCGGGAGGCTGCAATACGCGCTGCAGCAAGCGGATCTGCTGCGACGTGTTCACCTGCCGACACGCCACTGAGTATCTCTTGCTCGGTTCCTGTCACCGGACCTAACTTTACCTGCCGTAGTATGGGCTTTCCTTGCGCATTGACGACATAGATAGCGCTCAGCTCAGCACGACGAAACACGGATTTTAACGGAACATATAAGCGATTCGTATCACTGTTCACAGGCTTGCTTTTCAGGCTGACGCGAGCAAACATTCCCGGACTTAAGCCCGATATTTTTTGCGGCAATTCCAGCCTGACCTGTACCGTGTGCGTTGCCGCATCCACCATCGGCAAGATGGTAACTTTGTTTGCCGGAATCAAACGCTGAGAAGCAGGCATACCGGGAATTTCTACAATAATTTTTTGTTCAGCAGCAATCTCTGCAACGCGTTCCTGGGGAACGGTTGCGGTAACGCGCATCGCAACGGGGTCATAAACTGTCATCAACAAACGACCAGGCATTGCCATATCCCCCAACATCACGGGAACATCAGAAACAACACCCGCATACGGCGCGGCCAACACATAAAATCCAGACTGCGTTTGTAAAGCGCCCGCTTGGGCGATCAGAGCATTGGCCTGCGCACTGGCGGTCTGAAATTGAGATTCGGCGCGATCTAACTGAGCCTGACTAATGTAGTTTTTAGTAAAGAGTTGTTTTTGCCGTTCATAGTCTTTTTGAGCAACAACTAAACTGGCGCGCGCCGCGTCTACTTGCGCCCGACTCGCCTTCGCCTCCTGGTTTGCGGCTCTTGCATCCATGCGGACGAGCACTTGCCCCGCTTTCACGGTATCGCCCGCTTTGACAGGAAGATCAATAATTGCACCGGAGATTTGCGCAGCAATACCAGTTTGCCTGACGGCCTCCACCACACCATCGGCGACAAAACTGACTGCGTCATTCGTTGAGCGTACAGGCACTGTCGTGAGATTCCCTGCGACTACCAGAACCGGTGCAGTCATACCTGTCAGAGCAAGCAAAAGGGAAGCATAAATCCATGATTTTCCCGTCATGATTCAATTTCCTCATTCAAAATAATATTAGTAATTGCATTAAGCACGAATTGATCATATACTTATTTGCACAGTTACGCAAATACAGTTTTAAATATTTGCCATTTATTTAAAATGAGCATGGTGATGAGCAATAATGAAAAAATATGCTCCTTGTTGAAGGGCTTACCGGATCAGGCGTTAACGCAAATTGCTCAGTATTTTTCTGTGCTCGCAGAACCAACTCGCCTACGAATACTGAATGCGTTGAGAGCGAGCGAAAAAAATGTAGGGGAACTGGCAATCATTTGCTCTTGTTCTCAGGCGAATGTGTCCCGCCATCTTTCAAACTTAGCAAATCATGGAATTATTACAAGAGAAAGCCGTAAAACTTCTGTTTACTACAAGATCGCAGATCCTTCCATCTACGCGCTATGTGATCTGGTGTGCCATAACGTCGCTTCTCAGTTGACAGAGCAAGCTGCGGCGCTGTCAGGTAAGTCAAATTGACCTAAGCTGTTTTAAATAGATCAATGTATAGCAAAAACTATTTAATTGTTCATTCGCGATAGTTGAAATAGTTCTATAGTGTTTCTGATTTTTCTAATAAACAAATAAGGAGTAAATCATGTTGAAAATAAACGTAGGATCCGCAGACCGGGTAGTCAGAATTCTTATTGGCGCACTTTTATTAGGTGCGCACTTTGCCGGGTATATCGGTGCATGGGGATGGCTGGGCGTTGTTCCGCTGCTGACAGGCATTTTCCGTGTTTGCCCAGCGTACTTGCCATTTGGCATCAGTACCTGCAAAACAAAGTAATTGCGTTGATGATGTGATATCAGGCCATTACAAGATTTCGACAGGTCATCACCACCCTTGCAAGCAGTTGTAGTGATGCGAAGATTTGTCATGTATGGCCTGCTTTTATCCAGAATAATGCATCCAGACTCAATGAAATAAGCCTGGCATGTTGACACCACTAATCATTCTTAAAAGAAAAAGTATATGAAAACAGCACATGACCTCGTTGCCGCAGCAAAATCTCAGATACAGGAAATATCCATTGCCGAGGCTGAACATGCAATAAAAGAAGCTGATATTCTGCTCGATGTCCGCGAGCCGGATGAATACGCAGCCGGTCATTTGCAAGGTGCAGTCAATATTCCGCGCGGCTTACTTGAGTTTAAACTGAGCGGCAGCCCTGAGCTGTCGGCACGCAATCTGAATATTGTTGTCTATTGTAAAACCAGCGGACGCGCGGCTTTAGCAGCGAGCACTTTACATGAGATGGGCTACTTACAAGTAAAATCGATTGCTGGCGGTTTTGATGCCTGGATACAGTCAGGCAAAAGCATTGTTTCCCCCGCACTGCCAACATTTGAGTAACGATTTGCCGCTAAAGAAAATATATGAACGAAGCGATCATAGATTCCTTTTTTGATGCAGCGACGAGTACGGTCACGCACATCATCACAGATCCACTGACAAAAAAAGCAGCAATCGTCGACAGTGTTTTAGATTTTGATGCTAAATCAGGACGAACTTCTACCCATAACGCAGATAAATTGATTCAGTATACGAAAGCAGCGGGGTTGACTGTTGACTGGCTGCTTGAAACACATGCGCATGCGGACCACTTATCGGCAGCACCCTATCTGAAAAAAAAACTCGGTGGGAAAATCGCCATCGGCGCTCACATTTGCGATGTTCAGCGTGTTTTCAAAAAGATATTCAATGCTGAGGACATCAGCGCGCAAGGAAAGGAATTCGATCATCTGTTTCACGATGGCGAGGAATTTCAGATCGGAGAATTAACCGTGCGCGTCATACATACACCGGGGCACACCCCAGCTTGTGTGACGTACCTGACTGGGAAAGATGCCTTTATCGGCGACACATTATTTATGCCAGACTATGGCACTGCCCGTTGCGACTTTCCCGGTGGAAATGCGGCAATACTTTATCAGTCGATACAAAAGATTTTTCAACTTCCAGCCGATACCCGCCTGCATCTTTGCCACGACTATCCACCAGAAAACCGCTCTCCAATATGGGTAACGACAGTAGAGGCAGAGCGTAAAGACAATATTCATGTTCACGATGGCGTTTCACAGCTCACGTTTATCACTATGCGTGAAGCACGTGATAAAACCTTGGATATGCCCAACCTGATTTTGCCTTCAGTGCAGGTAAATATACGCGCCGGGCAATTACCGCCCGTTGAAAGTAACGGCGTCAGCTATCTGAAGTTACCAATCAATGCGTTGTAAAACGCAACAACAGCAACTATGGACTTGAGTTTTATCACCATCATTCTGGGCACCGTCGTCGGTTTTGTTTTGGCGTTGACTGGCGCCGGTGGTGGCATGCTCTCTATTCCACTGCTTGTTTACGGCCTCCATTTATCGGTACAACAAGCCGCACCCGTCGGTTTGATGGCCGTTGGCTTTGCGGCTGCGCTCGGCAGCATCACTGGTTTGCGCAAGGGCATAGTCCGCTACCGTGCTGCAGTGTTAATGGGTATTTCCGGCATGCTGGCGGCCCCAGTCGGCGTTTTTTCAGCACAGCGAATACCTAATCAACCGCTGTTGATTCTCTTTGCATGTATTTTATTGCTGATTTCTTTCCGATCATTCCGCAGTAAACAAATCTCACGCAATGAACAAGATGTCGCATGCAGTTTAAATGCGGACAATCAACGTTTTCACTGGACCATGCGTTGCGCAAGAGCGATCGCGGGAACCGGTTTTATTTCTGGATATTTGAGTGGCTTAGTCGGGGTCGGTGGTGGATTTATCATCATCCCGTCACTGATACGGCACTCACATCTCGATATACGCAGTATTCAGGCAACCTCATTGGCCGTGATCACACTGGTCTCCATCAGCGGCGTATCGTCAGCCGCACTTCATGGCAGTCTGCCGTGGGCAGTTGCATTGCCATTCACGATCGGCAGCACATTTGGTTTATTGGGTGGACTGCAAATCGCCAAACGCCTCAATCAGGCAACAATACAACTGTTATTTGCATGGCTTGTGCTATTCGTTGCAGTGAGTATGCTGCTCAAAGGCAGTGGACTGGTGCTCTGAAGAACTGACGGTCTGTGATTGGATATCTTCGTTTATCATCGGCAATAACTGCACCGAGGAAGGTGCAGCACGATCATCAAATAAATTATGAATTCCGAAACGAGCTTTCACAAATGAAGATTGCTTCCACCAGCAATCAAACGGAGACTTATACGAGTGAAAGAATTACCGAAGCGAATGGAAAATATGCGGGAGTTGTGGCCTGCCCAGCAGGAATCGAACCTGCGACCCCGAGCTTAGAAGGCTCGTGCTCTATCCAACTGAGCTATGGACAGCCTTACTTATGTCTTCATCAGAAGAGATAAAAACTGAAGGCTGAATACTACATGGTATCAGCCACAGTTTCAAGAATGACTGCACAACTAAAATCAAAATTCATTCAGATTTTATCGACACAAGCAGCTAAGCGGCGCGCGCAAGTCGTGGCCAATTCATTGTCATCGGCCTCCACCATGACACGTATAACTGGCTCAGTACCGGAAGCTCGAATCAATACACGTCCACGTCCTGCCAACTCTGCTTCCACTTTTATTTTTTCCTGAACCAATGCTGAATTTTTTTGCCAGTCGAATCCGGGACTGACACGCACATTCAACAATACCTGTGGAAATAATTTGAGTTTATCAAAACATTGGTCCAGATTTTTTCCGGTGCGACGCAATGCTGATAACACCTGCAATGCAGACACAATACCGTCGCCTGTTGAATGTTTATCCAGACACAATAAATGTCCGGACCCTTCACCACCAAGTATCCAGCCGCGTTCGCGCATTTGCTCAAGCACATAGCGATCTCCGACCTTTGCTCTGGTGAAACCGACCCCCAGCTCTTTGAAGGCAATCTCCACCGCCATGTTAGTCATTAATGTGCCGACAGCACCAGCGACAGGGCCAACTGCCAGCCTGTCCAATACCATTAAATACAATAACTGATCACCATCGTAAATTACTCCATGTCTATCCACCATGACCAGGCGATCCGCGTCACCATCCAGTGCAATCCCCAGATCAGCATGATTTGCTCTGACAGCAATAGCCAGCGCCTCAGGCGCGGTCGCACCCACTTTATCATTGATATTCAAACCATTCGGCGCGTTACCAATAGCGAGAACTTCCGCCCCCAATTCGTGGAACACATGGGGTGCAATATCATACGCAGCGCCATGGGCGCAATCTACAACGATCTTCAATCCGCGCAAATCGAGTTCTGACGGAAACGTACTTTTACAAAACTCAATATAACGACCATTCGCATCGCGTAAGCGTCGTGCCTTACCAAGATATTCAGAACTGACACTTTGCATTGGCTTCTCAAGCTCGGCTTCGATCGCTAATTCAACATCGTCGGGCAACTTGTTTCCCTCGGCAGAGAAAAACTTAATTCCATTATCGTCAAAAGGATTATGTGACGCCGAGATAACCACCCCTGCCGACAAACGCAAAGCCCTTGTCAGATAAGCGATCGCCGGTGTAGGCATAGGACCAGAAAGCATGAGATCCACACCTGCAGCAGCAAATCCAGCTTCGAGAGACGCCTCCAGCATATATCCCGAAATACGCGTATCTTTGCCGATCAAAACCGTCGGTCGTGACTCAGAACCACTTTGAGCAAGTACTTTACCCGCAGCGTATCCAAGACGCATAACAAAATCAGGTGTAATCGGTGCGACACCGACTTTGCCACGAATGCCATCCGTACCAAAAAATTTTCTAGTCATTTTATTTATTTTATTTGCGGGAGTTACTTAAAAATATCCAGGCAGAATATCTGACATGCTTTTTATTTAATTACCTAATACCTGCCACACATTGAAAGCATCAACTGTTTCCTGAACGTCATGAACACGGACAATTTTTGCACCACGATCTGCGGCAGCGATTGCAGCGGCAAGACTACCAGCGAGGCGGCGCTCAACTCGTCTTCCGGTAATTTCTCCGATCACCGTTTTACGTGAGATGCCAACCAACATAGGTAAACCCAGCTTGGTCTGTATTTCGTCAATACTCCGGAACAATGTACTGTTATGTTCTAGCGTTTTACCAAAACCAAAACCCGGATCAATACAAATATTTTCTGGCTTTATTCCAGCACTCAATAATGCATCGACGCGATGCCGTAAAAAACTTTCTACGTCCGTGACTACGTCATGATAATCAGGGCGACTTTGCATATTGGCCGGCAAATTCTGCATGTGCATCACACATAAGCCTGCATCCGTACCTGCAACTGCGTTAATAGCATCGTGTGAATTAAAGCCCTTGATGTCATTGATCATGTCTGCACCGGCAAGCAATGCTTCACGCATCACTTCAGGTTTATACGTATCGATAGATAAGGGCTTACCACAATCGCGTAATGCAAAAATAGCGGGCATCACTCTACTTAACTCTTCATCCAAAGACAGAGGAGCCGAACCCGGACGGGTTGATTCGCCTCCGATATCAATGATATCAACGCCATCATTGATCATCTGTTCCGCACGAGAAAGCGCACCGTCTAAAGATAAATAGCGTCCACCATCAGAAAACGAGTCGGGAGTGATATTTAATATCCCCATCACCAACGGCTTTACTTTATTACCCTGAAGCGGAAAACGATAACGTCCGCACTGAAAAAATTTGTTCATAAAAATAAAGGCGAGGATTTCTCCTCACCTTTTTAATTGGATAGCGTTAAAACTCAATAGGTCAGGCAGGTGCCGCCGCGTTAGGAGAAACACCTCCCGATGTACTATCCGAAGACGAACGACCAGCAGACTGACCGATCTTAGGTGGGCGCGGCTCAAGACCATTCATGATGTCATTCACCTGATCAGCATCAATCGTTTCCCAGTCCAGCAAAGCTTTGGTCATCATTTCGACCTTTTCTCTATTTTCCTCTAACAACTTACGCGCCAGAGCATATTGTGTATCAAGAATAGAACGAATTTCAGCATCTACTTTTTGCTGGGTAGCTTCGGAAATAGTTTTAGAAGAGCCGCCGAAATAACCTTCCTGCTGGCTGTCTTCATATACCATCACCCCCATGCTGTCAGACATACCAAAACGAGTCACCATCGAACGCGCCAGCTTAGTCGCACGTGAAAAATCGTTAGAAGCCCCAGTCGACATCTGACCAACAAAAATCTCCTCAGCAATACGACCACCGAACAATATAGAGATTTCTTCCAGCATTTTATCTTTATAGCCGCTGATCTGATCATGTTCTGGTAACTGCCAGGTCAAACCCAATGCAAACCCGCGCGGCATAATCGTTACTTTATGGACAGGATCGGCTTTCGGCATGAGCTTAGCAACAACTGCATGTCCAGATTCATGATAGGCGGTGTTCCGACGTTCATCTTCACGCATCACCATAGACTTACGCTCTGGCCCCATGAAAATCTTATCTTTAGCGTCTTCAAAGTCGATCATTTCAACCAGACGCTTGTTCCGGCGCGCAGCAAACAACGCCGCTTCATTGACCAGATTTGCAAGATCAGCGCCGGACATACCTGGGGTACCACGTGCAAGGATATCTGCCTTTACATCACTACTGATAGGCACCTTACGCATGTGAACATTCAAAATTTGTTCGCGACCACGAATATCCGGCAAGCCAACAGAAACCTGACGATCAAAGCGACCCGGACGCAATAAAGCCTTGTCGAGTACGTCAGCGCGGTTGGTTGCAGCAATCACAATCACACCGGAATTTGCCTCAAAACCGTCCATCTCAACGAGCATCTGGTTCAGGGTTTGTTCACGCTCATCATTACCACCGCCCATGCCAGCACCGCGATGACGACCAACAGCATCAATTTCATCAATAAAGATAATGCAAGGCGCATGTTTCTTCGCATTTTCAAACATATCGCGAACACGTGACGCACCTACACCGACAAACATTTCGACGAAATCAGAACCAGAAATGGTAAAGAATGGCACCTTAGCTTCGCCAGCAATCGCGCGAGCTAATAAGGTCTTACCAGTACCTGGAGGTCCCACCATCAGAATGCCACGCGGAATACGTCCACCTAACTTCTGAAATTTTGTGGGATCGCGCAGGAAATCAACAACTTCAGTGACTTCTTCTTTAGCCTCATCACAGCCAGCAACATCACTGAACGTCACATTGTTATTTGTGTCGTCAAGCATACGTGCTTTTGACTTACCAAAGGAAAATGCCCCCCCCTTGCCGCCGCCCTGCATCTGACGCATGAAAAAAATCCATACACCAATCAACAAAAGCATAGGGAACCAGGAGATGAACACTTGCGAGAGGAAAGATTGCTCCTCTGGCGGTTTGTTATCAAATTTAATGCCATTATTGACCAGATCACCAACCAAACCGCGATCAAAAATCGTTAATTGGGATTTGATTTTCTTTCCATCTGTAGTGACAGCGGTGACTGTGCGATTAGCATCGTCAATTGTCGCCTCTTTAATATGCTTTGCTTTGACCTCTTCCAAAAACTCGGAATAAGGCACAGAAGCCATACCAGCACCGATACTTTTCCCCTCAAACTGCTTGAAAAGTGTGAAAAGCACTAAGGCGACTACTACCCATATAGCTGCTTTTGAAAACATATTATTCACGAGAACTCCTTGGACGCAACATACGCCATTTGACACTGTAATCAGTCATTCTACCCCCAATAGGTAGAGCTTGCTAGCCAGCATATGCTGGCGATATTGAGGATTATCAAGAGGAAAATACTCAATCAGGATGCTTTAAGCCTTTTCCCAACAAAAATATTTCGGAAGATTTATCTTTACTTGCCTTCGGTTTTTTATTCATGACAACCTTAAACTCGTCCTTGAATATATTCACAATATTATTGTAACTGGGTCCATGAAAACATTTGACCAGCAAAGAACCGCCGGGCTTCAGATGCGCCTTAGCGAAAGCGACCGCTAATTCGATGATGTACTCAACCCTGGCGGCATCCACAGTTGAATTACCAGATAAATTTGGCGCCATATCCGATAAAACCAAATCAACTTTCCTGCCAACCAACCTGCTCTCCAACTGATCCAGCACGTCATCCTCCCGGAAGTCGCCTTGTATGAACTGGACATCAGCGATAGGCTCCATCGGCAGCAGATCAAGCGCGAAGATTTCCCCATTAATGCCGCCACCATCTTTTCCGGCGAGTTTATTTCTCACATATTGCGACCAACTTCCCGGAGTCGCACCTAAGTCGACGACAACCTGGCCAGGACGAATCAGTTTTTCAGCCTCATCTATTTCTTTTAGCTTATAAACGGCACGCGCGCGATAGCCCTCTTTTTGTGCAAGTTTCACATAAGGATCATTAATATGATCGTGAACCCAATTTTGATTGAATTTATTCTTAGCCATTCGCGTAAAATACTGCTTTTAAAAGAAACTGTGTTTAGCCTGGCTGAGCCAGGCGATGTATTTATCGTGCACCAAAAATAAAATGCACAAGGAAAATTTATGTTAAAACTTACACCCGCCGAAAGAAGCGAACTCCGATCCGAAGCTCACGGACTAAAACCTATCGTCTTGATCGGCGACGCCGGACTGTCACCAGCAGTTCTGAAAGAAATTGATGCAGGACTGAATGCACATGGCTTAATCAAAGTACGCGTTTTCGGTGATGACCGCGAAGCACGTAGCGCAATGTACGATACGATTTGCACAGAACTGAATGCTGCACCTATCCAACACATAGGCAAGTTGCTGGTTATTTACCGCCCTAAATTAGAAGGCGTAAAAGAGACCAAGCTGGTTAAAAAGGGCAGAGGCTTACGTGAAGTAACTATCGTCAAACCTAGCCCAAGCGGCACAAAAAAACCAACGGTTTCAAAAGTAATGGTAAAGGGTAATGAGCGCGTCACCCAAGGTGGCAATGTTAAACGTGCAAAACCTCGTCAAGCCAGCGCGAAAAAATCAGCCTTAGGTAAATGATGGCACAGGGTGGATTATCTACCCTGCAGAGATAACCCGGTCATGCATGAGACCGGGTAAGACCATCAGATATAATTGACTTCTAAAATTTCGTACTCACGTACACCCGCTGGCGCCTGTACGCCAACGACATCACCAGAATACTTACCAATCAAAGCACGGGCTATCGGTGATGTAATTGATACTTTACTTAATTTAATATCGGCCTCATCTTCTCCGACGATCTGATAACTGACCTTCTGTTCTGTTTCAAGATCTTCCAGATGTACGGTCGCACCAAAGACGACGCGCCCCTCTGCATCCAAAGTAGACGGGTCAATAATTTGCGCTGATCCCAGCTTACCTTCCAACTCAGCAATCCTACCTTCAATAAAAGCCTGACGTTCTTTGGCAGCATCGTACTCGGCATTTTCAGACAAGTCCCCTTGCGCCCGCGCTTCCGCAATTGCGTTAATCACATCTGGGCGCTCTTTTGTCTTCAGGTTGTGTAACTCTTGCTTCAACAACTCTGCACCGAACTTGGTAATAGGTACTGTACTCATATCGTTCACACTTTTAAAAGTAAAAATACAGAGGCCACATCCGACATCACGTAAGCGATATCTTTTGTGACCTCTGTATCGAAGATGCAGTATTAGAACACAGAGCCCCAACACTGTAATTTTTATCAGTTTAAGGTCTTATGCAAACCTTGTAAATCATAAACATGCAATTCATTCAAATGATGCATCCCTTCGACTGCAGCTTCAGCGCCCGCAATCGTTGTGAACGTCGTCGCACGCGCAATCAGTGCTGAGGTACGAATCGCACGTGAATCAGTAATCGCATTCCGTTTTTCTTCAACTGTGTTAATGACCATCGCAATTTCATTGTTTTTGATCATATCAACAACGTGCGGCCGCCCTTCAACCACTTTATTGACGATGGAAACTGCAACACCCTCAGCAGCAATCGCAGCAGCAGTACCACGAGTGGCGACAACAGAGAAACCAAGCTCAACCAGGTCTTTTGCTACTTTTACTGCACGCGGCTTATCGCTATTTTTCACGCTGAGGAAAACCTTGCCTGAGGTAGGCAACTTAACACCGGCACCCAACTGGGATTTTACAAAAGCTTCACCAAATGTTTTACCAACACCCATGACTTCACCAGTCGACTTCATCTCTGGGCCAAGAATAGTATCAACACCCGGGAATTTCACGAATGGGAATACGGCCTCTTTAACACTGAAGTATGGCGGCACAACTTCAGCGCCGATGCCCTGCGAATCCAGAGACTGACCGACCATGCAACGCGCAGCGATTTTCGCCAGTTGCAAGCCTGTTGATTTAGATACGTAAGGCACAGTGCGGGAAGCACGTGGATTCACCTCAAGAACGAAAACAACATCCTTACCGTCTTGTTTTTGGATCGCAAACTGCACATTCATCAAACCAACGACATTCAAGCCCTTAGCCATCAGCGCAGTCTGACGCTTGAGTTCAGCAATGGTTTCTTGCGACAGAGAATATGGTGGCAATGAACATGCCGAGTCGCCGGAATGTACACCAGCCTGCTCGATATGTTCCATCACACCGCCAATGAATGTACGCTGACCATCAGATAAGCAATCGACGTCGACTTCGATCGCATCATTCAGGAAGCGATCCAGCAATACCGGAGAGTCGTGCGATACTTTTACGGCTTCACGCATGTAACGCTCAAGATCACGTTGTTCATGCACGATTTCCATCGCACGACCACCCAACACATACGATGGACGCACAACCAATGGGTAACCAATTTCCTGTGCCAGCGCCAGCGCATCAGCCTCAGTACGCGCAGTACGATTAGGCGGCTGACGCAAACCCAATTCCTGCAGCATTTTCTGGAAACGTTCGCGATCTTCAGCAGCGTCAATCATGTCAGGCGAGGTGCCGACGATAGGAACGCCATTCGCTTCCAAATCCAGTGCCAGCTTCAAAGGTGTCTGACCACCGTATTGCACGATCACGCCAACTGGCTTTTCTTTGTCGACGATTTCCAGTACGTCTTCCAGCGTCAACGGCTCAAAATACAGACGGTCAGACGTATCGTAGTCTGTCGAAACTGTTTCAGGATTGCAGTTGACCATGATGGTTTCATAGCCATCTTCGCGCATCGCAAATGCAGCGTGGACGCAGCAATAATCGAATTCGATACCCTGACCGATACGGTTAGGGCCACCGCCCAGCACCATGATTTTCTTCTTATCAGTCGGATTGGATTCGCACTCTTCTTCATAAGTCGAATACATGTAGGCGGTATTCGTGGCGAACTCACCGGCGCAAGTATCAACGCGCTTATACACTGGACGCACACCCAGAGCACGGCGTTTTTCACGAATCGCAGTATCGGTTGTTTTCAGCAGTTTTGCCAGGCGACGGTCAGAGAAACCTTTTTGCTTCAGTTGCAGCATCAGGGCTTTATCAACGCTGTCGAGTGACTGTTCGTCCAGCCATAATTCGATGTCGACGATATCCTTAATCTGCACCAGGAACCATGGGTCGATATGCGTCAGCTGATGCACCTCTTCCATAGTAAAACCCTGGGCAAAAGCATCACCAACATACCAGATACGGTCTGGACCTGGCTCACCAAGTTCTTTTTCAAGAGTCTCACGATCCTGGGTTTTTTCATTCATGCCATCGACGCCGACCTCCAAGCCGCGCAACGCTTTCTGGAACGATTCCTGGAAGGTGCGACCGATTGCCATCACTTCACCGACAGATTTCATCTGCGTCGTCAGGCGATTATCTGCCTGCGGGAATTTTTCAAATGCGAACCGTGGGATTTTCGTGACGACGTAATCAATCGAAGGCTCGAAAGAAGCTGGCGTAGCACCACCAGTAATTTCATTGCGCAACTCATCAAGCGTAAAACCGACTGCCAATTTGGCCGCAATTTTGGCGATCGGAAAACCGGTTGCCTTGGATGCCAACGCAGATGAACGGGACACACGCGGATTCATCTCAATAACGATCATGCGGCCATCAGCCGGATTAACCGAGAACTGCACGTTGGAGCCACCAGTATCGACACCGATTTCACGCAACACCGCTAATGAGGCATTACGCATGATCTGGTATTCTTTATCGGTCAAAGTCTGTGCTGGCGCCACAGTAATGGAGTCGCCGGTATGCACACCCATAGGGTCCAGATTTTCGATGGAGCAGACGATGATGCAGTTGTCGGCCTTATCGCGCACGACTTCCATCTCATACTCTTTCCAGCCTATCAGCGACTCCTCGATCAGCAATTCATTGGTAGGCGACGCTTCCAGACCTCGTTTGCAGATAGTCTCGAATTCTTCCGGATTGTAGGCGATGCCACCGCCAGTACCACCCATCGTGAACGAAGGACGGATAATGACCGGAAAGCCGACATCCTTTTGCACTGTCCAGGCCTCATCCATCGAGTGTGCGACGCCGGAACGGGCAGAACCAAGACCAATTTTGGTCATCGCATTTTTGAATTTCAGTCGATCTTCCGCTTTATCGATCGCCTCAGGAGTTGCGCCGATCAGTTCGACTTTATACTTATCGAGCACGCCGTTACGCCATAAGTCCAGCGCGCAATTCAGTGCGGTCTGACCACCCATGGTCGGCAGGATCGCATCCGGTTTTTCTTTAGCGATGATGCGTTCAACCACTTGCCAGGTAATAGGTTCGATGTAAGTCACATCGGCCATTTCCGGATCAGTCATGATGGTGGCTGGATTACTGTTAACCAGAATGACTTTATAACCCTCTTCGCGCAAAGCCTTGCAAGCCTGTGCACCGGAATAATCGAATTCGCAAGCCTGACCGATGATGATAGGGCCAGCGCCGATAATCAAAATACTTTTTATGTCGTTACGTTTTGGCATTTTTATTATTCTCCTGTCTTTGCCGTGGTCATCAATGTGATAAAGCGATCAAACAGGTACGCAATATCATGCGGCCCCGGAGATGCTTCAGGATGCCCCTGGAAGCAGAAAGCTGGTTTATCAGTACGCGCAAAGCCTTGCAGGGAGCCATCAAACAAAGACACGTGCGTAACACGGCAATTTGCTGGCAAAGAGGCGGCATCAACGGCAAAACCATGATTCTGTGACGTAATCAATACCTGTTTGGTATCCAGATCCTGCACCGGGTGGTTGGCACCGTGGTGACCGAATTTCATTTTCAGTGTTTTCGCACCGGATGCGAGCGCCATGATTTGATGACCCAGGCAAATACCAAAGGTCGGAATGCCCTTCTCGATCAACTCTTTGGCCGCAGCAATTGCGTAATCGCAAGGCTCAGGGTCGCCAGGACCATTCGACAAAAACACGCCGTCAGGATTCAGCGCCAGCACTTCAGCAGCCGTGGATTGCGCTGGCAATACGGTAACCTTGCAGCCGCGTTCTGCCAGCATGCGCAGAATATTGCGCTTGACGCCAAAGTCGAAAGCAACCACATGAAACTTCGGATCTTTCAACTGGCCATAACCCTGACCCAGCACCCACTCTGCTTCAGTCCAATCATAAGCCTGCTTGGCAGAAACAACTTTCGCCAGATCCATGCCAGACAGACCCGGAAAAGATTTCGCCAGCGCGATCGCTTTTTCAGCATCTGCTCCAACCAGAATCGCACCACCCTGCGCACCTTTTTCACGCAAGATACGTGTCAGCTTGCGGGTATCAATACCAGCAATAGCAACGATGTTTTGAGACTGGAGGTAAGCAGAAAGGGATTGTTCGGAACGGAAATTGGAAACCAGTTGCGGTAAATCTTTAATAATCAGACCAGCGGCGTGGATTTTGTCTGATTCAACGTCTTCAGAATTAACACCGGTGTTACCAATATGCGGATACGTCAGGGTGACAATTTGAGAACTGTAACTGGGATCGGTAAGAATTTCCTGATAGCCAGTCATGGAAGTGTTGAAAACAACTTCACCAAGAGTATGACCGGAAGCGCCAATAGAATATCCAGTGAAAATAGTTCCATCGGCAAGAGCAAGTATGGCGGTGTCCTGACCGGAACGAAGAAGGGACTGCGGAATGGGCAGCAAGGGCAACTCCTGTATTGTTACCGCCGCTGCGACGCCCCAAGTTGCGTTATCTCAGGCCGAACGATAAACGAGCGGCCTGTCAATAAGAATGGAGCGATGAGAATTTGGGTAGGCGCTACGGCGAGATTTCGAATTAGTTAAACCCTCGAATTATAGCTCAAAACCACCTCTCAGGCAAATCATAAACCCTTGCAAACCCCTGAATTCCCGTGTTTCAACTTAGCCACTAAGCATCCATGAATAAAAACACGGGAAGATAAACTCTTACAAACCTAAGGCGGCAATTCCTGCTTTGGCAATTTGCGCATCTTCTTGAGACTTCACGCCGGAAACACCAACAGCACCAACACAATGGCCATCAACAAAAATAGGAACGCCACCTTCGAGCATCCCCTCAATCAGCGGTGCGCTGAGGAACGAATAGCGTCCGTTATTGATCAGGTCTTCATAAATCTTAGATTCACGCTTGCCTAATGCCGCCGTCGCAGCCTTCGCTGGAGCAATGTGCGCAGAGACAGGTGCCACACCATCCAGTCGTTGCAGCCACATCAGATGCCCGCCATCGTCAACAATCGCGATCACCACCGCCCAGTTATTTGCTTTGGCTTCTGCCTCGGCTGCTGCCGCGATTTTTTTGACATCATCCAGCGTCAGAATAGGTTTGGTTTGCATAGTCAGCTCCGTATTTAGTAGAGCGGGGATTGTACGCGATGCCTAATTTCATTGGAGTAAAAAGTGTTTTTCAATTTTCACTTCTAAAAGGGGCAATCCATGAAATGACGCCCCAAAGGTTTACATTATTGAAGACTTCGCTTAAAGTTGACCAGTTTTCTTCAATAAGTGCCAAGATGCTAATAAACGTTTCCAGACTAAAAAGAAATGCCACATTAGTGCTCGTCGCAGCAGCATTGCAACTATCCGTCTGCCATCAGGCTCAGGCAAGCGACAATCCCTTCCCTGAATCCTCCACTGCGTTCAGCAAACTTCAAGAAATCAAACAACGTGCCTCTGATCTGACCATGAAAGCGATGGACTTCATGGGCATACGCTACAAACGTGGTGGCAGCACGCCGGAAAACGGTCTCGATTGCAGCGGCTTTGTACGCCTGGTATTCAAAGATGCCTTAGGTGCCAACCTGCCCCGTACCGCCGCAGAAATCAGTCGCGTTGGCGAAAATATCGATCAGAAAGATCTTCAGCCTGGTGATCTGGTGTTTTACAACACGCTGCGCCGCGGCTTTTCCCACGTCGGCATCTACCTCGGGGACAATAAATTTATACACTCCCCTTCCGCTGGTGGTCAGGTGCGGATTGAAAGCATGGATATTGCCTACTGGAAAAATCGTTTCAACGGCGCCCGCCGCATTAACGACAACGACACCAAGCAATAGTTAGCATTTCAACTCCCTGCATATACTCCCCCTGATTTTCAAATAAAAAAGCCTGGCGTCAGCATCGACACCAGGCTTTGCAAAATACTACCCGGGAGTATATTTTCCGGTCAATACCTATTCAATCAGCGTTCCTGCATCGCTTTTAATTTCTGCTTCAATTCAGGCATCACTGCCATCGCAGCCCGCTCACCCGCCAATATCGCCAGATTACGACCAGCAAAATCACTGCCCTTCATACTTGGCAGTTCAGGACGAATCACAACATCCGCCTGTTTCAGCTCGAACTGATTAATGCTCTGTCCCATGATTGTCACTGTCTGCAACAAGATATCGATTGTACTGTTGCCGTTTTGCGCTTCGGGTTGTTGAGAGATATTGACGGCAATCACCAGATCGGCCCCCATATCTCTGGCAAAACGTACCGGCACAGGAGCCACTAAACCACCATCAACATACTGCCGGTCATTGATCCGTACTGGTTGAAACACCGCGGGCACCGCAGACGATGCGCGTACCGCCGTGCCAGTATTCCCGCGCTGAAATAAAACGGCTTGCCCGCTGGACAGATCGGTCGCCACTGCACCAAACGGCTTTTTAAGTTTTTCAATTGGTGTCTGATGTACCATGCGATTCACATACGCTTGTAAAGCATCCCCTTTCAGCACACCGCTGGATTTGGCAAACAAGGGTAAAGACCAGTCAGAAATCGTTGCCTCGTCCATTTCCAGTGCCATCTTCTGCAGCGCAAACCCATTATTACCGGCAGCGTACATCGCCCCGACAACGCTGCCAGCGCTGGTACCAACCACGATATCGGCCTGTATCCCCTGCGATTCCAGTGCTTTAATAACGCCAATATGGGCAAACCCACGCGCCGCGCCCCCCCCCAGCGCCAGACCTATCCTGACCGGCCGGTTTACCTTAGCAACAGGAATCGCCGTCACTGGCGTCGGCACCACCGATGGCTGCGTACTCATACAAGCACTCATCAGACTTAATGCGGACACCGAGGCAAAGAGCGCTGTGTATTTTTTGAACTGTGAAAATCGTAACTGAAATGCGGAAACAGAAAACACGAAGAAGGTTGGCATGTGATTGGTCAGAAACTGAATAAGGAATTACTTCAAGACAACACCATTAAAGCAAAACGCTTTAACAACATCTTGTTTGCAGAACCGAATTATATTTCCAAACACCTGCTCACGTCTGAACAGCAAGAAAACAGACCGAATCAGAACACGTTTTTACTTAATTTTCAGAAACAACTGTGCATTAATAAAAAGAAAATATTGTACTGTCATATCATTGACATATTCACCACTGATAATCCTCAGGTCTTTTGGGAATGAAGACAAAGAATAAAAATTTATATTTTTTAATGAAATTAGCAATCGATTGCGCAATCGCTGGCAACCGTTTCTGAACCTAAAATTGAGAAAGACAACATGAAAACAATCCATTGGCTACCGCCGCTTACAGCATTAGCCTTAACAGCCTGCGGCACCAGCTCAAATACTGTCAGCGTGATTCCTGAGGGAACTGTTTTAAAAGTCGCGTTACTTGAAACGACCGATTTACATCAAAACATTCTGAGTTATGACTACTACGGCTTAAAAGCGGATACCAGCCTCGGTCTTGAGCGCACTGCCGCACTGATCAATTCGGCACGCGCAGAAAATCCAAATACTGTATTGCTGGACGATGGTGACGTGATTCAGGGTACATTGCTCGGTGATTATCAAGCTGTGGCGTCACCAGTTCCTTGTAGTGGCACGATGGCCATCCATAAAGTGATGAACGCGCTGAAATATGATGGTGCCGGTGTCGGTAATCACGAATTCAACTATGGTCTGAATTTCCTCAGCCAGATCACCAACACAGATTTTGGTCTGAGTGACGTCACAAAACCAGTCAACTGCGGCGCACCAAGCTTCCCTGTTGTTCTCGCCAACGTGGTTGGTATCAGTAGCCAAAAACCGATCTTCAATCCTTACTCCATCATTCCTAAAAAATTCAATGCGACGACACCAGACGGCTCACCGCTGAGTGTTACGCTAAATGTCGGCATCGTGGGCTTTGTTCCACCGCAGATCATGGACTGGGATCAAAAATACCTGGCGGGTAAAGTCATGGTAAATGGTGCGGTCGAAACAGCGAACAAATACATTCCTGAAATGCGCACAAAGGGTGCTGATCTGGTTGTCGCCTTGTCTCACGGCGGTCTGGATGCGTCAGCCTATAGCCCAAAAATGGAAAATGCCAGCCTGCATCTGACCAACACCGGCATTGATGCTCTGATGGTAGGCCACTCTCATCTGATCTTCCCAAAAGCCAAAGAAACCAACGGCCCTGCGATCGATGCGTCCTTAGCTGCGCTGCCAGCAAGTCAAGTGGACACCGTCAAAGGTCTGGTTAATGGCGTTCCTACTGTCATGGCACAAAGCTGGGGACGTCGTCTCGGCATCATCCAGATGGTATTGAAATACCAGGGTGGTAAATGGGTAGTACAAAAAGATCAGACAAACGTCGAAGCGCGCGGCTTTAAATACAAAGATGGCACAACAATTGTTGATGCCGATGCCTCTGTTGCTCCGCTGGTCGATACTGAGCATAAAGCAGCACTGTCTTACGCAACGCAGCCTCTGGGAACGACAACCGACTTTGAAATGTCCGCTTATTTTGCTTTGGTCGGCGATGTCAGCGCGATTCAAATCGTGAATCAGGCACAGATCGATTACGTCAAAAATTTCATTACCAACTCAACTGACGCGACCATCGCCAGCTACAAAACGATCCCTGTCATCTCCTGCAGCGCGCCATTTAAAGCTGGCCGCAACGGTGCGACAGACTTTACCGATGTCGCACCAACCGCGACATCGGCAGCACCAGTCGGCTTACAAGTGCGTAATCCTGGCGACCTTTACCTGTACGGCAACAATAATATCCAGGCAGTCAAGATCAAAGGTTCAGATCTGAAAGCATGGCTGGAAACCGTGGCAAAACAGTTCGCGCAAATCAATCCAGCCCTGACCACAGAGCAAGATCTGGTGCCATCGTATGGAACCATCTATAACTACGATGTGTTCTACGCTGAAAACAATGCGCTGACCTATCAGATTGATGTAACGAAAGCCGTTGGCAGCCGCATCGTGAATCTGACATACGCAGGCAAACCTATTGCCGACACTGATGATTTCATCGTAGCCACTAACGACTATCGTGCAGCAGGTGGTGGTAATGTCCCGGGTATCGACGGCAGCAAAACCATCATCAAATCACCTGACGCAAATCAGGCTGTGGTCAGCGATTACGTGAAAAAACAAGGCAAACTGACTCTGGCAAAAAATGGCTCGGGCAAAAGCTGGAGTTTCGTTAAAGCCACGACTGCTGGTCCCGTCATTCTGCGTTCAGCACCTGGCAAACTGGCCATCGCCGGCAATTCTGGCCTGAGCCTGGTGAAATCCGAAGGCGCACTCGATGCCAATGGTTTCGCCAAATATGCCATTGACCTGAGCAAATAATCGCAAGGCAATCCGCATTAAAAAGTTGTAAGTAGTCATTTCAGAGGTAAACCTGCTCCTGGCAACAGGGGCAGGTTTTTATAATATGAATACCATGAAAAACATCATCACCCGTGCTGCCCTCACCTGCACCACCAGCCTTTTCATTGCGTGCACACCTGGCGTCAACACCCATCCCGGCACCGCGGAAATTGAATCGACAGGCATGCGCGCGATACAAGCGCAACACGCGGATTCCATTAAAACTCTCAGAGTATGGGCGAATCAGGGAATAGTCACAGCACAAAGAGAACTCAGCTTTGCCCTTGCAGTACAACAGGACAAACAGGCAGAAGCAGCGCAATGGATGGAAAAAGCAGCCAAAGCTGGCGATACCGAAGCGCAATTCGCATTTGCTGAAGCGAACTACAAAGCCAAACTTGGACTTCCCCAAAATCTTACGGTTGCATGGAAATGGTACGAGGTGGCAGCAACGAAAAACAATGCAAAGGCAAGTTTCATGCTCGCACGCATGGCAAAATACGGCGAAGGCACGCCGCTTGATCTGCAAAAATCGGTGCACTGGCTAAAAGTCGCCAGCGATCAGGGCAATGCCCAGGCAATGTTCCTGCTATCAAATGCCTACGCCGATGGCGATGGCATCGCCAAAGATCCCGTACAAGCCAGGACATGGCTGGAACGCTCAGCGGAAGGCGATTTTCCTCCGGCGATACAAGCTCTTGCGATGGAACTGGAAGGGGATAAAAAGCACCACGATCCCGATAAACTCAGCGCCCGTCACTTGCTGAAAGAAGCGTCCGATGAACGCATGTTGCGCTGGAATAAATTTCAGTAAAAGCGGCTAAATTTTCCGAAAAAAAAAAAGCCCGCATCTCGCAGGCTTTTTTTATGCAGAAACAAAGTCTAACGCGACGAAACAAGTTTCAGGCCAAAACCGATCAGTGATAAACCTGCCAGTTTTTCCAATACACGGGTCACTGCCGGATTAGCACGCAGGCGTTCAGCCAGAAAATGTGTCAGCAGCACCGCAATCAAACCATAAATGAACGTCAGAATCGCGATGGTCGTGGCCATAAACCCAAACGTGATAAGCCCCTGATGGTGCACCGGATCCACAAATAAGGGAAAAAAAGCCATATAAAACACGATGGCTTTAGGATTGAGCAAGGTAATCGTCAGCGCCTGTTGCATGTAATGATGCGGCTTGATGTTTAACACCGGCGCAACACCCGGTTTGGCCAGCAACATCTTGCATCCCAGCCAGATCAAGTACGCTGCACCCAACCACTGCACGGCCTGAAAAGCAGCCGGATACGAATGCAGTACTGCAGCAACACCAGCCACTGCCATCCAGAGCAAGACCTGATCGCCGAATATCACACCAAACGTTGCCGCCAACCCACCTTTGATACCACCTTTACTGGTCGATGTGATCAATGCCAGATTACCAGGCCCGGGAATAATCAGTAACACAATAAATGCAATGACAAACGAGCCGTAATCAGTAACGCCGAGCATGATAAATCCTTAAAATTATGCAAATACACCAAATGATGGTCTTGCTTTACACAATAAGAGAAAACCTGACTTGCAATCAAGCATTTCTTTATTTCTTTGTTTGCAGGCAAACAAGCGATTCTGGTCATTGTTGACAGCGTTGATCAGAATGAATTGCTCATTGCGGACGAGCACTTCGCTTCGTACCGCTACCAGCCCGCTTTCATTCTGGCAAACGGACGCAATCGATTGTCATACCAGCAGGAAAAGTAAAGCGAACCAGATAAGTTATACATTTTATGAATGATTATTATCTAAATATTTGATTTTACGTATTTATTGCAGTGCAGTATAGTTACTTCTGTCTCCTCCAACACCGTCAAGGTTTGGATTTAAGCCCGCTAATGCGGGCTATTTTTTTATCCGCTTCCCCTCCGCAATCGCACATCAGAAATGAAGTTTCTGCATATTTCCTGCAAAATCACTTCACAACTACGTCGTCCCTGAAATAAATAGAAAACCCCGGGATTGAGCTAAGTTGAAATTATTAAATTAATATTAATGATTTCAACCCCCATCATTTATCATGACTCCGGCTTCCAGCAAAAAATATCCGTACCTTAGGTTTTTTACCCTCTGATTCCACTACTATTCCTACTTAACGTAAATTTACGACAACCTTCCGGTATCAAATTTTCATCGAATCCTGAGTTTTTTATCGAATCGACATCAACTGATTGCCCATGCCATCCACTGTCAATTCAAATTCGTTTAAACGCCACATCTGGTACACACTGTCGTTACTGGTCATCCTGGTCTGCACGTTCACTCTGTCCGTCATCGCAGAAAAAACAATCGATGCAGCGAACGAACAGCGACTGAACTCATTTCTTCTGGCAGATGAGTTACGTCAGTCTTCTGATGACCTGACACGCATGGCGCAACTTTATGTTGTTTCCGGTGATCGCCGGCAGTTGCAGTACTATCAGGACATACTGGATATCCGCGATGGTAAAAAAACAAGACCAGTGAACTATGGGGGCATCTATTGGGATCTGGTGCTCGCTACAGGAACACCACCGACAGCGGAAAGCAAACAGACGAAGCCACTTCTGGAACTGATGCGAGAAGCAGGTTTTACCGAGCAAGAACTCAGTGTTTTGTCAAAAGCGAAGGTTTTTTCAGACCGTTTGACACAAACTGAACGAGAAGCAATGCAATTGCGCCAATCTGAAAATGGCAAAGAAAAAGCAAGTCAGATGTTGCACGATTTTGCTTACCTGAATGCTAAAGCAGCGATCATGAAGCCTATCGATGATTTTTATGGTTTGATGACAGCGCGAACCAATAACGCAGTCAGCAACGCAGAACATCGTGCATTGTTAATCAGGATTCTGTTTATTGGCCTGGCAGTGCTATCACTACTGATGCTCTATCGCACCTCACGTGCACTCAGGATCATTATGGGTGGCTCGGTTAGCGAGGTCCACGCAGAGATTACACGTATCGGCAACGGCGACTTCAGCAAACCATTGGCTGTGACTGAAAGCATGCAAGGTTCCGTGCTCGCCCGCCTGGCAGAGATGCAAAGCAAATTAAAACAAATCACAGATCAGCACCAATCAGCGCAAGCAGAATTACGTCAGAGCGAGGTAAATCTGAAAATCGCCCAGCAACTTGCGCAGATCGGTAACTGGGATATCAACCGGAGCACCGGTGAAGTGATCTGGTCCGACGAGGTATACCGTATTTACGAAGTGACTCCCGACACTTTTACGCCTTCAGCTCATTCTTTCGTCGATGCGACGCACCCCGATGACCGGGTCTTGCTCAGTCGCAGTTATAACGACGCCATTGAAAACAAGACCGCGTATGAAATTACCCGTCGCTTACTATTAAAAGACGGGCAGATAAAATACGTCAACGAGCGTGGCAAACCTTTTTATCAGGAAGATGGACACGTCCTGCACTTAATCGGCACAGTGCAGGACGTCACCGCCAGCAAACTTAGCGAACTGGCATTGAAACGGCTCAATCGCGATTTGCGCTTGCTCAGCGACTGTAACATGGCGCTCGTACGGGCTGAAGACGAGCATTCCTTGCTCAATGAAATCAGTCGCTTGTGCGTCGAAAGTGGCGGCTATCTGATGGCGTGGGTCGGATATGCTGAATATGACGATGCACGGACTGTGAAGCCTGTGGCACAGTCTGGTTACGAGAATGGCTATCTCGATGGCATCAATATTTCCTGGGGCGGCAACGCACTCGGCAGCGGGCCGGTCGGTTCTGCGATCAGAACCGGTGAACCGACGACAATTCAAAATGTATTAACCGACGAAAGAATGCGACCATGGCGCACGGCAGCGATACAACGCGGCTACCGGTCAAGCATAGGTTTACCGTTGATTCATAACGAACATACCATTGGCGCCCTCACCCTCTACTCCAGCGAAGCAAACGCTTTCGATGCAGAAGAAATCAGGCTGCTGATGGAACTCGCGAACGATCTCGCGTTTGGCATTATCAACTTGCGTACCCGCGCCGCGCACGCCGAAGCCAAGTTGAAACTGGATTTCCTGGCCAACTTCGACTCCTTGACACACCTGCCAAACCGGACACTGTTGCAAGACCGTTTCGAACATGCGGCAATGATCGCTGACAATGAAAACACAATGGTGTCGCTGCTGTATCTCGATCTTGATCACTTTAAACACATCAACGACAGCCTCGGCTACGCAACCGGAGATCGTGTATTGATTAAGGTCGTGGAGCGTCTGCGTCAGTGCATACCAGAAACCGCTACCATCAGCAGGTTGAGCGGCGATGAGTTTGTCGTTCTTCTGACCGGCAAACGCGATGCAATCGGCGTGGCTGGAATGGCGAATACCATCAGCGATATTTTTATCGATCCTGTTGATATCGACGGCAATACGCTGAATATTTCATGCTCTATCGGTATCGGCTTATATCCTGAGGATGGGAAAGATTTCGACACGTTGCTCAAACATACCCACGCAGCTGTCGACAGCGCCAAAGAAGCCGGACGTAACACCTATTGCTTTTTCTCGCATGAGATGAATTCTGGCCTGACAGAACAGATCAGGCTGACCGGTGGATTGGTACATGCATTACGCAATCAGGAATTCCGCATTCATTATCAGCCACAGTCCGACATTCATAGCGGAAAGATCATCGGTGCAGAAGCGCTGCTGCGCTGGCAACATCCGGTGGATGGCTTAATTTCGCCAGGCAAATTCATCAGCCTGGCAGAGCGCAGTGGTCACATCGTGCCTATCGGCGAATGGGTACTGAACGAAGCATGCCGTCAGGCCGCCAGTTGGTTACGCGACTATCCTGACGCTCCGGTCGTCGCTGTCAATCTGTCGGCATTACAGTTCAAACGCGGCAAAATTCTGGATGTGGTTGCCAATGCACTCGCAAAGTCTGGCTTGCCACCGCATCAACTTGAACTGGAACTGACGGAATCGATTTTATTGCAAGATGTCGGCGCCACCATAAACATCCTGCACGGATTAAAAAATCTGGGTGTCAAATTATCGATCGATGACTTTGGAACTGGCTACTCCAGTCTGTCTTACCTGAAGCAGTTGGCCGTCGATAAGCTGAAAATTGATCAGTCGTTTGTGCGCGATATGCTGACCAGTGCCGATGGCGCGGCCATTGTCAAGACCATCATTCAGCTCGGACACAACCTGCAACTGACGGTCATCGCCGAGGGCGTTGAAACCAAAGAACAACTGGCTTGTCTGAACGAATATGGATGCGATGAAGTGCAAGGCTACCTACTCAGCCATCCGTTACCAGCCGACAAACTAAGCCGTTTGCTTACTGAACGATCCGGCACGCTTACCGTCGATTAAAGTCGATACACATGCGGATGACGCGGCCCCGCTTAATACTGCCGCCGAACAAACGCCGTCAGAAACGCCGGTGCTCGCGCGGCTCGAACACAGGATCTGGGCCATTTTCCAGTTTGCGCACAATGCCAGAGTGGTCGAAATAGACTGCCATCAGTGAATTCCACACACCACTTTCCTTGTATGGATACGACCACGCTTCCAGCCCGACTCTGGAGTAATACACATTTTCATACGGCGCACCCAGCATTCTCAACACAGCCGCCTTATCAGATACGCCCGGTTTGATTTCGGCAAACTTCTGGTCTGTCAGCACTTGTTCATACGAAAGCACTTTGCCGTCGGCAGCAACCCTGACCATGTGCGTCGCCTGCGCCCTGCGACCACGCATGTACTCAAGTAAATGCGTTTGCCCATCCTGATACACATGAGTAGGATTGCCCAGCTTGGCGATCAAGTCATTTTCCGTTTGCAGCGCAGCGATATCTGCCGAATGCCAACTGACACATGAACTTAAAGTGGCCGCAAAACTAAAAAAGACGAGTTGTTTTATGATGGAATGAACGCAGAATGTTTTCATGGTAAATCGACGTGTTGTCAACACCGTGTTATGCCGATTGCAGCCAATGGCAAGCAATCATCAGGCGACGTGCAGCATCCTACACCCTCTCGTCTGTTAGATAAACAAAAACACCACGGACAAAGCAAAACCGACTTACCTACCCGTCGCCACGATCAGCTCATCCAGTGAAACAAAATCAGTTATCGCTTTCTACGCGATTACGCCCATTTTCTTTTGCTTTGTACAAAGCCCTGTCAGCCCGCTGCAATAACATATCAAAAGATGTATCTTCAACATTCAATGTGGCGATGCCAATACTGGCGGTAAAACGGACAATGGTATTGTCATCCAGATTTACGCCCTGCGCTTCAGCGACGACGACACGTAAGCGTTCGGCAATGATTTTCGCGCCACTTGTATCAGTATGCGGCAGTATCACCGTAAATTCCTCGCCCCCCAAACGTCCGCTGACATCCTGATCTCTGGCGGTAATAGTCAGCAAGTTTGCCAACTCTTTTATTACCCGGTCACCAACCGGATGCCCCCAACGATCATTAATAAACTTAAATTTATCAATATCCAGCATCAATACTGAAAGCGAATGCGTATAACGTCTCGCCCGGGTAAATTCTCTGTTCCCGATATCCATGATGTGACGACGGTTTGCAATATTCGTTAGTGCATCTGTGGTGGCAAGTTTTCGCATTCTCTCGCGTTGACACAATCGTGATGCGATCGCAAAGCGATTACAGCGAAAATACACAAGAGCAGAAATCCAGTGGCAAACTGCCACATTCTGTAACGCCAAGCCTTCAACACACGGTCATAGTCAAAGCCGACAATCGTGATAAACGGAAAGCGCTCCACTTTACTCACCCCGGTAATTCGCCGGCGACCATCGTAGGGGGAATTATTGATGAATGAAGTGGGGTCATTAATCCGGCTGTAAAAAAACTGAGCCATTGGCACGGGAACGGGCTTCCCTATCGCATCTGGTTGTGCCGGCTTGTTTGCCAGCAGCAGGCCATCCGCATCCATAATGGCGAGTACATCATTTGCTTCGGTATGTATTGCTTCAATCCATTTTTGTGCTAATGCCAGATCGACCACCGCCACAACACCGCCAAGAAAAATCCCGTCGGCAGACCCCAGGATACGCGACATCAACACAGCGGATCGACCTGAAATCGATTGTTCAGCGGATAAATACTTTATATGTGTACTTTGCCCCGGGTTCACCTTCACACCTCCGCAAAAATGTTGGCCGGTGTTAACGCCGATGAAAGGTGATTTTGCAGTCGCCACAATGCGGCAGTCACGATCCAATACCGCGAAGTCCCTGAGACCTGTGACCGTTTCGAGTTTCTCCGAAAGAATTGCGGTCAGGCGAATATTTCTTTCATTATCCTTGCTAGTTAACTGCAAATCTTTAACGACATCGAGTCTGCCGATGATGTCGCGCAGCACGTAATCTGTGACAAGAAACAACTCACCGACAGAACTGCCAACCAACTGACTCTTGTTGATCGCAAGCTTCTTTGACTCTTCGATAATTTGCTCGCGCTCCTGATAAAAATCAACAGTCAGCCATGTACCGACTATGCTTAGCAATAAAAGCAAAGCGCCATAGTCTGATAGGAATTTTGAGATAACTTGATTTTTTGAAATAAAATTCAATTTGAATTATCCGAAAAATGACGAAAAATTTTGGGCCACTTGATGCGTGATATTGCATGTGAAGATCAATGCTGATGAACGTTATTCCGATTCACACTGTGTTCAACCGGCAAATATCCAGCAACAAGCAACTGGCGTAACGAGGGCATTCAGCAGCGCATTAACCGCCTGTACTGACAACTCAAACCACGACAATTCAGAAGAAAAAACGAAAGCAAGCTTGTATCGTTCGCCAATAAGATTTGGCAAGAAACACTTCGTCAACGAGGTGACGTACCTGTCGAAGGAAGGTTGGAAGAAATTATATTCAAAAGTGCAGAAATGAATTGCAAACCATTGTGCCAGGAGAAATATCTGCGTTCTACATCACAACGCTGCGCAGCGTTGCATTTTACTTAATGACGAGTTACCGAAATAACTCAGGTAAAGTGCGACATGCGACCCGGAGATACTGATCAGTCAGATAAACCACAAACGAACAAAAGACATGATCACAACAAGGACATAAAACTGTATCCTTTATTTTCGTCAGTATTCAAATTGTTCTGGCAAGATATGATCTTTTGATCTTTTGATCTTTTCTGAATGCACGCAGCCACCCATCATTTTTTTGAGGGAAATATGCAAATTGATATTTATCAGAGTGTCGCTCAGCCCAAAAAGCACCTGTCTGTCGCTGCCAATACCGACATCAAACTATTAAATCTGGAAGACCCTGATTATGCCGATGTCCGGCTGATACAGCGCGGCTTCGACACATTGGGGCTGGTCAAACCTGTGGCTCTGGATGTCGCAGCAGCAATCGCGGGCATAGAGAGCGAAGGTTATTATCTGCACAGCGCCGATATCGAAATCGGCTGGGTTCAGCAATCCTGAAGACAACGCCGACAGGCTTTAGCACCTGAAAGGAAACCATCTTGAGAACGTTTAAAACCGGAAATTTCGAGATCACCTTTGAGCATGATATTCAGGACACCGCGGCGATCGCACCATATGCCACGATCAGGAATTTACTGACCGGGGAAGAAGGCGGCGTACTGGAGCTTGACATGATCTGTCAGACCGAGCCGCAAGCGGATGAAGAAGTCATCCGCGAGGCAAAGCACAGAATCGCCACTGGTCAATGGCGCGACTGATTCAGCCCAGATTTTCATCATCCAGAAGCAAAAAATACTAAAAAATCATAAAAATATACTGGGGGGAGTATATTTTACCCCCCTTTATTTACTGAGACATTAAGGCGAAATCGGCAGATACTCCCCTGTTTTTAGTCATTTATGGGGTCAGACTGCAGCCTTCTGAATGCTGTCAGCGCATTTATCTGGCAGAACGGTGTTGCTGATATTTCTGCATCAGCGCTTCATACAAAGCATTGCCGCTGCGGGCGTAACCATCTTCCGTAAAGTGCACCAGATCTGGTCGCGCCAGTGGCGGGTTGGCTTCAGCATAGCGTTGTATCGCGCAATCACCGCCCATCGCCGCCGCCCAATCCCAGTACAGTAATTTTTCTGCGACCGCCGTTTCACGCTGTATGGTCTGCACGGTGCGCAATGCCATTGGTAATTTATAACGGCACCCTGCACTCTCGCCAGGCCCGGTCTTTTTCGCTGAATTCGGCGCGCCGATCAATAAAATCGCCGCCTCAGGCGCAGCGCTGCGCAATTGTCGTATCGTCGTTTGCAAGTCCAGCCGGTAAGCGTCAAAGTCAGGTTTACTGTCAAACGCTTCGTTTGTTCCATACGACAAAATCAGCAATTGCGGACGACGCCAGCGCAACTGATCGCGCACCGCTTCCGGTTGCCAGCGACTGATCACACGTTGTGTTGCCCCGACGATACCCAGCGCATCAACGCTGACGCCCGGCGCAATCGCATCAATCGCAATGCCGCCCAGCTCTGTTGAATTACCCTCGGAACGCAGAAACAAACTATTCAGTTCCGCGCCGCTGCCGATCACATAGCTGACCTGCCAATCATTGCCAACTGGCGGTGCCAGATCGCGGATATCGCCATCGGGAAAAGCCAGTTTCCAGCCGCCTGCGGCTTGATCAGACACTTTGCGCGACCAGATGCTGACACGGTAGACACCATTCAAAGGCTGCTTCGGTACAATTTCCATGTAAGCGCCGAAGGACGGCATGCTGGCAACGCCACCAAGCGGAAAATTTTCCGGATTCGCACGGCTGATACGGGTATTCCACTGCCCTGCCATTTTCATCAAGACCTGCGCAGAACGCTGGTTTTTAACATAACCCGGAGTAATCCAGCCTATGCCCGCGTTGCCGAAACGCTGCTGCAAACGCTCGCGATACGCCTGGGTAAAATAGTCGCCGCCGGTATGAGAGTCGCCTAATTGCAAAATATGAATGACATCCTTACTTTCACCACGTTCCAATGCCGCCAGTTGACGCCAGAGCCGCGCTGCATTCGGATCGCCATAATCCTGCAATACCGTCGCCTCCACAGCGGATGAAAAAAGACAGAACGTCAGCAGAACAGACGCCAGACGCCGGGACAAAAAAGGATTGATCACAAAGGCTTACTCACTGTTGGTAAAGCAAACTGACGCAAAATCAGATCGCTCAGAATTTTCTGTCCGGCACGGGTGAAATGAATGCCGTCTTCGTTGCGGACAGTCACACTTTTTCCATCCTCCCTCGTAATCGCTTTCTGATAAGTCTCGGCATTATCGCTTAATAGCTCACGGGTCGATAAATAGCGCGAAGCACTATCTTTGATCGCCGCAGAAAATAATTGATTCAATACTTTGACACCGCGGTTGATATTTTCCCGCCCCATATTCGGCGCACCCAGCCAGATCACGCGTATATGCTGCGCATGGGCATATCGAACGATACTTTCCACTCTGGACGCGTAGGTCGATTGCCATTTTTCGCTGCCGAAGCGTTCATATTTGTTGCCAAACACCATATCCCAGGTATCGTTCGCGCCAAGAAATACCACCAGCACCGAAATGCGTTCTTTGCTGATCGTGTTCTTAATCGTCGTTGGCCAGTCAAAATAACCGGGATAAGTCAGCCCCGTACTCTGACGACTCAGATCCAGTGACTTCACATTCCCATTTTGCAGTGCCCGCGCGACATGCGGCGCCACGCCCTGCATCATGGAGTCACCGACCAGCAAGACCTTGTCGCTGGGACTGAGCACGATACGCCCGTCTTCATTGAGTGACGCAAACTGAGTCAATGGAACCGCCCGGTTTTCTTCCGTTTCGGTCACGGCTTCAGTTGTATGCAGTTGCGCGTCGCTGCTGACGCTGGCGACCTTATCTGATTCTTTCTGACTTTGCCCGGCATCACTGCCGCTCTCTTTATTCGTTTTTTTACCGGCAACGGGCGACGTCGATACGTTGGCAGCAATCCCATCCGCGTGCGCCTTCAACATCAGGCCATTCGTTGTATGTGTTTTTTGTGCTACAGCTAGTGTCGGTTCATCCTTTTGCATCAGCGCTGATTTACCCAGCCACAACACGTTAGCCGCGAGCATCAGACGTTCCTGCGTTTCCTCCATTGCGCCGATTTGCTGATTCAATGTTCGCGATACGACTTTGGTGACGTCCGCTCCGCTGTGCCATAACTCAGCATCCGACAGATGCGTCAGCCCTAATTCTCCGTGCCGCGTCTGCTGCCAGTAAATATCGAGCGCATCTTGCCGCAACCAGAACAATAAACCCAGCGTGAGTGCGATGACCGCCAGTGTCGGCATCGAACCAGTATCGACTTTCGTTGCTCTTAACGCGGTACCAGTTTTCGGTTTTACTCTTGTTTTGACCTTCGCCATCATGCAAGCTCTTAATAGGAATAATATAAAAACGCTGGCACCCCTGATGGCCCTAGCAAATTAATCAGTAACACCAGAAAAGCAAGCAGCACAGGTTTTAACATCAAAGGCGTTTTTTCTAATAAGCCCAGACTGCTGTCACGTACTTGCTCAAAGTAATATGACACCCAGAAAAATAACAATAACAAAGCACATCCGCCAATCACATTGAGTTCAATCGCGCCGCCGTGACGAGTAAAGCCAGACAGATAATTGAGCGCCTCCTGCCAGCCATCGGCACGGAAAAATATCCAGGCAAAGCAGACAAAATGAAAGGTAATCACGCCGCTGAGAAAGCCGTCCGCTTTGCGACCGGTGATTTTTTCCAGTACGTTTTGTGCAACCATGCCCAGCCCGTGCAATGCGCCCCAGATCAGATATTTAATACTGGCGCCATGCCATATTCCGCTGATCAGCATGGAAGTAAGAATGGTCAGTTGCGTTGCCCACCAGCCGCCACGATTCCCCCCCATTGGTATATATACGTAATCCCGTATCCAGGTCGAGAGTGAGATATGCCAGCGCCGCCAGAATTCACGCAGATTGACGGCCAGATAAGGCAAATTAAAATTCTGATTTAACTTGTATCCAAGCAGCATCGCCATTGCAATGACCAGATCGGAATAGCCGCTGAAGTCAAAATAAATCTGAATCGCAAACGCATACATACCTAACAACAGCTCGACACCCTGATAGGCATCGGGATTCGCAAACAACGGATTGACCCAGGTTGTAGCAATCCAGCTGGCCAGCCAGACTTTTTTAATCAATGCAGAAAGTAATAACCAGAAAATACGGTCAGGCTGACGAATCTGACGCACGGTTTTTTCTTCGATCTGCGCCAGCAACGTATCCGGACGGCAGATAGGGCCCGCCATCAGTGTAGGGAAAAACGCGAGGTACAAAGCGCTATCGAGCGGATTGGCAGGATCGCGCTCATTGCGACCAACCGCGACGATATAGGCAATGGCTTGAAACGTATAAAACGAAATACCGACAGGTAGAATAATATCCAGTGCAGGAATCACCCAATCGGACTGCAACTCAGCAGCTGCGAGCTGAAAACCCTCGCGAAAGAAATCAAAATATTTAAAAACCGCCAGATTGATCACTGATGCGGTGACACCCGCAACAGCCAGCTTTTTTCTGTGCTGCGACCAGCGCTTTGCCGCAGCGAGCAACAGTAATAGCGACGCCGTATAGCATGCCAGCGTCGCGCTGAAACGCCAGTCCAGCGATGCATACACGGCGTAGGACGCGAGCAGCAAAGCGACTTTTTGTGCAGAACTCCAACGTGCCAGCGCCCAGTAAAGTAATAGAAACAACAAAAAGCAAACAGCAAATTCGGGCGACAGGTAACTCATGCTAGGTTCGGAGACAAAATACGCAAACGAAAATCAATCAACCGCCAGCAATGACAATAAGCAGCGGAAAACAAAGAGGAAGACTTTACATTATCTCAATATTTTTACGCAATGCATTTCATAACAATCGTGCCCGAAACCCGCAAAGCTGTTTCAATCTTGTTGCATCGCGATTGCACAAGCCATTTGCAGTGAATGATGCGACAAGGATTTACGGACACTAGTCTTACGTCCCCTCCCTTTTAATACGCTTTTTACCCTACTCAATACCCCTTAGCCACATCCACCAATATCGGTAAACTGCCATCATCACGATAACGGCGAATATTACCCGCAACAATCGCCGAGGCGGTTTGCTTGTCTGTGGGAGCAGAAATATGCGGTAACACTGTGACCTGTGGATGCTGCCAATGCCAGCTTTCTATAGGCAACGGTTCCGTTTCAAACACATCCAGCACCGCATACTGCAAATGCTGAGTATTAAGTACGGCCTGTAAATCGGCATCCCGCACAATCGCACCGCGGGCAAAATTCACGAGTGATGCCCCCTTAGGCAACTGCGCCAGCCGCGCGGCATTCAACAAGCCTCTGGTGTCCGGTGTCAGCGGTAACAGGCAAACCAGAATACTGGTTCTGGCGAACATCGCGGACAAACCAGCTTCCCCTGAAAAACAATCAACTCCGGCAATATTTTTCTGACTGCGACTCCAGCCGCACACCTGAAAACCCGCTGTCAGCAAGCGTTTCGCCGCGGCCTCACCTAAGGCACCCAACCCCAGCAAGCTGATCGTTTTAGATTGTGGCCGGATATATTCCCGCGCCAGCCATTGGCTATTTTTCTGCTGTCGCGCATAGGCTGGCATCTCCCTGTGCAGATATAAAGTCCAGGCGAGCACTGCTTCTGCCATCGTTTCTGCCAGTTGCGGATCGACCAGGCGCACGATCTTTAATTTGCTCGGACCAAGATCAGCGACCAGATGCTCTACGCCAGCCCAGACGCTATGCACCCATTTCAGCTCCGGCAGTTGCCGTAAATTCGCCGGATCGGGGTTCGCCACAATCGCGACCGTCACACTTTGCTTTTCGTTTTCGGATAATCGATCAAACGCAACGATACGTTCGTCTGGCATCGCCTGCTGCAAGGCCTGCACCCAGGCATTCGTCTGTGTATAGTCAGATGCAGCAACAAAAGGAATCGGCATTCTGACGTAATCTGGTTTCATTGTATGGTGCTTCTTTTTGGATTTCTAATAAAGCAAGATCATACCGCGACGCGCCAGCAATGACGTAATCTCTCATAAATGTACGGCCCGCAGAATATAATGAGTGCTCAAGCGACCTCTTAAGTTATTCAAGCGCCCTTTTTATGCCGCCCTCTTCTTCTCTGAAAAATTCGCACGAAGCCGACTGGCTGGCTTGGTTTGACGGCTCTGCAAAACCGAATCCCGGCAACTGCAAAATCGCCTGCATACTGCATAGTCCTGATGGCAAAGTCACACAGCACACCGCCAACATTGGTCATGGTGACAGCAGCGACGCCGAATATCAGGCACTGATCGCAGCCCTGACACTACTTACACAACAAGTGACGCAGCCAGAAACACAAACGGTACTGCTGCGTGGAGACAGTCTGGTTGTGATCAACGATGTTCTGGCCGTGGAAGCGAAGGCATCCAGACTGCTATCTACTTATCGCCAGCAGGCGCTGGAGCAGATGCAATCTTTGCCGCGATTAAAGTTGAAATGGGTACCGCGACATAAAAATATCGAAACCGACCAGCTTTTACGCACCTGATACGCCGTTTAAAGTACGCAAGCATTTGATTCTTCAGCATAAATTCATCGGCCAGCGGGCAAGGTTGCAGGCTTTCCGGTACAATCGCGCCCATGAATCCTTTGCCTAAAAATCTCTTCTCACGCCCACGTTTCCGCCCTGAAGTTGGTGGTGACAACGCTGCACCTTTTCTTCCTATGTCACGCGCTGAAATGGATGCGCTCGGCTGGGACAGTTGTGACGTCATTCTGGTCACCGGCGATGCCTATATCGATCACCCAAGCTTTGGCATGGCCTTGATTGGCCGCGTACTTGAACATCAGGGCTTCCGTGTCGGCATCATCAGCCAGCCCGACTGGCATTCGGCCGACGCATTCCGCGCTCTCGGCAAGCCAAATCTGTATTTTGGCGTTACTGCCGGCAATATGGATTCTATGGTCAATCGCTACACTGCCGACAGAAAAATCCGCTCGGAAGATGCCTACACACCCGATGGCGACCGCAGCAAACGCCCTGACCGTGCGCTGGTCGTGTATGCACAGCGCGCGCGCGAAGCTTTTCCGGATGCCAACGTCGTCATCGGCAGTATCGAAGCCAGTCTGCGCCGGATAGCCCATTACGATTACTGGTCAGATAAAGTGCGCCGCTCTGTCTTGCCTGACTCTAAGGCAGACATACTATTATTCGGTAACGCTGAACGGGCACTGATCGACCTGACACACCGATTGGCAGCAGGTGAACCGATCAAAGAAATACGTGATTTGCGCGGTACGGCCTTTATGGTGCCACGCGGCTGGTTACCGGATGACGAATGGGTAGAAATCAATTCCGTCAAAATTGATACACCGGGAAAAGTCGAAGCTCACACTGATCCGTACGCGATGACACCGCAAGAAGGCGCGAAATGCGCAACTGGCGAAGGCGACAGCGCAACGGACACAAACCCTGTGCAAACTGCAGTGGCAACGGAAGTGAAGACGGATGTTGTTAAGCAGCAGGCGGTTCGTATGATGAGCCGTGAAGAACGCCAGTTGATGCTCAAGAATAAGCAACACAAATCGGTGATACGCCTGCCATCGTTCGATGAAGTCAAAGATGACCCTGTGATGTACGCGCATGCATCACGCGTATTTCACCTGGAAGCGAATCCCGGCAATGCCAAAGCGCTGCGACAAGGCTATGGTGAACGTGATGTCTGGCTGAATCCACCACCGCTGCCGCTGGCGATGGACGAAATGGACGGTGTCTACGACCGTGCCTATGCGCGTGCGCCACACCCATCTTATGGTAAAGCACGTATTCCAGCCTGGGAAATGATACGTTTTTCCATCAACATCATGCGCGGCTGTTTTGGCGGTTGCACGTTCTGCTCCATTACCGAGCACGAAGGTCGCATCATACAAAGCCGCTCAGAGCCATCTATTCTTCGCGAAATCGAAGAAATCCGCGACAAAGTCAAAGGCTTTACCGGCACCATCTCTGATCTGGGTGGCCCAACGGCGAATATGTATCGTCTCGCCTGCAAAGATAAAAAAATCGAAGAATCCTGCCGCCGGCTTTCTTGCGTTTATCCATCAATTTGTACAAACCTCGGCACCGATCACAGCAAATTAATCTCGATTTATCGCAAGGCACGTGCGATACCGGGCGTGAAGAAAATTCTGATCAGTTCCGGACTGCGTTATGACCTCGCTGTACGTTCCCCAGAATATGTGAAAGAACTGGTAACGCATCACGTCGGCGGTTTATTAAAAATCGCACCTGAGCATACTGAGGCGGATACTTTATCGAAAATGATGAAGCCCGGCATCGGTAGCTATGATGAATTCAAACAGATGTTTGAAAAATATTCACGTGAAGCAAATAAGGAACAATATCTGATTCCTTACTTCATCGCCGCGCATCCGGGCTCCACCGATGAAGACATGGTGAACCTCGCGATCTGGCTCAAGAAAAACGACTTCAGACTCGATCAGGTACAGACGTTTATGCCAACGCCGATGGCACTGGCGACGACGATGTACCATACCCGCAAAAATCCGCTCAAAAAAGTCACTGCAGATTCTGAAGTCGTGGAAACAGCGCGTTCAGGAAAAATCCGGAAACTACATAAGGCACTGTTGCGCTATCATGCGCCAGAAAATTGGGAAATCATCCACGAAGCGTTAGTACGCATGGGACGGCGCGATCTGATTGGCAGCAGTCCACGTCATCTGATACCGCCACGCCAGCCCGCAATCCCTGTCACTGTCGATGAAAGCGGTGTAGCCAATGGGCGACGTGTAGCTGCACCAAAAATCAATACTTATGGCAAAAAGCCAGTTGCGCGTGGCAATGCCGCGACCACATCCAGGCCAGCCTCATCGACAGCGGCCCGTCCGCCATTGGCTTACAAATCAGCAAAACCGAAAACCAGCCCGGCTAAATCGGGCAGACGGTAAAATTTGCACAAGCCAGCAAGGCTATTTCAAAGCTGCGAGCATACCCGCTCCGCAGCTTTTTTCTTTTTCTGACACTTCACCACAATTGGCTGATGTAGAATCAATTCATCGCTGCTTCGATTCCAACATCATCTAACGGAGGAAATATGAAACACATGAAAACGGTTCTGATTCTTGAACACACTGAAGAAGTCTTTGACAAGCTTACCTGCGATGTCTGTGGCGCAGAATCTCTGTGGGATGAAAACTGGGGAGCAAAAGAATACGAGAAAATTAACACCACTATTTCTATGGAAGAGGAAGAATCATTTCCTAACGGCGGCCAGTCGAAACTCACTCAATATCATATTTGCCCAAGCTGCTTTAAAGACCATCTGGCAAAATGGTTTGAAAGTCATCGCCACGCGAAACCAACGACCACGACTTCAGTCTGGTAACGTAATAGAGCGCAAGCGCATCAGATAAACATCCGCAGGCAGGCAAATTCAGTATTCTTGGCGCGGTACAAGGTATAATGCAAGGTTTGATTGCATAAGAAAAGCTAATATTATGGAAGCCGAACGCCTCAATAGCCTGTCATCCCTGCTTGCCGACCTGACGGTCCGTGAAGCCGAACTACGGAGGTATCTTTGACTTCGATATCAAGTCAGAGAAACTCGAACAAGTTAATGCCGAATTAGAAGACCCGACGGTCTGGAACGATCCTAAGCGCGCGCAGGATCTGGGCAAAGAAAAAAAATCCCTTGAAGCCGTTGTCAACACGCTGACCGAAGCCGAATCCGGCTTGCGCGATGCGAACGATCTGTTCGCGATGGCGAAAGAAGAAAACGACGACGACACGCTGGAATCCATCGAAGCCGACGCGCAGCATTTGCGCGAACTGGTCGAAGGTATGGAATTCCGCCGCATGTTCAATAATCCTATGGATCCGAACAACTGCTTCATCGATATCCAGGCGGGTGCTGGCGGAACCGAGGCACAGGATTGGGCATCGATGCTGTTGCGCCAGTATTTGCGTTATTGCGAACGCAAAGGCTTTAAGGTTGAAATTCTTGAACAATCCGATGGTGATGTTGCCGGTATCAAGACGGCCACACTGAAAGTTGAAGGCGACTATGCGTACGGTTTCCTGCGCACAGAAACAGGCGTACATCGCTTGGTGCGCAAGTCACCATTTGACTCAAATAATGGGCGCCACACTTCGTTTTCAAGCTTATTCGTTTACCCAGAAGTCGACGATTCATTTGAGATCGACATCAATCCAGCCGATGTGCGCACCGATACTTATCGCGCCTCCGGTGCTGGTGGTCAGCATATTAACAAAACTGATTCTGCCGTTCGTCTGACACATGGCCCATCAGGCATTGTTGTTCAATGTCAGAACGATCGCAGCCAGCATCGCAACCGTGCGGAAGCCTGGGAAATGCTGAAAGCGAAATTGTTTGAACTCGAATTGCGCAAACGCATGAGCGAAAAACAAAATCTGGAAGATTCCAAAACCGATGTCGGCTGGGGTCATCAGATTCGCTCTTACGTACTCGATCAGTCCCGCATTAAAGACCTGCGTACCGGTTTTGAAACAGGTAATACCAAAGCCGTACTCGATGGCGACATTGATGAGTTCATCGCCGCTTCATTGAAGCAAGGCGTTTAAATAAATCGAGCGTAACAAGCAAGTACAACGGCGCAATTTCCGGCATTTGAAATTGCGCCGACAAAACAAACAGGCAGACAAACTGCCCGGACAACTAAGAGAAATCTGAGAGAAATCTTATGTCAGAACTGAATAATCAAACCGCTGCCAGCGAATTGCCGGTCGATGAAAATTCCATCATCGCGGAACGCCGTGCCAAGCTCGATACTATCCGTACCAAAGGCATTGCCTTCCCTAACGACTTCCGCCCGCAGCATAAATCCGCCAGTCTGCAAGAGCAGTATGGCACGATAGGCCGCGAAGAGCTGGAAGCAATGAATGTCGAAGTCAGCGTTGCTGGCCGCATGATGCTCAAGCGCGAAGCGGGTAAAAAAGCCGCTTTCGCGACCTTGCAAGATGCGTCCGGCCTGAAGGCTGATGGCCGCATTCAGTTGTATGTGACGCTGGATAAAACCGGTGAAGAGGCGATGGAAGCCTTCCGCCATTACGATCTGGGCGACATCCTCGGTGTTGAAGGTGTGCTGTTCAAAACCAAAACGGATGAGCTGACCGTTAAAGTCACGACCTTGCGTTTGCTGACCAAGTCGCTGCGCCCTCTGCCAGATAAATTCCACGGTCTGGCAAATCAGGAAACCAAATACCGTCAGCGCTATGTTGACCTGATCATGAGCGAAGACACGCGCCGCACCTTCAAAGCACGTACTGCGGCAATGACATCGATCCGTAATTTCATGGCCAGCCATGAATTCATGGAAGTCGAAACACCGATGCTGCATGTAATCCCAGGTGGTGCGGCAGCCAAGCCTTTCATCACCCATCACAATGCGCTGGACATGGAAATGTACCTGCGTATCGCACCTGAACTGTATCTGAAGCGCCTGGTGGTCGGCGGCTTCAATCGCGTATTCGAAGTCAACCGTAATTTCCGTAACGAAGGTGTATCACCGCGTCACAATCCTGAATTCACGATGATGGAATTCTATGCAGCCTACGTCGATTACAAATGGCTGATGGACTTCACTGAACAAGTCATCCGCAAAGCCGCAGAAGACGCACACGGCACAGCAGTGCTGACGTATCAGGGCAAAGAACTTGATCTGTCGAAACCATTTGAGCGCCTGACTATCGTCGGCGCGATCAATAAATACGCACCGCAATACACGCAAGAACAATTGCACGATGCTGAATTCATCAAGGCTGAATTGCTGAAATTCGGTGTGAAACCGTTTGCTACTGCTGGACTTGGTGCCTTGCAACTGGCGCTGTTTGAAGAAACTGCCGAAGCACAGTTATGGAATCCGACCTACATTATCGACTACCCAGTCGAAGTATCACCACTGGCGCGTGCTTCTGATACTGTTCCCGGCATCACCGAGCGTTTCGAGCTGTTCATGACTGGCCGCGAAATCGCGAACGGTTTCTCGGAATTGAACGATTCCGAAGATCAGGCAGCACGCTTCCAGGCACAGGTTGCAGCCAAAGATGCGGGCGACGAAGAAGCGATGTACTACGATGCCGATTACATCCGCGCCCTCGAATATGGCCTACCACCAACCGGTGGCTGCGGTATCGGTATTGATCGTCTGATGATGTTGATTACTGATTCGCCAAATATCCGTGACGTGATTCTGTTCCCGCATCTGCGCCGCGAAGACTGATCTCAGGTACGATAGCGAAACACACCATAAGTAACGAAAAGGGACTGTATCAAGCAGTCCCTTTTTTGTTTCTTGCATTTACCTAAATTACTCAGATTGAGCCAAACACCATGCCAGCCATACATCCGCTTAAGAAATTACTACGCTATGCCGGTGCTTATAAAACTGATTTGCGGCTGGCGACACTGTATTCGATACTGAACAAATTCTTTGATGTGCTGCCGGAAGTGCTGATCGGCGTGGCAGTCGATATCGTCGTCAATGGAGAAAAAAGCTTCCTTGCTAAACGTCTGCTGGGCGGCTTCGGCATTACGGAAACCTGGCATCAATTGGTGTTTCTCGGCGTGGTCAATGCGTTTATATGGATGGGTGAATCCTGGTTTGAATATTTACTGTCGCTGAAATGGCGCAAGCTGGCGCAGAATCTGCAACATGATTTAAGGTTAGACACTTACGACCATGTACAAAAACTGGAGATGGCGTATTTTGAAAATCAGCGTACCGGCAATCTGATGTCGGTGCTGAACGAAGACATCAATCAGATGGAACGTTTTCTGAACGGTGGCGCGAACCAGATCATTCAGGTGATCTGCTCTTCCGTGATGGTCAGCGCTGTCTTCTTTGTGCTGCAACCTTCGCTAGCGATCATTTCCCTGCTGCCAGTACCGGCAATTCTGTTCGGTGCATTCTGGTTCCAGAAACGGCTGGCCCCGCGTTACGCCGAAGTCCGCGAAGCAGCTGGCGACGTCAGCGCCCGCCTGAACAATAATCTGCTCGGGCTGGCCACGATCAAAGCGTTTGCCACCGAAGATTTTGAAAAAAATCACGTTGCCGAAGCCAGCAATACTTATCGCCAAGCCAATGCGCGGGCAATTGCGGTCAGCGCTGCTATTACCCCGGTTATCCGGATGGCGATTCTGGCAGGCTTCACCGCGACGCTGGTGTATGGCGGCTGGCTGACCCTGCATGATGAGCTGGCAGTCGGCGCATATTCAGTACTGGTCTATCTGACGCAACGCCTGTTATGGCCGATGACCAGCTTGGCAGAGGTCGCGGATATGTATCAACGCTCGATGTCAGCCATTGATCGCGCCATGAATTTGCTCGATACAAAAATCAACATCACCTACGAAGGACAACACTTGCGTGCAGCCGATGTAAAGGGACATATCCGTTTCGACGCAGTTGGGTTTTCCTACGGCAACCAGCAAACCTTACACAATATCAACCTCGAAATTCCGGCTGGCAAAACTATCGCCTTCGTCGGTTCTACCGGTTCCGGAAAGTCAACACTGGTCAAACTGTTATTGCGATTCTACACACCGCAAAGCGGAAAAATTTTTATTGATGGCGTTGCGACCGATAGCATAAATTTGCAAGATTTACGTCGTCTGATCGGTTACGTTGCACAAGATAGTTTTTTAACCGATGGCACCATCGCTGACAACATTGCCTACGGCTCAGACAACGTGACAGAAACAGCGATTGCCGCTGCCGCTCAGGCGGCGGAAGCGACTGAATTTATCAGCAAGCTGCCTCTGGGTTTTACCACCCGTATCGGCGAGCGCGGGCAGAAACTTTCCGGCGGCCAGCGCCAACGGCTGGCACTGGCAAGGGCAATCTTAAAAAATCCACCGGTCTTGATTCTCGATGAAGCGACCAGCGCAGTTGACAATGAAACCGAAGCCGCAATACAGCGCAGTCTCGATGTCGTCAGTCGTGACCGCACCACCATCGTCATCGCACACAGGTTGTCAACGGTGAGACAGGCCGATTGCATCTATTTGCTGGAAGCGGGCCGAATTGTCGAAAGTGGCACCCATGACGATTTACTGAAATTAAATGCTGGCTATGCAGCGCTGTGGCGTCTGCAAACAGGCGAACGCACATAAGGTCAAATACAATCAGCCACGTAATGATCAGCCACGTAATGCTGTCTGCTTAAATTTAATTTTTTCGGCATGAGGAATGCACCCAACATTTGGGGTCAGCCGACTTTTTTATCTGCAACAATAATTATGCAGTCACGTTGAAGCAAATTAGATATCGATACTGACAACCTTTGCAATAGGGGTTGTCAGCGTTCTCAACACATCAGGAAATTGTTTTTGCCAGCGCGAGCGCACTGAGGAAAGCATGCTCTACTCTGCCATTGCCTTCCAGTCCGGTCGCAAACCAATCGCCACAGACACCGATTCCCAGTTTGGCATCCCATAAGCAATCCTGTGGCAATGGATGCTCTGCCTGCGCAAAACGCCAGCGGTGTACGACCGCATAAATAGGCTGTACCCACGATCCGGTGGATTCATGGAAGGCTTTTATTAATTTTTCCTTAGCGCGCTCGGGATCTTCCTCCAGATGTTCAAGACTCCATGCCGGCGTTGCGTGCGCAACCCAGCGTTCGCCTACGCGGTGTTCTGGCTTGGAGGTATCTCTGGCTATCCAGCCAAGACGCGACTGATTGACCCATGCACCATCGTATGGCAGTTCCAGAGAATTCTGAAATCCCAGCATCATCGTCCAACAAGGCGCGAGCTTTGCCTGCGCCGCTTGTTTAGCGAATTTAGGCGCTACAGCAAGTAAAGGCACAGCCTGATCGGCCGGGATTGCCAGTACGACCGCATCAAATGGGCCAGCCGTCGCTGGAATCGCAACCGTATTTGACTGAATTTTGAGTAGCCATTGTTTATCATGCGGCTCCAATCCGATTACCTGTTGTTCTTTGCGGACATCCAGGCCATGTGCCAGTTGCTTACCGAGTGCATTCATACCAGGCACGGCAACATAGCGCGTCGAGCTGCGCCCGGCAGGCTTAGCATGTCCCGCATCCAGTGTTGCCAGACGCGCATCCCAGGCGGCAACCCAGCCCAGCTTTTTCCAATCGGCGACTTCTTTTTTAAAGCGGTCAGACGTCGCAGTGAAATACTGGGCGCCGTGATCAAAACCGCCAACCTCAGTTTGTCGTATACTCATGCGCCCGCTGACACCCAGGCTTTTTTCGTACACGGTGACATGATGTCCCTGCGATTGCAATTGACGAGCTGCGGTGAGTCCGGATAATCCGGCACCTACGATGGCGATATGCATAATTTCCCCTTTTCCAGACAATAAAAAACGCCCGCATCTGATTATTTGCGGGCGTTATTTCGAATCAAACCGGCATCAGGCGGTTACCTATTCTTCATTTTCGGCAACAGGCCAATCGCGGATATACGCTTTCAGCATTTTATTTTCAAAACTCTGCGCTTCGAGCACTGCACGCGCCACGTCGTAAAACGAAATCACGCCCATCAGCGTTTTTGCATCCATGACCGGCAGATAGCGTGAATGTTTTTCCAGCATCATGCGACGTACTTCGTTAACTTCGGTTTCCGGCGTGACCGTCATAGGATGATCGTCCATATATTTACGGACGGTACCGCTTCCCAGCGAACCCTTATTCGTATGAATCGCGCGAATGACTTCGCGGAAGGTCAATATGCCAACCAGATCACCATATTCCATTACGACCAGAGAACCGATGTCTTTTTCTTCCATGACACTGATCGCATCTGCAATCGGCGTATCAGGTGTGATAGTGAAAAGGATGTTGCCTTTGACCTGAAGAATTTCCGAAACTTTCATGGGGCTCCCCTCCTGTGTATTCTGTTTTTTTAAAACTGTTTTCAATGTATCGCAAGCCATGCAAAAAATCCAGCAAGTTCAACATGAAAACGGAATTTCATTTTGCAGTCTTAATGGTAGCATTGGCTGATCACAATACGGAGACCAGAGTTTATGAGTGCCCCCCATTATCCCGGATTCGACACACTTTCTTTACATGCCGGTGCGACGCCCGACCCAACAACAGGCGCACGTGCGACCCCCATTTATCTGACATCCTCATTTGCGTTTAAAGATTCGGATCACGCCGCATCGCTGTTCAATATGGAGCGCGCCGGTCACGTGTATTCGCGTATCTCGAATCCGACCAATGCAGTACTGGAAGAGCGGATTGCGGCACTTGAAGGAGGCATTGCCGGCATTGCCGTCGCCAGCGGACAAGCCGCATTGCATCTGGGTTTAACGACCATCGCCGGTGCCGGATCACATATCGTTGCTTCCCGTGCTTTGTATGGCGGCTCACAAAACCTTCTCGCCTATACCTTAAAACGCTTTGGCATAGAAACCACCTTCGTTGATCCGCGTGACCCGGACGCTTGGCGGGCGGCGATACGTCCAAATACTAAAACCTTGTTTGCTGAAACTCTCGGCAATCCCGGACTGGATGTTCTGAACATACCTTTGATCGCAGAAATTGCCCACGCACACGATTTACCGCTGATGCTGGATTCAACGTTTACCACGCCGTATTTATTACGTCCGTTTGATCATGGCGCTGATCTGGTTTTTCACTCCGCAACTAAATTTTTGTGCGGGCATGGCACTGCGATTGGTGGCTTACTGGTCGATGGCGGCACATTCGACTGGCAGAAAGCGTATGACCGAACCGGACGTTTTGCTGAGCTTTGCGAACCCTATGACGGCTTTCACGGCATGGTGTTTGCCGAAGAGTCGACTGTCGGCGCATTTTCCTTACGGGCACGACGCGAAGGATTGCGCGACTTCGGCGCCTGCATGAGCCCACATAATGCATTCGCTATCCTGCAAGGCGTAGAAACACTGGGCTTGCGCATGGACAGACATGTTGCCAATACCCGCAAAATCGTTGATTTCCTGGTAAAACATCCTGCTGTTGCTGCGGTTTCTTATCCGGAATTAGAAACACATCCTGACTACGAACTGGCAAAAACCCTGCTTCCCAAAGGTTGTGGAGCAGTTTTCTCATTCAATCTGAAAGGCGATCGCGCCGCTGGTCAGCGCTTTGTTGAATCGCTGAATGTGTTCTCACATCTGGCGAACGTTGGCGATGCGAAATCGCTGGTGATACACCCGGCATCCACCACCCATTTCCGCGTCCCGGCAGAACAGTTGCAGGCTTCCGGCATTACTGAAGGAACACTGCGCTTATCTGTGGGTCTGGAAAACGTTGAAGACCTGATTGAAGACCTGACACGCGGCTTGAAAGCTGCTCAGAAAGGAGCCTGAGATGCTGTTTGAGATTCAAGGAAAAGACGCCTATTGCTACACCGGAGGTAAAACCTTCAATCCTGCGCTGCCAAGCATCGTGTTCATACACGGCGCACAGAATGATCATTCCGTCTGGGCCTTACAGTCCCGCTATTTCGCCCATCATGGTTATAACGTCCTGGCTGTGGATTTACCGGGACATGGCCGCAGCAAAGGCCAGGCGCTCAATAGCGTAGAGCAGATGGCGACCTGGCTGATTGCTTTGCTTGATGCTGCCGGTATTGAGCGCGCCGCTCTGGCAGGACACAGTATGGGCTCGCTGATTGCTCTGGAAACCAGTTATCGGGCGTCGGACAGAGTCAGTCATCTGGCAATGATAGGTACAGCCTACCCGATGAAGGTATCAGACCTGCTTTTGAATGCGGCACGCGACGACGAGCAGGCTGCGATAGATATGGTGAACATCTGGTCACACAGCAGCATTGCGCATAAACCTTCCTGCCCTGGACCTGGATTTTCCGTCCTTGGCGGCAGCAAGAGGCTGATGCAACGCATTTCTGCCATCAACCCAGAGCTGGTTTTTTATACGGATTTTTTCGCCTGTAACACCTACAGCAACGGCGAAATCGCTGCGCAATCAGTCAGGTGTCCGACCTTATTCCTGCTCGGCAAAAAAGATCAGATGACCCCACCAAAAGCAATTGCAGGCCTGCGTAGTCTGATTTCTCATAGCAAAACTTCCGTTATAGACAATTGTGGACACGACCTGATGGCAGAACAGGCCGATGCCGTGCTGGACACCTTATTCGATTTCGTGCGGGGTAGCTGAGTGTGGCGATGAATCTTGAAAGCTGGGCCTTGTTCACCGCGACAGAAGCGGCAATGTCACTCTCTCCCGGCCCCGCAGTCATGATGGTTGTGGCGGTTGGCATTGCGCGGGGCTGGAAAACATCCTTGTTTGTCACGTTAGGGATTTTGACTGCCAATGCGATTTACTTTGCGCTCTCGGCAACCGGTATCGGCAGCCTGCTGCTGACATCGCCGATGCTGTTCATGGGAATCAAGTATCTTGGTGCTGCCTATCTGGTCTATCTGGGCTTATCAGCAATACTGGGGAAACCCTCACCCATCAGCATATCCAGACTGGATGGGCCGCCACAAAAAGGAAGCCGCATCTTTTTCAGCGCTCTTAGCCTGCAGTTGACCAATCCCAAGATCTTGCTTACCTTTGTAGCCATCCTGCCGCAGTTTATCGATCAGCATGAAGCCGTCGGTTTGCAAATGCTGATTCTCGCCATCTGCTCCATTATTCCTGAATTTTTTATTTTGCTGGGATACGGTGTGTTGGCAAGCAAAGCCAGCCATTGGGCGACACAAGAAAAATATGCAGTAATGACAGAGCGTATCGCAGGTGTACTGATATTGTGTGCTGCTACGCTGGTTGCCGCCGTCTGAAAAAAAGGGAGAATACCCTCTCCCTTTTTTCAGACATCTATTTCAATTCATAATCAACTGGTTCTCAACTGACTCCCGACCATCAAAACTCTTCCCAGGCATCTGATGCCGCTTTTTTCTCAGGAGCAGTATCATTCACTTGCCTGAGTCTTTTAATACTTGAGGTCTGCGCCCTCACCACAGCAGCTTTTTTACCAGGCAAAGTCGTTGTTACACGCTTTGTGACGGGTTCAGTGCCCGCAAGCGGGATCGCTGTCATATTAGCGAGCTGAAATGTACTGACAAGCTGGCTGAGATGATCCGCCTCATTCTGCAACGCCGACGCTGAAGCTGCAGCTTGCTCCACCAATGCAGCATTTTGCTGCGTCACATCATCCATCTGAACGATTGCCTCATTGATTTGTTCGATGCCTGCGGTTTGCTCTTGCGTCGCCATCATGATTTCACTCATTATGCTGGTCACGCGCTGAATACTATTGACAATTTCGACCATGGTCGATCCCGCCTGATCAACCAGTTTCGCACCAATTTCCACCTTACTGACCGAATCGTCAATCAACTTTTTAATCTCTCTGGCAGCTTCAGCAGAACGCTGAGCAAGACTTCTCACCTCCGTAGCAACCACGGCAAAGCCACGCCCCTGCTCACCTGCGCGGGCTGCCTCAACGGCGGCGTTCAGTGCAAGAATGTTGGTCTGAAAAGCAATACCATCAATCACCCCGATGATGTCGACAATCTTACGAGACGATTCGTTGATCGAGCCCATCGTCTGAACGACCTCGGCAACAACGGTACCGCCTTTGACCGCAACATCTGAAGCGGACACCGCAAGTTGATTTGCCTGACGCGCACTATCGGTGTTCTGCTTCACAGTTGACGTCAGTTCTTCCATTGAAGAGGCGGTTTCTTCCAGCGAGCTGGCCTGTTGTTCTGAACGGGAAGACAAATCCAGATTTCCTGAGGCGATCTGCTTTGAAGCTGACGCTATCGTTTCAGTACCGGCACGCACCATACCGACGATATCAGCAAGACCATCACGCATAACGCGCATTGCGTGCATAAGACTATGCTCGTCGCCTGCGGCCAGTTGGATATCGACACTCAGATCCCCAGCGGCAATTTTTTCTGCAATTTTTACCGCATAACGTGGCTCGCCACCTAATTGCCTCAGCAGGCTACGGATAATCAGCCACGAAGCGAGCACACCAACCAGGATCGCCAGCAATCCCAATATGATCAGCATTTTTCGTGCGTCACGATAATCTGTTTCCGCTTTAATGACTGCTTCTTTATTCTCCTTTTCCTGATCTACGACAAAATCATTGATCAGTTCCCACCATTTCTTTTGTACCGGACGATATTCATAGCGCAGAAGCTTATAAGAATCATCTTTATTACCTTGCTGAATTAATTGCAGACTTTTATCGATGAAAGGCTCAGATAATTTTGCCTGTTCACGGATTTTATTTAACAAACTAAGTTGTGCGTCATTCGTCTCGCTATCCCGCTTCATGAGTTGCTCTAATTTATCCTCGGCCTCATGGTATTTTTTATTCTGGGCAGTAATACGATCAACTTCTATCTGTATCTCTTTTTGTTCAGTCAGCAACAACAAATTCCGCAGCGCCAATGCTCTCTCAGTAACCGTCAGATACATACTCTGCGCCAACCGTATTTCCTCATCGTTAAAGTGAACGATTTGTTCCATCCGCTTATTCATCTGATGCAGATAGCTGATCCCCAACACGAGCACGATTAACAAAAAACTCAATACCAGACCAAATCCGGCGGTTAAGCGACTTGATACCTTGGTGTCTTCAATTCTCATGATTTGTGTCTCCCGGTAATGAAATGAATACTGAAATACTCAATGTCTGGTACGGTGTAGCTCACTATCTGAATCGTTTTTTAATCGTCTGCTGTCGTCTGCTTTCTATATACATCAATGTAATTTATTAATACTTGTAAATCTAATACCATATTTAATAACATATTAATATTTGTCAATTTAAATATGAAAATACGTCGCACGAAAATATTTTTGCCAGGATGATGTCTCCGTCCTGCATCAGATTTGCAAAGTGAACGTCATACAAATAAAAAAGCGCACCGTATAAACAATGCGCTTTTAAGGATGCAGCCAGGGACTGCTACAAAGAGGTGTTTTCTATCAGATCAGACAAGGAATTTTTCAATCCTCAATTCGCTATCTCTTCGGTTCACAAAGGGTGAGACATAGATACGTGTGGAATACCGGCTTCCATAAAAACCTCGCCATCGCGTGAAAATCCTTCTTTCACATAGAAATTTTCAGCTGTCTGTTGTGCATTCAGTCGCACGCCGGTATCTCCGCGCAGTTTTGCCTGCTCCATCAGGATACGCAGTATCTGCGCACCGACACCGGAATTGCGGGCGGACTCCAATACAGCCATGCGACCAATATGACCGTCAGGCAGCAAACGACCTGTGCCTATCGCCTGATTCTCTTCATCATAAGCAACAGCATGCAGACACTGGGCATCCATCACATCCCATTCCAGCTCAACAGGAATATGCTGCTCAATCACAAAAACAGAATAACGTACTGCCTGTGCGTCTTTTTGCAAGGTAGTCCAATCACCTAAAACAATGCGTGCGGGAGTCATCATCACAAGTCACTCTACTGGTTTCAATTTTTCAAAGCTGGTGATTATCGCACGCCAATCTGCCGGAAATGCAACTCCCTTGCGCAGTGTGGTATCGGCGTACACATAAGTTAATTCACCCGATATCAGATGTTCTTCACCCCGAAAAATTTCAATCAAAAACTGGATGGACGAGCGACCTATCGTCTGACAGCGCACGCCTATATCCAGCACATCATCAAACCTGGCAGATGCCAGATATTCTATGCCGGCCTTGCGGGCAAACAATTCTTTGCCTTCTTTGGCCTGCATGATTGCGCTGGGCAAACCTGTTGCGCGCCAGTATTCGGTGAAGGCGACATCGAAATAAGTCAGGTAATGCCCATTAAAAACAATCCCCTGCATATCGACTTCCGACCAGCGCACTCGTAAGGCATGAAAAAAAGCGAAATCGGATCTTGCCATGATAAATCTCTGTTAAAAATCACTACGGTGTTTCGTTGTTGTGCATCCGCTGATGTCGCGGATGCACACACTCATTCTGCAAGAAACTGCCGTATCAGTTGATTGATGCGTTCAGGCTGCTCATGAATAATCCAATGCGAACCCTCGGCAATGCGCTCAATACGCACGTCGGTAACGAAATCTTCGATGCCATTCAACAGGGTTTTCGGCAAGGCTTTATCGTTCTCGCCCCAAATGATGCGGGTTGGCACATTCACTTTAAAATCATCCGGATTCAGATGTAATTGCAAAGGTCCCTGATTTTCAGCGGTGGGTGGGTGCAGCGGCGAAGCACGATAATAATTTACTCCGCCTGACAATCCCTTGCGCCAGCAATCGTGATACCGACCGCGGGTTGCCTGGTCAAACCAGGTCGCCTGCGCCTGCCCCATACCGTTAAAGAATCCATCCATCAACGCGAAATCATCTTTTGCCAGCGCGGTTTCAGAATCGGTTGCGCGCAGCCAGTTCATGTATTCGCTGGCGGACTTTTGTGCAGGATCGTTCGCCAGTGCCTGCATAAACAGATAAGGATGCGGAGAATTAATGATGATCAGTTTTTCTATCATCGCAGGTAAAGCGATGGCCATATTCCAACATACAGCACCGCCCCAGTCATGCGCGACAACGATGGCTTTCTGATAGCCCAGATGCTGAATCAGTAAACGCAAATCATCGACGATATGTTTTGCTTTGTAGGCACTCAGATCGGCGGGCATATCGGATAAATTAAATCCTCGCAAATCCGGTGCGACTGCAAAATAATCACGACCAAATTCGGGTAACTGCGCCGCCCATTCATACCAGAATTCAGGAAAGCCATGGACAAATAAGATCAGCGGTTGCCCCTGCTCGCCAGCGCTGGCGTAATGCAGGCGGGTATCATTATCTAAAGTGGCAAATTGATTTGCCTTTATCGTTGCGGTCATCGTGTCTCCGGATCATCTGTAAATAAGAGCGTCGCGGTCAGCACCTGAGTCTGCGCTCTTCGTGCTCACAGCGACTTTTCCTGACTCATTTTTTTATTGATTTATACCTTCAGTTTTTCTCTGAGCATATCGCGGATATGCGGTGCCGCCTTGTATGGGTCACCCGGATTACGTTGCAAGACGATATCTTCCATGCGTTCCTGCACATTACTCAAGGCACCCGGATGCGAGAACACGTAAAACTGTTCATCGCTGATCGCTTTAAACGTATTTTCTGCGACTTCCTGTGCCGTCACTTTACCCGAGCTGACAGCCTTATCAGACATCGCCTGCGCGGCACGCTGACTGGCCGTTGGCGCTGCGCCAGGCACATCTTCCGGACGATTTCTGTGCGATTGTGAAATGCCGGTCGGTACAAAATAAGGACACAACACTGAAGCGCCGATCGGTGCTGCAACCAGCTTCAGATCTTGATACAGGGATTCAGTCAGCGAGACAACTGCATGTTTGGAAACGTTGTAGACAGCCATCGTCGGCGCGTTCAGCATCCCGGCCATTGATGCGGTGTTCACAATATGGCCTTCGTATTCCGGATCTTTTTTGGCACACTCCAGCATCAGATTGGTAAAGATGCGAACGCCATGGATCACGCCCCACAAATTCACGCCCAATACCCATTCCCAGTCAGCCTGAGTATTTTCCCAGACCAGACCGCCAGAGCCGACACCGGCATTATTAAAGACCAGGTGAACCGCACCGAATTTTTCCATCGCCGCATCCGCCAGCGCCTGCACCTGTTCGGCATGACGGACATCGCAACGCATGGCAATCACTTGCGCACCAAGCTGTTCCAGCTCGGCCTTAGTCTTATCCAATGCATCTTGCTGCACATCCGCCAGCACCAGCTTCATGCCCAGACGGGCACCGATCAATGCAAATTCACGACCAAAACCGCTTGCTGCACCTGTAATGACGGCCACTCTGTCTTTAAATACTTTCATTTTGTCTCCTGATTTTTACGCATGAAAAGGGGATATCACTCCCTGATCACACAGTTGTTGAATTTATTTTTCAGTTTATTTTTGAGTTTATTTTTCAGCTCAGCTTTTTGAGTTTATTTTTCAGCTCAGCTTAACGAGCTGTTTACCAAAATTCTGTCCTTTCAGAAGGCCGATAAATGCCTCTGGTGCTTGCGCAATACCTTCAGCGATGGATTCGCGGAATTTCAATTTTCCGCTCGCCACCAGCGAGCCTAATTCTTTCAGACCCTGCGGCCATAAATCCATGTGTTCCGACACGATGAAACCGCGCATCGTCAGTCGCATCGTCAAAAATGCACGCGCATTTTTAATGGCAATCGGCTCGCCGTTGTAGCCAGAAATCATGCCGCACATCGCAATACGGCCAAACGGATTCATGCGCGCCAGACTCGCATCAAATACTTCGCCGCCCACGTTTTCAAAAACGGCATCAATGCCATCCGGTGTTGCTGCCGCCAGATCGGCATCCAGATTGCCAGCCTTATAGTCAACGCAAGCATCAAAGCCCAGCTCATTGACCACATAAGCACATTTTTCGGCACCACCGGCAATACCAACCACGCGGCACCCCATTTGCTTTGCCAACTGCCCGACCACACTGCCAACCGCACCGCTGGCAGCTGAAACGACAACAGTTTCCCCAGCTTTCGGTTGCATGATTTGCGTCAGGCCATACCACGCGGTCAGGCCCGGCATACCGACAGCACCAAGATAAGCCGATAAAGGAATCGGCGACGCCGCATCGAGTTTGCGCAACAATGCGCCGTCGGACACGGCCACTTCAGTCCAGCCCAACATGCCCAGCACTTTATCGCCAACAGCGAAGCGCGGATTGTTGCTGGCGATGATCTCGCCAACCGTGCCGCCTATCATGGTTTCATTTAAAGGCTGTGGTGCCGCGTAGCTTTTCGTTTCTTCCATACGACCACGCATATACGGATCGAGCGATAAGAAATGATTGCGGACTAACACCTCGCCATCCTTGATTTCTGGTAGAGGCAAGGTCTCAAGACGGAAATTATCTGCCCTAACATTACCTTGTGGACGGGAAGCTAAAACGATACGTTGATAAGTAGAAGACATAAATTAATCTCACTTCATTAAATGATTAGCCAGCGCCTGAAACGCACGGTAAGTGACAGGATCACTCGCGCCATTCGCAGCGACTGGATGGGATGAAAATTTGACGATGACCATTTCAGCCACCGGATCAATATAAATACGCTGACCATGAATGCCGCGTGCTTCAAAGGTCTGATGGGCGTTATGTCCTACCCACCACATATTGCGATACGAATAGCCGGGCAGCGTTTTGTAGCCTGCCTGAGCAAACTTTGCCGGATCACCGCCTTTGCGAATATCTGCCACCACTTCCTGCGGGATAATCTGCTGACCGTTAAACTGACCGCCGTTACGCATCATTTCGCCAAAACGCGCCATATCGCGCAGGGTCAGATTCAGACCGCCGCCGCCCTGCTCTGTGCCCAGACTATCGACCGCAAAATAGGCATCGTTTTCGGTACCCAGTTTCTGCCACAGACGTTCCGACATCAGATCAGACAAAGACTGGCCGGACGCGCGCCGTACTATCCACGCCAGCACTTCTGCATTCACGGTCTTATAGGCGAAAGCCTGATCGTGTTCGCCTTCTTTTTTCAGTTTAGTCAGGAAATCGTAAAAATTCTTAGGCCCGCTGTAACCGGGTGCTGTCGGCAGCAAACCACCGGCGCGCGCGTAATCCCATATCTCGGCTTTCGGGTCAGCGTAATTTTCGGAATACTGCACACCGATTGTCATATCCATGACCTGACGTACCGTTGCATCGGCATACGCGCTGTCCTTGAGCTCAGGGATATATTTCGTCACCGGATCAGCCGGATTAATTTTTCCTTCGGCTGCCAGCATGGCCGCTAAGGTACCGACAAAAGATTTGGTGACCGACATCGCAATATGCGGCAAATAAGGTTTGCTGATACCGAAATATTTTTCGTAGATCACCTTCCCGTTATGCATGACCAGCACACTGTCGGTGTAGGTATTAGCGAGCATATCCGCCCAGCGGATTTCGGTATTTTTACCGTCCTTGAAACGCAGATCATCGAGTGACTGCAATGCCTGCGGCAACACTGCAGCATGCCCGGCACCATGCCAGACATTCGAGGTTGGCCCCAGCTCACGGGAATGCGAGAACGACCAGCGGGTGCGAGGAAACTGATAACTGCTGCCATTCGCAAACTGTACGAGTTTATCCGGCGCGGGTGGAAAACCCTGCATCCAGCCCAGCTTTTGCGGGTCGGTGGCAGCGGGGTCGGGCAAGCTGCTCTGGGCGATGGCGCTGCTGATACAGAGCCCGCCCAGTATCGTTGCCAGCGCCGTGGTGGTGAAAGTCTGCTGCATGTTGTCTCCTGTTTTTTTAGTTGGACTTGCAAGCACTGCTTTTACTTTTCTGTTTTTACTTTTTACTTTTGTTTTTGCTGAGAGTCAGTACGTTCACGCGGCTCAGGCTTCTTCGTCCTGTCACTCCTTACCACATTCGTCAGCTCAAACCTTTCTAGTCACTGCCATATAACTTTTTCATGTTCTCACCCGACTTCAGGCGGCGCAGATATTTAAAAGTTCCCATCGCCTTGGCAACGAGCCTGTCGCCATTCCAGACTTCACCCTCACAAAAACACATCGTCGTTGATTGATAAAAAGCCTTACCACGCGCCTCGATACGGCCACCGGCGACACCACCGGGCTGCAGAAAACTGGTTTTCATTTCTACCGTGACGACGCCTTTCAGATCTTCATGCAGCGAACGCCCAGCCATGGCCATCACCACATCCAGCATCGTCATGATGACGCCGCCGTGAGTGATCTGCCAGCTGTTCATGTGGCGTTCCGTCAGATCGAGCGAAAGCCTGGCGTGACCATCTTCCATTTCCAGAAATTCGACACCCAGATCATGCAGAAAAGGATTTAATGTCTGGCTCGGCTGCTGCAATGCTTGCACTGCTGGAGTTTCGCTGCTCATACTTACACCGCCGACACACCGCCATCGACCGCCAGCGTCTGTCCGGTGATATGCTTGCCGGCATCCGAAGCGAACAACAGGGCAACACCTTTCAGATCCTCGTCATCACCGATGCGTTGCAAAGGCGCTTCTTTGGCGATTTTTTCTTCGCCCAGATGTTCGAGCAAACCCTTGGTCATTTTGGAAGGGAAAAATCCCGGTGCAATCGCATTGACCGTAATGCCGTGGACGCCCCATTCACCGGCCAGCGTGCGGGTGAAGTTGATCACCGCGGCTTTCGACGTGTTATACGCGATGGTTTGCATCGTTCCCGGCGCATTACCCGCCAGACCGGCAATCGAAGCGACATTGATAATCCGCCCCGATTTGCGTGGAATCATGGAACGCTTACCGACCGCCTGCGACAGTAAAAAGATACTGCGGATATTCAGATTCATGACCTTATCCCAGGCATCGACCGGATAATCTTCCGCCGGAGCACCCCAGGTGGCGCCAGCGTTGTTGATCAGAATATCGATATGCCCAAGACGTTTTAATGCTTCATCCACCAGCGGCGTCACCGCTTCTTCTTTGGATAAATCAGCAGCGATGGCGCTGGCCTGAATACCACGGCTTTGCAAATGCGCAACGGCTTCATCCAGATCGGATTGCTTGCGCGAAGATAAAACAATGCTGGCGCCCTGCTCACCCAGCGCTTCCGCCATTTGCAAACCCAGACCACGGGAACCGCCCGTGATCAGAGCGGTTTTACCACTCAGATTGAATAATTGCTGAACTGTACGTGCTGTGCTCATCGGTCGTCTCCGTTTATGTCAAAATTTATGCCGAAATTTATGTCGAATTTATGCCGAAATTTGTTCTGAAAAATGCGATAAAAAAGAGGATAAAGGGGGAGTATCCTTCAAAATCCCCTTTATCTCCTTATATTCATTGGGCTTTAAAATATACTCCCGGGAGTATTAAAACCAGTTATCTTGCATGTCGTAGGTCGTTGTATCGATGCTGGCGAGTAAATCCAGTTGCGGATGTACCTTCGGTAATTCCCATTGAAAGAAATATTTACACGCCTGCAGCTTGCCGGCATAAAAGTCTGCGTCATGCGCATCCTCTTTATGCAGACTCAGCAACGCCTGCTCCAGCCATATCCACGCCAGCACGGTGTGACCGAAAGCTTCCAGATAGGCAGATGCATTTGCCAGTGTCTTATTGGTGTCGCCACAGGCATGCAATTGCTGCGTCACTTGCGCAAGACGCTGCAACACCCGCGCCAGCGCTTTGTCGTAGGCCGCCAGCTCAGGATGCGTTGCGGCTTTTAACAGGGTTTTATGTATCGCCGTACCCAGTGCCTCGAGCGCAGCGCCATCCTGCATCACGACTTTGCGGCCAAGTAAATCCAGCCCCTGAATGCCGTGCGTTCCCTCATGAATCGGGTTCAGCCGGTTGTCGCGATAAAACTGTTCGACGTTATATTCACGGGTGTAACCGTAGCCGCCATGCACTTGTATCGCCAGATTATTCGCTTCCAGACACCATTGCGAAGGCCAGGATTTAGCGATAGGCGTCAGAATTTCCAGCAACAGGCTGGCGTTTTGCCGCGCTTCCGGCGTGGTGCCGGTGCGCTCTTCATCGACCAGTCGCGCGCAATACAGCGTCAACGCCAAGCCGCCTTCGACATACGATTTTTGCGCCAGCAACATGCGTTTCACATCCGTATGCTGAATGATAGGCAACTGCGGCGCTGCCGGATCTTTGTTCAGCGGCGCGCGTCCCTGCGGACGATTACGGGCGTAATCGAGTGCATGCAGATAGCCGGTATAGCCCAGCATGACCGCGCCAAGACCGACACCGATACGGGCTTCGTTCATCATGTGGAACATATTCGCAAGTCCGCGATGCAAAGTGCCAACCAGGAAACCGATGGCACCGGCTTTGCCCTGTGGCTTGTACTTGCCTTCACCAAAATTCAGCAGGCAATTCGTGGTGCCACGATAACCCATTTTGTGATTCAGGCCAGCCAGCACCACATCATTACGCTCGCCCGGATTGCCCTGCTCGTCCAGCACGAACTTAGGAACGATAAATAAAGAAATACCTTTCACGCCGGGAATCAGTTTGCCGTTGTCATCCGGCACTTTTGCCAGCACCAGATGAATAATATTTTCTGACAGCTCATGTTCACCGGCAGAGATCCACATCTTGTTGCCGGTCAGTCTGAAACTGCCATCGGCCTGCGGCTCGGCACGGGTGGCGATATCGGACAAGCTGGAACCGGCCTGCGGTTCGGACAAACACATGGTGCCGAAGAAACGCCCCTCCAGCATAGGTTTGACATACGACTCGATTTGTTCCGGCGTGCCGCATTTCAGCAAGGTATTCGCGTTGCCTATCGTTAAAAACGGATAGGAGGCGGTACCAACATTGGCACCCTTGAAATACGCAAAACCGGCTTTTTCAACCACGCAAGGCAGTTGCATACCGCCGAAATCAAAGTCCTGACCGGCGGCCAGTAAGCCCGCATCGCGAAACGCGTTCAGGGCAGTTTTGACTTCAGGAATCATATGCACTTTTTCGCCATCGAAATGCGGCTCATTCTGGTCGCTTTTCTTGTTGTGGGTGGCAAATAAGTCGGTCGCGATTTGTTCGCAGGTATCAAGCGCTGCGCTGAAAGTTTCGCGGCTATGCTCAGCAAAACGGGGACGTTGATTGAGGGATTCGACATTCAGCCATTCGTACAGCAAAAAATCGAGGTCGCGGCGGGAGAGAATTTTGGATGACATGGCAGTTCCGGTGAAGTTTCGGAAAATGGTGATCAGACCTTGAATCAGACATTTAGTAAGACCATAAGGCAGTTCATGCGAGACAGTGTCAGCGACACCGGCTCACATGAACGCCCAAGACCAGACTTTATCAGACGACTTCAAATAAACCGGCTGCGCCTTGTCCGCCGCCGATACACATCGTCACGACCACATACTTCACACCACGGCGTTTGCCTTCGATCAATGCATGACCCGTCAGACGAGCGCCGGATACACCGTAAGGATGGCCGACCGCAATCGCACCGCCGTTCACATTCAATCTGTCCATAGGAATACCGAGCTTGTCGGCGCAATACAAAACTTGTACCGCGAATGCTTCATTCAATTCCCACAAACCGATGTCTTCTACTTTCAGGCCAGCTTTTTTCAACAGTTTAGGAATCGCAAACACAGGGCCGATACCCATTTCGTCCGGTTCGCAACCAGCGACAGCGAAACCACGGAAAATACCCAGCGGTTGCAAGCCTTTAGCTTCAGCGACTTTACTGTTCATGACGATAGCAACTGAAGCGCCATCGGAAAACTGGCTTGCATTCCCCGCAGAGATCACACCACCCGGAACAGCAGAACGGATTTTTGATACTGCTTCCAGCGTCGTGTCTGCGCGAATGCCTTCATCCGCCGCGATCGTGACTTCACGTGTCACGAGCATACCAGTTGCTTTGTCGGCGACACCCATGGTGGTCGTCATCGGCACGATTTCAGCGTTGAACAGGCCGGCCGCTTGCGCTGCTGCTGCACGTAACTGGCTTTGTACGCCGTATTCATCCTGACGTTCGCGGGAAATGTTGTAACGCTTGGCGACTGTTTCTGCGGTCTGCAACATCGGCCAGTAAACTTCTGGCTTGTGCTGTTTCAACCAGGGCTCCACCAACATGTGCGTGTTCGCTTCATTTTGTACGCAGGAAATAGACTCAACACCGCCAGCAGCATAAATATCACCTTCACCGGCAATAATGCGCTGCGCTGCCATCGCGATTGTTTGTAAACCGGACGAGCAAAAACGATTCACAGTCATGCCGCTGGTCGTTACCGGGCAACCGCCACGCAATGCGATCTGACGGGCGATATTGCTGCCAGTCGCACCTTCAGGTGTCGCACACCCCATGATGACATCTTCCACTTCTGCTGAATCGATACCAGCGCGGGATATCGCTGCGGCTAACACATGCCCACCGAGAGTGGCGCCATGCGTCATATTAAAAGCCCCTTTCCAGGACTTAGCTAAACCAGTGCGGGCGGTAGAAACAATAACTGCATCATTCATGAGGTGTCTCCTGTGAGTTGAATTTTAAGTAATTCTTGGTGCTACTAAAAACTGACTACTGAAAAACGGATCTGCACAACCTGAGCAGGTAATGCACCTGCAAATACTGTCCCGTTACTACATTCCTCTCTGTGTACAGCCACATTAAGACGCAGCAATGCAGATAAAAACGGAAGCGGAATAGATTGCTTGCGAAGCAGAATAGCATAATTTAGTACGACCGTTCGCAAAATTTTCAGCTTATTTTATTCCTATTTTTCCGGCAAAAAATCAGCGAAAAAATTTTCACTCTTGTAAGTTTCTGTAAGTTTGAAGAAAGCATGCCGTAAGTTTCAGCTTGCACACTCAAGTTGTGCAAAAAATGTCAGAAGTTCTATTTCCACCAATGACAGGCTTTGCCAACATACTTTATATATATAAAACATAAATCAGGAGACAAGCATGGCGACAGCACCTATTGCAACGTCAAGCGGAATGACAGCGGAAGAGCGCAAAGTAATTTTTGCATCTTCTCTGGGGACCGTTTTTGAATGGTATGACTTTTATCTGTATGGCTCACTGGCAGCCATCATCGCTAAGCAATTCTTTGCTGGCACCGACCCTAACACGGCGTTCATTTTTGCCTTACTGGCATTCGCCGCCGGCTTTATCGTCCGCCCTTTCGGCGCGCTGGTATTCGGTCGCCTCGGCGACATGATAGGCCGTAAATACACTTTCCTGGTCACGATTCTGATCATGGGTGGTTCCACCTTCTGCGTCGGCCTGCTGCCGGGCTATGCAAGTTGGGGAATTGTCTCGCCGATCATTCTGGTCTCTTTGCGTATTCTGCAAGGTCTGGCACTCGGTGGCGAATACGGCGGTGCGGCAACTTACGTTGCGGAACATGCTCCGCATGACAAGCGCGGTGCTTACACTGCATGGATACAAACCACAGCAACACTGGGCTTGTTCCTGTCATTGATGGTGATTCTCGGTACTCGTCAGGCAATCGGCGAAGAAGAATTCGCTTCATGGGGCTGGCGCGTTCCGTTCCTGGTGTCTGTGTTCCTGCTGGCGATTTCCGTCTGGATTCGCTTGTCCATGAACGAGTCGCCAGCGTTCGCGAAAATGAAGGCTGAAGGCAAAACTTCGAAAGCACCATTGACTGAATCTTTCGGCCAATGGAAAAACCTGAAAATCGTTATTCTGGCGCTGGTTGGTCTGACAGCTGGCCAGGCTGTGGTTTGGTACACAGGTCAGTTCTACGCTCTGTTCTTCCTGCAACAAACATTGAAGGTCGATGGTGCGACAGCGAATCTGTTGATCGCTGCCTCTCTGGTTATCGGCACACCGTTCTTTATCGTGTTCGGTTCACTGTCCGATAAAATTGGTCGTAAGCCTATCATTCTGGCTGGTTGCCTGATTGCTGCAGTAACTTACTTCCCGATTTTCAATGCGCTGACACACTACGCAAATCCAGCATTGGAATCTGCATTGAAAAATGCGCCAGTGGTTGTGACTGCTGATCCTGCTGATTGCCAATTCCAGTTCAACCCGACTGGCACGAAGAAATTCACTTCGTCCTGCGATATCGTGAAAGCGAAACTGGCGGCAGCATCTGTCAACTACTCCAATGAAATAGCGCCCGCTGGCACAGTTGCATCCGTTAAAGTCGGTGACAAAGTCATTACTTCTTTCAACGCAACAAGCTTGCCAAAAGACGAAGCAACAGCAAAAGATAAAGCATTCTCCAAAGAACTGGCTGATGCAATCAAAGCTGCTGGCTACCCTGCCAAAGCTGATCCTAAGCAGATCGATAAGCCGATGGTCTTGGTGTTACTGGTCATTCTGGTGATCTATGTCACGATGGTGTACGGCCCTATCGCAGCGATGCTGGTAGAAATGTTCCCAACACGCATACGCTACACATCCATGTCCTTGCCTTATCATATCGGTAACGGCTGGTTTGGTGGTTTGCTGCCGACAACTGCGTTTGCACTGGTGGCATTCAAAGGCGATATTTACTACGGCCTCTGGTACCCGATCGTAATTGCATTGATGACGTTTGTGATTGGTGCCTTGTTCATCAAGGAAACCAAAGATAACGATATTTACGCTGACGATTAAGTCTCTAAACGGGCAAGTAATTGCGCGATAACCTACCGGTAAAAAGAGAAAGCCGCCCAATAATTTGGGCGGCTTTTTTATTCTGTCACGGCTTATTCCAGTAGTACTGAAAAAAATTACAACTGATAATCCATCATGAGTTGTGCCTGTTGATCAGCAACTTTTAATGTGGCCGCACTGCCGACAACCAGACTTGCGCGATCAGCAATATGCCCGAAAGGTAAGCCTGTAACGATAGGTACGTCGACTACGCTACGCACGTAGTTGAGCATCTCAGAAAAATCATAGCCACGATCATGCGCGGCCAGCTGATAGCCAGAAAAATCACCTAATACGATCGCTTTTTGCTTTTCAAGAATACCGGCAAAATGCATTTGCAACAGCATGCGCTCTACGCGGTACGGATGTTCGCCTATATCTTCCAGAAACAATATTCCATCTTCCACTTCTGTCCAGTAAGGCGTTCCTATGATATGGGTCAGCATCGCCAGATTGCCTCCCCACAAACGCCCCTGCACTTCAATTGCAGACGATTCTGCACAAGAAAACCCGACCTGATGACGCTGATGAGAAATGCAGTGAATGAATTGCGATAAGGTGTATTCCGACAGTTTGTCACTGGTGAAATCGCCGTACAGCATAGGCCCGGCAATACTGAGTCTTCCGCGCGCCAGCATAGCCTGATGCATTAAGGTGAAATCGCTGTAACCGACAAACACCTTGCCGCTATTCGCCAGCAAATCGAAATCCAGATGTGGCAACAGCCGTGAAAAACCATAGCTGCCACGCAACGCCATCACGATACTGACATCAGGGTTACTTGCTGCTGCGTGTAACTGCGCGACACGTTGCTCATCACTGCCACCGAAACGCTGAAATCGTTGTTCTGGCTGATAATAACTCTGCACGACAAAACCTTGCCGCTGCAGAGTTTCGAGACCGCGGACAACCGCAGCATCATCGAGTGGCCCGCCACTTGGTGCGACGACAGCAATGCCAACCGGCGCTTTTAATGTAAGAAGTGTGAATTGCATGGTGATCGGTTATTCCGAGACAGAGGACGACACGGTCGCCCTCGCTTGTAATTTCTGAGCCGCTGCCGCCTGACGACGACTGGCAAAAAAATCTTTCAACAGTGCCGCACATTCGTCAGCGAGCACGCCTGGCGTCACTTGTGTGTGATGGTTTAACTGCGTCTGATCAAAGATATTCAATAACGATCCGGCGACACCGGTTTTCGGATCCCGTGCAGCGAAAATCACACGCGATAATCTCGCATGCATCATCGCGCCGGCACACATCACGCAAGGCTCCAAAGTGACGTATAGCTCGCATCCGGGCAAACGGTAATTTCCGAGTACATCTGCGGCAGCGCGCAAAGCCATGATTTCGGCATGCGCGGTAGGGTCATGATCCACAATCGGACGGTTGTAGCCCGTTGCGATCACCACGCCCTCTTTTACCACCACAGCGCCGACCGGCACCTCCCCGGCAGCCCATGCGAGCTTTGCCTGCTCGTAAGCCAGACGCATAAATGCAATATCCGACTCAGCTTGCATGGTCGTCAACGCATCAGTCACGATCAGCCGTCTATCTCTGCCCAGCAATTAGGCGTTTCGTACAGAGTCACTTTGGTCAGTTTCAGACTACGACCAAAGCGATCATGGTAGACATCTTTAAGAATATCAAAAGCGATCTTCGCGAGGTTTTCAACGGTAGGAACGCGATCAATCACGACCGTTTTATGATCGGGAAGCTGCGCAAGAAAATTCTTAATCACATGATCGTTTTCATAAACGATAAAGGAATGATCCCACAGACCCACCAGATGCTGATTTGCCAGCGCCTTGATATCGCCAAAATCCATAATCATACCGTTATCGGACTCGCCGTCCTGTTGCACCACATCGCCAGTCAGCGTGATTTGCAAAGTATAGCGGTGACCGTGCAAATTGCGACACTGGCTGCTGTGATCGGGAATACGATGGCCTGCATCGAATTCCATTTTTCGGGTAATCGTTAACATGTAAAACTTAAGGAATTTGTAGGAGTTTATGTGTCTGCAAACTCAGCTTCCATTGCGGATGCAGCTTACAGAAATCAATTGCGCGACGCAGATTATCGTCTCTAAACGGACCATCCATCGCCTGCACGAAGTAATGTTCAAAATCAAGATTACCGTATGTCGCCATATCCTGCCCGATTTGCGGAATAACGACCTTGATTTCATTGCCCTTGCGAACTACAAGCTCCGAGCCCATTTTGGGACTCACGCAAACCCAGTCAATGCCTTCCGGTACAGACAAGGTGCCATTGGTTTCAATCGCAATTTCAAAGCCAACAGCATGCATCGCCGCAATCAGGTCCGCATCGAGTTGCAGTAACGGTTCGCCGCCAGTGAACACCACATATTTGCTGGCGGCATACGAATTTGGCCACAAGGCATTAATCGCTGCAGCCAGATCTTGTGCGGATTTAAATTTACCGCCCCCAACACCGTCAGTGCCGACGAAATCCGTATCACAAAACTGACAGACCGCTGATGCGCGATCCTCTTCCCTGCCAGTCCATAAATTGCAACCGGAAAAACGGCAAAACACTGCAGGACGACCGGCATGATTGCCTTCGCCCTGCAAAGTGTAAAAAATTTCTTTGACACTATAGGTCACGTCTTATTCCCACTCAATTGTTGCAGGTGGTTTGCCGGAAATATCGTAGACAACGCGATTAATGCCACGCACTTCATTGATAATCCGGTTGGAAACCTTGCCCAATAACTCGTGCGGCAGATGTGCCCAGTGGGCAGTCATGAAATCCTGCGTCTGTACCGCACGCAATGCCACAACGTAATCGTAAGTGCGACCATCGCCCATCACGCCTACCGATTTCACTGGCAGGAAAACCGCGAATGCCTGACTAGTCGCGTCATACCAGCTGACTGGTTTTTCAGCGTTTGGATCAACGAAGTTCGTGCGTAATTCTTCGATAAAAATAGCATCGGCTTTACGCAGCAGATCGGCAAATTCTTTTTTGACTTCACCAAGAATGCGCACACCGAGACCAGGTCCAGGGAACGGATGACGATATACCATGCCATGCGGCAGACCCAGCGCAACACCGAGCTTACGCACTTCGTCTTTGAACAGTTCGCGCAGTGGTTCCAGCAGTTTCAGATTCAGCGTATCCGGCAAACCACCAACGTTATGGTGACTCTTGATGGTATGCGAACCTTTTTTGCCTTTGCCAGCACTCTCGATCACGTCAGGATAAATCGTGCCTTGCGCCAGCCATTTGGCATTGCTCAGTTTGGCTGATTCTGCCTGGAACACCTCAACGAATTCACGGCCAATAATTTTACGTTTCGCTTCAGGATCAGTAACGCCATTCAGATGCCCCATGAATTGGGCGGTTGCATCAACGTGAATTACTTTGACACCGAGGTTTTTGGCGAACATGTCCATCACCATCTTGCCTTCATCAAGACGCAGCAAACCGTGATCGACAAACACGCAAGTCAGCTGATCACCGATCGCGCGATGAATCAGCGCGGCAGCAACGCTGCTGTCGACACCGCCGGACAAGCCGAGGATCACTTCATCGGTACCAACCTGAGCGCGGATTGCGGCGACGGCTTCGGCGATGTAATCCGGCATATTCCAGTCAGATTTACAGCCACAGATTTCATGTACAAACCGGCCAATGATTGCCTCACCTTGCACAGTGTGCGTGACTTCGGGATGGAACTGGACAGCGTAAAAACGGCGCTCTTCGTCCGCCATTGCTGCAATCGGGCAGTTATCCGTTGATGCCATCAGCTTGAAACCCGGTGGCATTTCATTGACTTTATCGCCGTGACTCATCCAGACCTTCAGCATGCCGTGGCCTTCAGGTGTCACGAAATCATTGATACCGTTTAACAAGGCTGTATGGCTGCGGGCACGAACTTCAGCGTAACCAAATTCACGTACCAGACCATTTTCTACTTTACCGCCAAGTTGCTCTGCCATGGTTTGCATACCGTAGCAGATACCCAGCACCGGTACACCGGCGTCGAATACAGCCATCGGCGCGCGTGGCGTATCACCTTCGGTTACACTGCTGGGGCCACCTGACAGGATGATGCCTGCAGCGCCGTAATTGCGGATAAATTCATCGCTGACATCGTAAGGATGAACTTCAGAAAAAACACCGGCATCGCGGACACGGCGAGCGATCAATTGAGTGACTTGAGAGCCAAAGTCGAGAATAAGAATTTTTGAGTGCATAAATCAAATCATCATGTCAGGTTGCCCGGGCGTAGCCTGTACAACAGTATTGTTTCCTGCTCTCTTTGCCGAGAGCAGGGCTTTTTCAGCTAAGCTGATTAATATTTCCGGATCCGCATCAGGGTACACATCAGTCGATGCCAATCCAACGCAAACCGTCAATGAAACTTCCGCGTTTTCTATCCATTCGGAATGCATCATGACTGACAGTCTGATTCTTTCTGCAACTGCCATCACGACCAAACGCGATGCTCCAGGCAACACAATCAGAAACTGATCGTTATCAAACCGCCCTAAAGCATCAAATGGACGAATACAAGAACGAATACGGCTCACCATTCGCACCAAGATCTGGTCAGTCAGAACCATGCCGTGTTTTGCCCGTAATTCAGCAATCTGATCCGGCAGTAAAAACAACAAGGACATTGGTTTGCCCGAATTGGCACAGCGTTCCATTTCCAGACGCAAAGAACGTATGATCGCAGGCTTGTTCCAAGTGCCGAGCAAGGGATCAACTAAGGTATCCCGCTTTAAGCGCCGGTTCTGCTTCATCAATTCAAGTTGATTCTGGCAAACGGCGCTCAACGCCAATTCCCGCTCGACCATAATCGCGAGATCAGCCAACAACAAGCGCTGCTCATCATCAAAAATGTGTGGCTGATAATCCAGCAAACGCAAACACGCCACCAGTTTGCCATCCTGACCGTAGACAGGAAACGAAGCAAAAAACCGGATCATTGGTGGGCCAGCAACAAAGCGGTGTTGCCCGAATTCGCCATGAACATTAAGGTCAGACAAAACCAACACTTCGTCACTCAATGGGAATTCGTCAGAAAACGCAGCTTCCATTTCAGTGATGGAACGCTCAGTAAGACCGGAGCGACCAACAACGCGACCAAATGTCACAAAACAATTGGCAACATCAAACAGCCCCATGCCCACACGTTCAAAGCGGGCAATTTTTGCTTCAAATTTTTCAGCTAATATTTTACTGAAACCAGAATTAACCTGAAGCGTTGTCAAACCAAAATCTGTCGAATTCAAAGACATGCAACACCCCAGGCGTATCGTTCAGATATCAATCGGCGCGATAATTCGGAGCTTCTTTCGTAATCTGCACGTCATGCACATGCGACTCACGCATACCGGCAGAAGTGATTTCAACAAACTCAGCTTTAGTCCGAAGATCTTCAATCGTCGCGCAACCGCAATATCCCATCGATGAACGGACGCCACCGACCAGTTGATACAGAATCGCCAGCACGCTGCCTTTATATGCAACACGACCTTCAATACCTTCTGGCACCAGCTTATCAGCGTTATTTGCCGCATCCTGGAAATAACGGTCAGCAGAACCATCGGCCATCGCGCCCAGGCTTCCCATGCCGCGATAGGATTTATAACTGCGCCCCTGGAACAGAATTACCTCACCCGGGGCCTCTTCTGTACCGGCGAACATACTACCCATCATTACGGTTGACGCACCTGCCGCCAATGCTTTGGACACGTCACCGGAGAAGCGGACACCACCGTCAGCAATACACGGCACACCTGTTCCTTTGAGTGCATTTGCCACATTTGCAATCGCTGTGATTTGCGGCACACCAACACCAGCAACGATACGCGTCGTGCAAATAGAGCCAGGGCCGATGCCGACTTTAACCGCATCTGCACCGTGTTCAACCAGCGCCAGCGCAGCCGCAGCCGTGGCGATATTGCCACCGATAACTTCAATATGCGGATAATTGTCTTTCACCCAGCGAACACGATCCAGCACACCTTTAGAATGACCGTGCGCAGTATCGACAACAATCACGTCCACACCCGCTTTAGCCAGCAAATCGATACGTTCTTCGTTATCGACACCAACGCCAACCGCTGCACCCACGCGCAATTTCCCATGCTCATCTTTCGATGCAAATGGATGTTCTGTCGACTTCTGAATGTCTTTAACGGTAATCAGGCCACGTAACTCGAAAGCGTCATTCACAACTAAAACGCGTTCAAGGCGATGTTTATTCATTAACCGTTTTGCTTCCGCCAGGTCGGCCGTCTCATTGACACACACCAGCTTTTCACGCGGAGTCATTTTTGTGCGGGCTTCTGCATCCAGCTCCTGCTCAAAACGCAGATCGCGATTAGTGATAATACCAACGACAACTTTACCTTCAACGACAGGAAAGCCACTGATACCGTGTTGTTGAGACAAGGCAATCACTTCACGGATTTTCATACCAGGTGGAATCGTGATCGGATCGCGCAACACCCCGGATTCAAAACGTTTCACCTTCGCCACTTCACGCGCTTGCTCTTTGGCGGTCAGGTTTTTATGGATGATACCGATACCACCCTCCTGCGCCATGGCAATCGCCAGTCTGGCTTCAGTAACGGTATCCATAGCAGCAGAAACCAACGGTATATTCAAATGAATATTACGCGTCAATTTAGTCGCAAGAGAGGTATCTTTCGGGAGAATGTCCGAATATGCCGGAACGAGGAGCACGTCATCGAACGTGAGTGCTTTTTGAAGTAAACGCATACTATTTCCTATAGGCGCAAAAGCGAATTATACAGAAAACTTGCGAAGTAGTCTCGCTACGTGTAAAACTCTTGCATCTTTTGCCCTCTTTGAAAGAATGACTTCATGTTAAAACTCAAGCTTATCAGTGGATTTATCATTGCCACGCTCACCTGCGCAAGCGCTTTTGCTCAATATATATGGGTGGATGAAAAGGGCAATAAACAGTTTTCTGACACCCCTCCTCCGGCATCGACCCCAAAAAACCGTATCATTAAATCTCCAGGACAGTCAGCAACAAAACCAGCAGAACCCAGCGATACTGCGAGCGCATCAAAAGACGCTGCAAATGCGCAGCAAAAACCAATGACAACGTCAGCGAGAAACGAAGATTTCAATAAACGCCGCGCTGAACAAGCTGAAAAAGATAGGAAAGCAAGTGAGGATCAACAGGCTAATGCTGATAAACAGAAAAATTGTGAACGCGCAAGGTCGTATCAGAAAGTTCTGGAATCGGGACAACGGGTAGCGACTACCGATAAAAACGGTGAGCGCAACTACTTGTCAGATGCACAGCGGGAAAAAGAAGCGGCGGATGTAAAAAAAGCACTGGCTGGCTGTCATTAATTTCAGCAATGACCGTTACACTGCCAATTTTTGCTGTTTCTGCGCGCGCCGCCGTCTGGCTTCCATAGGATCGGCAAGCAAGGGGCGATAGATTTCCACCCTGTCGCCCTCATGCAGAACCGCGCTCTCATCTTTCAGTTTGCCGTAAACCCCTATTTTGAGGGTATTGAGATTCAGCTCAGGATGCCGCTCCAAAATACAACTGGAATCGATCGCCTGACGAACACTGGCACCAAGAGGCACACTGACATTGAGCAAACTGACAGTATCACCGGATGAATAGCAAACCTGCACCTGAATTTTATTTTCATCAGGCATAAATCGCCTCCGCTCTTGAGCAAAATGAATCAACAAAACTATTTGCAATCTTGCTGAATACCGGACCAATCAAGTGTTCCAATAACTTACTGGAAAAATCATAATTGAGGTCGAACTCGATCTTGCAGGCATCCGGGCGCAATTCAGTAAACTTCCAGCCGCCAGTCAGTTGTCTAAACGGGCCATCAACCAGATTCATCTGCATAGAATGCGGCGGCTGATTGATATTTTTTGTGGTGAAGCTTTGTTTGATACCATGAAAGTTAATGGCAAGGGTTGCAATCAGATTCGTTTCCGATCTCTCCGCTACCTTAACCTCGCCACACCAAGGCAAAAATTCAGGGTATTTTTCGACCTGCTCAACCAGCGCAAACATCTGAGCGGCGCTGTATCCGATAAAAACTGTTTTATGTACGACTGCCATCTAAAGAAACCATTTGGTAGAATCACAGGTTCGCATTTTAACCGAGTCGCCACCGTATCGAAATTATCATAAGAAATTTTGAAACGGCAAGATAACCAATTTCCTTATTACATGAGTATTGCTGATAACAAAAAAGCCTTCCACGATTACTTTATCGAGGAGCAATTCGAAGCAGGTGTGGTGTTGCAAGGCTGGGAAGTCAAAGCAATCCGTGCTGGACGTCTTCAATTAAAAGAAGCATACGTGATTGTGCGTAATGGTGAGATTTTTCTGTTTGGAGCACACATTGGTGCACTGCCAACCGCCTCAACACACATACATCCCGACTCGGTGCGTACACGCAAATTATTGCTGAACAAAGCAGAGATCAGCAAATTAATCGGCAAAGTCGAACGCTCTGGCTATACGATGGTGCCGCTCAACATGCACTTCAGCAATGGCAGAATCAAATGTCAGATAGGGCTTGCCAAAGGTAAAAAGCAACACGACAAGCGAGAATCAGAGAAAGAAAAAGACTGGCAGCGTGAACAGCAAAAGATAATGAAACAACACCGCCGCTAATATCGACACAAGTTTTTTTCTGGCTCGCTATTTGGCGGCATCAAATTCTTGTTCAACGTCACGAATTTGCCGACGCAGCATCTTTCGCTCATCCACGCTGAGCTTATTTTTCTTTACATCGGCCAAAGGACTTTCACAGGAGGATGTAGCGGACATTTTTTTAAAGCCGCAGTTTTTGTGTTTATCCATCGTTGTCGCAGATAAAGAAACATCAGCAACACTGGCTTGCGTATGCTTTCCAGCGGAAAAGCCAGAGTTCGGATTTGCGGCTACGGAGCCAGGCGAAGGTATTGCGATCACGGAACCTATCGACAACAGCACCAGCAAGATGGCAAAAAATATAGCGAGAGCTTTATTCATTCACTGTTTTCAGTTTTTGCAGCATAGAATTTGATACCACCATTTTTTGCATCAGGCGCTTGCTCCAGTCAACTCTAACGACGGCAAATAAACAGAAAACGCATGACCAATGATCAGATTGTCATCGTAGTTTAATTTAATTACATTGTTATTCCTTTCCCATAGAAGTAAAGTATGTAACTCTTTGTAATCCTCTCTGCCTGACTGTTCCCAGGCGGTAACGATGCCAGTACCATTACAGACATGACAAATCTTCAAACACCTACAGAGAACACTCCAACTCCCGCCAACAACGCACCGAAAGCAAAAATTCTGGTTGTGGACGACGATTTACGACTCCGCGAACTGTTGCGGCGTTACCTGACCGAACAAGGTTTTCATGTTGTCGGCGCAGAGAATGCGCAGACCATGAATAAACTTTGGATGCGTGAACGCTACGACATGCTGGTACTGGATTTAATGCTGCCGGGCGAAGACGGGCTCGCCATTTGCCGCCGACTGCGCGGTGCAGGCGACAAAACGCCTATCATCATGCTGACGGCGAAAAGCGAGGAAGTGGACAGGATTATCGGCCTGGAAATGGGAGCCGATGACTACCTGCCGAAACCATTCAATCCACGTGAACTGGTTGCCCGCATCAATGCCGTTCTGCGTCGCAAAGTACCGGATGAATTACCCGGAGCACCTTCCGACGGCCCGCAAACATTTGCTTTCGGCGATTTTGTTCTGGATCTCGGCACTCGCACTCTGAGAAAAAACAACGAAGCTATTTCTCTGACGACTGGCGAATTTTCCGTACTTAAAGTCTTTGCCCGCCATGCGCGCCAGCCCTTATCCCGTGAAAAGCTGATGGAACTGGCACGTGGCCGCGAATATGAAGTATTTGACCGTAGTCTGGATGTGCAGATTTCACGTCTGAGAAAACTGATAGAACCAGATCCATCCAATCCTTTATACATCCAGACTGTATGGGGACTCGGCTACGTCTTCATTCCGGAAGCAAGCAAGGAATAGCGTTCCCGCTGAAGACGTATGCGCTCATACCTGAATAGTCTCGAATGGCTGCGCAGCGGTCTTTTCTGGCGTACATTTTTTTTACTGGCCATCCTTGTGATGGCCAGTATGATGATATGGTTCGTCAGTTTCAAAACCCTTGAACGAACACCTCGCGCTCAGCAACTGACGGCGCAAATCACTTCCATCGTCACGATTACACGCGCTGCGCTGACACATTCTGCGCCCGAAAAACGCAAAGAGCTTTTGCTCGATCTGGCGCATAGCGAGGGAATACGGATTTATCTACGGAATGATGCCGACACCCTGGATAAACTTGAGCCCACCGTTTTTCTGACCGAATTCAGTGAGATGATGAAAGCGCAGCTGGGCAAAGAGACCCGTTTCGCCCGCTCGGTGAATGGTAATAGCGGATTCTGGATCAGTCTGGAGATCGAGGGCGATCATTACTGGCTGCGGCTGGATGAAGACCGGCTGGAGCCACCAACAACCTTGCCAGTACTCAGCTGGATCACCGCCACCTTGTTGATTACCCTGCTGGGAGCAGCAGTGATTTCTAAATTCATTAACGATCCCCTGTCCCGCCTGAGTAATGCGGCACGCTTACTCGCCCAGGGTAAGCAGGCACCGGCTCTGCCTGAACGTGGCCCGAAAGAAATTCGCGAAACCAATGCCAGCTTTAATAACATGGTTGCAGATCTGGCCAGAATCGATGCTGACCGCACCATCATTCTTGCCGGGATTTCACATGATTTGCGTACACCGCTCGCACGTATGCAACTCGAAGTGGAAATGGCCGATCTGGACGAGCAGGCACGATCCGGCATGCAATCAGATCTGTCGCAAATGGATGCAATCATCAATCAATTCCTTGACTATGCGAAACCGATCGACAGTCTTCGTTTTGATAAAGTGAATATCAGCGAATTACTGAAACAAGTGATTCAGGAGTATTCACGGGTGAACTACCTTCACCTGCATTCAGCGATTGCAACAGACATGTATATTTCAGGAAATGCGACAGAGCTCAGGCGACTGTTCAGCAACCTGATTGAAAACTCCTGCCGTTACGGAAAGAATCCGGACAAACTCAACACCGTTGTAGAAATTCAATGCAGCCACAAGACGAAGGGCAAAAAACAAGGTGTATTGATCAGTTTCCGGGATTACGGTGAAGGTGCTCCGAGCGACGACGATATCGGGCGTCTGCTGAAACCCTTTACTCGCGCCGATGTCTCACGCAGCCAGGCAAACGGTTCAGGTCTCGGTCTGGCGATTGTCGATAGGATAGTCCGCCGTCATCGTGGCAGATTAAGGATTTATAACCATGAGCACAAAGGCTTTGTTGCCGTCATGATTTTTCCAGAAATGAAGTTCAAATAAAAAATCCCGGTAATAATAAATAATCACCGGGATTTTTATTTACTACTCAAGCGTTGTTTTCTGCCGCTCTTATCTGCTCCTCTTACTTCGCCGCCATCGCTAATTGCAAGGCCGCTTTTTCTTCTGCCTTCACCGGTTCAGTTTGTTGTGCAATGCCATTTTCCGCAGATTTTTTCACCTGTGTTGCTGATGGTGTCAGTTCATAGCTCAATTGCATGCCGCTGTTCAGTTTTACAGAAGGTGTGGCGACATTCGCAGGGCTGGCAACAACCGGTGCAGCCTTGGCTGCCATCGCGTTGGCAACAGACATCGGTGTAGAGAAATTAGCGAACCCCGCGCCAGCAACGCCAGCACACAACATCAAACCAGCCAGCACAGAAGGACGCAGGCGCAGACGGAAGCGTTCCTGCGCATCTTTTTCCGCTTGCTGCCCGATGTCGTAAGTAATTTCCACCGGCGCACTCGACAGCATTTGCTGCGCCTGCAAACGCCATTCAGCACTTTGTTGTTGGTTGTTGCGCAACTTGGAAATCAATTCCTGCGCCAGATTTTCAGCCTGTGCATGTTCCGCGACCAGACTCAGATTTTCTTGCTCGGCTTCCGCTTTCAATGCAGCCTGCATCTCAGCCAACTGCGCTTTCAGCAACTCAGCCTGCTCCTGACGCTGTTGCTTTTGTTGTTCCATTGCCTGTTGTTGTTGCGCGAACTGTTGCTGCAATGCCGCCAGCTCTATTTCTTCCGCAGATAATGCCAGAGCATTTTTCTTCGCCTGTTCTAACGCTGCTTTTGCTGCAGCAAGTTCGGCGCGACGTTGCAACATCAGATCCGCCAACGCAGCCTCTTGCTCTTCCTGTTGCTGCAAGTCTGCCAGCAATGCCTGTTCTGCTTGCAAACGTGCGGCGACGTCTTGCGCCAGCTTGTTTTCAGCTGCAATTCTTTGCGCTTCAATTTCTGCCAGTTGCTGCTGTTGCTCCATTCGGGCATTCATCTCAACTGTCGCCATTCTGGCTTGCTCTGCCAGTGCTTCAGATGCCGCGATCAATGCTTGTTCTGCAGCGACCTTTTCCTGTTCCGCTGCGTTAGCCTCGACTGCTTTTTGTGCACGCAACTGGCTCTGCTTCGCCAATTCAGCCTCAACTTGCAATCTGTCTTCGGAGGCTTTGAGTATCAACGCTTCCGCTTCCATTTTCTGGCTGATCGCCGTCAATGCCTGCTGCTTCAATTGCAACTCATCCTGCTCGCGTTGCTTCTGCAGTTGCATCGCCTGGATTTCACGCTGAGCCAGCTCGGCCTTTTGCGCTTCCATCTGCTGCAATGCCAACAGCTCATCAGCACGCATCTGCGCCAGTTCAGCAGCTTCTTTTTCTGCAGCCGCATGCATTTGCGCTAATTCTGTCGCTTCTTTCTCGGCAGTCAGTTTGATCTGCATTGCCACGTTCGCATCTTGCTCAGCCTGAGCACGAATTTCAGACAATTGCAGATACGCTTGTTCAGCTTGCTGACGTTGTTCAGCTTCCGCCAGCGCCTTTTGTTCTGCCAGCATCTTTTGTTCGATAGCGGCCAATTCTTCAAGCTCAGCAGCGGCACGGCGATTTTCCATCAACGCCAACGTTTCCGCTTCACGCAATTTGGCTTCCATCGCCTCGGCCGCTGCACGTTGCGCCTCAGCGTGTTGTACCGATTTAGCAAACATCGCCTGCTCGGTCTCCAGTTGCAATTGTGATGCCTGTGCTGCCGCCTGCTCCTGTTCAAAACGTGAGGCCGCGATCTGCGCTGCCTCTTGTTCCGCTTGCAAACGTTGTTGCAATGCTTGCTGTTGCTGTTGTTCCGCCAATAATTTTGCCTGCAACTCTTCGCTCAGTTGTTGCTCGGTCGCGAGGCGTTGTTGCTCTGCACGGCTGGATTCCAGCAATAAGGAGGTTTTTTCTTCGAGTGCGGCAGCAGTCTGACGCTTGATTAATGCTTCTTCAGCCGCTTGCGCCAGCCATTCTTTTTCTTTCGTATTCAGATTTTCTATTGCCAGGCGTGCTTCTTCATCGCTATTTTTGCGTGCCGCCAACAATTCCACTTGCTCAGCTTCGGCATCCAGACGCGCCTGTACTTCCGCTGCTGCAGCGACTTCAGCCTCTTGTTTTGCTGTCAGCATTGCTACCAGCGCCTGCTCGGCTGCGATACGTTCTTGTTGCACCTTCAGCAATTGCTGTTCTTGCTGCAAACGCTGTTGTGCGATTTCTACCATCAGCTTTTGTGCATCGGCATGTGCAGCCAATTCCTGATGTAAAGCCTGCTCTGCAGCGAGAGTTGCCTCACCGGCCAGACGTGCCACTTGCTGCGCGTACGCATTGGCTTGGGCAAATTCATTGGCCTGTTTTTCGCTGACCAGACGGGTTTGTACGTCTTGCTGAGCGCTTTGTTCTGCCTGTAATTTTGCTGTTGTTGTTGCCAGCAAAACCGCTTCATCAGCAGAGCGTTGTTGTACAACTTGTTCCAACTCTGCGATGCGTCGATTTTTTTCAACCACCAGCTGATGCGCTTTTTGCTGGCTGGCCGCATACGCCTGCGCCTGCAATTGCAAGGCTTTTTCTGCCTGCAGTTTCGCCTCAGCCATCTGGCTTGCCTCTTGCTCAGCACGTGCACGTTCTGCGGCTGCAACGGCTTGTTCTTGCTCTGCAATCGCTTTTGCCTGTGCAGCAGCATGGGCGATTTTTTCTGCCGTCAGTTTTTCTGTTGCAGCTTTCGCGATAGATTTTTCGGCATCGGTACGTTCTTGCTCCAGTTTCGCTTGTTGCTCCAGCGCCGCTGCTGCCTGTTGTTGCGATTGTGCTTTTTCCTGTTCCAGACGTGTGATCTGCGCTGCCGCTTTAACACGTGCCGCTGCAGCCTGCGCTGCCTGCTGTTCAGCCTGCGCCTGCGCCGCATTTTGCTCGAACAATTTCTTTTCTTCAGCGAGTTTTAATTCTGTAGCAGTACGCAATGCCTGCTCGGCTTCCAGTCTGGCCAGATGCTGATCGCGCTCTTCCTGCTCGACTTTTGCTTTCGCCTGCAATTCTGCCGTTAGTTTCTTTTCTGCCTGTAATTTTTCCTGCACCAGTCCGAGCGCTTTTTGTTCTGACTCTGCGCGCAGGCGCAAGGTTTTACCTAACTCTTCGGCTTCTGCGACTTTGGATTGAGCCGCGCTGGCTGCTTGCTTTTGCAACTCAGCATGCTCCTGCATTTTTTGCAGGCGGGCTTGCTCGGCCTGGATCAATGCCTGACGTGCAGTCCGGGCTTCCGATTCCTGTTGCTGACGTGCCTGCAATACATTGACATGCTGACGATCAGCATGGGCACGGGCGATCACTTGTTCTGCCGTGGCTTTTTCTGCTTCCAGCTTTTCCTGCGCTGCGCATACTGCCTGTTTTTCCGCTTCGGTACGAACCTGCTCGGCACGCGTCATTTCAACTGCCTGCTGCGATTTCAACAGTGCCAGGGCCGCCGCTTTGCGTTGTACTTCTTTTTGAATTTCGGCCTGTTCCAGCGCTGTCAGTTCTGCCTGATTAGCCGCTTCCTGCGCCAGTCTTTGCTCACGCTCGGCCTGCTCTTTTGCGGCTGCAATCGCTTTCATTTCCTCTTCGGCACGCTGTTTTGCTTCGAATTCCAGTTGTGCAGCCTGCTCCAGCGCCAGTTTTTCTTCTGCAGTTTTCAGCATTTGCTGAACCGCCTCGGCACGACGACGTTCTACATCCAGTTTCTCATCGAGTAGTTCCATTGCTTTCGCCTCATCCTGAGCACATTGTTGTTGAACGCGAAGGAGTTCACTGACGTCCCTGCTCTTCTTCACTGTTGCTTCTGCCATTTTTTGCTGCAACTCAGCTTGTTCTATGGCTTTTTCCAGCGCAATTTTTTCTGCGATATATTCAGTTTCCTGCGCCACGCGTGCTGCGCGATCTGCCGCTTCCTGCATACGCAACAATTCAGCGTGCGCTTCATCTGCTTTGGCACGGGCTTCCGCTTCTTCTGCCTTCTGACGCTCGGCCTGCAGTTTTGCATCGAGTGCATTCACTGCTTTTTGTTCGGCTTCCGCCCGCATTTGTTCCGCAGCGACTAATTCTTCTGCTTTTTTTGCCTTCAGCTCGGCAGCAGCGCTGGCGCGCTTGAGCAAATCAACCTGAAACGCGCTGGCGCTCAGGGCTTGTTGTTCGGCATTAGCCTGCTCACGGGCAGCTTGTACAGCAACACGTTCAATTTCTATGCGTTCTTTGGCCAGCTTGGCGGCACGCTGCTCTTCCGCCGCGCGCTGACGGGCGATTTCTGTCGCTTCTTGTTCAGCGATACGACGTTGACGTGCTTCTTCAGATGCTTCGGCTTCTGCTTGCAGGCGCGTACGAGCCTGTGCATCTGCCTGTTGTTCATTCTCAATGCGATGCATTGCTGTCGATTGTAATTCGCGCTCCGCACGGATACGGGATTCTGTGACCTGGCGGATTTTGTCCTCTGCTTCACGACGGGCTTGTGCCGTGGCTGTGGCGATCACTTCTGCCTGTTCACGCTTGGATGCCGCCGCATACAAGTCTTGCTCTGCCTGCATGCGCATCTGGATCGCTTCTGCTGCGCGACGTTCAGACTCCATACGGGCCTGCGCAATGGCTTCATGCTCCTGCTCTATGGCTAAACGGGCAATCGCATCTTCTCGCGCACGTGCTTCCACAGGGGCGCGACTGATGGCAAATTCCAGCGCCATCGCATCGGCCTGATCACGCTCTTTACTGGCCTGCAGCGTTTCGCTGCGTACTTTGACCAGCATTTCTGAGGTTTCGCGTGCTTCACGTTCGCGTTTTTCACGTTCACGTGCCAGTTCTGCAATACGTGCATCCGCACGGGCACGCTCAACGGCCTGCTGGCGCGCACTTTCGGATGCAGCGAAACGTTCAGCAGCCCAGTTTTTTGCGGCTTCTGTCTGTTTGCTTAACTGGGTTACTGTTGCCTGTGCTTTGGCGGTAATTTCTGACTCTGCCTTGAACTGCATTTCAGCACGGGCTTTGGCTTCCTGCTCTATCTTCTGGCGCTGTTCAGATTGTGCGCGGGCACGGCTTTCCATTTGCGCACGTTCTTGTAAATCACGTGCTTCCTGTTCATTCGCGGCAATCCGGGCTGCGCTGGCGGCCTGCGATTGCTTTTCAGCGAGTAATCTTGTGCGGCTGCTTTCTGCTGCTTCCTGTTCCAATTGCAGTTTTCTCTGCGCCAGCTCGGCTGCCTCGGCTTCTGCCTGCGCGCGGGCTTCTGCCATCGCACGGGCCTGTGCTTCTGCTTTCAGACGGGTTTCAGAGGCGACCGTGGCGCGGGCTTCAGCCTCAACACGGGCAATCGCCTCGCGTATGCCTTTGACGTCGATACGGGAATTTGACTCCAGATCATCAGGAGAAGATAAAAAATCTTCTTTCTGATCCATACGCTGATCAAGGGAGAAATTCCCTAAAGAAAATTTATTTAATAATGACTGATTGCTGTCCATTCTTCACTCCTGAGATAGTAGTCGTTCCCTAAAGGCGCTGGCCTGGCGGCTCCGGAACTTCTTACCCTGAATTATCAATGAAGAAAAATCAAACAATCGCCAGAGTAAAGCGAGAAAAACCCCTCTATTCCCATTTATTCGTGAATGAACGCCTCCCCTAAAACAGCGCGGGGACGTAAAATAGCGGTCACACCAAAATCAGCAGGAGAATGACCTTGAACGAATTAGTCACTGAAATCAAGCACCCGTTAGTGCAACACAAACTGTCGCTGATGCGCAGCAAAGACACACCAACGGATAATTTCCGCCGTCTGCTGCGCGAGATCAGCCAGATGCTGGCGTACGAAGTCACACGCGATCTGCCTATCGAATTCACCAGAATCGAAACCCCGATTCAGGTCATCGACGCACCGACGATCAGTGGTAAAAAACTTTGCGTGATCTCTGTGCTGCGTGCCGGTAACGGCATATTGGATGGCATGCTGGATCTGTTGCCGAATGCGCGCGTCGGTCATATCGGCTTGTACCGCGACCCGGCGACGCTTGAACCAGTCGAGTATTACTACAAAGTGCCGGAAGATATCGCTGACCGTCTGGTGATCGTGGTTGATCCTATGCTGGCCACCGGTAACTCAGCAGCGGCAGCAATCACCCGCCTGAAGCAAGGCGGCGCGAAGTCGATTAAATTTGTCTGCCTGCTGGCAGCGCCGGAAGGCATCAAGGTCATGCAAAACGCGCATCCTGATGTGCCTGTGATTACCGCATCCATCGATCAATGCCTGAACGATCATGGTTATATCGTTCCGGGCTTGGGCGATGCTGGTGACCGATTGTTCGGCACCAAATAAATCTAAATAAAACGCCCCGGCAGCCTCACAGCGCCGGGGCGTTTTTGTCTCTGCTGTCAGAAATACAGCATCTATTTCCCTGCACTGAATATGACAACGACTACCAGTTTCATTCCAGCTTCCAAATTACCCGAAGTCGGCACCACGATTTTTTCGGTGATGTCGGCACTTGCCGCTGAGAAAAAAGCCGTGAATCTGGGACAAGGATTTCCGGATTTCGATTGCGACCCCGCGCTGCCTGCCGCAGTGACGCGCGCCATGGCCGCTGGGCACAATCAATATCCACCTATGCCAGGCGTCGCCATCTTCAGAGAGCAGATCGCCGCAAAAATCGCGGCGATTTACGGTTATCAATATGATCCTGCCTGCGAAATCACGGTTACCGCCGGGGCCACGCAAGGCATATTAACCATCTTGCTGGCCTGCGTGCATGCTGGTGATGAGGTGATCGTGATCGAGCCGGCGTATGACAGCTATGTGCCATCGATCAGACTCGCTGGTGGCGTGCCGATTTTCGTCAGCATGGAATTAAGCGAACACGGCTATAGCATTCCGTGGGACAAAGTCCGCGCCAGCATCACCGGCAAAACGCGGCTGATCATGCTCAATTCACCGCACAATCCTACCGGCTTTGTGCTGAGCGCCAGCGATATCGCGGCATTGACAGACATTGTGCACGACACCCGCATCCTCATTGCCTCGGACGAAGTGTATGAACACATGGTCTATGACGGGCAATGCCACGAATCAATCGCGCGCCACCCGGAACTGGCGCAGCGCAGCTATATTATTTCCAGTTTTGGTAAAACCTATCATGTGACCGGCTGGAAAGTCGGCTATGTCGTCGCCCCGGCAGCGCTGATGGCAGAATTCCGCAAAGTGCACCAGTTCAATGTCTTCACCGTGAATACTCCTATGCAGGTCGGGCTCGCGCAGTACATGCAAAATTCCGCGCCGTATCTAGAGTTGCCCGCGTTTTATCAACGTAAGCGCGACCTGTTCCGCGATGGCCTCGCGCATTCCCGTTTCCGTCTGTTGCCATGTGCGGGCACGTATTTTCAAAGTGTGGATTACCGCGCGATTTCAGATTTACCAGAACTCGATTTTGCGCGCTGGCTGACCAGTGAAATCGGCGTTGCGGCAATTCCCGTATCGGCCTTTTATCAGCAAGCAAAAGAATCCGGCGTCGTGCGCTTTTGTTTTGCGAAACAGGATGCAACGCTGGAAACTGCGATCGCCAGACTGGCTGCGCTGTAAGCTTGAACAATAACGGCAGATCAGCAGCAAGATCGCGGCGACATTGCAGCAACATTGCAGCCCAGCTTAATTATCGTCTTTTGCCGCTGCCGCTTGCTGCGCCGCCAGGGCGCGTAATTTGTCTTTTTTGCTGGGGCGCTTCCCTTTCACGCCACCATTCACATCCAGCACACGCTCGCTGGCAGCAACAGGCAAAGCGCTTGCTTCAAAACCCGGGATCGATTCCAGCTCCAAACGCAAACCTTGCTTACGCGCGATCAGCGCAAAATGGGCGGCGGATTCCGGCGTCACAAAGTTATACGCCTGCCCACTGAGACCAGCACGGCCGGTACGGCCTATACGATGAATATAATCATCGCTGGAACGCGGCAAATCATAATTCACCACCACCGGCAACTGGGCGATGTCGATGCCTCGCGCAGCAACATCGGTTGCCACCACCACCTTCAGGCGCGACGCCTTGAAATCGGCCAGCACTTGTTCGCGCTTGCCCTGCGTCAGCTCGCCATGAAATGGTTCCGCTGCAATATGCGCGCGGCGCAATTTCACCGCCACCAGCTCCGCCGCATATTTGGTTGCGACAAACACCAGCACCCTTGGCCATTTCTCACTGGTCAGCAAATGCCGCAATAATTGGGTGCGGCGAGGCGCATCGACACTGATCGCTCTTTGCACGATATCCGGCTTACCGGCGTCGGTGACCGCTATGCGGATACGTTCCGGTTGTGGGCTGATGCGCACCGCCAGACTTTCTACTTCCGGCGCAAACGTCGCGGAGAATAATAAATTCTGACGCTGTGCGGGCAACATCGCCACGATGCGGTTTAACTCATCGGCAAATCCCAGCTCCAGCAAACGATCAGCCTCATCCAGCACCAGCGTATTCACGCGTGCCAAGGACAAGGCATTGTGATCGATCAGATCCAGCAAACGCCCCGGCGTCGCGACCACGATGTCGGCACCGCCGCGTAAATGCAGCATTTGCGGATTAATCGAGACGCCGCCAAAGACCACCGCCAGTTTGGCAGCAGGCGCGACCGATTTACACAGGCTGCTCAGCGTGGTGCCCACTTGCGCGGCAAGCTCGCGGGTCGGCACCAGAATCAACACCTGCACCGCCCGCGGACGCGCCGCCGTCAGTGCCAGATTTTGCAAGAGCGGCGCGCAGAAGGCGATGGTTTTTCCGGAGCCGGTCTGCGCCTCGGCAATCACATCCTTGCCTTGCAAGATCACAGGAATCGCGGCAGCCTGCACGGCAGTCGCTTCGGTATAACTACGGTCGCGCAGGGCGCTCAGAAGTGCGGGCGTGAGGCCCAGGCTGGAAAATGACATGAATAAAGCTTTACTGAAAGATGGTCGGCACTATACCGCATTCTGAGGGGTGTGGACGCATCAAAGAGGTGACGCGATGTAATAGCTGGAACGCTATTGAATATCGAATGAACACCGAGGGAGAACATTCAACAATGTAAAACGTTATTTAGTTGTTAGGAAACGCGACAAATGACGTATCAAGCCACCGGGGCAATGGCTCAATGGCTCAATCTTAAGAATTTCTCAACCTTTGCGTCTAGCACCTGAGGCTGCAAAAGGAACCATTTTTTAAGATCACCTCGCTTGTTAACAAGGGTAGTACGTTGCTCTCCGATGGGTTTATCCTCAAGCTCAGCTTCATAACTCATTAAGCCTACTGCGTGATCCCAAAGTTCTTCGCTGAGATAATTTGCTACGTCGTCATTCATGAGCCATTTTGCCTCCCGAATTCCTGCACTATACTTATACAGTCCCTCATCTGTGAGTTTCCCCTTGATCATGATCTCTCCCAGCATGTTGCGTGCTGTGTTGTAAACTGCAAATCGCTTCTCGAAAAGATCAAGTTTCAACTTATTTTGAGCAATACGATATTGCCTCCATGTAACAATACATCCGAATACAGCAACAACTGGAGTAAGCAAAGCCGAAAAATAGGCTGTCCAGTGAGGGTCAATTTGCGTCATCTCAGAAATAACTTTCGAGGTAACCGACCAGCATAAGATCGGCTTGGTTAACAAAAAGGTTCGAACTCATATTTCTACATAGTCGCCCGACTCGGCGTCGTAGAAACGTGCATCTAACTTTTCACACAAAGACTTAATCAACACCAATTCATCCTCACCAAAAACTCCAGAGACTGAAATTGTTCGAGGCTCGTCACTTTCCTCTACTGCCTCGATACGAAACGAAAGGTTAAATGACCGATCTTCTTGGGCAAGACAATCCGCAAGCGTTTGAACCACAAACACGCGAGAGCCGAGTGACTGAGGAACCCAGTCTTCTGGCAAAGAGTCAAGGTCTCGATATTCTCGGAAAATCAGGCCAATGCTGCTCATAATTTCGAACTTGTTTCAAAAACAAAAATTAACATGATTATGACAAACTAACAATAAAATTCCCGCTCTTAATAATCTATTGGTTAGTCGTTTCCTTGTTCGTCCATTTACACAAATAAGCCTGATTCAGACACACAAAACACGATTCGGAGCCCGCTAGCCTGCCAAATGAGGCTAAAAATACTGGGGGGAGTATATTTTAAAGCCCAGTGTTTACGCTGAGAATAAGGTGAAAATGCCGCATACTCCCCTTTTTATCACTTTTTACGGTTCAAAAAACGATCTGGGGAGTGTCACCACAGGCGGTGGCGACGGGCTGTGGTGTGAGGCTTAATCGACTTGTTTGCGGGCTTGTTCGCGGTCTTTTTCGATCACGCGGATCTGGCGTTGTACGGCTTTGGCTTCGATAGACATGCGCTGCAAAGTCGGCAGGTAACGGCGGCGTTGCACTTTAATGTCTTGCAGGCAGTCGTTGACGAAGAAAATGTCATAGCAATGGCGCTCTGCTGCCTGATACCAGGTTTGCAGGCGGCGTTGCAGGGTGTCGCTCTCAGCGATAACGGCATCGGCGACTTCATTGGTTTGTATGCTGTTGACCGGATAGCGCCCGTCCATGTCCTGCACGAGCTGGGCGATGCTGGCGAGTTCTGCTTTTCCCTGATCAGCCACGGTATCGGCATGCGCCGCGCTGATGCCAGTCAGCAGCAGGCTGGAAATAAATAAGTGTGAGAGAAATTTCATCAGGCTAGGTTATCGGCAAGTTGGCGTTGATCGGCTTCCATGTATTCTTTCGATTGCATTTCAACGATACGTGAAACCGTGCGGTGAAACTCGTTCGAGAGCGTACCCTTAGTATACAGCTCTTCCGGTGCGACTTCGGCAGACATAATCAGTTTGACCTTGTTATCGTAAAACACGTCGATCAACCAGGTGAAACGCCGCGCCTCGGAGGACATGGCAGCGGACATGCAAGGAATGGCGGACAAAATCACGGTATGAAAACGGCTGGCGATTTCAAGGTAATCGTTCTGCGAACGCGGGCCGCCGCACAGCGTATGAAAATCAAACCAGATCACACCACCGGCACGGCGCAGTGCTTTCAGTGTGCGGCCTTCGATATCGACATGCGGGTCTTCGTCTTTGGTATCAGCAATGCGGGAAAACGTATCGCGCAGCGCTTTATCGGTCGCGGCAGACAGCGGCGTCAGATACGCCTGCACTTGTTCCAGCGCGCGTTTGCGATAGTCATTGCCGGAATCGACGTTCATCACATCGAGCTTTTCTTTGAGCAAGGCGATCGTCGGCAGCATGCGGTCGCGATGCAGACCTTCGGGATACAGCAAATCGGGCTGGTAATTGGATGTCATGACAAACGACACGCCGTTATCAAACAAGGCTTTGAGCAGGTTGTACAGCAGCATCGCATCCGCAACGTCGGACACATGGAATTCGTCAAAACAGATCAGGCGGTATTTTTTGGCGATGCGTTTAGCGACTTCATCCAGCGGATCAGCGACGCCTTTGAGTTCGTCGAGCTGACGATGTACGGCGCGCATGAATTCGTGAAAATGCAGACGGGTTTTACGCACAACCGGGACGACGGAATAAAAGCTATCCATCAGAAACGACTTGCCGCGCCCTACTCCGCCCCACATATAAACGCCGCGCGGCACTTCAGGACGCGTGATAAGGCGGGTCAACTTGTTCGCCCGTTTTCCTTTGTACAGCACCCATTCTTCATAGGCTCGCTGCAGGCGATCAACGGCGCGCTTCTGCGCTTCGTCGGCTTTAAATCCACGCTGGGTCAGCGCTTCGTCGTAAAACTGTTGTACATCCATAGTCTGTTTTTTCAAGCTGTTTCCTCACGTATTTTGTGCGGTACGCATCGATGCCATCATTCATCCGTGCGTTGATTCATGCTGATTCACATTGAGTCAGATTGACTCGCACTGACAACCGAAACCACTTCGTCTGCCGGTCAGAAAAATACGGAACCAGTCTGGCTGATCGTTGACCGCCGGTAACGCCAACCACACGCGTAGACACAGCGGATAGAGCAATAATAAAAATGGACGAGTATACGACTCGTCCATTTTTATCGTAGTGCAGATGACGTATCGATCAGAAGTTGAGCGAACGTTTATCTACTGCCAGCGCGGCTTCTTTTGTCGCTTCCGACAAAGAAGGATGGGCGTGGCAAATACGCGCGATATCTTCAGAAGACGCACGGAATTCCATCGCCACCACCGCTTCAGAGATCAATTCTGAAGCCATAGGGCCAACGATGTGTACGCCGAGGATTTCATCGGTCGTTGCATCGGCGAGGAATTTAACCATACCGGAAGTATCGCCCAGTGCGCGTGCGCGGCCATTCGCCATGAATGGGAAAGTACCGGCTTTGTACGCAACGCCATCGGCTTTCAATTGCTGTTCGGTACGACCTACCCACGCGATTTCAGGGGATGTGTAAATCACCCAAGGAATCGTATTGAAGTTCACGTGACCGTGTTGGCCAGCGATACGTTCTGCAACGGCAACGCCTTCTTCTTCCGCTTTGTGCGCGAGCATAGGGCCGCGTACCACGTCACCCACCGCCCAGACGTTAGGCAGATTGGTTTTGCAATCGCCGTCCACCGCGATGAAGCCACGTTCATCGAGGGCCAGACCAACGCCTTCGGCGTTCAGGCCGTTGGTGTTTGGTGTACGGCCGATAGAAATGATAAGCTTGTCGAACACAGCTTTGTGTTCTGCGCCTTTGTCATCTGTGTAGTTGACGGTCACGTCTTTACCGCTGTTGACGATCTCGCCGATTTTCACGCCGAGGTTGATTTTCAGGCCTTGTTTGTCGAACAGTTTTTTCGCTTCTTTGGCGATTTGTTCGTCCACAGCACCGAGGAATGCTGGCAGTGCTTCGAGCACAGTAACTTCAGCACCGAGACGACGCCATACGCTGCCCATTTCCAGACCGATTACACCAGCGCCGATCACGCCAAGCTTTTTCGGCACTTCGGCGATATTCAGTGCGCCTTCGTTAGACAAAATCGTCTTTTCATCGAACGGTGCGGCTGGCAATGCGCGTGCATTGGAACCTGTTGCCACGATGATGTGCTTACCAGTAATGCTTTCTTCTGTTTTACCGGCCACCTTGATTTCGTAACCGGCTGCATCAGCTTTGACGAAGGAACCATGACCGTGGAAGAAAGTGACTTTATTCTTTTTGAACAGGAACAGAATACCGTCGTTATTTTGTTTAACGATGGTGTTTTTACGTCCCAGCATTTTTGCGACATCCATACCCAGACCGGATACCGAAATACCATGGTCAGCAAATGCGTGACCAGCGTGCTCAAAGTGTTCGGATGATTGCAGCAAGGCTTTAGATGGAATGCAACCAACGTTGGTGCAGGTACCACCCGGTGCCGGGCCGCCTTTGTCGTTGCTCCAGGCATCGATACAGGCAGTAGAAAAACCGAGTTGTGCAGCACGGATTGCTGCGATATAGCCGCCAGGGCCGCCGCCGATTACGACGACATCAAATTGTTTGCTCATGGATTTATCCTGATTTCTGAATGTTTCTGATTACGCGTGAGGAAAAGACATACGGTGAACAGGCGGATTCACTCTTCTTCCGGCACAAAAATCCACGCTAAGACATAAGCGACCAGACCAGCACCGAAATAACAAGTGAAAAAGACAAACAACAAACGCCATATCCATGATTCCAGGCCGGTGAACTTGCCTAAACCACCGCAAATACCGCCCAGCCAGCGATCAGTATTTGAACGACGGAAGCGGTTCAGCTGGTTCAGAGAATCATCGATACCGGAAAAAGAATTGTTATTTGCAGTCTGAGAAGAAGCTCCGCTTCCAACGGAAGACAAGAGCTTCGCCTTTGCTTGCGCGAACTCTGCATCAGTCAGGGCTCCAGACTGATGCAGTTCATGCAGACGTTTGATGTCGTCAGCGATGTTCACGACGTTTGCCTCTTACAGATCCAGCAACAGGCGTGATGGATCTTCCAGCGCGTCTTTCATCGCAACCAGAGCCAATACTGCTTCACGACCATCGATGATACGGTGATCGTAAGACATCGCCAGATAGTTCATCGGGCGAACAACGATCTGGCCATTTTCAACTACTGCACGGTCTTTGGTTGCATGTACACCCAGAATCGCAGATTGTGGTGGGTTGATGATCGGTGTTGATAACATAGAACCGAAAGTACCGCCATTAGAAATGGAGAATGTACCGCCAGTCAGATCGTCCAGAGTCAACTTACCATCTTTCGCTTTGGCACCGAATTCACCGATTTTCTTTTCAATTTCAGCGATCGACATCTGATCAGCATTACGCAGAATAGGCACAACCAGACCACGTGGCGAACCAACGGCGATACCGATATCAAAGTAACCGTGGTAGACGATGTCGTTACCATCAACGGATGCATTAACGATAGGATATTTTTTCAGTGCGGCAACAGCAGCTTTGACGAAGAAAGACATGAAACCCAGTTTCACGCCATGTTCTTTTTCAAATTTGTCTTTGTACTTATTGCGCAATTCCATGACTGGTGCCATGTTGACTTCGTTGAACGTCGTCAGAATCGCGTTGGTAGATTGCGATTGCACCAGACGTTCAGCGATACGCGCACGCAAACGGCTCATAGGAACGCGTTCTTCAGGGCGATCGCCCAGGTTCACCGCCGCAGGTGCATTCACCTGTTGCAATGCTGGCTTGGTTGACACTGGTGCTGCCAGAGGCGCAACAGCAGGTGCAGCTTTGCCAGCAACAGCAGCCAATGCATCACCTTTCGTTACACGGCCATCTTTACCTGAGCCATCAACCTGGCCAGCGGATAAACCGTTTTCAGCCAGAATTTTTGCAGCCGCTGGCATAGCAACGCCTGCCGACGATTTTGCATCAGCAGATGCAGCAACTGCCGGTGCTGCGGCGACTGCAGCCGGTGCAGCAGCAGGCGCTGCAACTGTTCCGGCGCTCGCTGCTGTATCGAGGATAGCGATAACTTCACCAGCAACCACTGTGCTGCCATCACCCTTGATGATTTGTGTGATCACACCAGCGTCCGGTGCTGGTAATTCCAGAACAACTTTATCTGTTTCAACGTCGATCAGGTTCTCGTCACGAGCAACGGATTCACCTACTTTTTTATGCCATGTCAGCAAAGTCGCTTCAGCGACGGACTCAGATAACTGAGGAACTTTAACTTCGATAATTGCCATTTTTTACTCTCCGATTCGGGTAGCCAAACACTGCACCAGCTTCTGGTGCAGTGCCGCGTCATTATTTAGTCAGGACAAAGCCCTTGAGTTTGGAAAATGCCGTTTCCAGCAATGCTTTTTGCTGCGCATAGTGCTTGTCATAGTAACCGACAGCTGGCGATGCACTCGCTGGACGACCTGCGTAAGCAAGTTTCTGGCCTTCTTCCAGACTTTCAAAAATATTGTGCTGAATCTGGAACCATGGACCTTGATTTTGCGGTTCATCCTGTGCCCATACCAGCTCTGCCAGGTTAGGGAATTTTTTCAATTCCGCAGCGAAGCTCTTATGTGGGAATGGATACAACTGCTCAACACGGATGATCGCAGTATCTGTCTGACCACGCTCTTTACGTGCATTGACCAGATCGTAGTACACCTTGCCGGAGCAAGCGATCACGCGTTTGACTTTCTTCGCATCGATCGTTTCGTCAACTTCACCAATCACAGTATGGAAGCTGCCTTTTGCCAAATCAGACAATGGAGAGCCTGCATCTTTGTTACGCAACAAGGATTTCGGCGTCATGATCACGAGTGGCTTGCGGAACTGACGAATCATCTGACGGCGCAACAGATGGAAAATCTGTGCTGCAGTTGTCGGCTGAACGACTTGCATATTGTTGTCTGCACACAATTGCAGGAAACGTTCAGGACGAGCGGATGAATGCTCAGGACCCTGACCTTCGTAACCATGCGGCAGCATCATGACCAGACCGCAGGCACGCCCCCATTTCACTTCACCGGAACTGATGAACTGATCGATCACAACCTGCGCACCGTTAGCGAAATCGCCGAACTGTGCTTCCCAGATAGTCAGTGTGTTTGGCTCTGCTGTGGAATAGCCGTATTCAAAGCCCAGTACCGCTTCTTCTGACAAAACGGAATCGATAACAGTAAATGGTGCCTGTTTATCAGAGATATTTTGCAGAGGAATGTACGTACCGGCATCCCAGCGTTCACGTTTCTGATCATGCAGAACAGCATGACGATGAACGAAGGTACCACGACCTGCATCCTGACCTGTCAGGCGAATTGCATAACCTGAGGAAACCAGAGAAGCATAAGCAAGGTGTTCGCCCATACCCCAGTCCAGATTCATTTCACCACGACCCATCGTAGCGCGGTCGCCGAGTACTTTTTCTACCAGACTATGTGGTTTGAAGCCTTCAGGCACAACGGTAATACGCTCGGCCAGACGCTTGAGTTCAGTCAGCGGCACAGCTGTATCAGCAGCATCGGTCCATTTACGGTTCAGGAATGGAATCCAGTCAACCGCAAATTTATTTTTAAAGTTAGAGATGACAGGGTCATGGGTATGCTTACCTGCATCCATCGCATCGCGATAAGCTTTCACCATCTGATCGCCGCCATCGGCAGGAATCGTACCTTGCGCAGCCAGCTTGTCCGCATACAATTTACGCGTACCAGGATGTTGTCCGATTTTTTTGTACATCAGCGGTTGTGTCAATGCTGGCGTATCTTGTTCGTTGTGACCCAATTTACGATAGCAGATGATATCGACAACGATGTCTTTCTTGAATTCCATACGGTAATCAAGAGCAATTTGCGTTGCCAGAACAACGGCTTCCGGATCGTCTGCATTCACGTGCAACACCGGTGCTTCAATCATCTTGACGACGTCAGAGCAATACAATGTAGAACGGGAATCGCGTGGATCAGATGTCGTGAAACCGATCTGATTGTTAATCACGATGTGCACTGTACCACCTGTGCCGTAGCCACGTGTCTGCGCCAGATTCAGGGTTTCCATCACAACGCCCTGCCCTGCGAAAGCGGCATCGCCATGTACCAGAATAGGCAATACTTGTGAGCCATCTTTGTCACCGCGACGATCCATACGCGCTTTGACAGAGCCTTCAACCACAGGATTAACGATTTCCAGATGGGAAGGATTGAATGCCAGAGACAGGTGAACCGGACCGCCTGGAGTAGAAATATCGGATGAGAAGCCTTGGTGGTATTTAACGTCGCCTGCTGGCAAGTCGTCACCGTGTTTGCCTTCAAATTCAGCAAACAAATCCTGAGGCATTTTACCCAGAGTATTGACCAGAACGTTCAGACGGCCACGGTGGGCCATACCGATAACGATTTCCTCGACACCGCGCTCACCGGCGCGCTGAATTGTTTCATCTATCGACGCGATGAAACTTTCACCACCTTCGAGAGAAAAACGTTTCTGACCGACGTATTTAGTATGAAGATAGCGTTCCAGTCCTTCTGCAGCCGTCAAACGGTCGAGAATGTGTTTTTTCTTCTCTGGAGTAAAGGAAGGTGTGGAACGGATGGATTCAAGTTTTTGCTGTATCCAGCGTTTTTCAGCTGGATCACTGATATACATGAACTCGGCACCGATGGAACGGCAGTAAGTGTCACGTAAAGAAGCTAATTCAGGTCCGAAATAGGTATTCGAGATATTGAATTTGATGTCCATGTCGGCATCGGTGAATCCGTAAAAACTAGGATCCAGCTCAGGGATGCCTGGACGCTCCTGACGTTGCAAAGGATCAAGGTTAGCCCAGTGACTACCCAGGAAACGATAAGCTGCAATCAGTTGCTGCGCGAAAACACGCTTACGTCCCATATCGGCATCGGCGTTTGCGCTGACGGCACGGATAGGACCTTGTTTTGCACGTTCTGCAAAAGAAGCAATCACGGGTGCGTGAGCAACGTCGGGCTTACTGGAGCCATCAACTGCTGGCACGTGTTGCATGGCGTCGAAATACGCACGCCAGTTTTCAGGAACAGAACCGGGATTATTCAGATACGCTTCGTAAAGTTCCTCTACATACGGCGCATTGCCGCCGAACAAATACGAATTAGCGTTATATTGTTGCATCATCTTGCTCACCTTTCTTCGCGTTTCGCGAGATTAGCGGGTTAGTCTAACCTTCCGCGACACGGCCTGACCGGTTAGCGGATTGCACATCAAGTTGTGGGGAAGGGCTTGTTTCAAACTATTCTCGTATCGGAGTCAAAACGCACATCATTGACAATATATTTTTTGATTCCAAAACGAAAAAACATCTAAAATTTACATTCGAGCCGAAGCATAGCATATTTAACGAATAAAAAAAAAGCGAGCCACAAAGACTCGCTTTTTTCGATGCTGCAGTGCAGTAGCTGATCAACAGAATTAACGCTTATCGATCGCAGGAACGTCACGCTTTGCGGCACCAACGAACAATTGACGTGGGCGTCCGATTTTTTGCTCAGGATCAGAAATCATTTCTTTCCATTGCGCGATCCAACCGACTGTACGCGCCAGAGCGAAAATACCAGTAAACAAGGCAGTTGGGATACCCAGTGCGCGCTGTACGATACCAGAGTAGAAGTCAACGTTCGGGTACAACTTACGGCTAACGAAGTATTCGTCTTCCAACGCGATTTTTTCCAGAGCCATTGCCAGTTTAAACAGTGGATCATCTTGCAGACCCAGTTCTTGCAATACTTCATAGCAAGTTTCGCGCATCAGTTTTGCACGTGGATCATAGTTTTTATAAACACGATGACCAAAGCCCATCAGCTTGACGCCAGAGTTTTTGTCTTTGACCTGAGCGATGAAGTTAGGAATATTATCGACGCTGCCGATTTCTTCCAGCATGCTCAGTGCAGCCTCATTTGCACCGCCGTGAGCAGGCCCCCACAAGCAAGCGATACCAGCAGCGATACATGCAAATGGATTCGCGCCAGAAGAACCAGCCAGACGTACTGTCGATGTCGATGCGTTTTGCTCGTGATCTGCATGCAAAATCAGGATGCGATCCAAAGCACGAACCAGAACTTCATTGACTTTGTATTCTGCACATGGTGTCGAGAACATCATATGCATGAAGTTCGCGCTATAAGACAAATCGTTACGTGGATAAACGAAAGGCTGACCAATAGAATATTTATATGCCATAGCTACCAGCGTCGGCATTTTTGCGATCAGACGAATCGCCGATACTTCACGGTGATGAGGATCGTTAATATCCAGAGAATCGTGATAGAACGAAGACAAGGCACCAACCGTACCAACCAGCACAGACATCGGATGTGCGTCACGGCGGAAGCCACGGAAGAAGAATTGCATCTGTTCGTGAACCATCGTGTGATTAGTCACGGTCGCAACAAATTTTGCTTTTTCTTCTGCTGTCGGCAATTCACCATTCAACAACAAATAGCAAGTTTCAAGAAAATCACCGCCGTTAACCGCTAACTGCTCAATCGGATAGCCGCGGTACAGCAACTCACCTTTATCACCATCAATATAGGTGATCGAAGAATTACATGCCGCAGTCGACATGAAACCTGGATCATATGTAAACATGCCAGTAGAGCCATACAACTTACGGATGTCTATAACATCAGGACCAATCGATCCCTTGTAAATCGGCATATCCAATGATGGCGAGCCATCAGAGAATGAGAGGGTTGCTTTTGTTTCAGAATTAGTCATGGCTCTTCCTTCAGATAAGAGGTGAGTCGTTAATCAAAAAAACACAAAAAAAATCATTTCCAGTCAGGCAATCCGCAGACGAGAGAGCAAAGCGTGAACATGTGGCAAATCCACTTCTGCTTCCGGCTCTTTCTTCGCCATTATCAAGTCCATCAGGACACTGTCTGACAATTCCATCAGGCGACTGAAGGCATCCACCTCTTCATCACTTAATGACTCTTCATTGATATCCAGAAATCGCGTCAGTATCAGATCGTTTTCCAACAATCCGCGTCGCGCACGCCAGCGAAGGCGAGCACGCTTCACTGGATCACTTTGATGAGAATTTCCTGCAAGCTCAGACATAGTTACTTTCTCTTTTAATGCTTCCATTTCATGCAGCTCTTCAAAAAAAACTGCATGAAATAGAAGTGGCGCCTGACAGCGCCACTTCAAATTGATCAGACTGCGCGACGAACCATTAATTCTTTGATTTTGCCGATTGCCCGGGTCGGATTCAGACCTTTAGGGCAAACATCAACACAGTTCATGATTGAGTGGCAACGGAACAAACGATATGGATCTTCCAGATTATCCAGACGCTGCGCAGTTGCTTCATCGCGTGAATCGGCGATAAAGCGGTATGCCTGCAACAAACCTGCAGGACCTACAAATTTATCAGGATTCCACCAGAACGATGGGCATGATGTTGAGCAGCATGCGCAAAGAATACATTCGTACAAGCCATCCAACTCTTCACGCTCTTCAGGTGATTGCAGACGCTCTTTTTCCGGAGGAATAGAGTCATTCATCAAGTAAGGCTTAATGGAATTGTATTGCTTGAAGAATTGCGTCATATCCACGATCAGATCGCGAATCACAGGCAAACCTGGCAAAGGACGCAAAACGATAGGCTCAGACAATTCATTCAGATTGGTCGTACAAGCCAGGCCATTCTTACCGTTGATATTCATCGCATCAGAACCGCACACACCTTCGCGGCATGAACGACGCAACGCCAATGAATCATCAACGTCGGCTTTAATGCGTTGCAATGCATCAAGCAACATTTTGTCGGTATCTTGCAATTCGACGGTCAGATCCTGCATGTAAGGCTTTGCATCCTTATCAGGATCATAGCGATAAATTTTAAATTTCAGTGTACGTGCCATAGTGTTATCTCTTTAGAATGTACGAGCTTTTGGCTTGAAGGTTTCAACAGTCAGAGGCTTAGTCACAACTGGTTTGTAATCGAGGCGATTGCCTTCGGAATACCAGAGGGTATGCTTCATCCAGTTATCGTCATCACGTTTTTCATAATCGCGGTGAGCGTGCGCACCACGAGATTCTTTACGTGCATTCGCCGATGTGATGGTCGCTTTCGCTGTTTCAATCAGGTTATCCAACTCCAGCGCTTCAACACGGGCTGTGTTAAACACTTTGGATTTATCTTTAAACGAAACATGCTTACGGCGCTCATCAAGCTCCATAATTTCTTTGTAGCCTTCTTGCAGTAACTCGTCTGTACGGAATACGCCGCAATGCTGCTGCATAGTTTTCCGGATAGCATTTGCCACATCCTGAACACGCTCTGAACCGGTAGAGTTTTCAATGCGTGATAAACGCTCCAAGGCAACATCCGCCGCGTCAGCAGGCAACTCTTTATTGCTACGTGCTTTGAGGTTGCTTGCAACGATATGATTACCCGCAGCACGCCCAAACACCAACAGATCAAGTAAAGAATTTGTACCCAGACGATTTGCACCATGCACAGATACGCAGGCACATTCACCGATCGCATACAAGCCATTGACAATTTCATTACTGCCGTTTTTAGTCGTAACAACCTGACCGTGAATATTGGTCGGAATACCGCCCATCTGGTAGTGGATTGTTGGAACGACAGGAATAGGCTCTTTGGTTGCATCCACATTCGCGAATTTATGTGCAATTTCGAGAATGGATGGCAGGCGTTTTTGAATAGTGTCAGCACCAATATGACGCAAATCAAGCATCACGTGATCTTTATTCGGACCACAGCCACGACCTTCTTTAATTTCCTGATCCATAGAACGGGAAACGAAGTCGCGTGGAGCCAGATCTTTCAGTGTTGGCGCATAGCGTTCCATGAAACGCTCACCCTGACTATTCACCAGAATACCACCCTCACCGCGCACGCCCTCAGTAATCAACACACCCGCACCGGCAACACCGGTTGGATGGAATTGCCAGAATTCCATATCCTGCAAAGGCAAACCAGCACGTGCAGCCATACCCATACCGTCACCGGTATTAATGAACGCATTTGTCGAGGCAGCCCAGATACGGCCAGCACCACCAGTAGCAAAAATCGTTTGCTTGGCTTCCAGCATCATCACTTCGCCAGTTTCCATTTCCAGCGCAACAACACCAACAACATCGCCTTCAGCATCACGAATCAGATCAATTGCCATCCACTCAACGAAGAAGTGTGTACGGGCGCGGACGTTACGCTGATACAGTGTGTGCAACAACGCGTGACCGGTACGATCGGCAGCCGCGCAAGCGCGCTGAACTGGCTTCTCACCGAAATTCGCAGTGTGACCGCCAAATGGACGTTGATAAATCGTGCCATCAGCATTGCGGTCGAATGGCATACCAAAGTGCTCCAGTTCGTAGACCACTTTTGGTGCTTCGCGACACATAAATTCAATTGCATCCTGATCACCAAGGTAATCACCACCCTTGACAGTATCAAACATGTGCCAGAACCAGTTATCCTCAGACATATTCCCTAAAGAAGCACCGATACCACCTTGCGCTGCAACCGTGTGAGAACGCGTTGGAAAAACCTTAGAGAGCACCGCGACATTCAGACCAGCTTCAGCCAATTGCAACGAAGCACGCATGCCTGAACCACCAGCACCGACGATAACCGCATCAAAACGACGGGTAGGAATTGCGGATTTAATTGCAGCCACTTTTATACTCTCCACAAAATCTGTGCTGCATAACCAGCACTAGCAACCAGCCACAAAATAGTGGCAACCTGAAATACCAGACGGACAAACACATTGTGTGTCACATAATCCATCCAGACATCACGCATACCAACCCAAGCGTGATACAACAAGCAGATAACTACGGAAAACGTCGCCAACTTAAACCATTGTTGAGCAAAAATTCCTGCCCAGCCTTCGTAAGTAAAGTTACTGCCCGTCAAAAACATCGCCAGCAAAATAACTGTGTACGATGCCATGACGATCGCCGTAACACGTTGTGCCAGCCAATCACGCACACCGTAATGTGCACCTACAACGAGGCGCTTAGGGCCAATGTTGTTATTTGCCATTTAAAATACTCCAAACAATTTCAAGCCGATCAAGGCAGCCAAAGAAACACTGACGATCAACACGCTTAAAGCAGATTTACGCGCTGTATGCTTATCAAGACCGTAGTGAAGATCCATAATCAAATGGCGTACACCTGCACAAAAGTGATGCAGATAGGCCCAGACGAGTGCAAGAATAACCAACTTAACAAATACGCCGGAAGTAAAACGCTGCAACTCCGCGAACGACACCTCAGAAGTAACGCTCTTGTCCAACAAATACAGAATGAAAGGCAACAACAAGAACATCAACATTCCACTAATGCGGTGCAAAATAGAAACCACACCCGCCAGCGGCAAGCGGTATCCAGTTGCATCTACCAGGCGCATCACTCCATAGCGCGGCCTGTTTTTCACTACTTCAGACATAAATAATCTCCCCATTAACTAGTCTGTACAAAAACCCTGCAATTTTCGCTCATTTTGGTGCATTGCACCAACAAAAATGACCTCATTCTGCAAAACTTCTCTATCTTAATACTAAATACAATTATGCGCTGAGCTGACTCGGGCTAAAATCGCGCAAAAACCAGCTCAATTCACTAGCTCAATTCATTCCGGTAATGATGACTGGTCGTCAAATATAAACCTCGCCGCAACTCCACCGGTTTATCACCATAAGTAAAAGAAACACGTTCAACATTCAGTAGCGGCGTGCCCATATTCACATGCAGCAAATGCGCAGCGACATCGTCAGCACAGACCGCTCTGATCTGTTCGGAAGCGCGAATCATATGCGTACCAAACTCGGTCTCAAACAAACCGTACATCGGCCCCTTATATTCATTCAGACGTTCCGCCGTCAAACCCTTGAAAATAGAGCCCGGCAACCACAGATCATCAAGAATTGTCGGCACACCCGAAAATGACTGAACCCGACGAATAAAGACTACCGAATCACCGGACTTAATCTCTAGCAAGCGCGCAACCTCAGCCGGCGCCCGCAAACGGCGGACTTCAATAATTTGATTTTCGGGATAATGTGGCACGCCTTCATCCGGTGCCAATCTGAGAAAACGGAACTGCGCCCTTGCCTCGTGATGAGTCGCAACGAAAGTCCCCTTACCCTGGCGACGCACCACCAGATTTTCAGCAGACAATTCGTCGATTGCTTTGCGCACCGTCCCCTGACTAACCTTAAAGCGACTCGCCAACTCCATCTCACTAGGAATGAGCTCGCCCGGCTTCCACTCTCCGGATTGCAAACCCTGAGTAATCAATGCTTTGATTTGCTGATAAAGAGGACTAAAGGTTGGTGCCGCACCGGCAACCGAACCTGCAACGCCAGCGCCAGAGCTCATCGAGCTCCCCGGATAAATATTGGCATTTGGTGTGATAGAAGTCATAGTCCGCAATTTCACCACAAAAACACCCATCACGTCCACAAATAACTAGCAACTTATATGTCTTATATAAGACATAAGATAGTGATTGACATGGTAAAACATAGAGCCTACACTCGCGTCCGAGCGATTGACACTGATAGCAGCAAAGGCGTAAATGCAGCAAACAACTATCAGGCAATATAGTTTGGATATCTGCAATGTAAAGCGAAAAGCGCATGGAAACATGTATTTTGGCTGACCAGCAGACAATTTCAGCGGTATCATTGAGTATTTTCCGTTGCGGGCTAGTATCGTCGCAACATGTTTGAACATCATTTTTCATACCACTTTTCGGAGATGCATCATGGCTAAATCCCCTATGCGCGTAGCTGTTACCGGCGCTGCTGGTCAAATCGGTTATTCCCTTCTGTTCCGTATTGCTAATGGCGATATGCTTGGTAAAGATCAGCCAGTCATTCTGCAATTACTGGAAATCCCAGACGAAAAAGCTCAAAAAGCGCTGAAAGGCGTGATGATGGAAATCGACGATTGCGCGTTCCCATTGCTGGCTGGCATGACAGCACACAGCGATCCGATGACTGCATTCAAAGACATCGACGTTGCTTTGTTAGTTGGCGCACGTCCACGTGGCCCAGGCATGGAACGTAAAGATCTGCTCGAAGCCAATGCGCAGATTTTCACAGTTCAAGGTAAAGCGTTAGATGCAGTTGCATCACGCAATGTCAAAGTTCTGGTGGTTGGCAATCCAGCTAACACAAACGCTTACATCGCCATGAAATCCGCACCTAATCTGCCGGCGAAAAACTTCACTGCAATGCTGCGTCTGGATCACAACCGCGCCTTGTCTCAAGTTGCTGCAAAAATTGGCAAGCCAGTTGCTGCGATTGAAAAACTCTGCGTATGGGGCAATCATTCTCCAACAATGTACGCTGACTATCGTTTTGCAACTGCAGATGGCGCTTCCGTTAAAGACCTGATCAACGATCAAGTCTGGAACAAAGACGTATTCCTGCCAACAGTAGGCAAACGCGGCGCAGCAATCATTGAAGCACGTGGCCTGTCTTCTGCAGCCTCTGCAGCGAATGCAGCAATCGATCACGTACGTGACTGGGTTTTGGGCACAAACGGTAAATGGACAACGATGGGCATTCCTTCCGATGGCTCTTATGGCATCCCTGAAGGCACCATGTTCGGCTTCCCTGTGACAACAGAAAACGGCGAATACAAAATCGTTCAAGGTCTGGAAATCGACGAATTCTCTCGTGAACGCATCAACATCACCCTCAACGAGTTGCAAGAAGAGCGTGATGGTGTAAAACATCTGGTTGGCTGATTTAAATAAAGGCAGAATTCATTTGAATGTGAACTCTGCCTGTCAGCATTTTATTGCCATAGCCTGATGCATCCTTCTCAAGCCTTATTTCAGGATCAGCTAACACCGGTATTTTTACCGGTTTGCGATCACTATGCAGGTTCAGAAAAGTTAATGCGTAAGTCTATGGCACTCCAGCAAACGCTTGGTGCTGCGTTTGACATCACATTTGATTGCGAAGATGGTGCCGCGACCGGCAATGAAGCCGAACACGCCAGACTGGTAGCAGATCTACTGAATAGCCAGGAAAATCGTCACAATCGCATCGGTGTCAGAGTACACGACCTCCACCACGCGGCGTTTGAACAGGATTTATCAATCATATTGCCAGCCGCAGCAAATAAACTGGCTTATGTCGCATTACCCAAAGTTGACTCAGCACCGCAGGTTACAGCCGCGATAAAAAGAATAAATTTGCATGCGGAAACCGCTGGCAGAAAGCATTTACCCGTTCATGTCCTGATTGAATCACATGAAGCACTTGCAAATGTAATGGCGATCGCAGCTATTCCACAAGTTGAATGCCTGTCATTTGGAATTATGGATTTTGTCTCCGCCCATTTTGGCGCGATTCCTGCTTCCGCAATGCGCTCACCAGGACAATTTGAACACCCTTTAGTGGTTCGTGCAAAACTTGAAATAGCTGCCGCTTGCCATCGTTACGGAAAAGTACCATCACACAATGTAACAACAGAAATCAAGGACTCCAGTATCATCGCCAATGATGCAAAGCGAGCGAAAAATAATTTAGGTTACACGCGCATGTGGAGTATTCACCCAGATCAGATTCAAACGATCATCACGACAATGGCGCCTCAATTTGATGAAGTTGTTGAGGCAACCGATATACTGATGGCTGCACAACAAAAACAATGGGCTCCGATTCAATTTCAGGGGAAATTGCATGACAGAGCCAGTTATCGTTACTACTGGACCATCTTGAAACGCGCCGCATCAGGTGCGACTAACTTGCCAGCAATGGCGCAAGCATTACTTAAAGGAGACTCTCTATGAATACCTTGTCACTCCGCATCGCAGGCTTGGTGTTTGCCGGCAGCTTTATTTTTTCTCCAATGACAGCGCAAGCTGAAATCGCAAAAAACAAAGCGAAAGTGTCCTCAAAAGCAAGCAAGACTCCAACACACTCTGCGAAGGACGAGGAAGAAGCTGAGCCGGATGTGCAATTGCATGCCAGTGCTGATTACAAATGTGAACTGGGCAATTCCCTCACCATGTACAGCAACGCAGACGATCCACAACATATCGCAATGCGTTGGAAAAAACGCCTGTACCGCATGTCCCGCGTGGAAACGACGACAGGCGCACATCGCTTCGAAAATACGAAGGCGGGCTTTATCTGGATAGGCATTCCTGCGAAAGGACTGCTGCTTGATTCTCGCAAAGGTCTGCAACTTGCAAACGAGTGCAAGACTGCACAACAAGTATTGGCGGAATCGTCTGCAAGCACCGACAGTGCTGTACAAACAAAGTAGTTTTCAAGCTTTTAAGGTTCAAGTCCACGTCACCCAATGTATACACATATCTGTATATGCATAGAGCGACATGGGATAGTAGTAAACATGTTATTTGATCTTTGATTTTTGTAAATAAGGAACAGCCATGAGCCAAAATGCGTATCAAGATGCATTCAAAACCCTGAAAGATTTTAAAATTTCAGACACGAAGAAAGGCAAGTTCTTCTCTTTGCCTGCACTGGAAAAAACCCTGGACGTTAAAATCTCCCGTCTGCCAGTTTCCATTCGCGTGGTTCTGGAATCTGTTCTGCGTAACTGCGACGGCAAAAAAGTTACTGAAGAACACGTTAAGCAATTAGCTAATTGGGGTGCAACAGCTTCCCGCGTTGACGAAATCCCATTCGTGGTTTCCCGCGTTGTGCTGCAAGACTTTACCGGCGTTCCTCTGCTGGCCGATCTGGCAGCGATGCGTAACGTCGCCGCAAAACAAGGCAAAAATCCAAAAAATATCGAACCATTGGTTCCAGTTGATCTGGTCGTGGATCACTCTGTACAAATCGATCATTTCCGCGAAAAGAAAGCGCTGGACCTGAACATGAAACTGGAATTCTCGCGCAACAACGAGCGCTATCAGTTCATGAAATGGGGTATGCAAGCGTTTGATACATTCGGCGTGGTTCCTCCTGGCTTCGGTATCGTTCACCAGGTTAACCTTGAGTACCTGGCACGTGGCGTACACAAAGTTAAAGACGCGAAGAAAAACGAAGTTTACTACCCAGACACATTGGTAGGTACTGATTCTCACACCACCATGATCAACGGTATTGGCGTGGTTGGCTGGGGCGTGGGTGGTATCGAAGCTGAAGCCGGCATGCTCGGTCAGCCAGTGTACTTCCTGACACCTGACGTGGTTGGCGTAAACCTGACTGGCGCATTACGCGAAGGCTGCACTGCAACCGATCTGGTACTGACAATCACTGAATTGCTGCGTAAAGCAAAAGTCGTTGGTAAATTCGTTGAATTCTTCGGCGAAGGCACACGCACACTGTCCCTGACAGATCGTGCAACTATCGCCAACATGGCTCCGGAATACGGCGCAACGATGGGCTTCTTCCCAGTTGACGAAGCAACCATCGACTATTTCAAAGGTACAGGCCGCACTAAAGCAGAAATCGATGCATTCGAAGGCTATTTCAAAGCACAGAAAATGTTCGGTATTCCGAAAAAAGGCGACATCGATTACACCACTGAAATTTCGCTGGATCTATCGACAGTTTCTCCATCACTGGCGGGTCCTAAGCGTCCACAAGATCGTATCGAGATCGGTAACGTTAAATCGACATTCGCCGACCTGTTTGCAAAACCAACATCTGAAAACGGCTTCAACAAAAAAATTGAAGATCTGGATGCGGAATACACCAACGCTGATGGCGTCAAAGTTAAGAACGGCGATGTTCTGATTGCGGCGATTACTTCTTGCACTAACACATCCAATCCTAGCGTTTTGCTGGCCGCTGGTTTGTTAGCGAAAAAAGCAGTTGAAGCTGGTTTGAAAGTAGCTCCGCATATCAAAACGTCGCTGGCGCCTGGCTCCCGCGTCGTCACTAAATATCTGGAAGCGGCTGGCCTGTTGCCATATCTGGAAAAACTCGGTTTCGGTGTCACTGCTTATGGTTGCACAACCTGTATCGGTAACGCCGGTGATCTGACTCCAGCAATGAATGAAGCGATCGTTGCTAACGACGTCGTCGCATCCGCTGTATTGTCTGGCAACCGTAACTTTGAAGCACGTATTCACCCGAATATCCGCTCTAACTTCCTGGCATCCCCTCCACTCGTCGTTGCTTACGCTATTGCTGGCAACATGACGAAAGATCTGATGACAGAACCAGTTGGTCGCGTTAAAGGTAAAGACATTTTCCTGGGCGATATCTGGCCAACCAGCGCAGAAATTCAAAAACTGATGAAGTTTGCGATGAATGCAAAAACATTCAAAGACAACTACGCTGACGTTAAAGGTGCACCAGGCAAATTGTGGGAAAACATCAAGGGTGTGGCAGAAGGCGAAGTCTACAACTGGCCTGCTTCCACTTACATTGCTGAACCACCATTCTTTGCTGACTTCGCTATGGAGCCAAAAGCTGCTGCGACTGGCATCACTGGTGCACGCGCACTGGGCGTATTTGGTGACTCCATCACGACTGACCATATTTCTCCAGCTGGCTCTATCAAAGAATCCAGCCCAGCAGGTAAATGGCTGAAAGAAAATGGCGTATTGAAGGCTGACTTCAACTCCTACGGTTCACGTCGTGGTAACCACGAAATCATGATGCGCGGTACATTTGCCAATGTTCGTATCAAGAACCTGATGATTCCAGCAAAAGAAGATGGCTCCCGCGTTGAAGGCGGTGAAACATTGTTCCAGCCAACTGGCGAACAAATGGCGATCTACGATGCAGCGATGAAATACGTTGCAGAAGGTACGCCAACCATGATCTTCGGCGGCGAAGAATACGGTACAGGCTCTTCCCGTGACTGGGCTGCAAAAGGTACGCAATTGCTGGGCGTCAAAGCAGTGATCGCACGCTCTTTCGAGCGTATCCACCGCTCCAACCTGGTTGGTATGGGTGTATTGCCTTTGCAATTCCTGGGCACAGACAGCGTTGACTCCTTAGGCATCACAGGCAATGAATCCTTCGATCTGAAAGGCATAGAGAACGATATCAAACCTCAACAGGAAGTCACTCTGGTTATCCACCGTGCTAACGGTGAAACTCAGGAAGTGAAAGTTCTGTTGCGCATTGATACGCCTATCGAAGTTGATTACTACAAACATGGAGGTATCCTGCCATTCGTCTTGCGTCAATTATTGTCGGCAGCGTAATGCATCAATGCCGCTGTTTTGACAGCGGCATTGTGAAATAAAAATGGGGTGCACTCCTTCTGGAATGCACCCCATTTTTTGCCTGACAATCTTTAAGCTTGAGTATGATTGCAAGGAAGTTGTAAGCCAGCCCGTTTAATGTAACGCTATGCCTGAATTACATCTGCCGTGTCGCAGACGGCATTCAAACAATCAGATACTAAAACAGTTTTAAATTCTTTCAGGAGACAACTATGTGGAAAATTCTCGTCGGCTTTATTATTTTCGCTGCAGCAGCACTGTTTTTAATCTTTAAAGCAGGCGATAAAGTTGATATGCAGGGCGAAGCGGCTGGCCACAATCCGACCGAAGTTCACTCCGCATCCGCCAGCGCCGAAGCCACTACACCAGCACCTGTTGCCGCCCCTGCTCCAGCCAGCGATGCCGCTGCCAGCAGCAAATAATTTAGTTGCTCGTCTCTGCATCAATCCATTTAATTTCTGTATTGATTGCCGAGTAAAAAAAAGCTGCCGTTAATTTCAGGCAGCTTTTTTCATTTCCACCAACGCCTGCTCAATGTCGGCGATCAAATCTGCTGGCTCTTCCAGGCCGATATTAAAGCGCACCAGAATACCTCTGGACTGCCAGCGATCCCGCATCTGTTCTATGCGGTAAGGCAGGCACAGGCTGTGCGCACCGCCCCAGCTGAAACCAATCTTGAATAAGTTCAGACTATCGACAAAACGATCCGTTTGCTGCTCAGTATAATTCTCGTCAAACAGCACTGAGAACAAGCCACCTGCTCCACTGAAATCACGCTTCCAGATCTCATGCCCGGGACAATCGGGCAACGCGGGATGCAACACGGTGCTGATCTCCGGCCGCTGCACCAGCCAGGCAGCGACTTCACGCGCACTGCGATCATGCGCCTCAAAACGCAATTTCAGGCTGGGCAAATTACGCAGTACCAGATATACATCATCCATGCCCACACCAAAGCCCAGGCGCATGTGCGCCAGTTGCAAACGCGTATTGAGTGCTTTGTCTTTGGTGATGACAGCACCCATTAACACATCCGAGCCACCACTCTGGTATTTTGTCAGCGCCTGCATGATGATATCCACGCCATGGGCAAACGCCGGAAAGGCGATACCCGCAGACCAGGTGTTATCGAGCGCCACCAATACTCCCCGGGCGTGTGCAGCAGCACAGATCGCCGGAATATCAGGCACCTCCATCGATACCGAACCCGGTGCTTCGGTCCAGATTAAGCGGGTATTGTCCCGAATTAAGTCAGCAATGCCAGCACCAATCAAAGGATCATAAAAGCGTGCGCTGATACTATAATTCTGACTCAGCCAATTCGCCAGATCGCGATTCGGGTTATAGACGTTATCCGGAATCAGGACATCATCACCACTTTTCAGCAATGCCAGATCTATCAGAGTGATTGCCGCCAGCCCACTCGGCACTAACAGGCAATGATTGCCCTGCTCTATTTCTGCTAAACTCGCCTCAAGGGTAAAACTGGTTGGTGTGCCATGCAGACCATAGGTGTACGAGGATTTATCCTGCCAACTGCGTGATCTCATCGCAGCGACACTGTCAAACAATACTGTCGACGCGTGATGAATCGCTACCGGAAACGCACCGAAACCATCTGGCGCGGTATAAGCACTATGAATCGCACGGGTAGCAACACCAGAGATCTGAGCTTCTTTTTTTGTCATATAACACCTTGATTGATTCAGCAATATCAAAACATCCCAGCACACATCTGTGCGAAGAATATACTCCCCCCAGTATATTGAGAGCCCAATATTCGACAAGGAGATTTCATACATTTACTTAAAAAAATGGGGGAGTATCTATCAAAACCAGATTTTACCGGCCAGTTATCTGCATCATCAGCACAACTGACACCGATCAGCAGCAATCATTCCCGCCATCAAAAACAGAACATCATAGTAATTTTGTAAAACATCGTTTCAACGCGGCAAAAACCAGCATGACTGAGGGCCAACATAAATTTCCTGTAATAAAAGTCGATTAGAATGACGCCTTTGTATCCAAGAGGACATCGCTATTTTTGCCCTTGTATCTGTCCGACCAGCAGACGCAAAAAATGCGGCCATATCAATCATTGACTACGCCACACTAAAACGAACGTACACACCCGTATTTGCAATGAGATGAATGTCCTCCTTTTAATACTCCGTAGTAGCTTACTCGTATATCTGATTCTGATTCCAGTCTTGACCCAGGCAGCAATCACCCGGGTCATCTATTCTGCCGGCGAAGTTCAGAATGAAACGCGTTTTAATGACGTGATTGAAATTCTGTGTACTGCGCTGGAAAAAACCCGCTCACGATACGGTGATTATGAGTGTCTTCCAGACGCGCAAATCATGCCAAAAAAACGAGTATTACAAGAACTGGAAAAAAACGAACATAACATCAATGTCACGTGGAATCCAACCTCAATCGAGTTGGAACAGCGTTTTGCGACGATACGCTTCCCTTTGCGCAAAGGCTTGCTCGGCTATCGCGTTCTTCTGATCAACAAAGAAAATCAGCCAAAATTTGATCAGATAAAGGCGCCGGAAGACCTGAAAAAAGTAAGCCTTGGACAGGGTGTGGACTGGAATGACAATGCAATCTACGAGAACTACGGCATCAGGGTTATACAGGGAAAATATTCCCAGCTTTTCAAAATGCTGACCGCCAATCGTTTCGATGGATTCCCGCGTGGTATTGGCGAAATTCTGACCGAGTACGAAAAAAATAAAGAACGCAATCCAGAACTGAGCATAGAAAAGAATCTGCTGATTTACTATCCGTTTCCCTACTATTTTTTCTTCAACAAACAAGATACTGCGATACGGGACAGAGTGGAAACAGGCTTACGCATCATGCAAAAAGATGGCAGCTTCGATGCGATCTTCAATAAATACCATCAAGATGCAATCGAAAAGCTGAATTTAAAAGGACGCAACGTTATACGTCTGAGCAACCCGCTGCTTCCCAAAAATACACCGGTGAACGATGCAAAACTTTGGTACGTTCCCGTCAGGTAGCATGAACATGCGGCATATTTGCCACTCAGATTTGCGGATACTCTCTGTATAAAAAAAGGCGCTGTATGCGCCTTTTTTTATTTCTTGCTGCGTCGCTTCTTCGTTTTCTGTGGATCAGTATTTACTATCTCTAACGTAAAATCCTGCCGGACATTGCCATCGGCGGATAACCAGATGCCACGTACAGTTTGCCCTTGAAGATCACCATCCCATTGACCGGAAACATCCGTACCATCCACCGATTCCTCCATACTCAGCCTGTCTGCGGTCACCTCCCCGGCAAGCAAAATTTTCTGACTTTGCTGCGCACCTGCGACAACGACATAACTACCTTCAACACTGTCGCGATCTTCGGTTTTCGGTTGCAAATGCATACGCACCTGCTTAGCACCCAATTGTCCACGCAACTCTATGGCTCTGGCAAACACAGGATTCGACATCGCACTACCAGTTTGCAGCTCCTGCGCCTGAACTGTCCCTATACACAGGCAAGCAATCAGCGATAGTCTGACTGACAACATCCACTTCATCAAATTGCCTCACCCCACAAGTCATGCGCATCCGCTGCGGTAATGGTGACGTTAACGAATTCCCCCACCTTCAGCTTGCGGTGCGGCTCAAATGGCGGCTTGACGTAAACAACACCGTCAATTTCCGGCGCATCCGCAGACGAGCGGCCGACGCCACCACTACGATCAAGAGAATCTATCAATACACGCACCGTTTTACCAATTTTCGCCTGCAAACGTTTTTTAGAAATTTCTTCCTGCAACTCCATCACACGACGGCGACGATCTTCGCGAACATCGTCTGGTAATTGATTGGCTAATTCGTTCGCTGTTGCACCTTCCACCGGTGAATACGCAAAACAACCAAGTCGGTCGATTTCTGCTTCTTTCAAAAAATCCAGAAGGTATTCAAATTCTTCTTCCGTCTCACCGGGAAAACCAGCGATAAAGGTCGAGCGTATCGTGATTTCCGGACACATCTCGCGCCAGGCCTTGATACGCTCTATATTTTTTTCGCCACTGGCTGGGCGCTTCATCCGTTTCAGCACATCGGGGTGTGCGTGTTGCAGTGGCACATCCAGATAAGGCAAAACATGGCCATTGTTCATAAATGGGATAATCTGATCCACGTGCGGATAAGGATAGACGTAATGCAGACGCACCCATGCATCGTATTGCTTCGCGAGTTCACCGAGCGCCTCGACCAGTTGCGTCATGTGCGTTTTGACTGGTTTGCCGTTCCAGAAGCCGGTGCGGAACTTCACGTCCACACCATAGGCACTGGTATCCTGCGAAATGACCAATAACTCTTTCACACCAGCTTTGAACAGGTTTTCCGCTTCCAGCATCACATCCGCGATTGGACGCGACACCAGATCGCCACGCATAGAAGGAATAATGCAGAAACTGCAGCGATGATTACAACCTTCAGAAATCTTGAGATAAGCAAAATGCTTAGGGGTCAGCTTCACGCCCTGCGCCGGCACGAGATCAATGAAAGGCTCGTGCGGCTTAGGTAAATGCTTATGGACTGCAGTCATTACCTCACTCAAGGCGTGCGGACCGGTCACTTCCAGAACTTTGGGGTGAATAGACTGAATCATGTCGTTGCCGTCCGCGTCCTTCTTCGCACCAAGGCAACCAGTAACAATCACCTTGCCGTTTTCAGCCAAAGCTTCACCGATGGCATCAAGAGACTCCTGAACCGCCGCATCAATAAATCCGCAGGTATTGACGATGACCAGATCGGCTCCGTCATAAGATTTCGCGGTTTCATATCCTTCAGCACGAAGCTGGGTCAGGATTTGTTCAGAGTCAACCAGTGCCTTCGGGCAACCGAGGGAGACAAATCCAACTTTAGGGGAGTTCGTGACTTCGGGACGGCGTATTTCAGTAATGGACATAACGATGCGTAGATAACAAAAAGGGTACAAAAGGTAGGGTAGGAACAGGTCATTGCTGACCCATCCCCCCCTAAGAACCGTGCTTGCGACTTTCACCGCACACGGCTCAAGCCTATGAAGCTCCCCTAAAAAGAGGTTCTCCGTTACAAAGCCCCAAAAGCAGGGGCCGGCTTTAATACATTCAAACCAGTGTGATGTACTTGCATATGACAGTGAGGATGTAACAACACACGATTGCTAAGAGCATCAGACCCACCATGCACACGATAGTCAATGTGATGGTCATGCCAGCCTGTTGCTTTAGTCATCTTGCATTGACACACAGCACAGAGTCCCCCTTGATCTAGGTACATGCGAATCCATTGCTTTCGATGCCGCATGTTTTCCAACATGCGTTCCTGCTGCAATTGTTCACCGTACATTTCCCACGAAGGATCAAAAGGGTTATACGCCCCTTTGATTTTCTTGTGCCGCTTAATAGTCGTTCCCGCTAAATGATATAACTCTTTAAACGAAGAACTACCATCTTCATTCACTACAGGACAAGCAAACACCCAGCTTCTTCCACTGATGGTATGAAAATATCGATATTTCACCCATTCTGCGGATTTATTTGGATGCCGCCGTTTCGCCCATCGCCAAAGCACTCGAAATAATAAGTGATCCAAGCGACTGTACGTTTCTTTAGCAACGACCGAGCGATGATATTGAGACCAACCCCGTAATATCGGATTGAGCAACAAAATCAATTCCATCTGCGCAACCGTTTTATGACTAGTGATGACTTCCTTTACCTTTCGATAAAACGTAGTTACGTTTTTCTTACTCGGTTTGATAAGTAATTTCCCTTTGTACTTGCGGAAATTCCACCCCAGAAAATCAAAGCCACCGTCAATTTGTACAATACGCGTCTTTTCCTTAGAGAGTTGCAATCCTCGAACCGCAAGAAAAGTTTCTACCCAAGGTTTGATTTCGTTTTCCAATATCTCTTTCGAGATACCAGTAATTACAAAATCATCCGCATATCGAACCACATTGATTTTAAGCCTTTGGGCTTTCGTCGCACCAAACTTCTTACTTAAGTAAGAATTCAAGCCCGACTCCAGTCCATTCAACGTCACATTTGCCAAAGTCGGAGAGATAATCCCTCCTTGTGGCGTACCTGCCTCCGTATCCTGAAACTGACCTTGATAGATCATGCCTGACTTTAACCACTTGCGAAGAACGCTACGTTCCATAGGAACATTCGCCATCAACCACTCATGATTAATATTGTCAAAGCAACCTGCTATGTCTGCTTCCAACACCCATTGAGCCGAAGCTTTACTGGCTAAAGATACAAACAATTGGGACATCGCATCTGCTGTTGATCGATTGCTCCGAAATCCATAAGAATTCGGGTCACTCGTCGACTCAGACACGGGTTCCAACGCCAACAAAAATAAAGCTTGCATAGCCCGATCTAGCATAGTGGGTATCCCTAAAGGGCGTTTTTTCCCATTTGCTTTCGGTATATAGATTCTTCGCAAAGGCAAAGGTCTATATCCACGCTGCTTCATCCTGTTGACGGCAGCAAACCGTTTTTCAGGTGAATCCCACAACTCACCATCTACACCTGCGGTACGTTTACCTTGGTTTTCGGTAACACGCTTGACCGCTAACAACTTTGCGGAAAACGTGCGGGTTAACATTCGTTGCAGGGCTTTCACCTTGCGCCATTTGCCTTCCCGTGTAGCCTTCGCAATTCGTATCTGCATCCCTTTCACGTTTCGCTCTACTTGCCGCCAGTTAACAGCGTGCCAGTCTTGCGGTGCGTGAGAAAGCGCAGACACATCCATTTGGATATGCACTTTCATGCTGCTTTCCTCCTTGTAAATTGATAGATAACTTCAATTTTCCAAGTGGAAACTCATAACGCTCCTTGTGGGAGCGTCCATAGCTCCCACAAGTAAAAATATCCGTCTGGTGAGTATCATGTCCTGATACTCACCCTTCACCCCATCCAAGGTAAAGGGGTGGTCAGCCGTCTTGCGACGATAGACCAGATAGAAGTCTGCACCCTTTCAGGTCGGGACAAATCTTGAATCCCTATCCGAACCGTTACAGCCCGGCATTCGCTTTCTCTATCCTCCCATGCCCGCTCCTCCAACAGTTTCCCTCACGGGTTACCTGCCAATATCCGATATATTAATGGGGATATGGCGGAGAGTCGGGTTTTCCACGTTCCCTATTTGTCACACGACTAGGTTAGGGTCTATCTCTCCTCCGATGGTCTAAATGACGACGTATTTCGTAATTCGAGCGAAATATCCGACCATATACCGTTTTGGTTAATGCCTAACAGCAGATTTGGCATTTCAATGGTCACGGAGTTTACCAATAGTTCACTTACGTTACCCATACTAGCCAGCCAAGTCCCGCAGCCCTATTCTGCTAAGAGCATAGTTACATTCCTCGCGGAAAATAACCCCCATTAACTGGGTGGATACGTTGTCAGGAAAGCTTCACACAGTCTCGTTACCAATACTGCATGTTTCCATAGGCTACTGTTAGTCGTATAACAGGTTCACTATATGTCATAAGAAAAAGAAACCACTGACATATCGAACAATGACAAATAGAGCTTTCGCCCCCTTTACAGCTTGTTCTAACACAGATACATTTTGTGTTCAATTTCTCTGAATACTGCACTCCATGACCACATATTCCGATTTATCTCAACTAGCGAGAATAACTCCCGAAGAATTAAAAATTCTGAGAGCAACTACCGGAATACTTAAGATCACAGCCCTCGAAGTTGACGGTTACTACCTACCAATGATTCACCACACCCCGCCTGACGGGGAGTCAGAATTTCATGGATTCATCATGGACGGTGAGAACATCTTAGCAACCGTAGAATTAGCTGATATAACTACAGCTTTAGAAGAAGTCCTTGGGACTCAAAACTACCTTTTGAATACAGAAATCCCAGAAGGTGTAAAGATTCACTAAGACCCCTTCCGATCAGCCATAAACTGCTATGGCTGCTCTTCTTAACCTCTGATGCCCTAGAGTAATTTTATTTAAAAGAGTATTTTCTCTTTACACGGGGACGAAGTGTCGTGTCGCACCGAATCCGCCATTGTACCCTTTACCACCTTTTCTTGCCCAGCTTAGCATGAAAATTCCTGAAAAATCAGAGGCTTAAGCTGTCGCAATTAAAATTCCTGCTTATTTTTTATTCACATCTTCCGGGTTAAACGGAAAAACATTGAATATATTTTTAGCCTGATTTTGCATCTGCTCCTGCATTTGTACGAACAGATTTTTACTTTGATCGATGTAATTACCCATCATGCCTTGCATCATCGGCCCCTGGACATTCATGAATTGCGTCCACATTTCAGGGCTGAACGGCTTACCTTCGTAGATTCCTTTGGAATTTTCAGCCAGTTTATTCTGAATATCAATGAATGCCTGCACGTTTTTCTCAAGATAATTACCCATCATTCCCTGCATGGCATGACCGTAGTAACGAATGATCTGGGATAACACAACGCTGGAAAACATAGGTGAGCCACCGGCCTCTTCTTCGAGAATAATCTGCAGCAAAATACTACGCGTCAGATCTTCACCCGTTTTAGCATCAACCACGGCGAAATCGTCGTTTTCAAGCACAAACTGCTTTACATCCACCAAGGTAATGTAACTACTCGTTTGCGTATCGTACAGACGGCGATTCGGATATTTTTTAATCAGATGCTGTGTTGATTTTTTTGCGCTATTCATTGAAATCTCAATTGATAACTTACACATCCGGCTTCATCGCGAAATCAAGTTTCGACTAAATAAAACCAAGACTCACTCAAACAAACGCATGCACTCTTATGCCATTGAGTACAGCAATTTGATTGTCCCCTTTTTATCGCTATTTTTAACGTTGTTTTTTAAATTAGCAAAAAAATATGCCCACCAAAATCCTTGCTTTGGTGGGCATATTCTACCGCATTGCAGTAAAAAAACAGTAGCAAACTTGTTTAAATTGACATCGAACAACAAACAACAGTGACCACTGGCGTCGCTCTTATCCCATATGCAAACCACCATTAATCGAGAAGTCAGACCCCGTTGCATATCCACCTTCATCCGATGCGATCCAGGCGACAATAGAAGCGATTTCTTCCGGTTCCGCCAGACGTTTTACCGGGATGCCGGAAACGATTTTTTCAAGCACATCAGGTCGAATCGCCTTCACCATATCCGTACCGACATAACCTGGAGAGACAGTATTAACCGTCACACCTTTGGTCGCAACTTCCTGCGCCAGCGCCATCGTAAATCCATGGATACCAGCTTTCGCGGTGGAATAATTAGTCTGACCAAACTGCCCTTTCTGCCCATTGACCGAAGAGATATTAATAATCCGACCCCAGCCACGATCAACCATGCCCTCAATAACTTGCTTGGTGACGTTGAACAACGAGTTCAAGTTGGTATCCATCACGGCATCCCAATCAGCCTTGCTCATTTTCCGGAACTGACCATCACGGGTAATACCGGCGTTATTCACCAACACATCAATTTCACCGACTTCTGCCTTAACTTTATCAAAAGCAGCTTTGGTTGATTCCCAATCTGAAACATTCCCCTCTGAAGCATGAATGTCCAGGCCTTCGGCACGCATATCGGCGAGCCATTTATCCTTGCGAGGAGAGTTCGGGCCACAACCTGCGATGACGGTATAGCCCTCTTTGCACAAACGTCTGCAAATTGGAGTCCCGATTCCACCCATACCACCTGTTACGTACGCAACACGTTTCGCCATACTTTTTCTCCTGTTTTAAATTTAAACTGCAGAAATATCCACCATTACACTAATTTGCTCTGACTTTGACGTAGCGTCCGGGAGCTGCTTCGATTACCGTATATTCTGCATTTCCCGGTTTTACAGGTGCCTTTACCATTTTCCCGCCATGTTTTGCCAGAAATTCTGACCATACCGGCCACCAGCTACCTTGATGTTCAACTGCACCAGAAAACCAGGCATCAGCGCTCTCAGTTGCAACCGGATTAAACCAATAGCTGCGTTTCTTCTTTGCCGGAGGATTGATGACGCCGGCAATATGACCAGAAGCGCCAAGCACAAACATATTTCGCTCTTTGTGCTCTGGATTTAATATATTTAGCGATGCAAAAGCGGCCTTCCAGGGAACGATGTGATCCTCACGGGAACCGTACACAAATACAGGCGCATCAATCGTTCCGAGAGAAACCTGATTACCTGCAACGGTCAACGCACTGGTTTGTCGTAATTTATTTTCCAGATAAGTATTTCTCAGATACCAGCAAAACATAGGCCCCGGTAAATTAGTACTATCGGCATTCCAATACAAAAGATCGAACGGCGGCGGCGCCTCCCCTTTCAGATAATTCGACTGCACATAGCTCCATACCAGATCATTCGCACGTAAGCTTGAAAAAGTACTAGCCAGATCACGACCCGGCATAATGCCTTTCCGCCCGATACTTTGCTCACGCAACGCAACCTGTACCTCGTCCACAAACACGTCCAGCACACCCGTGTCTGAAAAGTCCAGCAAGGTCGTCAACAATGTGAGGCTGCTTGCTAGATGAGCCCCACGTGCCGCCAACACAGCCAAAGCCGTAGAAATAATCGTGCCACCGACGCAAAAACCAAAGGCATTCACCTTTTCCTGCTTACTGATGGCGCGTACGACCTCAAAAGCTTTGATTGCACCGTCTTCGATGTAGTCATCCCATGTCACTTCAGACATAGACTCATCGGGGTTGGCCCACGAAACCAGAAATACCGTGTGCCCTTGCTCGACGGCATAGCGTACCAGCGAGTTCTCTGGTTGCAGATCAAGAATGTAATATTTATTAATACAAGGCGGAATCATCAGCAATGGGCGCTGATGAACTGTTTTCGTCAGAGGGGTATATTGAATCAACTGAAATAAACGGTTTTCAAAAACCACTTTACCTGCCGTTGTTGCTACGTTTTTACCCACTTCAAACGCAGACTCGTCCGTCTGCGATATGCGCCCCTTTTGCATATCAGCGAGCATCTGACTGATGCCTCGGGCCAGGCTTTCCCCTTTGCTTTCGATGAGCTTTGACTGCGCCTCGGGGTTTGTGACCAGGAAATTGGCTGGCGACATCGCATCAATCATTTGCTGCACCGCAAAACTGATTTTTTGTTTGATTTTTTGCGGCGCTTCAACTGCCTCAGCAATTGCCATCAGAAACCGTGCATTCAACAAATAGCTGGCAGCACTGTAAGAGTGCATCGCATGATTATGCCAGTCAGTAGCAGAAAAACGCTTATCGTTCAATTCCGGCAATTTCGACAAAGCGAAATCCTGCCACAAACGCCCGAACTCCTGCATGTATTCATTCTGCAAGCGTGCCAGCGCCGCCGGATCTATCTTCGCACCGATATCTTTTAACACATCTGATACCGGCATTTCCGCCATAACCCTTACTGGCTGAACCCAATCCTGCCAAGGTGCCTGACTTCCCAACTGTGACATCCATTCGGAGTACATAGCTTGAGGATCGAAAGTCTTCATGCGAGTCTCCTGATTTTCGCGTATCGTTTCAAGTTAATTATTGAACGTCCTGCTATCCTGATATTTGATTTTTCTCTGCCGGACAGACTGAATTTAGAAAGAAATTTTATGTACATTGTCGCAATTGCCTGGATCTATGTTGTTTTGCTGATGGCAATGACAGAACCTTCATTTATCGCAGGATGCATGACTTTTATCATGTACTGTGTTTTTCCTTTGTCTATTGTTTTATACCTGATGCGCGCCCCTCAACGCAAGCATAAGCGAGCAGAAAATCAAGCTGCACCGCAACAATCCGGCTCTGACAAAGTCCATTCAGAAACATAAGCCGAAGACGCTTATTTAGCTGCGGCGTCAAACCAAATCAGACTGATCATGCGACCGGTCACACCGTCGCGCCGATACGAATAAAAGTTTTCTTTATCGGTAAAGGTACAAAAGCTGCCGCCAAAAATATCATTGACGCCTTCACACAATAAAATTTCTCTCGCCAACTGATAGATATCAGCAAAATACTTTTCCGTCTCAGCCGAAGACGTTTTTTTGCTGAAGCAGTGTACAAAATTTTTACCCGTAGATGCAAAAATATCAACTACATCTTGACCAACCTCAAATGCGTCCGGACCTATTGCTGCCCCCATCCACGCAAAAATCCGCTCAGCTCCCCGAGCACGCATTTCGGCCACCGTACTCTGCAATATCCCACTCGCTAACCCACGCCAACCCGCATGGGCGGCAGCAACAACTTTTCCGCTTTCATCACAAAACAAAACTGGCAAACAATCGGCGGTCAAGATTGCGCAAACTTTCCCGCCTACCGAACTGACAACGGCATCAGCCTCCATTCCAGACTCAAGGACGTCAACATCCACGACAATATTACCGTGAACTTGTGATGGTAATATGACATCGGATGGCAGACATGCATTTATTTTTGCGCGATTTTCAAGAACTGCCGCAGGATGGTCCTGAACATGCAACCCGAGATTCATTCCATGCACTCCGCAAACGTTCCCATATACTCCGGAACTTACACCACCGCTGCGTAACGTTGAAAATGCCTTCACTGAGGAATGAATGCCGCACCAGTCGGGTTGGATTACCGGAAACGGCAAGGTATCTTGCGGCATACGACTCATGGCAAGGAAATTCCAGCCTCATTCAGCAACTGAAGAAAATCATCAGCAACGGCCACTTCCCACTCCACATGTTCACCCGTCTGTGGATGAATTAATCCCAACTTCCTGGCTTGCAAGGCTTGTCGTGGGAAAAAACGTGCGAGATGCTGCTTGCCATACAAAGGATCCCCAACCAAAGGAAACCCTAGAGAATGCATGTGAACGCGAATCTGGTGGGTGCGACCAGTTTCTAACTGACATGCCACTAAGCTGACAGGAAATTTCTCTAACATCCCCGTCGCGATACGTTGAAAATGCGTGACGGCAGGCTTGGCAGTAATACTGCGGGAAACAGCCATCTTGATACGGTCACGCGGATGTCTTGCCATTGGCGCATCAACGGTACCAGAAACGTTAGGCGTTCCCCATACCAGCGCATAGTATTCCCGCTTCACGCTGCGATCTTGTAACTGACGCACCAAATCCGTGTGCGCTATCAGGTTTTTGGCAACAACCATTAATCCTGAGGTGTCTTTATCCAAACGGTGGACAATGCCAGCGCGCGGAACACCTAACAGCGCTGGCCACCGGAACAGCAAGCCATTCAACAAAGTTCCCGACCAATTGCCGGCGGCGGGATGCACCACCAGTCCGGCCGGTTTGTTCACAACAATAACGGCGTCATCTTCATAAACGATATCCAGAGGAATGTCTTCTGGCGCAAAAGCACCTTCATCGGGAGCGGCCTGTGGCTCAATAATAATTTTTTCATCACCAAGCATCGTCATCTTGGTCCGGCCAGGCTTACCATCAACCGTAACGAAGCCGTCCTCTATCCATTGCTGAATGCGGCTGCGGGAATATTCCGGAACCAATTTTGATATGGTCTTATCCAACCGTTCGCCGCATGCAGCGGAGGTCAGTTTTAATTCTATATTTTCTGCTGCTGAAGAGAAGTCTTCGTCCACTTCTTCATCGTCAACTGCTAAGTCTAAATCGACGTCAACATCAGAATCTGACAAAATCACTGTTGTAGTTGGTTTCACATTTTTTGTCATCGGCTATAATCCGTAAATTGTTTTCATGCTCACGCACAAATCTATGCACATTAAATCTTTGAAATTGCTGGTTCTGGCTATGGCCGCGTCGTTGACTTTAAGCGGCTGCGGGGCTTTTGGTGACAAGGGCGACGAGACCAGAACGTGGTCCGCATCAAAATTATACGCTGAAGCAAAAGACGAAATGTCGAATGGCGGATATGAAAAAGCAATTCAGTACTTCGAAAAGCTGGAATCTCGCTTTCCCTTTGGTACCTACGCCCAGCAAGCACAGATGGATACCGCTTATGCTTACTATAAACAAGGTGATCAGGTCCAGGCACTGGCTGCAGTAGAACGTTTCATTAAATTACATCCGAATCACAGTCATGTCGATTACATGTATTACCTGCGTGGTCTGATTAATTTTAACGATCAGTTAGGCTTACTCAATTTCCTGGCAAATCAAGATATTACAGAGCGCGATCCGAAAGCATCACGCGATGCTTTCGATGCGTTCAAGCAACTGGCAACTCAGTTTCCGGATAGTCAGTACACTCCGGATGCAATCTCACGCATGAAATACTTGGTCAATGCGCTGGCGCAATACGATGTTCACGTTGCACGTTACTACGTCCGCCGTGGTGCGTACCTCGCTGCCGCCAACCGCGCGCAGGCTGCAATTACCGAATACCCTGATGCGCCGGCAATTGAAGAAGCGATGTTTTTACTGGTGAAATCTTACGACGCAATGGGAATGACGGAATTACGAGACGACGCGAATCGTGTATTTCTGAAAAATTTTCCTAACAGCGCTTACCTGACAGGTACCGCGAAAAACAAATCCGCTTGGTGGAAGTTCTGGTCCTGAAGTAGAAAAAATTTAAATAGCGAAGCCGGTCAATGACCGGCTTTTTTTATCTACGCTTAAATCTCCCCTGTTCTTCGCCTGAAAACCCAACGTCCATTCTCAGAAGCCTCCTCGTCGTATAAATAACCGTCAACGTTAAAGTTTTTTAATAATTCAGGATCTGCAATCGCATTTTCAGCGCAATAACGTGCCATCAATCCGCGCGCACGCTTGGCATAAAACGAAATAATTTTGTACCGACCATTTTTCCAGTCCTGGAAAACCGGATTAATAATGTCCGCATTCAATGAGGTCGGTTTAACAACTTTAAAATACTCTTCTGATGCCAGATTAATTAATACTTTTTCGTTTAAAGAACGCAATTTCTCGTTCAACAGGTCAGTTACTTTTTGCCCCCAAAATTGATACAGATTCTTACCGCGTGGAGTCATTAAAGAAGTCCCCATCTCCAGCCTGTAGGCCTGCAACTGATCCATAGGTCTAAGCACGCCATACAAACCGGATAAAATCCGGACATGTTTCTGCAGATAAGTTAAATGGTGCGCTTGCAGACTGGCCGCATTCAACCCTTCGTAAACATCCCCATTAAATGCAAAAATGGCTTGCCTGCTCCGATTAGAGTCTGGCGTTTTCGTCCATAGCCGAAAACGATCAACATTTAAACGAGCTAACGCCGGCGAAATTTCCATCAGCTTAATTAAATCAAGCTCAGATAGGCCTCGCGAAATGGATACCAATTCTTCCGCCTCATCCAAAAGCTCAGGTACCGTAGAAATATTTGTAGAAATCGGGGTTTGAAAATCAAGACTTTTGGCTGGAGATAATACAATGAGCATAAAAATTAACGAGATTAAACATAATGACCGCAATCATACCCAAGCACATCGTCATTGACACAAATGTCTGTCTGGATTTATTCGTTTTCAATGATCCGCGCTGGCTAGACATTCTTCACGGATTAAAGAATGGACAGTTAAAAGCCATTACCCGCACCGACTGCAGAGAAGAATGGCTGGCAGTTCTGAAGTATCCACACCTGCCGGTGACTCAGGATAAGCTGCCAAATATTTGCCAACAATTCGATCTTCTCATCGAGTGCGTCGCACCACCATTAAATGCGGATATACGATTACCGGTTTGTAGCGACAAAGATGATCAGAAATTTCTTGAGATCGCCAGAGACAGTTCCGCAACCACACTGATCACAAAAGACAAAGCACTACTTAAGTTGGCAAGAAAAATACGCAAAGCCGGTCTCTTTTCTGTAGAAACACCTGAGCAATTTTTAATAGCATGGACTCAGGAAAACAGCAAAACCAACGACAATCAAGTAAAACAATGATAAATTTTATTCCCATAGATCATTCTGCGATAAAGTACTGCTACTATGTTGTGGAGACTTGAAATGTAATTTACGGGCAGAAATAAAAAGATTACTGAAAATAAAATTGCACGATGAATTAAATAGATAGATAACGCACTATTGAGTACAAAAAAAACGCTCATTTTTGCCTAAAATTAACAATAACCCATGATATTTGTGGAAAAATTGCACAAAAGTCACAGCGATTATGGAGAGTGAAGAATTATGACCGATTCAGCAGATGATCTTGATGCATTGTTTGAAGAGATGGCAAGTCAACGCCAGGAAACAGAAACGTCACCCTCCGCAGGAACGGACTCTGCTTCAGCAACGACAAACAACGTAATGCAGGTTGGCGAACAACCACCGAAACTGAATCCACGCAACACAGACATTGAGTCTACAAAGCCTATTTTTGATCGTTTAGGCAACGTTGTCCGCATGTTGCATGATTCAATGCGACAGTTAGGCTATGATCGCTCCCTCTCTGATGTCGCGATTCAGGTTGCAGATGCGCAGGATAGGCTGGAGTATGTTGCAACATTGACAGAACAAGCGGCAAATAAAGTACTAAATGCGACTGACCTCGGAATGCCTGAGCAGGATGAACTCGCCAAAAAAGCGAAGAGCATGGACGTGCGCTGGACCGATTTATTTGAAGGCAAACTCAGCGTAGAAGAATTCAAGTCATTAGCATCAGACTCCAAAACTTTTGCCAATGCAGTTCTGACAGCGACGGATGCGGAGAAAGCTCGCCTTCTCGATATCATGATGGCGCAAGATTTTCAGGATCTGACTGGTCAGTTAATCAAGAAAGTCGTCGCAATCAATAAAGCGGTTGAGCACGAATTGGCTCAGATACTTCTTGATAATGCGCCGACAGAGTTGAAAGAGAAAGCAGTCGAATTGATGGAGGGGCCATCCGTACCGAACGCCGCACTGGAACAGGATGACGTAGATAATCTTCTTGATAGCCTGGGTTTCTGATGGATGATATGCTCAAAGAATTTGTCGTTGAGGCACTCGATCTCGCGACAAACGTAGAAGAACACCTGTTGTCTCTCGAACGTAATCCGGGCGACATGAATACACTGAATGCTGTCTTCCGATCGTTCCATACGATCAAAGGTGGCGCGGGTTTTATGAACCTATCTGCAATGGTTTCTGCATGTCATTTAACAGAAAACCTGTTTGATGCATTGAGAACCGGCCAAGTCGCGGTCACACCTGAAGCGATCGAGGCAGCATTGGAAGCCAGCGGTTTTGTTGCCGATCAACTTACCGCACTGAACAACGGCGTCCCTCCTGAACAACTTTCAACGATGCCGAAAGCACTGGAAGCGATGTTGACAGATGCCATTGAGAGCAAGGGGGTCAGTAAAAAAGCCGCGGCACCAGCAACACCTCAAGTAGCGGCAACTGCGCCTGAACCGGTTGCGGTTAGTACATCGTCGCCATCAGCCAACAATACTGATGGCGTCGATTGGGAAGCATATTACAGAGCAGTAACTCCGGCCGGCACATTACCTGAACCAGTAGCAACTGCCGTAGCGACGGCTCCAAAAGCGCCTTCTGCAAAAGAAGAACACGAAGCAGTTAAATCGTCGTTGTCCAGCACAGACGTCAAGCATACCACCCCAGCCAAAGAGGAAAGCATACGGATAGATGCCGTGAAGCTGAACGTCCTGCTTGAGGTGGCAGGCGAATCTGTTCAAGCCGCAAACCAGGCTGCGGTGTTACTGGAAAAATTATCGCAATTCAAGTTTGATGGTCAGGCGGCACCTCTGATGGCAGCACTGACAGAGACACTGACCCGCGCATCTCGTTATTCAACTGAACTGCAACGCGCAACGTTAGCCACCCGTATGCAACCTGTCGGGCGCCTGTTTCAGAAATTCCCTCGCCTAGTCCGCGAACTGGCAAGAGACTTGGGCAAAGAGGTGGATTTAAATATTGAGGGAGCAGAAACAGAAGTTGACCGCGTTGTTGTTGATAGTCTGTACGATCCATTGGTGCATATGCTGCGCAATGCGCTTGATCACGGCATTGAAACTGCAGAAGAACGCCTGGCAAGCAATAAAACAGCAAGATCAACCATTTCACTGAAAGCGTGGCAAGAAGCCAGCAGCGTCATGATTGAAGTGTCTGATGACGGCAAAGGCATGGACGCGCAACGACTCCGGGATAAAGCCATCTCGAAAGGTCTGATCAACGCACACGATGCACGAACAGATGATGAGGCTTTCCAGCTGGTATTTTTACCTGGCTTTTCCACCAAAGAAGTCGCCTCCAGCGTTTCGGGTCGTGGCGTCGGTATGGACGTTGTAAAAACAGCAGTAGAACGTCATCGCGGTGCAATCCGTATTTCATCAGAATTAGGCAAAGGTACGACGTTTTTAATCCGCTTACCAATTGAGCTTTCTATTGTCCCAACGATGCTGGTACGTACCGATGGCGCATCCTTGGCACTTCCTATGGCAACAGTGCAACGTGTTGTAGAATTGCCTGAGACATTTGAAAGTGTCGGCGGTCAACCTGTGCTTCGCGATCTGGGCCGCCCATTACCGGTTAAATCTCTGGGCAAAGTGCTCGGTTACATGCCATCGTCAGAACGGGTTGGCATTGTTATCGCTGCGCCAAATCCTTATATTTTATCGGTAGATTCGGTAGATGGAACCGCAGATCTGGTGATCAAACCACTCACCTGCATCAGCACCCCCGGCATTACTGGCACTGCTCGCTCGGCTGAAGGCGAACTCGTTCTGGTTACCAGCTTGTCTTTCCTCATTGACGGCTGCAAAGTTCGCGAGATGATGACGGCGTAGTTTTTCTCACAGTGCATCAAGTACAAAAGGGCTTCACTCCGATTGGATTGAAGCCCTTATATTTTCTGCTTGCCCACTCTCCTGTATCACAGCAATACGAAAAAACAGACTTTCGCGTACTCTGTCAGAATAACGGCATTCATATTCATTATTCCGTGCAATGCCAACATCATCATTAGTAAAGCAAGTGAGCGATCTGGATGATTTTTTACAACCCAGCGCCTTTTCACGTCTGCCAGCCAGTTTCTATACGCACTTGCAGCCTACTCCGCTACCACAACCATACGCCATCGCCGTCAGTACACCAGTTGCGGCACAATTCAATCTGGATCCGGCATTGTTGCTCACACCAAGATACGTTGAGGCTTTCACTGGAAATTGTAATATTCCTGGAGCGAATCCACTGGCCAGCGTTTACTCAGGTCATCAATTTGGCGCTTGGGCAGGGCAACTCGGTGATGGTCGGGCGATTCTTTTAGGTGATGCCATAGATAAACATCAGCAACGCTTTGAAGTTCAACTGAAAGGCGCAGGCCCAACCCCCTATTCCCGCTCCGGCGATGGACGAGCCGTACTGAGATCGTCGATCCGTGAACTCTTGTGCTCCGAAGCAATGCAGGCACTGGGAATACCGACATCCAGAGCGTTGGCAATCACTGGCTCCGATCAGGGCGTGATGCGAGAAACGGTAGAAACCAGTGCGGTTGTTACGCGACTCGCTCCCAGCTTTATCCGTTTTGGATCATTTGAGCATTGGTACTACAACAACCGACCTGATGAATTAAAAATTCTGGCGGATTTTGTGATCAGGCATCACTATCCTGAAGCACTGGAACAGCCTAATCCCTATCAGGCATTCCTCAGTACGGTAACGCAAAAAACAGCTGAACTGATCGCCTGCTGGCAGTCCGTCGGATTCATGCATGGCGTCATGAATACAGACAACATGTCTATCCTGGGCTTAACACTGGACTACGGTCCGTTTGGATTTATGGAAAAGTATGATGAAAGGCACATTTGCAATCATACAGATCAACAAGGCCGATACTCCTACCGTATGCAGCCCACAATCGGACACTGGAATACACATGCGCTTGGCCAGGCCTTACTGCCGCTGATAGGTAGTGTAGAAGATACGCAACTGGCAATGGATTGTTACTCGTCTTCTTTTACAAATAAATGGGAAGCACTGCTACGTAAAAAACTCGGATTATTGACCATTCAAAATGGCGATAAGGAACTGACTGATCAGCTATTTAATATCATGCAGGAAAACCATGCTGATTTCACGCACACGTTCAGATACCTGAGTCACCTCGAAAATCACGCCAGCTCAAAAGACGACGATTTCGTCAGTTTATTCAGCAATTCTCAAGCTGCGATTGATTGGCTGGAACTTTACCGGGCACGGCTGGTCTCTGAAGGCAGTAAAGCCGAAGAAAGACAAAGTCGTATGCGAGCGAGCAATCCCAAATATGTTCTGCGAAACTATCTTGCGCAAATTGCTATTGAAAAAGCGCAGAATAAGGATTTCAGTGAAGTCCAAAAGCTGCTGACAATTCTCGAACACCCTTTTGATGAACAGCCAGAGCATCATCTATACTCAGATGAGCCACCGACTTGGGCACAACATCTCGAAATCAGTTGTTCGTCGTAAACGAAAGAAAATATGAATAAAATACATAAGACCGATGCTGAGTGGCGCGCTCAGCTTGATCCTATCGAATATCAGGTTACCCGCCATGCAGCCACGGAAAGAGCGTTTACCGGAAAATACTGGGATCACCACGATATCGGCATCTACACTTGCGTCTGCTGCAATACACCACTGTTTGCATCCGATACAAAATTTGATTCTGGCTGTGGATGGCCAAGTTATTTTCGTGCACTCAACCCCGCGAATGTCTTGGAGAAGATAGACACATCTCACGGCATGACTCGCACCGAAATTGTGTGTAATATCTGCGACGCCCACCTTGGGCACGTCTTTCCTGATGGCCCACCGCCAACAGGACTACGTTATTGTATTAATTCTGCGTCTTTGAAATTTGAACCTTTGCCTGAGTAACTTTTTAATGAAATTTTTATTTGATATTTTCCCCGTCATTCTGTTTTTTGTGACGTTCAAATGGGGAGAAAACCACCCTACTGCTGCACAGGCGTATGTAACTGAATTTCTTTCCGGACTCGTGTCAGGTGGCGGCAGCGCCGAGGAAGTTGCGCCAATTCTACTTGCCACGGCTGTGACACTGATTGCATCTTTATGCCAGATTGCCTATCTGCTTATACGTAGAAAGAAGGTCGATGCAATGCTTTGGATCTCATTCATCGTCATCATGGTGTTCGGTGGGGCAACTATTTATTTCCATAGCGAAGCATTTATTAAATGGAAACCAACTGTTCTTTACTGGTGTTATGCCGTCGCGTTTATGCTGGCACAGTTTGGCTTTAAGAAAAATCTGATCCGTACTGCAATGGAATCGCAAGTAAAACTCCCGGAGAAAATCTGGTCTCGCCTCAGTCTTGCGTGGATCTGCTTTTTTTTAGTAATGGGAATCGCGAATCTACTGGTAGCCTACAATTTCACGACGTCAGCCTGGGCGAATTTCAAGCTGATATCCATGATAGGGATCATGCCTGCATTCGTTATTATTCAAAGCTTATTTTTAACAAAATACATAGAAGAAACTGAGTCATGACCCGTTTTGAAAAATTACACATACGTCTGACAGAAAATTTGCACCCCGTGCTGTGTGAACTTCAGGATGACTCCCATGCACATGCAGGGCATGCAGGTGCCGCATCAGGAGGAAGTCATTACAGTTTGAAAATAATTTGTCCTCAATTTGAGGGCTTAAATCGCATTTCCCGCCATCGTCTGGTGTATGATGCCATTGGCGATATGATGCACACGGAAATTCACGCACTGGCAATCAGTGCACTTGCTCCGTCAGAGATACCGACCTAACCTAAGCAGTTTACTTATAATCCGTTTTTTATTTTGTTATTTTAGGAACAGACAATGACTTTTAAACCTGCTCATTTGCTGGTAGTACTTCTTGCAACAGCCCTGCCTGCAATGGCTCAAAATCTTGCTGTAGTCAATGGCAAAGCAATTCCTTCTTCTCGCGTAGATGCCATGGTCAAACAACTGGCATCGCAAGGTCAGCAAGACAGCCCACAGTTGCGCGCAATGGTGAAGCAAGAACTGATTAATCGTGAAGTATTAATGCAGGAAGCTGAAAAATCTGGCCTCGCTTCGAATGCAGAAGTAAAAAATCAATTGGAAATCGCTCGTCAATCTTTGCTGATTCGTGCGCTGATGATTGATTATGTAAAGAAAAATCCTGTTTCCGATGCCGAAGTACAGGCTGAATACGACAAAGCAAAAGCACAAGCTGGCGACAAGGAATATCACGCCTATCATATTCTGGTAGAAAAAGAAGATGATGCAAAAGCGATCATTTTGAAATTGAAAGCTGGCGCTAAATTTGAAGAATTAGCTAAACAATCTAAAGATACAGGATCCGCAGCAAAAGGCGGTGATCTTGACTGGGCAACACCAGCAACATTCGTTCCTGCATTCTCTCAAGCAATGACTGCTTTGCAAAAGGGTCAGTTTACCGAAACACCGGTTAAAACTGAATTTGGCTTTCACATCATCAAATTAGATGATGTACGCACAGCAAAATTCCCGACACTAGAAGAAGTAAAACCACAGATCGTTGATGGACTGCAGCAACAAAAAGTGCAGGCTTATCAACAAGCGTTGGTGAAAAAAGCAAAAGTTCAGTAATTACAATCAGGTTCAGTTCAAAAAAGAGGCGTATTAAACGCCTCTTTTTTTATTTGCGATGCGGTCAAATAAAATCAGCAAAATCACAAAAATAAGAAAGGGGGCAAAAGCCCCCTTTCTTCAATTCAACCTTAGATCAACCCACCCACTTTCTTGCATTTCGGAACATGCGCATCCATGGTGAGTCTTCATTCCAGTCATCCGGATGCCAGGAATGAATCGCTGTGCGGAACACACGTTCGGCGTGCGGCATCATCACTGTAAAGCGCCCATCCAGATTCGTTACAGAAGTAATTCCCTGTGGTGAACCGTTCGGATTGTACGGATAGCTTTCAGTAACATCTCCGCTGTTGTTAACGAATCGCATTGCCACTTGCGCCTTAGCAATATCGCCGGTCGTAGAAAAATCAGCAAAACCTTCGCCGTGGGCTACCGCGATTGGAGTTTGCGTCCCCGCCATGCCACTGAAAAAGACAGAAGCAGAATCCAACACTTCAACCATCGAAAAACGTGCTTCGAATTGTTCAGATTTGTTCTTGGTAAATTTCGGCCACGCTTCCGCCCCCGGGATAATCGATTTCAGATTACTCATCATCTGACAACCATTACAAATACCCAAACCAAATGTGTCAGTTCTGTGGAAAAACTCAGAGAATTGCTGAGACAACATCGCATTAAACAAGATCGTTTTTGCCCAGCCCTCACCTGCACCTAATACGTCTCCATAAGAGAAGCCGCCGACAGCGATCAAGCCTTTAAAATGACTCAGATTCGCACGACCAGCAATCAAATCGCTCATATGTACGTCGACAGATTCAAATCCCGCCTTATGCATAACATATGCAGTTTCGATGTGAGAGTTCACACCCTGTTCGCGCAAGATTGCCACCTTAGGACGAACACCGGTAGCGATAAATGGAGCAGCAACATCATCATTGATATCAAAACTTAACTTGGGCTGCATCCCTGGGTCTTGCACATCACTGATGCGGGCGTACTCTGCATCAGCGCAAGCCGGATTATCGCGCAGGCGAGCGATCTGCCAGCTGGTTTTGCTCCATGTCTGATGAAGTTCTGATCTGAGTTTTTTGAATATCTGTTTTACGTCACGGTAAAACTCTATCGAGTCACTGGCATTCGGCTTGCCAATAATGTGGCTACAGGCACCGAGATTATGTGAGCGTAAAACATCCATGACTTCAGAGCGTTGTTCGGTGCGCACCTGAATCACGGCGCCTAATTCTTCATTGAACAATGCCCGTAATGTCAGATCATTTCTTCTTTCCGCTACTTGACCGGCCCAATTTTTGGCGTCGCCCTGATCTGCAGCATGCTCGGTTTCCATCGTCAGGATATCGAGATTAATCGCCAACCCTGCGCGACCAGCAAACGCCATCTCGCATAAAGTCGCAAACAAACCACCGTCAGAACGGTCATGGTAAGCCAGCAGTTTATCTTCACTGTTCAATTGCTGAATAGCAGCGAAGAAAGCCTTCAGGTCAGCAGCGCTGTCAACATCTGGCACATCATTGCCAATCACTTGCATCACTTGTGCAAAAGCCGAAGCACCGAGGCGATTTCGCCCACGACCAAGATCAATCAGAATCAGGCTTGTATCACCTTTATCCAGGCGTATTTGCGGCGTCAGTGTCTTACGCACATCATAGACAGGTGAGAAACCCGATATGATCAATGACACTGGCGACGTGACAGACTTATTGTCGTCACTATCTTTCCACGTTGTACGCATTGACAGAGAATCTTTACCGACTGGAATACTGATGCCAAGTGCCGGGCATAAATCCATGCCGACAGCTTTCACTGTATCAAACAAGGCAGCATCCTGACCTGGCTGACCGCAAGCCGCCATCCAGTTGGCAGATAATTTGATATCTGAGATATCTTTGATCGGTGCCGCAGCAATATTCGTAATCGCCTCACCAACGGCCATACGACCCGAAGCCGGCGCATTAATGACCGCGAGCGGAGTGCGTTCGCCCATGGCCATCGCTTCACCCAGAAAGCCCTCGAAACTCATTGTCGTCACCGCGCAATCAGCCACAGGTACCTGCCACGGCCCGACCATCTGATCACGTACGGTCGTTGCGCCAACAGTTCTGTCGCCGATCGTAATCAGAAACGATTTATCCGCAACCGTAGGCAAACTTAATACACGTTGTGTCGCATCATCAAGACTGATTCCCGTCAGATCCAGCGGCTTATACGATGTCTGCAGACGCTCAACGTTCCTGTGCATCTTGGGAGGTTTTCCCAGCAATACATTCATCGGCATATCGACCGGTGTATTGCTGTGTTCCGGATCAATCACTTTCAATTGCCGTTCTTCTGTCGCGGTACCCACTACTGCAAACGGACAGCGCTCGCGCTCACAAAAGCCACGGAAAATTTCCAGGCTCTCGGGGGCAATTGCCAACACATAACGTTCTTGTGACTCGTTGCTCCAGATTTCTTTTGGGGCCATACCACTCTCTTCCAGATGCACTTTGCGCAAATCAAATATTGCACCCCGCTTTACATCATTCGTTATTTCAGGAAACGCGTTCGACAAGCCGCCGGCACCGACATCGTGAATAGATAAAATCGGATTCGCATCAGCCATTTGCCAGCAAGAATTGATCACCTCCTGCGCACGCCGCTCCATTTCAGGATTTCCGCGTTGAACCGAATCGAAATCAAGATCAGCAGTATTAGTACCTGTCGCCATAGAGGAAGCCGCACTGCCGCCCATCCCTATACGCATGCCTGGTCCGCCAAGTTGAATCAACAAACTTCCTACTGGCAAATCATTTTTCTTAGTATGTTGAGCGGAAATACTGCCAATACCACCAGCGATCATGATGGGCTTATGGTAGCCATACACTGTACCGCCAACATTTTGTTCATAAGTACGGAAATAACCCCCTAAATTAGGACGGCCAAACTCATTGTTAAATGCAGCGCCACCCAAAGGACCATCAATCATGATTTGCAATGCAGAAGCAATGCGGTCGGGTTTTCCGTACACAGATTCTGTTTTTGCGCCGCCATCACAATCAGTCGCGTTTTCCCAAGGCTGAGTCATGCCAGGGAGAGACAGATTGGACACTGTAAATCCTGTCAGCCCAGCTTTAGGTTTTGCCCCTCTGCCGGTCGCACCTTCATCACGAATTTCGCCGCCTGCGCCAGTAGATGCGCCAGGAAATGGTGAAATTGCGGTCGGATGGTTATGCGTCTCCACCTTCATTAAAATATGGGTTAATTCTTCCGACAACGCATAAGTACCCGTTTTACTGTCGCGAGGATAAAAACGCTGAACTTTTGCACCTTCGATAATTGAGGAATTATCACTATAAGCAACGACGGTTCCCTGTGGATGCAGCTCGTGGGTGTTTTTAATCATCTGAAACAAAGACTTATCTTGCTCAACACCGTCAATAGTCCAATCTGCATTAAATATTTTATGACGGCAATGCTCGCTGTTTGCCTGTGCAAACATCATTAATTCAACGTCAGTCGGATTACGTTTGACGGAATTAAAAGCATCTACCAGATAATCGATTTCATCATCGGATAAGGCAAGGCCTAACTCGCTATTGGCATTCAGCAAGGCATTTTTACCACCGCTCAGAATATCAACAGATTCCAGAGGTTTTGCTTGCAACTCGGAAAACAGCGCACCGGCATCACCAAGATTCGTCAATACCATTTCAGTCATACGATCATGCAATAAAGCAGAGATGGCTTCTCGGGATGACTGCTTCACTTCTTTGGTTCCACCAAAAAAGCCTGTTTTCATTTGTACAAAGTAGCTGATACCACGCTCGATACGACGCACCTGATGCATACCACAATTTCGCGCAATATCAGTTGCTTTACTTGCCCACGGAGAAATCGTGCCGATACGCGGAATAACGATAAAAGATTCACCGTCCTGAGATCCATTGAAACGGTCGCCGTAAACTAATAAAGCTTCAAGACGTTCAATATCATTCTTTTGCAATTCAACGCTTACATCTACAAAATGTTGGTATCTTGCAGTGACGCCGATAATATTTGCATCGACTTCCTGCAAACGATTCAGCAGATTGGATGTACGGAAAGCAGACAGGGCATTAGAGCCTGGCAATATCAACATGGCTAGAGGAGTAGTTGAGGCAATAGCAGGAGACAGTTTCTCTCTAACTATCGCAGGTTGGATGAGAAAAGCGTGATTATACCTTGATGCCCTTACAGGCTCCAGAAGGCACCGGTTTTAAATTCAGTAAATATCTGAATTAATTGGTAAAAATCAGAGTATTACCAGATTCTCTGGTCAATTTAAATTCAGAAAAATACTTCTTTTGTCTGAAATCAGGTAAATCTTCTTTCAGAACCATCAATACAATCTTTTGCTTATCAAGCAGAATCTGAAACTGCATATCGCTTAGCACGATATTATTTTTGTGAAGCTTGTTACCCCAAAATAAATCACTGCTTCGGCTATCAACGACTCGAACCGGGGCTTTCAAATAAAATGGCAATGAAGATTGATGCTCAAAAACACGGTACAAGATAACCTCAGACCGAGGAAAATCCGTCCTCAACCATGCAGCAACTTCTTTTGTGGAAATATAATTCTGCCTCACATCGATCACTTGCAACATGGCCGGCAAACTCATCATCGGAACCAAAACGTATAACAAAACACCCAGTTTGCGTATACGGTATGAGAAAAACGTCACCAGAATTGATGTGATCAACAAAATTTCAGCAAAATACCGGGTAAAAATTCCCTTAATAAACAGGCCATTCAGGGCTTCGTTTTTCCCATTTAAAAACCACAAGGTCAGTGCAAAAAATAAAATTGACAACAGTGCCCCCGGGATTACCAGCCCCCAGCGACCACCAAATTTCGCATCTTCCAACATCAAAGCCAATTGAATCGCCACAAACGGCATCACAATCACGAGATAATAATTTGCCTTCGCACTGGAGACAGAAAAAAATACCATAGGTATCAGCCAGGCAATACACAAGAACAAATGTATATCCCGCTGACGTGCAATATTCGTTCGGGCAAATGCTAAGACCGGAAGGAAAAATGACCATGGGAATAGAAACAGCAACGCCCGTGGAAGGTAATACCACCAAGCACCTGCATAGTAATCATGCGGCTCCCTCTTCCCCAGGAATCTTAAGATGTGTTCGTTAATGAAATAAAACCAGGGGAAAATAGGTTCAACCAGCATTGCTGCGATATGCCACGGAGTCGCAATGAGGAAAAAAACCAACAACCCCTTCCAGTGCAAACATTCATATAAACGAGACAGGAAGTTTTTCAACGTTGACGAGCTTAACGCAAGGTAAGTGCCCATAACCGCGAAAAATAAAATCAACGCAACAAATCCCTTCGCCAGCAAAGCAAGCGCCAGCATAGCCATACATAGGTAGAGTAATTTACGTTGTTTTCTTACGCAGAACAGATATCCCGACATCACTGCCGCCGTCAACAATACCGTCAGCAACATATCAAACATCAGGATACGGGACATCGCAGTAACGCCAAGACTGCTGATAAACACAATAGCCGCCAACCTGCCAGCGTACTCTCGCCCTATCGATTTAGTGAACCACAAAATCAGTCCCACGCATCCAATACCAGAGGACACCGGAACCAACCTGGCAACCCACTCTGACTCACCAAATGCCGCAAAAAAAACCGCAGTCAACCAATACAACAGAGGAGGTTTCTCCATGTATGGCAGCCCGTTCAGATGAGGAATAATCCACTGGTGCCAATCACCGGAACGTAACATTTCACGGGGGATTTCTGCGTACAATCCTTCATTGTTATCCAGAATCGGATAGCTGCCCAACTTGAAGCTCACAAAATAACAAACAATACCCCATACCAACCAAAGAGGTATTTCTGGAAATTGAATGTTATGCTCGCGCTTCATCATTAATTTTGTATCAGATCAATAAATAAAAAAAACGGCAAGCATGAAGGCTTGCCGTTTTTGCCAATCAGTATCGTTATGCAGCTGTCGCTACATTTTTCGCCCACACTAAAGCAGCCAAATGAGCTGTATTTACGTCCTCGGCGGAAATCTTTAACGACTCAGCCAAAGAACCAACCAGCATACTATTCAACTCACATGCCTCTGCCAAGGCTAGGTAAGGACCAAAAACCCCTTCCCTCGAAATCAATGCCTCGGTAACAACTTCGGGTAATTGTATAGTCGAGAGTACATCTTCCATCGGCAAACCAAGTAAGCGGTCAAGCAAGGAAAACATCCCTGCAACAAAAAGATTTTCCGCTTCAGACTTCGGCATTTTCATTTGACCGAGTAACTCTGCAAACCGCCCCCTGACAATTGCTGTTTCCAGCAGAACCGGCGAATATCCGCTGGTACTTGCGGTTGCAAGCAAAACAGTTAACCATCTGTATAGCGGACTGTAGCCTAACATTTGTACCGCATGCTTCAACGACTGAATTTCTGTGCGCAGGCCAAAACCAGCAGAATTAATGTAACGCAATAACTTGTATGCCAGCGTAGCATCACGTTTAACAACCAACTCCAGCTGCTGGACATCCGCATTCTTTCTGACCATTTCCATCAACTGCAATATCGTAGTCTGCGCTGGATTCAAGCTTTTTGGCGCGGAACTGGGTCTTGGAATCAAATGCAACTTCCCAACAAAACTATCCAAACCTAAAGCTGCACAAGCATCAAAATCCTGCCACGTAGAAACATTACGCGCCACCATCTTGACCGAAGATTGCTTCAACGACGCATACATTTTTGCCTGAGACGCGAAGTTAGCCGCATTTAACTGCACCTCAATATGAGAGACAAATGCAAAAAAGGAACGTTCCAGCGTTGTAACTTCAGCTCCGCGAAGGCAAATGCCAAAGCCCAGAGCCCGTAGTTCCTTTACTGCCTCCAATGTAGATTCATCTGCAAAATACTTCTTATGCAAAATCAAGACTGTATTTTTTGGTGGAAATGATTTGAGTCCATCAGCATGCAATAGTTCAGGCAATGCTTCAAGAAACACCAAGCTGTCCGCAAGTAAAAAACCGTCATCATCATTCAGATGACCGGCAACAAATTCCAGTAAATAATCGAGATTTTGGCTGTCTAACTGAGCGTTGGAATCCGCTTGTTGCCATGAAAACTGAAAACCAATCACGCGTTGCTTAGGGTCAAGCAGCGGTTCTCTTAAGATGAAATTATCTTCAATCATATAGAATTTATTATTTATTTAACCACAAAGACAAAATCATCAGGAACAGAATTCATCCAACAGCTCATTTGATTTCACTGATAGGCAAGAACATTTTTTGTCTCGAGGTTTTTGCAGATAATTTTAAAAAAACTTCAGTCACTTTTTTAATTTCATCCGACTAAGACAAGTATCTCATTTCATAATATTCGGCAGGCACTCTGCCACAGAGTGCCTACAAAACCAAGACAACTGCCAGATAGAAAGTCTGATGATAAACCAACTCTCTAACGCATCCGCATTTGGCAGCAGCTTAAATCAGGCGCTCTTACCCAATTTCTCAAAAATTTTTGAAAGCTTTTCATCCAAGGTTGCGGCAGTAAACGGCTTAACAACATAGCCATTCGCACCAGCTTGTGCAGCAGCAATAATGTTTTCTTTCTTCGCCTCTGCAGTAACCATCAGAACCGGAATTTTAGAAAGCGCAGGATCAGCACGAATATGTTGCAACATAGTGAGGCCATCCATATTAGGCATATTCCAGTCAGAAATAATAAAGTCGAAATCACCGTTTTTCAACTTCGCAAGCCCCATCGCTCCGTCCTCAGCCTCATCCACATTGGAGTAGCCTAACTCTTTAAGCAAATTTCTTACTATGCGACGCATAGTAGAAAAATCGTCTACAACTAAAAATTTCAGGTTTTGATCGGCCATGAATTACTCCATTATTTCTTTGAATACAATTACTAATATTATCGGTCAATTTAAGAATAAGAGGTGGGTTAAATTGCATTGAAGCATGTCTCCTCACTCCATCAAACCCTAAGTGCACGGCTTCCATGTGTTGCCAAATAATGCAATACCTTTGTTGGCAATTCGTTTAAGGGCGAAACTTCATGTGTCGCACCGATTGCAATTGCTTCCCGAGGCATTCCAAATACTACACAAGTTGCTTCATCTTGCGCAAAATTATAAGCACCAGCGTTTTTCATTTCCAACATGCCGGCAGCACCATCTTTCCCCATGCCAGTCAATATAACACCAACAGCATTTTTACCGGCATAAGTAGCAGCAGAACGGAACAGGACATCAACGGATGGGCGATGCCGATTTACAGGCTCTCCGGTATCGAGTTGGGTTACATAATTAGCCCCACTACGGGCAAGGAGTAAATGTGAATGTCCCGGTGCAATATACGCATGCCCAGGCAAAACGCGCTCTCCGCCCACAGCCTCAGATACAGAAATTTTACATAAACCGTCAAGTCGCTTTGCAAAAGAGCGGGTAAAGCCTTCTGGCATATGCTGAGTAATTAAAATGCCTGGACAATCTGACGGCATTTGCACAAGAAAATTCTTTATGGCTTCAGTGCCTCCGGTGGAAGCACCGATAATAATCAGTTTTTCACTACTGGTTAAAGGATTACGCACCAATGGCAAAGCACCCGGCGCATCTTTAGTATGATCAACAGCAGAAAGCGCTCTTGGTCGGATTTTTGCTTTTGATGCAATGCGGATTTTATCGGCGATTAACTCAGCATAATCAAGCATGCCACTCTGAATCGACATTTTAGGCTTTGAGACAAAATCAACAGCCCCTAACTCCAGAGCCTTCATCGTGATCTCTGACCCTCGCTCAGTCAGTGAGGACACCATAATGACCGGCATCGGCCTCAAACGCATCAGGCGCTCAAGAAAATCCAAGCCATCCATCTTCGGCATTTCGACATCTAAAGTCAAAACATCCGGATTAGTCTGTTTAATCAGTTCTCTGGCAACCAGCGGATCAGGTGCGACGCCAACAACTTCCATATCCGGTTGGCTACGAATAATTTCACTCATGACGCTACGAATGAGCGCCGAATCATCAACAATTAATACTTTTATTTTCATCTGGAAAAATTCCATATTCGCCTGAAGCTTGCAAAAAATTCAGGTCAAAATTAAAACAAATCGACTTCCCCACCCACAGAGGTCGTTTTTAAGCGACTTGCATAATCCTGCTCACGTTTTCTCAGTGTGTCATTGTGTTCTACTTTTAATTTTTTGACGAGAACCTTACCCGTTTTTGGAAAAAAATATACTTTGCGAGGATAAATATCATTCAGATCCTCCGCAATCACACGCATGCGCTCCGCCTTTAAGTAATCCAGGACGAACTTTGCATTTCTTTCACCTACGTTGATAGCTGTAAAACCACGCAACACATTTCCACCACCAAAAACTTTTGCTTCCATGTTTTCTCGTTTCGCACCTGCTTTCAGTAGCTCATTAATAAGCACCTCCATTGCATAGGTACCGTAACGCATAGAGGCAGAAACAGGATTATCTGCATCCCCACCGGTATCCGGGAGCATAAAATGATTCATCCCCCCTACTCCAGTCACACGATCACGAATGCAAGCAGAAACACAAGAGCCAAGAACCGTCACGATCAACATGTCTTTGTTCGTGAAATAAAACTCTCCTGGCAAAATTTTTGCAGCGTCACAATCAAACGTCCTGTCAAAATATACGTTTGTTGCAAAATGCTCTTCACTCAACTTACTCATAAGCTACCTTTGTGCAAATGATTTGTAGCAACTCGTCCATTGACAGCATTACCAGAAGAAAGCTCGTACACGGTTTTCCCCTTCAACTTAAAATCATCCGACACGTATAAAAAATTCTCTGAATGTCCCGCGAACAATAATGCATCGTGCTTCATTAATGGAACGAATTTTCTGAGAATTTTGCCCTGAGTGGGCTTATCAAAATAGATCATCACGTTTCGACAAAAAATCGCGTCAAACTCCCCTGACAGCGGCCAACTATCAGCAAGCAAATTAAGCTGTTTGAAGGTAATCATATCGATTAGCTCTTGCCTTACTCTGACAAGTCCATCTTGGTTACCTTTTCCTTTAAGGAAAAATTTTTTCACCCGATCTGGAGATAATTTCTCTACCCTGTCGATGTTATAAACACCTTTCGACGCAGTATTCAAAACGTTAGTATCAATATCCGTAGCCACGATATGCGCTGGGGGACGCAAAGTACCAAAGGCCTCACAAAGAGTCATGGCAATCGAATACGGCTCCTCTCCGGTAGAGCTGGCGGAACACCAAATTTGAATTGGTTGCTTACGATGTTTTACAAAATCCGCAAGAATAGGGAAATGGTGTTCTTCGCGAAAAAAGGATGTCAAATTTGTAGTCAAGGCATTCGTAAAAGCCTCCCACTCCAAACTATCGTGCTCTCTCTCCAAACTGTTCAGATAATCCGAGAATGAATTTATTCCGGTCGCCCGTAAGCGCCTTGCGAGACGACTATAAACCATCTCTTGCTTGCTATCGGCGAGAGATATGCCTGCCCGCTTATATATCAGCTCTCTCACACGATCAAAGTCACGAGAGTTAAATTCAAACTCCTTTGAGTTTTCTGATCTTTCTTTTGCGCCAATATTTCTCATCAAAGACTTTCAAAACTAAACTCAGAACTTATAAGCACCAAAGAACACCCGGGTCCACATACGAACACGCATTAATTTAAAAATCAAAACTCTTCCCATGAGTCATCTGCAGCAACTTTCTTAACATTGGAAGCTTCTGTGTTTTTTGTTGCCGAAGGCAATGCCGCTGGTTTAACCTGATTTGGTTTGACTACCGACTCACGATATTGCGCAACAGGTCTAACCACTGGCTGCAGCGAATTAGACAATTTAAATACACTTACAGCTCTAGCCAATTCGACAGCTTGCTCCTCCATACTTTCAGCTGCAGCTGCGGCCTGCTCAACTAACGCAGCATTTTGCTGAGTCATTTCATCCATCTGAGTAATTGCCAAATTGACTTGCTCAATTCCAGCGCTTTGCTCCTGACTTGCAGCCGCTATTTCGCTCATGATATCGGCAACATGCTGGACGCTAGTGACGATTTCATCCATCGTTTTACCAGCCTCATCCACCAGCTTACTTCCTTGATCAACCTTATCAACCGAGTCGTCAATCAAGGATTTAATTTCTTTTGCTGCGCCAGCACTGCGTTGAGCCAAATTTCTCACTTCAGCAGCAACAACCGCAAAGCCTCGCCCTTGCTCCCCCGCCCTGGCTGCCTCAACTGCTGCATTCAACGCGAGAATATTCGTTTGAAAAGCAATCCCATCAATAACACCAATAATATCGACAATTTTTCTCGAACTGTCTTTAATTGATCCCATTGTATTCACAACCTGACCGACAACAGCGCCACCTTTAACTGCAACACCGGTCGCAGATACGACCAACTGATTTGCCTGCCGCGCATTGTCTGCATTTTGCTTCACTGTACTTGTCAACTCTTCGATAGAACTGGCAGTTTCTTCTAAAGAACTCGCTTGAGATTCAGTGCGTTGGGAAAGATCTGCATTTCCGGACGCGATTTCCTGAGCAGCGAAAGTAATTGTTTCGGTTCCTTCCCTAACTTTGCCAACGGTTGCGGCCAAGCTGCTGTTCATATTTTTCAGCGCGAGTAGTAGCGACGAGACCTCATCACTACCTGCAACAACAACATCACTACACAAATCACCGCTGGCAACTGTTTCAGCCAAACCAAGTGCTTCAGATAAAGGTTTAGTGATGCTGTTAGTCAGTATCCACGCGATCAATGCACCTATACCGAGCGCAAAAACCAGAATCACATAAAGAATGTAAGACAACTTTTTAGCTGCAGAGTCTGCACGATCAAATGCCTGAGTAGCGGCGACGGCCTGTAGCTCAACCAACTTATTGATTTCAATAATTTGTTTATTACTAATTGGGTCTAAAACCGTTGCAATTATTTTTACTGCCCCCTCAGCGTTAAAAGCCAAAGCTTGGCCAACCGCGTCTTTAAAAGGGCCTGAGGCTTCTTTATCTAATTTAGCTATCTCGTCAACGATCTTTTTTTCGTCGTCACTTAATCCTAAAGCTGAAATTTTCTCTTTTGAATCATCGTATAACTTACGCTGAGCCTTGACTCGTCCTTCTTCTTTTTGCATCTCACCGACATCCGATTGGATACCGATATTACGCATTGCAATTCCACTTTCATAAAGAGAGCTTTTCATCAGATTAGCCAGTGCCTGCTTTTGGTTTGCCAGGCGCAAGTTTTCCGACATCTCTTTACGATTCGACGCATTCAATGCGTTGACCAGCAACATCACCGCGACAATACCGCCAAGAATAATGGCAAATCCTAAAGCTAAACGAGTACCAATTTTCAAATTACGTAAATTCACAACTATCTCCCTGATAAACAGTTATTCTGTTTTTATTATGATCTTAAAGAAAAATTTACTACCTAAGCTAATTGATCGACGAGCCCCATTTCTGGGCTAGACATCAATTTATCTATATCAACCAGAATCAGCATTCGATCTTCTAACGTCCCTAAACCAATCAGAAAATCAGTGCTGAAGGTCGTTCCCATTTCTGGCGCAGGTCTGACCTGACTAGGCAACAAGGTAGTGACATCTGACACACTATCCACCACCATCCCAACAATTCTGCCTTCAATGTTTAAGATGATGACAACTGTGAACTGATCGTAAGTCGGGCTTCCCAGATTAAACTTAATTCTCATGTCTACAACCGGAACGATAATTCCTCGCAGATTAATCACGCCCTTCAAAAATTCGGGCGCATTTGCAATCCTGGTGACTGCTTCGTACCCACGAATTTCCTGGACTTTTAAAATATCGATGCCGTATTCCTCATTTCCCAGGGTAAACGCAAGAAACTCATTGCCCGCGACATCAGAATTCCCTTCCTGAGCGGAAGATTTAGTTTCGTTGGCTAATTGTGTCGATTGTGACATTTTCAATCCTTTATTTACGTTTCTAACTATGACTATCTATTTGACCGGAGCAATGCAGAAACATCCAGAATAAGAGCAACGCCTCCATCGCCCAAAATTGTTGCGCCAGAAATTCCCGGCACTTTTTTATAATTTGACTCAATATTTTTAACAACGACTTGTTGTTGCCCCACCAAATCATCAACAAATAAAGCTGCTTTTTTCCCATCCACTTCAACAATGACGAGGATACCTTCTGACGGATTAAGAAATTTAGGCGTTAAATTGAAGCGCTGATAAAGAGGAACTAAGGGTAAGTATTCATCTCTGACCTTAACAACTGTTCCTTTACCACTAACCTCTTTGACATCTACTGCAGCAGGTTGCAGCGATTCGACAACAAAACCAAGTGGTAATATGTATATTTCGTCACCGAGCTTAATTGACATCCCATCCAAAATCGCTAATGTCAACGGTAACGAAATAGTTATAGTAGTGCCCAGCCCCATCGCAGAACGAATATCAACAACACCTCCCATCGCAGAGATGTTTCTCTTAACGACATCCATACCGACACCACGTCCGGAAACATCTGTCACAATTTCTGCTGTCGAAAATCCTGGGGCAAAAATAAGTTGCCATACGTCAGAATCTGACATCGAATCTGGCGCCACTAAGCCATTTTCACGAGCCTTTGAAAGTATTCTTTCCCGATTCAGTCCACCACCGTCATCACTCACTTCTATGACAATATTTCCACCCTGATGTACTGCAGACAGAGACAATTTTCCAATTTCACTTTTACCACTTTGCGTTCTGATTGCTGGTATTTCTATCCCGTGATCGATACTATTTCGCACCAAATGCGTCAAAGGATCAACGATTCTCTCGATCAAACCTTTATCCAGCTCAGTCGATGCCCCATGGGTAATAAAATCGACTTTTTTACCGAGCTTTGTCGCAAGGTCTCTCACCATGCGTGGGAAACGAGAAAAAACATAATCCATCGGCATCATGCGAATTGACATGACTGCCTCTTGCAGATCACGCGTATTCCGCGTTAAGTGCGCGACACTCCCCAATATGCGCTCGTGAACGATAGGATCTAACTCCTGTGTTCGCTGCTCAAGCATCGCCTGAGTAATGACAAGCTCGCCAATTAAATTAATGAGCTGATCGACTTTCTCTATTCCCACACGGATTGTTGAAGTTTCTTGAGAGGCAATATGCTTTTCTGCGTCTTTCTTTACTGAATTTTTCTTCTCAACATGATTTGCAGACGAAGCAATACTATTTGCTTGCATTGTTAGTTCAGTGGTTTTATCTGAATCCGAAGCAGGGTCTAAAGGAGGGAACATAGAATCAAGTGGCTCAAAAAAGCCGTACCCCAATTCATCCTCAGTTTTCTCCTTATTTTTTTGGGTAGCTTGCGTAGAGAGTGGTACTTCTGTAACGGTAAAGCAATCCGGATTCAGAATAAATAAGCAAATAGAAACGATATCGTCAGCCGCTTCATTCGTGCTCAGATAAAAAATAGTTTTATCTGGTTCAGATTCGATCTGAGAAATCGATCCAAGCAACTCCAGCTCAACTTGCAACGCCTTTGCATCGTTCTCACTCAAACCTGTCATTGCAATTTTGAATGCAGATTTATATTCAGTATTATCCAACTCGGTAACCGGAGTTGGTGGGGGTGGGACAGGAGCGACAACTGGCACAGCCTCATTTGAAAAAGATTGCAACAGCATTCTGGCGTCACCAACGGCATCCTGATCCACCGGGGTGCCAAGCCGATGACCGTTCACCTGCATTTTCAAAATATCTTTTGCAATAAGAAATGCATCAACGTGCTCAGCCGTCAACGCCATTTCACCTTTTCTGATTTTATCTAACAGGGATTCTAAAACATGAGTCACTTCACTCATGTCATTGAGCCCAAAAGTAGATGCTCCTCCCTTTATTGAGTGAGCTGTACGAAAAATAGCATTTAAGTCCTCTGGCTCAGGGGACAAAACATCGACGGCAAGCAGCAGCTTTTCCATTTCGGCAAGAAGTTCATCCGCCTCGTCAAAAAAGACTTGAAAAAACTGACTCATGTCAATCGTCATTATTAAACTCCGGGATATACATTAATAAACTGAAAATCAGCCTATTACTTTTTTAACGACTTCTGTGAGCTTTTGAGGATCAAAAGGTTTTACCAACCAACCGTTTGCACCAGCTGCACGTCCTTTAGATTTCATGTCATCGCTAGACTCGGTGGTCAACATCAGAATTGGCACTCTTTGGTAAGTGGCCAATCCTCTTAACGATTTGATTAAAGTCAACCCATCCATTCTTGGCATATTCTGATCAGTTAAAACAAGATCCACTACTTGATTTCTGGCCTTTTCAAGGCCATCTTGCCCATCAACCGCTTCAATTACCTGATACCCGGCAGCCTTTAAACTAAATGCAACCATCTGCCTCAATGAACCAGAGTCATCTACCGCTAAAATCGTTTTGGCCATAATTACTCCATTTTTCGAATTAAATGCAACATACCTGAAAGCCCGAAGTGCAACTTAAAACAGCTCAACATCTCCGCTTTCCAAATGTTTCTGATGAACTGCCTTTCTCAACAAATTCTGCAGATCAGCGCTCTGTTTTTCGAGTCGGGAGGTGGTTTCTTTCAAAAGACAAGCGATATCATCACTGTCGATATCCAGTGTGACATCCCCCCCAAATAAGCCTAATGTTGTTAACACTTCTCTAAGCCCCTCACAGCGTTGCATCGTTCGGGAAAGTAATTGACTCGTCATGTCCTGAAACTGCAAACCAGTTACTGCGGCGTTAACATGGGTAGCAATTTCAATTTGAATTGTTTTCAATCTATCGCTTGTGGCGTCAGAAATCAGCCCCGAATTAATGATCAGTTGAATTTCTTCTTGCTCCTTCAAAATCGCAGAGTGAAGCGCAAAAAAACTGGCACTAAGTTTTTCAATAGCCTCACCGAGCAAAATTGCCGTTTGCGCCAAGTCGGTTTCAACCTCAGAAAGATGGGCGTTTCCATGATCCGACACCCCCGTTAACAACTGCTTTACCTGAGAACTCAACAGTTTCTTTTCGGACATCTTAAGCATCCTCTCTGCATAATTTTTCAATGGCTAAGTGCAATTAAAAGTTACTTTGCAGACTTAACAGAAACTTCAGCGCTTGAATCTGCCTGATTTACCACCTCAACAGCACCACCATCCTGCGATGCAGATTCTTCAGCTTTCTTATTCATCACAATAATACTAATCCGCCGATTAATCGGATTGAGCGGGTCTTGCTTATCAAATAAAACAGACGAGGATAAACCCACAACCCGCAAAACCTTTGACTCGTCCATTCCTCCAAAAATCAACTCGCGCCTGGATGCATTCGCCCGATCAGCTGATAACTCCCAGTTGCTATATCCCTTTTCCCCCAAGCCATAAGGAGCCGAATCGGTATGTCCAGACAAACTGATTTTATTCGGTACCTCATTTAACGCTTTGCCTATCTCATGCAAAATCTCTTTTGTATAAGGTTGCAATTCAGCTTTTGCCAATGCAAACATTGGGCGATTCTGCTCATCAACCATCTGGATACGCAAACCCTCAGTGGTTATATCCAGCAGTAACTGCTTTTTATACATTTTCAACGTGGAATTGGACTCAATTGCCGCTTCGATTTTCCCCTTCAAAGCTTTAAGCCTATCTGCATCAGCTTTTGCTAACGCAGCCTCGGCAGCCTGAAGGTTATACGAGCGCTTCTGGGACTCGATATCGCCTTTACGGTTCTGCCCCTCACGCAAACTAAGATCCTTCCCCCCGCCTTTAATTACGCTCGAGCTATCACCACTACCATCACCACCAGCCATTGCGACTTTTAGCGGAGTCTGAAAATATTCAGCAATACCTTGCAAGTTTCCCTTTGCCGTAGATCCAAGAAGCCACATAAGGAGAAAAAATGCCATCATTGCAGTCACAAAATCAGCATAGGCAATTTTCCACGCGCCGCCATGGTGGCCGCCACCAGACTTTTTAATCCGCTTTACTATTATCGGCCTCAGCTCTTCATTTGCCATTGGAAAACCTTGCTAGACTCACTATTTCGACTTCGATTGTTTTATATGCTCTTCCAACTCACTAAAAGTTGGCCGCTCAGTTGAATATAAAACTTTGCGCCCGAACTCAACTGCCAATGCGGGGGCATAACCATTTAAACTGGCGAGCAAAGTCACTTTTATGCATTGAAAAGTTTTGGATGACTCCTCCAATTGCTGCTCCAGCAAACTTGCAAGCGGTGCCACAAATCCATAAGCAATCAAAATACCCAAAAAAGTCCCAACCAAAGCATGAGCAATTAAAATGCCTAATTCAGCAGGGGGAATACCAACAGATTCCATGGTATGCACCACGCCCATCACCGCAGCAACAATACCGAAGGCTGGCAAGCCATCTCCCAATCTAGCGATAAAATGAAAAGGCATTGCTCCTTCGTGGTGGTGCGTTTCCAATTCATTATCCATTAGATTTTCAATCTGGAAAGCATCCATATTTCCTGACACCATCAATCTTAAATAATCACAGATAAATTCCATCATGTGATGATCATGAACAATTGAGGGGTATTTACTAAACAACGGACTTTCTTCTGGTTTTTCAATATCGCCCTCGATTGACATCAACCCTTCTTTCCGCACTTTTGTCAGCACGTCAAAGAGCATGGTCATCAGTTCCATATACAGAGCTTTTGAGTATTTGGATCCCTTGAAAACGTTTGGCAACGTCTTAATTGTTGCCTTCAAATTCTTAGCGTTATTTCCTACAAAAGAAGCACCAAGAGCAGCACCACCAATCATAAGTAACTCTAATGGCTGAAATAAAACAGCAAGATGCCCACCTGCTAGCGCATAGCCACCAAACACCGATCCTAAAATTACAATATAACCAACAATAACTAACACGGAAATTTACTCCCTGACTGGAAAATTACGCTCAAATATCTTACGTCAATCATATCAGCCCAACTAATAGGAATCATCAGAAATTGATGTAAATCTATGCAGAAATGATGTTTCTTTTAAAGAATTTACTCTCAACATCACATTTGCCACACATACAATATCTCCCCTTTTTCACTCACTTGAATTTCGAAACTCGGGGGCTCACCATCAATAGGAAACTCGTAACTCATAAAAATACTTCCAGGCACCATTTCATATTGCACCTTTTTCCAAATTTCTGACATCACTACTGGCGACAAATAAGCAAAAACAACATCAAATTTTTCAAAATTTAAATATTCGTAACTCCCAAGTTGAAATTTGACGTTTTGACGACGTAAGATTTTTGACCTTAGAAAACTAAACAGCCAGGGAAATGAGGAAATTTCAACGCCAGTTAACTTCCAATCCGGTCTGGCTTTAGATAAGTCAATAATCAAGCCGCCCAAACCACTTCCCGCATCAAGTAGCCGCAACTTTTCTTTATCAGAGAAAAATTCCAAAAGTCTTTCCGACAACGACGAATGGGATGGGAAATATGGCACCCGTGTAGTGAGAGTAGTACCAAAAACAAAAAAAAGAAAAAGAAAGATAACCAAGCTAAGCGCAGACGAAATCTGCAGATACAAACCGAGGAAGATAAAGATGGGAAAGATGAATGCAATAACATTCCACCACCACTCACATTTAAGCAGAAGTGAAATTAGGAGAGACAGAAATGAATGAAATAAAAGAAGAAGAAGAAATGTGAACGGACTAAATACGTATCCGTAAAAATTTTTGACAATGATCGCAAAAGAAAAGCAAACGACGAACGATAAAATCTGAACTAGTAGCGCCTTTAGTAAAGGATATCTGGTCTGAGCGCTTGAAGGACTATGGCTTTTGTGACTAACACGCAATGCCTCCAAAGCAACTCCTATTTAATTAATTATTAAGCCACCATATCCAAAGGAATGTCAGCCTCTCTCGTTTTTTTAGTTTTACCTGCGCGGGAGGGAACATGACACAGCCCGCACTTATAATGATTATTCAAATCCAATGAATGTGCAACAAAATGACCACCGCATTCAGAACATTTTGCAAATGTTAGCATTTTCCCTTCGAAAAACCGAACCAAAGTCCACGCTCTCGTCAAAGACAGCACAGCATCGTCAGGCGATACACAACCAACCTGTTCAAGATAAAGCCGATAAGATTTAACAACAGCTTCAATACCGGAAACTTCAGCATGCTCATTCAAATATTTATAGATATTCATAAATAACGATGAGTGAATATTTGGTTGCCAGGTCGTAAACCAGTCCGTTGAAAATGGAAGCATTCCTTTCGGAGGAGACACACCTTTCAGCTCTTTATAAATCTTTAATAGCCGCTCACGAGAGAGTGATGTTTCAGACTCCAACAATTGCAAGCGAGCACCAAGATTTACTAAATCTACCGCTAATTGAATCTCTGATGCTTCATTCAAAACACTTTTGCTAGCCATATCAACCTCTCGTCATTACTTAAAAGATACTCAACACACAGTTTTAATGAATTTCTTCGACAGGCTGACCTGCCATTAAAATCGCTGCGTGAGAATGAGCGAGAGAACGCTCTTTATTATAATTAGTGAGCATGCAAAGAATTGAGCTGTCTTCAAAACGAAATCTTGCCAACATCATATTGGACCCTGCCAGCTTTAGGATTTGTGAATTATTCAAACCCTCAATTAAGTCAGCAATTTCCTTACCGATCCCAAGGCGGAAAATGGCAGTTGCCTTATCAGCACGAATCATTTGCTGAGCAAGCATTAAGTAACTCAAGTTTGCATCACGTATTTCAGCCATCATGTCGTTCTGTGTCATTTTCCTACCCTCCAATACATGTTCAAAGGCGAAGTATCTTGCCGTTGAGATACATTGTGAGTGACCACAAATTTCGGGTGTATAGGAAAAAAAAGGTATTTATACGAAGAAAAAACAGAAGAAGCTCGTAAGACAAATTCTTACAAGCTTTATTTTTTGAATTTATGTCGATTTTTTATTTTTTTAATCTCAAGAAAGCTAAAACAAGCTTAAAAATTAAAATTCTATAAAAATCAAATACTTATTGAAGTTAAGCGCTCCGAACTAACTGAGCTCAATACCATTAACGGCAGCATTTTTTAAAACTTTAGGGGAATTAGAAAATAAATTTAAAAATATTTTCTGTCTGCTTTATTAACGGCAGCATCAGAAAAAACTTTAATTATTTTTGGATTTTTTTAAAGTTTTTTCTGTTTTTGTGCAATGTCGCAACAAACTGCCTAGATTTGATGTGGAGAACCCACGAAAAGGAAGGTAAAAATACAAAACAAATATAACGAAATAGCAACGGCTTATTTATATTTGAATCTATACAGGCGGACTTCGCCATACACAACTCTGTTTTAACTGCTTATCCAAACCAGATAAAAGTGTTTCGTGCTCAATTAACTCATCAGATGACGCCATCTTAAGAATGACTTCGTCGATAGGAATATCAACAAGCACAACCTCTTCAATTACCGGTTTCTCTTCAACAGGTAAATCGATTTCAAAACTATTCTGCCCTCGGGACATCGCCAAAAATACGTCAGCCAAAAGCTCCGCATCAAGCAGCGCTCCATGCAACTTTCGGTGCGAATTAGAGATTTCGTAACGATCACATAAAGCGTCGAGAGAATTCCGCTTTCCCGGGTGCAACTCTTTAGCTTGAACCAAGGTATCAGTAACGATTTCGACATAATCAGTAAACAGCCCCAGACCGACTCTGGCAAACTCAGCGTTCAGAAAAGAGATATCAAACGGCGCGTTGTGAATAACAATTTCAGCACCTTTAATATATTCGCAAAACTGCTTGACCACATCAGAAAATTTTGGCTTATCACTAAGAAATTCTGTGGTCAATCCATGCACTGCAAGTGCGCCCTCTTCGGAGTCGCGCTCAGGATTAATATATTGATGATAATTATTACCGGATAATTTCCGATTAATTAACTCAACACAGCCAATCTCAATAATTCTATTGCCATCGCGCGCACTTAAGCCGGTTGTTTCCGTATCTAAAACAATTTGCCTTAAATTCTTTTCCATCACATGGATACCTTATTCGATTGTTCTGCAACCCACTTTAATAAAATCCGGCTTCCACTCCCTTGCGAACAGAAGCTGGACTGCATCCCTACGCCTGCAGCGAATATAAGTTGATCTCCAATTGATACGTAAGGTAGCTGCTGCCTTACCCAAAACGGGATTTTTAAGGATTGATAGTGGCTTTTCATATCGCGGGTAGATCGATTTTCTGCCAACTTGAGGCGCTCGCCACCTCGGCGAAAATGAAGCTCGAGTGACCGCCCTTTTAACCATTCACAATCAACGCCAAAATCTGAAAATTGAAAATACAAAGTACCGCCCATGCCTGGGAACTCTAACTTATCTTCCCCTGACCATTTAAATACCTCAGACTTTTCCGATCGATCCTGCTCATCCAGTCTGGAGGTAGCATAGATTCTGTCTCGGTATCGATGTATCGCCAAATTATCATGGAAAACTGTAACGCGGGCATCATCACGCGCATCGAACAATTGCTTGCGGATCTCCGTCAGCCTTGAGGTAGTTGGCATTCTTGACCGTAGCCTTGCAAACCACAGTCGCAATAAATTATTAACACGCTCAGGCGACAGCGAACGAATAGACTGCAAACTTAATCCATCATTATCCGAACAAGTACTTAAATCATGTCCAGCAAGATCCTCCAGCAATATACGGGTGGATCGCATGTGTGTTGCTGTTCTTACTATACGTTTAGAGAACCCTGGTGACACCTCCTCCAACACGGGCATCACTTTATGTCTTAGCGCGTTTCTCAGAAATCGTGCGTCATCATTTGACTCATCGTGTATGTGCAAAATATCGCGCGAATCAACAAATTGCTCTAAGTCGCCCCTGGTTTCCTGCAGCAAAGGACGCATTAACATCAGGGTGCCGACACCAAGCAAACTCTCTGCAGTATTAAATCGATCCATCCCTGACAACCCGGCAACACCAGAACCTCTCAACATCTGCATTAAAAGAGTTTCGGCCTGATCATCCTGATGATGAGCCGTCAGGCAAAAATTGATCTGGTGCTCTTGGCAAATTCGCCCAAGAGCCAGATACCGAGCACTTCGTGCACTGCTCTCTATTCCCTCTTTTTTAGTAACATCGAGCGTGACTTTTTGATACAAAAAAGTCACGTTATGTGCAAGACATACCGATCGACAATGCTCAAGCCATGAATCAGCATTTATGCTGAGTCCATGATGTATATGAATTGCGACCAAGGAAATTTTACGGAGACGACAATATTCAATTGCCAGCATAAGGAGGGCGGAAGAATCAAGCCCGCCACTATATGCAATAGCCATCCCGGGGACTGACTCAACTCCTAACTCTGAAAAGTAGGAGTCCAGTACTTCAGAGAAGCGGTGCGGTAAAGCACCGCTGTTACCACGTTGATTCATTCAGAAATCTTTGTTTCCTTAAATTTACCATAACTCATCAGTTTTTCATGGCGAGCGCTAAGTAAATCTTTAGTTTTAACACCCTGGAACTGACGCAGTGTATCGGCCAGTGCACGCTTAACCAGAGAACACATCTGCTTAGGATCTCTGTGCGCACCACCCAGCGGTTCATTAATAATTTTGTCGATTAATCCCATTGCCTTTAACCGGTGCGCTGTCAGGCCCAGCGCTTCTGCGGCATCAGACGCTCGGTCAGATGTTTTCCATAAAATAGAGGCACATCCTTCAGGAGAAATAACGGAATATGTCGCATACTGCAACATCAATACTGCATCGCCAACAGCTAAAGCCAAAGCACCACCAGAGCCACCCTCACCAATAATTGTTGTGATCAGCGGCACTTTCAGCTCAGCCATAACATATAAATTATGTCCGATTGCTTCCGATTGACCACGTTCTTCCGCATCAATACCGGGCCAGGCACCGGTAGTATCAACAAAAGTGAAGACAGGAATGTCAAATTTTTCTGCCAGCTTCATCAAGCGCATGGCTTTACGGTAGCCTTCGGGTTTTGGCATACCAAAATTACGCATGGCCCGCTCTTTTGTATCGCGTCCTTTTTGATGACCGATGACCATGCAGGACTGCCCATTAAAACGAGCTAAACCACCAACAATCGACTGATCATCAGCGAAGCTACGGTCACCGTGTAGTTCATGAAAGTCGGTAAATACGTGGTTGACGTAATCCATCGTATATGGACGCTGAGGATGACGAGATATCTGCGATACCTGCCAAGGAGTCAACTTTGCATAAATATCTTTAGTCAGCATCTGACTTTTTTTGGAAAGCCGGTCAATCTCTTCGGAGATATCAACAGCAGAGTCATCCTGTACGAAGCGCAACTCTTCAATTTTAGTTTCGAGCTCAGCTATTGACTGCTCAAAACTCAGGAATGTCGTTTTAGTCATCGTGCCTCCTTAAATCCACACGAGTTGAGAAAATTCTTACGGATTGACGAAGTCAATATATATATATAGTTCACCTGCATAGATCGCTTGCCGCGTTGAAGCCCTCGTGCGCTATAACTTCAATCTGCCCGCAACCCCACAATACAAAATCAGTTGATGGAATAACTTTGCAAATAAATAATCAGGACTTTCTCAAAGAAATGCCGTAAATATTCAAACGGAGCAGATTAAATATCAAAATTGCCCATTCTGTCCAGCATCCGTTCACTCTCAAACCAAATCAATAGGAAAATACTGCCTTCGTCTTTTATCTGTAGCTATTTCCTTATCGGCAAAACTCAGACTTATTCGAAATGGGCGGAATATTCAAAACATAAGGTATTCCATTGTGACCAAAAATAAAGATGAACTCACGAATATCTGATGTTTGCTCGAGCAAAAGCCCAATAAGCACACTTATTTGATAAGATGACGCTTACGTATAGCTTTAGTATAACATTGCCGCTCTTATGTTCAGTCAATCTCAGATAAATCCAAGCCAGAACGCCATGCGCCAAATCTTAAAAAGTGTTTTCGTCATATCAAATTTATCTTTCGCCTTATTCTCCGCCCCCTCCTTCGCTGACGATGCAGCCGATGTCGGAAAATTGCTTCGCGCAGGCCAAATATCTGAAGCGCTTCAAAAAGTAGACGGTGCCCTGGCTGTTCGCCCTAAAGACGCTCAAATGCGTTTTTTAAAAGGCTTGATTCTTACTGAACAAAACAAAAGCGCTGAAGCAATTAATATTTTCACCAAGTTAACTGACGACTATCCGGAATTGCCTGAACCATATAATAATCTTGCTGTTTTATATGCTGCATCAGGACAATATGATAAAGCCCGGGCATCTTTGGAAATGGCAATCAGAACAAATCCTACGTATGGCACAGCGCACGAAAATTTAGGTGACGTCTACGCGAAGTTAGCCAGCCAAGCGTACGACAAGGCGCTGCAACTTGATTCGGGAAACGCCACTGCTAAGTTAAAACTGACCTTAGTTCGCAATCTGGTTGGCAATACCACCGGTGGAACAAACCCTAAAACAAGCCCGTCGCCAGCAATACAAATTGCACAGACGGCGTCTGCGAAGGCACCAGTCGCTCCTACTCCAACAAAGCAGGCAACTGCGCCAGTAAAGGCCGAACCAGAACCGGTTAAAGCCGAAACAACTAGCAAATCTAAAGCGTCACAAATCCAGGATAAGGATGAAGATGACGTGATGAAAGCCATTGAAAATTGGGCGAAAGCCTGGAGCAACAAAGATACCAACGCCTATCTGGCGCACTATGCCAAAGATTTCCAGACACCTAAAGGCGAATCGCGAAAAGTATGGGCAGAGGAAAGGCGCGAGAGAATTGAAGGCAAAGGTCGCATCAGCGTAAAAATTGAAAGTGCCAAAGTCAACATCGACGGCAACAATGCAACTGTTAAATTCCGCCAGATATACACATCTGACCGCCTGACTGCCAACAGCCGCAAAACCATCAACATGACGAAGCAAGATGGTAAATGGCAAATTAAGCAGGAGCGCGCGGGTAGCTGATGTTTTTCGCTGTCAATAGAAATGCTTCGGTCGTCAACATAGCCACGAAGCGGGTTGTTTGCGCCCTTCTTATCTACTGTATTTCAATCTGCATCGGTACATTTGATGCGATGGCCAGAACGCGCCCGCAAAAAATGCCTTCTGAACAAATTTCAAGCACAGCAAATCCTGACCAGCTTTTAATTGAAGTTTATAAAAGCCTTGCAGAAAATAAGCTTCAGAACGCTCAAGTTAAAATTGACGAGCTGATCGACGCCTACCCGCACTTTCAGTTGGCACACCTGATCAGGGGCGATTTGTTACTCATGCACACCCGCCCAGTAGCCAGTTTTGGAGCGGGGGCAAATATTCAGGGTGAAAAATTAAAAGAACTACGCGATGAAGCTGCTGCGAGGATCAGATCTTTTCGCGAACGCCCGGCTCCAGACTTGCTTCCAAGACCAGTTATTCAACTACGTGAAGATCAAAAGCAAGTAATTCTCGTCGACGCAAAAAAATCTCGCTTATATCTCTACGAAAACAATGCAGGACAACTCCGGCTTGTCAGTGACCATTACATCAGTCAGGGTAAATTTGGTACAAATAAATTTAAGGAGGGGGATCAAAAAACCCCGCTCGGAGTTTATTACATTACCAGTCGCTTATCCGGAAGCAAGCTTCCCGACTTTTACGGCCCAGGAGCACTTCCTCTAAACTATCCTAACGAATGGGATAAAATTAATGGTCGCAGTGGTTCTGGCATCTGGCTACATGGTATGCCCTCCAGTAGTTTCAGCAGACCGCCGTTAGCATCAGATGGCTGCGTCGTACTGACGAATCCAGATTTTTTAAAAATCGCTGCATCGGTAGATATAGGCAGAACTCCGGTCATCATCAGTGAGCACATTGAATTCGTCAATCAAGCAAAATGGAGTCTTGACAAACAGTTTGCGGCAAAGTTACTGGAAGACTGGCGCCTCGATCTTGAAAGCCAAAATGCCAACCGGATTTTTGCAAATTACTCGAGAAATTTCAGGGCAAATCAAGGGGAAGATTTAAACTTATGGTTTTCCAAACAAAGACAAACATGGGATAGCTGGGTTACTCCCATTGTTAAAGTGAAGGACGTGACGCATTTTATTTATCCAGGCAAGGATGAAATGATCGTCAGCACCTTCACACAAGAAGTTACCTCAGGAAAAGCCAGGGCCAGCACCAGAAAAAGGCAATACTGGAGGAAAGAAGCAGCCAAATGGCGAATTGTGTATGAATCAAACGTATAACAGGCGAAAAAAATGACATCCTTGTACAAAAAAATTTCAGGTTTTATTTTTGCTGGTGTAACTTTATTCAGTTCACAGCTTTTAATGGCCGAAGAGTTACCCAAAGTCTCCATAAAAACCAGCATGGGAGAAATCGTGGTGGAACTTTATCCTGATGCTGCCCCCAATACCGTAGACAACTTTCTGAAGTATGTTAAAGCCGGACACTACAAAGGAACGATTTTTCATCGTGTCATCAATGACTTCATGATCCAGGGTGGCGGCTATGATAAAAATATGAAGGAAAAGCAAACACGCAAACCTATTCCTTTAGAAGCACGTCGCGCCTTGGATAAGGGTCTGAAAAATGAGCTTGGTACTATTGCTATGGCAAGAACCGAAGATCCAAACTCTGCGACAGCGCAATTTTTTATTAATGTAAAAAATAACGAATTTTTAAATCACCAGATATTGCCAGACGGTGATCCCGTAGAGTTCAACTACCGTGGCAATATGGTTAAAGCACCAAGAAACAAAGCCTTGCTCGCGACTGCTGGTTACACACCATTCGGCAAAGTCATCAAAGGGATGGATATTGTCGACAAAATCAAAGCCGTAGAGACCGGCGACGCGCACATGATGCAAAATGTGCCTAAGCAAAACATCATCATTGAATCTGCAAGCATTGTTAAATAATCTTCTTTTATCTTCACTTCATTACCAAGGAATATCATGGCTGTCATTCTGACTACAAATTTAGGCGCTATCAAAATCGAACTGGATGCAGAAAAAGCACCGAAGACCGTTGCTAATTTCATTGCGTATGTTGAATCCGGTCACTATGCAGGTACTATTTTTCATCGCGTCATTGATGGCTTTATGATTCAAGGTGGTGGCTTCGAACCCGGCATGAAACAAAAAGAAACGCAAGCGCCAATCGAAAATGAAGCTAACAACGGACTCAAAAACCAGCGTTACTCGATCGCAATGGCACGCACTGGCGCACCGCATTCTGCATCCGCTCAGTTTTTTATCAATACAGCCAATAACAGCTTTTTAGACTATCCAGGTCAGGACGGTTGGGGTTATTGCGTTTTCGGTACAGTAACAGAAGGCACTGATATCGTTGATAAAATCAAAAGCGTAAAAACCTCACGCTCAGGCATGTTCCAGGACGTGCCAGTTGAAGACGTGATCATCGAAAAAGCAGAAGTGGTCTAAATAAAAGCTTCGCAACACAGTGAACTCTCAGCAATCACAGGAACTAGCGCAACCAGAATTGGTTGCGCTGTTTGTTTCCGATATCCACCTGTCTCCCGCCCTGCCAAAGACAACCAGTGCCTTTCTGGCTTTTCTGAAGCAAAAAGCAACGCAAGCAAAACAGCTCTATATTCTTGGCGATTTATTTGAATACTGGGTCGGCGATGATGACATTGCAGATGACTACAATCAAGAGATCGTGTCTGCGCTGGAAGTCCTGACTACGTCAGGCGTCGAGCTATTCTGGATCGCCGGAAACCGGGATTTTTTAGTAGGCAGTCTTTTTGCAGAAACGACCGGTGCCAAACTCCTTCCAGATCCCAGCACGGTAAGCATTGCCGGGCTTAATATCGTTATTTGTCATGGTGATGCTCAATGCACCGACGATACTGACTATATAAAATTCCGGACTATGGTGCGCAATCCGGAGTGGCAAAAACAATTTCTGAGCAGACCGTTATCTGAGCGAAAATTGATTGTTCAAAGCATGCGTATGAACAGCAAAAGCGAACAAGCAAAAAAAGATAGCGACATCATGGATGTCAATAGTGATGCCATTGCAAAGCTGTTCGAAGCGTCAGCTTGCTACATCATGATTCATGGTCACACGCACAGACCCGCACGACACCCAGAAATGGGCAAATATCGTTATGTACTGCCGGACTGGGATGTTGATACAGACAAGCACAGAGGCGGATGGCTCGGCATCTTTGACGATGGAAAAATAATCCTATCGGACCTCAACGGTCAGGAAATAGAAGGAACAGTTATTTCCTGACCACCCGGTTATTCGTTCACCAAATGCCCGGCTGAAATCTTCAATGTTCTGCCGCACCTCGCCGCAATCGACAAATCATGCGTGACCAATACCAGAGTTGAATGTCGTTCACGATTCAACGTGAACATCAATTGAATAATCGATTCGCCCGTCTGCGCATCGAGACTACCTGTTGGCTCATCTGCAAATAAGAGCGGCGGCTCAGTAACAAAAGCGCGAGCCAGCGCCACGCGCTGCTGTTCGCCTCCGGACAAGTACTTTGGATAATGCCGCAGGCGTGCAGCAAGCCCTACTCTATCGAGCATGGCCTCTGCTTTTTCTTTGGCTTGTTTATCGCCACGCAACTCTAACGGCAGCATCACATTTTCAAGTGCAGTCAGATGCGCCAGCAACTGAAAAGACTGGAAAACAAAACCCAATTTCTCCTTACGAAATCTGGCGCGCTCATCCTCATTTAAGGAAAACAGGTTAACACCATCTAACAACACCTGACCTGAACTCGGCACATCTAGCCCGGCGATAATACCAAGCAAGGTAGATTTACCAGAGCCAGATGCACCAACTATCGCAAGCGTCTCCCCCGCATGCGCGGTAAAATCAATACCATTCAGTATCGTTAAATGGCCAGTCGCATCATCGACCTGCTTAACAATATTTTTTACTTCAATTGCTACTTTTGCTGATTCTTTAGGATGTGTCATGCTGTCTTTTCGATCTGTGTACCAATTTTTATCTGAACTACTAAAAATAGTGTTTGTTGTCAGTTTGGGAATGACGACTGTGCACGCTCATTCTGCATCAAAAACCATACTCGTGCTCGGGGATAGCCTCTCAGCCGAATATGGCTTGACGAGAGGAGAAGGTTGGGTCAGCCTGATGGAAAAGCAACTGGCTGAAAAGAAAATAAGTGCTCAGGTTATCAATGCAAGTATCAGTGGAGAAACCACTATCGGTGGGAAAACCCGACTCCCTTCTTTAATGGAAAAACATCATCCGGACATTGTGATCATCGAACTCGGCGGCAATGATGCCTTGCGCGGCTTGTCATTGAAAGCATCCGAAGATAACTTTCGCGCCATGATTACCTCCGCAAAAAAAGAAAAGGCACAAGTGATCCTTACCGGTATGCAAATACCGCCAAATTACGGGAAAGAATACGCGCAGAAATTTTTCTCTTTATATTCCATGCTGGCCACCGAACAGAAAATCGTACTGGTACCCTTCCTGCTACAAGGCGTCGCCGATTCAAATGATTTTTTTCAGGCAGACAGAATCCATCCTGTAGCAAAAGCACACCCTATTATCCTCAATAATGTCTGGCCACGCCTTTACCCATTACTCAGAAAATAATTTATGAAATACCCTGAGGTCTGTTTTTTTGATGACATCGTATCGGACTTACATCAGTTTGATTGCATCATTGATGTCCGTAGCCCATCCGAGTTTGCTGAAGATCATCTTCCTGGCGCCATTAATTGCCCGGTTCTGAATGACGAGGAAAGAATCCGTGTCGGCACGATGTACAAGCAAGTCGGCGCATTTGAAGCCAAACGCCTTGGCGCAGCGCTGGTGGCGATCAATATAGGAAATCACCTGACCCATCTATTTCAGAAGAAGCCAAAAGAATGGCGCCCACTGATTTACTGCTGGCGCGGAGGTAATCGTAGCGGCTCAATGGCGCACATTTTTTCCAGAATCGGCTGGCCTGCAGCGCAGCTACATGGAGGCTACAAAGCATATCGCCAGCATGTTAACGAAAACATTCCGCTTCTCGCGCAAGGAATCAACTGGAAGGTTTTATGCGGACCAACCGGTAGTGCTAAAAGCCGGTTACTAGCAGCACTGAATAGCGTCGGGCAACAAGTACTGGATCTGGAAAAATTTGCATGTCACCGAGGGTCAGTACTGGGTGATATTCCGAATAAAAAACAACCCTCACAAAAACATTTTGAAAGTCGCATCTGGGAAACTTTACGCAAGATTAATAAAACTCAACATGTATACGTCGAAGCCGAAAGCAAGAAAGTTGGCAATATGCGGGTACCGGATTCTATTATGGAAGGAATCAGAGCCGCAGCATGCCTCTCTCTAAAACTCGACATCCGGGAGCGGGTTAATTTACTCGTGGAAGATTATGCACACTTCGTTATTGATACGGAACATCTGGGTCAGCAATTAGATTTTTTAACCTCGATACATGGCAAAGAAAAAATCACTCAGTGGAAAACACTCGCATCTCAGCATGACATTCAAACGCTGGTGCGGAAATTACTTGAGGAACACTACGATCCGGCATATCACAAATCAATCAACAAAAATTTTTCTCAGTTTATGGCTGCTCAGGAAATCCACCTGCACGGAATTGATGACAAGAGTATGCAAGAGGCAATCAGAAATATCGTCGCCGAAAAATGATCTGATCAGCCTTCAACATCGTCGAGAATGCGCTGTCCTTCCTGATCCAGCTCGTCAAACTGACGATGATTCACCGCCCACCAGAATAAGGCACCAATTGCAAAAACAAGCACAAGGCTCACAGGTACCAGCAAATACAAAATATCCATAATTAATTCAAGGTCTCCGTCATCACAAATTCTGGCTGCGGTAAAAGATATAAACGCAGTGCATTTAAAACGACTAACAGCGAGCTCAAAGACATGCCTAATGCAGCATGCCAGGGTTCCAGCCAGCCGATGATAGCAGCAGGAATCGCAATCAGATTATAAAGAACTGCCCATGCCAGATTTTCCCGAATTAAGCGGAATGCCTTGTTCGCGACAACAAACCCAAAAGTAAGGTCATTTAATCGGTTTGACATGAGTAACGAATCACTTCTGGTCTGAGAAATCGGTGCGCCTTGCCCCATTGCGACAGCCACATCTGCAATCGCCAGGACTGGCCCGTCGTTCATGCCATCACCCACCATCACAACCCGTGCACCATCTGCCTGAAGCTTTTGTACTACGTTGAATTTGTCACGCGGACTCAAACCAGAATGGGCTTCAGTGATTCCACATTGCTGCGCAATCGCCATCACCACATCATTTCTGTCACCTGACAACAGCACTATTTTTTTTCCGGCAGCCTTCAGTTTTTGTATTGCTTCAACAGCATCATCGCGCAAGACATCTGCCATGGCAAACAACAAAATCACACCCTCTTTATCTGCCAGCATTGACAGTGTTTTATTCGCACAAGCAGCAGGCGCAACAAAATTGGCGTGTGTGATCTCAGACACAAAATCCGCATTGCCGAGGCGATAGAGCCTGCCGCCGATCTCCGCCTCCACGCCACCTCCAGCGATTTCTTGCAACATCGCTGAGTTCATAGCTGACGACTGTGCATGTTGCGCAGCTAAACTGTCTGCAATGGCCTTTGCGGCAGGATGTGTAGAGCCGGAAGCCATAACAAATGCAATAGCCTCAGCCTGTACATACTCCCGAAAAACCAACGTATCGGATACACGTAACTTACCGACTGTGAGCGTACCGGTTTTATCAAAGACAAAGTGTGTCGCTTCCGCCATTGCCTGTATCGCCTTGCCATTTCTGATCAGCACGCCATTTTTTGCCAGCAACCCGATTGCAGCTGACATGACTCCTGGTGTCGCTAAAGATAAGGCGCAAGGACAAGTCACCACAATCACACTCACGGCTATCCATAGTGCCCTGGACGAGTCTATATAAAACCATCCGATCGCAGTGAAAGCAGCAATGATCAGAATAATTGTTAAAAAGCGGCTGGCGTGTTTGTCTGCCAGTAACACAATAGGTGGTTTTTCCGTTGCAGCATTTTCCATCAGGCTGATCAGCGTCGATAATTGAGTATCGCTCCCAACCTTTGATGCCTGCATCGTCAGGGTCCCAGTCAGATTGATTGCTCCTGCAATTAACTGATCACCAACGGCCTTAACGACAGGATGGGACTCCCCCGTCATCAAAGCCTCGTCACATTCGCTACGCCCTTCCAGCACAACACCATCGGCAGGAATTTGCTCTCCGGGCGCAACTAACAGATAGTCACCCACCTGCAAGTCTGACGCATTCACAGTTTGGGCTTGCCTGCTGTCTGGGTAATTCGTCATTCTTTGTGCGGCTACTTCTGTCAGTTGCGTCAGCACGCGCAAGGCCGCCGTCGTTTTCTTTTGCACCAGACTTTCGATCAGCCTCGCACCAAGCAACAGAAAAACAAACATGATGGCCGAGTCATAATAAACAGCTCCGCCTTCAAAAGTTGCCCAGACACTTGCGAAAAACGTCAACAAGATTCCTAACGATACAGGCACATCCATCCCGATATGACGGTTACGTAAATCACGCCAAGCCGACTTGAAAAATGGCATCGAAGAAAAACCTATCACTGGCACCGCGATCAGCATGCTCGCAATTTTCAGTAATTTATCCAGATCAGGCGTCAGATCTCCATCCACTTGCGGAACCGGAACAAGGTAAGCAGGAAACGCATACATCATGATCTGCATCATCGCAAAACCGGCAACAAATAAACGCCAGATCGCTAATTTATTTTCTTTCTTTTCAGCTTCATCTGTGTCGTAACTGACCGGTAACGCGCCGTAACCAAGCTGGACAATCGAGTTAATGATATTTTTGAGATTATTCTTATCCGCCTGCCACGCCAGCTCGGCGCGATGACTCGCGGCATTAATCTTGAACGCAGTGACGCCAGGAAGCTGACGGACACGAAATTCGATCAGTTGCATGCATGCGGCACAACGCATGCCGGACAAGCTGAGTTTTTCATGCTGCAGCTGCTTACTTTCTGCAGACTCTGCAGGGAATGCGGGGGATTGGTTAACACCAGACATGAATGTGATTAAGTTTCCGTTTGAACGGACTTCGCTTTTAAATATTCTGAAATCATATTGTTCTGCTCAACAGTCCGCAGAATAGCCAGGCAACCATGACAACAAACCGGCTGCTCTTTCCCATTGAATTTGACGTAAATAGCCTTGTTCTTACGCATTTTCTCACCGCAATGATAGCAATCAATCTTCTCAGCGCTGTTCTGCGCCGGAGAAAACAGAGCTAATAAGTGACTGAAGGTGATTGCCATGGGAAATTAGAATTCAAAGCGGTATTGTGAGCTATCTTACATTAAATGGCATATTACCGATTGATTTGACGCAACGCAGAACGGGACTGAAGCACTGATGCTGAAGAAAGACAGGCTGCACGACTTAAAAATTAAAAAAGACGGCAGCATTGCACTACCGTCTTTTAAGTTTAAGCCCTGAAAGGTGAGGATTCCTAGAAACCTCTGATCCATGTCTAAGATGGAAATAGCAATTCAAATTGTCATCCTTCTACTTCGCACAAAACCGGAACAACGATGGAGTCCGGATCTCAGAGAACAACGAACATGGAAACGAAATATTGTCTATATCGACCTCCTGTTTTGAACCAGCTACGTACCCAATATAAATGAAGCGGAAAAGATAGAAAAGAAAATTAAAACTATGTATGCCGGAAGACAGATTTAAAAAACCAACTAAACAAAATAGATCAATTCAGATCTGATCAGATCAGCGTATTGATAGACTATTGCTCTTTAACAGAGAACTGACTGCGCTGCTTCCTACCGAAGCGCCAAATTTTTTCAAAACACGTTCAGGCAAGCCTTCTTTCTGCGTGTAATCAACGATATCTTCAGCCTTGATCACATCTCGTGAAACAGACTCAACTGTACCAAAATCGTCAGCCAAACCCATCTCGACAGCTTTGCTACCGATCCAGAATAAACCGGAAAAAGTTTCCGGCGTTTCCTTCAGACGCTTACCTCGTCCTTTGCGAACCACATCAATAAATTGCGCATGAATTTCGTTCAACATGGCTTGAGATAATTCTTTTTGTTTTTCGGTCTGTGGTGAATAAGGATCCATAAAGCCTTTATTTTCACCTGCCGTCATCAGGCGGCGCTCAACACCGACTTTATTCATCAGACCCGTAAAACCAAAACCATCCATTAAAACACCGATGGAACCAAGGACACTGGCTTTATTGACATAAATTTTATCGGCGGCTGCGGCGATGTAATAGCCACCAGACGCGCAAATCTCATCCACTACCACATACAGCTTTTTATCTGGATAATGCGACCGCAAGCGGACAATCTCGTCATTGATCATACCAGCCTGAACCGGGCTGCCACCGGGACTGTTAATGCGCAATATCACACTCACTGATCCAGCATCGGCAAATGCGCGATTTAATGCAGGAATCACGTCTTTAGCACTGGCACTGCCACCAGCATCAATTTCACCATCAATTTCAACCAAGGCGGTGTGATGCCCCAGATTTTCCGTCTGAGCATCTGAAAAACCGGAAAAATAGTAAAAGCCGCCAAGAATAAGCAGAAGAAAGGTGAATTTAAAAAATATTCCCCAACGACGTCGCAATCGCTGCTCACGCAGAGACTCAAACAGTAGCTTCTCTAACACTGTCCTATCCCAGGATGCAGATGCATTTTCTGTGCTGTCAGCTGGTTTTTTTTCAAACAACGGGTCGTTCATCATCTTACCTTTGTATTCTTTCAGGCAATTACAGGCTGAATATAATCATCCGGATGCCAGTAAACCATTCCATCCGACTCGCTGACCTCAATTTTCCTGAGCCGACTCCCGCGGCAAGGTCCGCCGGAGCAATATCCTGTTTCTGGCTGATAAATTGCTCCGTGCGTTGCACACATAATGAATAAGCCGCTGGATTCAATAAACTCACCTGGAGTCCAATCCAGCTCTACCGGTACATGAGCACAACGATTCAGGTAAGCATGCACTTCATTGGCGTAGCGAATGACGAAACCAACGGCATCGTCACTGCCTGCTGTCAGCGGAAAACGCACCCCTTTTCCACCGTTGATCAGTTCTTCAGATTGACAGATTGCAATAGATTTCATTCAACGCGACTCCACTCAGGCATTTTCTCTGAGCCATTGATGTAACTCTGCTACGGTCTTTGCTGAATACAGAGGATTGAAACCAGACAGTAAATGCGCGTCGTGTGCGCCATACTCAACAGCAACGGCTGCTGCACCGGCGTTATTTGCCATTTGCAAGTCATGGGTGGTATCACCAACCATCAGTGTGCGTTGCATATCCTGCCCTAATTCTCTGGTCAGCTCTTGCAGCATCGCCGGGTGCGGTTTGGAGAACGTTTCATCAGAACAGCGTGTCGCATCAAACAAGGATGTCAGCTCTGCCGTATGTAACGCCCGGCTCAGGCCAACACGGCTTTTTCCGGTTGCGACCGCCAAAAAATAACCATCCTGAGACAATTCATTGAGCATATCTCGCACACCATCAAACAATGGCAACTCATGATCTTTTAACAAATAGTGGTAACGATAACGCTCCACCATGCGCGGATAGTATTTCGGATCAACATCGGGAACCGCAGCTTTCATCGCCTCAAGAAGCGATAAGCCGATCACATACGCTGCCGAATGATCGCCAGGTATGGGCAAGCCCAGATCTTTTGCTGCCGCCTGAATACATTTGACGATGGTGGCAGTACTGTCCATGAGGGTGCCATCCCAGTCAAACACGATAAAATCAAATTGCTTTTTTGCCATATTAAGAATGAACTCCCCGCCATTTCAGGTGAGGACTGATGTTGCTTGTGAGTACCTCGATCATACCATTAATAAACGTTCAAGTTTTTCTGCTACGCCTCCAGACTGCGCAGAAAGTGTTCGCACTCTTCCGGAAGCCGGGCATTGACTGTCATCTGTTTGCCGGTCTCGGGATGCGTGAAAGTAATCTGATGAGCATGCAAGAACATACGCTTGAGGGCGCCGCGTGTTGCCGTCGCCTTCTGCAATGCTTTATTTAAAGGAAAATCCCCGTATTTATCATCGCCGGCAATGGCAAACCCACTGGCAGACAAATGCACACGAATCTGGTGCGTACGCCCGGTTTTTAATTCCGCCTCGAGCAAAGCAAATTCTTTAAACTTCTTTTTGAGTGTAAAGATCGTGTGGGACGCCATGCCATCCGCCTGCACCCGGACACGTCGCTCACCATCAGCCGTGGTGTATTTATGCAAAGGCAACTTCACATGTTGCCGGGCATTTTTCCAGTCGCCCGAGACCAGCGTGTAGTAACGCTTATCGGTCAGACCATCGCGCATCTGCTCATGTAAATTTGTTAAGGCTGTCCGTTTTTTTGCAATCAGCAGAATTCCGGATGTTTCGCGGTCTAGCCGGTGCACCAGTTCCAGAAACTTGGCATCTGGCCGCGACGCCCGTAATTGCTCGATCACGCCATAACTGACGCCTGAACCACCATGCACAGCAACCCCCGCAGGCTTATCGATGATCAACAGATAATTATCTTCAAACAGAATCGGGAACTCAAGTTTAGGAACCACTTGCGTCGATTGTTCAGCCATGCGTATAGGAGGAATACGGACAACATCCCCCTCCACCAGTCTGTATAACTGATCTATACGTCCTTTATTGACGCGCACTTCTCCAGAGCGCAATACACGGTAAACGTGACTTTTTGGTACGCCTTTACATATACGTAAGAGGAAATTATCAATCCGCTGACCAGCCTCTTCTTCAGAGATTGTCAGGAGCTGTACTCTGGGCGCAGAAGCTGAAGGCTCTTGCGGGGGCGTAGTTTGCATCTGTTTTTGATGCCTTCCCCCATTAATTATCGCTAAGTCCTTCATTTTGAATATATAATCATTTTCGCTTCAGCAATTACGCTTTAGCAGTGTAATAGAAATAAACAGCTATTTTACACAGGGGTCAGTCCATCAGCCTCGCCAGTTTGCAAATATGATGGAAAAGATGTGTATGCAGCATCGTTGACGGGTCAAGGTGGCAACCAACTGTTGCTGTCGGACTTCAGTGAAACGAGGTTGGATCAGAGCGTTTGAATAGTAAGGATAAGTTAGGCAAGAGATGCTGGTTTATGATGAATAAGCATGCTTGCCTATGATGATTTTGGTAGTAAAGGCGATTCCGTCAGACACAACACAATAAGATGGTCTGACACCAAAGTTGCTCATCGCCTGGCGTTGTACTTCGCTATTGCACAAATATAGCAAGATCAGACAACGCGGGGGACATGTGCACTCGACTTCGTACCAGAATCAGACGCGCCCGGCGCGAAGCAGAATAAAAATTGAATTTAATTTTCGTCGCAAAGCAGTTTCATCACTGATAGCGATATTATCCTGCTGCGCCACAGGCATTTCCCCCTCCTTCAGGCACTCCTTCCTGGCATACATCCCCATATCAGTACAGTCACATGCTCATTGCATGAGTGTGTGACAAAAGATGACCAACAGGTCACGGAGTAAAAACATGAAACGTATGCTGTTCAACGCAACACAGCAAGAAGAACTGCGTGTTGCCATCGTCAATGGGCAAAAACTCATCGACATTGATATCGAGACCGCCGGTCGCGAATTACGTAAGTCAAATATCTACAAGGGTGTCATCACCCGCATCGAACCTTCTCTCGAAGCCTGCTTCGTCAACTACGGCGAAGAACGTCACGGTTTCCTTCCATTTAAAGAAGTCGCCCGCTCTTATTTCAAAGAAGGTATCGACGTCCGCAATACTTCCATCAAAGAAGCCCTGCGCGAAGGCCAGGAAATCATGGTGCAGGTGGAAAAAGAAGAACGCGGCAATAAAGGCGCCGCGCTGACTTCGTTCATTTCACTGGCAGGCCGCTATCTGGTGCTGATGCCGAACAACCCACGTGGCGGCGGTGTATCGCGCCGGGTTGAAGGCGAAGACCGTCAGGAATTGCGCGACACCATGGATAAGCTGGATCTGCCGACCGGCATGTCCGTGATTGCCCGCACTGCAGGCATAGGCCGCAATGTCGATGAGTTGCAATGGGATCTGAACTACCTGATGCAACTCTGGCGTGCGATTGAAGGCGCTGGCAAATCCACGCCGGGTGCCTTCCTGATTTACCAGGAATCATCACTCGTCATTCGTGCGATCCGCGATTACTTCCAGCCGGATATCGGCGAGATTCTGATCGACACCGACGAAATTTACGAACAAGCGCAGCAGTTTATGAGCCATGTGATGCCCGATATGGTGCATCGCGTGAAACGCTACAGTGACGACGTACCACTGTTCTCGCGCTTCCAGATCGAACACCAGATCGAAACTGCGTACAGCCGTACCGTACCATTGCCATCCGGCGGCGCGATCGTTATCGATCACACCGAAGCTTTGGTCTCGGTTGACGTCAACTCAGCACGCTCTACTCGCGGTGGCGACATCGAAACCACGGCATTCAACACCAATCTCGAAGCCGCAGAAGAAGTTGCCCGTCAACTGCGTCTGCGTGACTTAGGCGGCCTGATCGTGATCGATTTTATCGACATGGAAAACGCCAAGAATCAACGCGAAGTCGAAACCCGCCTCAAAGATGCGCTGCGCTACGACCGCGCACGCGTACAGATGGGCAAGATTTCCCGCTTTGGTTTGATGGAATTATCACGCCAGCGTCTGCGCCCTTCCCTGTCCGAAGGCAGCCACGTCACTTGCCCACGCTGCAATGGCACCGGCCACATCCGCGATACTGAATCTTCTGCATTGCAAGTCCTGCGCATCATCCAGGAAGAAGCGATGAAGGAAAACTCTGCGGCGATCCATGTTCAGGTGCCGGTCGATGTTGCTGCATTCCTGCTGAATGAAAAACGTGGCGAAATCCTGAAGATCGAAACGCGTCATCGCGTGACGGTGATTCTGATTCCGAACACGCATCTCGAAACACCACATTACAAACTCGATCGTCTGAAAACAGATGATCCGCGTCTGGAAGAGCATCACGCCAGCTACGCCATGGCAGAGCAGGCAGATACTGATATCGGCTACAGCAAACGCCAGAAAGAAGATATCAAACCACGTCAGGAAGCTGTCGTGAAAAGTATCACGCCTGATCAGGCGCCTATCGTTGAACGCAAAGAGGTAGCGACTCCGGTTGCAGCTGCAGCGCCTGCGCCAGGCTTTTTCAGCAAGGTAATGGGCTTCCTGTTCGGCAAATCCGAAGCGCCAGCCACAGTCGAAACACCTGTCGTCAGCGAAGATAAATCGGCTGAGCGCGACCGTAATGGCCGTAACTCACGCAACAATCCACGCAATCGCAACCGTCGCAATCGTGACCGCGATGAACGTGAAGATCGCCCGACCAACGCAAATGGCCGCAACGACAAAGTTGAAAAAGCGGATAGCGACAAACCAGCGATAACGCAAGAAGCGACACGTCCCCCAAAGCAAGCGAAGCAAGCCCGTGAACCACGCGAGCCACGTGAGCCGAAAGAAGGCCAGGAAGGTCGCCGCGAACGTCAGCAACGTCAGCGCGAAGAACGCAAAGAAGCACTGACAGCCGATGCGAAGACCGACGATCTGATTCAGAAGCATCTTGATCCGGTGCCAGTGCAAGTTGTTCCGGAAGCCGCGCCCGTCAATGGTGTCGAACCTGTTGCAGACAACGAGAATGCGGAGCAAAGCGAAGAGCGCCGTCGCCGTCGCCGTCGTGGTGGCCGCAACCGCAATCGCCGTGATCGCGAACCAGGTGAATTGAATGAGCAAGGCGAAGTGATTGCTGAATCTGGCGCAGAAGCTTTTGTCCCGGTCGCAACCGAAGCAAGCAGTGAAGTTGCGCCGGTAACGATAGTGACGCCGGTACCTGTCATCGAAGCAGTTGCACCTGCAGCAACGCCAGTTGTTCAGTTTGTTCAGGAAGCGCCTGTCGTATCAGTTGCTCCGGCACCGGCGCTGGTCACAGAAGCTAGCAGCGCACCAGTTGCACCTGCATCGATCGATGTTGTTAATGTCGCTGCTGCGCCGGTTGAGATTGCCGAAGTAAAAGCAGCACCTGTTTCTGCACCAGCAGAAGTCGTGGCACCGGCAGCGATCGCACCGGTAGTAACCGCAGCAGTAGCAACGCAGACTGAAGTGGTAGCAGTTGCGGCTGAACCAACACCAGCCGTTGTTACCAGCGTTGAACCTGTAGCAGTTGTCGTAACCGAAGTAGCTGAAACAGCAAAAGCAGCAGAAGTACCGGCAGCACCAGCAGCGCCAACGCTGGTCGAATCTGCTCCGGCAGTGGTGTCAGCACCAGTAGCAGCGCCTGCACCTGCGCCAGTCCGCACCAAGCCTGCAGCAGCAAGTATGCCTGTTGAAGAACTGAAGCAAATGCTGAGCGCCGCAGGTCTGGAACTGGCCGTGACCAACCCTGAAAAGCTGCGTGCAGCGCAGGACAGCGTCAGCCAGACAACAGCGCCGGCACGTGTGCCACGCGAACGCAAGCCATTGCCTCCGGCATCGACTGAGCCTTTGGTTCTGGTTGAAACACGCCATTAATCGGAAACGCAACATAACGCGGTTATCCAACGCTGATATGCGGCGTTACACAAAGTCGGCAAACTCAAAAAGTTTGCCGACTTTTTTGCTTTTATTGGATACTCCCCCCATTATTTAGATAAATCGGGTTATCCTCAGCATGCTTAAAGGGCTTGTAAATATACTCCCGGGAGTATATTTAGCCCGATAATCAGGCATTTTTACACCGTGCGTCGCGACAACTGCATGCTGACGCGAAATCACCGCCCCGATGCAAGCTTAAGCATTCAACCCTCACCAGCCAATATCAATATCGACGCCATGGAACCGACCACCCATCCTGATCAGGCTATTTCTCTCAAAACGGCATTCTGGTACTGGCTGAAATTAGGTTTTATCAGTTTCGGTGGTCCAGCCGGACAAATAGCGATGATGCATGCAGAACTGGTCGATCAGCGACGCTGGATTTCCGAGCGACGTTTTTTACACGCGCTCAACTACTGCATGCTGCTGCCGGGGCCGGAAGCGACGCAACTGGCGGTATACATCGGCTGGCTGATGCACAGAACCATAGGCGGGCTGATGGCGGGTATCTTGTTTATCCTGCCCAGCCTGTTTATTTTGATTGGTCTGTCGTGGGCGTATATGGTGTTCGGCAAACACCATATCGTTTCCGGCGTGTTGTATGGGATTAAACCGGCGATCGTCGCGATTGTGCTGGCAGCAGCCTGGCGTATCGGCAGCCGCAGCCTGCGCACGCATTTCCTGAAAGGGATTGCCGCCTGCGCTTTCATTGCCATCACCGTGCTTAAGCTGCCCTTCCCCGCCATCGTTCTGCTCGCCGCGTGCGCTGGCGCCTTGTTCAGACAACATTGTCAGTTACCACCGTCACACGCAGCGGCAGACAACGGGCAAAGAACCCATCCACGCGCGCTGATCGACGATGATACGCCAACGCCGGAGCATGCACGTTTTTCACTGCGCCATCTGATACTGATTGCTCTCGCTGGCCTGGTATTGTGCGCTGGCGGCTGGAGCCTGATTGCTTATGCGACGGACTGGCACAATCCATTGACCGAAATGGCATGGTTATTCACGAAAACAGCATTGCTGAGTTTCGGCGGTGCGTACGCCGTGTTACCGTATGTTTTTCAGTCAGCGGTCGATCATTTTCAATGGCTGAGCGCGGCACAGATGATGGATGGTCTGGCATTGGGAGAAACCACGCCGGGACCGCTGATTATGGTGGTGGCCTTTGTCGGTTTCGTCAGCGGCTGGAATCAAATACCACTGGGCGCAGACAGCCAATTGCTGGCCGGATTGCTGGGTGCCTGCATCGCCTTTTTCTTCACCTTTCTACCGTCGTTTATTTTTATTCTGGCCGGTGGTCCGCTGGTTGAATCGACGCGTAACCAACTGCGCTTCACCGCGCCGCTGAGTGCGATTTCAGCCGCCGTGGTCGGCGTGATCGTCAGCCTAGCAGTATTTTTTGCGAGCCACGTTTTTTATACTGAGCAACAACAATGGGATGTGCCCGCCATCGCCTTAACGCTGCTCGCCTGCATCCTCGTATTTCGCTTCAAACCCGGCACAATAACTTTGCTGGCCATATTTGGCGTGCTTGGGTTGTTGTGTCAAAAATTGATCTGAATCTACCTGAAACAAGCGGGGAGAAATCTTATTTTCGTTCTCATGGTATTGTCTCGGCTTATGCAAAAAACAGTCTGAGCTAGCACTTCAATGACGGAAAAATTTATCCCCCTGACCGACCTGAGACAGCAGTTGTCGCAACTGAAAATACCGACCCGCCTCGTCGAGCCTGACGGTTTTCTCAGCGATACGCTGGCGCGGCCATTGCACGATTTACGCATCTCGGTCACAGATCGCTGCAACTTCCGTTGCGTGTACTGCATGCCAAAAGAAGTCTTCGATAAAGACTATCAATACCTGCCGCATACCTCATTACTGAGTTTTGAAGAAATTACCCGCATTGCGACAATTTTCATTGCACATGGCGTCAAAAAAATTCGCCTGACCGGGGGCGAACCCCTGCTCAGAAAAAATATAGAAAGACTAGTCGGGATGCTGGCTAATCTACGCACGGTCGATGGCAGCCCACCCGATCTGACGCTGACGACGAATGGCTCGCTGCTCACAAAAAAAGCGCAAAGCCTGAAAGATGCCGGATTAAATCGCGTAACGGTGTCACTCGACTCGCTGGATGACGTCATTTTCAAACGTATGAACGATGTCGATTTTTCTGTCGCGCAGGTACTCGATGGCATCGATGCTGCGCAGGCGGCGGGCCTAGGCCAGATCAAAATCAACATGGTGGTCAAGGCTGGCGTCAACGACCATGAAGTCGCTGCAATGGCACGCTATTTCAAAGACACGCCGCATATACTGCGCTTCATTGAATACATGGACGTCGGCGCGTCGAATGGCTGGAAACTGGATGAAGTGATCCCATCGGCGCAGATCGTTCAGCGCATTCAGGATGCAGGCATGCCGCTCAAGGCCATGGCCGCTAACTACACAGGGGAAACCGCAGAACGCTGGCAGCATCTGGGAAGCCAGAGCGAAATCGGCGTCATTTCCAGCGTCACCCATGCGTTCTGCCAAGATTGCAGCCGTGTGCGCTTATCCACCGAGGGTAAGTTGTACACCTGCCTGTTTGCCACCCACGGCCATGATTTGCGGGCATTGCTGCGCGACCCGGCGAACCATTCCGACCTCGCGATCGCCAATGTCGTCGCCAGCATCTGGCAAGCGAGAAGTGATCGTTATTCCGAACTGCGCAGCCAACAAACGGATGCCGATCAGGAACAGCGTAAAAAGATAGAAATGTCGTACATCGGCGGCTGACCGGCAACGGCTCTGCTTGAAAAGCAGTAATGCCGCAGATCAATCCAAAAAATCAGCGCCACAATAAACAAACACTTCAGATTAAAGACAAACAACATGACTGGCATAGACAAACAACTGATCACCGGCTTGATTCTGGCCGGTGGACGTGGCACCCGCATGGGCCAGGTCGATAAGGGCTTACAGAGTTTTCGCTGTGCGCCGATGGCACTGCATGCTTTGATGCGGCTGTCACCGCAAGTCGGCGAAATGATCATTAACGCGAATCAGAATCTGGCGGTCTATGAAAGTTTCGGCACGCAAGTCTGGCCGGATCAGATCGACGGCTACGCTGGCCCGCTGGCGGGGGTACAGACCGGTCTGGTGCATTGCGAAACACCGTATCTGCTGACAGTGCCATGCGACTCGCCTTTTTTACCAACCGATCTGGCTGAGCGTTTATCGTTAGGTCTATTGAGTAATGATGCCGATCTGGCAGTTGCAGTCACCACAGAATATGAAGATGGCATTGCCCGCCGTCAGTCTCATCCGGTATTTTCTCTGATGAAAGCCTCGTTACTGGATGACCTGACCGCTTTTCTGATGCAGGGCGGACGCAAAGTTGACGCATGGTTCCAACATTTGCGTATTGCTGAAGTCGTTTTCGAGGACAATACTGGCTTTCGTAATATTAATACCCTGCAAGAACTACGACAATTCGAGACCTGATATGACTCACGCTTCCAGCCCATCCAGCTTGCACGACATCGTCAGTTGTATGTCGGATTACGATCCGCATGCACTTCCCGTCACCAAAGCGCAAGACATCATTGCGCAATTCATCACACCGATTCAGGCAATCGAAAAGCTGGTGATACGTCAGGCATTAGGCCGCGTGCTGGCAACAGATATCGTTTCTGGCATTGACGTTCCGGCGCACGATAATTCGGCGATGGACGGTTATGCTCTCAACGGCAGCGACCTGCCAGCTACCGGCGTCCGTGATTTCAGAATAATCGGTACGGCCTTTGCCGGACGAGCCTATCACGGCGACGTCGGTGCCGGAGAATGTGTGCGCATCATGACAGGCGCGGTCATGCCAGCGTCGTGCGACACCGTGATTCCACAAGAATTTACTGTAAATGCCAGCGACGACCAGGTCGGTATTCCAGCCGGGAAAGTGCGTACTGGTGACAACCGGCGCCTGAAAGGTGAAGACCTGGCGAATGGCAAAACAGCTTTACAACGCGGCAAAATTTTGCGCCCGGCAGATCTTGGTCTGCTGGCCTCGCTCGGTGTTGCAGAAGTGCCGGTACAGCGTCGTCTGCGCGTCGCTTTTTTTTCAACCGGCGACGAACTGCGCTCACTTGGCGAACCACTGGATGAAGGCTGTGTGTACGACAGCAACCGCTATACCTTGTATGGCATGCTGAGCCGTCTTGGTTGCGACATGATAGACATGGGCGTCATCAAGGATGATCCGGCCGAGCTGGAAGCCGCTTTCCGCTCCGCCTGCGAAAATGCCGATGCCATCATCACCTCGGGCGGTGTTTCCGTCGGTGCCGCCGACTACACCAAACAAATCATGGGCAAGCTGGGCGATGTCGCATTCTGGACTATCGGCATGCGTCCAGGACGACCTATGGCGTTCGGCAAAATTCATTCGCAAGGAAAAAGCGCCTATCTGTTCGGCTTGCCAGGTAATCCGGTCGCTGTGATGGTGACGTTTTATTTCTTTGCACGCCAGGCTTTGCTGCACATGATGGGCGCGGATGCAGCGCCGCTGCCGTTGATTCCGGTCATCAGCAAAACCGCGATACGCAAGCGCCCCGGACGCACTGAATATCAGCGCGGCATTCTCACGACGAACGCGAGTGGCGAATTGGAAGTCAGCGTAACCGGCTCACAAGGCTCCGGTATCCTGCGCTCGATGTCCGAAGCCAATTGCATGATCGTTTTGCAGCACGATCAGGATCAGGTGTCGGCTGGCGACAAAGTCACAGTTCTGCTGTTCGACGGAATGCTATAAAACCATCATTTCCAGCTATTCTGGCATGAGACAAAGTACAATTCATTTTTCTATTTAGACGGAGATCAGAGTGAAAGCTTCAACATGGTTACTGGGTACATGTACATCCCTCGTTTTACTAAGCGGCTGCGGTGGATCTAAAGAGACGACGACCGTGCTTGCCACGGTCAGCAGCGTCGAAAATTCCCAGATTGCTTATCGCAAAACATACACGATGACAGTCAATGGCCAGAATCTGGATAAGGGAATTACTGTTGTTAACCCACTCTGCCTTAGCCTGACGGAAGTCGCAGGCGGTTCTGCCACAAAACGTACATTCACGTGCAAAATCGTCGGTGTCGGTACAGGCGTAGCAACCGTCACCAATGCCAACGGCGGCAGTTTGTATCAGGCGTCGCTGACATCCTCACTGAGCGCTCAGCCACAAGTCACAATGGGTACCAGCAAAGGTAATATCGTCATCGAATTAAACCCGGCCAAAGCGCCAGTCACCGTTGATAACTTCCTTAATTACGTCGAGAGCGGATTTTATCCAAATAAAATCTTCCACCGCGTTGAAGCCAATCTTGTGGTTCAGGGTGGCGGTTATACCTCTGATCTGCAACTGGCAACAACCTCTGCGGCAATTAAGCTTGAGTCAAGTAATGGTCTGAGCAATACCCGTGGCACCATTGGCATGGCACGCACCAGTGTCGCGGATTCTGCAACATCTCAATTCTATTTCAACACTGTCGATAACACTGCTTTTGATTACAGCAGCACGAATGCCGGTTATGCGGTGTTTGGTAAAGTGGTTGCGGGTCTGGATGTGGTTGATCTGATCCGCGTGGTACCAGTATCAACACAAGGTGGTTTGAGTAATGTTCCTGTGACTCCGGTCTTCATTACTTCAGCAACACAAACCCAATAAGATGCAAGAGTATGGATAGCTGCTGTATGCTATCCATACCAATAGCATTTCGTCGATAAATATCGATTAAATCATGTACGCATCACGTACAACATGGCCTTAGTTATTCAACCTCTGGGATGGGAGTTAATATGAAGAATACGTTAAAGAAATTGTTGATATGTGCGGGTTTTACTTTACTTGCAACTGGTGCCGTTCATGCTAAAGATGAGGTAAAGAAAGCGCCAGCGCCGGCGGCAGCCTCTGCTTCCGCAAGTGCGAAGACTGAACTGCTAGACATTAACAACGCCAGCAAAGAAGAATTGGCGACCCTGCCAAAAATTGGCGATGTCCGTTCTGATGCCATCATCAAAGGTCGCCCTTACAAAGGTAAAGATGAATTGCTGACGAAAAAAATTCTGACGAAAGACGTATACAACGGCATCAAAGAGCTGATCATCGCCAAACAAAAGCCAGCTGAAAAGAAATAAGCCCTTTGTTCAGACAAAAATCAGAGCATTATTCAACACTGCCGGAATCCGCTACCCGCTGCTAAACACAACGGGTAGCGCAATATAAAAATGCATCTATGTCTGCCTGGTCATTAAAATTTCCCATCCTGGCGCTTGCCGTACTCAGCACACAAAACACTGCCGCTGCTGACGAAAAAGACTATTCAATTACGGGTTTCGGCACCTTGGGCATATCACACAGCGATACCCGTCAGGCAGACATTGTGCGTGATTTATCGCAGGAATCCGGGGTTGGCTACACGCGACAGACCGATGCTGGTATCGACAGTAATCTGGGCCTGCAAATCAACCGCAGTTTCAACGACAATTTTGATGCGGCAATCCAGGTCGTCAGCCGGAAAAGTGCAGATAATTTCACCCCCACTGTGACTTGGGCCTATGCCAGCTACAGCCCCGATGACAAATTTCAACTACGCGCAGGGCGTTTAGGATTTGACGTCTATATGCTGGCAGATTCCAGAAATATCGGCTACTCCTACACATGGGTACGACCGCCTGTAGACTTTTTCGGCAGACTCGTTGTGTCTTATTTTGACGGTGTTGACACAGTGCTGTCCCACCCTCTGGGAAATGGTAATCTCAAGGCGAAATTTTTTTATGGATTAGCACGTGAAAAAATTTACCTCGGGTCACCGGAAAAATACTACTCGCTGAATCATTCGGAGTTAAGCGGCGCTCATCTTGAGTACCAGCAAAAAAACTGGACAATCAGGGCAGGCTATTCTGAACTGAAACTCGCCGACGACTACCGGCCGTTTGACCCCATTGTGGCAGAGCTAACATCCCCGTCAATCGCAGCAACCGTTCCGGCATCGTCGGGTATCGCAGATCAGCTGACTACGCATGGGAAAAAATTAAAATATACGTCAATTGGCGCCGTGCTTGACCATGGATCGCTTCAGGCGCAATTCATGCTGGGCCGCATAGAATCTGATTCAGTGCTATTGCAAAACTCAGATGCAGCGTATCTGACGATGAGTTACCGCATAAAAAAATGGACCCCCTACGCTACAGTTTCAGCTTCCCGCCAGCAAGGTGCTGATAAGCAAATAACGACAGACCCGGCGCTGTCAACACGCCTGAAGAATACAATTTCCGGAATCAACAAACAACTGACACCAAACGGCCAGCAGACTTTTACCGCAGGTATCCGTTACGATCTCGGCGACAACGCCAATATCAAAGTGCAATTCGATCATATCCGCAGTCAGAAGCATTTCCTGGTTCGCAATCCACAAGAAGGATGGGATGGCCATGCGAACCTGCTGAGTGTTGCCTACAATTTTGTATTCTGAATCTGCATGCCATACCTGATCAAATTTTTATGTCTGGTGTTGCTGCTGATCAGCGGCAACGCATCAGCAGAGCTTGCCGTGGTTGCGAACCTCAATAGCGGCATAGATAAACTCAGCAAAGACGAAGTCATCAACATTTATATGGGGAGAACCAGAAAGTTACCGAATGGTTTAACCGGCATGCCCATCGATCTGAGTAATACCCATCATGAAAAAATGCAGTTTTACTCTCTGCTGGTAGGTAAAGAACTGGCAGAGATCAACTCGTATTGGGCCAGATTACGTTTCTCCGGACTCGGGCAACCGCCATTACAAGTCAACAGCATGGAAGATGCAATCAATCTCGTCAGTGAGAATAAAGGTGCAATTGCCTATATTGACAGTAAGAAAATCGACAAAAGAGTTAAACTCATACTCCTTCTGAGCAACTGATTCCCCTTCTGCATGCGCCAACTTATTCGAAATAATATCGCGATACGCAGCTCCCTCGCCTTGCTGGGAGTCAGCTTGGTCATCGGCATCTTTTTTTCATTGGCCAGCTATGTTTATTTTTTTGATGACGAACAAAAGCACACCATCAGCACCATGCAGGATCTGCTGAATTCGGCAGAAAATACCGCCAGCATTGCCTGCTACCTGTCTGACAAAAATCTTGCCAATGAAGTCGTCAACGGCATCAGTAAAAATAATGTCGTCAGCAAAGTTACGATTCATAGCGGGAAAACAACGCTGGCTGTCTCACAAAAAACTTCGATTCCCACATCATTTGAATTGCCGTTCGTCTTCAAGCACTATCCGGATTTCATCAGCAGAGAAATTTTCTCGCCGTTCAATCCCAGAGAAAAAGTATGTACGGTAAACATGGAAATCAATCAGGCAACCGTCAATAAAAACAGTACGGATAAAGCCCTTTTTATTGTTGAATTGCTGCTGTTTCAGAATTTGCTGATCGCATCTGTTTTATCGTTGATCGTCTTCGTCTTTTTTACGCGCCCGATTAAAATAATATCTGACAGATTACATGCCCTGTCACCACAAAAAGGCGAGTTACTGAAACACCCTGAAAACAATAAGGAAAATGAATTGGGGCGTTTAGTTAACGACGTGAATCAAATTATCGCCGATCTGGTTTCGTCGCTGGACGAAGAAAAAAATCTGCGGCTTCAACATGCGCTGGAAGAAAGAAAATTTCAAACCTTTTTTGAAAATGCAGAAACAGGTATTTTCAAAATGAACTGCAAGGGTGAACTGCTCTCTTACAATCAAGCTCTGACACGCATGCTCAACATTACAACTGACAACGGCGCACCTTCCGCGGCGCTGCTTGAGCTGATCAGCGGGCAGGAATTACGTCTGCATCTGATGATCGATGCGGCCTTAAATGAATCCCGGGTGGTCTCGGAAGATTTTTGCATAGAGCCAGGCAGACTGAAAGAGAAAAAGTGGATCAATATTGTTTTGCATGCGGCTGAAAATGATTTACTGCAAGGCTTAATCAACGACATTACTGAGCGCAAGTACAAAGAAGAAGCAGCGCAGCAACTGGCGATCACCGACCATTTAACCGGACTGAACAATCGCTTGGGCTTAGAGCGTAAACTCGCTCACCTGATGAAGGAAAACGCGCACGGGCATCCCTCTCCATTTTTTCTGCTATTGATCGACCTCGATAAATTTAAGGAAGTCAACGACACTTACGGTCATAAAGCGGGCGACATGGTGCTGATTCATTTCAGCAACGTCTTGACAAGCATATTAAGAAAAACCGACTTCATTGCCCGCCTTGGCGGCGACGAATTTGTCGTCCTGTTATGCGACATGAGCGATCAGGAGAAGGCGATAGAAATCGCCGGCAAGATCATTACCGAAGCATGTCGCCCTATCGATATTGGTCATGGAATCAGCGCAAGCACCGGCGCCAGCATCGGTATCAATTACGCTTCGGGGAATACTTTTTCGGCAGACAAATTGCTCGCTGAAACGGATCTGGCCATGTATGAAGCGAAACAAAGCGGCCGCAGCGCGTATGCGATCGCCAGATACGAAACAAGCCCAGATCAGGCGCAATCCATCTGAGCACGGGCTATTCAAAATGCAACAGAATAAAAAGAGCTATGCTGCGAAATTACTATTCTGAACTTAAATCATCTTCAGCAACACCCAGCAAACTTTGCGCAACATCGGTCGGCAACGCCTCTACCTGCTTGAGCTTGCGCGTCATCTGACGGGTCCGGACTTCGGCATTGTCGATATTTTTTGCTGCCCGCTCCAGCGTCAGTTTGGTCGCTGCCAGCACATCACCAAACTTGCCGAATTCAGTTTTCACGGCACCCAGCACCTGCCAGACTTCGGATGAGCGCTTTTCCAGTACCAGCGTACGGAACCCCATTTGCAGACTGTTCAGCAATGCGGATAAGGTCGAAGGGCCAGCGATAGAAACGCGGCAGGAACGTTGCAATTCATCCGCCAGACCGGGGCGACGCATGACTTCCGCATACAAACCTTCGGTCGGCAAAAACAGAATTGCAAAATCAGTCGTCAATGGTGGCGACAGATATTTTTCGGAAATCGTTTTTGCTTCGCCACGTATGGCACGCTCCAATTCTTTACCGGCCGTCGCCACACCCTCGGCATCGGCACGCTCTGCGGCATCGAGCAAACGCTCATACTGCTCTTTCGGAAACTTGGCATCGATCGGCATCCAGACCGGTGCTTTGTCATCTTCCTTACCCGGCAATTTAATCGCGAACTCGACCCGTTCGCCTGTGCCAGGTATGGTTTCCACATTCTTCGCATATTGATCTGGTGTCAGCATTTGCTCCAGCACCATTTCCAGTTGCACTTCACCCCAGGTACCACGGGTTTTCACATTGGTGAGCACACGTTTTAAATCACCAACGCCTATCGCCAACTGCTGCATCTCACCCAGCCCCTGATGTACTTTTTCGAGGCGATCAGACACCAGCTTAAATGATTCGCCTAAGCGCTGCTCCAGTGTTGCATGCAGTTTTTCATCCACGGTCTTGCGCATTTCCTCGAGCTTGCTGGCATTTTCAATTTGCAGTTGCTGTATTTTCTGTTCCAGCGTCGCGCGGATTTCCGCCATACGCTGGGCGTTGGATTCGGTCAGGCTGGTCAAGGTCTGATTCAGCGTGTCCGCAAATGCTTTCAGACTGACGCCCTGCTCTTCGCGCGCACTTTGGCTTTGCTGTATCAAAGCCAGACGCATCTGCTCCAACTGCTGTGCATTGCTTTCGCTAAGTTTGACTAACTGCTGGGAAAAACCGTCGATCTGATTTTTCTGCAGCGTCGCCACACTGGTTAATTGTGTTGCCAGCCCCTGTTGAAACCGACTGAAATTGGCACCTAATTCCTGACGGGTTGCCAGCGCGGTTGACTGCACTTGCTCACGCAAAGAACGCTCAGTACGCTCCTGACTCAACATTTGCTGTTGCTGCGCCTGTTGCAAAAAATTTTGCAGCGCCAGCAAATCCAGCGTCTGCGCATCACTATGGCCGGAACGGTGACGCAACAATACGATCGCCGTTAAGACGATCAAAACCGCCAATGCAATCAGGATCAGAATTTCAAATAAAGTCATGTGTGAAGAATATCGACGACAAATAAAACAAGGGCAGTATCGGGCATTGAACCAGGCATCAAGCTACGTTGTTGCCTGATACCTTATTACAGCTTAGCCCGGCGTGTTGCGCATCCAGTCCGCGGTCTGATAAAACGACTGCATCAGGTGTTGTTGCAAGGGTTCTGCAATGCCGACATCCTGCATCGCCCACGCCATACAACGCAGCCATTGATCGCGCTCATCACTGGCAATCGCATACGGCAAGTGACGCGCACGCAGGCGCGGATGACCGAACTGACTGATATACAAATCCGGCCCGCCCATCCAGCCGGATAAAAACCAGAACAGCTTGTCACGCGAACTATCCAGCGGCGTCGGGTGCATGACCCGTATGCCAGCAAATTCAGGCTCCAGCTCCATCAGATCGTAAAAACGATCAACCATTTCGCGCAATTTTTCAGCGCCGCCGATCAGTTCATACAGATTGGATTTTTCTTCTTCGATGTCAACACTTGTCGTTGTTGTTGCTGCGTTTGCTGTTTGCTCGTCTTGATTCATTGTTCACTCTTTGCCACTAAACGTGTAAGTCACTGTTTTGCTGTTATTTTATCTTTCCGCCGTTAGATACGCGTCTGCGATAGGTTCTTATAAAGCCGGACGTTTCTGATGAACCCAGCTTTGTACTGAAGCACGCTGCCATTGATGCTGCGCATAGTCACGCAAACGCGCCGGAACTTCATCGCCATGCATCGCCAGACGATTCAGCATCAATGCCAGATCAGTATCGGCAATACTCCAGTCTTCAAACAGATTTTCTGCTTCGGCTGGCAATAAAGATTCAGCAAAAAATATCAGGCTGTCTGCCGCAGCTTTGGCTTCCGCCGACAAAGGAGGATACTTTTGTCCATAAAAATTCACCAGTGTGCTGCGTTCAACGCGAATCGGCATCAGATCGCTGCGCAGCCATGCCTGCACCTGGCGCGCACGGGCACGCAGTTCTGGCGACTTCGGATATAAAGCAGCCCCCGGAAAAACTTCGTCAATATATTCGGTAATCGCCGACGATTCAGAAAGACTGAAATCTCCACGCTCCAACGTCGGTACGCGCTGTGTTAATGAAATGCTGGTATACGCAGTCTGGTGATGGGTTTTCGCCGCCAGGTCGACAGTCACCAACTCAAATTTCACACCTTTTTCAAGCAAGGCCACATAGGCCGACATCGCATACGGGCTGGTGTACTTTGCGTCAACGTATAAACGGATCGTGTCTTTTGTATTTTGGTTCATGCAAACTCCTTTATGTTTCGCAACAATCTGTTTTCACATTTTTTCTATAAATTTTGTATTTTCTATTTTGTCTTCAGGCTTCGCGCAAACTCAACAACGGCGGCTGATTCAGGACATTTCGCAAACCCAGCCAGCCGCCGATCATCGCGCAGATAGCGCCGACAAACAAGCCTGCGATCCAGACCAGCGGTGAAAACGTCCATTCAAAATTGAAACTGAATTTCGCCAATGCCCAGCCTATTGCCGAAGCGCCGCTGGCAGCGAGTAAACCAGCAAGGCCACCGATCAGTAAAAATTCAACCCACTGCGCGCGGGACAATTGCGAACGGGTCGCGCCTAAGGCTCTGAGCAACGCTGCTTCACGCATACGCACGTCCTGCGAGCCAGCCAGTGCCGCATACAACACCAGAACGCCGGAAGCCAGTGTGAACATAAATAAAAATTCAACCGCAGTGATGACCTGATCCAGCACATCCTGTAATTGCTTGATCACCGCGCCGACGTCCACCACCGTCAGATTCGGGTAATCCAGCGTCAACTGGTTAATGAATGCCATTTGCGATGGCGGGACACGAAATGCGGTAATCCAGGTTTGTGGCATATCAACCATGGCCTTGGGGTTGATCACCACAAAAAAATTCACACGCATGGAACCCCAGTCCAGCTTACGCAAGCTGGTGATTTTAGCCGTGGTCTGTTGTCCGGCAATATCAAACGTCAACTGATCGCCAAGTTTGAGCTTGAGTGTTTTGGCAATCCCCTCCTCCACAGATGCTTCAGGTGCCGTTGAGTTGGCATCGTCATACCATTTTCCGGCTGTCAGCTTATTCAACTCCGGCAATTCTGTCATCGTCGAGAGATTGAACTCACGCTCTACCATGCGTCGCGCCTGATCCTCCACATAAGTATCAGAGCCGATCGCGTTACTGTTCACCGCGATCAGACGGCCACGTATCATCGGGTACATGCGTGGCTGCCCAAAGCTCGCAAGACGCTGCGCGATCTCGTCTTTCTGATCGGGCTGGATATTGATGACAAACTGATTCGGAGCATCCGGCGGTGTCGATTTTTTCCACGCAGTGATCAGATCACCGCGCACCACAGTCAGCAACAGTAACGCCATCAAGCCCAATGCCAGCGAAACCACTTGTATCACCGTAGCACCGGGGCGCCGCTGCAATGCGGTGACGGCAAAGCGCCACGCAGAAAAATGAAACAGATTCCGCATACGTTTGAGCGACAGCACACCCGCCCACGCAATCAGTGCAAACAACAGCATGCCGCCGAGGAAACCCGCCGCCGTCAGCATGCCGAGTTTGAGATCGCCCGTCTGCCATAACAGCAAACCAAGAAACATCGCCAGACCCAGCGCATAGGTCGCCAGTGTCAGCGGCTGCGGTGCATCCTGTTCGCGACGGATGACGCGGTTGTGCGGCACATTGCGCAACTGCAGCACCGGCGGCAATGCGAAACCCACCAGCAGCAGCAAACCGGTCGCAATGCCCTGTACTGCAGGCAACCAGCCCGCCAGCGGCAAATCTTTGGCGACCAGCGAGCCCAGCCATTCCAGCAACACATAATGTCCGGCATAACCAAGCACGACGCCCGCCATACTGCCGACCAGCCCCAGCATCAGAAATTCGATCAGATACATGGCGCTGACCTGATTTTGCGTCAGACCCAGACAACGCAGCATCGCACAGGCATCCAGATGACGCAGCATGAAACGCCGTGCCGCCATCGCAATCGCCACTGCCGCCAGCATCGCTGACAACAAGCTCACCAGCGATAAAAACTGCTCAGCACGATCCAGCGTTGCACGCATTTCTGGGCGACCGGAATCCAGCGATTCCAAGCGTACGCCTTTCAATTGTTCACGTTCTATCGTTTGTTTGAGTTGTGCCTGATAAGCCGCAATCGCTTTCGCATCACCCGCCATCAGCAAGCGATAAGTTACGCGTGAGCCATCTTGTATCAAGCCAGTCTCGGCTAAATCGTCTAATGAAATCATCGCGCGTGGCGCAAAATTCATAAAGCCCGCGCCACGATCAGGTTCGTTCGCAATCGTCTGCGTAAAACTGAATTCCAGATCGCCCAGCTTCAGTTTATCGCCGACTGTCAGATTCAGCGCCAGTTGCAAAGCAGGATCAAGCCAGACCGTGCGTGAAGCCGGAATATCCTGCGTCAGAACTTCAGCCGCACCTGACTTGTTTTGCGCGCCGCCAAGCTGATGTAATTTCAGATTGCCGCGTAAAGGATAGGCATGACTGACCGCTTTCAAGGACACCAGTTTTGCTTGTGCCTGATCGCCCTCACCGGCAATCGCCATGCTGGGAAAAACAACCGTTTCTGCAACACGTAATCCGCGTCGTTCCGCTTCAGTGCGCCATTCCTGCTTCACCGGCTGGTCTGCGCTGACGAGTAAATCCGCTCCCAGCAATTGATGCGCGTCACGGTTCAGACCGCTGCGCAGTCTGTCGGTAAAAAATCCGACCGAAGATAAGGAAGCCACGGCAACCATTAATGCAATGATCAGAAACCGCAACTCACCCGCACGCCAGTCGCGCATGGTCATACGCCAGGATAAACCAAATATCATTCGCCTACCTTTGCCAGAAAGATCAACATCGACTACATCAGGAATAACAACAATATCAACATCTCTGGCAGGTCGCTGCGCTACATAAACAGCGCCAAAAGCCTTGCCACACTGCTGACATGAGTAAAAATAGGGCTGACGCAAAGTCGCCCCGGTAAAACTAAAAAGCTTTTTTCTGCTTTGGGAAACATCGCTGGTAAGCGATGTCCGTTTCGCCAGCAGGCAACATGTTGCCTGAAACCCTGGCTACACCATGGCGACGAAGACAGTACGAATAGTACGGCTAGGAGCCATAACGCCGCAGGGGCGATTTTACGTCAGTCCTAAATAGGGAGTATCGACCAGAAACCAATTACTCCCTACATATTTAAATGGGGATAGAGGCATGTTTTAACATACTCCCCCCAGTATATTTTTGCCTTCTGAACGTATTCTGTGCATCAACAGACGCCGGGCGGCAGTCACAGCAAGCGCAGATGATCAGGAATTTAATGCCTGACTGAAATCGTCCAGCAAATCCTGAGTATCTTCTATGCCGACAGAAACGCGGATCAGGGAATCAGCAATTCCCATTTCGGCACGGCGGTCAGCGCCCATTTCAAAGAAAATGGTATGCGCCACCGGTATCACCAGCGTACGGGTATCGCCGAGATGGGTCGCATTAATGGCCAGATTCAAACGGTTCAGATAATCAAAACAATCGATTTCCGGCTTCAGCTCAAAACTGAACAAAGCGCCATAGGCAAGAAATAATTCATTCGCCAGCGCATGTTGCGGATGCGATGCCAGCCCCGGGTAATGCACTGCTGCCACGCGCGGGTCTGCTGCCAACATGGTCGCAATCGCCATCGCATTCGCACATTCACGTTCCATCCGCAACGCCATGGTTTCAGCGCCAACCGCGATCTGATGCGCAGCTTCCGGCGATAAGGTCGCGCCGAAATCACGCAAGGCTTTGGCACGCACCTGCGCCATGCCTTGCTGCGCCGGTGCCTGCTTACGGAAATTATCGGCAATATTCGGATACGCAGCCCAGTCAAATAAGCCAGTGTCGGTCAATGCCCCGCCGAGTACATTGCCATGTCCGGCGATATATTTAGTCAGCGAATTGACGACCAGACTGGCGCCCACGGTCTTAGGCTGAAATAAATACGGCGAGGTGATGGTGTTATCAACGACAAATAAAATGCCGCGTTCCTGACATAAGCGGCCAATGCGCTTGAGATCAGCGATCTGCGTACGCGGATTCGCAATGGTTTCCACAAACACCATGCGGGTCGCTGGCGTCAGCGCGGCTTCAACATTGGCAACGGCAGTGGCATCCACCAAAGATACGTCTAACCCCTGTGCACTCGCTGTTTGCCACAGACTATTCGTATTTCCGAATAAGAATTTCGATGAAACGATGTGATCGCCCGCACGCAACAATGCCTGAAACACCGCGCCAATCGCCGCCATACCAGTCGCAAAGGTAATCGTTGAAACACCCGCTTCCATGCTGGTAATTTTGTCTTCGAGCGCTGACACCGTGGGATTACCCTGACGTCCATAACGATAACCGGATTGTTTGCCCTGAAAGACGGCGGCTAAGTCGCGCGCATCCTTGTAACCAAACAAAACCGAAGTATGGACAGGTTTATGGACAGAGCCGTGTTCAATGTTTTTTTGTCTATCGCTATGCAGAATAGTCGTGGTAAAACCGTAGGAATTTTTTTCGTTCATGATCAGAAATACGCAAAGTTGCTGCTAACAGGAAGACTGCCAGTGTACTCCAGATGTCGGCATCCGACCGAGCGGGCAAACACGTATCCGACCGAGCGCGGCACAAAATTGACCTTATCAAAAGAAATTAGCCGCACCTGAACTGGCTCAAACCAAAGTCATCACCTGTTGCCAGCAGCCTGCGCCAGCGCCTGCGAGGCGCGTTGATAACCGTATTCCCATTGCATTCTGACCATCGCAACAAAGTCATCGTAACGCTCAGGCACACGCAAGACGATACGATTGCGTAGCCACTGAATTTGCTTGCTGATCTGATGCTGCACCAGTGCCGTTTCCATGTCCGCAGTATCGATCCAGACATCCGCCTCTTGCTGTAAGACATGCTGCAGGCGCTGATTGCCGTTGATGCCCAACACCATGCGCAATGCAGGCAACTCTATATGCCTGCCATACCAGCCTTTGCGTTCCATCATGACTTCCTTCGCCAGACGGCGGGCGATTTCTATCGGAAACAGATCAATCACACCGCCCGAATAATGATGCTCACCGATCTGATGGCAACGGAAATAATACATATCCGCAATCGAGGCGCGCACCGCATCGGCAACCGCGATCTGCGTTTCAAACTCGATTTGCGGCGCAACCACGCTGTTTTTGTGGACATCACTGGCAATCGGCGAAGGCATACCAGCTAACAAGCCGGCAACGCGCGGCTCCGTAAAAATGGTTTCAGCAAATAATTTTTTTCCGCCGCGGAGTGTGCCTACTTCGTTCTGTCCGAATAACATGCGTCCCACAATAATCGCCAGCGCTGGCGCGCCAGGATAAGTGTTTTCCGGCGGCAGCGGTAAATCAGGAGGAATAGCGAACAGATAATCCTGAAACAGATCAGGAATACGTCTGGCATCGTTGGCGAACAAAGCGCGCTGGGCTAAGGCCCGGATTGCGCGCCATAAACTGATATCGGGATTCGCTTGCAAGCCGCGCCAGAATGCATGCATCTGCGGCGAACTGATCCACGCCAGACGTTGCTCATCGTCCGACAAATGGCGAATCAGTGTTCCGGCAATCGCCGCACCGCAACTGGCAACGATCACATCCGGCGCTTTTCCCTGCAACTGACATGCGCGATACATGCCGAGATAATAGCCAAACCGAAAACCACCGCCCGCCATGACCAGACAACGCTGAAACTGTTCATTGTCAGGCGCGCGCTCTGACCGTGCTTCGTCAACAGTTGAGACAAATAAATTCTGATCCGGCAAAACACATCCTTTAAATGACATCTTTTAAAACATATCGTTTGAGACCGCAGCACTGATACAAATTACACGGCCATCGATAGCGTGCCGGACGTGCTTTATTTTAAGAAAAACGCTTCGATCAATTGTGCCAGTAATTCAGGCTGATCGTGATGCAACATGTGACCCGCATCAGCGATCATTTCTTTTTGCAGATCAGGAATGTGGGTCAGACGACGGTCAATTTCTATCTGCGCCTGCTCTCTTGGTCCCATCCAGTGCCAGACATTGGTGTCATCGGCCTGCATCCACAGTACCGGCGCGCTGATTTTTTTCCAGCACGCCATCACCTCTTCTACCTGAAACAGCAAAGGGCTGGTTTGTTTATGCGCAGGATCCCCGAGAATTTCCCAGCGCCCGTCGGCATTCTGTTTCGACCAGAACGCAGATAAAAAGTTGGCGCGCTCATCCGATAAACGTGGATTAGTTTTTTGCAGACGCGCTGCCACCTCCGCTTGCGAAGCATAAGTGCGCAATACTGGCGGCTGGCGCAATTCATTCAGCCATTTCGCATAGCGCCCCGGTGCCTGCGCTGGGAACGTCGTTGGCAAACCAAAACCTTCCAAATTCACCAATCGCCGCACCCGCTCAGGACGCACACCGGCATACAAACCGACGACGTTTGCCCCCATACTGTGACCGAGCAAATTGATTGCGCCTTCCGGTGCGTAATGCAACAAAATCGCATCCAGATCACCCAGATAATCAGGGAACCAGTAGGTGTCGCTGCCCGGCGCTTCCGTCAGACCAAAGCCACGCAAATCAGGTGCGATCACGTGCCAGTCTTGCTGCAGATGATCAACCACAAACTGAAACGAGGCAGACACATCCATCCAGCCATGCAGCATAAAGATTTTTGGCGCGTCTTCATTACCCCAGTGGCGGATATGGTATTGCAGACCACGGATGGGAATGAATTCAGAGCGGGAGGCATTACGGGCAATTGTCATGGCAAATTAATTTTTTTCATCAAGAAACTCTGTGCCATCCATCTTCAGACGCAGAGATATGCAGTAGGATGCAAATGTAGGCCGTCAAAACAATAACAACAATAGAACGACCGTTCGATAATTATAACGGAGACAGAATGAAGCCGCTGAAAACAACATCCTCAAAGAAAAAATCAACGCCAACTGATCACTATCCGCAACTGTACCAAGACTTCCACTGGAACGTTCCCGAACATTTTAATATCGCCGAAATCTGCTGCCATCGTTGGGCCGACGACCCGAAACGCGTTGCTATTTTTCATGAAAACAGCGAAGGAATCAGCGGTCGTCTGACCTATGCAGAGCTGCAAAGACAGGCGAATCAGCTCGCTAATTTACTCCGTCTGCAAGGAGTGGATCGCGGCGATGTCGTCGCCAGCATCATGCCGCAACGCCCCGAAACAGCCATTACGCTGATGGCCTGCATGCAACTGGGGGCGATTGCGATGCCACTGTCTTTTTTGTTTGGCCCGGAAGCGCTTGAGTATCGCTTGCAACACAGCGAAGCGGTTGCACTGGTGCTCGATGCCAGTGGCCTCGATGCCTATCTGGAGATTGCAGCAAGTTGCCCGCATTTAAAAACGGTGATCACAGTCGATTGTCCCGATGCGCCTGCCGATTTTCATCCGCTGGAATGGGAAGCCTATATCGCCAACATGCCCGCTGAATTCGTCTGCGAAAAAACACGGGCGACCGACCCCGCGATCCTGATTTACACCAGCGGCACCACCGGCGCACCGAAAGGCGCACTGATTCCGCATTCAGCGATGATAGGCAATCTCAGCGGCTTCGTCGCTTCGCAAAACTGGTTCCCGAAAAAACACGATGTGTTCTGGTCACCCGCAGACTGGGCCTGGACTGGCGGCCTGATGGACGCGTTGTTACCGGCGCTGTATTTTGGCAAACCTATCGTCGGCTATCACGGCAGATTTACCGCTGAAACCGCGTTTTACCTGCTCGATAAATACAAGGTGACTAACACATTCCTGTTTCCGACTGCACTGAAAATGATGATGAAGGCAGTCCCCGCGCCACGCGACAAATACAGGCTGAAATTACGCGCGATTATGAGCGCAGGCGAAGCCGTTGGCGACACCGTGTTTCACTGGTGTGAAAAAGCACTGAAAGTCACACCGAATGAAATGTTTGGACAAACCGAGATGAATTACATCGTCGGCAATAGCCATCAGCAATGGCCCGCAAAGCCAGGCAGCATGGGGCGCCCCTACCCTGGTCACAGGGTTGCGGTGATTGACGATGACGGGCATGAAGTCAACACCGGCGAAACCGGTGAAGTGGCCGTGAACCGCTACGATATTCACGGTCACCCAGACCCAGTGTTTTTTCTCGGCTATTGGAAAAACGATGAAGCGACCCGCAATAAATTTACCGGCGACTGGTGCCGTACCGGTGATCTGGCGTTGCGCGACGACGATGGCTACCTCTGGTATCAGGGGCGCGCCGACGATATGTTTAAAGCAGCTGGTTACAGAATCGGCCCGTCTGAAATAGAAAACTGCCTGATCAAACATCCGGCAGTCGCGAATGTCGCTGTCGTACCCAAGCCAGACAAAGAACGCGGTAATCTGGTCAAAGCCTATGTCGTATTAAGCCCCGGCATTAAAGCGAATGACAAGCTGACCAAGGAATTGCAGGCGCATGTGCGCGGCAAACTTGCGCCGTACGAATATCCGAAAGAAATTGAATTTATCGCCGCCCTGCCAATGACGACGACAGGCAAAGTGCAAAGACGGGTATTACGTTTGCAGGAACTGGAACGTGCGAATAAAAACGGCGATTGAGCAGCAAAGGCGTAGCAGATAAGCTGTCGTTTATTGCGCCTGACTCAGCAAGGTGGCGCTCAATGCCTGCGCCGCCTGCTCTATCACTTCATCAATCGCCTTGCCATAAGGTGTGGCTCTGAAAGCATCGCCTGCGAAAACATGTTCCGCCCCGATCAGCACATCACCGCTGGCCTTGCCGCTGAAATCAAAACGCCCCAGCAAACTGCCAGCGCGCGCATCATAAACCCGGATCTCAATATCGATCACCCGGCTCTGCTTTTCACGCAACCCCCACAATATCGACTGTGTATTGATACCCGCATCGCGGACTTCACCGGCCACCACATAGCGCACATCATATAAACCGGCGATTTGCCCCAACAGTTGCGGGCTCGCCGGAGACAAGCGCCACTCCGTCGATAATAAATCCGGCGTCGTTTTCACTTTCCATAACTGTTTTTCAAGGCGATGTCCGATTTCTCTTGGCAAGCCTTGCGCAATATTATCGATGTCTTTCAATTGCGCCTGCTTGTTCACGGCAAACCCCGTCAACAAGATACTGCGGGCGCCATCTGGCGATAGCTCAGGCGCCTGCGCATGCACGATCAAAGGCGTGATGCAGGCGAGAGCAAGCAAAAAATAGTGAATGACCGCCAATCGATAAACGCGCATGATTTTCTCTCAGGTTAAATACCGTTTCATCATAGCAGCCAGCCGGATTCAGATAAACTGCAAACAGCAAGGGATGGCACGCTTATATTTCATCTTAAACACCGCTGAAATATCGCTGAACCATCACAGGGCTTACGCAAAGCCGCCCGAGCGGCGTTGTGGCTCCTAGCCGTACTTTCGTACTGTCTTCGGCGCCATGCCTTGCTGGTACAACTTTGCGTAAGCCCTACATCAATGAGACATCAAACGATAACACCCCGATCTGACACGCACATGGACCACGACTTACGCATCACACTCGCCATGCCAGAGCACACCGATGCCCTGCTCGCCTTTGAACTCGACAACCGCACGCATTTTGAACAATGGATCGCCAGTCGTGGTGACGCTTTTTATACCGCCGCAGCCGTTCGCAGCAGTCTGGAACAAGCGCAATGGGCAAGAAATGCACAAAAGGAATATCACTATCTGGCCTGGGTCAACGATGCCATCGTCGGCCGCGTGACTCTGCGCGGCGCAGAACGCGAACATTATTTTAAAGCCTCACTCGGCTATCGCTTCAGTGCACAGCACGGCGGCAAAGGCTACGCCAGTCAGGCGGTCAGTCATGTGGTCGAAGAGGCGTTCCGCTCACTCAATCTCTGGCGCATCGAAGCCGTGGTGATTGCCGATAATCTGCCCTCACAGGCCGTGATGCGCAAATGCGGATTCCAACAATACGGCCACTCACGGCAAGCCGTGTTGCGTCACGGTGTCTGGATGGATTTGCTGCATTATGAAAAACATGCGAGCGAGTTCGCGATCAACTGAGCATTTACGACGATGATTGTTATGAGTCTGACGTTAGAGTTGGGGCGCGGCTCGTCAGAGCCGTCGTCCCTACAGTGGCTTGGTCCAGCGCATGATTTGATATTTGCTAAGCTCACAGCCCGGACACAACCAATCATCTCCAACTTCACACCAAAGGTGACGATAGTGAAGTCCGTCGTGAAATCGATAGTCTTCTTCGGTCGGCACTCGAATATTCACGGCACGTAACCCATAGGTTAACCGGGGTCGAAGGCGGAGGGTACCAACAGCTAGCCCTAGTGAAAGACTTGTTACCTTTTGCATTAATCAGACTTTCTCGCTGTCCATTGAGTGTGCTCTCTAGAAAATGCGCTTTCACTATTCACGACGAATTCAGAGAGTTCCGTCTCAGTTTTTACGGATAGCGCCTCGCCTTTAATTAAAACGATCTCATGAGCCGTGAGGCCATATGAGGAGTTTAGCTCGCTGTGCTTCTTTGCCTGAAGCCATGTAAGAACCGCGCCCGCCGCTGTTGCTATAACTTCCACTGGAACACTGGCGCTAGGATCTTTGATTCGATAAAGAAGCATGAGTATTGCGATGGCATGAAGCGCAATTGAAGCGCAAAACCATTGGAACGCTCTCTTTTTGTTAAAAATTGACTTCCTGGAGTACCAGTCAGCTTGATTCCTTATTCGCTGCTCCTGATAAATAATTAGTCTTTCCTCTAAGGGGAGGTCGCGAATGGTTTTCATTTTTTGGGAAATCGGATCCAGCACACCTGCCGAAGACGTCAATTCATGAGACAAGCTTCTGTTCTGGGACAAGATTGATTTCAGGTCACTTATAAAGAGCTTAGACGTGATTTCATGGTTTCCGATGTCTTGGTATGGTTCTGCTTGCATCATCCAGCGCCATGATCGTGTTTTAACGGACTCAGCAACGGCGCGTCCGTTGTACCAAATGTCATCTGGCTTTTTAACTTTTAAGCTTATGAGAATTCCCAGCGTGACAAGGAAAAGCACCGCAGATGCCAGTGCCCCTTGTGTGTCTGTTGGCCAAAGAAACGAGACTAATGCGGCGCAAACCAGAAGAACGAGATAAACACCAAGCGCGCCAAAATACCAAAGCTGAGCCCTGAGGGAAGCTCCATCGGCTGCTTGATACAAGCCAGGGAGATCTTTGTTATTGTCAATAGTTTGAGGCATAAAGTGGCGTCACTTGTTTTGAGCGTAATAAAGATCCCAGATGCCGCTTATCACTGATTGCTTGTTCCATCCGACACTCTGATCTGCATTGCTGGTAACAACTTCAGCACTCTTTTGTTGCCCCCATGGGTTTACTGCCAATATTGGTTTTGTATATTGCTTTGAACCTTCGATTTCTTTTTGAATCCATTTGCTATACGCGGCGTACATTCCGGTTGGAATAACAATTACATGCGATCGTGCAATTTGATTGTGAATTGCATTCGTTAATTGGAGTGTGCTGGTTACGTTGTGTATGGGGTCATCTTTTGGTATTGAGAAATTTCTAAAGTCTAGCGACGCCTGACCTACCGACCAGTTCTCACCAAAAATCCATGAGGCAAGTGTGTCGTAATGCCATGAGTGGGCCCAAGCATGGCTGATGAATACATGTATTTGTCGGGTGCTCATAAAGTCTCAACCTTGTTAATGTTGTGGTGTGTGCGGAGTAAAGGCACTAACTTGTTTTAAAGCGCAAGAAACCGACGTTAACATATTTGTGCAATTTTAACAATCAGGTCTCCACCCTCTCAAAACGCTTATGGTTATTTATTTTCGCAAATATTTCCATAGGAAGTTAACTCAGGGAAAGCGCACTATCAACGCAGTTGATTTTTAGTGTATTCAATCACCGAAATAGCTAAACGCTCCTCACCCTGTGCCGCCGTGCAGAACGGCGATTGCGCAGCCCAAACCACGGATTTTGCATTCCATCGCAAATCGCTGGGCTTTCCATTTTTCGCGGCACATACTCTGCCCCATCACTCAGCGATCACGCATCGTTGATGCAAGGATTCGTACTGGATCACCACCGTTTTAACTTTACCGGAGAGCCTTATGCGCTATATGTTGATTTTGCCTTTACTGTTCGTCTCATGTCTGGCATCGGCAGAAGATGTCAGCCGCGATGTGCCTGCCTTCAATACTATCCGCAGCCGCAGTGCGTTTAATGTCACGGTTGAAGTTGGCAAAGCGCAGTCCATCACTATCCGTGGCAATGACAAATTTACCGGCAAGGTGGTGACGGAAGTATTCGGCAATGAACTGCTGATCTCGTATAAAGAAAAAAATTCGGTGCGGATTGCCGATGACGCACAAGTCATCATCACAGTGCCGGAATTAAATAGTTTCAAAATGGAAGGTGCGGGTGTGACGCGCTTGAAAAATATCAATGCCAATGATTTTTCAATTTCTTATGAAGGCGCAGGCAAGCTGGTGGCCAGTGGCAAAACCCGCTCGCTGCATCTCGCGGCACGCGGTATAGGTTTAGTCGACACCAAGGAATTAATAGCAGAGCGTGCCGATGTTAACATCGAAGGCGTGGGTGCCGTTTCTGTGTATGCGCGTGACAGGCTGAATGCTTCGGTACAGGGCATAGGCAGTCTGACGTATTACGGTAATCCGCGCAGCCTGAGTAAATCGGTCGAAGGCATAGGCAGCATCAAGGCGGGCGACTAAGTTTAGATCGAGCGCAATGGCGCGCTGATTACAGATCAAATGCAGAGCAAATACGCGCGGCGGTTTATCCCTTATGCGCCGCGAGCAAGAGTAATAGCAGGAGGGTTTTACCCCGGGAGGCTGCCTTCCGGGGATTTTTTGCGTTAATCCCGCTTGAACGATAACTGGCAAATCAGGCAGAGAAACGCAGGTTAAGCCTGATGCAATGCCGTCAGCTCATCTTCATTGAAACCGGCGCTGCGTCTGGCTTCCAGATTGAAAGGGCCGCGTAATTTCGGTGCTGCGTACTGCGCAGCCAGGCGCGCATAGGTCGCAATCACATCCAACCCTTGCTCATCGCACAAACGCTTGTACCAGGCATTGCCAATCGCGACATGGCCGATTTCATCGCGATAAATAATCATCAGAATATCGGCCCCGGCTTTATCCCCTGCCTGCGCCAGTTTCGCAGAAACACCGGGCGTGACATCGAGCCCGCGCGCTTCGAGTGTGCGCGGCACCAGCGCCAGCCTTGCCAGCAAATCGTCGCGGGTTTTTTCTGCCATTTCCCACAAACTATTGTGGGCTGGATACGCGCCGTAGTAACTATCTATCGAATGCAAATGCGTTTCCAGTAATTGAAAGTGATACGCCTCTTCTTTCGCCACTTTCAGCCAGTCACGATAAAACTGCTCTGGCATCCCGGCAAAGCGCCACAGAATATCCGCTGCCAGATTAATCGCATTCATCTCAATATGCGCGAGGGCGTGGATCAGTATGCGTCTACCCTCCAGCGTTTGCATCGCTCTGCGACCGACCTGACCGGGTGGAATCAGCTCTGGCTTGGCAGGACGCCCGGGAATGCCGTCGGGAATCGCGAACTGCTGTTGCGTATCAATGGGCGCATCATCCGCTATCGCCCGCAGGATCGCGCATTTAACGCCGGTGTCGTTGGCCAGCAAGGCGGACAGTGCCGCAGCGCGTAATTCCATAGGTGAATTTGTTTGCAAAATACTCTTCTTATCGATTATCGGACTAACGGAAAACCGCCCCAGCTGCGTTATGGCTCCTAGCCGTACATTCGTACTGTCTTCGTCGCCACGCCTTGCCGGGGCAATTTTCCGTCAATCCTAATTACTCCGGCATCATCGGGCGCGGAGCGTTAAAATAACGGGTTAAATACTTGTCGATGCATCAGCAAAGCCAGTCCGCAGCTTCATCCGAGTCACGGTCATGCTGCATCGATACCAGTTCGAAACGCAGTCTTTGTTACTATCGTCACACAACTATGTCTTTGCTTGTGTGAGCAGCAGCAAACAAAGTTTTATCAGCCGCTATTTTACGGAATTATCATGCCCATCTACCAATTAGGCGATATCGCGCCGGAAATCGATGCCTCCGCTTACATCACCGATACCGCAAAAATTATCGGCAAGGTGAAAATCGAAGCGCAAGCCAGCATCTGGTTTGATGTCACGATTCGCGGTGACAATGAACTGATCACGATCAGCGAAAAAAGCAATGTGCAGGAAGGTTGCATCCTGCACACCGACCCCGGCTATCCACTGACCGTGGGTAAAAACGTAACGATAGGCCATCAGGCAATGCTGCATGGCTGCACCATCGGCGACGGCTCACTGGTTGGCATACAGGCGGTGATATTAAATGGCGCGAAGATCGGTAAAAATTGTCTGGTCGGTGCTGGCGCGCTGGTCACCGAAGGCAAAGAATTTCCCGATAATTCGCTGATTATTGGCACACCAGCCAAAGCTGTGCGCCAACTGACAGAACAAGATATTCTGGGCATGCGCTACAACGCTGAAAACTACGCCAGCCGAGGCCAGGCGTATAAAACCCAACTCAAACGTATTGATTAATATTGATTAAAAATGAAAGGATGCTGGCTTGTATTAGCGGCATCCTGAAAATTTTTACCCGCTTCAGAAAAACAGAATCACCATGACAGACACCTTACAAAAATTTATGTTCGAACATGCCGGCGTACGCGGCGAGCTGGTCGAAATGGAAAGCGCCTGGCAACAAATGCAGTCGCATCAAACCTATCCGCCTGCGGTGCAAACGATGCTGGGCGAAATGATGGCCGCCGCTGCCCTGCTCTCTGCCAATCTGAAGTTCAACGGCACGATGATCATGCAAATTCACGGTGATGGCCCGGTCAAATTGATGGTGGTTGAATGCGACTCTGAACTACGTCTGCGCGCCACCGCCAAACTGGCAGACGACGCCGTGATTGAGAACCATGAAACCCTGAAAGACCTGGTGCATGCGCACGGACATGGACGCTTCGTGATTACGCTCGATCCGAATGACAAGCTGCCGGGGCAACAGGCGTATCAGGGCATCGTCCCGCTCGATGGCGACAGCATTGCGACTGTCATTGAAAATTATATGCAGCGTTCAGAACAGCTCGACACCAAACTCTGGCTGGCCGCCAACGATAAAGTCACGCGCGGTATGTTGCTGCAAAAGTTACCGAAAACCGGTGGCAGCGAATCGCAGGTTGAGGATGAAGCCGAAGCCTGGAATCATGCCGTCATGCTGGGTGATACTTTGAAAAAAGACGAAATGCTGAATCACGACATCGCAACGCTGATGCACCGCTTATTCTGGGAACAGACGCTGCGCGTATTCGAGCCGCTGCAGCCAAGTTTTCATTGCAGCTGCACCCGCGAAAAAGTGGGAGACATGCTGAAAATGCTGGGGATAGATGAAGTGGAAAGCGCGATCGCAGAATTCGGCAAACTCGATATCAATTGCGATTTTTGCGGCAAACATTACGGTTTCGATCCGGTTGATTGCGCCCAGTTATTCGTTGCTAAAACATTGGCAGAAGGCATCCTGCCCCCGGGCGACAGCAAGCACTGATCTGCCGTACTTTTTCAAAGAAGGCTGCCACACTCTGGCAGCTTTTTTTATTTCACTGCGTATTCTCATCTACTTCCGTCGGCTGTTCTCGCTCCAGCCATGCCGCTCGTTCCGGCCCAATGCCGTCCATTCGACGGATAGCTTGAAGCTCGGGTAGCGTTCGTAGAATTGTCGGCATCGCCATTCGAAGTTGTGATATTCCACGTATTTTTCAGCTAAGCAAGATGCTATCCTTACGGACACAGTACGAGTTCGGACAACTGCGGACAATCACGCCACTCCCAATCTGATGTTGTTCTGCCAAATGAATCGTGCCCGTATAAAACGCCTTTTTTCGGATATCGGAAATATGAACAAGCAAATTGTACTTAAAGACGATACGGGAGAATTTACGGTTTCCATCTTCCAGCCACCTGGTGCATTCCGGACTGTACTTTTCGCAGTGGGGGGCGGGGGAAACCCGTGTCGCCACATGCCTCTGTTGAACATGTTGGCTGAACAGGGATGTACGGTAATAGCGCCCCACTTCGAGCGGATGACTAGCCGCTTGGTTTCGGCGACTGAACTGGCAATGAGGATTCGGAGGCTTCGTCTCGCACTCGACTTCGCAGCGCGAGCGGAACAAGCTATCTACGCCGTCGGACATTCGATAGGCTCAGCGATACTGATTGGTTTGGCCGGCGGTCAAATGTGGATGCATGACGGCAAAAAGCTAGACTTTGAAGCAGACAAAAGAATAGAACGAATGGTGGTGTTCACTCCGGCAATGGATTTCTTCACAGTGCCTGGCGCTCTTGATGAGGTGCGCACTCCGATACAAGCGTGGGCCGGTTTGCTAGATTCTATTACCCTTCCGTCTCAGACCGTATTTCTAAAAAACACCCTGGGTTCGCTGGTGGACGCCCGTTTTATTGAGGGTGCAGGTCACTTCTCCTTCATGAACGAACTGCCGCCAAACGTCGTAGATACTATTGAGAAACGCGAACCGTTTTTCGCCCAGCTCAATCTCGAGGTCAGCAAGTTCCTCTTCAGTTGAGAAGCGCAAGGCGTACCCGTGGAAGAATGTGCCAAGAGCTGCCTGTCAGGGGCGAAAACAAACCAAACAAAATTAGGATTATTGTGAGAGTTTTTGAAGCAGTCAAAACGTTAAGGGGCTGGTCCTGGATTTTAGGTGCAGTTTCACTCGCACCAATAGTATTTTTTTTATATCAAAATTGGCTATTTTCTCAGTGGGCCAAGAAACTTGCGAGTAATGGTGAGTTTGTCTGTGGTACAGGAATATTTGCAATATTTATTCTATGTACAGTTGTCGCTACGTGTTTATCTGCCGTAGCCACTTTTATCGGGTTTCTCGGCTATCTTAAGATTGATAAACCTAGACCACGAAAAAGGTTATTTGAGGTGTTGGTAATTGGAAGCATTTTGGTCGCCGCAGGTGGAACTTGTTTAACGCTTATTTAGGCCACTAACGGCCAGAAGCAGACATAGAACCAATTCTCACTATGAAGTCCAGCATTTATACCTAGCAGCTATTATTGCTGTCATGATGCAGCCACTGATTGGGATGACTACATTTTTCCCGATATGGATAGGCGCTATGCCGTCTCTTGATGTTTTCCTCTTTTATTCGATGGCTGTTCTGATTGTATCGGGGCTAGTGGTTTTTTTGCTCGGAATACCTTGCGTCTCTATCCTTCACAAAACGCAGAAACTAGGGTTCGTCAGCCTAAGCGTATGTGGAATTTTCTTAGCTATGCTGCCATACCTTTTGATTGGCCGCCCTCAATATCTCGATGGATATACGGCAACTGGGCAATGGCATGGACAAGCACTGAAGTTTTATGAGAACGGTCAGCCAATGGCATTGGCTTGGCTGAATTATGCTGAAGTGGCATTAGGTTTTGGCATTCACGGACTCTTAGGTGCTCTAGTTTTTTATGCCTTTTGGTGCAAATATAAAATACCTGCGTTTTCAATTTAAAGCGAACGTCCGAGTTGGGGCGAAAGCCGTCGGTTATATAAAATCATCATTCCAAATTCACATGATCACTTCTAGCGTTTCGGTATCAGACTGGAATCAATTGACTACTGCGGATCGGAATCACTGGCCGCCATTGAACGAGAATGGTTGGCTGTTTTTGAACTGGAATGAATGGTTGGTTTTTACTGGAATACGCATTTCGTCGCCATTTTTTCTTCAGCGCTGCCTGTCAAAAGCTGGCCGATCACTGACGCCATCTTTGCTCAAAACTCGTCGCAGGCAGGCAAAAATAGGCAAAAACAGTTAAAAACAGTTAAAAACAGTTAAAAACAGGGTAAATATACTCCCCGGAGTATATTTTAAAGCCCAGCATTTACGCTGAGAATAAGCATAAAACGCAATATACTCCCCTGAAATTGCTATTTTATCGAATCTGGAAAGCAGATGCGTGCGCCACACCCGGCCGATACGATGCAGTTGCCAGCAGTATCCAGAAATTAAAAAACCGCAGCGAACACTGCGGTTTTTTTTGAGTAGCAACGCAATCAGAATGCGGCAATTCCCGTTTGCGCCCGGCCCAGAATCAGAGCGTGAATATCATGTGTGCCCTCGTAGGTGTTCACGACTTCCAGATTCACCAGATGGCGGGCAATACCATACTCATCTGAAATACCGTTGCCGCCCAGCATATCGCGTGCAGTGCGGGCGATTTCGAGCGACTTACCGCAGGAATTACGCTTCATGATCGAGGTGATTTCGACTGCGGCTGTGCCTTCGTCTTTCATGCGTCCCAAGCGCAGGCAACCTTGCAGCGCAAGTGTGATTTCGGTCTGCATATCCGCCAGTTTTTTCTGCACGAGCTGATTTGCCGCCAGCGGGCGACCAAACTGCAAACGGTCGAGTGTGTACTGGCGTGCCGTGTGCCAGCAAAATTCTGCCGCACCGAGCGCACCCCAGGCGATACCGTAACGCGCTGAATTCAGACAGGTAAATGGCCCTTTCAAGCCTTCGACATGCGGCAACAGGTTTTCTTCGGGAACAAAAACCTCATCCATCACAATTTCGCCTGTAATAGATGCACGTAAGCCTACCTTGCCGTGAATCGCCGGTGCAGTCAGACCTTCCCAGCCTTTTTCCAGAATAAAGCCACGGATACGGCCATCATCTGTTTTTGCCCACACTACAAAAATATCGGCAATCGGGCTATTGGTGATCCACATTTTGGCGCCCGTCAGCAAATAACCACCCGGCACCGTTTTGGCGCGAGTGACCATGCTGCCGGGATCAGAACCATGATCTGGTTCTGTCAGGCCGAAACAGCCTATGTATTCACCCGATGCCAGTTTCGGCAGATATTTCTGCTTTTGCGCTTCACTACCGAATTCGTTAATAGGTACCATCACCAGCGAACTTTGCACGCTCATCATAGAGCGATAGCCGGAATCAATGCGCTCGACTTCACGCGCGACCAGGCCATAACAAACGTAATTCAGACCCGCACCGCCATATTGTGAAGGAATCATGGAACCAAGCAGACCCAGCTCGCCCATTTCACGGAAAATCGATGGATCAGTGCGCTCGTGACGGAAAGCCTCCAGCACACGCGGCGCCAGCTTTTCTTCGCAATAAGCGCGGGCGGCATCTTGTACCATGCGCTCTTCATCCGTTAACTGCGAGGACAACAATAAAGGATCTTCCCAACTGAATACTGCCTTGGCCATCAAATTCTCCTGAATGATTTTTGAATTTTTTAAATCAAAGTCTCGCAAACACATAAACCGCAATACACCGGACGGATGAAGCTGACAACGTATTTTGATATGCCTTCATACGCCAGTGATTTATCCTGAGTCATGCACTGGTTTCCACTCTGATTGCTGTCTCTTGAAATTTGTTTTCCATGTATCGGGCTACCGCACCGGAATCTCTTAACTGACAGAGATTCCTTCTGCAGGTGATACATGCAACAGCGATAAACCCAGTTGCGCCCTGCGCACCAGCCACGGACTAGGGCGATAACGAGGGTCACCTGTGCTGTTCAACAAATTTCTTAGTATCAATAGTATACGCAAAGCACCCAGTTTGTCGCCCCACGCGAGCGGCCCGATTGGATAAGCCAGGCCAGCAACGACCGCTTTATCCAGATCCTGTGGCGTACAGATGCCCTGCTGCACAATATCGCAAGCAACATTGACGATACTTGCCAGCATACGCTGCACGACAAAGCCGTAGCTATCTTGTATCAGGCTCACAGACTGCCCATATTTGCCTAAGCTCAACGCCAGTCGTTGTGCCAAAGCCAGATCTGATGCCGGATTCAACATCAGAGTCAGGTGGCCGTAACAGCCGGTCAGGCTATCGATTCCCAGCGTACAGCGAGCGTCTAATCCCAGCCGCGCAACACAGGTACTCACATCCTCGCCATCAGGGCTGACGATGCAGATCGACTCTGGCGATGGCGTCTTATTCTCATCGATGATGACGTCACTACGCACAAACAAATCAGTCAGGGCATCTGATGCCAGACTGTTTTCATGACTGAGCCAGACTTTCCCTGTCCAGGCTGTGCTGTCAGGTAGCCGTGGTGCGACAGGCTCTGGCGGATACGTGTAAAACCCGCGTCCGGTTTTGCGCCCGAGTATGCCGGCCTGTACGCGTTGTGCCGCAATCACGCTGGGGCGATAACGTGGCTCTTCATAATATTGGTGGTAGATCGCTTCCATCACCGGATGTGAGACGTCGAGGCCGGTCAGATCCATCAATTCAAATGGTCCCAGCCTGAATCCGGCGGCGTCGCGCATGATCTGGTCGATCTGGGAAAAGTCCGCCACGTTTTCCTGCAGCAGCCGCAACGCCTCCGTCACGTATGCGCGACCAGCGTGATTAACGATAAAGCCGGGGGTATCTTTTGCCCTGACGGGCGTATGACCGAGTTCGCCAACAAAACTCATCAGCCGTGGCGCTATCGTCGCATCGGTCAGCAAGCCGTCGATGACTTCAACCACTTTCATCAGCGGCACAGGATTAAAAAAATGCAGACCGGCCACGCGTTGCGGTAGCTTGCCTGAAGCGGCAATCGCCGTCACAGAAAGGGACGACGTATTCGTCGCCAGTATGCAATCGTCACGGACAATCTGATCGAGCTGACGGAAAAGATCGCGTTTGATGTCAAGATTTTCGACGACGGCTTCGATCACCAGATCGCTGGCAGCCAGTGCCTGTAACTCATCGACGATATGTAGTTTTGATTTAGCGACAGAACATTGATGATGGGTGATTTTTTCTTTTTGCTGCAACTTATCCCACTGCGCAAAAATATCAGCCCTGGCTTTTTCAACAACCGCCGCATTTGTGTCGAATAACAATACCTGCAAGCCAGCCTGGGCACTGATCTGCGCAATGCCGCGCCCCATCGCACCGGCACCAACGACAGCGACTACTCGTATCATATTCACGACTCCTGCATCATTACATTCAAGCTGTTTGCCCGTTTTCATCATGCAGAATTCAGGCACACAGAAAGACTGACATCATTGGATATTTTTCAACTGTTTTCTTATGATAACGCGAGACGTGGCAACTTCACGTTAATAAAGTGAAGAAAAAACCAAGAAAAAAACAGAAAAAAAGAATAGCAACAACATCCGCGTTGCATCAGCGTCGAATCGGGGATGAATCAGTGACTAATGACGGTTTCCGACTTTTCGGCGGGGGAAGTGCTGGTAACAGAGGCGGGAGATGGCGCATTTTTATCCAGAATCTGAACAAAAATCTCATCTTTTTTGATCATGCCTAATTCAAACCGGGCACGCTCTTCGACAGAGTCGGTACCAGTTTTCAGATCGGCGACTTCCGATTCCAGTTTGGCATTACGTTCTTTAAGTTTTTCATTCTGACTTTGCGCCTGAGCGACCTGACGTTCAAATTCCCACACACGCAACCAGCCGCCCTTCCCCAACCACAAAGGATATTGGATCAGCGCCAGCAAAATAACGAAGGAAACAGCAATCAGTCGCACAAAGACTCACATCAGAATAAAAATAGTAAAAAGGGGAACAGCGTTCCCCTTTTTTGCACCATGTTACCAGATCACTTCAGATTGTAGAATGCATCACGGCCTGGATAGCTCGCAATTTCACCCAAATCTTCTTCAATACGCAGTAACTGGTTGTATTTTGCCATGCGGTCAGAACGCGACATGGAGCCGGTTTTGATCTGCAATGCATTCATACCAACCGCGATATCAGCAATCGTGCTGTCTTCAGTTTCGCCGGAACGATGAGAAATCACTGCTGTGTAACCAGCACGTTTTGCCATTTCAATCGCAGCGAAGGTTTCAGTCAACGTACCGATCTGGTTGATTTTGATCAGGATAGAATTGGCGATATTTTTCTGTATGCCTTCTTTCAGAATCTTGGTGTTCGTTACGAACAGATCGTCGCCAACTAACTGTACTTTTTTACCCAGTTTTTCGGTCAGAATCGCCCAACCTTCCCAGTCACCCTCTGCCATCGCATCTTCGATAGAGATAATCGGATATTTATCGACCCAGGTCGCCAGCAGATTGGTGAAATCTGTAGAAGACAGTGTCAGGCCTTCGCCTTCGAGGTGGTATTTGCCATCTTTGTAGAATTCAGATGCAGCGCAATCCAGACCCAGAGCGATCTGTGTACCTGGCTCGTAACCTGCTGCTTCAATCGCCTGAATAATCATTTTGATCGCAGACTCATGATTATCAACGGAAGGAGCAAAACCACCTTCGTCACCAACGGCTGTTGTCAGACCTTTGTCGTGCAGAATTTTTTTCAGGGCATGGAATACTTCCGCGCCGTAGCGAATCGCTTCACGGAAAGTCGGCGCGCCAACCGGGATAATCATGAATTCCTGAATATCCAGATTATTGTCTGCGTGGGCACCACCGTTGATGACGTTCATCATAGGCACAGGCAATTGCATTGCGCCGGAACCGCCGAAATAACGATACAAAGGCAAGCCAGCTTCTTCTGCCGCAGCTTTCGCCACTGCCATCGATACCGCCAGAATCGCATTGGCACCGAGGCGGCCTTTGTTTTCTGTACCGTCGAGATCGATCAGCGTGCGGTCAAGAAAGGCTTGCTCGTTCGCATCCAGACCCATGATCGCTTCAGCGATTTCAGTATTGATGTGTTCGCAGGCTTTCAAAACGCCTTTACCGAGGTAACGGGATTTGTCGCCATCGCGCAATTCAATTGCTTCACGTGAACCGGTAGAAGCACCGGATGGTACCGCCGCGCGCCCCATGACGCCAGATTCCAGCAAAACGTCACATTCAACTGTCGGGTTACCGCGTGAATCGATAATTTCACGACCGATAATATCAACGATGGCACTCATTTAATTCTCCTCAACGATCAATATAGATAACAAAGTAAAACCTGTTCTGACTCTGCACACAGCGGAAAACCAAGCTGCAGATAAAACTATCGCGACGCCCCACTCATCACAGAGCCGGACATCGCGGAGAAAACGTCGCTTTATCTTTCGCCGGCTGCCATTCACTGCCAACAGCGGCGAATCATGCACATGTCAATTTATGCGAAGCTGGATTCGAGGAATCCGTTCTTTTTAACCACACGATCCAGATCAATCAGAGTGGATAATAATTCTTTCATGCGCCCCAAAGGTACTGCATTCGGGCCATCAGACATTGCCTCTGCCGGATTCGGATGTGTTTCCATAAACAAACCAGAAACGCCAACCGCAACCGCGGCACGCGCCAGCACAGGCACGAACTCACGCTGCCCGCCTGATGTTGTACCTTGCCCACCTGGCAATTGCACAGAATGCGTTGCATCGAAAACGACCGGGCAATTGGTTTCACGCATAATTGCCAGCGAGCGCATATCTGACACCAGATTGTTATAGCCGAACGAAGCACCACGTTCACAGGCCATGAAATTATCTTCGTTCAGGCCTGCCGCTTTCGCCGCTGCTCGCGCTTTAGCAATCACGTTGACCATATCGTGCGGTGCCAGAAACTGCCCCTTCTTGATATTCACTGGCTTACCAGAGCGGCCACAAGCTTCGATGAAGTCAGTCTGGCGGCACAGGAAAGCGGGCGTTTGCAGCACATCGACCACCGCCGCAACTGGCGCGATTTCATCAATCGCATGGATGTCCGTTAATACTGGAACACCAATCTGCTTTTTAACCTCAGCCAGAATGTCCAATCCCTTTTCCATGCCGAGGCCGCGGAAAGAAGTACCAGAAGAACGATTCGCTTTGTCAAAAGAGGATTTGTAGATAAACGAAATCCCCAATGCCTGCGTGATCTCTTTCAACTGACCTGCAGTATCAAACGCCATTTGCTGAGATTCGATCACACAAGGGCCTGCGATCAAAAAGAATGGCTGGTCGAGACCAACATCAAATCCGCATAATTTCATGCTTATTTTCCTTGAGCCTTTTTATGGGCAAGTGCAGCTTTGGCGAAAGAAATGAACAATGGGTGGCCATCACGTGGAGTTGACTTGAACTCAGGATGGTATTGAACACCCATGTACCAAGGATGTACATCGCGCGGCAATTCCATGATCTCGCACAGGCCTTCTGTCGCCGTGCGGGAAGAAACAACCAGACCAGCCGCTTCTACGCGATCAAGGTAATGATTATTCGCTTCGTAGCGATGACGGTGACGCTCAGTCACTGAGTTGCCGTAGATTTCTGCTGCCAGTGTGCCGGGTTTGATGTCGCACGTCTGCGCACCGAGACGCATGGTGCCGCCGAGGTCCGAATTTTCATCGCGGCTCTCAACTTTGCCGTCATGGTTTTGCCATTCGTTGATCAGCGCAACCACTGGTTGTTCTGTCTCAGGGTCAAACTCTGTGGAATTTGCCAATGTCAGTCCAGCTTTGTTACGGGCATATTCAATCAACGCAACCTGCATACCGAGGCAGATGCCGAGGTAAGGAATTTTGTTTTCACGTGCATAGCGCGCAGCAAGGATCTTACCTTCAACACCGCGTTTACCGAATCCGCCTGGTACCAGAATCGCATCGTATTTCTCCAGCGCTTTAGTACCATGCGCTTCGATTTCTTCGGAATCAACGTATTCGATATTCACGCGGCTTTCGGTATGAATACCGGCGTGACGCAAAGCTTCTGTCAACGATTTATAAGACTCGGTCAGATCGACATACTTACCAACCATGCCGATAGTCACTTCTTCTTTTGGATTTTCCAGCGCATAGATCAGTTTGTCCCACATGGACAAATCTGCTGGCTTCGGTGATAAAGCCAGTTTGTCACAGACGATTTTATCCAGCCCCTGATCATGCAACATCTGAGGAATTTTATAGATGGTGTCGGCATCCCACACAGAAATCACTGCGTCTTCTGCCACGTTGGCAAACAAAGAAATTTTCGCCCGCTCATCATCAGGAATACGGCGATCAGCGCGGCACAATAAGGCATCCGGGAAAATACCGATCTCGCGCAATTTTTGTACGCTGTGCTGCGTTGGTTTGGTTTTCAATTCACCGGCAGCGGCGACGTAAGGCACCAGCGTCAGATGTACGAAGGCAGCGGCGTTACGCCCTGCGCGCAGACTCAACTGACGTGCGGCTTCGAGGAAAGGTAATGATTCGATATCACCGACGGTACCGCCGATTTCAACCAGCGCCACATCTGCGCCTTCAGCACCACGGTAAATAAATTCCTGTATTTCATTGGTGATATGCGGAATCACCTGCACGGTCTTACCGAGATATTCGCCGCGACGTTCTTTGCGGATCACGGATTCATAAATCTGACCGGTCGTGAAATTGTTTACTTTCTTCATTTTTGAAGAAATAAAACGCTCATAGTGTCCCAGATCCAGATCAGTTTCAGCACCGTCATCGGTCACAAATACTTCACCGTGCTGGAATGGGCTCATGGTACCCGGATCAACGTTAATGTACGGATCCAGTTTGAGCATAGTGACTTTGAGGCCGCGCGATTCAAGGATGGCGGCGAGAGAGGCGGCAGCGATGCCTTTACCCAATGAGGAGACTACGCCCCCCGTAACGAATACAAACTTAGTCATTGCAGAAGGTGCCGGACGGCACAAGCGGGAAATTCGAATTATACATCACTCTCGGACATGTACGCGAATTCCCCCTTCGCACTAACAACTTATTTTGCCTTACATCGCATAAGAAAATTGCAATCTGACAAAATTCTGCGCGCCAGTCGCATCTGATATTTCCTTAATTTCATTTGCTCTTCGCAACACGGATGCACTGACAGCATATTTTTCAGCCTGCCATAAATAACCCAGCTCTATTTCACCTCCGGATCGTTTGGGTGTGAGCTTTCCCTGTTCGTTATTGAAGTAGCCGCCTTGTATCGTTGCGTTATAGCCCACGACTTTTGCCTCTGCTCTGGCAAACGCATAACTTGCAGGCTGATGCGGCAGACGATTCAAGGTGCCGGCACGCAATTCCAGTTGTGCGCTGGCATCCGTAAATATATTGCCGAACCGCGCTTTGAAGCGTGGCGAGATATCCACTCCCTCAAACGGCAATAAACGCCCCGGCGACATTTCTGCCCCTAAAACCAGACCCCACTCGTTGCGCAATTGCGTGCTCCAGGCCTGCGGCTGCGCCTGCTGCAAAATACGATGCAGATGATTTTGCGTCCATTCACCGCCAGCGCAAGGCCCCAGACATCCGGCATCCACGCTCCAACGCCAACTACGTCCTGTCATCTGCGTTTTCTGACCGAACACCCCGGCATATAACCAGCCGGCATAGGGATGGTCATTTCGCGCCAACTGCGATGGCAGTAGTTTGATGTCGGACGATGTATATAAATCCTGCCCGATACGCCATCCGTATTCGGTCGATTGCTCGGCCGTCTGACGGACAAAGCTTTGCTGCAAATGATTACCGCTGGTATAAAAACGATCATCCTTATTCATCAACAGACTATCGTTTTCAATTTCCAGTTGCCAGATGGCTTTTCCCGATTCTCTGACCTGCACAAACTCAGACCAGGATGGCAAGATAACGCTGTCGTCGGCAAAAGCAAAACTGCTCAGACACAACGTCGTCAGCGCCGACAAAGATAAAACTAATTTTCTTGATCTCATCATTTTTTATTTCGGATATAAATTCAATTCAGTCAGCGTCTGTCGAACTGCAGCCGCTGTTTGCAAGGGCACTTCCATCGGGATCAGATGCCCACCCTGTATCAGGGCGTAGTGCTTACCCATCAGTTTTTTAGTGTAAAAGTCTCCCGCCTGACGACACTCAACAGACTCAGTTCCACCGACAAAACCGATAGGTACTGACGGTGGATTCCGTAGCAAACGTCCCAAATTATGCGGCAAGGTACGATAGATTGCCGTTTCCACTTCGCGTGTAAAACGTAAAGTCACGCCTTCAGGACAAGGCTTAACGCCTGCATGTATGTAATCCCACAATACCTCAGGCGGCCAGATGGCGAATAATTCTTTGGCAGCGAAATGCTGGTAGGCTGCTTCCTTATCTTTCCAGATATGCCTGCGCTTTTCAGCAAAACGGGCTGGCGACACTTTTTTATCCAGATCAAATGCCTTGAATATACGCAGCAGGAAAGCGCGCCAGCCAGCGACGATAGGCGAATCCAGAACAACCACGCCCCGCACCAGATCCGGTCGTTCAGAAGCGGCAAGCAGGCAGAGAATGCCGCCCAGAGAGTGCCCCACCAGTATCACTGGTTGTGTGTAGCGTTCAAGCAGAGTTGCTATCAATTCCTGCACGAGGCAAGGCCATCCATCCGTCACTGGATAAGCAGCGTCATGACCAACCATATCCGTGGAATGCACATCATAGACATCACGCAACTGATCAAGAAAAAGCCTGTAAGTACCGGAAGGGAAACTATTCCCATGAACAAAATGAAGGACTGGCTTAGCGGTTTTTTCCACCATAATGAATACTGCATTATTGTGCGTACCAATAACGCGCATGCTCCTGTCTGAATTGAGAAAACTGCAATGATGTACCGAATTGTAATGTGATTGCACCCGATTCATCGGTTCTTAGACGTTTTATTCCAAAATCGGCGTAGCGATTCCACACTTCAGTTTTAGGATGGTGGTAACGATTCAGATAGCCCAACTGAAAAATAGCTAACTCTGGCCGCACAGCTTGCAGAAACTCCGGCGTGGACGATGTGCCGCTGCCGTGATGCGGCGCCAGCAACACATCAGCTCTGAGCTTATCCGGAATACTGTTCACCAGCTCATCTTCCTGCACTGCCTCGATATCTCCCGGCAATAACATGGCGTAATGACTGGTCGATACTTTCAAGACGCAACTGCGCGCATTCGGCTTCCATTTCGTGCTGTCATAGCTCGCCACAACCGGCTGCAATATCTCGAACAAAATGCCATCCCAGCGCCATACCTGACCGGACTGGCAACGACGATGTTGTCGCGATTCAGCCACAATCGCACTGTCAGAATTCAATGAACTCAGCACCAGACTGACAGGCATTTGCTTCAGTATGCTCAATGCACCACCCGAATGATCGCTGTCGTTATGCGACACGATCATGGCATCAAGCCCATTGATGCCTTGCGCTTTCAGGTAAGGCAAAATAATTCTGCTACCGCTATCCGATTCCGCAGAATAAGCCGGGCCTGTGTCGTACAAAAAACGATGAGCACTGGTCTCGATTAACAAAGCCATGCCCTGCCCAACATCCAGCGCAGTCACTTTCAGTTGCCTCTCAGCGACTGGTACTGGCTGATGAGAAATCAAAGGCAGGCAGCAAAATATCCCTAGCCAGCGCATAGGCCAGGCTTTCGGTAGCAGCATCCAGACAACACCTGCCAGTGCCAGCGCAAACACCCAGAAAGGAGGATAAGCCGCAGTCCATACGGCTGCCGGGAAAGTGCTCAGCCAACTCAGAACAGTTGCCAGCATTTGCACAGTCTCATGCGCCAGCGACAACACCACAGCAGACGCACCTGAAGGCAGAACGCTGCCAAGTAAGGCCAGAGGCGTCACGACAAAACTGATCAGAGGAATCGCGACGGCGTTGGCAAGCGGACTGATCAGGGAAAACTGCCCAAACAAAAACATCGTCAGAGGAACCAACCCCACGGTCACGGCATACTGTGTTCGCGTCGCCACACGCAAGGACGATGCAATCTGCTGTCGCCGAGTTGTAGCGCTCCCATCCTCCACGCCCACTGCGGCAAATAAAATCACCGCGACCGCACCGAAAGAAAGCCAGAACCCCGGAGACAGTACCGCCCACGGATCAAGTACCACAACCAATCCCAGTGCCAGACACAATACCGATGAAAAGCTGGTCACCCGACCATTCCAGACGGCCAGCGCAACGACGCACAGCATGTATAAGGTACGCTGCGCGGGCACACCAAATCCCGCTAATGCCACATACAAAAACGCAATAACCGCTCCGGCAAGCGCCGCTACTTTTTGCGCAGGCACCATCAACGGCAGTGACAAATTGAGAAAAAATGAATGTCGCCAGAGAAAAGAAATCAACCCGGCGAACAAACCGGCGATCATTGTGATGTGTAATCCTGAGATGCTTATTAAGTGACCTATTCCCGCGCGATTAAACACCGTCCAGTCCGATTGCGAAATTTCGCGCTGGTCGCCGATTACCAGCGCAACAATCACTCCGGCATAAGCTTTCCCTAGCAACGCGGCATGAATACGATCGCGTAGCATAGCCCTACAACGTTCAACGACATTGCCAAAATTCCAGACAAATTCTTGCAGACGTTGATTAGGATAAGCAGATGATGCTGGTCTGACGGTTCCCGTTGCGCGTATTCCCTGCTCCAGCAACCAGACCTCGTAATCAAAGCCATGCGGATTCGCAGATCCATGCGGGCGTTTTAAACGCAGATTGAATTGCCAACGCTCGCCTGGCTGCACGTGCAAATCTTCCGTGCCTTGATACGCCGACAGAGCGAGTTTTTCTGGAAAATGTTGACGTTCATCGACCGATAAATCGGAACTGATGACGTGTTCCACAGCAAAATTAAATCGTTCACCTCGGTCAAAATATGCGGGCAAACTATCTATCGTTCCCACCACGACCAGATCTTTACCTTCATACTTTGCAGGTAAAGACCTCGTCAGGTAAAAGTGGGCGAACAGACTGGCCCAGACAAAACCAATAATGCCAGCAAACAGCGTCTGGCATAACACTCTTACGACGGCAGGCAGTTTCTGATAGATAGAAAAACGATAACCCGCCAGCATCAGCAAGACTGCAGCAAACAACATCAGGAAAAGAGTATGCACCTCCAGCAAGGCAGCCTGCTGCTGCAACAAAGTGACACCGATCGCCAGGCCGATGCACAGTGCCTGCATATCAGGATCTGCGCATGCGCGGCAGCACCGCCTGTGCATTGGAGGTCGTTGCCATGCCGACGTCGACAGGCGTCACGCCGCGCAACCCGGCAAGCACAGTGGCGATTGCAGGCAACTCTGCCGGCGTATTGATCGCGTGTGGAATCCAGCTGGGAGACATATCCGGCGCATCTGTTTCCAACACCAGTGCGGTCAGAGGTAACTCTGTCGCCAGTCGCCGGATTTGCAGCGCACGTGTATAGGTCATCGCCCCACCCAGCCCCAGCTTAAAACCAAGATCGATAAATGTCTGCGCTTGCTGATGGCTGCCATTAAACGCATGCGCAATACCACCCGGTACGCGGATGCGGCGCAGATACTTGAGCACCGTATCCTGCGAACGTCGCACATGTAGTAACACCGGAAGTTCAAACTCACGCGCAATTTTCAGTTGTTCACTAAAAAAAAATTCCTGTTTTTCCCGCAAAGGACTTTCTTTCAACGCAGGGACAAAAAAGTCGAGCCCGATTTCACCGATGGCGACAAAGCGATTCGCAGGCAGTTGATTCTGTACATCTGTCGCCACATTTGACGTGTTGTCCCGGCTCATCAATGCAGCCACTTTTTCACGCAGAAACAATAAGTCTTTCTCATCCGAAGTCGGCACATACATAGGATGAATACCGAGCGCGTAAAAACAGTCCTCGCGTTGTTGCGATAAAGCTTCGACGGCTGCAAAATTATTTTTATGTACAGCAGGAATCACGATTGCAGACACACCTGATTTCGCCGCTGCCTCAGCCAGAGCAAGGAATGCTCCTGCAAATTCAGAAGCATCAAGATGGCAGTGTGTGTCTATCCACATGCAGATAACTTTCCTTAAGTCTTTTTCTATATCACAGCATTTGCGGGTCAGTGCAATTGTTGCCTGGCGACCAGTACGCCGTCGGCATCGGCGTAGATCCAGTCGCCCGGAGACACCGCAACGCCAGTAATCGAGATACGCAAATTCTGCTCACCGCCGCCCCATTTGACGCTCTTGACGGGCATCGCAGCCAAGGCGCGGACACCGATGTTACAAGCGTTGATTTCGTCAACATCGCGAATACAACCATGAACGACGATACCGGCCCAGCCATTTTTCTCCGCCAGCACCGCCAGATTGCCACCAACTAAAGCACAGCGCAGACTGCCACCGCCATCAATCACGAGAACATGACCGTTACCCGGCGTCTCCAGCACGGTGCGCACCATGCCATTATCTTCAAACGCTTTCAGTGTCGTGGCGGGCCCGCTGAATTTTGTCTTCACCCCGTAACTCTTGAATACCGGTGGCAGTGCTGCCAGCTCACCGCTCACCAATTTATCTTCGTTTGCATCACAGATATCGCAGCTTGCAAAGCTCATGAGTTGTCCTCTTTCTTATTATTCAAGCCTGCCGAAAGTGGCAGACCGACTCATTTTAGCCTGAGACTATGCTGCAGCCAATGCCCGGGTACGACCACCAACATTGACTGCAGTCAGTATTGTCAACACCTGAAATACACCGACACAGATAAACACCCACGAAGAATGACGGCCATCCATGATGGCGCCAAACAGTAACGGTGCGACCGCCAATCCGGAGTCCAGACCGGAATAGACAATGCCATACACGCGGCCAGTCGCATTTTTAGGCGTTGCAGCGCGAATCAACAAATCACGGGATGGGCCTGCAATGCCGGAACCAAAACCGATTCCCGCCATCAGCACTATCGCCATCAGTGTGTTCGACCAACCAGTTGCCAGCAAAACAGAAAATACACCGGCCAGACTGAAAGCGAGCGTAATAATTCTGTCGTGGTGACTGGCTCTGGCGGCCAGAAAACCGCCCAGCAACATGCCGCATGCCGACGCCAGCATGAACATGGTGTAAGCCGTGGTCGCTGCGTTTAAGGACATGCCATACAGGTCACGCAAACCCGCGGCGGAAAAACTTTGTATGCCACCCAGCGCCATCGCCGACATAAAAAAGAAACCGAAGCACATCCAGATCGCGGGAAGTTTCAGGAAATCCAGCACACCTTCTTTCGTATGAGCACTGGCATGTGGATGCGCCGGATGAACAATATCGGTATGCAATAAATCGCGATAAATAAACAAGAGCGTCAGCACCATGAAAGGCAGAAAGGCTGCACAAAATAACGCGGTGCGCCAGGTTGTGAATTGGGCGATCGTGACCAGAAAAACAGGCGCCGCAGCCCAGCCCAGATTGCCGCTGATGCCGTGCACAGAAAATGCGTATCCCAGCCGCGCAGGTGACACCCGCTTATTCAGCAAAGTGTAGTCAGAAGGATGGAACACACTATTACCAACACCGGCCAGCATCGCCCCCAGCAACAACATTGCATAATTTTGTGCGGATGACAGCACCAGCGCGGCAAATCCAAGGCAACTGATACCAAAGAATAAGACCGTACGCGCACCAAGTTTATCGACGACAAACCCGGACAAAGCCTGCCCTATACCTGAAATAACAAAGAACACCGTCATCAACAAGCCAAGTTCGGCATACGACAAACTGAAGGATTCTTTAATCCAGGGGAACAAAGGTGCCAGAATCATATGAAAAAAATGCGAAATAGCGTGGGCGACGCCGACCAGACCTATCACCATCGCATCTTGTTTTACCTGAGTAGGCGGCACTGGCGAGCCGGGCACAATTTCTGCTGTAGACATAAAAACTCCGGAATTTGAAGAAAACAGCGTCAGTCTAAGGAATTTCCCTCAGGCAGATTTAAGATACCATGACATTATTTATCTCAAAACTGCCATATTTTAATTATGCGTACTCGCCAACTGACGCGCTATCAACCACATCCGCCGGAAAGACATCCGACACCAATGCGTCCGATACGGCTCAATTCCAGGGATATGAAACATGCCAGAAATCTGGAAGCACATCAGCACGCATGGGGACAACTAACCTATACACCTCAAGGCATGCTGCAGGTGCTTGCTGATGGCAATATCTGGTTTGTACCACCAATGCGTGCAGTATGGATACCACCAGATATGTTGCATGAAGTGCGCACCCTCGCAAATTCGCAGTTACGCGTGCTTCAGATACACAAGGATTTCAATCCATTTCCCACTGACAGTTGCGTAATCATCGACGTATCTGGCCTATTACGCGAGCTGATCGCAGCTATGGCACAATTTGAGCGGGGATGCAGTCGTGAAACACACCTGTTTGAAGTGATCTTTGACGAATTGCGGGCAGCCAGACCGCTGCCCATACACTTACCCATGCCTCAAGACAAAAGGCTAAAAAACCTATGCGAACGTCTGCTCAACAACCCCGCCAATCAGGAAAGTCTGGATCTGTTGGCAAAACATAGTGGCGCATCAGCACGAACGTTGAGCCGTTTATTTCACAAAGAACTAAGCATGAGTTTCAGTCACTGGCGTCAGCAAATGCGTCTTGCGATGGCAACACCACTCATCGCATCAGGCATGCCATTATCACAAGTCGCAACAGAACTCGGCTATACCAGTCAGTCTGCATTTTCTGCTATGTTCAAAAAAACGCTGGGTACAACTCCAACTATTTTCTTTAATAGAAAATCTCTCAGCAGAAAAAATAGCAACTCAATTAATAGCAACTCAATTCAACCGACATAAAAAAAGGCGGTGCTTACGCACCGCCGTAACTTGCTCCCGGCTATTTAATCACACTTTACCGAAAACAAGTTCACCATCTTTCGCATCGATAGAAATAACGTCTTTCGGCCCGAATTTTCCTTGCAAAATTTGCTTCGACAAAACATTTTCGATTTCCTGCTGTATCGCACGTTTCAAAGGACGTGCGCCATACACAGGGTCGAAACCAGCTTCGGCAATTTTCAGCAAGGCAGCATCGCTGACCTGTAAGCCCATATCCATCTGTTGCAAACGCTGCTCCAGCGTTTTGAGCTGTATCTTCGCAATCGCGCCGATATTTTTCGCATCCAGTGCATGGAAGACCACGATCTCATCAATCCGGTTAATGAATTCAGGCCGGAAATGGGTTTTGACTTCGCCCATCACTGCCATTTTCACTACCTCAGGGTCGCTGCCCTCCATCGCTTGTATCTGATGCGAACCCAGATTCGATGTCATCACAATCACGGTGTTTTTAAAGTCAACCGTGCGACCTTGACCGTCAGTCATACGACCATCGTCCAGCACCTGCAACAAGACGTTAAACACATCGTGATGCGCTTTTTCCACTTCATCGAGCAGAATCACACTGTACGGCTTGCGGCGCACCGCTTCCGTCAGATAACCACCCTCTTCATAGCCGACATAGCCCGGTGGCGCACCGATCAGGCGTGCCACACTGTGTTTTTCCATAAACTCACTCATATCGATACGAATCAACGACTCTTCGGTATCGAACATGAAATTAGCCAAGGCTTTACACAACTCTGTTTTACCGACACCGGTCGGGCCAAGGAATAGGAAAGAACCATACGGACGACCAGGATCACCCAACCCCGCACGCGAACGGCGGATCGCATCCGACACAGCAACGATCGCCTCATGCTGACCAACCACGCGCTCATGCAACGCATCTTCCATGTGCAGCAGTTTTTCGCGCTCGCCCTGCATCATGCGGGAGACAGGAATGCCGGTCGCACGTGACACGATTTCCGCAATTTCTTCGGCTCCGACCTGCGTGCGCAGCAAACGCAACTTACCGCCGCTGGCCTGCTGGTCTTTGTCTGTCTGCGTATCGGCTTGCTTGAGTTGCGCTTCCAGCTCCGGCAAACGTCCATACTGCAACTCAGACATGGTTTGCCAGTCGCCTTTGCGTTTTGCCTCATCCATCTGCACGCGAATTTTTTCTATCTCTTCCTTGATGTGCGTGCTGCCCTGCACCATCGATTTTTCTGCCTTCCAGACTTCTTCCAGATCGGCATATTCGCGCGACAGTTTTTCGATTTCTTCCTCGATCAGCGCCAGACGTTTATGGGACGCTTCATCCTTTTCACGCTTGACTGCTTCACGTTCAATTTTCAACTGAATCAGACGACGATCGAGCTTATCCATCACCTCTGGTTTCGAATCGATCTCAATCTTGATTTTTGATGCAGCTTCATCAATCAGATCAATTGCCTTATCAGGCAAAAAGCGGTCGGTAATATAGCGATGCGAGAGTTCAGCCGCCGCGACGATCGCCGGATCGGTGATATCGACACCATGATGCACTTCGTATTTTTCCTGCAAGCCGCGCAAGATCGCAATCGTTGCCTCGACGCTAGGCTCATCGACAATAATCTTCTGGAAACGACGTTCCAGCGCCGCGTCTTTCTCTATGTATTTGCGGTATTCATCGAGCGTGGTCGCACCAACGCAATGCAATTCGCCGCGTGCCAGTGCCGGTTTCAGCATATTGCCGGCATCCATCGCGCCCTCTGCTTTACCCGCGCCGACCATGGTGTGCAACTCGTCGATGAAGACGATGGTTTGCCCTTCATCGAGCGCGATTTCTTTCAGCACTGCTTTCAGCCGCTCTTCAAATTCACCACGGAATTTCGCACCCGCCAGCAATGCTGCCATATCCAGCGACAACACGCGTTTGGATTTCAGACTATCCGGCACTTCGCCATTCACGATACGTTGCGCCAACCCTTCGACAATCGCGGTTTTACCGACGCCGGGTTCACCAATCAGCACAGGGTTATTTTTACTGCGACGCTGCAAAATCTGAATCGCACGACGGATTTCATCATCACGCCCGATCACAGGATCAAGCTTGCCCAGACGTGCCCGTTCGGTCAGATCGAGTGTGTATTTTTTCAATGCTTCGCGCTGTCCCTCGGCATCCTGCGAATTGACGTTACCGCCACCGCGCACCGCCGAAATCGCCGCTTCTAATGATTTACGGGTCAGGCCGTTTTCACGCGCCAGTTTACCCGCTTCGGATTTATCATCCGTCAGTGCCAGCAACACCATTTCACTGGCAAGAAACTCGTCGCCACGTTTTTGCGATTCTTTGTCGGCCAGATTCAATAAGCCCGTTAATTCACGACCTATCTGTACCTGACCATCGGTGCCGGTGACTTTCGGCAGGCGATCCACCGCACTTTTCAACGCGTTCACAAGCGCATTGACATTCACGCCCGCCCGCTGCAGCAGCGAACGGCTACCGCCGTCATCCTGATTGATTAAGGCCAGCAGCACATGTACTGGCTCTATATATTGATTGTCATTGCCGACTGCCTGACTTTGCGCGTCAGCCAGTGCTTCCTGCAACTTGGTAGTGAGTTTATCGAGACGCATTTGCTGCTCCTGTATGATGAATTATCGCTACAATTTGGGACGGCTATGCTGATTTCAAGCATTCTCAAAGATACTGCCTGCCTTATTTTTCGGCAAATCAAATTTAAAAATATATGCCTTGAATTACGCTTTGTTTGCGCCATATCACGCTTTTTCGGCGGTACTTTCTGACCGCGTAATTGGCGGCTAGCCAGAAGCAATCTGAGCGGCTCAAAAGAACAGCTCAGAGGCAATCGATGACCAACTACAACAGATGTGGCCGGGCTCAGGAAAATCGGCGCTGCGTTTTGAAATCTTCGGTGGCCTGTACCAGCGCAGAGGCAATCCCCGGCTCCATCGCGGCATGACCGGCGTCACCAATCACATGGTAGGCTGCTTCCGGCCACGCCTGATGCAGGCGATAGGCCGATACGGGTGGACAGATCACGTCATAACGCCCTTGTACGATCACGGCCGGCAGATGGCGGATTTTGGCGATGTTGCGGATTAAGGCATCGTCATCCATGAAAGCGCCATGCTGCATGTAGTGCGCTTCCAGGCGACCGATGCCGAGACTGACCTCATCGGATTCGAAACTGGCAATTGCCTCAGCTTGCGGTTTCAGAAACAGGCAGGAACCTTCGTAGCGGCTCCAGTTACGTGCTGCTTCCATGTAGATCGCAGGGTCATCGCAGAACAGGCGCTTCACATACGCTTGCAGCAGATCACCACGTTCTTCAACAGGAATCGCTTCAGCAAAACGCTGATGAATTTCAGGGTAAAAATATCCCATCCCATTGACGAACCAATCAACCTCGGCCTTGGTGCACAGGAAAATGCCACGCAGGACAAAGCCAAGGCAGCGTTCAGGATGGGCTTCGCCATACGCCAGCGCCAGCGTAGAGCCCCAGGAACCACCAAAGACCAGCCATTGCTGTATGCCGAGCATGACGCGGATTTTTTCTATGTCATCAATCAACAGCGGTGTGGTGTTATTCCGATATTCGCCCAGCGGCGTTGATTTACCTGCACCACGCTGATCGAACAGCACGATGCGGTAATGTGCCGGATCAAAGAATCGTCGGTGCGACGGCGAGGTACCGGCACCTGGGCCACCGTGCAGAAACAGCACAGGCTGACCGTCAGGATTACCGCACTCTTCCCAGTACAGGGTATGCAGCTCATCCACCGCCAGCGTGCCGGTTCGGTAAGGTTCGATTTCAGGAAAAACAGTGCGCATGGTGTCGCTTGTCATGATGTCAGTTCAGTCAGATGATGTGGTTTACAGTGGTTTACGGAAGGGAAAGTATGTGCAGGGACACCCGGCACGGCACAGCGCAATAGTTGCAGCAAGCCAAAAACAAGAAAAAAACAGCCTTTTCAGAGCTAAATATACTCCCCCGAGTATATTTTAAAGCCCTTTGTTTTCGCTGAGAATAAGGCAAAAACAGCACATACTCCCCCTTTTTCAGTAATTCAACCAGCGATAGCGCGGTAGCTGGCAAAGCCGGCAAAGCAGCACAGGATAGAGCCCAACAAATGCACGCTGATGTGTGCCAGCGCCCAGCCAAACTCGCCCCGCTGCAGCAGGGTCATGGATTCGGCGGAAAACGTCGAAAACGTGGTCAGGCCGCCGAGAAATCCGGTCACCAGAAATAATCGCCACGCCGGAGACAAATCGGGATAAGCCGTAAAAAAAGCCACCGCCAGCCCGATAATATAACCGCCGCCCAGATTTGCTGCCAGCGTTCCCACCGGCAATTGCGTCAATATGCCATTGAACCACAAGCCCAGTCCCCAGCGCAGCCATGCGCCCAGTGCCGCACCGCTACCAACCGCCAGCCAGCCCAGCCAGTTCATGCTGACGCTCCGTCAGGTGAGGCGGAACCTGTCGCGGCATTGTTTGCAGAGATGCCCCATTTGTTCAGCGCCTGATCATCGGCTTCGCGCGCATCAACCCAGCGTGCTCCTTCCGGCGTCTGTTCTTTTTTCCAGAACGGCGCCTGCGTTTTCAGATAATCCATGATGAATTCGCAGGCCGCAAATGCTTCGCCACGATGCTTCGATGCAGTCACCACGAGCACGATCTGATCGGCAGGCATTAAAGCGCCGACGCGATGAATGACCAGCGTATCGAGCAGCGCCCAGCGCGCGTTTGCCTGTACAACGATGTCCTCAAGCGCTTTTTCCGTCATCACGGGATAATGTTCCAGCTCCATCGCTGACACATTCTGACCATCATTCAGATCACGCACAACGCCGACAAAACTGACGATGGCACCAATCGCGGTATTGTTTTTACGCAGGTTGGCGACTTCGGTACTCAGATCAAAATCTGCTGTCTGCACGCGCACAGTCATGATTTAACCTCCGGTCACAGGTGGGAAGAATGCCACTTCACCGCCTTCGCTGATGGGTGTTTCCGCATCACACATCACGTGCGCAAACGCCATGCGCAACGCGCGGTCATCGGCCAGCACGTCGGCCCAGAGACCGCCACGCGACTGCAGATACGCCCGCACACCGCCGACGGTGGTGACTTCATCCGGCAAAGTAACGGTTTCTTCAGATAAGCCGAGTTTTTCACGAACGCTGGCAAAAAAACGTAATTGAATTTTCATGATGCAATTTTATCGGTAAGGCGGAAAAATCTAAAATGATGCGAACGGTAAAAAACGTACCTGGTCGCCAGCCTGAATGACCTGCCCCGGTGCCACGTCAATCAGACCATCGCCCCAGACGGTAGATGTCAGCACGCCTGAACTCTGATTCGGGAATAAATCCAGCCCGCCTTGCGGATTGATGCGGGCACGCAAAAACTCATTACGGCGATCGGGTTTAGGCCAGTTGAAATCGGCACACAGGACGTAAGATTGCGGCGCAACCTGCTCAACACCTTGCATACGTAACAGAAACGGGCGCACAAATAACAGGAAAGTCACATAACTCGACACCGGATTTCCCGGCAGACCCAGGAAAAACGCCTGCCCAACCTCACCAAAGGCGAGCGGCTTACCCGGCTTGACAGCGATCTGCCACATGTTCAGGCGCCCTTCGGCTTCCACCGCCGGCTTGATGTGATCCTCTTCACCGACGGAAACACCACCGGAGGTAATAATCAAATCATGTGCCTGTGCCGCTTTACGCAAGGTGTCGCGCGTCGCCGCCAGTGTGTCCGGCACGATGCCGTAGTCGGTGATGTCGCAGCCCATGTCCTGCAGCAGACCAGTGAGCGTAAAACGATTGGAGTTATAGATTGCACCCGGTTTCAACGCTTCACCCGGCATCGCCAGTTCGTCACCGGTAAAAAACACCGCAACACGTGGTTTGCGGATGACGGGTAATTGCGCCAGTCCAACCGAGGCCGCCAGCCCAAGTTCCTGCGCCCGCAAGCGGGTTCCGGGTTGTAATATGGTCGCACCAGCAGCGATATCTTCACCCTGACGGCGTATCCATTCGCCTGTTTGCGGTTGATGACGGATGACGACATAGTCACCATCAACCACGCATTGCTCTTGCATGACGACGGCATCGGCTCCGGTTGGGATCATCGCTCCGGTAAAAATTCGGGCAGCCGTTCCAGCTTCCAATGGCGTGCCTATATGTCCGGCTGGAATCCGCTGAGCGACCCGCAGGCGCGCTTCGCCGCTGACGCAATCGGCTGCCCGCACCGCGTAGCCGTCCATTTGCGTGTTGTCCATCGGTGGCACATGCAGCAGTGAAGACTGCGCCTGTGCCAGCACGCGGCCATGCGCATCGATCGTCGGAATGAGATTGGTGTCAGTCAGCGGGCGTGCCGCTGACAATAAAAAATTGAGCGCCTGATCGACGCTCAACATAGATTTTTTTTCGGTCATATCACATGCTCAGGAATGATGAAGTACGTATTCCCGCATTGTATCCCGAAGGCAGCAATGACACACTGCTACCTTCGGGGGATACGACACATCCGCATTACTGCATAGGAATCAGCTGACCGTTTTGCATTGTCACCCGTATCCGGTCGCCGACGCGATAACCGGCGTGGTTATCGATCAGCATGGTGCGTGTCTCGCCGTTAGGAAATTGTACGGTCAGTTCGGTGCGCATTTTCTGCCCTGCCGAACCACGCTCCATCTGGTTACCGACGATACCGCCAGCAATGGCACCACCTATCGTTGCCAGGTCATTGCCAGTGCCTTTGCCGACCTGATGGCCAAGCACACCACCGACGAGTGCCCCAACCACGGTTCCCGCACCCGATACATTGCCGTCAACAGCAACATTACGCATACCGACGATCGTTGCCAGTTCGCCATAATTTTGCTGATTCTGATACTGGTTCTGGTATTGATTCTGAGGATACGTATTCGGCTGACGATCCGGATATTGTCGGGAATGCTGGTGCGGATATTGATTTGGATATTGCTGTGGGTAGTTTTCGGTATAGCGTTGATTTGCACAGCCGGAAAGTGCCGTAATCACCAACGTCGTTACCAGTATTTTAGTTCGCATGTCTGACTCCCAAAAAGATCGCATTTAGTGATAACGCAAAAGTGCCGCCGCATGTTGACACGGATATGAAACTGAAGCGCAAGATATCCTCTATTTCCTTCACGGCGGTTCACTCGTAAGCAATCCGACGAATAGAGAATTTACATTGTCATTTTTCAACATGACTATAATCTTCCACTGACAACAATAACTGATCAGGTCAATCATGTTGAATACGACTGTTTTTCGCCACTACTGGCAACAATTACTCTCTGTCGCCTTGATCGTCTGTACCTTCGTTCCGTTGAAAGGATACGCTGAAAATACCGCGTACCGCTTCTCGCCGGTCAATCAATACGACATCAATCTGACCGCAGCATACTGGAATCCGATCATTAATTACGTCTCAGAAAAAAGCGGCGTCAAACTAAGTTTAAAAATGGGCAGAACATCTGCTGATACAACCAGTTTTGTTTTGGCCAAAGAAGTCGATTTTGCATTTACCAATCATTTATTTTCCCCTGATCGCGAAAAGTTAGGCTGGAAAGTGTTTGGTCGCAGAAATGTGCCGCCCGTCAGCGGGCAAATCGTCGTCCCTGAAGATTCGCCCATTACCGACATCAGTCAACTGAAAGGTAAGGACATCACATTTCCTGGCCCGGAAGCGCTGGTCGCTTACAAAGTGCCGATGGCACACCTGATCAGCAAAGGTATTGACGTGAATGTTATTTTTGGCGGCAATCAGAATGGTGCCCTCGCACAGTTACTGGCAGGTAAAGTGCAGGCGACCGGCGGTAATTCGCAATTAATCACTGCATATTCAATCCGCGAAAAGAAAAAATTCCGCATTCTGTGGTCGTCTGAACCTTATTATGATCTGGCATTGATGGCGTCGAATAAAGTAAAACCAGCCGATTTAAAAGCAGTTTCGGACGCTTTCTTCAATATGAAAAATGATCCGCAAGGAAAAGAGATATTGCATCAGGCGTCCACAAAAATCGGCCTGACGGGCGATACTTACTTCATCCCATCGGATGGCAGTGAATACGCGAGTTACAGAAAATTTTATCAATCGGCTCCTGCAAGCTTACGTTGAATCTTTCTTAAAAAGCCCATCACGTGCGACTCTCAAGATTTTTTCTACCGAAATCGCTGGTACTGCGGGTGTACTTGCTTTACTCCGCCACCTGGCTGTTATTGATGTGCACCGGCGTTGCCTTATATTACGAAACGCGTTTTACGCAGGAAATTGAAGAGGTGCAGGAATCCGCCAGTTCCATGCTAGAAGTCGCAGCGAGAACCGTCACCGACAGCGCCGTCATCGGGGATTATGACAGTATCAAACATACGCTAGACAGCATGGTACTCAGCCCTAATTTTGCTGCAGCAAAATTCATCCCCATGCAGCAAGGTCTTATCGAAAGCACTCAGAGAAGCAATATCAATAAAAATGATATTCCTTCGTGGATTATTCGTCGGGTAGAAGATCATCTGTATGACGATAATCGCGTCATCAAAGTCGGCGGCGAAGATTACGGAGTATTGCGACTGGTTTACGATGACGCCCAAATTGCTTATCGAATGTGGCAAATGATGCAGGTAGCATCAGCGTTGACGTTAGCGAGTTTCCTGTTCGGTCTGATATTGATTTGGTTCCCCCTTAAACTCTGGCTGGGAAGTCTGCAAAAATCAAAGGTTTTACAATTGGGAACGCTGAGCGGTCACGACAGCGAATATGCCAAACTGATCCAGAATGCGCCACTGGAAATCAGAGCAACACTGATCGCCTTGCAAAACACTGCGAGTCAACTACGCACTGAACTCAATGAACGCGAAAACACCCTCACTTCACTCAAGCAAATTCTGATCAGCCTGCTACCTGACGTCAAAGATAAACCTATAGAAGGAGAGAATATTTCTGTCATTCTGAGCAGCATAGAAAAACTGGTAGCTGAAGCCGAACAGATACGACAGGATCTGATAACAGCGAAAGAAACTGCGGAAGGAGCCAACAAGGCAAAGAGTGCATTCCTCGCGAATATGAGTCACGAGATACGGACACCGATGAATGGCGTGATCGGCATGCTGGAGCTAAGCATGGATACGCCACTCACGACTGAGCAACGAGAATTCCTGAATATGGCGCATAGTTCCGCTAAAAATTTGCTGGTCATCATCAACGATATTCTTGATTTCAGTAAAATAGAGGCCGACAAAATTGAACTGGAGTTCATCGATATTGAACTGCATGACTTATTGCATGAAATATTCAAGTTACACGAAATTAGTGCTCATAAGAAAAACCTCAGTATGCAATGTCATTTCGCTGAAAATTTACCCGATGTCATCGTCGGCGATCCAGTTCGCATCCGCCAGATTGTTCACAATCTGCTTGCGAATGCAGTGAAATTTACAGATCGGGGAGGCGTTCATTTCGATGTTGCCGTTAGTCGCGATGTAAAAGACGCACCTCAGTTACTCGTTTCAGTTACCGACTCAGGTATTGGTATCCCGGCATCAGAACAAACCTACATCTTTGACGCATTTTCTCAGCAAGATGCCTCTACCACACGTCGCTTTGGCGGCACAGGCCTGGGGCTCAGTATCAGTCATAAACTGGCACAGCTCATGGGTGGGCGTATTTCCATACAAAGTGAAGTAGGAAAAGGAGGTAAATTCACATTCAGTTTGCCATTGAAATTTTCTGAGAAACAAATCCTGCCAGGCGAACGGAAACAACGTCAACATCAAAGTCCAGTTCAACGTCAGTTAAGAGTTTTAATTGCTGAGGACAATCTCGTTAATCAAACGCTGATTACAAATTTAGTTGAACGGCAAGGACACTCCACTACTCTGGCAAATAATGGCGTGGAAGCGATCAATTACTGGAAAGAAAATGAATTTGATCTGATTTTAATGGACATGCAAATGCCAGTCATGGGCGGCATGGAAGCAACGAAAGAAATACGTAAATTTGAAGAAGAAAAAAAGACCGCTTACAAAATACCGATATACGCATTAACAGCTTCGGCGATGTTGGACGAAAAGGAAGAAGCATTAAAATCCGGCCTTGATGGATACCTCACCAAACCAATCAACCGCGCTATCCTTTACGAAGTCTTAGCCAGAATTGCTGGCAATAAAGCGTAGTTGCAAACCAGTCTCCCACGTCTATAACAACAACGGCCGTGCCTTTTCGACGGCATTCCAGTTTGGAGATCACATCGGCGTAGGCTACGTGTTCAGCAACGGCTGGGAAGCAGGCCTCAAGGTTCAGCATTTCTCCAACGGCGCTATTAAAAAGCCCAACCCCGGGGTAAATGTCGCCACGGTTAAAGTTGGCTACCACTTCTAAGTTGTAGAGAATCGGGGCAGCAAAGCAAACAAAGGAGCCTGCGG
>NZ_JACOGE010000002.1:0-758231 GCF_014284265.1 Undibacterium sp. CY21W | reverse complement strand
TAGCGAGTTGGTACCACCCCTTCCCATCCCGAACAGGACCGTGAAACGACTCTGCGCCAATGATAGTGCTGCAACCAGTGTGAAAGTAGGTTATCGTCAGGCTTGTATTCTGCGAACCCCCCGTTACTAGCGTAACGGGGGGTTTTGCTTTTAGGGCTCAGGATCTTTCGGCGCTGGCGGCTTTATTCCAGACTCCGACTTCTCTTCCCATTACCACTCCTTATTCTGCCCTCTTCTGCTCTTCGATCTTACTGACCAGCGGTCAGTAACGCTGGGTAAAGAAAAAGGAGCCCGCAGGCTCCTTTGTTTGCTTTGCTGCCCCGATTCTCTACAACTTAGAAGTGGTAGCCAACTTTAACCGTGGCGACATTTACCCCGGGGTTGGGCTTTTTAATAGCGCCGTTGGAGAAATGCTGAATCTTGAGGCCTGCTTCCCAGCCGTTGCTGAACACGTAGCCTACGCCGATGTGATCTCCGAACTGGAATGCCGTCGAAAATGCGCGGCCGTTGTTGTTATAGACGTGGGAGAATAAATGCAGACCTATCCCCGCTTCGGCATAAAGCCCTTTTTTATTCTCATTCTGAAAGCGAAAGACTGGGGTGATGCCGACATCAGTAATATTTTGAGTCGCTCCCGATACTCCTTGATAGGCATTATTACGCCATTGAGTCAGCGTAGCATCCCAGTACCCGCCTACTTGTGTACCATTCGATTTGAACCAGGCATTGTCCCAGTCCCATTGAGCTCCGCCACGCACAAACTGCGACTTATTGCCACTGGCAAATTCTGCGGAAACTGAATCTACGGCAAATGAACTGGCATGGGCTAGCAGAAGTCCAACTCCGGCCAAGAGGATTTTTTTATTAAAGGTTGTCATACGCTGCTTAAGAAGGTGGAGTAAAAGTTGAAGAATAACATGGCTGGAATTTTCATTCAGCTTCACCGGACGCGAAAAGACGATAATATTTAATCCGTTCAGCTATCGGAAAATATAATGACAAAGAAAATACGAATAGGATTTTTAGGGATTGGTTTGATGGGGCGCCCGATGGCAATTCGTTTGCTCGAGGCAGGTTATGCGCTTACGGTCTGGAACCGCACCAGTTCAAAGGCCGACGCCTTGCGACAATATGGTGCGCTCACTGCAGACAGACCAGAGGATGCAGTCAATGCTGGTGACTGGTTTGCCGACGTGCTCATTACTATGCTGGACTCAGGGCCGGTAGTTGAAGATGTCATGCGACAAGTCATGCCCTACCTGAAAGCTGGCAGCATTGTTATCGATATGAGTTCAACCCGCCAATCAGAGGCGAAAGCACTAAACGAGGCATTGTTGAGCAAAGGCATTGCTTTTGCTGATGCTCCGGTTTCCGGCGGTGTAATTGGCGCGCAGGCTGGAACGCTGGCCATTATGGTTGGTGCGACACCTGACACGTATGCGCGGATAGAGGAAATATTAAAAGTTCTGGGGCATCCGACGCACGTCGGTGCTCCGGGTTGTGGGCAGCTGGCGAAATTGTGTAATCAGCTCATTGTGGGCGGCACAATCAATATCGTTGCGGAGGCATTGTTGCTGGCACAGGCCGGCGGCGCAGACCCCGTCGCTGTACGCCAGGCTTTGCGTGGCGGATTCGCTGAGAGCCGAATTCTGGAAGTACATGGACAGCGCATGCTGGATCGTAGTTTTATGCCCGGAGGTCAGGTCAAAACGCAAACCAAAGATATGGAAAATATTCAGAGGGCGGCGTCAGATGCGGGTTTGAACTTGCCATTGACCAGCCTGGTCACGGATATTTATCGAAACCTATCTACTCGTTACCCAACCGCAGACCATTCAGCGGCTCTGCTCGAATTAGAAAGACTGAATGCAGGAATTCGCCTCGGTACGGCACAGGATCAGTTGCCTTGATTTTGTTTGCCAGAGCGAACGTCAGAGGTGTGCGTCAACGAGCGTGCCGATCAAATGGAAAAAATTTATGGATGCTCATTCACTATTTTTATCCGTGAGCCATCTTTTCAGGAGTCAGAATGAGTAGTGAAATAGTACGTGCGGTTTGTCCGCATGATTGCCCCGATACCTGTGCGCTATTGGTACATGTAGAGGATGGTAAAGCCATTGCGGTAAAAGGAGATCCTGAGCACCCGACGACTGCCGGTGTTTTGTGTACCAAGGTTTCCCGTTATACCGAGCGGACTTATCATGCCGATCGCCTGTTATATCCGCAGAAGCGAACAGGTAAAAAAGGGGAAGGTAAGTTTGAACGCATCAGTTGGGAAGAAGCGCTGAATATCATCAGCGACAAGCTGAAGACAGTGGCCAGCAAAGATCCGCTGGCGATTTTGCCATACAGCTATGCCGGAACCATGGGTTTGCTGCAGGGCGATGGCATGGCGCAGCGTTTTTTTCATAAGATAGGCGCATCGTTTCTGGATCGTACAATATGCGCCACGGCGGGCGGTGTCGGCTATAAATATACTCTTGGTTCCCGTATCGGTACTGACACTGAGCAGACGCAAAATGCCAGACTGATTCTGATCTGGGGCGGTAATCCGATTGCATCGAATCTGCATTTCTGGATGCGGGTGCAGGAAGCCAAACGCAATGGTGCCAAATTAATTGCAATTGATCCCTATCGTTCGCTGACAGCAGAAAAATGCCATCAGCATATCGCTCTGCTGCCAGGGACTGACGCCGCACTAGCTTTGGGTTTAATGCATGTTCTGATCGCAGAAGATCTGCTTGACCACGACTACATCGCGCAACACACACTCGGTTTCGAGCAGCTCAGCCAACGGGTTGCAGAATGGACACCGGAGCGTGTCGCCGCCACTTGCGGTATTACAGCAGAGGAAGTAATTCAGCTTGCACGCGATTACGGACATTGTGTGCAACGCGGTGAGGCAAGCCTGATACGTATGAACTATGGCGTACAGCGGGTTCATGGCGGCGGTATGGCTGTCCGGAATATTGCCTGCTTACCTGCCTTAGTTGGCGCGTGGCGACATGCGGCCGGTGGCGTGCAATTATCTTTATCCGATGCATTTCCAAAAAACGTATCTTATTTGCAGAGACCAGACTTGTTTCCGCAAGGGCAACCGCGACGCACTATCAATATGAGTACGATAGGTGACGATTTGTTAAAGCAAAGCAGCGCAGAGTTCGGTTCGAAAATTGACGCTGTCATTGTTTATAACTCGAACCCGGTCGCTGTCGCACCGCAGTCCGCTACAGTGGCGCAAGGATTTGCCCGCGAAGATTTGTTCACCGTTGTCATTGAGCATTTTCAAACGGATACCGCAGATTATGCCGACATTTTGTTGCCAGCAACGACGCAGCTGGAGCACACCGATGTACACACGACCTACGGTCATCTGTACATGATGGCGAACAATCCAGCGATTGCCCCGTTAGGTGAAGCTAAACCAAACAGCGAAATTTTCCGATTACTGGGGAAGAAAATGGGTTTTGATGATACGTGTTTTGACGAGTCTGACGATGAGATGGCGAGTCAGGCTTTTCACAAAAACGATGAACGCGCGATCCATTTTGACTGGGCGTCGCTGAAGAAGACTGGCTGGCAGAAAGTCAATGTCAAGCCAGCGCCATTTGCCGAAGGCGGTTTTGCGACACCATCCGGCAAGTGTGAGTTTTATAGCGAGAGTATGCGCAAAGACGGGTTTGACCCTTTGCCCACCTATATTCCGCCGTATGAATCCGTCGCGGCGAATCCGCAACTGGGCGCACGTTTTCCGCTGGCTATGATTTCGCCGCCAGCACGCAATTTTCTGAATTCGACGTTTGTGAATGTACAAAGCCTGCGCGATACCGAAGGTGTGCCTCATCTGGATATTCATCCTGACGATGCCACTTTCCGGCAGATCAATGACGGAGATCAGGTCAGAATTTTCAATGATCGCGGCAGTTTCGTGGCGGTGGCACGTGTCACGGATAAAGCGCGGCAGGGGCTGGTTGTGGGTTTATCTATCTGGTGGAAAAAACTTGCCAGCGACCATAAAAATGCGAATGAAGTCACCAGTCAGCAATTAACGGATATGGGCGGCGGCCCGACTTTTTACGATCTCCTGGTGCAGGTGGAGAAAGCCTGAGGCCGCATAAATCACCAGGTTTTACCTGCGCAGTTTTGTGCTGCATCAGTAAAATGCCAGGATTTGAGTGCATCTTATTGTGCGTTGCAGCAAGTTACTAGAGGATGCTTTCAGGTTAGCGCAAAATGCTTGCCTTAGTTTCACTTAGCCGATAGCATCGGCTCTCGGGATATTGTTACTATTAAAAAGAACGACCATGCTTTAATATTCTGTGCAGTGACAGATGATCAACAGAACAACAATCAGAGACAAGGAAATACAGATGGAAACGACGGAAAAATTCTGGCTTAAATCCTACCCGGAAGGCATGCCTGCAGAAATAGACGTGACGCAATATCGGTCACTGGTGCAGTTACTTGAAGAGGCATTTAAGAAATTTTCTGCCCGCAATGCGTACGCTTGCATGGGGAAATATCTGACTTACGGCAAGCTGGATCTGATGTCGCAAAAAGTTGGTGCGTGGTTACAGCAGCAGGGGCTGAAAAAAGGCGCCCGTGTTGCGATCATGATGCCAAACGTTTTGCAGTATCCGGTCGTGATGGCGGCCATTCTGCGTGCCGGTTACGTGGTCGTGAACGTCAATCCGCTGTACACCCCGCGTGAACTCGAGCATCAGTTAAAAGACTCGGGTGCAGAAGCGATCTTTATCCTTGAGAATTTTGCGACAACGCTGGAACATGTGATTCAGAAAACACAGGTAAAACACGTTGTAGTCGCCAGTATGGGCGACATGCTCGGCCTTAAAGGCCTGCTGGTGAATTTTGTTGTTCGTAATGTTAAGAAAATGGTGCCAGCTTTTTCTTTGCCGAACGCAAAACGATTCAATCAAGTGTTGTCGGAAGCCGATTCACTGAGCTTAAAAGCAGTCGAGATCCATCGTGATGACGTCGCGTTCCTGCAGTACACCGGTGGTACGACAGGTGTTTCCAAAGGTGCGACACTGCTGCACAGAAATGTGGTTGCGAATGTCTTGCAGAACGACGCCTGGCTGACCCCGAGCATGTCCGGACATAAAGATGATGCGCGCATCATCGTCTGTGCTCTGCCTCTGTATCATATCTTCGCGCTGACGGTCTGCAGTTTGCTGGGCACCCGTATCGGTGCGATGAATCTGCTGATTCCGAATCCACGTGATATTCCTGGCTTCATCAAAGAACTCAAAAACTACAAGGTCAATATTTTCCCTGCTGTGAATACTTTGTATAACGGCTTGTTGAATAATCCTGAATTCGCCAAACTGGATTTCTCCGGTTATGAAATCTGTAGTGGCGGCGGTATGGCAGTGCAGAAAGCCGTGGCCGATAAATGGTTGAAAATCACTGGCTGTGCAATTGCTGAAGGTTACGGTTTGTCTGAAACATCGCCAGTCGCGACTGCCAACTTGCCTGATACTAAAGAGTTTTCCGGCACGATCGGTTTGCCGATTCCATCCACAGAAATCGCGATTCTGGATGACGATGGTAATCGTCTGCCGTTGGGACATGCCGGTGAAATCGCTATCCGTGGCCCGCAGGTGATGGCAGGTTACTGGAATATGCCGGAAGAAACTGCAAAAGTGATGACACCAGATGGCTTTTTCAAAAGCGGCGACGTCGGCATTATGGATTTCCGTGGTTACACCACGATTGTCGATCGTAAGAAAGACATGATTCTGGTGTCTGGCTTCAATGTGTATCCGAATGAAATCGAAGGCGTGGTCGCATTGCATCCGGGCGTGCTTGAATGTGCGTGTATCGGCGTGCCGGATGCGAATTCCGGTGAAGCGGTGAAATTGTTTGTGGTGCGCAAAGATCCTTCATTAACGGTCGATCAGTTAATGGATTATTGCAAAGAGCAATTCACTGCGTACAAGAAACCGAAGTACATAGAATTCCGTCTCGAATTGCCGAAAACGAATGTCGGTAAAATCTTGCGTCGTGAATTACGTGATGAAAAGAAACCGGCTTGATCGTGTGATGGCAGTGGTGCTGACGCGATAATTCATCGGTATTAATTTGCTGAATGAAGGATACTCCCCCCTCTTTTATATAAAAACTACCTATTGTCGGCATAAAATAAGGGGGTATTTTATATACTGGTGGGAGTATATTTACCGTATCCAGACGGCGTGAAGATGCAAAAAAAGGAAGGCATTGCCTTCCTTTTTTTATTGCCACATCAGGTTCAGATACTCAGTTTCAGATACTGACGAGCCCGGCTTTACCGTCTTCGACCATAAAACTTTTGAGCGTGCTGATTCCCGAATCCGCTTTGCTGACATCATCCAGTGCGACGAACTGCGTCAGCATTTTGTTGGTGGAAATGTCCAGCAACATGAACCCGCGTTTATCGCTGCGGCCATATTTGATATGCGGATTCTGCGCAACGATCTGATCGGTACGTTCTTGCGGGCGGGAATTGGAGGTGATCGAGGTGCCGCAAAATTCGGTTGCCAGTACCGGATTGTCCGGCGAAGATTTTTTCCAGAAATCGCGTTTCAGATTGGCGGCATAAAACGTGTGAACGTCGCCGGAAATCACGACAGGATTTGATGGCCGGTGTTTTTCAATATCATCAAACAAACGTTGGCGTGCTGCCGGATAGCCGTCCCAGCCATCAGTCCAGAATTTTCCTTCACCGTCCACATTTACATTGCTCAGATTGGTTTGCGCCATGAAGGTTTGCTGCGTCAGAATATTCCACTTCGCCTGCGAACTTGCCAGACCTTGTGCCAGCCATTTTTCCTGTTCCGCACCGAGCAGCGTTAATGCGCTGTCATTGCGACTGGTGCACTCAGCCTGCGTGACGACATTGGCGCCGCCACGCCCCGGTTTGGCGCAGATTTGCGGCGAGCGGTATTGACGGTCATCGAGCACATGAAAACGTGCCAGCCTGCCCCAGTCAAAGCGCTCGTAAATGCGCATGTGGGCAAACTGTGACGGCAGCACGGTCACTTTGTGCAGCCGCACAGGCATGTGTTCGTAAAACGCCTGATAGGCAGCAGCGCGGCGCAGAATGAAATTGGCATCCAGACGTTCATCACGCTCGTTGCCGTAATCATTGCAGACTTCGTGGTCGTCCCAGGTTACCAGCCAGGGTGCCGCATGGTGTGCCGCCTGCAGTTGCGGATCGGATTTGTATTGTGCATAACGGGCGCGATATTCCTCCAGATTGCTGCTTTCGATATCGCGTCGGCGCGGTTTGGCCGGATGCTTCAGGTCGTAAGGGCCCCATTCGTAAATGTAATCGCCGAGGAAGGCGACCAGATCGGGATTGGCCTGCGCGATGTGGCGATGTGCCGCATATTCACCGAATTCCCAGTGTTGGCAGGACGCCACGGCCAATTTCAAGGTGCTGAGCGGTGCATCCATCGCCGGTGCGGTACGTGTGCGGGCGACCGGGCTGATCGCATCGCCATGAATAAATCGATACCAATACCAGCGCCCGGGTGACAAGCCCGTCACATCGACATGCACACTGTGCGCCAGATCCGGCAGCGCGAACACTTCACCTTTGCTGACGATACGCTTAAATCCCTCATCTTCAGCGACTTCCCACAAGACTTTGTAGACCATAGGCGCGAGCGCCTGAGCATTCAAAGGATCAGGCAGTAACCGCGTCCAGATAACAACGCTGTCGTGGCGCGGTGAGCCTGACGCGACGCCCAGCGTGAATGGATAAACTTTGCTGCGTTCTGCGGCATAACCCGGAAACGCCTGCGACAACGCTGCAAGCGCAGTCAGTTGCAGGCTGCGTTGTAAAAACAGACGACGTGACGGCACTTTATATATCCTTAAGCACCAAACGAAACGGATTCCAGTGGCGGAATCTGACGTGGTTTTCTGTCTTCACCCGTTGCAACATAAGTTAATGTCGCCTCGGTCACCTTGACAGTGCTGGCTTGCAGGCGATTACGTTCTGCGTAAACTTCGACTTCTATCGTGATGGAGGTATTGCCTACCTTGACGATCTGCGCGTAAAACGACAATAAATCGCCGACAAACACCGGTTGTTTAAACAAGAAAGAATTCACGGCAATCGTTGCCACCCGGCCGTTGGCGCGGCGGGCAGCCGGAATAGCGCCGGCAATATCGACTTGCGACATGATCCAGCCGCCAAAAACGTCGCCATGCACATTCGCATCCGATGGCATAGGCATGACGCGCAGGGTTGGCATACCTGCCGGAAGAGTGGTTTGGTGATGATCAGTCATCGGGAGTTTCCTTAAAACGTTACAATCAGAGTAAATCCATCTCTCAGATATTTATTCAACGTCGGCCTGGCTGTTCTTTTTAATCTTGCTCAGACCAAAGACGTCAAAATGATAAAAAATGAGATACGGCGTTGTATGTGCCTGCACACTGGCAGAGAAAAAGTCATCGGGAATCATGCTCTGAGAAGGGTAAACGATCAGACCGGATGGTGTTGCTCAGAATTCTTTGCGCAAATTGCAGGCATTGCCGACATGATAAACCACTTCAGGAAAAGACTCTTACGATGCGTCGCAGAGAAAATACAGGTAACAGTGCTTCCCACCTACCACCGACTGACCAGCCACGCGGCGATTTCTCGACCATTAAAACTTTGTTGCCCTATCTATGGGCTTACAAATGGCGGGTATTACTGGCGTTGACATTTCTGGTCGGCGCCAAGCTGGCGAATGTCGGTGTTCCGGTTGTATTGAAAAAACTGGTTGATAGCCTGACCGTAACGGCAAGCCATCCGGCAGCGCTGATGATATTACCGGTGAGTCTGCTGATAGCCTATGGCGCCTTGCGCTTATCAACCACTTTGTTCACCGAACTGCGCGAATTCATTTTTGCCAAAGTAACGCAAAGAGCCGTGCGCACGATAGCGTTGCGGGTGTTCCGACATTTACATGCTTTATCTTTGCGCTTTCATCTGAATCGCCAGACCGGCGGGGTCACCCGCGACATCGAACGCGGTACCCGTGCCGTCTCGTCGCTGGTGTCGTATGCCTTATTTAGTATCGTGCCGACCTTGCTGGAAATTTCGCTGGTACTGATTTATCTGAGTACGCACTACGACATCTGGTTCAGCGTGATCACTTTCGGCGCACTGGTGACGTATATTATTTTCACAATCACGGTGACGGAATGGCGTACGCATTTCCGCCGCACGATGAATGAGCTGGACTCGAAAGCGCATACCAAGGCGATCGATTCGCTGCTGAATTACGAAACGGTGAAATACTTCGGCAATGAGGAATATGAAGCGCAGCGCTACGATCAGGGATTGAAAAATTTTGAGACGGCAGCAGTCAAATCGCAGAGCAGTTTATCGTTGTTGAACACCGGGCAATCGCTGATTATTGCGAGTGCCATCACGTTGATTTTATGGCGTGCGACGCAGGGCGTGATCGATGGCACGATGAGTCTCGGCGATCTGGTGCTGGTGAATTCATTTATGTTGCAGTTGTATATGCCGCTGAATTTTCTGGGGGTGTTGTACCGTGAAATCAAGCAAAGTCTGGCCGACATTGAGAAACTGTTTTCGCTGCTTGATCAGAATCAGGATATTGCTGATTCCGCTGATGCAAAACCGCTGCTGATCACCGCGCAGAATGGTGCGGAGATTCGCTTTGCGCATGTGAATTTCAGTTATGAAAGCAATCGCCAGATTTTGTTTGATGTCGACTTTACGATCCCGGCCGGAACGACGACGGCGGTGGTGGGTCATAGCGGTTCTGGCAAGTCAACGCTGTCGCGGCTGTTGTTCCGTTTTTACGATATTCAGAGTGGTTGCATCAGCATTGCGGGACAAGATTTGCGTGGCGTAACGCAATCATCCGTACGCGCCGCGATAGGCATCGTGCCACAAGATACGGTGCTGTTTAACGACACGATAGAATACAACATCGCCTATGGCAAACCGGGGGCGACCAAAGATGAAATCATTGCCGTTGCCAGAGCCGCTTATATTCATGAATTTATCGAGACACTGCCCGATGGTTACAACACCATGGTGGGCGAGCGCGGTCTGAAATTATCTGGCGGTGAAAAGCAGCGTGTGGCGATCGCCCGCACTTTATTGAAAAATCCATCGATACTGATTTTCGACGAAGCGACGTCGGCGCTGGATTCACGCTCAGAGCAAATGATACAGGCGCAATTAAAAGAAATCGCGCGCAGTCGTACCAGCCTGGTGATCGCGCATCGCTTATCGACCATCGTTGATGCCGGACAGATTCTGGTGATGGACAAAGGCAGAATTATCGAGCGCGGTACGCATCAGGATTTGCTGGCGCAACAGGGCGCATATGCGCAGATGTGGGAGCGGCAGCAAAGCAGCGGTAATGATGTCAGCGAGGAAGACGGCAGCACGCCATCTGCGCAGTCTTTGTCGGCAGCGGGGGCGTAAATGGAAACCAAGTGGTTAGAAGATTTTGTCTCGCTTGCAGAGACCAACAGTTTCAGCCGTTCGGCAGAATTAAGACATGTCACTCAACCGGCTTTTTCACGGCGCATACAATCGCTGGAAGCGTGGCTGGGCAGTGATCTGATCGACCGCACTTCTTATCCGACACGTCTTACACACGCCGGTGAAGTGTTTTATGAACAGGCGCTGGCGATGCTGGGGCAGATCAATAATGCCCGTGCTTTATTGCGCGGCAAACGTCCGAGTACGCAAACCACGGTCGATTTTGCGGTACCGCACACCTTGTCGTTGACTTATGTTCCGCGCTGGCTGACCGGGCTGGAATCTGCGTTTGGCGAAATCAACAGTCGTCTGCTGGCGTTGAATGTGCACGATGCTGTCATGACGCTGGTCGAAGGTGGTTGTGACCTGCTGCTGTGCTATCACCATCCGCGTCAACCCTTGCTGCTGGATGCGAGCCAGTACGACATGATCAGCATGGGTACCGAGGCCTTGCGCGCCTACACCCGGTGCAATAAACAAGGTGTGCCCGAGTTTGAGTTTCCCGGCACCGATAATGCGCCATTACCATTTTTAGCCTATGCAAATAATGCGTATCTGGGGCGTATGGTTGATCTGATTCTGAATGATGGTCGTACCCCTTTGCATCTGGAAAAGTGCTACGAAACCGATATGGCCGAGGGCTTGAAAATGATGGCGCTGGAAGGGCGCGGTATCGCGTTTTTACCCGAATCCGCCGTAACCCGGGAAGTGAAGCAAAAGCTACTGGCGCGCGCAGACGGCGGCAGCGGTGCGTGGGAAGTAAACATGGAAATCCGTTTGTATCGCGAGCGCCCGTCGGTACAGCGCCCGGGAAAAATGATCGTGTCACGATTGTGGGAATACCTGGAAGAGTTGCAGAAAAAAGCGGATAGGAAGCAGAAAAAATCAGCCTGATCGAGGTCTGTCTGACGGCGCGCTGAATCCCGGTCAAAAAATCTCACTTGATGGTTATGCGTTTATTGCATAGATTGATGCAAACAAAGCATTGGCTGAATTTTGCCAGAGAAGACTACTATGCATCATCTTTCGGAAGGTGCTGAAAATCGGCATTCCGGAAAAGACAGATAAAATCAGATCAATATATCAGGAGGTCATACCATGTCCAGCCAACACCAGATTCCGTCCTATCTTACCCCGACAGAGACCGGTCCTTGGTCCGTTTACCTTGAGCAAATCGATCGCGTTACCCCTTACCTCGGCCATTTGTCGCGTTGGGTAGAAACGCTGAAACGCCCGAAACGTATCCTGATCGTTGATGTACCTATTGAACGTGACGATGGCACGATTTCTCATTTTGAAGGCTACCGTGTACAGCACAATACTTCACGCGGCCCAGGTAAAGGTGGCGTGCGTTTCCACCAGGATGTGACCTTGTCTGAAGTGATGGCCTTGTCGGCCTGGATGACGATCAAGAACTCGGCGGTGAATGTACCTTACGGTGGCGCCAAAGGCGGTATCCGCGTTGACCCGAAAACTTTATCCCGTGGCGAATTGATGCGGATGACGCGTCGTTATACCTCCGAAATCGGCATCATCATTGGCCCGGATAAAGATATTCCGGCACCAGACGTCAACACGAATGAGCAGACGATGGCTTGGATGATGGATACCTACTCGATGAACGAAGGTCGCACCGCGACTGGCGTTGTGACAGGTAAGCCTATTTCTCTTGGCGGCAGTCTTGGTCGTCGTGAAGCAACCGGACGCGGCGTGTTTGTGGTCGGTAGCGAAGCTGCTGCCAAACGTGGCCTGAGTGTGCCTGGCGCAAAAATCGCGGTACAGGGTTTCGGTAACGTGGGCGGTATTGCTGCACGTCTGTTTTCTGAAGCTGGCGCAAAAATCGTTGCGGTTCAGGATCACGGCGGCACGATTTTCCATTCTAACGGTCTGGATGTGAACAAACTTCTGGCACACGTTGCAGAAAAAGGCAGTGTTGCTGGATTCGACGGAGTTGAAGCAGTGCTGCCAAATGAAGAATTCTGGGCGGTGAATTGCGACATCATGATTCCGGCTGCGCTCGAACAGCAGATCACAGCAAAAAATGCGAATCAGATCCGTGCTTCCATCATTCTGGAAGGCGCGAACGGCCCGACAACACCTGAAGCCGATGATATTTTGCGCGACAAAGGCGTGTTGGTTGTACCAGACGTGATCGCCAATGCAGGTGGTGTGACTGTGTCGTACTTTGAATGGGTGCAGGATTTCTCCAGCTATTTCTGGACTGAAGATGAAATTAATCAGCGTCTGACACGCATCATGCGTGAAGCCTTCAGTTCTGTATGGCAGGTGACAGAAGATAAGAAAGTGTCCTTGCGTACAGCCGCCTTCATTATTGGTTGTTCGCGTGTATTGCAGGCACGTGAGGTACGCGGTCTGTATCCATAATCTTCACCCCGGCAAGACGATGCTGCTGATACTGAATCGTCTGCCATCGCCATAAGCTGGCGTTGTTTTTTCTTTTAATACCCATGTTTTTGTATTCTTTATCGGGATGCAGAAACATGGGTATTGTTTTTTTCAACAGCATTTCCGTGATTCTGTTGAAAATAATAAATTTATCCAAATTAAATTCTGCAAACAGATACATATTTAGTTTAAACAGGGAAAGATTTTTCATTACTATCCTGAGCATGATTAAAAGGAGTTTGTATGAAAGCCGTAACCCGCCGGATAAAGTTCTGGACCCTGTGTTGTATCGCCTCGGGCTTTTCTCCCGCAATTATGGCCGACACACTCAGCCACATTAAAGAAACCCAGACGGTGACGATCGCTCACCGTGAGGCATCCTTACCGTTCTCTTATCTCCCGGACTCAAAGTTACCGACAGGGTATGCCGTCGATATCTGTCTCAAATTTGTCGACGCCATCAAGAAAGAACTGAAAGCGCCGAATTTAAAAGTGCATTATTTACTGGTCACACCTAGCAGCCGTATTCCTGCAATTATTGAAGGCAAAGCAGATATGGAATGTGGCTCCACAACGAATAATGCAGAACGTCGTAAGCAAGTCAGTTTCACGATCCCCCATTTCTTTGCATCGACGCGCATGCTGGTGCGTGCGGATGCCGGGATTAAAAACTGGATCGATCTGAAAGATAAAAAAGTCGTGACGACCAAAGGCACGACGACCGTTAAGTTGTTACACGAGAGGGATAAGGCGCGTAGCCTGAATTTGCGTTTGCTGGAAGGGAATGACCATGCGGAATCGTTCAGCATGGTGGAAAAATTCCAGGCCGACGCATTCCCTATGGATGACGTATTACTTTACGGATTCCGCGCCAATAGCAAAGATCCGGAAAAATTTGCTGTTGTTGGCGACTCTTTATCGACCGAGCCGTATGCCGTCATGTTGCGTAAAGACGATCCTGCTTTCAAAGACTTGCTGGACCGTGAAATGGCACGGATGATGAATGACGGAGAGCTCACAAAGTTGTATGACAAGTGGTTTAAAAAGCCAATCCCGCCTAAAGGTGCTAACCTGAATATGCCGATGGGGGTTTTGTTGCGCGACACTATTCGTTTTCCTAACGATAAAGTGGGCGATTAATTGCTAAAAAGCTTAGACCATCCTGCATGCGTGACCGGATTGTTCACTATTTTTGTGTCGATACGTGTTTCTACTTATTAAAATGTCTGAAAATAAGAAACTGTCATGGAGCGGTTTTGATAAACTTCGTCGTAGCGGGATGATCTTTTTGGTTTAACTTTGGGAGATAGTATGAAATTATTAAAAGTTCTGGCGCTGATGCTCAGTGCAGGTGTGATCGCTGGTTCGGCGCAAGCGCAGGAAACCGGTACACTGAAAAAAATTAAAGATACCGGCACCATTACTCTGGGTGTGCGTGATTCCTCTATCCCATTTTCGTATCTTGACGATAAGCAATCATATCAAGGTTATTCGATTGATTTGTGCATGAAGATCGTCAGCGCGGTACAAAAGCAATTAGGTTTGAGCAGCCTCAATGTCAAACTCAATCCTGTGACGTCAGCGACCCGTATTCCGCTGATGGCGAACGGCACTATCGATCTTGAGTGCGGCTCGACAACGAATAACGTTGAGCGTCAAAAACAGGTGGCATTTGCACCAACGACTTTCGTTACCGCTAACCGTATCCTGGCGAAAAAATCCTCCAACATCAAATCGCTGGCTGATCTGAAAGGCAAAGCAGTTGTATCGACTTCCGGTACCGCCAATCTGAAACAATTGACGACACTGAACGCTGACCAGAATCTGGGCATCAACATTTTGCCGGCAAAAGATCATGCAGAAGCCTTCCTGATGGTGGAAACTGGCCGCGCTGTTGCGTTTGTGATGGATGATATTTTGCTGGCATCGCTGGCAGCTAATTCCAAAAATCCTGGCGAATACGAAATCAGCAAGGAAGCGTTGTCGGTAGAGCCATACGGCATCATGCTGCGTAAGGATGACGCTGCATTCAAGAAAGTGGTTGATACAGCGATCAGCAATGTTCTGACTTCCGGCGATGTGAATCGCATCTACCACAAGTGGTTCCTGCAACCGATTCCACCAAAAGGTGTTTCGCTGAACTGGCCAGTCTCCGAGCAACTCAAAGCGGTGATGGCAAAACCAACAGATTCTGGTGAACCATCTGCGTACGCTGCTGTACCGGAAGCACAAAAAGCAGTATTGAAAAAGAAAAAATAAATTTTAGTGGTTGAGATCGAAGTCATCTTGACGGGGGGTGTTACTCGCCTCCCGTTTTATTTTTGGCTCGTCGGTGAGCTGATCAAGGTGTTCCGGTATTGATGCCGCCCGGTGTCACTGGCCCGGCTGAAACCAGAGATCACCGCGGACGAAAATAAGTTTGGATAACAAGATGACGGGTGTTTGCTTTAGGGGAGTGAGATGAATTACAACTGGAACTGGAACATTTTTTGGGAGGCTGCGCCCGATGGCGGAGGCACCTATTTTGATTCTTTGCTTTCCGGCGTGCTGTGGACCTTAGCCACAGCAGCTCTGGCGTGGATTATCGCCCTGGTATTAGGCGCGATCATAGGTACGATACGTACTGCGCCAAATAAATGGGCGGCGAAACTGGCGAATGGCTACGTCGAATTATTCCGTAACATTCCGCTGCTGGTACAAATGTTTCTCTGGTATTTCGTGATGCCGGAACTGGTGCCGACGGCGATGGGAAACTGGCTTAAATCCATGCCGAATGCGCCCTTTATTACCGCCGTGCTGAGTCTTGGTTTCTTTACTTCGGCACGTGTTGCAGTACAGGTGTCAACTGGTATCAACGCTTTGCCGCGCGGCCAGCGTATGGCAGGTACGGCGTTAGGTCTGACCTTACCGCAGACGTATCGTTATGTGTTGTTGCCGATGGCGTTCCGCATCATCATTCCGTCACTCACGAATGAGTTGGCGGCGATCATTAAGAACAGCTCGGTCGCTTTGACGATAGGTCTGATGGAACTGACTGCCAGCGCCCGTTCCATGCAAGAATTTTCATTTCAGGTATTTGAGGCTTTTACTGCCGCCACTCTGATTTATCTGGTGGTATCGGTGATCGCACTGGTGCTGGCGAATGTTCTGGAAAAAATGCTCGCGGTTCCCGGCTTCATCACTTCGGGTTCTGCTAAGACAGGAGGGCATTAATCATGTTTTCTAATTTCGATTTTGATGTCATCCAGCGTTCTTACGAGTATCTTTTTAGAGATGGCATGACATTCACGCTCAAGCTGACCTTGATGGCGATGATCGGTGGTACGGTGCTCGGCACGGTACTGGCGATGATGCGCTTGTCCAGCAATAAGCTGATTTCACTGGTGGCGACGACCTACGTCAACATCATGCGTTCGATTCCGCTGGTGATGGTGATTTTCTGGTTTTACTTCCTGGTGCCGTACATCGGTGCCTGGCTGACCGGGGCGACCGAACCTATACAGGTTGGTGCGTTTTCATCGTGCCTGATTACCTTCGTGATGTTTGAAGCCGCGTATTACTGCGAAATCATGCGTTCCGGTATTCAGTCGATTCCGCGCGGGCAGATCTGGGCTGGTTATGCATTGGGTATGAACTATTGGCAAACCATGGGCCATATCGTATTGCCGCAGGCTTTCCGCAATATGATCCCGGTGTTACTGACGCAAACGATCGTGCTGTTCCAGGACGTTTCGCTGGTCTATGTGTTATCGATTACAGACTTCGTCGGTGCGGCATCGAAAGTAGCGCAACGCGATGGTCGTCTGGTTGAAATGTATTCATTTGTCGCTGTTGTGTATTTCATCATGTGTTTTGGCTTGTCCAGTCTGGTGAAAAAACTGCAGCAGAAAGTGGCGATTATTCGCTGAGGATTATTCGCTGAGAAATGCCGGAAAATGACGCGCTGCCAGGTTCTGTCGCCAGCGTATTTTCCGCTACTTCTCTCGTTGAGATATTGGAGATAAAAATGATCAAATTAAATAACGTCAGCAAATGGTATGGTCAGTTTCAGGTATTGACCGATTGCACAACCCAGGTCGCCAAAGGCGAGGTCGTGGTGGTTTGCGGCCCGTCTGGTTCAGGTAAATCGACACTGATTAAAACCGTCAATGGTCTGGAGCCGTTTCAGAAAGGCGAGATTACTGTGGATGGCGTTTCTGTCGGCGATCCGAAAACAGATTTGTCCAAACTGCGCGCACGCATCGGTATGGTGTTTCAGAATTTTGAGCTGTTTCCGCATCTGTCGATACGCCAGAATCTGACGCTTGGCCAGATGAAAGTACTGGGACGCACAGAAGACGAAGCCACTGAACGCGGTTTGAAATATCTGGATCGCGTCGGCCTGATTGCGCAGAAAGATAAATTCCCCGGCCAGCTTTCCGGTGGTCAGCAGCAACGTGTGGCGATTGCGCGCGCCTTGTCGATGGATCCGATTGCGATGTTATTCGATGAACCGACATCGGCGCTTGATCCTGAAATGATTAATGAAGTGCTCGACGTCATGGTCGGTCTGGCGCAAGACGGCATGACGATGATGGTCGTGACACATGAAATGGGTTTTGCAAAAAAAGTCGCGAACCGTATCGTGTTCATGGATAAAGGCGTGATTGTGGAAGATTGCGTGAAAGACGAATTCTTCACTAATGCGCGCTCTGACCGTGCCCGCGATTTCCTTGCGAAGATCATCACGCACTGATCACATCGTCGGCGCAGCGCTGCGCTGTCGTGTATTGATCGCGGTCTGAACAAAAAACGCATTCCCTCAAAGGAGTGCGTTTTTCATATACTCCCCCTCATTTTTATAGAAATTGCCCTGATGTCGGCATAAACAATGGGCGTCTAAAGATACTGGGGGGAGTATATTTTTGTGCTTTCTGCGCAACGCGCGGAAAGGTAGAATGGCGGCTAGACAGAATTTGCTACTGAAAGCCACCATGACCACTTCTCCTCTTCAAACGCCGACCCAGACGCTGACGATCACCCGCCCCGATGACTGGCACTTGCATCTGCGCGATGGCGATGCCTTAGCCAGTGTCTTGCCGCACACGGCAGCACAATTTGCGCGCGCAATTGTGATGCCGAATCTGAAACCACCGGTGACAACGACGGAGCAGGCCGCCGCCTATCGTCAGCGCATCCTCGCCGCGTTACCAGCCGGAATGCAGTTTGAGCCGCTGATGACTTTGTACCTGACGGACAATACGCCGCCGGACGAAATCCGCCGCGCCAAAGACAGCGGCTTTGTACATGCGGTGAAACTGTATCCTGCCGGTGCCACCACGAATTCTGATGCCGGCGTGACTGACCTGAAAAAATGCTACAAGACGCTGGAAGTCATGCAGGAAGTCGGGCTGCCGTTTCTGGTGCATGGTGAAGTGACGGATGCCGCGATTGATCTGTTTGACCGCGAAGCCGTCTTTATCGAGCGCGTCATGCAGCCGCTGCGCAAAGACATGCCGGAACTGCGCGTAGTGTTTGAACATATCACCACCAGCGAAGCCGCAGCGTATGTGGCCGAGGCTGCCGGCCCGGTTGCCGCGACGATTACCGCGCATCATCTGCTGTATAACCGGAATGAGATTTTCAAAGGCGGTATTCGTCCGCATTACTATTGTCTGCCTGTATTGAAACGTGAAACGCATCGCCAGGCGCTGCTGAAAGCGGCGACATCCGGCAGCCCCCGTTTCTTCCTCGGTACCGATTCGGCGCCGCATCCTAAAGGGCTGAAAGAACACGCGTGTGGCTGCGCCGGTTGCTACACCGCGCTGCATGCGATGGAGTTGTACACTGAGGCGTTTGATCAGGCTGGCGCTTTAGATAAGCTGGAAGCTTTTGCGAGTTTCAATGGTCCGGATTTTTATCGTCTGCCACGTAACAGCGGCACGATCACACTCCAGCGCGAAGACTGGACTTTACCCGCAGAATTACCATTTGCCGGCACCACCATCGTGCCCCTGAACAGCGGTGAAACCATCCATTGGAAAATGCAGGCGGATTAAGTCGCATGCCATCGCGTTTTTTTGATCAGATCGACTGGTCGCAAGCCTGGTTTGCAACGGTACGTCCGGCGGCAATGCAGTTAGTTGCCGCGCCGGAGTGGCGTCCTGCACTGAACCGCATGGCGCAGGAAATGCACCTGCAGAATCACCGTTCGCTGCCGACGCAATTCATTCCGCAGGAAGATTTACCGGAAGGCGTGGCGTACGAAGCGCATATCAGCGCGACAGGAAATGTGCCGACCCGCGAAAACCTGCATGATTTTTTTAATGCGCTGGTCTGGCTGACGTTTCCCCGGATTAAACGTCAGCTCAATGCCTTACAGGCGGCACAGATTGCTGAACTAGGGATAGGAAAATCACGTGGCCCTGCGCGTGATGCTGCAACGATTTTTGATGAAAATGCCGCCTTGCTGGTGGTGGAAAATTCCGCTGATGGCGATGCGCTGGTGGCGGCCTTGCGTCAGCATCAATGGAGCACGGCATTTATCGACTGCCGGGCACAGTTTGGTGTGCAAGCCGAAGTGCTGAGTTTTGGTCACGCCCTGATGGAAAAGCTGGTGCAACCGTATAAGGCGATTACGGCGCACAGCTGGCTGGTGCGCGTGGATGCGGATTATTTTTCTCTGAGTACGCCGGAGCGTTATGCCGTGATAGATCAGTTGGTCACGGCACAATTGCAAGCGCAGCCCCTAACGACAACGGGTTATACACCGTTGCCGGTGCTGGGTATTCCCGGATGGTGGCATGCACAGGATCTGGCGTTTTATCAGGACACTCAGGTATTTCGCCCGGCGCGGCAAAACAAAGCGGAACAGGCTGCATAAGTTGTGTCCGCTGTATCAGCTACATCAGCCACATAAGCACATAAGCCGCATTGTTTTGCCCGGCACGTTCAACGCGACAGAGCGTTAAAGGCCGGAGATGACATCACCGTTTCAGTAGGCTGCACTGATGCGCTGTTGCTTCTGTTTTTGCAGCACTGTGCTCATCTCGCCAGATACTGCGATTTTCTGCGATCTCACCGACACAGGCCGTACGTGCGTCTGAGTTCTCTGATCAGCGAGCTTAAACACACTGACCATTTGCGCCAGATTCTGTGCCTGATCCTGCAACGATACTGAGGCGGTGGCAGCTTCTTCCACCAGTGCAGAATTCTGCTGCGTCGTATCGTCCATTTGCGAGATCGCCTGATTCACCTGCGCGATACCGAGGCTTTGTTCCTGGCTGGCATTAGTGATGTCTTGCATAATCGCGGCCACTTGCCCGACGCTGTTGACAATATCGCGCATGGTTGCACCGGCCTGTTCGACCAGCTTGCTGCCCGTCTGCACCTGATCCAGCGAGTCACCGATCAGAACTTTGATTTCCTTTGCGGCTGCCGCGCTGCGCTGCGCCAGATTGCGCACTTCGGTCGCCACCACGGCAAAGCCACGCCCCTGTTCACCGGCGCGTGCGGCCTCGACTGCCGCATTCAATGCAAGGATATTGGTCTGAAATGCGATACCATCAATCACGCCGATAATTTCGGTAATCTTTGACGCTGAACTGTTAATACCATGCATAGTGCTGACCACTTCGCTGACGACAGCGCCACCTTTTGCCGCGACTTCTGATGCGGAAGCTGCGAACTGATTTGCCTGCCGCGCATTGTCTGCATTCTGACGTACCGTGGCGTTTAATTCTTCCATAGAGGCGGCAGTCTCTTCCAGTGCGCTGGCTTCTGCTTCGGTGCGTGCAGATAAATCCATGTTACCGGCGGCGATCTGGTTTGATGCCGAGGCGATGGTTTCGGTACCGGCTCTGACCTGACTGACAATCTCCGCCAGACTGTCGCGCATATTTTTCATCGCATACAGCAAGCTGCTGTGATCGCTGGATTCAATCTTGATATCGGTGGCCAGATTACCGGCAGCGATGTGGCGTGCGATATCTGCCGCATAAGAAGGCTCACCGCCCAGCTCACGCGTGATACTGCGGGACAGTAGCCAGGCGCAGATCACACCGCAGATCAATGCTGCCAGCGACAGCGCCAGAATCGCGTTTTTTGCGCTCTGATAATTATTCTGAACCGCGTTGGCAAGTTGATTCAGATGTCCGCGTTGTGCTTCCAGCAATTGCTGCACCAGCTCCTGATATTTCTTGGCTGCTGGCATAAACACCTGTTCGATAATCCGGTTTGCCTCATCTGCCTGACCGCTATTTTTTGCACGCAAAATATCTTCCCGTGCAGCGGTATAAATTTTCCTTTGTTCTGTAATTCCGGTGAACAAACGCTTCTCTTCATCTGTGACCAAAAGGGGCTCGATTTTGTCCCGCATTTCAGTCGCGCCCTTCATTGTGACAGACGCATCTTCAGAGAAGAAACCGGCAAGCGAGGGGTCACTGCTTTTTGCGATCGCCGCAGTACGGCGGACGCCAACCTGAATATAGCGATACCAGTCTGAAATCATGCGTTCTTTTGCCAGGGGCTGTTCCATCATTAGCTTAGTTTCTGAGGCGGTCAGTGCCAGTCGCCATTGCGCAAACCCGGTCGCAATAAATGCGAGCAACAGAATCATGAAAAAGCAAAGACCAAGCCGTGTGCTGATTTTTAAGTGATTGAGATTCATAGTAATAGACGTGCAGATACAGCCATTGTGAAAACAAATGGAGAGAATTAAAAATCAGAGTGTTGTCCGGGCGAAGAAAAAATATCCCGCAAAAAGCTACGGCAACGGGTAACGTTAAACAATACTGTTTGTACTTGTGTAACGTGAATTGTCATATCCGGCCGTCGCAGATATGAACAGCATTCAACAGGTAACGTGTGTAAGGACCGCTTATGACGGATAAGTAGTCTTATCCCACGTACTGTTGAATGCCAGCTCCGGCTAGTAGCAACTATCCGGAGGCACAGGCATCCTGATCAGGACGCTGTCTGCAGCAAATGGAATAACTGATCTTTCAGGCTGATACGGATTTTTTTCAGATTTTCTAGAGCTTCATCTGTCACGTGATCAACGTCATTTTCGGCACGATTGATCGCTTTGTCTGTTTCATCATATTCACCGAATAATTTTGCAAAGTGCGCGTTCTGCAATTTCAAGCTGTGAATTTTGTCTTTAAATTCAGGAAATTCCATTGCTAAAGGATGATGTTCTACTTGCATAAGTGCTCCAGTTAAAATAATAAAATGCCAGACAAGCTTTATGGTATCCGGTTCCTCTTTTTACATCGTGATATAGATCAATTCTCTCACAGTATGCGGGGCGTGCAAATGCGCTCAGGCGTTACTCAGTTCAGATGCAATGCAGGCTGGCCGGCAGCGAGCATTGTTCCGGCTCGGTGTGTGCCTGGCAGCTTGAAAATACTGACTGCCTGCGTCAGCGCCATTGCCTGTTCCTCCATGCTTTCCGCAGCGGCGGCAGCTTGTTCCACCAGTGCCGCATTTTGCTGCGTCATTTCATCCATCTGGGTAATCGCCAGGTTCACCTGCTCGATACCGGAACTTTGTTCCATACTGGCCGCCGTGATCTCGCTCATGATGTCCGCCACATGCTGCACGCTTTTGACAATTTCATCCATGGTTTTGCCTGCGTTATCGACCAGTGCACCGCCCTGATCCACCTTGCTGACTGAATCGTCGATCAGCAGCTTGATTTCTTTGGCTGCCGTAGCACTGCGCTGTGCCAGGTTACGGACTTCGGAGGCGACGACGGCAAAGCCGCGTCCCTGTTCGCCAGCGCGTGCCGCTTCTACTGCGGCGTTCAGCGCCAGAATGTTGGTCTGGAAGGCGATGCCGTCAATCACGCTGATGATGTCGACAATCTTTTTGGAACTGTCTTTAATCGATCCCATCGTTGCCACGACTTCCTGCACCACGGTGCCGCCTTTTACCGCGACTTGCGTGGCCGATACTACCAACTGATTCGCCTGGCGCGCATTATCCGCATTTTGCCTGACGGTGCTGGTCAGTTCTTCCATGGAACTGGCGGTTTCTTCCAGTGACCCGGCCTGCGATTCTGTGCGGCTAGACAGATCCGCATTGCCATGAGCAATTTCCTGCGAGGCGACGGTAATCGTTTCGGTTCCCTGCTTGATCTGGCTCACTGTTGCCAGCAGGTTGTTTTGCATTTGCAGCAGCGAACGCAGCAAATCACTCAGTTCATCGTGCCCTTCAGCTTTTATGCTGGTGCTGAGATCACTGTTGGCAATACGGTCGGCAAATGCGGCAGCATTCGTGATCGGTCCGATAATGCTGCGCGCAATCATCCATGCCGCAACGCCACCCAGTGCCAGGGTTAGCAAGCCGATGATCAGCATGCTGGCCAGCGATTTTCTGTAATTACTGTTGGAGCCATCGTAGGCGACTTGCATGGCTTCATGCTGTTGCTTTGCCAGTTCAGATAATTCGTTCATCCATTTTTCATGCGGCACGACGAATTCCGTTTGTAGCAAAGCAGAGGCATCGAAGTAATTTCCTTCTGCAACAAAATCACGGATTTTTTTTGAGATCGATAAGATCGCTGTTTTCTGATCCAGAGCCTGTTTCAGCGTTTTCTGACCAGCCGCATCGTCAATCAGCTTTTTCGCCAGCGTTTCAGATGTGTCGTATATTTCCAGTGTGCTGGCCAGTCGCTTTGATTCCTGCGCTGCTTCGGCAAGGTCACGCGGAGAACTCATTTTTCTGAGTACCAGCGCTAAGGCGCGGCCTTGTTCGCGCATTTCGGTGGCGGCATTCAGACTCGCGACTTTGGTCTGAAAGATGTAGTCGGTTGAACCTTGTAACTGGCTCAGTTTATACAGACCGAGAATCAGCAAGACCGTTGCAAACAGTAGCACGATACCAAAGCCCAGCATCAGGCGGGTGCGAATCTTGAGTTCGGTCAGGTAGCTCATGGTCAGTTTCTTTTCTTTAAAATAGTATCTGCCAGAATAGCGGCTACGGATTCTGAAGACCGCACCGCGCGATGGTGCTTCATCTTAGTGCAAAAATTTACCTGTGGAATTATTTTCTCAAAAAAACCACTGTTGATCGTCGTGATTTTTTGCAACAACGTGCGTACACAATTCTGTGTAAGTAAAGTTGGATTTTTTTCGTGATGTGTATGTAAATGTTTAATCTGCAATGCTGTATGTCGCATGCTTGAAATCGTACACATCTGAGCATTTATTTTTTTGCAAAATAAAAAAAGGAAGCGCTTGGCTTCCTTTTTTAATATCAAAATATGTGACCGGCAGGCTTATTGTTCCCGCAGCCAGACCTGTGTGCGGCCAAGAAATGGCGTACCGATGTAACCGCGGACATTGAGTTTTTTATTGTTATCAGCGAGCGTCAGTTTGCTGCTGTATAACTTACCATTGCCCGGATCAAGAATTTTTCCGCCATTGTATTCGTCACCGTCTTTTTTCAGACCAAACAAAATAGTCATGCCGATAATCGGCTGATCTTTATTTGTGCCTTCGCATTTGTCGCATTTAGGATTTTTATCTGCATCGGCTTCGAGAAACAATTTTTCGATTTTTCCTTGCAGTTCACCACCGGTTTCAGTGATGCGGATCAGCGCTTTTGGTTTTCCGGTTTTATCGTCGATATTTTTCCAGAGACCGACAGCGGCTTCTTCTGCATGCGCGAAAGAGGAAAACAAGAGGGAAAGAAATGTAGCCAGAAGTGCAGTTTTTTTCATAGTCTCACCAAATAAGTTTATTTTTTTTTGCGGTTTTCATCTGTAGTTACGTACATGAAAACCGCTTTCCTGAGCGCTGATTGTACGTGGCGAAACTTGCGCCACGCACAATATTTTTAGAGCAACTACTTTAATTTACCTCACTGCCTTACTGACTAAACACGCTGTTTCAAGCTACTGGCAATTTACCGAATTGCTCGCGCAGTTTGACCAGTGTCGCAGAGAAATTCGCCATTCTTTCTTTCTCTTGGGCGACCACCGCAGCTGGTGCGCGCGCGACAAAACTTTCATTGCCGAGCTTGGCTTCTGCTTTGCCGATTTCTGTTTCCAGACGCGTGATTTCTTTACTCAGACGCTCGCGTTCGGCAGCAACGTCGATCTCGACTTTCAGCATCAGTTTTGATTCGCCAACGATAGAGACTGGCGCCGGTGATTCAGGCAAGGCGTCCAGCACCTGCACTTCAGACAGCTTGGCTAACGCCTGCAGATACGGTGCAAATGATTGCAGACGCGCCTTGTCTTCTGCATTTGCTGCCTGCAACAACAGAGGCACGCGCAGTGCTGGCGACAATTGCATTTCACCGCGCAGATTGCGGCAAGCGTCGGTCATGGCTTTCAGCGCATGCATCCAGGCTTCGGCTGTCTCGTCGATATTCGCTGCCACGGCAAGCGGATATGGCTGCACCATGATGGAGTCGCCTGCTGGATTTAAAGTCTTACCAGCCAGCGGTGCAACGGTTTGCCACAGCGCTTCGGTGACGAAAGGAATCACAGGGTGTGCCAGACGCAGCGTGACTTCGAGTACGCGCAGCAACGTGCGGCGGGTGGCGCGTTGTTGCGCTTCCGTGCCTTGCTGTACCTGTACTTTAGAAACTTCCAGATACCAGTCACAGTATTCATCCCAGACGAATTTATAAATAGCGGAAGCGATATTGTCGAAACGATAGTCGGCAAAACCTTTTTCGATTTCTGCTTCTGCGCGTTGCAGTGTCGAGATGATCCATTTGTCGGCTTGCGAATAATCGAGATCGGCATCGGTCACATCTGCACCGAAACCGCAATCTTTACCTTCGGTATTCATCAGTACGAAGCGGGTTGCATTCCACAGCTTGTTGCAGAAATTGCGATAACCTTCGCAGCGCCCCAGATCGAAGTTGATATTGCGACCGAGTGAAGCATAGCTCGCCATCGTGAAGCGCAATGCATCTGTGCCGTACGCCGGAATGCCATCGGCAAATTCTTTGCGGGTCGCTTTTTCAATTGCCGTTGCCTGTTTAGGATTCATCAGGCCAACCGTGCGTTTGGCGACCAGATCATCGACTTTGATGCCATCGATCAGATCAATCGGATCGAGTGTGTTGCCTTTCGATTTGGACATTTTCTGACCGCTGGAATCGCGCACCAGACCATGCACATACACGGTGTTGAACGGTACCTTGCCAGTGAAGTGGGTGGTCATCATGACCATGCGTGCCACCCAGAAGAAAATAATATCGAAGCCAGTCACTAACACCGACGAAGGAAGGAAGTGTTTGATGTCCGGAGTTTCTTCCGGCCAGCCCATGGTTGAGAACGGTACCAGCGCAGAAGAGAACCAGGTATCGAGCACGTCGTCATCGCGCTTCAGTGCACCGGTATAGCCAGCTGCCGCGGCTTTTGCTGTTGCCTCTGCTTCATTGCGGGCGACGAAAATTTCACCATTGTCGCCATACCATGCCGGAATCTGATGACCCCACCACAATTGACGCGAGATACACCAGTCCTGAATGTTATTGAGCCATTGGTTGTAGGTATTGGTCCAGTTTTCGGGCACGAATTTGATTTCGCCGGAAGCGACTTTTTCGAGCGCGACTTCAGCGATCGATTTGCCCGGGAAATGCGTGCCTTCCGGTGCAGGTTTGCTCATCGCCATGAACCACTGATCGGTCAGCATCGGTTCAATCACCACATTCGTACGGTCACCACGTGGCACCATCAGTTTGTGTGGTTTAACGGATTCGAGTAAGCCTTGTGCATCCAGATCGGCCACGATTTGTTTGCGTGCCACAAATCTATCCATGCCCTGATACACCGTCGGCGCGTTTTCATTGATCTTTGCATCCAGTGTCAGGATGCTGATTTTGTCGAGATTGTGACGTTGACCAACGGCGTAATCGTTGAAGTCATGCGCTGGTGTGATCTTCACACAACCGGTACCGAATTCTTTATCGACATAGCTGTCGGCAATTACCGGAATTTCACGGTCGGTCAGCGGCAGTTTCAACATCTTGCCGACCAGATGGAGATAGCGTTCGTCGGTAGGATCAACCGCCACGGCTACGTCACCTAACAAGGTTTCAGGGCGTGTCGTCGCCACCGTCAGATGACCGGAACCATCCGCAAACGGATAGCGGATATGCCACATCGAGCCGTCTTCTTCTTCCGATACGACTTCCAGATCCGAGACTGCTGTGCCCAGCACCGGGTCCCAGTTCACCAGGCGTTTGCCGCGATAGATCAGACCTTGCTCGACCAGACGCACGAATACTTCGGTGACCGATTTCGAGCGCTCGGCATCCATCGTGAAATATTCACGATCCCAATCGGCGGACGCGCCCATGCGACGCATCTGGCCGGTGATCGTGGAGCCGGATTTTTCTTTCCATTCCCAGACTTTTTCGAGGAATTTTTCACGGCCAAGATCATGGCGTGAAATTTTTTGCGCATCGAGCTGACGCTCCACGACGATTTGTGTCGCGATACCGGCGTGATCGGTGCCGGGTATCCATGCCGTGTTGTAACCGCGCATACGATAGTAACGCGTCAGACCATCCATGATGGTCTGGTTAAATGCGTGCCCCATATGCAGCGTGCCGGTCACGTTCGGCGGCGGCAACTGGATAGAAAATGAGGGTTTGCCATCGTCCATGCTGGCCGCGAAATAACCGCGTTTCTCCCACTCGGAGCGCCATTGTTGTTCGATTTCTGCGGGTTCGAAAGACTTCGCTAATTCCATGATTGTCTGAAAGTTGAGTGTGCTAAACCTTTGATTATAAATGACAGTGCTGTCTGATATCGCGCTATTACATAATTCTGCCCGGCTTTTTGCTGCTTAGTCCTGTCAATTGTCGTAGAAGTTTTGCTACCTGTTTTTTAATCGCTCCCGCATTTGTTCCAAAAATGTTATTTTTTGGCGATAAAGTGTTAGGATAGATTTTCCTGCCTTTTACTTTTCGTTGCTTATAAATACCGATGGCGAACCTCAGAACGTGGACTTTTATATCTCTGTGTGTCTGTGGTGCGTTGACCCTTTCGCTATCGGCGTCTCCTGCAAAAGCAGACGAAAAGGCCGATCTTGAACATATCAACAATATCCGGAAATTATCTGATACCGATAATACCGAAGCCTTAAAACAACTTGAGTTCCTGAAACAAAAACAGTTCGCCAAATCGACACCCAAGGTGCGTCTGGAGGCGCTCAAGGTCATCGTCAGCCTGTATTACGATGCGGGACGGATACAGTCCGCGCTTGACAGCGTTGCTGAATTAAAAACACTGGCAGGATCTGAACATGATCAGGATGGTGTGGCAATCGCCCGCATCATGGAAAGTTACGCACTGATTGATGACGGCAAACCCGATGATGCGATAAAGAACTTATTACAGATCCGATCTTCTTTGCATGCATCCGCCAGCGCGGAGGTTCGTATGCGTTTGCACAGTGCGTTTGGCTCGGCGTATTACATTACCGGTAATTTTGCGGCGTCATTGCAGCATTTTCTCGAAGCATTACGGCTCACCGATGAGCTGACCACACGCAAAATCGAAAACCGCATGTACAAACTGGACGCCATTGCCAAGTTGTACTCCGTCATGAAAGACCCTGAAAAAGCGCTGGTGACGATAGATGAAGCTTTTTCTTTGTCGCCTTTGTCGCGCTCACCCAAAACGGCGGCATCGCTGAACATCAGCCAGGGAATTGCCTTATCGGCGCTGCACAGAAATAAGGAGGCGGCCGAAGCGTATAAGCGCGCCCTGAAACTGGCCAACGAGGCGGGATTAGTCGCCATGGCGGTGACTAGCCTGATTAATATCAGCGATTATTACCTGATCATGAATCAGTACCGTCAGGCGGAAAATTATGCAAGGCAGGCACTCAAAGAAGCTGAGACCCTGAAGGACAAGCAATCGATCACCATCGCCCGTGTGAATCTGGGGTTTGCGCTGGCAGGTCAGGGAAAGATTTCCCAAGGCGTTGAGTTGATTAATGACGTAGTGAAGTACTTTCTCGACTCGGATCAGAAGCCGGATGCCGAGGCTGTACTAGCCGAGCAGGCCGCGATGTATGAGCGCGCCGCTATGTACAAAGAGGCTTTACAAACCGTGCGTCAGCAGCAAGAACTCAGCAACGAACTATTTCGCTCAGACCGGGCCAAGGCCGTTGCCGCATTACAGGAACAGTTTCATTCCGAGCAAAAGCAGAAGCAGATTGAATTACTGGCGAAAGAAAATGACCTGAAGGACGCGGACATCCGCAATCATCGCTTGCAGCAAATCGTTACGCTGCTGGGGGCAATTGTGACTGTACTGGTGGTGGCATTTTTGTTCCTGTTATATCGCCGGGTAAAGCGGATTAATCTGCAATTGCGTGAAGCTAATTCACAGCTGGAATTTCATGCCATACGCGATCCACTCACCGGGCTTTACAACCGCCGTTCTTTCCTCGACATGATGAAGGCAAGAATGGCGCAGGCCGAGGCGGAGCGGCGTGATGTGCAGGAACATAATCCGGATTGTCTGATCTTGCTGGATATCGATTATTTCAAACAGATTAATGATGGATTGGGGCACGCCGTTGGGGACGCGGTGTTGATGGAAGTAGCGCACCGGTTGCGGAAAGTGGTACGGGACACCGATATGGTGCTGCGTTGGGGCGGCGAAGAATTTCTGGTGTTTTCACCGAAATCGTCGCCATCCCAGAGCGCCGGTTTGGTTGAACGTCTGCTGCAAGCGGTTGGGGCTGAGCCTATCGCCGTCGGTGACAAGGAAATACAAGTGACGGTAACTGCGGGCTTCATTGCCTTGCCATTTTCTGACGTACCAGAGTCGGCATTTGGCTGGGAAAAAGTATTGCAGATTGCCGATATGGCGTTGTACCTGGGGAAGGCGCATGGTCGTAACCGTGCTTACGGTATTTCGCGTTTGTTGGTCCCGCCTGAGATCGCGTTGCCGGTGCTGGAAACGGATATCTCCACGGCGATTGCGAATGGCATGGTAGAGTTGATCGAAGTGTCGGGGCCACCCAGGCTGGATTTATCATTCGCTAAAACGTCAGAGCCGCATTGATACTGACATTGGTTTTTCTGATTTTCATCATGCAATCGTAAAATTGACACTCTGATTAAATCCGCTATAAACCCGCTATAATGGCGGTCTTCCGGGCAAAGACAGAAGCACTGTTTTTGCCCGGATAAAAAATGCTAGGGGTCCTGTCCGCACTTGTGCGACGACGGGTGAGAAATACCCTCGAACCTGATCTGGATAATGCCAGCGAAGGGAAGCTGCTAAAGACTGCCAACGTCGTTACCGCGACAACTGCGCACCTCTTTACAAACTCCTTTGCTGGCTCCATGCCTATATGCAAAGCGCAAAGGAGCCAAAATGAATGCCAACCCACAATTTCTGTCCGCCACCGCGACAGTTGATGAAGCCGCGATACAGCCGCTGCCGAATTCCCGCAAAATCTATGTACAGGGCAGTCGCCCCGATATCCGCGTGCCCATGCGCGAAATCAGCCAGTCGGATACGCCCGCCATGTTCGGTTCGGAAAAAAATCCGCCGATTTATGTCTACGATACATCGGGTCCGTACACCGATCCGGACGTCAAAATCGATATCCGCTCAGGCTTAGTTTCTGTACGTGGCAATTGGATTGCAGAAAGAAACGATACCGAAGAGCTGGCTGGCCCGACTTCCGAATATGGCATAGCGCGGCTGAATGATACCAAACTGGCTGAACTGCGCTTCAACCTGAAACGCAAACCACGTCGCGCGCTGGCAGGAAAAAATGTGACGCAGATGCACTATGCGCGGCAAGGCATCATCACGCCGGAAATGGAATACATCGCCATCCGCGAAAATCTGCAACGCAAAGAATATCTGGAACAATTAAAAGCGTCCGGCCCTATGGGTAACAAGCTGGCAGATCTGATGGGACGCCAGCATCCGGGGCAGTCTTTTGGTGCAGCCGCATTTTCCAATCCTTCGAATGAGATCACGCCGGAATTCGTGCGCTCAGAAGTTGCACGCGGCCGCGCGATTATTCCGGCGAACATCAATCATCCTGAAGTCGAACCGATGATCATCGGTCGTAATTTTCTGGTGAAAATTAACGCGAATATCGGCAACTCCGCAGTGACTTCATCGATTGGTGAAGAAGTCGAAAAAATGACCTGGGCGATACGCTGGGGCGGCGACAACGTGATGGATCTGTCGACTGGAAAACACATCCATGAAACCCGCGAATGGATCATCCGCAATTCACCCGTTCCTATCGGTACCGTGCCGATTTATCAGGCTTTAGAAAAAGTGAATGGCAAGGCCGAAGACCTGACCTGGGAAATTTTTCGCGACACGCTGATTGAGCAAGCAGAGCAGGGCGTCGATTACTTCACGATCCACGCCGGTGTGCGTTTGCAATATGTGCCGCTGACGGCGAAGCGGATGACCGGCATCGTTTCGCGTGGCGGTTCCATCATGGCGAAATGGTGCCTGGCGCATCATAAAGAAAGCTTCCTGTACGAGCATTTCGAAGACATCTGCGAGATCATGAAAGCCTACGACGTTTCCTTCTCTTTAGGTGATGGTTTGCGTCCGGGGTCGATTTACGATGCCAACGATGAAGCGCAACTCGGTGAATTGAAAACGCTGGGCGAATTGACGCAGATAGCGTGGAAACATGATGTACAGGTGATGATAGAAGGGCCTGGTCATGTGCCCATGCACCTGATTAAAGAAAACATGGACCTGCAACTAGAGCAGTGCCACGAAGCGCCGTTCTACACACTGGGACCATTGACGACCGATATTGCACCGGGTTACGACCACATCACTTCCGGCATCGGTGCGGCGCAAATCGGTTGGTATGGCACGGCCATGCTGTGCTACGTGACACCGAAAGAGCATCTGGGTTTGCCGAATAAAGTCGACGTCAAAGACGGCATCATCACTTACAAAATTGCCGCGCATGCCGCTGATCTCGCGAAAGGCCATCCGGGTGCGCAAATCCGCGATAACGCCTTGTCGAAAGCTCGTTTTGAATTCCGCTGGGAAGATCAGTTCAACATCGGTCTTGACCCTGATAAGGCGCGTGAATTCCACGATGAAACCTTGCCTAAAGATTCTGCCAAAGTCGCGCATTTCTGCTCGATGTGCGGGCCGCATTTCTGTTCGATGAAAATCACGCAGGAAGTGCGTGATTACGCCGCGAATCAGGGTATCAGCGAAATCGATGCGCTGAAAAAAGGCATGGAAGTGAAGGCAGTGGAATTCATCCAATCCGGCGCTGAAATTTATAAAAAACAGTAAGCGGTGACGATGATGGAAATTCAGTTAAATGGCGCGCCGCATCAGCTCAGGTCAGCACAATTGCTGGCTGATTTAATTGCCGAGCTGAGCCTGATGGACAAAGCGATTGCGGTGGCGGTGAACCGCCAGATTATTCCGCGTTCATGCTGGGCAGATCATGCATTGCAGGCGAATGACAAAGTGGATGTGGTGCGCGCCATTGGTGGCGGCTGACGGCTGAAAAATAACTCAGACAGTGGTTACTGTCTGACGGAAAAACAGAAAAGGATTTGAACATGCAAACAGAAATAAATAAAGAAATCGATGCAGACAGCGACCTGACGATAGCCGGTAAAACTTACCGTTCACGCTTACTGGTTGGCAGCGGTAAATACAAAGATCTGGAACAGACCAGGCTGGCAACCGAAGCCGCAGGCGCGGAAATTATTACGGTTGCAATTCGTCGCGTGAACATCGGCCAGGACCCGAATGCGCCTAGCTTGCTGGATGCGGTGCCGCCATCCAAATACACAATCTTGCCGAATTCAGCCGGATGCTATAACGCAGCAGATGCGGTCTACACCTTGCAGCTTGGGCGCGAATTATTGGGTGGTCACAAGCTGTGCAAACTCGAAGTGCTGGGCGATGAAAAGACCTTGTTTCCGAATATGCCGGAAACCCTGAAAGCCGCGAAAACGCTGGTGCAGGATGGCTTTGATGTGATGGTGTATTGCAGCGATGATCCGATACAGGCGCGTATGCTGGAAGACATAGGCTGTGTCGCGGTGATGCCGCTGGCGTCACTCATTGGTTCCGGCATGGGCATACTGAATCCGTGGAATCTGTCGCTGATTATCGAACAGGCCAAAGTGCCAGTGCTGGTTGATGCGGGTGTTGGTACCGCGTCGGATGCAGCGATTGCGATGGAGCTGGGTTGCGATGGCGTGTTGATGAATACCGCGATTGCCGGTGCTAAAGACCCTGTTCGGATGGCGCGGGCAATGGGGCTGGCAGTCGAGGCGGGGCGCGAAGCATTTTTAGCAGGACGTATGCCGCGCAAGTTTGCTGCGTCGCCATCTTCGCCGATGGCCGGGCGCATCGTCTGATGGTAACGCCTATCCCGCAGCGCCCATGTGTGCTGGTGTTTGCCGGACACGACCCCAGCGGTGGCGCTGGCATACAGGCGGATATCGAAGCGATCGCCGCGCAGGGCGCGCATGCCTTGCCGGTCATTACTGCATTAACTGTGCAAGACAATGATCATGTCTATGCACTGGAGGTGGTGCCGCACAGTCTGATACTCCGGCAAGCACAGTGCTTACTCGACAAAATACCGGTGGCTGCGATTAAAGTCGGTATCGCTGGCAATGCAGAAAATGCGCGTGCCATCGCGGCGCTGATACAGCAGTTGCGGATAAAAAATCCGCGCCTGCCGGTGGTGGTCGATACCGTGCTGGGCAGCGGTCACGGTGATCGTTTATCGGCGGATGATGCGGTCGCTGCGATACAGCCTTTGCTGAAAGTCGCGACGTTGCTGACGCCGAATCTGCCGGAGTTGCAAAGGCTGGTGCCGCACGCTGCCCAACCTTCATCGCAGGTAACAATATTGATGCAAATGACGGTAGCCGATGTCCTGCTGAAAGGCGGGCATGCAGCGGCGGCGCTGGTCGATAATTTTTGGTATTCACGTGCGGGCGGCGAACAGCGCTGGCAATGGCCACGCTTAACGGGAGAATTTCACGGCAGCGGTTGCACGCTGGCGTCTGCGATTGTCGCTCAGCTGGCGCTGGGGCATTCCATGCAACACGCTTTGCATCAGGCGCAAATCTACACACAACAAAGTCTGCAGCGTGCTTACGCAATCGCAGACGGGCAATTTATTCCGGGCAGATAAATTCAAATGACAAAGACATATACATTGCGTGGTTTATATATCGTGACCCCGGACTGGGACGATACAGCGCAGTTACTCGCCGTCACCGAACAGGCTTTGCTGGGCGGCGCGGCGCTTGTTCAGTATCGACACAAAACGGCAGACATGGAATTGCGGCGGCAACAGGCGACGGCTTTGCTGGCGTTGTGCCGACGCCATCACAAGCCGCTGATCATCAACGACCATCTGGATTTGTGCATGGAAATTAATGCCGATGGTTTGCATGTCGGCGGCACCGATATCTCTGTGGCTGAAGCGCGGGCGCAGATCGGTGCCGATAAAATCCTTGGTGCCTCGTGCTATGGCGATATGCAGCTGGCCCGTAGCGCAGTTGAGAGTGGCGCTAGCTACGTTGCGTTCGGTGGATTTTATCCGTCACGGATCAAACAATATGCGGTCACTACGTCAGCCGATATCGTGACCACAGCGGGTAAAGAATTCGATCTGCCGCGGGTCGTGATTGGCGGCATGACGCTGCAAAACTGCCAGCCGCTGATTGCGAATGGCGCGGAAATGGTGGCGGCCATCAGCAGCGTGTATATGGCAGAAAATCCGCGTCAGGCCGCTGCCGGTTTTTGTGGCTTGTTTTGAGCACATTTTGGGTATAAATATACTCCCCGGGAGTATATTTTAAAGCCCTTTGTTTATAAGGAGATGAAGCAGGTTTTCTTATTTTTGAGGGGGAGTATGCAGAATTCCCGATATTGTTAAGGTATTTTCTGCAGATTTTTTGCTGTAGTGCGGGGCGCTGGTAACACGCAATCTTATGCGTTTTCCGGGCATGCTATTACACGCCGGTTTGCCGGATATTCTGCAGATCGGCACAGCAGCACAGGGTCTGTCCCGTATAATCGGGGTATGCAAAATTTACTTCACAATCTCAATCCAGAACAGCTTGCCGCTGTGACCTTGCCGGCGCAGTCGGCGCTGATTTTAGCGGGTGCCGGTTCCGGTAAAACCCGCGTGCTGACGACTCGCATTGCGTGGCTGATACAAACCGGCCAGGTTTCCCCGCAGGGTGTGCTGGCGGTGACATTTACCAATAAGGCAGCCAAGGAATTGCTGACGCGGCTGTCGGCGATGTTGCCGATCAATACCCGCGGCATGTGGATAGGTACTTTTCATGGTCTGTGCAATCGCCTGTTGCGCGCGCATCACCGTGATGCCGGCTTGCCACAGACGTTTCAGATTCTCGATTCCGGCGATCAGTTGTCGTTCATCAAGCGCTTGCTGAAAGCGAATAATATCGACGACGAAAAATTCCCACCTAAGACTCTGATGTATTTCATCAACAGCGCCAAAGATCAGGGTTTGCGCGCGGCGCAGGTGGATGCCTACGATGATTTCAATCGCAAGCTGGTGGGACTGTACGATCTGTATGACGCCCAGTGTCAGCGTGAAGGCGTGGTCGATTTTGCCGAGTTGTTATTGCGCACGTATGAATTACTCAGTCGCAATCAGCCTTTGCGCGAACACTATCAGGCTCGCTTCAAACATATACTGGTCGATGAGTTTCAGGATACCAATGATCTGCAATACAAATGGCTGAAACTCATGGCGGGTGCCGGTAGCAACCGTGGCGCGGCCGTCTTTGCGGTCGGCGATGATGACCAGAGTATTTATGCTTTCCGTGGTGCGAATGTCGGCAATATGTCGGCATTTGAACGCGAGTTTGAAGTGCAGAATCTGATCAAGCTGGAACAGAATTACCGCTCGCATGGCCATATTCTGGATAGCGCAAATATCCTGATTGCGAATAACAGCAAACGCCTCGGGAAAAATCTGCGCACCGATGCCGGGCATGGCGAACCTGTGCGCGTGATGGAAGCCAGCAGCGATATACAGGAGGCGAACTGGATCATAGAAGAAGCAAAAAATCTGATCCGCGAAGGTTTGCCGCGCAGCGAAATCGCTATTCTGTATCGCTCGAATGCGCAGTCGCGCGTGATCGAACATGCCTTGTTCAGCGCGAATATTCCGTATCGTGTGTATGGCGGCCAGCGCTTTTTTGAACGCGCTGAAATCAAACATGCGATTGCGTATCTGCAGTTGATGGATAACCTGCACAATGATTCCGCCTTTTTGCGGGTGGTGAATTTCCCAACCCGTGGCATTGGTGCGCGCTCTCTGGAGCAGTTGCAGGATGCCGCTAAACAGCATGCCTGTTCACTGTATGCGGCGGTACCGTATGTCGGTGGCAAAGCGGGCTCATCGCTGGCGGCTTTCATTAAGCTGATCGAAGGTGCGCGCTTTGAAACCCAGTATCTGCCTTTGCCAGAGATGGTGCAGATCGTGATCGAACTCAGCACGCTGAAGACGCATTACCAGACAGAAAAAGAAGGCGCAGACCGCATAGAAAACTTGGATCAGCTGGTGAATGCCGCGAGTCTGTTTGTGTCGGAAGAAGGCTTTGGCAAAGATGCCCCGGCGCTGACCGGCCCGGCATCTGCCAACACTGTTTTGCTGGAGAACGGCGACGGCAATGTCATCATCGATGCGGATGCGGCCTTACCTACGGTCATGTCGCCGTTATCAGCTTTTCTGTCACATGCCTCGCTGGAAGCGGGTGACAATCAGGCACAGGCCGGGCAGGATGCGATGCAGTTGATGACGGTGCATTCTGCCAAAGGCTTGGAATTTGATGCGGTATTTATCACCGGTCTGGAAGAAGGCTTGTTCCCGCACGAGAACAGCGCGCAGGAAGAAAGCGGCGTGGAAGAAGAGCGGCGTCTGATGTATGTGGCGATTACCCGTGCGCGGCAACGCTTGTATCTGAGTTTCTCGCAAACCCGCATGCTGCATGGGCAGACACGCTACAACATGCGCTCGCGCTTTCTGGAAGAGTTGCCCGAAGAATCCTTGAAATGGCTGTCGCCAAAAATTCAGCCGCAATGGTTTGGCAATATAAAATCGGCATGGGATGATGCACCTTCCGCAGGCGCGAATCGGATTGCACAGAATTTCAATCAGGTCGCGGATGCGAATGCATGGCGTATCGGTCAGGGCGTCGCGCATCCTAAGTTTGGTGAAGGGGTGATCGTGAATATCGAAGGCAGCGGCACGAATGCGCGTGCGCATATCAATTTCGGTAAGTTCGGAATGAAACTGCTGGATCTGAGTATCGCCAAACTGGAAAAAATTTGATTTTGTGATCGAATCAAGCTCGCTGGATGGGTTTAACCGGTCAGCGCAGTTTATTCTGCAACGTGCTGGTGCCTGCGTTGATTGTGTGCGCGGCTGTGGTGTGTTGATCTGCTTAAATTAATGGAAAAGGACGCAGAATGACGACTGATATGTTGATTCAGTATGTGGCGGCGGCGATCTTCGGCATCGCTGTGCTGCATACTTTTTCCACCAAATTTTTTATTTCGCTGGCACACAAAAGTCGGCATCATGCCGGTCTCTGGCATTTGCTGGGAGAAGTCGAAGTCGTCTTCGGCTTCTGGGCTTTTGTGCTGGTCGCCGTGATGGCTTTACTGATGAATCAGAAAGACGCGATTCATTATCTTGAAGCGCAGAATTTTACTGAGCCTTTATTCGTATTTGTGATTCTGGTGGTGGCCGGTACCCGGCCAGTGTTGTGGGCAGTGCAGGCTTTTGTTTCTCGTATCGCGCGCGCGCTGCCGTTAAATACTCAGCTCGCTTCGTATTTTCTGTGTCTGTCTTTGGTGCCCTTGCTTGGTTCATTTATTACTGAACCGGCAGCGATGACATTGGCAGCGCTGATGTTACGCGAGCGCTTTTATTCGCAAGCGATTTCCGAGCGGATGAAGTACATGACGCTGGGCGTTTTATTCGTCAACATTTCTATCGGTGGCGTACTCACTTCGTTTGCGGCACCGCCGGTGTTGATGGTTGCAGAGAAATGGGGTTGGAACAGTGCGTTCATGCTGCAGATGTTCGGCTGGAAGGCCGCTGGTGCCGTCGTATTAAATGCCTTGTTGTTGAGCCTGTTCTTCCGTAAAGAACTGACGGCACTGAAAGCGCCGGAACCGACAACAGCGGATGCGCCTGTGCCTTTTTCTGTCGTGGCAATTCATTTTATTTTTCTCGCGGCCACGGTCTGGTTTGCACATTATCCGGTTGTATTTCTGGGACTGTTTTTATTTTTCCTCGGGTTCACCGAAGCGTACAAACAGTATCAGGACAGGCTGATGTTGAGAGAAGGTTTGCTGGTCGCATTTTTTCTGGCTGGCCTGGTGGTTCTTGGCGGCAAACAGGCGTGGTGGCTGCAACCGTTGCTGGCAGGCATGGATAACGCTGTCTTGTTTTTCGGCGCGGTCGCATTAACGGCGGTGACGGACAATGCCGCGCTGACTTATCTTGGGTCGCTGGTCGTTGGTTTGCCGGATGCGGCCAAATATGCGCTGGTATCTGGCGCTGTCACGGGTGGTGGTTTGACGGTGATTGCGAATGCGCCGAATCCTGCCGGATTTGCGATTTTAAAAGACTCGTTTAATGAGAAAGCGATCAGCCCGCTGGGTCTGATCGCCGCTGCAGCATTACCGACTGGTATCGCCGCTTTGTTTTTACATTTTGTGTAAGCCTCAGGCGCTGCTGGCTGGATAGCTGCAAATGCTCTGCGGCAACAGCGCTTGAGCCCACCTCAAAATGTGCTGTTGCGGTAGGGCGGTGGTATCTGCTGTCAGATATAGTAAGCCGTTGATGTCATCACTTTGGCCATCAGTTTCATCACCATTTTGATTGGCTGCGGCGTTTCACTTGCCCCCAACGCTTGTGCTGCGGCACCATGTGCAACTTCGTCAACGCGCATCTGTTCGACAATCGCACGCGACCTTTCGTCATGTGCAGGCAGCGACTTCAGGTGTCCGGCCAGATGGGCTTCAACCTGCCGCTCGGTTTCAACGACAAATCCCAGGCTTGCTGCATCGCCACATTTTGCCGCGATGACGCCGCAAGTGTAGGCGCCTGCATACCAAAGCGGATTCATGAAACTGGTATGGGAGTTCAGTTCTTTCAGGCGGCTTGCCGTCCACGCCAGATGATCTTCTTCTTCGATGCAGGAATGTTGCAACTGGCGGGTCACTTCTTCTGTATGCGAAAACGCACTTTGGGCATCATACAGCGCCTGCGCACAGATTTCCCCGACATGATTGACCCGCATCAGACCGGCGCTGTGTTTTTTTTCCTGCTCACACAGCGCGTCTTCAGTAGTGACGGTCGCGGCGGGGTAAGGGCGCGAGCTTTTCGCCTGAGCCGAAACGGTGCGCAGCGCGCGATCAAAGCTGAGGACGATACGATCTATATTTGGCAGAGACATGGTTTCGATGCGGTAAAAGTTAAGGCGCTATTGTAAAACAACAGCCCCGGGGGCTGGCTTTAAGCTGGCGCAAGGCATGCGCAGATTTACAGGTGCCTCACGGGTACCTAAAAGTGACTACCGGTGTGCTGAATGCGACTGTTGTCGCCGCGCCACATTTAATTTGCTTAAACACGGTCGTTCGCAAATTCTCTTTGCCCAAATCCACGTAGTTTGGTTCAATCGTTCCTAGATTGTTTATCAATCAGTTTGGAAGAACTTGCAACACAATCAAAAAAAGCGGCCTAACTAAGAGCCGCAGACATCAAGTCAAATCACACTATAAAATCTGGAGACAATTTCAATGAAAAAATCACTCATCGCTTTTGCTGTACTGGGCGCGTTCGCATCTGCGGCATCCGCACAATCTAATGTGACCGTCTACGGTATCGTCGATGCCGCTGTTATGTACACCAATAATCAAGCGGGCGGCACCAATAAAGCCGTTATGGAAGCTGGTCAGCTGTTGACATCTCGCTGGGGTATTAAAGGCAGCGAAGATCTGGGCGGCGGTCTGAAAGCTAACTTTAATCTGGAAGGCACCCTGGCGAATGATACAGGCGCAGCAGGTGCCGGTTTTGGCGGCAGCAACCTGACGCAAAATTTCAGCCAGGCCGGTAACAATACTTCCCTGTTTGACCGCCTTTCCTGGGTTGGTTTATCAGGTGCGTTTGGTGCTGTCACGATGGGTCGTAACAATATTCTGGGTGTGGATTCCGTTGGTCTGGCTGATCCTATGAGTCTGGCACATGCAGGTACAAATCCTAACGTAGCGTTGGTGGGCTTGAACTCTGGTGCATTCTTCGGCGGTTTCGGTACAAATCAGGGCGGTACAGCTCTGCGTCAAAATAACTCGGTTAAGTATGTTTCCCCTTTCATTTCTGGCTTCGCTGGCGCAGCGATGTACGGCTTTGGTGAAAAAGCAGGCGAAATTTCTTCCAGTTCTTATGCTGGTCTGGCAGGTATCTTCACAGATGGCACGAATGGCGCCGCATTGTCTTTCGCGAAATTGAAAGATCCTACAGGAAATGTTTCTCTGAGTGGTTGGGCTGGTGGCATTAAATACAAAGTTGTACCATCGACTATGTTGCGCTTTACCTACGGTCACAACACAATTGAAGGCAATCTGGGTGCTCCGGTTGCAGTGACATCGCCAAACAATAATCGCAAGATTACCGTTATTGGTCTGGGTGCTGACTATGCGGTTTCTGATCAGTTGACTCTGACTGGCGCTTACTACAATACAAAACGTTCGGGCGATTTCGATGGTAAGGCTGATCAGTACATCGGTCTGGCTAAGTATGCATTCAGCAAACGCACTACTGCTTACGCATCGCTGACATATGCTAAAGCGGGCTCTTCAGCTTTGAAAGACACGACATTGGCACTGGGTATCATCGGTACTGATGGCGTTCAAAATAAAGCGACTCGTGCAGCATTTGGTATCTTGCACGCATTCTGATATGTAGTTTCATCAGTTAGTGCAATTAAAAAGCCAGCGAATCGCTGGCTTTTTTCTTTGAACAACGAAAATTATTAATGATGTTGTATTGATGTTTTTGTGATTTTTAATGTTTTTTCGTCATTTTAATTTTAAAAAACTCATATTCAGATACTCGAAATTTGTCTTTCCCAACTTTCTTATCCTCCAGAGCAATATCGATTATCCATTATGGTCTGTTGTGGAATTGAGACATCAATTTCGCTTATTTACCCTCGAACGTCGATTTAACTTGGCTGTTCTTCTTCAAATTTGGTCAAATACGACTGTTGATATTAGCAGTTCATATATTTTGACGTTTCATTTTTAGTATCACTTGCCAGCAAGTTGAAATGAATGATCGAAACTCAACGTAATTGTCTTAAACCCTTTGGAGAAATAAAAATGAAAAAATCACTTATCGCATTGTCAGTATTGGCAGCAGTTGCAGGTACGGCTCAGGCACAGTCTTCCGTAACCGTTTACGGCGTACTGGATATGGCTCTTCAGAATGAAAATAACGGTGCCTTTTCTAAAGGTGGTAAAGGTGCGATTACGTCATTGGACAGTGGCGTGCAATCTGGCTCCCGTCTGGGTTTCAAAGGTAGTGAAGATCTGGGTAACGGCTTGAAAGCAAATTTCAAATTGGAAATGGGTATTCAGGCTGATACCGGTGCGTCTGCTCAAGGCGGACTGGCATTTGGTCGTGCAGCATGGGTGGGCTTGTCCGGTGACTTTGGCGCGATTCAACTGGGTCGTCAAAACAAACCAATGTTCGATGCTGTAGACTCTATCGATCCATTCGGCACAGGCATTATCGGTGGTAGCGCAACAGACAGCACAAGTGCAACAGGCTTGGGTAATCTGTTTTTTGCAACAAATCCACGTTCCACCAACACAGCAAACTATACAACCAACAACCTGAGTGGTTTTACTGGTTCTCTGGCTTATACATTTGGCGAACAAGCTGGTGATAACAGCAAAAACCGTGGTATCGGTGCATCTGGGTCTTACGCAGCAGGACCGTTGCTCGCAACAGTGGCATATCACACAGAAGATGTCTCTGCTGCTGCAAAGCCAACGAATGCTGTTAAGCATATTTTCGCTGGTGCAACTTATGACTTCACAGTTGTGAAAGCAGCGCTTGCTTATGGTAAAGTGAAATCAGATGATAACTCTGTTGCCTACAAACTTTGGAATCTTGGTGCGACTTTCCCGGTCAGCGCAGCAGGTACTATCATCGCTGGTGTAACACGCGTTTCTAGTGATGTAGTCAGTACTGATCGCAATAGCACACAACTGGCTTTAGGTTATACACACTCTCTGTCTAAACGTACTAATGTTTACACATCTTTTTCTCGGTTGTCTAATGATGCAAACGTAAATGCAGGTGGCTTAGCATCTGGGCTGGGACGTACAGAGCGTATGGTTAACGTTGGTATCCGTCACGCATTCTAATCTTCAGCAGGCGTGAGCTTGCTGTCTTAGAAAATAAAAAAGCACCTTTGGGTGCTTTTTTATTTTGTGTATGGAATTCGGGCAATCGACAATTTGTTTGACTCACTTTTGATGAACGAAAGAGGCCAATTATTTGCTTATCGTGATCATTGGGTGTCCTTGCGTCAGTATTTGAAGTGATTTTGTATTTACGCCGGAAGCAATCGATTTCTGGCTGTCACTCATTCTCTGGCGGTACAAGATTAAAATGTTCGTAAGCCAAAGTGGTGGCAATTCTCCCGCGAGGAGTACGTTGCAGGTAACCTTGTTGTATCAGATAGGGTTCCAGCACATCTTCAATGGTGTCACGTTCCTCACCGATTGCCGCCGCGACATTGTCCAGCCCGACGGGGCCGCCACCGAATTTAAACAGGATGGCTTCAAGTAGCTTTCTGTCCATCAGATCGAAGCCAACGGTATCCACATCCAGCATTTTCAGCGCGGCATCGGCAATATCTTTGGTGATCTCGCCATTGCCTTTCACCTCGGCATAGTCACGTACCCGCCGCAGCAGGCGATTGGCAATACGCGGTGTGCCACGCGCGCGATTAGCGATTTCTCGCGCGCCAGCTTCGTGTATCGGTGCATTCAGGAGGGAGGCCGAACGTGTGACGATACGCGTCAGTTGTTCCGGCGTATAAAATTCCAGACGGGCGACGATACCAAAGCGATCACGCAAAGGATTCGTCAGCATGCCCGCCCGCGTTGTTGCACCGACCAGCGTGAACGGTTGCAGATCCAGTTTAACCGAGCGTGCAGCGGGGCCTTCGCCTATCATGATGTCGATCTGATAGTCTTCCAGCGCAGGATATAAAATCTCTTCAACGACGGGAGACAAACGGTGAATTTCATCGATAAACAGCACATCGTTTGCTTCCAGATTCGTCAGTAGTGCGGCCAGATCGCCTGCACGCTCCAGAACCGGCCCCGAAGTCTGACGCAGGTTGACTCCCATTTCACGGGCAATAATGTGTGCCAGCGTGGTTTTACCTAAGCCCGGAGGGCCGAACAGCAGGGTGTGATCGAGTGCTTCTCCGCGCTGGCGCGCAGCCGTGATGAAAATTTCCAGCTGATCACGGATTTTTTCCTGCCCAACATATTCGTCGAGTTGTTTTGGCCGTAATGCGCGTTCAATCGCTTCTTCGTTAACGGACACCGGTGTTGCCGCAATGATGCGCTGTTCGCTGAAATTGATCGAAAGATTATCTGTCTGTATGCTCATGATGTAATTTTTCAGCCTTTAGACAGTGATTTCAGGGCGAGTTTGATGCCTTCCGATACGCCTGTATCTTTTGGTACGGATTTCATCGCCAGCATTGCTTCTTTATCGGAATAACCCAGAGCTAACAAGGCATTCAGAATGTCGGCGCTATGATCACCTGCCGCGGCCGCCATGCCGGACGTAAATAAATCGGCACCGAGTTTACCTTTGAGTTCCAGTAACAGGCGCTCGGCAGTTTTTTTGCCTATTCCCGGAATGCGGGTTAAGCGACCGACTTCCTGCATCGTAATTGCCTGCGACAGATCTGCCACAGACATTCCCGAAAGGATAGACAATGCCGTGCGCGCACCGACGCCGCTGATTTTAACCAGTTGACGGAAGGTCGCACGTTCTTCTGCTGTGCCAAAACCAAACAGCACATGTGCATCTTCGCGTATGGCCAGATGTGTCAGCAAAACCACTTTTTCGCCTAGCGGTGGCAGGTTATAAAACGTGCTCATCGGCACATCGACTTCGTAGCCTACACCCTGACAATCGATCAATAATTGAGGGGGATTTTTCTCTAGCAGAGTGCCTGCGATGCGACCTATCATGAGACTGCTTTCATACTGTATGAATAAGCAGTGATAGTAAACGATTCTCTCCGGCTTGACGAGAGTGTGTCAGCGAAATTCCACGACTTAGGACTGGTGTTGCTTTCCTGAGCTGCAGCGGAAAATAAAAAGAAGATGTGTCGTCGTGTTTACAAGGGTCTTCAGGCAAAAAGGCTCGCTGGGGCGCATCAACATTGAGGGATGCTAAGTTTCGACGAGTGTCAGACATAGAATTTGATCTTACAGGATGTGCATTTACCCTATCAGTCTGCCTGCTTTCACACGTAGACCTTTTTTTGCCAGTTCGGGCGCAATGGCACTCAAGGTTGCCAGGGCTTCACCACTATGGGCGTGGCAAATCGCAACCCCGAGCGCATCAGCGGCATCCGCACTTGGTGTGCCGGATAGCATTAACAGACGTTGCACCATATCCTGCACCTGCTCCTTGCTGGCACGCCCCTGGCCGACAACCCCTTGCTTGACCTGCAGCGCCGTGTATTCGGCGACCATCAGATCAGCGGCGACTAATGCGCAGATGGCTGCGCCACGCGCCTGTCCCAGCAATAAGGTGGATTGTGGATTGACGTTGACGAAGACTTTCTCTATCGCCGCACAATCAGGCTGATAAGTGCGGACAATTTCAGAAACGCCGGAAAGGATAGTTTTCAGCCGCTCAGGTAAAGAACCTTCGACCGTTTTGATGGTGCCAGATGCTACGTAAGTGAGCTTCTGTCCCTGCTTATGAATAACCCCGAATCCAGTTGTCCGCAATCCGGGGTCGATACCTAAAATCTTCATGTGTGCCTTGCCCCGCAAAAGAGCAAGGCGAATGATTAATGACGGAAATGACGTGTGCCAGTATAGACCATCACCACACCGCGTTCATCTGCGGCATCAATGACTTCCTGATCGCGCATAGAGCCACCCGGATGAATCACACAAGTCGCGCCTGCATCGACCACTACATCCAGACCGTCACGGAACGGGAAGAATGCATCTGACGCTACAGCAGAACCTATCAGCGACAGCCCAGCATTTTGTGCTTTGATCGAAGCGATACGCGCAGAATCAATACGGCTCATCTGACCGGCGCCGACACCTAGCGTCATACCGTTGCCACAGAATACGATCGCATTCGATTTAACGTATTTCGCGACACGCCATGCAAACATCATGTCGGCCATTTGTTGTGGTGTCGGTTGAAGTTTGGAGACGACGCGCAATTCTTCCTGCAAAACGTTTTTCGCATCCGGTGCCTGTACCAGCAAGCCGCCACCTACGCGTTTGACGTCGTATTGATTGACTTCGTTGCCCAAGGCAATTTCCAACAAACGTACGTTTTGTTTGGCTGCAAAAATCGCTTTTGCTTCTGCTGTGAACGATGGTGCGATCAGTACTTCAACGAATTGTTTAGCGACGATTTCTGCTGCTTTGCCATCGAGTTCACGGTTGAATGCAATGATGCCGCCAAAGGCTGATGTCGGATCGGTTTGTAATGCTTTGCTGTATGCGTCAAATGGTGTCGGGGCTACCGCTACGCCGCAAGGATTCGCATGCTTAACGATGACGCAAGCGGATTCTTTGAACGACTTAACGCATTCCCAGGCTGCGTCGGAGTCAGCGATGTTGTTGTACGACAGTTCTTTGCCTTGCAATTGTTTGTAGTTGGCGAGTGCGCCATCCACTGTTTTCAAATCACGATAGAAAGCTGCCGACTGATGCGGGTTTTCGCCATAACGCATTTCCTGCACTTTGTCGAAATGCAGATTCAGTGTCTGCGGATAAGCGCTGCGTGTCGTGTGTGCTTTATCTTCACCGAGGCTGGTCAGATAGTTAGTGATAGCACCGTCATATTGTGCGGTATGCGCAAAGACTTTTTTTGCCAGCGTGAACTTGGTGTCATAGCTGACGACATTGTTATTCGCCTTCATTTCGGCGAGAACCACGGTGTAGTCGCTGGGGTCAACAATCACGGTCACGTCTTTGTGATTTTTTGCCGATGAGCGCAGCATCGTCGGGCCACCGATATCAATGTTCTCAATCGCATCTTCGAGTGAGCATTCTGCTTTGGCGACCGTTTGCTGGAAAGGGTAGAGATTCACAACGACCATATCTATCGTCGGAATGCCATGCTGTTCAAGCGCTGCAACATGCTCAGGAAAATCGCGGCGCGCCAGAATGCCGCCGTGTACTTTCGGGTGCAGTGTTTTCACACGTCCGTCGAGCATTTCAGGAAAGCCCGTGTAGTCCGCTACTTCGGTTACAGCTAAACCATTATCGGCCAATAATTTAGCGGTGCCGCCGGTGGAGAGCAACTTGACACCGAGTGCAGACAATTCACGTGCAAATTCGAGCACACCGGTCTTGTCGGAGACGGAGATAAGAGCTTGTTTGATCATGATGAAGATAAGTGAGTAAGGAAATCGGTGTCAGGCGCTGGCGGCAAATAATTACAGCAAACCGTGCTGCTGCAATTTCTTGCGCAAGGTATTGCGGTTAATGCCGAGCATGTCTGCTGCTTGTGACTGGTTGCTGGAGGCGCGTATCATCACCATTTCCAGCATAGGTTTTTCTACTGCTAATACAACCATGTCGTAAATATTGGAGGCGGGTTGTTCGCCGAGATCGCGGAAATATTTTTCCAGATTTTTATGGACGGCGTCCTGAATGCTATCTTTGCTCATGCTGTTTTTGTCACTGTTCGGTTATGCCGGTCGGCGCTTTCATTTCAATGCTGAAGGCGCTGATGTTATGCGGTCGGATTACAAATATCGGTTTGTTTTACGCCGCCATTTTTTCTTCAAAGGGGCGGTATTGTAACCGTTCCCCCGCCATGCGATCAAAAAAATGACTGACGGCATCAAGTTGTTCATCGCACGACGTTAGTAAATTCATTTGCTGCCGGAATTCCTCGCCGTTGACGAGATCCTGCACGTACCAGCCTATGTGTTTGCGCGCAGTCCTGACACCAAGATACTCACCGTAAAACTCATAATGTGCTTTCAGATGGTTATCCATCAGGTGCCTGACTTCGCTGATCAGTGGCGGTGGTAAGTGTTCGCCAGTTGCTAGGAAATGTTCGATTTCGCGAAAGATCCAGGGCCGCCCTTGTGCTGCACGCCCTATCATGATCGCATCTGCACCGGTAACTTCTAACACGTATTTTGCTTTTTCCGGCGTGGTGATATCGCCATTGGCAACCACTGGAATAGTCACCGCCGCTTTGACGGCGGCAATGGTGTCGTATTCGGCATCGCCTTTGTAGCCATCAGCACGGGTACGGCCATGCAAGGTCAGCATTTGTATGCCAGCAGATTCCGCCATACGTGCAATCGTCAGCGCGTTTTTGTTTGCTCTGTCCCAGCCGGTACGGAATTTCAGCGTGACAGGCACATCGACGGCACCGACCACGGCATCGAGAATGTCGCCAACCAGAGCTTCGTTTTGCAGCAACGCCGAGCCACACCACGCATTGCATACTTTCTTGACCGGGCAACCCATGTTGATGTCGATGATCTGCGCGCCCTTATCCACATTATGTTTTGCGCAATCCGCAAGCATTTTGGGATCTGCGCCTGCGATCTGTACTGCCTTGGGTTCCATCTCTCCGGCATGGTTAGTGCGTCGGGTCGATTTTTCGGTTTCCCATAATTTCGGATTCGATGCCGCCATTTCCGAAACGGCATAACCTGCACCAAGTTCTTTGCATAACTGACGGAAAGGTCTGTCGGTGACCCCAGCCATGGGAGCCACAAAAATATTGTTACGCAAGACGTAGGAACCAATTTGCACGATGAGGTGGGAGGGAATTTGAAGAAGCGCTATTTTACCTGAAACCTGCCTAAATAATTAGCAAATACGCTGTTTTCTGAAGGAATATTTATTTCAATCAGGTCGCGATTTTGATAGCTTTAGACTTGCTTTTCTAAATTTCGACAGCCAGTCGGTACTGGCTTGTCGTCATGTTTTGTTTGGTTGAAGTTTGGCTGAAAATTGCGCAGCATGTGTGTGCTTGATGTAGAGCGGATGCGGTGCTTGCATCAGCGCTATCAATGGAGATAAGCGATATGAACGACGTCAGGATGCTTTATCGTTTTGATTAATTTCATCCATGGCGTCAGTATCGAGATGGGCAATGTCTCCCCACTGGATCAGTTGCAAAGCATTGTCTTTGTACTCAAAGCGGTTAATGCTTGCGTTGTAAATCGTCACCTCACGTGGAGCATTCAACGGCAATCCTTTGGCTGCACGATACGCGCATTCGAGTACACCACCGTGGGCGACCAGGGCGATTTTTTTCCCTTCGAATTGTTTTGCGTAGTGCTCAATGTGCTCGATGATACGTTGATGAAACTGACGTGTTGTCTCACCTTTATTTTCCCCTGGAGGAAATTCTGCGTCAGGATCATGCGATTTCCACGCCGCATAGGCTTCCGGAAAAACATGTGGAATCTCGCTGTACAGTTGTCCTTCAAAGCCGCCATAGCAACGTTCGCGTAAGCCAGCATCGATGCGGGTACTGATGCCTTGCAAGCGCGCGATTTCACCGGCAGTCTGCACTGCCCGTTGTAAATCACTGGAAATGATGGCATCCAGTTTTTCATTTTGCAGCGACCACGCCAGCGCCTTTGCCTGCTGCGTTCCTTGTGCATTCAATGGAATATCAAGGTGGCCCTGCAAGCGTTTAATAGCATTCCAGGCTGTTTCACCGTGGCGGATAAGGAGAATTTCAGTCATCTGATTTGTGGATAGTTGCAGGCACGTCGAAACGGCTAAGGCGATGTCGTTACGCTGATTTTTTTGTTTCCAACCAAAATGTGACAGGACCGTCGTTGGTCAGCGACACTTTCATGTCGGCACCAAAACGGCCAGTCTCGACGGTGCTGTGTTTGCTTTTTGCTTGCCGGACAAAATAGTCGAACAATTGGCGCGCGACATCAGGCGGTGCAGCAGGCGTGAACGAAGGGCGGGTGCCGGCGTTGGTATTGGCCGCCAGCGTGAATTGCGGTACCAGCAATAAGCCGCCCTGCGTATCTGTAATGCTGAGGTTCATTTTTCCAGCATCATCACTGAATACGCGGTAGGTCAGCAGCTTATTGAGTAAGGCATCCGCCTCGGTTTCACTGTCGCCGCGTTCTGCGCAGACCAATACCATTAAGCCCGCTGTGATCGCGCCGGTGGTTTCACCATCGACGACGACACTGGCATGGCTGACGCGTTGCAATAGTGCGATCATGCTGACAAAGTCACGCGGGCAAATTTTCGTTTGCCGACTTGTAATACAAATGTCCCGGCTTCGACCTTCAGACCTTTGTCACTGAGAACGGTGCCGTCAATACGTACGCCGCCTTGCTCAATCATACGCAAAGCTTCAGAGGTCGATGCACACAGATTTGCCTGTTTCAATAACTGCGCGATGCCGACTGGCGCACCGCTCAGGCTGACTTCCGGCACGTCGTCCGGTATGCCACCTTTCGAGCGGTTAACGAAATCGGACAGTGCATCTTCACCGGCTTGTTTATTATGGAAGCGGGCAACGATTTCCTGCGCCAGCGCAACCTTGATATCGCGTGGATTCTGGCCGTCAGCAACGGCTTTTTTATAGACTGCAATTTGCTCAATAGAGCAGAACGAAAGCAGGTCGTAATACTTCCACATCATCTCGTCTGAAATACTCATGATCTTGGCGAACATGTTATTTGCCGGTTCCGTGATGGCGATGTAGTTATTTTTTGATTTCGACATCTTTTCAACGCCGTCCAGACCTTCCAGCAGTGGCATGGTCAGAATACATTGTTGCTCTTGTCCGTAATCTTTTTGCAGTTCGCGTCCGACCAGTAAATTGAATTTCTGATCTGTGCCACCGAGTTCGAGGTCAGCATGTAATGCGACGGAATCATAGCCCTGCATCAGCGGATACAGAAACTCGTGTACCGAAATCGGTGTGCCTGCTTTGAAACGTTTGGTAAAGTCATCACGCTCCATCATACGAGCCACAGTATATTTTGATGACAACTGAATCATGCCGCGTGCACCCAGCGGATCACACCATTCTGAGTTGTAACGGATTTCAGTTTTTGCCGGATCTAATACCAGGCTCGCTTGCCGGAAGTAAGTTTTGGCGTTTTCCTCGATCTGCTCACGGGTCAGCGGCGGGCGGGTGATATTGCGTCCGGAAGGATCGCCGATCATCGACGTGAAGTCACCAATCAGAAAGATAACCTGATGGCCTAAATCTTGCAGTTGCCGCAATTTATTCAGAACGACAGTATGACCAAGGTGCAAATCTGGTGCAGTCGGATCCAGCCCCAGTTTGATACGTAAAGGTTTGCCGGTTTGTTCGCTGCGGGCGAGTTTTTGCGCAAATTCGCTTTCGATGAGCAATTCGTCAACGCCACGTTTTGTGACCGCGAGGGCGTGTTGTACGGCATCGGATAGTGGCAAGGCTTTGGCTGGCGTGATGATGCTGGAACTGGAGGTGGAATTTTGTGCAGAAGTCATAGGTATTTAAACGAGATTTTTTGTAACATCGCTGGTCAGGGTTCTCATTCTGAATCAATAATCAGCGTTTTGCCAGATTCTGGGTGTCGGTTTAATTTTGCTGGGATCAAGTTTTCTTGCTTTATAATCCAGCCTTGGTTTGTCGCCGATCATATTCTTCGAGCATGTTTTGCTTAGAATATTATTGCTGCAGCGACCCCCGAATTTTCGATAAAAACAGTCAATTTTAACTTATTGCATGCGACCATCAGATAAATTACTTCGTGTGGCTACCGGCAGCTCCAGACTGTTGTTAGGTTCCACCCGCGTTTCCCGTATTGTTTCCGTCACTGCTTTATTCTTCGCTGTCTGTGCTGTAGGTGCGACGGCCGTTGCGCCTCTGGCACCGGATGCGGCAGATTTGCCGGTTAAAAAAATTACCAAAGAATTGCCTTTACCCAGCCTTGATGAACAAGTCGCTGCATTGGCCAATGCTGATCAGCAGTATGTTCGCGAAGAGATAGTCCGTCGTGGCGACACGCTTAGTGGCTTATTGTTGCGCCTGGGCGTGGATGACGCCGACGCGAATACTTTCATTAAAACCGATAATGTGGCGCGCAGCTTATTACAGTTGCGTACCGATAAGTCCGTTCGCGTCAAAACGAATGAAGACGGCGAGCTGGAATGGTTGCAGACGACAGTCGTGGATGGTACAGATAAGCCCGCCCGGAATATCGAAGTCAAACGCGATGCTTCGGGGCATTTCGTGGCAACCGACGCGCCTGCTGCACTGGAGCGTCGCGTTGAAATGACCTCCGGCAATATCGTTTCCTCGCTGTTTGCAGCGACGGATGAGGCGAACATTGCTGATAATGTGGCGTCGCAGATTGTCAGTATGTTTGAAACGAACATTGATTTTCGCAAGCTGCAACGCGGAGACCAGTTTAATGTGGTCTATGAAAGTTTCTGGCAAAACGGCCAACTTGTGAAAACTGGCCGGGTACTCGCAGGTGAATTCACTAATGCCGGAAAAACTTACCAATCTGTGTGGTTTGATGAAGCCGGTGGTCAGGGTGGTTATTACACTTTCGACGGTAAGTCTCTCAAAAAATCTTTCCTCAAATCTCCGTTGGAATTTACCCGTATCTCTTCGGGATTCTCGATGCGCGTACACCCGATTTCAGGTCAGTGGAAAGCGCATAAAGGCGTCGATTTTGCTGCTGTGACAGGAACGCCGATTCGTGCGACTGCTGATGGTATTGTGGATTCTGTTGGACCAAGCAATGGTTACGGTAATCTGGTGGTGGTGAAACATCATTCCAATTACAGCACAGCCTATGCGCACATGAGCCGTTTCGCGGCTGGCATACATAAAGGCAGCCGTGTTAGTCAGGGTGAAGTCATCGGCTATGTCGGCTCAACTGGCTGGGCAACTGGCCCTCATCTGCATTATGAGTTCCGTGTGAATAATGAGGCACGCGATCCTATGGGCATCAGTTTGCCAGAGGCTCCACCATTGGCAGGAAACGATATGCCGCGTTTCAAAGTAGTTGCTGCTGAAATGCACCACCGCTTCAATTTGCTGCGTCCTGAACGTTTAGCGGAAACGATGAAACTGGCATCCCGTTAAAGCGATAAGCTCAATACAGGCCGAACATTGCGTTCGGCCTTTTTCATTTTTAGTGATGTGCATATGCAGAATACTTCTTTGTATATTGGTTTAATGTCTGGCACCAGCCTTGACGGTGTGGATGGGGTGCTCGTGCGCCTGCCTGAAACACCGGGAACGCCTGTGGAGTTACTTGCCAGCGCTTACCTTCCGTTTTCAACAGAGATACGACAGCAGGCAATGATGTTGCAGAGTACTTGCAATGATGAACTGCATCAGGAAGCCTTGCTGGCCAACGCGCTGGCGCGAGCCTATGCTGAGTGCGTTCATCTTTTGTCTGAGCAATATCCTCTTCAGGATGTCCGGGCAATCGGTGTACATGGACAAACGATACGGCACCGGCCTGAGCTGGGTTATACCCGTCAAACGAACAACCCCTCTTTACTGGCCGAATTAACCGGCATTGATGTGATTGCTGATTTCCGCAGTCGTGATATCGCTGCTGGCGGACAAGGCGCACCGTTGGTGCCGGTATTTCATCACGCCGTATTTGCGGCCGACAATGAATGCAGAGTCGTCGCCAATATCGGCGGCATCAGCAATATCAGTATTCTTGGCGCGGATGGCAGCACGACTGGTTTTGATACCGGGCCGGGCAATGTGCTGATGGATTACTGGATACATCAGCATCACGCAAAAAACTATGATGCCGACGGTGCCTGGGCATCGCAAGGCGAAGTGAATTCAGCATTGCTTCAGAAACTCGTGGCTGAGCCTTATTTGCATCTTGCTCCGCCCAAAAGCACCGGACGTGATCTGTTTCATCCCGCATGGTTGCAGCAGCAATTACAGGGATTTGATACCGTACCCGCTGCCGACGTACAGGCGACATTGTGCGCTTACACCGCGATGAGTCTGGCGCAGGCGATTTGTACTTACGGCGGACAGCAGGCAAAGACCGTATATGTGTGCGGCGGCGGTGCGTTTAACCGTCGTCTGATGCTGATGTTGCAGACTTTTTTGTTTGAGGCCGGATCGTCTGCGCTGGTGTGCAGCACGGATGCGCTCGGTGTCGCACCGGAGCAAGTAGAAGCGATGGCTTTTGCCTGGCTGGCGCAACAATTCTGTCTGCGCCGTCCCGGTAATCTGCCGGTAGTCACTGGCGCCAAAGGCCCGCGTATTCTTGGTGCGCTGTATCCAGCATAAATTGCGTACACTCTGACCCCTATTTGATTTTTTTTCTCGCTATGAAAAGAGATATCGCATGATTCAACTGATCTACGTCGCTGACCCTATGTGTTCATGGTGCTATGGTTTTGGTCCGGAGTTGCAAGCCTTGCTGGAACTGATGCCGGAGGCGAATCTGGATATCGTCGTCGGTGGCTTGCGCGCCTATAACCAGGAGATCATGGGTGAGGAACAACGACAAACCATACGCGGTCACTGGATGCATGTCGCCGAAGCCACCGGTCTGCCGTTTGCCGCAACAGGGATGACGCAAGAGGGATTTAAATACGATACTGAGCCTGCATGCCGTGCAGTTGTGGCGACCAAAATGCTGGCGGATCACCTTGCACCAGTACAGTTGTTATCGGTCTTTCGCGCTATTCAACATGCGTTTTATGCCGAAGGCAAAGACGTAACCGATTTACATATTCTTTCGGATGTTGCGGTCAATGCCCTGAATGGAATGGACGGTGAAGATAGTTTTGATGCGTCCAGTTTTTATGAAACACTCGTGTCACCGATGTGCATGGCGGACACGCGGCAGGAATTTGAGCAATGCCAGCGCTGGGGAATACGCGGCTTCCCCGCACTGTTATTGGTTCACGACAATGCCTTGCACATGATTGCATCCGGCTTTACGAAAACAGCGGAATTAGTTTCCGCGATTCAGGAAATACAAAAAATATGAATACCTCATTGATTTCCCCACGTATTCAGATTGCCCCCGGTGGTCCGGAATTTTCCCGTATCGTTCTTGGTCTGTGGCGACTGGCGAGTTGGCAAAAAACACCGCAAGAACGGGTCAGCTTTTTGCAAGAGGCGCTGGAACTCGGTATTACAACCATAGATCAGGCGGATATTTATGGCGATTACCAGAGTGAACGCCTGCTCGGAGAGGCGTTGCATATAGCGCCTGAATTAAAAAAAGAATTTCAGTTCGTGAGTAAGTGCGGTATCAAACTGGTGTCGCAGCATCGCCCTGAACATCATCTTCAGCACTACGATACCAGTCGCCAGCACATCATTGCTTCTGCCGAAAATTCTTTGCGGGCAATGCAGATTGATCGTCTGGATCTGCTGTTGATTCATCGTCCCGATCCTTTGATGGATGCCGATGAAATGGCTGAGGCATTTCATCATTTACAGCAAAGTGGCAAGGTCGCACATTTCGGCGTGTCGAATTTTACGTCGTCGCAATTTGATTTACTGGCATCACGTTTTCCATTGGTCACAAATCAGGTCGAACTCTCGCTGTTGCATCTGTCGCCTTTGCATGACGGCACACTGGATTTGTGCCAACGATTGCGCATTGCGCCGATGATCTGGTCGGCATTGGGTGGTGGTGCTTTATTATCGGATGCCACAGCAAATGCCGATGTGCAGCGTGTCCGCGTCGCTTTGGGTCAGGTGGCCGCAGAACTTCAAGTGCCTCCGGCAACGGTTGCGATTGCCTGGGTCTTACAACATCCTTCTAAGCCGATGGTGCTGACTGGATCTGGGCGTAAGTCGGCATTGCGTGAAGCTGTTCTTGCATGTAGCCAGATATTGAGCCGTGAGCAATGGTTTTCTCTCTGGTGTGCCGCAGCCGGAAAAGGAGTTGACTGATCTTGGCCAACGCCCTGTCTGCAAGGGATGCAGCCTTGATAAAGATTTTATTTCCGACTGTGCCGGATCAACTGGTAACGTGGTAGCGCCAGGTCGGCGCTGCCCGCATTTAATCCTTAAAGACAGACTGCATCCATTCGATGAACAGTGCTACTTCCGGTCTCAGGCTTGGCTGTGCTTCGTGTACCAGATGGTAGGCGTGCGGCGGCGTTGCCAGTTGTGTGTCAAACAGGCGAATGACTTCTCCGTTGTCTATCATTTCCTGCGCAAAGTGCTGGCGTGTTAAACCTACACCATGACCATGTTTAATCGCTTCGAGTAATAAGCCCAGATCATCAACGCGTAATCCATGCGTTGGTTCTGCCCAGTCTAAACCGGCGACTTCAAACCAGGGTTGCCATGGTTCCAGTGCCGAGCGTAGCAAACAGGCATGGTGTAAATCAGCCGGTGTGCTGATCTTTGGAATCGTCTTTAGATAAGCCGGGCTGGCAACCGCAAAGCTTGGTTCGATGAACAGTTTTTTAGTGACGAGATTAGGATATTCTCCCGCGCCGAATCTGACCTCGACATCACTTTCTGACAAGCTGAGATCGTATAAGGGAACAAACAGATAGACTTCCACTTCGATGTCAGGATGTTTGCTGGTGAATTCTGCCAGACGTGGCATGAACATGTAACGGGCAAACGTTGGCGGCACTGTGACTTTGACGCGCATCTGATTTTGCGTTGCTTTGTTGGGCAACGGAAAATCAGACAAAGTGCGCAACACATTCCGCACCACGTCAAGATAGCGACGACCGAATTCAGTCAGTGTGACGCTGCGGCCTTCTCTGACAAACACACGTTCGCACAAATGTTCTTCGAGTAAACGTATGCGGTGGGAAAGCGCGGAAGGGGTGATGCACAGCTCTTCTGCTGCGACGGCAAATGATCCAAAGCGGGCGGCCGCTTCAAAAGCGGAAAGAGCGTGAACCGGAGGTAATCTTGTAGCCATTCTGTATCCTGATTATTCTTCATCCCATGCGCTCAGTGGCGCACATGCATGCAGTGTGTCTCGTTTATTGGCATAGCGAAGGCGGCGCGAATAGCCGCTAATCCACCATTATGACGCGCATTTCTGACAGCAGCCTTATAAGCCTCTCAGCATTGCAGTTATTAAGTACACCCGGATCTGGCCTACGATAACGCTGGTTTTTTATTTTATGCTGGTAAGCAGCATATTCGATGGTGTCTATTATGATGCGTTCCCGACGTTTTTGGCTTATGCTCTGCGACTTCAGTCCGAATTATATGAGCTATGGGTAACCGACTTTCAAAAATTGCGACACGTACCGGCGATGCTGGTACCACTGGTCTGGGTGACGGTAGTCGTGTTGATAAAGACGCGTTGCGGGTGCACGCGATGGGCGACGTGGATGAACTGAATTCACATATTGGCGTCTTGTTGTGTGAAAACTTATCGCCGCAGTTGCGGCATGAGCTGATCTCTATTCAGCATGATTTATTTGATATGGGCGGCGAGTTGTGTATTCCCGGCTATAGCCTGATTACTGAAACGCAGGTCGCACGTCTGGATGCTTTGCTGGAAAAATATAATGCCGATTTGCCGCCGTTGCGGGATTTTGTTCTGCCCGGGGGAAACCGGCCAGCAGCGCTGGCACATGTGTGCCGCACCGTTTGCCGGCGCGCTGAACGGGCGATTGTGAGTGTCGGGAAAAATGAAGCCATCAATGATCATCCGCGTCAGTATATGAATCGTCTGTCTGATTTGCTGTTCGTTTTGTCGCGGGTTTTGAATCGGGTTGATGGCGGCAGCGATGTTCTGTGGGAAAAAGAACGCGAGCGCTGATTGCTGCTGCACCGTGATGCTCAGTGTTATTTTTTTGGTTGTTGATGGCGCTCTAGCAGCCGTGACAATGCCGCAAGCAGATCCGTGTTCTGGGATGTGTTTTCCAGATTCTGTTCCAGGGTACTGAATGCCTGCAGTGCTTTGCCTGAGAGTGCCAGTTGTTTCACAGGCGGGGCTTTTTCTACGACCCGCTTGACTTGTACTTTGATGCGGACTGCGTTAATCTGCCAGCCCCGCTCTTGCAAGCTGCACAGCAATTTCGGGCATTGTTGTTTCAGTTTGGTTGCTAATGCCGCATTCGGCGCAGACAGCGTCAGCAGACCATCTGCCAGTTGCATGACTTCACAGGTATCAAATATCGGCGGCAAAATCGCACCGCAATCTTTTTGCAGCGACAAATGACGTTGTATCGTAGGTAGCAGCGGCGAAATTTTATCGTTGCTACGCAAAAAATCGCCAGCGCCAGTGGCACCCATAACCGGGCGTCCGCGCTTGATATTGATTCGGTACGGAGGTCGCGATGGTGTGAATGGTGTTGACATGGGCAGCACATTACCACAAACCGGGCGGCGTTACAGCCGCATTCCACAGAGTTTTTAAGGGGTAGTATTGATGCAAATTATATTAATGCACTCCCGCTTTACCCAAGCGAAATCGGTGACTTTGTCGTCACATCATGTCGTGCTGGCGATACTGGGTTTTATGCTCATCACGATTATTTGCGGTGCGCTGATGGCGGCACTCACATTCCGGTTGGCGAGTGCCGATTTACCTTTCTTGCGAAATATCCTGCCGGCCAGCGCCGCTCTGCCAAACGATCCGAATGCGAAAGACCGCTATGTCAAAGAAAACCTGGCGGCAATGGCGGTCAAGCTGGGCGAAATGCAGGCGCAATTGATACGGCTCGATGCCTTGGGCGAGCGTGTGCAAGGTCTGGCAGGCGTTAAACCAGAGGAGTTTAATTTCAAGGAGCTGCCAGCGCGCGGCGGTCCGGAAATTTCCAGCGCACCTTCACATGAACTGAATATGGAAGAGTTTCAGGCAGCGCTGGACGCGTTAGAAAAGGATGTTGAACATCGCTCCGACTATATGAATGTCGTCGAAACGAAGCTGATGGGTTTCAAGATACAGTCAAAAATGTTGCCGACGATACAGCCTGTGAATGTTGCGTATAACGCTTCAGGATTTGGCTGGCGCCTTGATCCGTTCACCGGGCGCAGCGCATTCCATGAAGGCATCGATTTTTCAGCGCCGACCGGAACGCCGATTCAGGCTGCCGCTGGGGGCGTGGTGATTGCCGCTGAGTATCATCCGCAATTTGGCAATATGCTGGAAATTGATCACGGCGGTGAGCTGATCACCCGTTATGCGCATACCTCCAAAATTTATGTGAAGCTCGGCGATATCGTCAAGCGCGGGCAGCATATTGCCGATATAGGCTCGACTGGCCGCTCAACCGGCGCTCATCTGCATTTCGAGGTGCGGGTCAAGGATGTACCGCAAAATCCGCATAAATTCCTGTCCGCCGGAGCCAATCAGGCCAGTCTTTCCGCTTTGAATCAAAAATAAGCTTGAGTTTGTCCAAATAGCCACCAACTCGTACCAATGCGTCAAGGTTTAGGCAGTGATTTGCTGGTCAAGCCGTTCCCGCGTGGTAAAATCGTGAGTTATCCCATATTGTTGCTGTGCAAGCAAGTTTTTGCTGCGGCTTTTTTCAGAATTTAACTTTTCGTTCATAGCATGTCATTCCTGACCAAGATATTCGGCAGCCGCAATCAGCGGCTTTTGAAGCAATACCAAAAGACGGTGCGTGAGATCAACGCATTGGAACCTCAGCTGGAAACTCTGTCAGACGAGGCTTTACAAGCCAAGACTGCTGAATTTAAAGCCCGTGTCGCGAAAGGTGAAACCTTAGACAGTTTGCTGGTAGAAGCATTTGCGGTGTGCCGCGAAGCCAGTAAGCGCGTCCTGAAAATGCGCCATTTCGATGTGCAGATGATAGGCGGTATGGTTCTGCACTACGGCAAAATTGCAGAGATGGGTACCGGCGAAGGTAAAACCCTGATGGGAACCCTGCCGATTTATCTGAATGCTTTGTCTGGCAAGGGCGTGCATGTGGTGACGGTGAATGATTACCTCGCGCAGCGCGATGCCGAATGGATGGGGCAACTCTATGGCTGGCTGGGATTGACGACCGGTATCAATCTGTCGCAACTGGATCACGATGCTAAGCAGGGCGCGTACGCCTCCGATATCACCTACGGCACGAATAACGAATTCGGTTTCGATTACCTGCGCGACAACATGGTGTTTGAAGCGAAAGAGCGCGTACAACGCGGCTTGAATTTCGCCGTTGTCGATGAGGTCGATTCGATTCTGATCGATGAAGCGCGGACACCGCTGATTATTTCCGGTCAGGCTGAAAATCACACCGAACTGTATTACAAGATTAATGAAGTGCCGAAACTGCTGACTTTGCAGATCGGCGAAGAAACGCCGGATGGCAAAGGCCAGATCGAAGTTCCGGGCGACTACACAAAAGATGAAAAAGCGCATCAGGTCTTGCTGACCGAAGCCGGTCACGACAAGGCAGAAAAAATTCTGACGCAGATGGGCTTGTTGCCGGAAGGCGCATCGCTGTATGACGCGGCGCATATCAGCCTGATCCATCATCTGTACGCAGCTTTGCGCGCACATGCCTTGTATTTCAAAGACCAGCACTATGTGGTGTTGGATGATGAAATCGTTATCGTTGATGAATTCACCGGCCGTATGATGACAGGCCGTCGCTGGTCTGATGGTTTGCATCAGGCAGTCGAAGCGAAAGAAGGCGTGAAGATTCAGAATGAGAATCAGACGCTGGCTTCGATCACTTTCCAGAATTACTTCCGCATGTACACCCGACTGTCAGGTATGACAGGTACGGCCGATACCGAAGCGTATGAATTCCAGGAAATTTACGGTCTGGAAACCGTTGTGATTCCGCCGAATCGTCCTTCGCAACGTAAAGATCGACAGGATCAGGTGTATAAATCCGCCGAAGAAAAATACGGCGCGATGTTGAAAGACATACAGGATTGCTACGAACGTGGTCAGCCTGTGCTGGTCGGTACCACATCGATTGAAAATTCCGAATTGTTATCCGACATTCTGACCAAGGCCAAATTGCCGCACAACGTGCTGAATGCGAAACAGCATGCACGTGAAGCGGAAATCGTGGCGCAGGCGGGTCGCCCGAAAGCGATCACGATTGCGACGAACATGGCGGGTCGCGGTACGGATATCGTGCTCGGCGGTAACGTCGCCAAGCAGGTGCAGCTGATCGAAGCGAATCCGGCATTGTCGGATGCTGAGAAACAGGCGCAGTCGCAACAATTGCGCGACGAGTGGAAATCACTCAATGAGCAGGTGGTGAATGCCGGTGGTTTGCATATCGTCGGTACCGAGCGTCACGAATCACGCCGTGTTGATAATCAGTTGCGCGGTCGTTCCGGTCGTCAGGGCGATCCTGGTTCCAGCCGTTTCTATCTGTCGCTGGACGATCAGTTGCTGCGTATTTTCGCCGGTGACCGCGTGCGCGCAATCATGGAACGCCTGAAAATGCCGGAAGGCGAACCGATTGAAGCGGGCATCGTTTCGCGCTCGATAGAATCTGCCCAACGTAAAGTGGAAGCTCGCAATTTCGACGTGCGTAAGCAATTGCTGGAATACGATGACGTTGCTAATGATCAGCGTAAAGTGATTTACCAGCAGCGGAATGAATTGCTGGAAGCGCACGACATGACGGAACTGATGTCGTCGTTGCGTCACGGTATGTTTGCCGATGTGGTGCACATGTATGTGCCGCCGGGTTCGGTCGAAGAGCAGTGGGATATTCCAGGTCTGGAAGCGGCACTGTCGTCTGAATGGGCATTGGATCTGCCGCTGGCCAGCATGGTGGAAAAAGAACCTAATCTGACCGGCGAAGATATTCTTGAACGCGTGCAGCAAGCCGTGAACGCAAGCTACGAAGAAAAAATCGCGATCGTCGGTAAAGAATCTTTCGCTGGCTTCGAGCGCAGCGTCATGTTGCAAAGCATAGACAGCCACTGGCGTGAACACCTGGCTGCACTCGATCATCTGCGTCAGGGTATCCATCTGCGCGGTTACGCACAGAAAAATCCTAAGCAAGAATACAAGCGCGAAGCGTTTGAATTGTTCTCGCAAATGCTGGATCTGATCAAAAATGACGTGGTTCGCACTGTGGTGACTGTCCGTATCCAGTCGCGTGAAGAAATCGAAGCGGCGGAAGAACAAATGGCGCAATCCCAAGTCGGCAACGTGCATTACCAACATGCTGACTTTGATGAAAACGCATCACCGGAAGAAATGCTGGCACCATCTGCAGCGACGAATAACGGTGGCCAGCAGGAAATCACGTATGCATTGAAGGTCGGCCGGAATGATCCTTGCCCTTGCGGCAGCGGTAAAAAATACAAGCAATGCCACGGCAAGCTGGCGTGATGCAAGTCTGACTTTAGTGTCATGCATTGAAAAAGGGATGAAGAAATTCATCCCTTTTTTATGGGCATTTTCTTGCACGATCAACATCGTGCGGTTTGTCGCCGCAGCGGCTGCGTTTGTCTTGGTCATTGTGGCGGCATCCGTGCCTGCACTGACATAGCTGGTAATCTGGTCTGCAACGGCTTTTTTGCTCTCAAATGCATTAAAAATACTCCCCCCTAGTATCTTAAAAGCCCCAATGTTTATGCTGAGGTTAAGCCGATTTCTATAAAAACAGGGGGGAGTATGCGTTTTAACCGCTTCTTTTATGAAGAATCGCGCTGATGTCATCCAGATAATCGCCTGACTTTGCAATGATGGACTGGACGTAAGAAACAGTGTTTATACGGGTTCTAGGCTGTTCGTGTGCAAACGGTGTGCACTCACTTGTTGCAAGTTAGCTCGATAGGGCAGAGGTGCACGTGATTGCTTCGAGCGGACGGTTGGCTCTGTAATCGAGTGCACGGACGACGTACCGCTAGTAAAGGTTGTTCTCTTTCATATCTGCTTGCCTCTTAGATAGACAGGCTTTAGGTCCCGGTGTAAAATCCCAAAATAGGATTTTTTGAGCGACCTTCCATGGATCAGCGAGTTACAAAAAAGCCCCGCACTAGTACCGTTGGGCGGGCGAAAGCACTTACGACTTCAGCTCTCCCCACTCAGCCGCCCTTCGATGACGGGATGGTTACATTGTCATGCGGAAATAGTCTGGATTGCTATGAAAGCTGGGACACGCCAACTGTCATTGTTTCTGACGGTGCCTATGGCATCTTGGGGTTCGAAGGCGACACGTCCAGCCACCTTGACATTGCAAACTGGTACGAGCCTCACATCCAAGCATGGAGCAAGCAAGCGACCGCGCAAACCACTCTTTGGTTTTGGAACTCGGAAATTGGATGGGCAGCAACACACGCCACTCTTGAAAAACATGGGTGGCGGTATGTGAACGCCAACATCTGGAATAAGGGCAGGGGGCATGTGGCTGGGAACGTGAATACGGCTAAGATCCGTCGCTTTCCTGTCGTATCTGAAGTCTGTGTTCAATACGTTTTCGAGGCCCGAATCGATAACCAGACGCTACAGCATTGGCTATACAAGGAATGGAAGCGTACAGGTTTGACGCTTCGATCGGCCAACGAGGCTTGCGGTGTTAAAGATGCGGCAGTAAGAAAGTACCTTGATCAGGGTCATCTTTGGTACTTCCCGCCGCCTGACGTTTTTGCAAAGATGGCGGCCTACGCCAACGAACATGGGAAACCTGAGGGGCGCCCATACTTTTCGCAAGATGGCAAGCGTCCTATGGTGGCAGAAGACTGGGCCAAGATGCGATCAAAGTTTTATTGCCCTCACGGATGGATGAACGTATGGGATCGCCCGCCTCTTAAAGGGGCAGAGCGGTTGAAGGTTTCAGAAAAAAACAGCAAGGTGGCGCATCTGAACCAAAAACCGCTCGACCTGTTGAAGTTAATCATCGAAGCCTCCTCACAGCCCAATGATGTCATTTGGGAGCCGTTCGGCGGCTTATTCTCTGCTAGTTTGGCGGCCAAACAACTTCAACGACGTGCCTTCTCGGCAGAGTTGGACCCTGATTACTTTCAATTGGCATTGACGCGCTTCCAAACTCTGCCAGACCTATTTACTTAAGTAGAGCCTTTTCCGCATCAATGTCGACTATCCCGAATTTCTCGGCGAGTGCTGCTTTGATCGCGGACACGTTGCCGCTTGCTAGTAGAGTGTTCCATTGCCCAATTGTCATGCCGTGGTACTCCATGGCATAAACAGACTTCGCAAACTCTTCAACGTTATGATGGCCCACTCGATCTAGTTTGGCAAAGTTTGTGTCAAGGCGATAGTTGAACTTCCCCATCATTGTTTTAAGCTTTTGTTGATACTCTGGCGAGGGCGAATAGTTCTTGCCATCGTCACCCCAAGACGCCAGCATTTTCTGTGCCTCCTTCAGGTTTGCAGCTTCAATAGCGGGATCATCGTTTGGTTGCCACTTATAGCCTGCCGTATTCGTCTGCTGAAGGTTTTTAGCGCGTTTCTTGGTGTCCTGAGGTTCAAGCACAAGATAATCTGGTGGTTTGTGATATTTACCGTCTCGTGTCTTCGCAACAGTGGCCCCGGATACCACTGCTACACTGATAATTTTTGGCTTCCCGAAAATTAGGAATTCGGGCAACCACGCGATCAATGCCACGTATGTTCGGTCGTCTAAGAAATGGTTTTGGCTATCCTTAAATCGCCCAGTAATCTCGGTAGCAAGTGGAAACCATGCCTTGATCTCAAAACCGGGGGTCGGCTTTACCTCCCCGTCGAGAATAATGTCGGGAAAGCCAGGGTCTTGACGTTTCCAGTTCCCAAGAGACTTGAACTCCGCTTGCTCGTTTAGAAGTTCGCAAGTGTTGATCTCAATCATATTGCCGAGCAAAGGCGACAGCTTCGAGATCACTTTGGCAAGGTTGACTGCAGCGTCAGGTGATACTGGCTTAGTAACCGTTAGGACGTCAAAGATATGGCCTGGAAATTGGTTGAGGTGTTCGCTTGCGGCTTGAATGACTTCACTTGTTTTCATGAATTGCACCGAGGAGTGATTGGAAAAGTGCTGTGGGCTCTACACCAAGGGCTTCGCAAACCAACAGAAACTCGACCACATCTAGACGGCGTTCACCACTCTCGTACTTAGATACAAAAGATTGGGGTTTACCAAGGCGGTTGGCAAGTTCGGCTTGCGTTAACCCTTGGTGCTCGCGTGTGTCAGCCATAACCTGACGAAACACAACATAGGCGGGAGAATGCAGAGACTTGATCATCTGCAAAGTATGAATCCTCTTTTGGGATATCCCATTTTGGGATTATTTTATTAGATTCGGCTGCAGGGTTGACAGAATCTTTAGATTGTTTGTTACTGCACACCTGCAGAATGGACGAGTCTTCGGTCTAAAAAAACTGCAAAAAAATATTGGCAAGTTGGTATCAACCGAACTACTCAGACTTGAATCCAAAAAGTATTTGGAAGGTGTGCGTGGCGCTGGTGGGAGGGGTGCAAACTGAAAGTTCGGGAGGTCGGAGGCGTGGCTTAACGCTGGGCCAGCAAGGGATATGTCGGCGCTGCTGCTGGCAAAATATCTAAAGGGCCGCTCGCTGGCGCTGGTGACTGTGAACCCCTGCCGCGTCTATTTGGGTCTTGTTCGCCTTGGCGATGCGGTAGATGCTGGCGACAGCGATTTCGCAGGTTTTCGCTATATCTTCCTTCGTCAGCCCCTTGTGGTACAGCTTCAACACTTGAGCGGCCTTCGCCTGTGCCGTAGGAACACGGCCAGTGTACTTACCTTCTTCCTTGGCTGCTGCGATACCTACCTTCTGCCGCTCGAGCATGTTTTCGCGCTTGAACTGAGCGATGGAAGCAAACATGTTGAAGGTGAGGCGTCCTGCTCGAGTGCTGGTATCTGTGTTCATATCGAGAATCTGGATCGTTGCACCTTCCTTGGCTACGGCGGCTTCGATTTTGACCATGTGAACCATCGGGCGAGCTACGCGGGACAGGCTGGTGAACACAAGAACGTCACCTTTTTCTAGCTTGGTCAGCACCTTTGCGAACTCTACTCGCTCAGCCATCATTACGCTGCTGATCTGTTCTTGGTAGATTGCCGCCATGCAGCATCAGAAGGCAGTGCCAGTCAGCGCTGGTTTATTGCATACTGCGGGTTCTGCTTTCTAATTTTTGTTCACTAATCCGGGTCTTGTGATGAATCTGAATCTGAGTGTTGCCGACGGCATGTTCCGTGATGAAGTACAGGCGTTTTTGGCGCGTGCTTTACCGGCAGATATCCGCGATAAAGTCTTGAATGGCTGGAAGCTGGAGCGTGACGACTATGTACGCTGGCAAAAGATTTTATTCGCGCAAGGCTGGGGTGGCAGTTCCTGGCCGCAGCAGTTTGGCGGCACCGGCTGGACTGCGGTACAAAAATATCTGTTTGAAGAAGCCTGTGCCGCAGCCGGTGCGCCACGCCTGCCGCCGTTCGGCATCAAGATGGTGGCGCCGGTGTTGATGGCGTTTGGCTCGCCGCAGCAGCAACAACGCTATCTGCCCAAAATTTTATCGGCGGATGAGTGGTGGTGTCAGGGCTATTCGGAGCCGGGTGCGGGCTCCGATCTGGCGGCAGTCAAAACCAGTGCCGTCAGAATGCGCGATGCCGACGGCGAATATTATCTCGTCAACGGGCAGAAAACCTGGACCACGCTGGCGCAGTATGCCGACTGGATTTTCTGCCTGGTACGTACCGATAAAGAGGTCAAACCGCAGCGCGGCATTTCTTTCCTGCTGATCGATATGAAGTCGCCGGGCATTACGGTGCGCCCGATTATCACGATGGATGGCGCGCATGAAATTAACGAAGTCTGGTTTGATCAGGTTCGGGTGCCGGCAGAAAATCTGGTTGGTCAGGAAAATCAGGGCTGGACCTATGCCAAGTTTTTACTGGGCCATGAGCGCACGAATATCGCCGGAATAGGCATAGCCAAACGTGAGTTGGGACGCCTGAAAAAGCTGGCGCTACGTACATTTAAAAATGGCCAGCCTTTGCTTGCAGACCCGCAGTTTGCGGAGCGCGTGGCGCAGGTGGAAATTGATCTGATGGCGCTGGAAATTACCAACCTGCGCGTGCTGTCAGCAGAGGCCAGCCAGCGCGCGCCGGGGCCGGAAGCATCGATACTGAAAATCAAAGGGACAGAAATTCAGCAAGCCATCAGCGAATTAATGATGCAGGCATTGGGGCCGCAGGCGCAGCCATTTCAGCCGGAAACTGCGGTGTATGGATATGACGGCGACGCGGCGAACGATGGCGATGCGCGTTCGCTGGGATCAAATTATTTCAACCTGCGTAAGTTATCGATTTACGGCGGTTCTAACGAGATACAAAAAAATATCATTGCCCAGATGATGATGGGCTTGTAATGTCCCGCGCCGGAAGAGGCGGATGCTGCGGGCATTTGCTTCTGTTATCTGCTTATGTCATCCGTTTTGTCATTCATTCCCAGTGCTGATTTTGCCGTTCGCTGAACAATAAAATGTCCTACAATGGCGGCTTGATTTCATCGCAAGGAAACTATCATGGCCGTCAATTCTCCCGTCCCTGTCGCTGCTGATCTGAAACCGGTTGCCGGTATTCGTCTGGGGCATGCCGAAGCAGGTATCCGCAAAGCTAACCGCAAAGATGTGCTGGTCATGGAACTGGCACCGACGGCAACCGTGTCCGGCGTCTTCACGACCAACCGTTTTTGCGCCGCGCCGGTACAGGTCTCGAAAGCCCATCTGGAAGGCATGCACATGGCATCCGCCCCTATACGCGCGCTGGTCGTGAATACCGGCAATGCGAACGCGGGAACCGGCGATGCAGGCTTGGCGGCGGCGAATGCGACTTGTGCTGCGCTGGCTGATTTGCTGGGTTGTGAAGCGGCGCAGATTCTGCCGTTTTCTACCGGCGTGATTCTGGAACCTTTGCCTGTTGATCGTCTGGTGGCCGGTTTGCCGCAAGCGATTGCCAATCTGAAAGAAGACAACTGGTTTTTCGCTGCTGAAGCGATTATGACGACCGATACGCAGCCGAAAGCCGCATCCGCGACCGTAGAGATAGCTGGTAAAACCGTCACCATGACCGGCATCAGTAAAGGCGCCGGCATGATCAAGCCGAATATGGCGACCATGCTCGGCTATCTGGCGCTGGACGCAAAAGTCGCGCAACCCGTACTCGATCATCTGGTCAAGCAGGCCGCTGATAAATCGTTTAACTGCATCACAATTGATGGCGATACCTCCACCAACGATTCTTTCATGCTGATCGCGACCGGTGCGGGTGAAGTGGAAGTGAATGAAATCGGTTCACCGGAATACGCGCAACTGGCGAAAGCGGTGATCGATCTGTCGCAAAAACTCGCGCACATGATTATCCGTGACGGTGAAGGTGCAACCAAGTTCATCACAATTGCCGTCGAAGAAGGGCGTGATATTGAAGAATGCCGCAAAATTGCGTACTCGATTGCCCATTCGCCGTTGGTGAAAACCGCTTTCTTTGCATCTGATCCAAATCTCGGCCGTATCCTCGCGGCGATTGGTTATGCAGGCGTGACCGATCTTGATGTCAGCAAACTGAATCTGTATCTGGATGATGTCTGGGTCGCGAAAAATGGTGGCCGCAATCCTGATTACCGTGAAGAAGACGGGCAGCGCGTGATGAAGCAAAGCGAGATCACCGTCCGCGTCAAACTTGCACGCGGTAACGCCAGCGCCACGGTCTGGACCTGTGATTTGTCGCATGACTACGTATCGATCAATGCCGATTACCGTTCCTGATGTGCTGAACTATGACGCAGCTTGATCAGTTTTTACTCCGCGCCGAACATGTATTGAACCGGCTGGAAAGTTTGCTGCCGATGGCAACACCAACGCCGGACTGGCAGCTCGGTCATGCGTTTCGCTGGCGCAAACGCGGTGGACAAGGTTACTTGCAAGTTGTCCGTCACGCCTCTGCCATTCAGCTCGATGATCTGCACAACATCGCACCGCAAAAGGCGCAGATCGAGCAAAATACGCGGCAGTTTGTACAAGGGCTGCCTGCGAATAACGTCTTGCTGACCGGAGCCAGAGGTACGGGCAAATCTTCGCTGATCAAAGCTTGTCTGCACCAGTTTGCCGATCAGGGCTTGCGTCTGATTGAAGTTGATAAAAGCAATTTGGCTGATCTGGGCGATATCGTTGATCTGATCGCAGAGCGGCCTGAGCGCTTCATCATCTTCTGCGATGATTTATCGTTTGAGGAAGGCGAGGCCGGTTACAAAGCTCTGAAAGTCGCACTGGACGGCAGCATTGCAACGCAGTCCGATAATGTCCTGATTTATGCGACCTCGAACCGCCGCCATCTGTTGCCGGAAAAAATGTCGGACAACAGCAGTTATACACATGGCGACGATGGTGATCTGCATCCCGGCGAAACGGTGGAAGAAAAAATCTCTTTGTCGGAACGCTTCGGTTTATGGGTATCGTTTTATCCATTCAAGCAAGACGATTATCTGGAGATCGTCGCCCACTGGCTCCATCATTTTGGTTGCAGCGCCGCGCAGATTGAAGAAGCCCGCGCCGAAGCCTTGCGCTGGGCTTTGCAGCGCGGCTCGCGCTCTGGTCGCGTCGCGTGGCAGTTTGCACGAGACTACGCCGGTAAAGTGACGAAGGTGCCGCATGTCTGAAGTCGCGCCTGTGTCTGTCAAACCCGTCGATGTGGCGGTTGGCATCTTAATGAAGCCGAATGGCGATGTCTTGCTTGGTCAGCGTCCCGCAGGAAAACCCTACGAAGGATATTGGGAATTCCCCGGCGGCAAAGTGGAGGAAGGCGAAACCATTTTGCATGCGCTGAAGCGGGAATTTGTCGAAGAGCTGGGCATTCAGATACTGAGTGCGGATCCGTGGTGTGGCGTTGAACATGTGTATCCGCATGCCCATGTCCGGCTGCATTTTTACATCTGCCGCGAATGGCAGGGAGAGCCGCAAAGCCTGGAGGGGCAGGCATTCGCCTGGCAAGGCAGCGTCGGCGTGACTCCCTTGTTACCAGCGACGATTCCCCTGCTTGAGTGGCTGGGTTTATTGCAAAACGACCAGATGTCCACGCAGGTCGGCTCTCTTTCTTGAAACATTTCTCGACTTCGTAATTGCTTGGTTCTGTGCCGTTGATATTACCTCAATGGCATGGTACGAATGATGCCCCCTACGGGGCTACGCAAACTTAATGAAATATCAAATAGGCATGCGATATAATCTTTGTGCTCAAGGAATTGATTGAGCTACTTGCCAAGAGAATATAATGAAAAATACAATATTCGCATTGCTGAAATTCAATGTAATCGCCTTTGCTGTGCTATTTGCGGTTGCGATCATAATTAATGATAATTACAAAAGGCAACCAGACGGTCTGATTCCAGGGTTCATGTTATTAGGAATTATTGTCTGGAACATCAAAATTATTCTGAATCGACGCAAAGAAATAGTTTCTTCTGTAACAGATAAAGTTATTGATGTCGCAGCCGCATCTATCGAATTAAAAGATGCAGCAAGTGTACGTATTCAGGAAAGGATTAAAGAACGACAAAATCAGAAATAACAATCTGGTTTGGTTCTATTTATTTTTTTACGGTAATTCAACTTCAATTTTGGATGCTGTTGGCACTACTCTTTTTGATGTAAATTTCACTTGTCTTCGTGGATGTATGCACCAAGCGATCACTGATTTCATGAATGCAATTTCTTGTCTTTTTGGTATCGGCAAGCGTAGGGTGCGCCACACGTACCAATTAGCCGATGTTCGCCAATAGGCAAAAGGGTGATAGATAAAACGAGTGTGCACTACATTTGACGGAGCAGGCAGTTGGTCAGATGCCCGCCACCATCGTATTTCAAAAGGCGGAACCGCAACAGGTTCTGCCTTTTTTATGCCCGCAACGCGCAGAAATGGCTTCTGGCATTAAAAATATACCCCCGGGAGTATATTTAAAAGCCCTTTATTTATAGGGAGATAAAGGCATTTTTGGCACATACCCCCATAAAAATACCTGATCGACTGATGTTTTCCGTGTTGCTGCGCCGCGTACCGTTTCGCCCGCATGCAATCTGCCAGCAAGTCGTTGATGCGGTGGTGTTCTGGGCAGGTGCATCAAGCCTGGTGTTTTTTCTAATTCATCACCATTTCCTTTTAGTATTCGATTGCCTGATATTTTTTTGGGTGAAAATGGTCGTCGCTCGTTTTTAATTCGGTGATGTATTAAAATGTGTACACTGTATTGATTTATATACGATGTGCCGGTTTTGATACGATTCAGTCTGGCTCTTCATGTGATTCCGGGTGAATGCCGCAGCAGGTGTATTGAAACCAATACATCTGTTTCTGGGTGGTTTCCCGGGCTATAAGCTAAGTCTTTGAATTGATGAGACTAATTCACGTGGCACGGGCATTGCTATGAATACTCATCATTTTCCCGGTAGCGATGGAGTGCGAAGAACATGCAACAAGTAGCTGGAAAGAGTGGCGCGGTACTGCGTATTGATTTGCAGGCGGTGCGGGGCAATTACAGGCTGCTGCGCAGCAAACTCGGCACTGCGCATTGCGGCGCTGCTGTCAAAGCCGATGCTTATGGGCTGGGTGCAATTCCGGTCGCGCAGGTATTGTTCGATGAAGGTTGCCGGCATTTTTTTGTCGCGCATCTTGAAGAGGCCATCAGCTTACGTCCACATTTACCTGAGACGGCTGAGATTATTGTGATGCACGGCTCGCCCGTCGGCTATGAGGCTGAATTTCTCGAGCATCGCTGTATGCCGGTGCTGAACAGTCGTGAACAGATTCTGGCGTGGCGCAAGCTGGCGGCGCAAAAACAAACGGCTTTACCTGCCATCATTCAGTTTGACACCGGTATGGCACGCATGGGGCTGTCTGCGGCGGAAGTTGAGCAATGGCGCGCCGATCCTGATTTTATTCAGGGGATAGCTGTGCGTTACGCCATGAGTCATCTGGCGTGCGCGGAAGACCAGAGTAATCCTATGAATCGTCAGCAACTTCAACGTTTTCAGCAGATTCGTCAACTGCTTCCTTCTGCTGGCGGCAGTCTGGCAAATTCTTCGGGCATTTTTCTGGGGCCTGATTTCCACTTTGATCTGGCGCGCCCCGGTGCGGCTTTATACGGTATCGCCCCGGTCGCTGGACAGGAAAATCCTTTATTCCCAGTGGCGTACTTGCAAGGTCGTATCATTCAGACCCGCGAAATCTCTGCCGGTACCACTGTCGGCTATGGTGCGACATGGCAGGCCAGCGAAACGACCCGCATCGCGACGGTGGCGGTGGGTTATGCCGACGGCTGGATGCGCAGCCTGAGCAACCGGGGTATCGCACAGATCGCCGGGCACGATGTGCCTATGGTCGGTAAAGTATCGATGGATACGATCACGCTGGATGTGACGCAGGTCGCCAGCGAGCATTTGCAACCAGGGGCATTGGTTGATTTGATTTCTGCCACTAATACAGTGGATGCGGTGGCAGGTAAAGCTTCCACCATCGCTTACGAAATTCTGACCAGTCTGGGCGCGCGTTATCAGCGCGAGTATACAGACGGCAAACCAGATGGCAAACAATAGACGAACAATAGACGAACAACGCATCCGCGCTTAATTCAGTATTCAGTATCCAGGAGAAATAATATGAAAGTAGTGATCCTCGGCTCCGGCGTCATCGGCACCACCTCCGCATATTTTCTGGCAAAAGCCGGCCATGAAGTAACGGTGATTGACCGTCAGCCAGCTGCTGCGCTGGAAACCAGTTATGGCAATGCAGGCGAAGTATCGCCAGGCTATTCCTCGCCATGGGCCGGGCCGGGCGTGCCGCTGAAAGCCATCAAATGGCTGATGATGAAACACAGCCCGCTGGCGATTCAGCCGACGCTGGATCTGAATACCTGGCGCTGGGTCATGCAGATGCTGATGAATTGCACCAACGCACGCTATGAAGTGAATAAAGGACGTATGTTGCGCATGGCAGAATACAGTCGCGATGTATTGCAGCAATTGCGTGCTGACACTGGCATTTCTTATGATGAGCGCACACAAGGAACCTTGCAGTTATTCCGGAATCAGGCGCAGCTCGATGGTGCGGCAGCCGACATCGACATTCTGAAACGCTACGATGTTCCTTACGAAACGCTGGATAAAGCAGGTTGTCTGAAAGTCGAGCCAGCGTTGGTGAATGTGCAGGAAAAATTTGTCGGTGCCTTGCGTTTGCCGGGCGATGAAACCGGCGACTGCTTCAAGTTCACACAGAATCTGGCGAAGCTGGCAGAAGGCCTTGGGGTGCAGTTTAAGTACGGCGTGACGATACAGAAACTGGTACACGAAGGTGACGAGATTACTTCCGTCATCACATCGGAAGGCGAATTCAAGGCTGACCGTTACGTGCTGGCGCTGGGCAGTTACTCGCCTTTCCTGTTGCGCGATCTGGGTATCAAAATTCCGGTGTATCCGATTAAAGGATATTCGATTACGGTACCGATCACCGATGCGACACGCGCCCCTGAATCCACCGTCATGGATGAAACTTATAAGATCGCGATTACCCGTCTTGGTGATCGTATCCGGGTTGGCGGAACAGCTGAGATTGCCGGTTATAACCTCGATCTGCGCAAAGAGCGACGCGATACTTTGGAGTTCTCTGTTAACGATTTATTTCCGGGTGGTGGCGATGTCAGTCAGGCAGAATTCTGGACTGGTTTGCGGCCGATGACACCGGATGGCACGCCTATCGTTGGCCCTACACCTTACCGTAATTTATTCCTGAATACAGGTCATGGCACGCTGGGCTGGACGATGTCATGTGGCTCTGGTCAGTTCATCGCTGACATTGTTTCGGGCAAGCGCCCGGCGATTTCTACCGAAGGTTTGTTCATGGATCGTTATGGCAGCGTTAATCGTCCTGTTGTAATGCCTCAGGAATTGGTATGAGTCAGTTTGAGCAATTGCTGTCATCAACGCAGATATTTGCAGATGCGAATCTGAATACCCGTTTTTATACGGCAATTGAACTGCTGGCCCAGATCATGATGGAGATGCCGAGAGCAACGAACATCAGCAGTCTGGTGGCAACGACGGGAAAATCACCGCGGCTGATCCGTTCTATTCTCTCGACTCTGAGTCAGAATGGCCTGGTCGGGCGTGATAGCAAAGAGAAAGATGCCTGGCATTGTCGCGACTGCAGTAGCATCTTTACACTGGCGGATGTTTATCGTTGCTTTGTTGAGGCTGAAGAACGCGCTTTGAAAGGCGCAGGCAATGACTGCAGTCTTGTCGGTGACGAACCGCGATCTGGCCGGAACTCGAGCCAGCAGAGCGTGGATCTGTTACTGATCCAGGTCAGAATGACGGTGAACCGAGCCGTGCTGGAGCAACTCGAGCAATTTGATCTGGGACGCTTGCGCGGTCTGGCGGCAACAAATAGTTTTCGCAGTCACTACGCGCGCCCACGCGACTACATTCCCGAGCCGCATTGATTTTCCACCACATTCATTCATCAACTCATGCGCATTAATATTCAGTTTCGTGACCGGGTTGGCATCGCACATGAAATATTGGCGGTGTTGGCCAGACGCGGCCTGAATGTCGTTGCGGTTGAAGTTGATCCGCCGAATATTTACATCGATAGCCCGGAACTGCTTGAATACATGCTTCCTGCCTTGCAGGAGGATTGCCAGAAGGTGAATGGTGTCGGGCAGATTGAGGTGATTGATGTACTGCCGGGCATACGCCGACGCTTACATCTGGACACCATGATGGCGGTCATGGAAGACCCTGTGTTGGCGGTGGATGGCAGCGGTAATCTGGTCATCGCCAATGCCGCTGCGGCAGCGGTTGCGGGGATGGATGAAGCAGCGTTGTGCCGGTTGACCCTGAGTCAGGTGCTGGATGATGCGGCGCTGCAAGAGGAGCTGATTGCGAACGGATTCCGTATCCCGAGTCGTGAAGTGAGCTTGTATGGCGAACCTTTCTTTATGGATGTGACGCCAGTATCAGAACCCTTACTTCCGGAACTTACACCCTTATCGCGCTCTGTCGGTGCCGTATTGACGTTTCATGCCCCTACACGCATCGGCGGCAGGATTCATGCCCTGCAGAATTCTGCAGGCAGCGGCTTTGACTTGCTGATCGGTGAGTCTGAGCAGATGCGCGTTCTGAAAAAACGCGCAGCCCGGATGGCGGTGGTCGATGCGCCTTTGCTAATTACAGGTGAAACTGGCACAGGTAAAGAATTACTTGCGCAAGCTTGTCATGGCGTCAGCAACAGAAGTAACGCACCATTTCTTGAGTTAAATTGCGCGGCCTTGCCCGAGAGTCTTGCCGAAAGCGAGTTATTCGGTTACATGTCAGGTGCCTTCACCGGTGCGCAGCGTGGCGGCAAACCCGGTTTGTTTGAAATGGCCGATGGCGGCACCGTTTTTCTGGATGAAATTGGTGAGATGTCCCTGTATCTGCAGGCGAAGTTGTTGCGGTTTTTAAATGACGGTAAGTTTCGCCGTATCGGCGGCGATAAAGAAGTCAGGGTGAACGTGCGTATCATCAGCGCGACGCACAGGAATTTGCCCAAGATGGTACAAGAGGGCTTGTTTCGCGAGGATTTGTTTTACCGCTTGAATGTTTTACATCTGGAGATGCCAGCTTTACGCGACCGCCCTGATGACATTTTGCTGCTTGCCGGACATTTTATTGAACGAGCCTGCACGCAGTCACAAAAACCGGTTTGTCGTCTGAATTCGTCTGCCTGTGCTGCACTGGTATCGAATCGCTGGCCGGGCAATGTGCGACAGTTGCAAAACGTCGTTTTCAGAGCCATTACGATGTCGGATCAGCGGGTGCTTGGCGCTGCTGATGTGGATTGGGCAGAGGGCAGCATCAGTGCCGATGAGGTCAATCTGGATACGGCAGAAAACTGGGATTTATCGGTGTCAGCGTTTGAACGGGCGCTGCTTGAACGGCTTTATCCGCAATATCCTTCCAGCCGGAAACTGGCCGCCAGACTTGCAACTTCCCATTCCATGATTGCGACGAAGTTACGCAAGTATGGCATACCGCAAAAGCGTTAATTCACTGCGCTTTCTTCGGGGTCTTCCGGTAAATTGACGGCAGGAATCGTATATTTTTCTTCAGCCCATGCGCCAAGGTCGATCTGCTTGCAGCGTTCCGAACAAAATGGACGCCAAAGGCTGCTTTCTTTCCATTCCACCTTGTTGCTGCAGGTGGGGCAATTGACAAAGGTAGCCATATTCAGAAATTAAAAATTACAGAGTGTGAGGTCGAAGGTGATATCGCCCTCAAATGCTTTGGGTTTCATATCGCCATCTTGTGACATGAAGCGTATCCAGAGCATATATTTGTTGGCTGAAATTTCAGGAATAGCGCCAGTCTCACGAGCTACGTTGACGCGCAAGAGTTGATACACTTTTCCCTGTAACATCTGCTGATAACTACCGGTTTGTGCAATGACTTTGCTTGTTGTGCCGGACTCCCGCAAAAGACGTAAGACCACATTGATCGCATCAAATAACGGGGCGATCGGTGCAAACCAGGCAGTAATGTCGGCAAATCGTTTTTCAGTCGTGTTTTTTTGCCAGGCGTGATAGCTGGGTAAATCGAATTCACATGCGCCACCGGGAATAATGGTACGGCCGCGTATGCTCATCAGCCATTCATTGTCGCGAATGTTTTGTCCGGTTTTTCCGGTGCAGGCAATGAGTGCACTGCTGACGCGGTCGACATCGTCAAGCACTTTATCCAGCATTTCTGCCTGCACATTGGGATTGGACTTGAAACCGATCAGGGTGTGTTTTTGGCGCTCAAGCTCTTGCAGTAAATCGGATTTCAGATCGGCACGGCCTGCCACTTCCAGCATTTCAAAAATGGTTGCGAGCGCGATGTGATGTTGCAGAGGGTCTGGCTGATGCAGGAAAAAAGTAAATTTTTCGTACAGGTCTTCCAAACGCAATAGCGTTCGAATACGCTCGTTGAAAGGGTATTCGTAAACAATCAAAATAGTTTCCCTGTTTAAATTTATGCCAACTCTAGCCTCACGTGATTCTGAACCATACTGTCAGAAAATACAAATGCCACGTGAATTTTTTTTGTTCTTATCGGGAATTATCTGATGACGCTATTTTGTGATGATTATTTATTGATAATTTTGCCAGAGATGCATAGTGTTCATGCAATGCACGGACTTCGGCTTTTACTGAACTCAGATCGCCGTCATTAAAGATAAGATCGTCCGCAGCTTCTTGTCGTTGCTGGCGACTTGCCTGGGCTCGCATAATGGCGAGAACCTGTTCCGCACTTAAATTATTTCGTGCCATCACTCGGTGAATCTGGGTTTGCTCTTCACAGTCAACAACCAGGATACGACTCACCTTGTTGCGCCAGGTTGTTGATTCGATGAGTAAAGGAACGACAAAAATAAGATAAAGACCAGTTGCCAGGCTGGCAGCTTTTTCGGTTTCCTGACGTATCAGAGGATGAAGGATATTTTCTAACTTTTGTTTTTTGCCGCTATCGGCAAAGACCAGCTCACGCATCCGTGCCCTATCCATGGCGCCATCGTCAGTCAGATATGCATCGCCAAATTGTTCTCGTATCACTGGCATGGCGATGCCACCTGGTTGGGTCAGTTGATGTGCGATGACATCGGTATCAATAATACTTGCGCCAAAGTCGGCAAACATATTGGCAATGGTTGTTTTTCCACTGCCTATGCCGCCCGTCAGACCAACCGTAAATCTCTCAGACATCAGAAGGTACTCAGGTACATGGCTGATAACTGTTTTCCCCAGAATAAAGCAATCAACCCGGCACCTGCGAGGTAAGGCCCAAAGGGAAGTGGGGTATTTTTTCCCATTTTTGACATGATGATCAGAGCAATACCAACAGCTGCACCGACAACGGACGACAGTAAGATGATCACAGGCAGCATACTCCAGCCCATCCAAGCTCCGAGTGCTGCTAACAATTTGAAGTCGCCATACCCCATGCCTTCTTTTCCAGTCGCCAATTTAAATATCCAGTAAATTGACCACAGAGATAAATAGCCTGCCACTGCACCTATGACTGCTGAAGGTAATGAGGTGAACGTGCCATTCAGATTGACCAATAAGCCCAGCCAGAGCAATGGCAGTGTCAGGTCATCCGGTAGCAATTGCGTATCCGCATCGATCAGTGTCATCGCAATCAGGAAGTAAGCAAAAAACATCGCCGATAAACCTGCAATGCCGCTGCCAAAGTGCCAGATCATGCCTGCGCTCAGTAAACAAGTGAATAGTTCAACGAGCGGATAGCGAATGGAAATCGGTGCTTTACAACCCGTGCATTTCCCGCCGATGACCAGGTAGCTGATGATGGGAATATTCTCAAGTGCAGTAATTTTATGTCCGCAATGAGGACAAGCCGAGCGCGGTATGGTCAGGTTATAAGGTTCTTGATGAGGTAATTCCTGCCCGGTTTCATGCGCAACGTAGTTATCGGACTCTCGCTGCATCATTTTTGGCAGGCGATAAATAACCACATTCAGAAAGCTGCCAACTAACAACCCGAATATGCCTAATATGACCATACTCAGTACATTTCCGGGTTGTGCAAAAAAAATTTCTTCTAACATCAGACGACTGCACCCAGTTTGAAAATAGGCAAATACATCGCGACGACCAGACCGCCGATAATGACACCCAGAATCACCATGATCAGGGGCTCCATTAAGCTGGATAAAGACGCAACGGCCTCATCGACTTCTTCCTCGTAGAAATCAGCTACTTTCCCCAGCATGTTATCGAGTGCCCCCGATTCTTCGCCGATGGCAACCATCTGCGTTACCATCGTCGGGAAAACATTTGAATTTTGCATTGCGACAGTCAGACTGGTACCGGTGCTGACTTCCGTCTGAATTTTTATCGTAGCGTCAAGATATACAGCATTACCGGCAGCGCCGCCGACGGAATCCAGCGACTCAACCAGGGGAACGCCGGCAGCAAACATGGTTGCCAAAGTACGAGTCCAGCGAGCAATCGTTGCTTTTCTGATCACTGCACCGAAAATAGGGGCTTGCAACAGTAGTCTGTCCATGGTGCGCTGCATTTGTAAGGAGCGTTGCCAAGTCTGGAGGAAAAAGTAAATGGAGCCAAATAGTCCGCCGAAAATCATGTACCAATACTTCACAAAGAAATCGGATATCGCCATCACGACTAGTGTTGGCGCGGGGAGATCGGCGCCGAAACTTGTAAACACCTCTTTAAATGCAGGAACTACCCAAATCATGATCACCGCTGTCACGATAAAAGCGACCGACAGAATGGCAACCGGGTAGGTCATCGCGGACTTGATTTTTTTCTTTATTGCTAGGGTTTTTTCTTTGTAAATAGCCAAACGGGTCAGCAAATCTTCCAGAATACCGGCTTGCTCACCAGCGCCAACCAGATTGCAGAACAGCGGATCAAAATACAAAGGAAATTTTCTGAATGCCTGATTCAGACTGGTCCCTGTTTCTACGTCGCCACGTATATCCTGTAACAACTTGGATACTGATGGATTTGCATTTCCTTTGGCGACGATATCAAATGACTGCAATAGTGGTACACCAGCTTTCATCATGGTCGCAAGCTGGCGTGTGAATAAGGTGATGTCCGCATCCGTAATTTTTTTACCTGAGCTATAAGTTTTTTTCTTTAGCTTGGTAACCAGAATGCCCTGACGCCTGAGAGTTGCATTGACGATAGCCTCTCCGCCTGCGCGCAATTCTCCTTGCACTGTTTTTCCGAATTTATCTTTACCTTCCCAGGCATAGAGAACATCTTTGGTTTTTTTTATAGGTTTGGCGGAATTAGTTGCCATGTAACTGCTCTCCGATTATTCGTTAGTACATCCAAGTACTTCTTCCAGACTGGTTAATCCTTGCCGCACTTTCAGCAATCCAGATTGGCGCAAATTGCGTATTCCTTCAAGCTGTGCTTGTTCTTCAATTTCCATGGCACTGCCATTATTTAAAATAATGCGCTCAATCGACTCGGAAATTGGCATGAGCTGATAGATGCCGACGCGTCCTTTGTAACCATTCCCATTGCAGCGATCACATCCAACGGGTTCGTAAGGCTTCCATGTCCCGTCCAGATCTTCTTCTTTAAAGCCGGCCGCAAGCAGTACTTCATCCAGTACTTCCGCTGGGCGTTTGCAAGTGCAGAGGCGACGTGCCAGACGCTGTGCAGTAATGAGAATGACCGATGACGCAATATTGAAGGGCGCTACGCCCATGTTCATCAGGCGTGTCAGGGTAGATGGGGCATCATTTGTATGCAACGTTGAAAATACCATGTGGCCGGTTTGCGCAGCCTTGATCGCAATATCTGCCGTTTCCAGATCACGGATCTCACCGACCATGATGACGTCCGGATCCTGACGAAGGAAAGACTTTAGTGCTGCAGCAAAAGTGAGGCCGGCTTTATCGTTCACATTGACCTGATTCACGCCTGGTAAGTTAATCTCAGCAGGGTCTTCGGCTGTGGAAATGTTGATGCCCGGTTTGTTAATTACGTTCAGACAAGTATACAAAGATACCGTTTTACCTGAACCGGTCGGGCCGGTCACCAACACCATACCGTAAGGACGCTGAATCGCATTCATCAGCGTTTCTTTTTGATCCGGATCGTAACCCAGTGCATCGATTCCCATTTGCGCTTGCGATCCGTCGAGAATACGCATAACGATCTTCTCGCCGAACAGTGTTGGCAACGTGCTTACACGAAAATCGATGGATTTATTGGCGTTCAGAACCAATTTCATCCGGCCATCCTGAGGTATTCTTTTCTCAGAGATATCGAGCTTGGAAATAACCTTGATGCGGGATGACAGCTTATCCTTGATCGCCAGCGGCGGCTGGGCAATTTCCCTTAGTTCACCGTCAACCCTGAAACGAATCCTGTAGAATTTTTCAAAGGGTTCAAAATGCAAATCGGATGCTCCCAGGTTGATGGCATCGACCAGCATTTTTTGCAAGAATTTGACGATAGGTGCGTCATCAACCTCATTGGCCTGGGCATCTGCCGCTGCCGCAGCAGCGGCTTGACCTAAGTCTTCTTCTTTAAAGTCCAGATCGAATTCATCGCCAGACAGGTCGTTCAGGCTCTGCTCTGATGTTTTACTGATTTTTTCCAACATTTTCAGCAACGCATCATGCTGCACCATGATGAGTTCTATGCCCAGGCTGGTCTGAAATTTAACCTGATCGAACGCTGAGTTGTTGGTTGGGTCTGAAACCGCCAGTGCCAGTTTGTTTCCTTTTTTTGCGATAGGAACAAGGCGCTGCGTTTGCATGAGCTTGGGATCAACTAATTTGTCCGGTATCAGACTCTCATTGATTACCGATAAGTCCATTAGCGGGTAGCCAAAAGTTTCAGAGCAAAACGTGGCAAGGTCACGCGGACTGATAATGTTGCTTTGCAATAGCCCATCGATAAAACGTGTTTTGTCTATCTGAGTCTTTTTTACTATCGTGTCTGTTTGTGCTGCTGTCAGCAAATTGCCTTGCATTAAAGCTCGGGCAAGTCCTGGGGTTGTTACTTGCGGTGCAGTGTTTGGTGGAGCGGCAGACATAGTGACTTATGGGTTAGGTTTGCAAAAAGAATGAATTGCTTTGCGATGATGCAACTGAAGCCCTTTTTTGTAAAGGCATGCTACTTTTTTTTACATCTGAGCTGCATTCAGCCAACGGAACTGTTGTCTTTGTGTGAAAGTACGCGACAAAAATACTGCTGAACGCAGGAGAGTCTGCTAATAAATCGAGGCAAGCACATTTCTGTGATTGCCTCGATTGAAACTCTGCTTAAATGAGATTTTTTAAGTTCAGTGATTGCGTTGAACGGCAAACTGACTCAAAGTGAGAAGTGCCTCTTTGTATGGAGATTCTGGTAAATGCGTGACTGCGGCTGATGCTTTACGCGCTGCTTCCACCGCTTTTTCTTTAGTGTAATTCAGTGCGCCGGATTGCGTAATCGCATGTAAGATTTTATCGAACTGTGATTCATCACCTTGTTCTATACATGTGCGAACCAGTTCTTTTTCTTCGGCCGTACCATTTTTCATGAGATAAATCAGAGGCAATGTTGGTTTGCCTTCACGCAAATCATCACCAACATTTTTCCCGATTTCTTCTGCGTTTCCTGTGTAATCGAGCACGTCGTCGATTAATTGAAATGCGGTGCCTATGCTGCGACCATATTCTGCGGCCGCTTCTATCTGTTCTTCATTTGCCCCTGCAATAAGAGCGCCAACTTTTGCTGATGCTTCGAATAACTTGGCTGTTTTTGAGCGTATTACTTGTAAGTAACGATCTTCCGTCACATCCGGATCGTGCATATTGAGTAGTTGCAGCACTTCACCTTCAGCGATCACGTTGGTGGCGTCGGCAACAACTTGCATAATCGGAACGCTGCCAACAGACACCATCATCTGAAATGCGCGTGAATGTAAAAAATCGCCGACAAGCACGGATGCAGCGTTACCAAACAGTGCGTTGGCAGTCTGGCGACCACGGCGCAGCGACGACTCATCAACAACATCGTCATGCAGCAAAGTTGCCGTATGAATAAACTCAATAGTTGCTGCCAAGTCGTGGTGGTTTTTCCCTTGATAGCCGTAAGCGTTCGCAATCAGCAGTACGAGAACGGGACGTAAGCGTTTTCCACCTGCACTGATAATGTACTCAGCAACCTGATTTACCAGAGGAACGTCAGAATAGAGCTGTCGGCGAATAACATCGTTAACCGCAGACATATCCGCAGTAATCACGTCGGTAATAGGGTTTGGGTTTGCAGTGGCAGACAAGGGGGAATCCTGCTAATTAATTCAAGACCGCGAGATTATACGACGACAAGATTAAATTTGCGCTGTAAGCCGGTACGCAATACATCTGTTTTCTCGTTTCTTATTGAAATTCCTCAAACCGTTTTCATTCGTGAGGTTTTCTCTGCTGAAAAAATATGCAAATTGTTTTTGACGCAAAGTCTAAGTCTATGTATAATTTGGGGTTTTCCCGAATTCCCAGGTCGTTTTTGAAGTGCGGGAGAAAATCCCTTTTATTTATTTGATGAGGTTTCACATGTACGCGGTCATAAAAACCGGCGGCAAACAATATAAAGTTGTCGCTGGTGAAAAACTTAAAGTAGAACAGATACCTGCAGACATTGGCTCCGAAATCACCATTGATCAAGTACTCGCATTGGGTGCTGGAGAAACAATTAAATTTGGTACTCCATTGGTCGCAGGTGCTACGGTGCTGGCTAAGGTAGTAGATCACGGTCGTCACGACAAAGTACGTATTTTCAAAATGCGTCGTCGTAAGCATTACCAGAAGCGTCAAGGCCACCGCCAAAACTACACTGAATTGCAAATCGTATCTATCAACGGCTAATCTCTCGATTACCTGTTAATTACCTGTATCAAGGAGCTATTAAATGGCACATAAAAAAGGCGGCGGCACCACGCGCAACGGCCGTGACTCAGAGTCAAAACGCTTAGGCGTTAAAGTTTACGGCGGTCAGGCTATCAATGCTGGCGGTATCATTGTTCGTCAACGCGGCACACGTGTTCACCCAGGTGAAAACGTTGGCATGGGCAAAGATCATACTTTGTTCGCGCTGATTAACGGTAAAGTACAGTTCGCAATCAAAGGTGCTTCCAAGCATCAATACGCGATTGTAGTTGCAGCTTAAGTTTTGAAGTAATTCAAGCTAAGGCGCAAGCCAGTATGACGAAAAGGCTCTGCCATTGGTAGAGCCTTTTTAGTTTCGAGAAATCCTGTATAAATCGTTTGTTCCATCTGGGTAGCAAAGATTTATACAAGCTTTTTTAGGTGGTAAAAATGAAATTTATTGACGAAGCCAGAATTGAAGTTATTGCCGGCGATGGCGGTAATGGGGTTGCCTCTTTCTGTCGCGAAAAATTCCGCCCATTTGGCGGCCCTGACGGCGGCGATGGTGGCCGTGGCGGCAGTATCTGGGCGGTTGCTGATCGTAATATCAACACTTTGGTTGATTATCGCTATTCGAAACTGCACAAGGCAAAAGACGGTGAAAATGGTCGTGGTGCAGATTGCTATGGCAAAGGCGCGGATGACATTTTTCTCCGCATGCCAGTCGGCACCTTAATCGCAGACCGTAACACAGACGAAGTGATTGCTGACTTGACCGAGCATGGTCAGCAAGTGGAGCTGGTTAAAGGTGGTGAAGGTGGATGGGGAAATATCCACTTCAAAACATCTACCAATCGCGCCCCACGTCAGCGTACCGAAGGTAAAGAGGGTGAACGTCGTGAATTGCGTCTCGAATTGAAAGTGCTGGCAGACGTTGGTTTGCTGGGATTGCCTAATGCGGGTAAATCCACGTTCATCACGGCGGTATCAAACGCACGCCCTAAGATTGCCGATTATCCATTTACGACTTTGCATCCGAATCTGGGTATGGTGCGTGTCAGCCACGAAAAGAGTTTCGTGATTGCCGATATTCCTGGTTTGATCGAAGGTGCTGCGGATGGCGTCGGTCTGGGTGTGCAATTTCTGAAGCATTTGCAGCGCACTGGCTTGTTGTTGCACATTGTTGATCTGGCGCCATTTGACGATAATGTTGACCCAGTTAAAGATGCGAAGGCTCTGATCAAAGAGTTACGTAAATACGATGAGAGCCTTTACGACAAGCCGCGCTGGCTGGTATTGAATAAGCTGGATGTCCTCAGTGAAGATGAGCGTAAGAAAAAAGTCAAAGACTTTGTCAAGCGTTTTGGCTGGAAAGGCCCGGTATTTGAAATCTCCGCGTTGAATCGCGAAGGTTGCGAAGATCTGGTCATGGCGATTTACAAAGACATCGAAGAGAAGCGTACACAAGAGCAGCGTTCACAAGAAACACAGATGAAAGAAGAAGCGCAGGGCATTTTATCCATTGATCCGGATGATCCTCGTTTTAAAGTCTGGGACGAATAATCAAAAAAGCCTGAATTTCAGGCTTTTTTTTCGCCTGCTACTTTGTAAGACATTCAAAAAATGATTTCCTGATTCGTATTGAAATAATATTTTTTCAGGATATTGGTATGAAAAGAAAAGATAAGTCTGAATTTAATTTAGTTTAATGCGATTAAGTCCACATAAAGTATAATTTAAGACTTTCCTCCCCATCGACTTTGGTTTTACTCTTTATGCATTCTGTGATCCAGCAAGCCAAACGGCTGATAATTAAAGTGGGTTCTTCACTAGTAACAAATGACGGCAAAGGTATCGACAAGGTAGCGATAGAACGATGGGCTGTACAGATCGCCGCATTGCGACAAATGGGGAAGGAAGTTGTTCTGGTCAGCTCTGGTGCCATTGCTGAGGGGCGCCAGCGGCTGGGCTTTGAAAAACGACCGACAGGCATACATGAGCTGCAGGCTTGCGCCGCCGTGGGGCAAATGGGGCTTGCGCAAATATATGAAAGCAGCTTTCGGGCACATGACATTGGTACCGCACAGATTTTACTTACTCATGCTGATCTTGCTGATCGCGAACGTTATCTGAACGCTCGCTCGACCTTATTCACCTTGTTGCAATTCGGTATCGTTCCTATCATCAACGAAAATGATACGGTTGTGACTGATGAAATCAAGTTTGGCGACAACGACACCTTGGGTGCGCTGGTGGCGAATTTAATCGAGGCCGATGCCTTGATTATTCTGACGGATCAAAAAGGCTTGTATACCGCAGATCCTCGGAAAAATCCCGATGCAAAATTTGTACATGAAGCGAAAGCAGGGGATTTAACACTGGAGGCGATGGCCGGCGGAGCCGGCTCCAGCCTCGGTAGCGGCGGAATGCTGACCAAGATTCTGGCTGCCAAACGTGCAGCGAGTTCCGGGGCGCATACCGTGATCGCCTGGGGACGCGAAGAGAATGTGCTGGTCAGACTGGCGAACGGCGAAGCCATCGGCACGCAGCTGGTTTCCGATATGGCACCGATTGCGGCGCGCAAACAATGGCTGGCGGATCATTTGCAAACTGCGGGCACCATCGTACTCGATGCTGGTGCCGTACAGAAATTAACACGGGAAGGTAAATCCTTGTTACCGATCGGCATACTGGAGGTGAGCGGTGAGTTTGGCCGCGGCGAGGTGGTGACTTGTGTTGATGAAGCGGGGCGCGTTATTGCGAGAGGTTTGTCGAATTACGCCAGCGCAGACGCGCGGCGGATCAAGCGCCATCCTTCAGCTGAAATTGCAGCCATTCTTGGCTTTGTCGAAGAGCAGGAGCTGATACACCGCGACAACCTGGTTGTTCTGTAAAAAAAGGTGCCTGAGCACCTTTTTTTGTATAAGTCCCGCGTTTTTTAGCGATTAAACGGCGAGCGTTTCCCGTTTAATCGGTCCGTGATCATTGCCGCTTTTCCTGCAACCGTATTGCCGTCACACAAATACTCGGTGTATAAAACGTGGTGCTGCTTGTTGGCGCCAGCATTTGAAATTCTGTCCCACTCTTTACGTCGAGATGCTGACCAGGTGCCGTCGATGCGACCAAATGCGTACAGCTTTTTTTCATAAGTTTCGCAACGTATCGCTTCATAACTGACGTTTTTTGCACCATTGCTGCTGGTCGCGACCAAGGTGTAACGAACTGAATTATCTTTTTCAACAGAGACCGATTGCTTATCAATCGCGAAAATTTGCGTGCCACTGTTATAAAAAGGCAGCAGATTTTCTGATTTTGGTGCGGCTGGTAATTGCAATGCACTTTCCTGCCATCCTGTATTCACTTCATCGTCTTCCTGATCTGCTGCGTGCGTCAGCGGCAGATGCAATCCGGCTGCAATCAGCAGCAGTCCGAACAAGCCTTTGGCATAGCGGTGTTGATTGTCATGTGCCATAAATTATTTCGATTCTTCCTGTTCAGGTTTGTCCGGATTCATCAATTTTTCCGTGACCTTCGGCGTTTGTCGTTGCGAGCGCTGGCGCTGGGCTCCGGGGTGATCACTTCTGTGCAGATAACGGGATAACTCCTGTAACGCCAGTTGATAAACACCTCGTTTAAATTCAATCACCACATCCAGCGGCACCCAGTATTCATGCCAGCGCCACGCATCGAATTCAGGGTGGTTGCTGGCACGCAGGTTGATATCGCAATCACGACCCACCATGCGCAGCAAAAACCAGATCTGTTTTTGCCCACGGTAATGCCCACGAATTTCACGTTTGATAAAATGATCTGGCACCTCATAACGGAGCCAGTCACGGGTGCGGCCGATAATTTTGACATGTTCCCGCAACAAACCTGTTTCTTCTTCCAGCTCACGAAACATTGCCTGCTCAGGAGATTCGCCATATTTAATGCCGCCTTGCGGGAATTGCCATGAGTGCTCGCGCACGCGCTTTCCCCACCAGACTTGATTGTTGGCGTTAAGCAAAATTATGCCAACGTTAGGGCGGAAGCCTTCACGATCTAGCATGTCTAACCTCAAAACTTTCTGTGGCTAAACGGCTTGTCCCTGCAATTGAAAGCGTCGGTTACGTCAAAAAGCGAGCCCATTTAGTTCCGGGCAGCAGCCAGTCTGGCGAACAAAACGCGGTTTCCTTCATCAAATATGCAAAGAGTGGGCGCATTAGCCAGCTAATCCTTTAAAATTGAGTTGATTATAACCTTCCATTTAAAAAGAATCACTGTCATGCGAGCTACCCGATTTTTTATTTCTACACTTAAAGAAGCCCCTGCCGACGCTGAGATCGTCAGCCACAAACTGATGATGCGTGCCGGCATGATTAAACGTCTGGGATCCGGCATTTACAACTACATGCCTATGGGCTTGCGCGTGATTCGTAAAGTCGAAAATATCGTCCGCGAAGAGATGAATCGCGCCGGTGCGATTGAAATGCTGATGCCGGTTGTGCAGCCTGCCGAACTCTGGCAGGAAACCGGTCGCTGGGACAAAATGGGCCCGGAACTGATGCGCGTGAAAGACCGTCATGGTCGTGATTACATCATTCAGCCAACCTCGGAAGAAGCGATTACCGATGTCGTGCGTTCGGACATCCGTTCATATCGTCAGTTGCCAGTCAACTTCTATCACATTCAGACCAAATTCCGCGATGAACGCCGTCCGCGTTTTGGTCTGATGCGTGGTCGTGAATTTACGATGAAAGATGCGTATTCTTTTGATCGCGACGTTGATGGTCTGAAGAAGTCGTACCAGATCATGTTTGACGCTTACACCCGGATTTTCCAGCGCTTTGGCCTGCAATTCCGCGCGGTTGCCGCGGACAACGGTGCGATTGGCGGCTCTGGCTCGCATGAGTTCCATGTGATTGCAGAAACCGGCGAAGACGCGCTGGTGTATTGCCCGACATCGGATTACGCCGCCAATATGGAAGCCGCAGAAGCTGTGGCATTGTCGGCAACACGTCCTGCCGCGAGTGCAGCACTGACGAAAACAGCGACGCCTGGCAAAGCCAAGTGCGAGGACGTTGCCGCATTCCTAAATATTCCTTTGCAAAGCACAGTCAAATCGATCGTGCTCGCGGTGGATGATGAAGAAAAAGGCGAAGCTGGCAAACAAATCTGGCTGTTGCTACTGCGCGGCGATCACGAGTTGAATGAAGTCAAGGCCAACAAAATACCGGGTCTGGCCAATTACCGTTTCGCCACCGAAGCGGAAATCGTTGAATGGTTCGGCACATTGCCAGGCTACCTTGGCCCTATCAATACTAAAAAGCCGGTAAACATCGTCGCCGATCGTACGGTGGCGAATATGGCCGACTTTGTTTGCGGCGCGAATGAAGCGGATTTCCATTTCACCGGGGCGAACTGGGGACGTGATCTGCCAGAGCCGCTGGTGCTGGATATCCGCAACGTGGTTGATGGCGATCCTTCGCCTGATGGTAAAGGCGTGCTGGCGATACAGCGCGGCATTGAAGTTGGCCATGTATTCCAGCTTGGCACGCGCTATTCGCAAGACATGAAGGCCACATTCCTCGATGAAAACGGTAAACCACAATTGCTGCAAATGGGGTGTTACGGTATCGGTGTGACCCGTATTCTCGGCGCGGCAATTGAGCAGAATTTCGACGAAAAAGGCATTATCTGGCCAACCGCGATTGCACCGTTTGAAGTCGTGATCTGCCCTATGGGTATGGATCGCAGCGAGGCGGTCAAAGCAGAAACCGAAAAACTGTACACGGCGATGCTGGACGCTGGCATCGATGTGATTCTGGATGATCGCGGTGAACGCCCTGGTGCGATGTTTGCCGACTGGGAGTTGATCGGCGTGCCGCATCGCGTGGTGATCGGCGACCGTGGTCTGAAAGAAGGTAAGCTCGAATACGTCGGCCGTCGCGATACTGAAGCGACCAATGTTCCAGTTGCCGAGATGCTGGCTTTTGTTCAGAGCAAGCTGGTAGCGGCGTAAAGCGGCTAAATATACTGGGGGGAGTATCTTCAAGCCACCTTTTGTTTATTCAGACAATTGGCATGAAATGACAGATACTCCCCTTAAATCTTAATTTTTGAGAAGTTGAAAGCGATTTTGCTGTTGCCCCGATGGATGATCTTGCTGTTCAGTTTATGGACCGCATTGCTGTATGTCTTGCCGGCACATGCCGGTAATCAGAAAGAAGAAGCCATGGCGGATTCGGTTCGTCTCGCCTTGTCAAAAGCGATTTCTGACCCGCGTCCGCCCAAACCCAGCTTCAATACGATAGAAGAACGCATCAGCTATCTGCACTGGCTGGGCGAAATGTCGTCGCGCCTGAAAAAGCGGATACCCGATTATCAGACGCGCATCGAGTTGCTCGAAACGATATGGTATGAATCCAAACGTGCAGGGTTAGATCCTGCGATGGTGATGGGTTTGATGCAGGTCGAATCGGCATTCCGCAAATACGCCACCTCGGTGGTCGGTGCGCGCGGTTATATGCAGGTGATGCCCTTCTGGTCGCGCAGCATCGGCGATGGTGACGCGACCAAGTTATTTCACATGCAAACCAATCTGCGCTATGGCTGCTCTATCCTGCGGCTGTATATGGATATGGAAAAGGGCGATTTATATCTGGCGCTGGGGCGCTATAACGGCAGCCGTGGCAAGCCGGAATATCCGAATGCCGTACTGGCAAACTGGAAGAACTGGGAATTTAAGAAGTAAGCAGATATTTTCAGGTTTGAAAATAAAACCAGAAAACAAAAATGCCCGCGCGATGCGGGCATTTTTGTTTGGGATGGGACATTTGCTTCCCATAAAGTTTCCCAACGCAACTGCGGTTGCTATTCCTGAAGAATCAGGACAGGTGACCGGAAATGAGTTTTGTCATTTCAAACATGGAGACTTGCGCTTTACCACCGAAAACGGCTTTCAGCTTGTCATCTGCATTGATATTGCGTTTGTTTTCTGGTGCTTGCAGGTTATGCTTTTTGATGTATTCCCATACTTTTTTCGTCACTTCAGTACGTGGAATCGGTGCTGCACCGATCACTGCTGCCAGCGTTGGGGAAATCGTCATTGGCTTCATGAACGCTGCGTTTGGCTTGCGTTCTGCTGCTGGTTTAGCTGCTGCCTTTTTTGGTGCCGCGGCTGGTTTCGCTGCTGGTTTTTTTGCTGCTGTTGCCATAAATAGCCTCCTTCACAATTTTGTGGACGGAGCTTTGATCGTTTTGAAAAGCTCCTGCATTGCGTCACTTCACGCATCGCCCATAGTGGTGCGGTTTCCACGGTGATGCAAGTCTTTTTTGTGCGTTTTTTAAGAAAAAATGCAGGAAATGCTGCTTCGTTGGATTTCTATCCAAAAAAAAGCCGTATCAGCAGGGTTTTACCTCTGATACGGCCATTTTTTGTAACATCAGCTTACGTCTGAAAATCAGCGTTTTCCTGGCATCATTCCCTTCATTCCGCGCAGCATTTTCATCATGCCGCCACCGCGCAATTTTTTCATCATGGACTGCATTTGCTCGAATTGCGCCAGCATGCGGTTAACTTCTTGAATCTGCACACCGGCACCGGTGGCAATGCGGCGTTTGCGTGAGGCTTTAATCAGCTCTGGTTTCGCGCGTTCCAGCGGCGTCATGGAATTGATAATGCCTTCCATGCGGCGCACGGATTTTTCTGCCTGATCCATGTTCGCACCGGCGGCGGCCTGCTGCATTTGCGCTGGCAATTTATCCATCAGTCCGGATAGTCCGCCCATGTTCTTCATTTGCGAAATTTGCATTTTGAAGTCGTTCATGTCGAACTTGCCGCCGTCTTTGATTTTGTGCGCCAGATTCTGCGCAGCGGCGACGTCCATGCCTTTTTGCGCCGATTCGACCAACGCCATGATGTCACCCATGCCGAGCACACGGCTGGCCATGCGGGTCGCATCAAAGGCTTCCAGTCCGTCGAGTTTTTCTGCGACACCGACAAATTTAATCGGTTTGCCAGTCACGTAACGTACCGACAAAGCTGCACCACCGCGCGAATCACCGTCGAGCTTGGTCAGCACCACGCCAGTCAGCGGCAATGCATCATTAAATGCTTTGGCGGTATTGACGGCATCCTGCCCCAGCATGGCGTCAACGACGAATAAAGTTTCGATAGGCTTGACTGCGGCGTGTACAGCGGCGATTTCCTGCATCATCGCTTCATCAATACCAAGACGACCTGCGGTATCGATGATCAACACATCGTGGTAATGTTTTTTGGCGTAATCGAGTGCGGCTAAGGCGATATCGACAGGCTTCTGATCTGGTGTCGATGGGAAAAAGTCGGCACCGACTTGCCCGGTCACCGTTTGCAGCTGCCCGATCGCGGCCGGACGATAAACGTCGGCTGAAACGGTCAGCACTTTTTTCTTTTTCTGTTCGCGCAGATATTTGGCGAGCTTACCGACGGTGGTCGTTTTACCTGCACCTTGCAAACCCGCCATCAGAATAATCGCCGGTGGCTGGCAGGCAAAGCTGAGTTGCGAGGCTTCTTCGCCGAGATCGGCGCCCATCAATACGGCGAGTTCTTTCTGAACGATGCCGACCAATGCCTGGCCGGGAGTCAGTGAAGAGATAACTTCTTCGCCCATCGCTTTTTCTTTAACGCGGGCGATCAGTTCGCGTACTGCAGGCAAGGCAACGTCCGCTTCTAACAATGCCATGCGCACTTCGCGCAGCATATCGGCTGTGTTGGATTCGGTCAGTCTGGCTTCGCCGCGCATAGTCTTAACGACTTTGGCGAGGCGCTGGGTAAGGTTATCAAGCATAGCGAACGAGTAGAATTTCTTGAGTAAAAAGCAAATTGAGCGCAGTTGCCAGCCTGGCGCTTAACTGCCAGAGGCAAAACAATCCGCCATTTTACCTGATCACCGCAGTGGCTCTGCGAATTCATAGAAAAGCTTGTGGTTGAAATGCAGATGTTCCGTAAAATCAGAATGTTTACATGAACTATTCTGTAAAATCAGAAGAGATTCGTTTCTGTTGTGGATATTTCTTTGCTGACACAGATAAGCGTCACCGGTTTTTGCTTACATTTTTCCTGGGAATAAAATCTGCTTTGGCCTGATAATTATATTTCTTTATGGTAATTATTCTTGTTGTCTTTGCTGCGAAATTGTAAAAAACATAAGTCCATTGAAAAGCTGGAAATCAAATCAAATGAAAAAAAATCTATCGCGCCGTTTATTTGTTGTCGGTTTGCTCGCCGTCGGCACGTTCTTCTCCAGCTTGCATGCAAACGCAGAGGATGGCGTGACGGATTCCACTATCTTGCTGGGGCAGACGATAGGCGTAACCGGGCAAATTGCTGGGCCTGTTAAGGAAATGATGGCAGGTGCTGCCGCCTATTTTGCCTACGTTAATAAAAACGGTGGAGTACATGGCCGCAAAGTTGAAGTAAAGACGCTCGATGATAAATTTGATCCGGCGCTGGCACTGAGCAATGCCGATGCGCTGATCAAGAAAGAGCACGTGTTTGCGTTGTTCCAGAGTCGTGGTACACCGCATACACAGGCGATTCTGCCTTTGCTGGCAGAACATAAAATTCCATTGATTGCCCCTTCAACTGGCGCGGTGACATTTCATACGCCGGTCAATCATTACGTGTTTAATGTCCGTGCCAAATATCAGGATGAAGTGAAAAAAGCCGTTGAGCAATTTGCCACCATCGGCTTAAAAGATATTGTTTTAGTCCACGTTGACGACAGTTTTGGGAAAGATGGACTGGAAGGGTTCCAAAGCGCGATGCAGCAATTCAAGCTGAAACCGGTCTCCATCATTTCTTACGACAGAGCCAAACCGGATATTAAAGCGGTCGCTGCAAGCGTCGTTCAAAGCGCGGGCAAGGCCTTGATTCTGGTGACGTCTGGCACGACAACAGCTGAATTGATCAATGCCATACGTGATGCCGGCAGCGCGATACAGATCATGGCGGTATCGAATAATTCATCGCAGTCTTTTATTGATTCGCTGGGTAAACATGCGACTGGCATTATGGTGTCGCAGATCGTACCTGCACCGCATCTGTTGTCCAGCCAGCTGGGGCAAGAGTTCCGGCAAGTTACGAAAGAGCATCATGTAACTGAATCGTATGCCGCGATGGAAGGATTTGTCTCTGCCAAAGTGATGGTAGAAGGTTTGCGCCGTGCCGGTAAAAACCCCACAAGAGAGGGGCTGATCCGGGCACTGGAATCAATTAAACGCTTTGACCTCGGCGGGCTGACACTGACGTATTCAGAAAAAGACCACACTGGCAGCGAATTTGTGGAGCTGACCATGATTGGACGTGACAAGCGTTTCTTACGCTGATTCTTTTTATGATCCATCAGGATTTTGCGTCCTGTATGTGATTGAGTTTTTATATTTTTTGTTATGAGTTATGGAGCGCTGACGTCATAACCTGTTATTTTTTTCGGAGACTATTATGCGCAAAAAAAAAATGAATCATCTGATTGCCGGGCTCAGTCTGAGCGTGGTAACCCTCTTCGTCAGTACTATCGCTGCGGCTGAAGATGGTGTGACGGATTCGACGATATTGTTAGGACAAACCGTCGGTGTCACCGGCCCGATTGCCGGAGCTGTCAAAGAAATGCAGGCAGGTGCAAATGCCTACTTTGCTTATGTGAATAAAAACGGTGGAGTGAATGGCCGGAAAATTGAACTCATCACTCTGGATGATAAATTTGATGCGACCCAGGCCTATAAAAATGCGGAAACGCTGATTAAAAAAGACCACGTGTTTGCATTGTTCCAAAGCCGTGGCACACCGACGTCTGAGATTTTATTTCCACTGTTGAATGAACATAAAATTCCGCTGGTTGCTCCGAGTACTGGCGCGGTAGTGATGCATCAGCCTTTGCATCGTTACGTATTCAACGTGCGGGCGAAATATCAGGATGAGGTCAGAAAAGCGGTCGAGCAGTTTTCCACGATAGGCCTGAAAGAAGTCGGCATCATTCATATTGACGACAGTTTCGGACATGATGCTTTGGAAGGTTTTCGGGCGGCGGAAAACAGCTTTAAGCTGAAACCGGCGGCGATGATTAAGTTTGATCGTTTAAAACCTGATGTGGCTGCGGTGGTTCATGCGGTAAAGGCATCGAATGCAAAAGCCCTGATTATTGTCGGTGCTGCTCCCGTTACTGCGGATATCATCAAATCCTTACGTGCTGGCGGTAATACTGCGCAGATCATGACTTTATCTAATAACGCGACACAAGGATTTATTGATAGTCTTGGCCCGCATGCAGTGGGCATTATGGTGTCACAAGTGATGCCCGCACCGAATCTGGCGACGCAACTGGGTCAGGAATTCAAGCAGGTGACGAAAGGGACTACGGTACCAGAGTCTTATTCCGCGATGGAAGGCTTCGTGTCTGCGAAAGTGCTGGTCGAAGGCTTGAAGAAAAGCGGTCGCGGTCTGACGCGTGATGGCTTTGTGCGGGCGCTGGAATCGATGCATAAAAATGATATCGGCGGCATTTTGTTGACCTATGGTGAGAAAGATCATAGTGGCAGTGAATTCGTTGAATTGACGATTATCAATCGCGACAAGAAATTTTTACGCTGATCCTTTGAGAATCTACCTTCGTTTCTGTTTAGTCCCAGACGGGCTGGAAAGCGAAGGTATAAGTGATGCAACGCCGAATACAATGCTGGAGTCTCAGAAGATTCCGGCATTTTTTTCTGAATATTCAGACTGTTTGCGGCAAATTATTTACGGAGGTCTAATGGAATCAATTATTTACGTGAGTTGTGTTACTGGCACGATCTGTGCTGATAGATCCGTGTTGACATCAACGTTATCGAAAAAATCATAAGGAGATAGTATGTTGAAGAAAGTATTGACGATGGCCGCCGTGATTCCTCTGGCATTGGCTGGCAGTGCTCAGGCACAGGAAGTTGTCCGTCTCGGCAACCTCAAATTCGCCCATTATGGTGCGGTATCCTACATCAAAGAAATCGCACCGAAATGCGGTCTGAAAGTAGAAGAGCGCGTTTTTTCCAAAGGCCTCGATGCGATGCAGGCAGTGATCGCCGGTGAGCTGGATGTCGGCGCAGTCTCTTCTGAAGCGGCGATTTCTGGTCGCGCCAGCGGCACACCAATTTATGTGGTGGCTGGTTTTGCTAAAGGTGGAGCGCGCCTCGTCGCTCGTGCTGATCTCAGCGTAAAAACGGTCAAGGATCTGAAGGGCAAAAAAGTGGGTGTCACGCGCGGTGGCATTCAGGATATTTTGCTGGCTGCCGAGTTGTCGCAGAATGGGCTGACGTATTCCGATCAGCCAGGTAAAGATGTGCAGATTATTTACCTCGGTTTTCCTGATCTGAATCAGGCTTTGCTGGGTAAAAATATCGATGCGATGATGCAGTCTGAGCCTTACTCTTCACAGTCGATTGGTAAAGGCTTCGGTAAAGAGGTCATCAAACCTTACGATACTCCGCTGGGTGAACCAGTACGTGCGATGGTGATGACTGAGAAGTTTTACAAAGAGCGTCGCCCTGTCGCTGAAAAATTCATGCGTTGTTTCGTTGAAGCGACAAAAGCCTTCATCGACAACAAAGATCTGGCTGAAAAATATGTGCGCGAAAGTATGTTCAAAGGTCAGGTCAGCCACGAAGACTTTGTGAATGCGATAGGAAATTCACCTTACTCTTACGATATGTCTGTGGAGCATATTCAGGTCACGACGGATCTGATGCAAAAATACGGCATCGGCAAAATGAGCAAGCCGCCAGTGGCAAAAGAATGGGTCAAAACAGATTTGCTTGAGCAAGCGAAGAAAAGTCTGAACATTAAATAAGTACCGGTAAGCCCTGGTACTCCCGGCACAGCATCAGCCTGCAACATTCAGAACAGAAGCAAGTCTCTTGCTATTCCCTGACGCTGCTTCTGTTTCTCTTTTCTAAGGACAACAAATGAAATTCAAATGGCGTGAAATTGGCGCGGGTCTGATTGTGCCCGCCATCCTCATCGCGATCTGGCAAATCGTCACCAGCAATGGCTGGGTCAATCCGCAAGTATTGCCTTCGCCGGTGGCTGTGGTGAAAAAATGGATAGAGTATGCGTTACCGCTGGAAACGTACGACCCGGCGACCATGAGCCGTTTGTCATGGGCATTTTCCGGCGAACTGGTTCGTGACACCATCGGTAGTATGTATCGTGTGCTGGTTGGTTTTGTGGTCGGTGCCGGGCTTGCATTGCCGCTGGGGCTGGCGATGGGATCAAGCCAGCGCGTCTATGCCTGGATGAATCCCTTGATGCAGGTGTTGCGTCCGATTCCGCCGATTGCGTATATTCCTTTGTCTATCCTCTGGTTCGGACTCGGTAATCCGCCGGCAATTTTCCTGATCGCGATCGGCGCGTTTTTCCCGGTATTGATGAATACGATTGCCGGTGTGCGTCATGTTGACGGGATCTACATCCGCGCGGCCCGCAATCTCGGTGCCAGCCAGAGCACAATGTTTGTACGGGTTATGCTGCCTGCGGCTGTGCCGTATATTTTATCGGGGGTGCGTATCGGTATCGGTACCGCTTTCATTGTCGTGATCGTTTCTGAAATGATTGCGGTGAATAACGGTCTGGGTTTCCGGATTCTCGAAGCGCGTGAGTATTTCTGGTCGGACAAAATTATCGCCGGCATGATCAGTATCGGTATGCTGGGTCTGGCAATTGATCTGGCGATGAATAAATTAAATAACTATTTACTGCGCTGGCACCGTGGATTGGAGAACTGAGATGAATCCCACACATATCAAAGTGAATGCGGTCAATAAAATCTTCAAGACTGCAGACAAAGAAGTCGTCGCCCTGCGCGACATTAATCTGGAAATTCCTGAAGGGCAGTTTGTTTGTCTGCTTGGTCCTTCCGGTTGCGGTAAATCGACCTTGCTGAATGCGATTGCCGGTTTTTCTTTGCCGTCGTCCGGCAGCATTATTGCGAATGGAAAAACCGTGACTGAACCAGGCCCGGATCGCGGCATGGTGTTTCAGGAATACGCTTTATTTCCCTGGATGACCGTCGAGCAAAATATCGCTTTCGGACTGGAAATTAAAGGTATGGGAAAAGCTGATATCGCCTCACGCGTCAGCAAATTACTCGAGATGCTGGGTCTGGCCGATTTCAAACAGCGCTTTCCTAAAGATTTGTCCGGTGGTATGCGTCAGCGGGTTGCGATTGCCCGCGTGCTGGCGCTGGATTCACCGATCATGTTGATGGATGAGCCGTTTGGTGCGTTGGATGCACTGACCCGCCGTAATCTGCAGGATGAGTTGCTGCGTCTCTGGGCGGAGCTGAAAAAGACCATTATTTTTGTGACGCACAGTATCGAAGAAGCGATTTATCTGGCCGACCGGATTATCGTCATGACCTATCGTCCAGGCACCGTGAAGAAAGATATTCTGATCGACCTGCCACGTTTGCGTGACCCGTCTGCAGCTGAATTCAACGCCTTGAAACGTGAACTTGGACAGCTCGTCATGGAAGAGCAGCAGCGTCATCATAATGATGAACTGAAAATGGCTGCCGTCGATTAAACATGCCCGTCATGCCATCACTGTGATGGCAAAAGCAGGTTCTTGAATAACATATGAACTCTCATCAGCGCATCATTACTATGTGTCTCAGTGCGGCATGTAGTGTGGCGCTGATTTTTTTTGCGTATTTATTTTTCGCACAAAAAGAAAAAAGTGAAATCCGTCTGGCCGGGGACAGGCAACTGCAAATCATTGCATTGGATCTGGAGTCGGTGCTCGAGCGCTACGAGACTTTGCCGTACTCGATTTCGTATCTGCCGTTAGCCGCGCAGGTACTCGCGAATCCTGCTGACAAAGCGCTGGTGCAGCAATTAAATCTGACGCTGCAGGACATGCAGCAGCAGGCAAAAATTGCCGCGATTTATCTGATGGATGCGCAAGGTCTGACGATCGCTGCCAGCAATTGGAACAGTGCGCAAAGTTACATAGGAAAAAATTTCAGCTTCCGCCCCTACTTTCAGGATGCGATGGCGAAGAGTGGTTCGGCAGGCCACTTTTATGCGGTTGGTAACACCACCAGTATTCCAGGCTATTTTATTTCCCAACCGGTTTATGCGTCGGCTGCGCAACGCGGGCATAGTGCGCCTGTCGGTGTGATTACGGTCAAGATCAGTCTGGATGAATTTCAGAAATCCTGGCGCAGCAATAATGAACCTATTGCACTGACTGATCGCAATGGTGTGATATTTTTAAGTAACCGCAACGAATGGCGCTATCGCAGTCTGCGTTTGCTGGATAAAGATGTTTTAAACGATATTCAGGCGACCTTGCAATATTCCGGTAAGCCGGTTACGGCCATCAGTAGCCTGCCCAAAAAAGATCAGGCTGGATTTGGTGATTATCTGACGCGTCCGATTGGTCGTCTTGGCTGGCAACTGATGCTGTTCCCTGATGAAAGCAAGGTGGTGCAGGCAGGTGTGCAGGCGGCGGTGATTTCTATGTTGTTGCTGGTGCTCGCAGCGACCGTTGCCGGTGTTTATTATCAACGCCGACGCCGTATCGAAGAACGGCAGGCGGCGGCAATTGCTTTACAGCGCGCTGCTGATGAACTCGAATTAAAAATTGCGCAGCGCACCGGTGATTTAATGCTTGCGAATACGCAGCTAGAAGAGCAGTTCCATAAATTGCAGACGACAGAACAAGTGCTGCGTTCGACGCAGAATGAAATGGTGCAGACAGGTAAGCTGGCTATGCTGGGGCAAATGGCGGCAGGAATCACCCACGAATTGAATCAACCGCTGACCGCCATCCGCGCATTTGCCGACAACGCGGCGACTTATCTGCAGCGTGGCAAAACCGATGAGGCGGTAGCGAACTTGCAGCATATCAGCGACGCCAGCGCACGTATGGGTTCCATCATCGCTCAGCTCAAAGGATTTGCCAGAAAGAGCAGCGGGCAACTGGGCGCGGTCGATGTGTGTTCCGCCGTGCATGCGTCCATCGCGATGTTGCAGAGCGATATTGAGCGGCTCAAAGTAGAGGTACAACTGGCGATGCCAGAGAAGGTGCTGGTGCTGGGCGACAATGTGCGAATAGAACAGGTCTTGATCAACCTGCTCAGAAATGCGCTGGACGCGGTGGAAACCGCGGCAGTAAAAAAAATTGAAGTGCTGCTGGAATTAAATGACGCGCACATCAGCCTGCAGATTATCGACAGTGGCGCGGGTTTGCCGGAAGACGTGATTAGCCATTTGTTTGAACCGTTTTTCACCACCAAGCCCAGCGGTAAAGGCTTGGGCCTGGGGCTGGCGATTTCGTCTTCTATTGTGCAGGCGATGAATGGCAGCCTGCATGCGGGCAATCATATTCAGGGCGGAGCCCAGTTCGTGATCCGATTGCCCGTTTTGCCAGAATAACTTTGCAAGAATAATACTGGGGGGGAGTATATTTTTTTGTCCTTTGTTTTCCTTGAGGTTAGACCGAAAAAGTTAAAATAAGGGGGGAGTATCTGATTTTCCTGGCATTTGCAGCCAGGACGATCAGCGCTATTGAGAGGAATAAATTGTGTCAGCTTTGTCGGTTGTATTAATTGAAGATGAACAAGCCGTACGTCTGGCAACCACGCAGACGTTGGAACTGGGTGGCTTTACCGTCGCTGCTTTTGCCAGCGCAGAAGCGGCGCAGGCGCAATTGTCCGCAGGCTTTAGCGGGATCGTGGTGACGGATGTGCGCTTACCGGGAAAATCCGGGCTGGATTTACTGGCCGAGTTGGTCGCTGCGGATAAAGATTTACCGGTGATCGTGATTACCGGACATGGCGACGTCAGCATGGCGGTAGAGGCGATGCGCGCCGGTGCGTATGATTTCATAGAAAAGCCATTCTCGGCCGAGCGCTTGCTCAATACCTGTTTGCGCGCGCAGGAAAAACGCCGTCTGGTGCTGGAAAATCAGCAACTGAAACAAACGCTGGCGAATCGTCCGGCGATGCCTGAGCTGATCGGGCAGTCCGCAGCAATCGAAAAAATCCGCCATTTCATCCGCAATATCGGGCCGACGCCTGCCGACGTGCTGATTCACGGTGCGACCGGCACCGGTAAAGAAGTGGTGGCGCGCCAGTTGCATCTGGCGAGTGGTCGGGCGGGCGCATTTGTCGCGATCAATTGCGGCGCACTGCCTGAATCCGTATTTGAAAGCGAAATTTTCGGACATGAAGCGGGCGCCTTTACCGGCGCGCAAAAACGTCGTATCGGCAAGCTTGAATACGCTAACGGTGGTACGGTATTTCTCGATGAAATTGAAAGCATGCCATTGGCGATGCAAGTCAAGCTGTTACGCGTGTTGCAGGAGCGCCGGTTGGAACGACTGGGCGGCAACAATCTGATCGAACTCGATTGCCGGATTATCGCCGCAACCAAAACCGATTTGCTGGCGCTGAGCGCAGAAAATAAATTCCGCGAAGATCTGTATTTCCGCCTGGCGATCGTGCATGTGTATCTGCCGCGCCTGAATGACAGACGCGAAGATATTCCCCTGTTACTGGCGCATTTTTTACAAGGCGCAGCACAGCGTTTTCAACGCCCGCTGCCGGAATGGAGTGCGGCCGAAATGCAGCTCTGGCAGCAACGCGACTGGGTCGGTAATGTGCGTGAATTACGCAATTTTGCAGACAAGCTGGTGCTAGGTGTCGCTGATATGCAGAGTCAGAACGAGAGTGAGTATGTGAACGAAAGCGCGACTGATAAACAGCCGCTGCCGGACGCGAACAGTCTGCCGAAAAAACTCGAGGCTATCGAAGCATCGCTGATCGCACAGGCGCTGCGTACGCATCAGTCGAATGTTGCGCTGGCAGCCGACAGTCTCGGTATTCCTAAAAAAACCCTGTACGACAAACTCAAAAAATATCAGCTGAATTAAGTGAGTGGCGCTGATAACAAAACCGGGCGCGCTTAGTATTTAGCTGAGTTGCTGATACAGGCTGGTGACTTTATCCATCTGTTCCAGAATGCGATCACTGCTGGTGGCAACATTGATGGCAGACTGATGCCGCGTTTTAGCATCATCCGCTTGTTGCAGGGCAAGGTCGAAAAATAGCCATTGTTGCTGCGCCAGTTCAAGCTCATCTTTAATTTTTGCAGTGTTGACTGGCGCGTTCTTCAGCGCGTTCTGGGCCGCGACGAATTCTCTGCGCGCGCTGTCGAGCAGAGTGCCGGCGTCGGCTGGCGCGATATTCCATTGTCGACCTAAATAAAGCTTGGCCATTTTCTGCGACAACATCCTTTGCCGACCGGCGAGGTTGACCCATTTGCCGCTGCTGTTTCCGGCAAGTTTTTCCAGCTGCAGCGTGCTGTCATCGGCCAGTTGCATCAGCTTGTCGCTCGATACGAGGATGCTTTTGCCATCGGTCTTGTTGGGTGTTTTCCCAACCAATAATTGTTTGTAATCGAGCCAGATTTTTTCGGCTTCGCTCAGGCGCGATTTGATGTCGGGATTCGGCGCGAAGGTCCGTAATTCCACCAGCTGGCGATCAAATACGGATAAGGACTGATCCAGAATTTTTCTGGCGTGTTCGGCATCGATATCCATGCCTAACTGCAAATAGGCTTTCGCCAGCCGCTGTGCCAGCATGCGCTGTCGCCCGGCTTTATTGATCGCATCACTGATGTTATTCACTTGTGCTGATGCCGGTAATATCAGTCCGCTGCTGAGGACCAGGCTGGTGAAGATGAAGGTTCTGCGTTTCATGATTGCTCTCCCGAATGACCCTGAGGATGCTAAGGGGTGGGTGAGTGCGCGTCTATTCGTCATTGGAACTAGACGCGGCAAGGCAAATGCCGGATACGGGGCGGCTTCCGGCTTATCAAGATACTCCGGGGAGTATCTTAACAGGCCTTTTATTGATGCCGACAATAAGGTTTTTTACGAAAAAAGAGGGGGGAGTATCTGGTAATGCGAAGCCGGACACGTAGGCTGAGATGCAGCATGTCCGGCATCAGGGGAAGGCGCTGACGAGCTAACGCGTGTTAGCCCGCGTAGCGGCAGGTTTTACCACATCAGTGGCAATGCGACGAAACTACAGAGCATGATCCAGACGATGCCACCGAAAGAGAAAATTTTGTAGCCCATGACTTGCGCGTCAACGGTATCTTCTAATTTCAAAATCGCATACAGGCCATGATACAGCACGCTGGCCGCCAATAGCAGACCCATAATCACGCAGGCGATCACCAGCCAGAGATCGGCGGATAACAAGCCCAGGCTGGATAACCACATCGGCACCGCAGTAATGCTGGCCAGCAGAAAACTATCCTGAAAGTCCATGGTCACCTGATGATCTTTCGCCAGCTTGCGAATCAGCCAGCCCATCAGCGGTACGGTCATTAATTCCATGACCAGAAAAACGGCAGCCACATCAAGCCAGCGCAGGTAAGGCGCATCAACCCAGTATAAGGCGGCATGATGGCTGCCCGCATACAGCAATGCCAGCGGTGGTATCAATGAGCATGGCAACACCAGCAACAGAAAACTACGGATCACAGAAGGGTGAATTTTACTCACCGTATCCCAGCCGCCATGAAATGAAAATGGCATTTTTCCCAGATTCAGCAGATTCATAATGTCTCGTCCTTATCCTTATTGTGCTTTGATGGATATCGGTGTCAGTCTGGCTGCTCACCAATCAGTGAACTCGTGCAGCGGGCATCCGCCAGGGGAATTACTGATGCACAGAATTTATACCAATGTATGAGATAAGCAGAGAAAGTCAAGGAAACGATAGGCTGTGCTGTTTGAAGAATCAGTCTTTGTGGGTAATCGTCGGCAATCATGCGCAACAAAAAAAAGCCACGCTGACCGCGTGGCTTTTGGTGAGAAGTAAGGCGAATTATTCTGCGCCCATTTCCTTGATCAGTTTGTCTGCTTTATCGACATGTTTCATTTGCCATAACATGTAGCGCAGATCGACCTGAATCGAACGTGTATTCGCCTTGTTGTAATCCCAGTCAGAGATGATGGAGTCGAGAGTACCATCAAAGGCCAGGCCGATGAATTCACCTTTCGCATTCAGCGCAGCAGAGCCGGAATTACCACCAGTGATATCGAGCGTTGCCAGATAGGCGAGCGGCACTGCTTTCAACTTAGGATCAACATATTTTCCAAAGTCTTTGGCTTTGATTGCGGCCAACTGAGCAGCAGGCGCATTGAATTCGCCCTGGCCTGTCGCTTTTGGTGGAATACCGTTGACTGTCGTGAATGCAGACCATGCCAGACCATCGGCTGTGCCGTGATCGCGTCCAGCCACTTTACCGAATGTCACGCGCAATGTGCTGTTCGCATCAGGGTAAACCGCTTGTCCTTTGCTCTTCATGAAGGCGATTTTTGCTTTCATGTAGTTGGCATAGGCTTGTTGGATTTTACCTGCCAGTTCTTCGTCTTCCGCTTCGTGTTTCAGACCGCCTTCATACATTGCTACCGCTGCTTTGATGAAGCTGTCGTTGCTGGTTTTAAAGTCTTCAGGTTTAGCGCTCAGCCAGGCTGCACGTGTCGCTTTATCGCCCAGTTTGCTGCCGGCATACAAGTTATCCAGCAAGGCTTTCAGGTCAGCTTCGTTCATGCCGTCTTTGATGCCAATGGCCGCATCGAAGTTAGCGCTGCGCTGATCTTTTGGCAGTGCAGCGTATTGGCTCAGACTGTTCAGTACCAGCGCTTTATCGACCTTCTCTACGTAGTTGCGCTCAACTGCTTCTACACCTGCTTTAAAGCGTGGCAGGTCGCGAACCTGAAAGCCAGCTTTGCGCTCAGCATCCGGTTTCGTCGTTTCATTTGCCAGACGATACAGACTACGGGCAGTGCTCAGCAGACGCGGATACGAACGGTCGAGGAAAAACTCACGTTTGCCTTGTGCATCGCGCTGAGCGATCAGTTTTTCTACATCCGCAATATCGCTGGCAAATTCTTTTGCGCGGGCAGGATTGCTATTGACCCATGCTTTCAACTCTTCATGCTCTTTGGTTTTGCGGGCAAGAAAATCGCTGCCAGCGTAACTGTCGAGCATGCCCTGACGGTTTTTGTAGTAGTTGTTGATACCGGCAACCTGGCTGGCATATTTCAGCTTGGCGTCAGGATCATTGGCGGTTTCTTTAGCGATGATCGCGAGTGACTCACCGGAAGCTTTGACGAACGCAGGGTAGCTCCAGTCAAATGTGTACGCGACTTCAGATGGCAGACGGTGACGGTTAGTGCGGCCAGGGTAGCCCAGTACCATGACGAAATCGCCTTCAGACAAGCCGTCTTTTGCCAGTTTCAGGTAATGTTTAGGAACGTAAGGAACGTTATCCTTGCTGTAGTCAGCGGCTTTGCCATCCTTGCTGACATATGCGCGGTAGAAACCGTAGTCGCCGGTGTGACGTGGCCACATCCAGTTATCCGTATCACCACCGAATTTGCCGACACCTTCGGCAGGTGCGTGTACCAGACGGACGTCACGGATTTCCATCTGTTTGATCATGTAAAACTCAAGACCGCCATAGTATGGATAGACGTTGCAACGGTGACCGGCATCTTTTTCACATTCGGCCACCAGGGCTTTGGAGTTTTTTTCTATCGCGTCAACGCGCTTTTTGCCTTCCAGTTTGGCGACATCTTTACTGATGATTTTGTCCGAAACATTGGTTACTTCTTTGGTGACAAAAATACGTGAGCCGGGTGCTGCTGGTAATTCTTCTGCCAGCGTATTTGCCAGGAAACCATTCGCCAGCAGATTGCGCTCAGGCTTGGAGTTGTACGCCACGCTGCCATAGACGCAATGATGGTTGGTTGCAACCAGACCTTGTGGTGAAACAAAAGAAGCCGAACAACCACCGAGACTGACGATGGCGCCCATAGGGAATTCTGTCAGTTTGGTTAAGCTTGCCGGATCCAGTTTTAAACCGGCGGCTTTCAGCTCTTTAGCTACTTGTGGCAGCTGTTGTGGCATCCACATGCCTTCGTCGGCATAGGCGACTGAGGCTGCGCTCAGAACTGCCAGCGTAATGAGTGTCTTTTTCATGGTTTTATTATTGAAAAGTGAGAAAACGAAGTGAGTCTATCCCTTGGCTCAGTATATGAATACTGGACACAGTGAGTTTAGTCGCGAAAAATTCTGAAAAGTTCAAAATAACCTCTAATTTCTGTAATTAATCCTGATGCGATCGCTTGTTCCGGGATTTTTCAGACATTTCAATTTTCAGTCGGCGTCGGAAATGCCGTCAGTATGCAAGCGAACGTCAATTTTTAAGGCGACATGGTGTAAACTTAGCTGATGCAAATCTATTTATCTTTTCTGGTGGTCGTCCTCTACCTGGCCGCTGTTTTTATTCCGTTCCCGCAGCGCATCGTTGGTGCCGGGGTCAGCGTCCTTGCGTGGTTGCTGCATGCCGCCTCATTATGGCTGGCGGTGTTTGCGGATGATGCTTTACGTATCGGTTTTGCGACCATGTTATCGGCGGCGCTATGGGTGACCGTCTCTGTGTATCTGATAGAGAATCGTAATTTTTCACTCGATGGCTTGAAGTTTTTGTTATTTCCGCCTGCAGCAGGATTTTCTATCCTGCCCGTATTTTTTCCGGGTGCAGTGATTGCACTGACAGGGAAAACAGCGATGTTTCCATGGCATGTCAGCATCGCTTTGCTGGCCTACAGCACATTGACTATCGCGGCGTTTCACGCCGCGATCATGAGTCTGCAAGACAAACATTTGCATAAATTGCGTTCACGCACCTTGCAGCCATGGCTGAGCGCGGTGATTGATAAGTTGCCGGCATTACTGACGATGGAAAAGGTCTTGTTCAGACTGATTTCTGTCGGATTTGTATTACTCAGCCTGACCGTATTGTCTGGTATCGTGTTTTCTGAGCAGGTACTGGGCGTGGCATTTAAGTGGGATCATAAAACCATCTTGTCGTTATTGTCATGGCTGTTGTTTGCCATCTTGCTGGTGGGGCGCCGGTGGCGCGGCTGGCGTGGAAAAACTGTATTGAATTTCACATTGTCCGGTTTCCTGACCTTATTGCTGGCGTATGTCGGTAGTCGTTTCGTGCTGGAAGTGGTGTTGCACAGGAGTCTGGTATGAAATTGCTGATGTGGCTGGTATTGGCCGTGTTGGTCATTCTGGCGATACGTAAAAAAGCTAAACCTTTGTCTCAGGACAGCATGCGCAGCCGGAATGCTGAAACGACATCCGATGCGTCGTCATTTGATATGCCGGCGACGGCCGCTGCACCAGTAGAAACCATGGTTTGCTGTGCGCATTGTCAGATTTATTTACCAGCTTCTGAAGCCGTTATCCGGGAGCAGCAAACCTATTGTTCTTCAGCGCACGCTGATTTGCACTAGTTCAGAAATAAACTGAACCCATGGCAGCGACTTTTTCTGTTTTTCCTGAGCCGACGCCCTCGTTCTGGCGATCTCTGCAAACCCTGAATATTTCCCGGGTAATCATTGCGATCAGTCTTTTGTTGCTGCTCAATTTACGTAGTACCAAAGATATCTGGGTATTTTCCCATGTGTTTGCCATTGATATTTGTACCGCCTACTTAATTTCCAGTCTGGGCTTTGCGATACTCAAAGTCGTGCACACGCGGCATTTCATTTTGCAACTGCTGTCGCAGATTACGCTCGACATCATCATCATTTCCTTGCTTTATCTCGGTTCCGGCGGCGGGCGTGGAGGCTTCAATATCTTATTTTTGTTTCCTCTGGCAGGCGTTTCAATTCTGGCGCCTTTATTGTGGGCTTTCTTTTTCTGTTCGCTTGTCAGTTTGTTGTTGTTGAGCGAAGGGATGTACCGTTCCCTTGAGTTAGATGATGGCAGTCTGGTTTCTCAGGCCGGTTTATTCGGCGCATCCTATTTTGCTGTGGTGTACGTGGTGAATCGTCTCGCGAGTAATCTTATCCGCCAGGAGCAACTCGCGGCACTGCGTGGGAATGAATTAGTGATGCAGCAGGCGATTAATCGTTTGGTGATCGCGGATATGGATGACGGAATACTGGTGCTTGATCATTCCGGGCGCATGTTTGAAATGAATCCGGCCGCAGAACGTATGCTCGGGGGGAATCTCAAAAAAGGCATGATTGGCGTCAAATTGGCAGATGTCATCGCTTTGCGTCCTATGGTAGACACCTTGGCTGATATCCAGATCCGCAATGCGGGTAAGACGCCCAGAGAATTGGAAGATGAGATTTCATTTGTTTCTATTCCCTGCTACCTGGACGAAAGTAAAGGGAGTGTTTCCGGCTCAGCGATACCGCGCTCAGGTTTTGAACACAGCAGTTTTGGTTTCAGATCAGAACGACCGCATTTTGTCACGCATCTGAAATTGCGGATGATTATCGTCAAGGATGCGAATGAAACTGGTCTGCAGGCATCTGCGAATGATTACACCGTTATTTTTATGCAGGATGTGTCGGATATTGAGAATCATGCGCAGCAATTGAAACTGGCATCGATGGGACGTCTGACCGCCAGCATTGCGCACGAAGTCAGAAATCCGCTGTCGTCCATTTCTTATGCGGCCTCCTTGTTGAACGAAGATATTGCTCACATTGAGGACAATAAAGAGCAGGCCAAACGCCTCTTAAAAATTGTTGACGATAATGTCGGACGCTTAAATCAGTTGATCGAAGATATTCTGAAACTCTCACGTAAGGCGCGCAATGATGTGGAGCCTTATTTCCTGATGCCGCTGGTGCGCCAGTGCGTGCAGGATTTCGTCGAGATAAAACAAGTCGCCCCCGATCTGATCGCCGTTGCTCATGAAGTTGATTTCAAAGTCAGCTTCGATCCTGGTCATTTGACTGAAATCGTTTCAAACTTGCTGTCGAATGCAATCCGGTATGCGAGCGGTCGTTCTGGCAGCATTCGTTTGTATGCCATGATAAATCCTGGCGGCCGGCAGGAGTTGCATATTCAGGATGACGGTCCCGCTATCAGTTTTGAAGTCCGTGCGCATTTATTTGAACCCTTTTATACGACATCCCGGATGGGAACGGGTCTGGGCTTGTATATGGCGCGGGAATTATGCCTGAATAACAAAGCCTTGCTAGATTATGAATATCGTGTCGATCACAGCGATGCTGAAGACAGTGAGCCTAAGGGGCGTTTCGTGATTAATTTTTCTGGATTGAACGCATGAGCAACACTAGCGGCAACACTTGTCCACGCATCCTGGTGGTGGATGATGAGGCGCATTTGCGCGAGTTGTTAGAGATCACGCTGATTAAAATGGGGCTGGATGTTGATAGCGCCGAAAATCTGGATATCGCCAGAGCGCTGCTAGCCAAAAACTGCTATTCGTTGGTGTTGACCGACATGCGTTTGCCCGATGGTTCGGGAATGGAGTTAGTGGAAGAGGTTAATCTTCATTATAAAAATACCCCGATCGCGGTGATTACAGCCTTTGGCAGCACCGATAATGCGGTGATCGCCCTGAAGGCCGGGGCGTTTGATTATGTTTCCAAGCCTGTGGCTCTTGATCATTTACGCAAACTGGTGCGTTCTGCGCTGGAAATAAATCTGGTCAATGCGGAATCCGAAGTGGCCTCCGATGTCTGTGAAATGACGCCAGCCTCGTTTCTGATTGGCTCGTCGCCTGGTATGCAGGACGTCCGGGCACAAATCAGTCGTTTGGCGCGTAGCATGGCACCGGTCATTATTACCGGGGAATCCGGTAGCGGCAAGGAGCTGGCTGCACGAGAAATCCACACATCCAGTTCGCGCGCTGGCAAGCCGTTTATTGCGGTTAATTGTGGAGCAATTCCTGAGACGTTAATGGAAGCGGAATTTTTCGGTTATCGTAAAGGTGCTTTTACCGGGGCGGCAGATGATCGCGAAGGATTTTTTCAGGCGGCGAATGGCGGCACGCTGATGCTGGATGAGGTCGCCGATTTACCGCTGGCGATGCAGGTGAAGTTGTTGCGGGCAATACAGGAGCGCCGTATTCGCAAAGTCGGCGCAACACTGGAAGAGTCCGTCGATGTCAGGATTATCAGTGCAACCCATCAGAATCTGAGTACCTGCGTAGACGAAGGGCGATTCCGGCAGGACTTGTATTACCGCTTAAATGTCATTGAGCTGCACTTGCCGCCGTTGCGTGAGCGTCTTGACGACATTGCCGATTTATCTGCTGCGATATTACGTAAGCTCGCTGGCGGTGATGTCACCTTGTCGCCAGCAGCATTGCAAGCTTTACGTGCTTATGATTTCCCCGGCAATGTCCGTGAACTGGAAAACATACTCGAGCGGGCACTCGCGTTTGCCAACGATGGTTGTATACAAGTGGCCGATCTGGCCTTACGCAATCATAAAAAACTACCAACGGAACAGCATGTTGATGATGTTGTGCAGCCTGAGCAGATCATTACCGGGGCTATATCAACGAAAGATGAAGACGTTTTTTCTCCCCCTACGCTTCCTTGCTCCTTGCCTGAGTATCTGGAGAATATCGAACGCGAAATGATTATGCGGGCTTTGGAGCAGACCCGGCATAACCGGACCCAGGCGGCGGAGCTGCTCGGCGTCAGCTTCAGGCAGTTGCGTTACCAGATACAGAAATTAAAAATTCAGGATTAGTTTTCCCGGGAATTCAATCGGCGCTTGTGCGTTCGCTTTCACGCCGACGAAAGTATTGCCAGCATGTTGTCAGTGTAACTTTGCTTGCGCCCTAAGATCTGCTTCGCCTCGTTGCAGTCTAGTTGAGGATGATGCTGAAAACCGATAGATAAATATCCTTTAAGCGGTGTGACTATTTTCTGTTAGCACTCACTTACTCAGCTTGCTGCAGATTTCTGATCATCTGCGAAAGTCAATCGCTTGCACAAAAAAATTACTGAAAAATTAGCAAATAAAGCGGTTGCACACCTTAGCATCGGGTACTAGAATTAGGGCTATAAATTATTTGTGCACTATATATAGTAGTTTTTCTTGTTTTACCTTTCTTGCTTCACATTCCCCTTTTTCGCAGCAATTGATTTAAAAATGAAGAAATAACACGGCCGTTTTCCGTGTAAAGCTAGTTTGTAATAAGGCGCAACATTCAGTTAACCCGAGCGTTTCATGATCGTCTGAGGTCATGAACGACTCAAGATATCACCGACTCCGGAGGTTCAATGCACTCTTCAATGGAAACATCAACGCCATCTCATTCCGATCTAAGCTCCGCAAGCGGCAACGCCGTTCAGGCGAGTGCTGGCAGCGGATACAGCGAGCACCGGGTTATTCGCCGGAATGGTGCCGTAGTTGGTTTTGAGCCGCAAAAAATTGCGATCGCGATGACGAAGGCATTCCTGGCCGTCAACGGTGGTCAAGGCGCAGCTTCTGCCCGTATCCGTGAACTCGTTGAGCAACTGACTTCGACGGTTGTTGCGGCATTGCTGCGCAGGCAGCCAACCGGCGGCACGTTTCACATTGAAGATATTCAGGATCAGGTTGAACTGGCGCTGATGCGTTCCGGTGAGCATGATGTTGCCCGTTCTTATGTTTTGTATCGTGCAAAACATCAGGAAGAACGCCGCCTGCAACGCGAAGCGCAACAAGCCTCACAGGCAAAACTGCCGCAAATCCATGTGGTTATTGACGGTGAAAAAGTCATCCTCGACATTGAAAAAGTTCGCGCCCTTATTACTGCTGCTTGCGTTGGTCTCGACAAACTGGCAGATGCAGAAGCGATCCTGACTGAAACATTGAAGAACTTGTACGACGGCGTGCCTGTCGAGGAATTGCATAAATCAGCAATTCTGGCTGCGCGCGCTTTGATGGAAAAAGAACCAGCCTATAGCCAGGTGACTTCCCGCTTGCTGTTGCACACAGTGCGTAAAGAAGTCTTCGGCAAAGAGGTGGCTCAGCAGGATGCCGCCGCCGAATACATTCGCTATTTCCCGCAATTTATCCAGAAAGGCATTGCTGCCGAATTACTGGATACAAAATTGGCGGAATTTGATCTGGACCGTCTGGCAAAAGCATTGGTCGCTGACCGCGATCTGCAATTCAGCTATATCGGTTTGCAGACTTTGTATGACCGTTATTTCCTGCATGTCCGCGGCACCCGTATTGAAATGCCGCAGGCTTTTTATATGCGCGTGGCGATGGGCCTGGCGTTGGAAGAAAAAGATCGTAACGCCCGTGCCATCGAGTTCTATCACCTGTTGTCCAGCTTTGATTTCATGAGCTCGACACCGACACTATTTAACTCCGGCACACAACGTTCGCAATTGTCGTCCTGCTACCTGACTACGGTCTCTGATGATCTGGCCGGTATTTATGACGCGCTCAAAGAAAACGCCTTGCTGGCGAAATATGCCGGTGGTCTGGGTAATGACTGGACACCGGTACGCTCACTCGGCGCGCACATCAAAGGCACGAATGGTAAATCCCAAGGTGTGGTGCCGTTCCTGAAAGTGGTCAACGATACTGCGGTTGCGGTCAATCAGGGTGGTAAACGTAAAGGTGCAGTCTGCGCGTACCTTGAAACCTGGCATATGGATATCGAGGAATTCCTTGATCTGCGTAAGAACACTGGCGATGACCGCCGCCGTACGCATGACATGAATACCGCCAACTGGATTCCTGATCTGTTCATGAAGCGCGTGATGGAAAAAGGAGAGTGGACCCTGTTCTCTCCATCCGATGTACCGGATCTGCATGATAAATTCGGTAAGGCATTTGAAAGTGCTTACCTCGCTTACGAAGCCAAAGCGGCTTCCGGGGAAATCGAATTGTCCAAGAAAATCCCGGCACTCGACCTCTGGCGCAAAATGCTGTCCATGTTGTTTGAAACAGGACATCCATGGATCACGTTCAAAGATCCTTGCAATATCCGCAGCCCGCAGCAGCATGTAGGCGTGGTGCACTCGTCGAATCTGTGTACCGAGATCACGCTCAACACTAACGAAAGCGAAATCGCCGTATGTAATCTGGGCTCGGTTAACCTGCCAGCGCACATGAAGAATGGCAAGCTCGATCACGTCAAACTGCAAAAAACGATCCGTACCGCGATGCGTATGCTGGATAACGTGATTGATATTAACTACTATGCCGTACAAAAAGCACGCGATTCCAATCTGCGTCACCGTCCGGTCGGCATGGGTATCATGGGCTTCCAGGATTGCCTGCACATGATGCGCGTGCCTTATGCATCGAATGAAGCGGTGCAGTTTGCTGACACCTCGATGGAAGCCGTGTGTTACTACGCTTATCTGGCATCGACTGAGCTGGCGGAAGAACGTGGCACTTACAGCTCTTATCAAGGTTCGTTGTGGGATAGAGGTATTCTGCCGCAAGACTCGTTGAAGTTGTTGGCGGAAGAGCGTGGTGGTTATCTGGAAGCAGATTTTAGCGAAACCATGGACTGGACTGTGGTGCGTGATCGCATCAAACAATTTGGTATGCGCAATTCAAACTGCGTTGCGATTGCGCCGACAGCAACGATTTCTAACATCATCGGCGTCTCAGCCTGTATCGAGCCGACCTATCAGAATTTGTATGTGAAATCGAACTTGTCCGGCGAGTTTACTGAAATTAACGAACACCTGGTGCGCGATCTGAAATTGCGTGGCTTGTGGGATGAGGTGATGATCGCTGACCTGAAATATTTTGATGGCAGCTTGGCTCGCATTGATCGTATTCCACAAGATTTGCGCGAACTGTATGCGACTGCGTTTGAGATCAGCCCGTCGTGGCTGGTCGAAGCGGCTTCACGTCGTCAGAAATGGATAGATCAGGCGCAATCCCTGAATATCTATATGGCAGGCGCATCCGGTAAAAAACTGGACGAGACCTACAAACTGGCCTGGTTACGTGGTCTGAAAACGACGTATTACTTGCGTACGATTGGCGCGACGCATACCGAAAAATCGACATCGAAAACTGGTGCGTTGAATGCAGTTGCGGTGGATGGCGGTGCGGGTGCATTCAGCGCAGCACCGGTTGCGGCAGCGCCAGCAGTAGCCCCTGAAGCAGAAGGTGCAGCTTGCTACCTTCGTCCAGGTGACCCAGGTTTTGAAGAGTGCGAAGCTTGTCAGTAATGCTGTCGGCTTTCAGGCAGTAACTGACAGAAATACAGAACTAATCAATTGAATTTTCAGCGAACGGTGTGAGCTATCCATCGTTCGCAATGTCCGGCACATTTTTGCTTATGCGCAAAGATAAAGTGTCATCTTGTAAGGAATAAAAATGTTATCTTGGGACGATGAAGCCACACCAGCAGCACCTGTAGCGCCATCAACTGTGCGGCCAGCAGGCAGCGATGTACAAGCTGGTCTGCAATTACAGGAAGTTGCGCTAAATCCAGCGTTGGTCAAGAAAGTCGAATCTGCGAGCGCAGAAGATATTGCGCGTCGTGTGAACGCTGCCGATAAACGTATTATCAATGGACAGACAGACGTTAACCAACTGGTACCATTCAAATACAAGTGGGCATGGGATAAATATCTGGCTGGTTGTGCGAATCACTGGATGCCACAGGAAATCAATATGCAACGCGATATTGAATTGTGGAAAAATCCAAATGGACTGACTGATGATGAGCGTCGTTTGGTGACACGTAATCTCGGTTTTTTCGTGACTGCAGATTCTCTGGCAGCAAACAATATTGTGTTGGGTACCTACCGCCACATTACTGCGCCGGAATGCCGTCAGTATTTGCTGCGTCAGGCATTTGAAGAAGCGATTCATACTCACGCGTATCAATATATCGTTGAATCACTGGGTTTGGATGAAGGCGAAATTTTTAACGCTTATAACGAAATCGAATCCATCCGTGACAAAGATCAGTTTCTGATTCCATTCATCGATGTGTTGACGAATCCTGAATTTAAAACAGGCACGACTGAAGCGGATCAGACATTGCTGCGTTCGCTGATTGTCTTTGCGTGTCTGATGGAAGGACTGTTCTTCTATGTTGGATTTACGCAGATTCTGGCGCTGGGTCGTCAGAATAAAATGATGGGTGCAGCCGAACAGTATCAATACATTTTGCGCGACGAATCGATGCACTGCAATTTCGGTATTGATTTGATCAATACGATTAAGATGGAAAATCCGCATTTGTGGACAGCGGAATTCAGAGATGAAATTAAATCGTTGTTTTTGCGCGCGGTGGAGTTGGAATATCGCTACGCAGAGGATACAATGCCGCGTGGAGTGCTTGGATTAAATGCTCCGATGTTCAAAGGATATTTACGCTTCATCGCAAATCGCAGAGCACAACAAATTGGTCTTGATGTTTTGTTCCCTCAGGAAGAAAATCCTTTCCCGTGGATGAGCGAAATGATAGACCTGAAAAAAGAGCGCAACTTTTTTGAAACGCGCGTGATTGAGTATCAAACAGGCGGAGCCCTCAATTGGGAGTAGCTGCTGAATAAGCGCCCCGGCCTCCTGAAAAGGGATACTCAAGGTTTGCACGAGATGTAAAACTCGAGAGGCCTCACCAAACTGAATGGACAGTCAAAGATTAAATTACTTGTACTGTTAGTGCCGCAATACCTGGCGAAATCGGGTATTGCGGTTTTTGGCTTTGTGCCTTGAGTTCTGTAACTAATATTGACGTACGCAGGTAGTGCGGGCGTTGCAGATCGATCGCTTCAGACGACGATCGCAGAGCGAAAGTTTATGGCTGAAGTGCTGCATCATCGAGGGCATGCAGCAGTTCAGCCGGTGCCGAATTCATTAGCGCAAACATCGTTTATGTTTGTGCCCATGAATAATCCGCTTGAAAGGATAGAGCGGATTTAATTTTTATCCGATTTTTTCCATCTCTATCGAAGGAGAAACAAAATGGCAACAGCACCAAAAACGGCAGCGGGCGATTCCGCCTCTGCGAAAAAGACGACTGCTAAAAAAGCCGTCGCTAAAGTGGCAGCGAAAAAAGTAGCAGCGAAACCAGCAGCAAAAGCAACGGCCAAACCAGTAGCGAAGAAAGCCGTCGCTAAAGTGGCAGCGAAGCCAGCAGCGAAAAAAGTAGCAGCGAAACCAGCAGCGAAACCAGCAGCAAAAGCAGCGGCCAAACCAGTAGCGAAGAAAGCCGTCGCTAAAGTGGCAGCGAAACCAGCAGCGAAAAAAGTAGCAGCGAAACCAGCAGCAAAAGCAGCGGCCAAACCAGTAGCGAAGAAAGCCGTCGCTAAAGTAGCAGCGAAGCCGGCAGTAAAAGCAGCTGCAAAACCAGCAGCAAAAGCAGCGGCCAAACCAGTAGCGAAGAAAGCCGTCGCTAAAGTGGCAGCGAAGCCAGCAGCGAAAAAAGTAGCAGCGAAACCAGCAGCAAAAGCAGCGGCTAAACCAGTAGCGAAGAAAGCCGTCGCTAAAGTGGCAGCGAAGCCAGCAGCGAAAAAAGTAGCAGCGAAACCAGCAGCAAAAGCAGCGGCCAAACCAGTAGCGAAGAAAGCCGTCGCTAAAGTGGCAGCGAAGCCAGCAGCGAAAAAAGTAGCAGCGAAGCCAGCAGCAAAAGCAGCGGCTAAACCTGCCGCTAAACCAGCTGCAAAAAAAGTAGCGGCAAAAAAGGCTGCTCCAGCGAAGCCAGCGACTCCTGATGCAAAAACGGTCGTTAGCCCGAATGCTGCGTGGCCATTCCCAACTGGCAATCGTCCAGCGTAATTTTGTGCTACTTGGTTGCCTGACCTTATTCAGGCACAATACCCACTCTGTGATGATTCACCTGGTGGGTTTTTTTTTGAGGATAATTTGTGCTGCATGGAATTTTTACTTTCGTCATCGATATCCTGACCGGTTTTTTTGCCGGATTTTTGCTGTTACGTTTCTGGATGCAAGTACAACGGGTCCGTCCCCCTGCTGGTTTAGCACAGGCGATTTTTCAGATCACAGATTGGCTGGTACATCCGATACGACGTGTCGTTCCGGGATTTCGTGGCTACGATTGGGCAACGATGGTCTGCGTTTTTCTGACCGCGTTGTTGTCGATGGTATTGGATTTCTGGTTGTTATCCGAAGTCTCATTCAGTGCGATTTTGCTGCTTACAGTATTTCGTGTGTTGCAGTGGGTACTGTATGGTTTGATGGCTCTGCTGGTGCTTGAGGCAATTTTCAGCTGGGTGAATCCACATGCGCCATTGGCACCCTTTATCCGGGCGTTGAATGAGCCCTTGTTGTCACCGTTCCGCAAGGTATTGCCTGCATTGGGCGGTCTCGATTTTTCGCCCTTGCTGGTGTTGATTTTATTGCAGATATTGAGCCGGGTGCTCAATGAGTTGATGCCTCGCTTGTTGATGCTGTAACCGGATATCTTAGTTTTCCGGTCTGGCGGTCGATTGACGGATAATCAGCTGCGACCTTAGCATTTCCCGTCGTAACGGAAGGGTAGGATTCGTAATTCTGGCGACCAGAACCTGCGCGGTGAGTTGTCCTATATCGTGTTTCGGTTGTGCGATGGTAGTCAATGGTGGCGTGCTGAATGAGGCCAGCGCAATATCGTCGTAGCCGATGACAGACAGTTGTTGCGGTATTTTTACGCCAGCTTCATTTGCTGCACAAATGCCGCCGATGGCCATCAGATCATTGCTGACAAAAATCGCCGTCGGTCTTTCAGGTAAGGCCAGTAACTGTTTAAATGCATTAAATCCGCCCTGGCTGGTAAAGTCGCTATGGATCAGATATTCAGTGCGGAATTCCAGCTTTGCTTCGGCTAAAGCGCGTAAATAACCTGTGACCCGACCACCGCTCGGCAGCAGCGTGTCCGGCCCGGCAACACAGGCGATCCGGCGATGTCCTAATCCTATCAGATAGCGGGTCGCATCATAGCCGCCCTGTACGTGATCCGCTTCAATTAAATCTGCCGCAACGCCCGCCACTTCACGGTCAACCAACACTTTCGGGATGCCTTCATCGGCCAGTAGTTTTGTTAATTCTTCGTCGGATCCTGATGGCACCAGAATCAGGCCATCGATACGTTTTTCCATCAGTACGCGGATATACGCTGCCTGCCTTTTCGGATCATCATCGGAATTGCACAAAATAATGTTGTAGCCGAGTTTGAATGACGCATCTTCTATGCCCTGGATCACTTCGGCAAAATAGGGATTCGAATTATTCGGAATCATCATACCCAATGTATGGGTCCGGTCATTTTTTAAACTGCGTGCAACGGCGCTGGGGATGTAGCGTAATTCTTTGATGACAGAGAGAACACGTTCACGGGCATCATCGCTGACAACCCGGGTATTATTGATCACATGCGAAACGGTAGTCGTTGATACGCGCGCTTTTTCCGCGACCTGCTTCATTGTTGCCATAAAAATCCCTGCTTTTCGATGATGAGATTATGACGCAGGATAACGGTAGCGGTTAAAATTTTTGCAAACATCCAGAAAGGATTTCACATGCATGATCTGATGATCCGGAATGCTCATTTGCCTGATGGGCGCAGCGGTGTCGATATTCTTGTGCGGCAGGGCAAGATAGAAGTGATAGCGGAACGCTTACCGAAGATAAGTATTCCTGAAATTGATGCAAACGGGGATTTGCTCAGCACACCGTTTGTTGATGCGCATTTCCATATGGACGCCGTGCTTTCATATGGTTTGCCACGCGTGAATCAGTCAGGAACGTTGTTGGAAGGAATCTCGCTATGGGGCGAACTCAAACCAATGCTGACGCAGGAAGCGCTGATTGCCAGAGCAATCGAATATTGCGACTGGGCGATCGCCAAAGGTTTGCTGGCGATACGTACCCATGTGGATATTTGTGACGATCGTTTGCTGGCTGCAGAGGCTTTACTGGAGGTGAAGCGGCAGGTGGCACCGTATATCGATTTGCAGTTGGTGGCATTTCCGCAGGATGGCTTGTTACGTAGTCCGACTGCATTCGATAATCTGACGCGCGCGATTGCGATGGGGGTGGATGTGGTCGGTGGTATTCCGCATTTTGAGCGGACGATGGCGGAGGGCGCTGAATCGGTGCGTCTGTTATGTGAGTTCGCCGCAGAAAAAGGCTTGCGCGTCGATATGCATTGCGACGAATCCGATGATCCGCTGTCACGTCATATAGAAACGCTGGCCTTTCATACTCAGCGCCTCGGTTTGCATCATCGGGTGACGGGATCGCATCTGACATCAATGCATTCGATGGATAACTACTATGTCAGTAAGTTGTTGCCGCTGATGCGTGAAGCAGGTGTCGCTGCCATTGCCAATCCCTTGATTAATATTACTTTGCAAGGCCGTCACGATACTTACCCGAAACGTCGTGGCATGACGCGGGTGCCGGAAATGCTGGCGGCGGGAATCGATGTGGCGTTCGGACATGATTGCGTGATGGATCCCTGGTATAGCCAGGGGTCTGGTGACATGCTGGAAGTGGCGAGCATGGGCTTGCATGTTGCCCAGATGACGGGTCAGCAGGCGATGCGGCAGTGTTTTGATGCTGTGACTAAAACGCCCGCCAAAATCATGGGACTGGAAGGCTATGGTTTGCAGCCGGGTTGCTTTGCTGATTTCGTTATTCTTGATGCTGCCAGCAGTATCGAGGCATTACGTTTGCGCCCGGTGCGACGCTACGTGATTAAACGCGGCCAGATCATCAGTGAAACACCAAAACAGGAAGCACTGCTGCATTTATCCGGCAAAGAAACTCGGGTGAGTTTCAGAAGGCAAGGGGATGGAAAAGGCGCGTAAAAAAGGAAGGGAAAAACAGGACTCTGAATATTTACGCGGCTGACAGGCTATTTTTGCTCTGTCAGCCGCGTGAATATTAGGAGTTACAGTTTTGAAAATGCCTGTTTTGCTGCTGCTATCGTCGTCTCAATAATCGCGTCGTCATGCGCGATCGAAACGAAGCCGGCTTCAAAAGCCGATGGTGCGAGATACACGCCAGCATCCAGCATCAGATGGAAGAAACGGTTAAATTTATCTTTGTCCGTTGCCATCATGGCTGCATAGGAGTCGGGAATCTGCGCGGCGAAATACAGGCCAAACATGCCGCCGACCGCATCGGCACAGAAGTCAAATCCTGCCTGTTGTCCTGCTGCCGTCAGACCATCCGCGAGTTTGCGGGTTTGTGCCGTTAATTGCTCGTAAAAGCCAGGTTGCTGGATGATCTTCAATGTTGTTATGCCTGCTGCGACGGCGACTGGGTTGCCTGACAAAGTCCCCGCCTGATAGACACCACCGATCGGTGCCATGTGCGCCATGAGATCGGCGCGCCCGCCAAATGCCGCGACCGGCAAGCCGCCACCGATGACCTTGCCCATACAGACCAGATCGGCCTGTATTCCGAACAAGGCTTGCGCACCCTGTAATCCGACGCGGAAGCCGCACATCACCTCGTCAAAAATCAGAACACTGCCATGCGCAGTACAAAGGCGGCGCATGGTTTGCAGGAATTCTGGCGTGGCACGAATCAGATTCATATTGCCCGCAACTGGCTCAACGATAATGCAGGCGATCTGATCACCGATTGATTGGAATACGTCTTCCAATTGCTGGCTGTTGTTATAGTCGAGCACCAGCGTATGTTTGCTGAAATCTTCCGGAACGCCAGCGGATGTCGGGTTGCCGAAAGTCAGTAAGCCGCTGCCAGCCTTCACTAACAACGAATCGGCGTGGCCGTGGTAGCAACCCTCGAATTTAATAATTTTGTCGCGTTTAGTCGCGCCGCGGGCAAGGCGCAAGGCGCTCATCGTCGCTTCTGTTCCACTCGATACCAGGCGGATTTGTTCTACCCCTGGAACGATGCCGCAGATTTCTTCTGCCATCAGCACTTCGCCTTCCGTCGGCGCGCCAAAACTCAGTCCGCGGGCGGCTGCTTCCTGAACGGCTTGCACTACATCTGGGTGCGCATGGCCGACAATCGCTGGTCCCCAGGAGCCGATATAGTCGATGTAACGCTGATCTTCTGCATCCCAGAAGTAGGCGCCTTCAGCGCGGGTGATAAAGCGCGGCGTGCCGCCGACAGAGCGAAAAGCTCTGACCGGAGAATTGACGCCACCGGGAGTCGTTTTTTGCGCGCGTGCAAACAGGGTTTCGTTTTTATTCGTCATGATAGAAAGGGTAATTGATTCGGAAGATGTTGCCGCTGGATGATGTATTCATGCAGCGTATATTCAGTGTTCAGGTTCTCTCGCCCAGAAATAACGGTCTGGAATCAGCTTTCCCATTCCTAACTGCTGCGCGTGGCTTACGGCCGCCATAGTAAATTCTTGTGCTTCCATTACTGCCTCGGGAATTTCAAGACCCGTAGCCAGTAAGGCTGTAATTGCAGCCGAGAGCGTTGACCCGGCTCCGGCATGAGAGCCTGGCACGCGTTGCCAGACGTCTCTTCTGACGATGCCAGATTCGCTGAACAGCGTATTCGCAACTTCTCCGCTGTTGCAAGGCGTTCCGGTGACAAAAACATATTCACAGCCGGAATCAATTAACGCCATGGCATCTGCTGTTAAGTCTTCCGGTTCTGCATTTTCCTTCCAGGTTTCTGCCAGGCGTGACAATTCCACCGCTGAAATGAGTAATAACGTCGCTTGTGGGATTAATAATTCCCGTATAGATAAGGTCAGATCTTCCGCATCGGGAATGTGATCCGTGATTGCGGTATTAAATGGATCCAGAATCAAGGGCATTTCTGGATAATCGGAGACAATCTCGGCAATGGTCGTGACGTTATCCACACTGCCGACCTGGCCAACTTTAATCGTGAGCACAGGCATATCTTCCAGTACGGTTCTGGCCTGTTCGTCAATCAGATCCGCATCCAGAGGATGGATACCGTCGATCTGTGACGTGTCGCCGGTGAGTATGGCGGTCACAACCGGTAATCCGTGGCAGCCCATTGCGGCAAATGATGCCAGATCTGCAAATAGTCCCGTTGCACCGACCGGATCAGAGGCGCCGAAACTAAGAATAATGGGAGAAATTTGGTTTTGCACGTTTGGTAGATTAATATAGGCAACCTTAACGAGCCAGGGATGGTTCGAAAAAGAAAAATTACACAGGAATGCAAGCTTTTGTAATTTTATGCGGGATATTTAATATTTTACTTGATTGAAGGATTTTAGTCGTGAGTGATAGTGCTGGCGAAAAGCCACAGTATAAAACATGGATGTGTCTGATTTGTGGCTGGGTTTATGATGAAGAACAAGGTTCCCCCGAAGATGGCATTCCTGCTGGCACTTTATGGGATGATGTACCCATGAACTGGACTTGTCCTGAATGTGGTGCTCGTAAAGAAGATTTTGAAATGACAGCAATTTGATAGGAATGTGTCTTTTAGACTATAAAAGTGTGTCTTTTTGGCGATACGGAATGTTTATTCCAGGGAAATAAACGCCAGATCGAAATTTTTTTTGTTAAAGTGGTAGCTTGCTATTTTTCTGTCGGGAAGATGATTTTATGTCAGCGTTGGCAAGCAATGAAAACTTGAAAATCATGGTGATTGACGATAGCAGCACAATACGTCGATCGGCAGAGATATTCCTCGGACAAGCTGGTTATACAATTGTCTTGGCGGAGGATGGCTTTGACGCACTCGCAAAGATTAACGATTCTCATCCTGACCTGATTTTTTGCGATATTCTGATGCCAAGGCTGGATGGTTATCAAACCTGCGCTTTGATAAAGAAAAGTGTCAAATTCAGGGATACACCTGTCATTATGTTATCTTCCAAGGATGGACTGTTTGACAGAGCGCGCGGCGCCATGGTCGGTTCTGATGAATATCTGACCAAGCCTTTTACAAAAGATAGTCTTTTGAGAACTGTGCGGAATTACACGTCCGATACACAGGAAAAATAATTCAGTTTTATGTGAGGAATTAGCGAATGGCTATTCAAAAAATATTAATAGTAGATGACTCTCCTACAGAGCGTTATTTTTTAACAGAAGTTTTGGTTAGAAATGGCTTCTCTGTATCTACCGCTGAAAATGGCGAGGAAGCCCTGACAAAAATTAAGGCAGATAAACCACAGTTGATTCTGATGGATGTCGTGATGCCTGGGCAAAATGGTTTTCAGATCACGCGTGCTATTGCCAAAGATCCGGAAACACAGGATGTGCCAATTATTATCTGTACCAGCAAGAATCAGGAGACAGATCGTATCTGGGGTTTGCGTCAAGGCGCCAAGGATTACCTGGTAAAGCCGATTGACCCACAAGAGCTGTTAGCAAAAATTGCCGCTCTTAGTTAATGATCCGCAGATAGCCTGCTTGTCTCTATTTATAAGAAATACCCGGATAGCCTCATGACTAAGACTTTGAGTGACTCTGCTGCCAACCTTGAAATTACCAAGTCAGACAGTGGCGTGAGACGTACGCGCTTGCGTGAGTTTCAGGCGCAGTTGGTTGAGCGTATGCAGGCTGCGCAGCGTGGCGGCTTCTCCAAGCTTAGTCAATTGGGGATCATTATCGGGCAGCAGCGTTATTTGCTTGATCTGCGGGAAGCTGGCGAAATTGTTAGTGCCACATTATTAACCAACGTCCCGTTAACCAAGGATTGGTACGTGGGATTGTCAAATATCCGCGGTAACCTGACCAGTGTGGTTGATTTGTCGCGGTTTCAGGGCTTTGAACTGACCAAACTCGACAATTCTTGTCGTATCGTCGGTTTTGCACCGGCGTTGGGGTTCAATAGTGGTTTGCTGGTGTCGCAGGTTCTGGGCTTGCGTAACCTTGCTGAGATGGAAGAGATTGCATCTGGTGAGACTGACGGGAATAGTCAGGAATGGTTGCAAAGACGGTTTCGTGACCGTGATGGTAATGTGTGGCATGAACTTAGCCTGGCTGCGTTGGTGCAGAATCAGGATTTTCTGCATATAGGTTTATAGTCAGTGCTTCACTTGAAGCGACGCTGACAGATATTCAATCGTTTAGGAGATTCAGTAATGGCATTGAAACTACCGTTCTTGTCCAAGGGAAAAGAAAATCCGGAAATTGACGGAGCAGAAGTTGCGGCAAGGTCATTCGGTAATGCTGGCTCGGTTGAAGTTGAGGAGGCCAGTAACGTGAAAATGTTAACGCCAGAATCATCTCAGGAAGGCGAGCATAAGCAAGCTGAAACTGACTTCGATACGACTCATAATCGCGCCGATGCAACATTCATCGGTGATGCCCTGGAAAAAGGCGGCGATATTTATTTACCGATCATCGGCAAAATGTCATTGCAAAGGCAAATGCGCATTTTGTCCACAACCATGGTTGGTGCGTTAGTGGCGGGTGCATTTTTTGTTTGGCTTAATGCGAACCACTCAGCTCTGATCTCTACACAGGTGCAGATTTCCGGTGACGTACTGATGCATTCTCAACGTATTGGTAAAGCAGCACCAAACTCGATTCAGGGTAATGTCCAGGCTTTTAAACAGCTGGAAGACAGTCGCAAAGAAATTAATAATGATCTGAAAATCCTGCTGGATGGTGGTGCTTATCAAGGTCGTGATGTTAAATCTGCCGACTCCACACTGGAGCCGGTTTTAAAAGAAACGATCAAGTCCTGGCAGAATTCTAATAAAGCAGCTGAAACAATATTGGCACGCCGTCAGGAACTGACCGGTTTTGGTCAGACACTGCAAAAGCTGAACTCACTGTCTCCGGTATTGCTGGAGTTGACTGAACAGATTTCTACGCTGAAAGTGCAAGGCGGCGGATCTGCTCGTGAGATTTCTGCTTCCGGTCAGTTGGTCATGTTGACCCAGCGTCTGGGTCGTAGTGCGAATGAATTCTTGACTTCTGAGGGTGTTAATCCAGAGACTGCTTTCCTGCTCGGTAAAGATACGAATACTTTCCGCGATCTGGTCGAAGGTTTCCTTAACGGTAGTGAGGTTCTTCGCCTGACACCGACGAAAGATGCAGATACACGCGAAAAACTGGAAGAATTGAAAAAGGCGTTTGCTGAATATCAGGCTTCGGTTTCTACTATTCTGGGTAACTTGCAGAACTTCATTGCCGCCAAACAATCTGAGCAGTTATTGTTTAACGAAAACGAAGAGCTGAAGTCGAAACTGACTAAGTTGCAAAAGACTTATACGGATCAGCAGGATTCCACCAGTTTTTCTTTCTGGCTGATGTTGATTTCCGCTGCTGTTGCGTTAGCGTCTGCGGTTGGTATTGCCTTGGTTCTGTTGCAGGATAGCCGTAATCGCGCTAAAGAAGCGAATGAACGCCGTCAGGAAGCTGCGGAGCAAATGTTGCAAGCGCAAAAACAAGAGGAAGAAGCGAAAGCTGCAAACGATCAGAATCAGGCCGCGATTTTGCGACTGATGAATGAATTGCAAGAAGTTGCGGATGGTGACTTGACTATTCAGGCAACGGTTTCCGAAGATATTACTGGTGCGATTGCCGACTCGGTTAACTACACGGTGGAAGAGTTGCGTGGTCTGGTCGGCCGGGTTACGACGACTGCGGAACAAGTTACGTCTGCGTCGAATCAGGCGCAAGGTATTTCCGATAACTTGCTTGAAGCGTCAGAGCAACAGTCACGTGAAATTTCCGATGCCGGTCAGGTGGTTCTGACGATGGCGCAGGATATTACCGACGTTTCCCGCTCTGCGAATGAATCTGCTGAGGTTGCGCGTCAATCGGTTGCGGCGGCCGAACAGGGGGCGCATGCGGTGGAAGACGCGATCAAGGGTATGAACGAGATTCGCGAGCAAATTCAGGAAACGTCTAAACGTATTAAACGTCTGGGTGAATCTTCTCAGGAAATTGGTGAGATCACCGAACTGATTTCCGACATTACTGAACAAACTAACGTGCTGGCGCTGAATGCGGCGATTCAGGCGGCGTCTGCAGGTGAAGCGGGGCGAGGCTTCTCGGTGGTTGCGGAAGAGGTTCAGCGTCTGGCGGAACGTTCGGCTGAAGCGACCAAGCAGATTGGTGCGCTGGTGCGTACGATTCAAACGGATACCCATGACGCGGTTGCTGCGATGGAAAAATCCACTCAGGGTGTGGTTGAGGGAGCAAAACTGTCAGATGCGGCGGGTACCGCCTTGTCTGAGATCCGTAGCGTTTCGAACCGTCTTGCTGAACTGATTCAGGGTATTTCTCTGGCGACTGAACAGCAAGCGACATCAGCAAACGGTGTTGCACAAAATATTCAGCACATTCTGACTATTACCGAACAGACCCAGAACGGTACACAGCAAACATCCGAGTCGATTAAGCAATTGTCTCTGTTGGCTGAGGAATTGAAAAACTCAGTATCCCGTTTCCGTGTAACTGCCTGATTTTCCAGTCTATGGGTTGCTTAAAACGACCCTATCATATTTGCAGACGATGAACCGCGGTTCATCGTCTCTTGAGTTTGCGGAGCGCGCATGACATCCGATTTTTCAAATTCGTCACATCTGCCTCAGGAACAGTTTGATACTGGACCACTCTCCTGGGTTATGCCCGAGGTGCGGGAAGCGATGACCAACGCTGGCAAGGTGCTTACCGAAGCGCTTGCACAGGATGTTGACGCAAGATCCACTACTTTATTACATGCGAAAAGTTATTTGCATCAGGCACATGGTGCCTTGCAAATCGTTGATATTGACGGCGTTTCTATCGTCACCGAAACCATTGAGGAATTGATAGAACGCTTGCAAAGCAGTCAGTTAGAAATGACGCAGGCAAATATCGATGTCATTCTCGACGCTTTTCATGCTGTATTGCGCTACCTTGAGGATTTACTCTCCGGGGCACCGCATCAGCCAGTCAGATTGTTCCCCTACTACCGCGCGCTGCTGGAGCTCAAGGGCGCGGAGCGGATACATCCGGCGGACTTGTTTTTCCCAGCGTTATCTGTCAGTGAAAAAATTCCCGAACTCGCTGTAACGCCCAACGGCAAATCTGCGAATTACAGTGGATTACGTCAGCGTTTTGAGAAATTACTGTTGACGGTACTGACTAGCAAAGATCAGCAAAAGCGACGTGAAGCAGCCGAGAACATGCATGGCTTGATTCATGAAATCGATCAGATGCAGACCAATTCTCAGGCGAAAGCTTTCTGGGTTGTCATGCGGGCATTTGTTGAGGCGGTCGCCGATGGTGGGATCGACGACCAGCAATATGTAAAACAAATTTTCGGACGTATTAATTTACAGATCCGTCGTCTTGTCGATGGCGTCAACACGATTCCTGAGCGTCTGCTCAGAGATGCCTTATTCTTTTTGGCTCAGGTTGAAAAGCCGTCCGCGTTCGTGTCCAGTATTCGTCGTGCATATCAACTGGATAACAAAGTACCGACTGACTATAACGAGAAAAATTACGGTCAGATTGCGGCAGGTGTATTAAGTACCGCAAAAGAACAGCTCACCGCTGTTAAAAATTTATGGGGTCGGATTGCGAACGGCGATGCCAGTCTGGCTGATAAGTTTTCGCAAAAAATGAAGGATCTGGCAGAGACGGGCACGGGTTTAAATGTGCCCTCGCTATCTAAGCTTTTGCGCGAATTAAGCGGTATTGCCAGACATGTCGCACATTCGGCAGATGGCAGTAAGCTGGCACTGGAATTAGCGACAAGCTTGTTATTCGTCGAAAATGCACTGGATCAGATTACCCGTTTACCTGCGCATTTTTCCGAGCGTGCGGATGAAATTACAGCCCGTTTATTATCCGTTGTGTCCGGCGATGAGCCGCAGTCGCAAGCGGCCTGGATGGGAGAAATTTCGCGCGAGGCACAGCAGCGTCAGACCATGACGGTTCTCGTTTCTGAAATTCAGACGAGCCTGCGCCAGGTTGAAAAAACACTGGACGAATACTTCCGTGATCCTGCGCAAAGTGAATCTTTGCATTCGATCGATAACATGTTGCATCAGGTCAGTGGCGCGATGGCGATTCTGGATCAGGATGCGGCGATGCAAGCCTTGGAAACGACCAGACAGACGGTTGCTACGTTGGCAGACTCCAAAGAGTTGTCTGAATCTGATCGTGAAGCTGAGCATCAAAAACTGGCGCAAAATATTGGTGCTCTCAGTTTTTTCATCGAAACTTTGCAGACCCAGCCAGAAACAGCGAAAAAGAAATTTGTGTTTGACGCTGATGCAGGTCTTTTCCGCCCAAATCTGCTCGATGCGCCGGCGCAGAAAGAGTTATTGCCTGTCAGCGAGGATGTGATTTTTTCAGCTGATCAGTTACAAACTTCTACCGAAGAGTCCTCTTCCGTTTTAACCGCAGAAAAAGAATTACTTAACCAACAGCATGAATCGGCACGTCTTGCCGTGTCTCTCGCTGAAAATCCTGACGATAAAACACTGAAGGCGCAATTGAAAGATTCGCTGGAGTCTGAACGCTCGGTGGCGACTTTATTGGATGACTCAGCTGCAAGTGGCCGTGCAAAAGCAGCGATTGAGTTGCTTGGATCTGGTGAAGAGTCTCATTCAACTGAGAGTTTGCAGGATATTGTTGCTGCCACCTCACCGGTTGCTGTAGCCGAAGTGAAGGCGACGGCTGTTGCTGCTGTTTTGCCGCAAAGTGATGAGGCAATTGATGCTGAGTTGCTCGAAATTTTCCTGACAGAGGCCGATGAAGTTTTGCATTTTGTGCAGGACACGTTGCCACGTTCACGCGCCGATGTTGACAATCAGGAATATCTGACCAGCCTGCGCCGCTCCTTCCATACATTGAAGGGCAGTAGCCGCATGGTTGGACTGAATGTGTTCGGTGAAACTGCCTGGAGCATTGAGCAGGTGATGAACTTATGGTTGTCGGAGTCGCGTCGAGGTGACGACAATCTGTATGCACTGCTCGAACGTACGGCAAGTGAGATGAATACCTGGGTCGATGAGCTCAAGCAATCAGGCCAGTCTGCAAGAACCGGCTCTGCGATTATCGCTGCGGCGGAGCGAATCAAAGCCGGCCTCGATTATCAGGAGGCCGACGAGTTGCCAGTCGTGGCCTCAGAAATTTCAGAGCAGCCTGCGGCAATTGAGCCTGAAGATGAATTGTTGTCAGAGCCAGTCGTGCATGATGTATCTGAAGTGGAGGATTCAGCGATTGCCGATGCGCTTGATGAACCCCTTATTGCAACTTCGCTTCCCGTGGACGGTGAGGCATTCGCGATTCTTGACGACGGTGCAGAAACGATAGAGGCCTTGCCGTTAGTGGATGTGACCACGGATGCGGCGACAGACGCGCTGACATCTGGGTTTGAACTCAGTGCATTCGACGATTTGCCAAGTGCGGCGAACATATTGGCTGAGACTGCAGCGACGCTTGATGATGTCACGACAGGGCATTCTTTGCCTGCTTCTGATGACATCGTTATTGCTGCTGAAACTGCTGCAACTGTTGAAACTGAAGCGATTGAAACAATCAGTTTTTCTGCTCCCGATGCGGTTGCTGAGGATGTTCAAAATCCGATAACTGAGCCTGAAGAGGTTGTTGATTTGCCGAGTCCGGTGGAAGAGCAGATCGTGGCAACTGTAATGACATCTGAGGATGCTGTTGAAGAAGTTTCTTCTGTTGCAGATATTGAACACTCCGTACCACAGATAGTTGAGGAGCCGGTTGCAGTGGCTGAACCAGTTTCTGATCCTGTTGGCGCAAAAATCATTGAGTTTCCGGAGTTGAATAAGTCGGCTGTAACGCTCGATGACAATATCAAGCGTATCGGTGATCTTGAAATCAGCCTGCCGCTGTACTCTATATACATGGCAGAAACCGACGAAATTGTTCGCTTCCTGACTCAGGATTTATCTGAGTGGCGCCACGAACCCGAGCGTCATGTCTCCACACATGCGATTCATGCGAGTCATTCTCTTGCCGGCAGTTCCGCAACTGTTGGTCTGATTCCGTTGAAAGAGTTGGCGCATAGTCTGGAATCTGTTTTACAGCGCCTTGAGCGTCATCCGGTTATCTTGACCTCTGCAGAATTCGACATGCTGGATCATGCGTTGGAGTCTGCAAAACGGATGCTGCAGAAATTTGCATTGTCTGAAATGGCCGACTTTGCCCCTGATGATGTCAGACAATTAGATCAGTTATTGCAAGACGTGATCGCACGTTCGAGTTCCGGTGCAGATGAGGAGTTCATCACCTCAACGAATGAAAAACTGAATCCGGCAGACTTGTCGGGAACGGCGGTCATTGAAGAGTTGTCTGGTGATAGCCTGGCGGAAACACCTACTGAAGAATCTGGCACACTGAATCTGGCGGATGAGACTGTCGTTCAGCAACTGAACGTTGCATTGCCGGAAAGCACTCCTCAACAAACAACACAGGTCAAAGATGACCTCGATCTTGATTTGTTGCCGGTCTTCCTTGAAGAAGGAAATGACTTATTGCCGATGGTCGGTCAGTTATTACGTAGCTGGCAAGCACAGCCTGATGACACGGCAATACCGCAGTCGATTGCACGTCTGATGCATACGATTAAAGGTAGTGCGCGGATGGCCGGTGCGATGGGATTAGGGCAGCACATCCATGACATGGAAACGCGTATTGAAAGTCTGATGCACACCAGTGGTGCAGTACGTGCGCCGTTGATGGATGATTTAATGGCTCGCCATGATTACAGCATGCAGTTGTTTGATCGTTTGCAAAACCCTGAGGCTCACGTTGAGCCATTGTTGCCTGAGCCATTAACTGCCGCGCAAGAGCTGGATCAGTTCCAGGAAGCGTTGGTCGCGAGTGAGACTGGTATCGCACCTGCGGAGGCCGTCGTAGCACCGCGTGAAATGGTCAGCCTGACACCTTTGATGCCGATTACTGATAGTCAGTCTGCGGTCAGAACGACTGCAATTCCGCATGCTCCTGTCAGTGCGCCGGCAACTGCAGGTGCGCCGGTGCCTCTGGTGCGTGTACGAGCCGACGTGCTGGATCGCTTGGTCAATCAGGCCGGTGAAGTGTCTATTTCACGTTCACGTTTAGAGAATGAAGTCAGCACTTTGCGCTCGTCATTAGGCGAACTGACCGCCAACGTCAGTCGTTTGCGTGATCAGTTGCGTGAAGTAGAGATTCAGGCTGAAACGCAGATCACATCGCGTATGGCGCTGTCCGGTGATCGTGAATTTGATCCACTGGAGTTTGACCGTTTTACCCGTTTGCAAGAGCTGACCCGCATGATGGCGGAAAGCGTGAGCGACGTGGCAACAGTGCAGACGAATCTGACGCGAACGATAGATGGCGCTTCCGGTAATTTGCATGTGCAGGCGCGCCTGACACGTGAGTTGCAACAGGATCTGATGCGCGTGCGTATGATTCCGTTTGCGAGCGTTTCTGAGCGTCTGTATCGTGTTACCCGTCAGACCTCGAAAGAAGTAGACAAGCGGGTCAATCTGGATATCCGTGGTTCCGGCGTTGAAATGGATCGTGGCGTTCTGGAAAAAATGGTCGGGCCGTTTGAGCATCTGTTGCGGAATGCGATCGTGCATGGTATCGAAACACGTGACGTGCGGCGTCTAAATGGCAAACAAGAAACCGGTGAGTTATTGATCGAGATTCGTCAGGAAGGTAACGAAGTTGTTATTCGTTTCAACGATGATGGACAAGGGCTGGATTTGCAAAACATCCGTCAGAAAGCGCTCAGCGTTGGTCTGATCGGTACAGATGAAACACCGGGCGATGCGGAAACTGCCAGCCTTATTTTTGAACCTGGATTCTCAACGGCGAATGAAGTAACTGAGCTGGCCGGACGTGGTGTCGGCATGGACGTCGTCCGTTCTGAGGCAGCATCACTGGGCGGTCGTGTTGAAGTTTCTACGGTAGAAGGTAAGGGCGCTGAATTTACTATTCGCCTGCCGCTCACGCTTGCTGTGACACAGGTCGTGTTGCTGAGTTCCGGTGGACGTACTTACGCGGTACCGTCGGTTCTGGTTGAACAGGTGCAGCATCTGAAGTCGAATGCGCTGGCCAATGCATACAATGACGGTGCTTTAATGTGGCAGGGCCAACGTGTTGCGATGCATTATCTGTCTGCTCTGTTAGGTCAGCGTGACGCAGTGCCTGTGACCCAGCAATACACACCGTTGCTGATCATGAAGAGCGGTACTGATCGCGTGGCGATCCACGTCGATGATATCGTCGGTAATCGTGAGGTCGTTGTTAAAAACATCGGCCCGCAACTGGCGCGTATGGTGGGTATTGCCGGTGCGACTGTGCTGGGTTCCGGTGAAGTCGTTTTGATTCTGAATCCTGTTCCGTTAGCGCAGCGTGCTGAACATGAACATGCTCGTTTGCCGCAATCCGGTTCTGAGGCAGTTTCTGATTTAGGTGCCGTCGCTGATTTGCATCACGAAAACACCACGGCGCAGGTGAATGCCGAACCGGTTCAGGGCTTGCGGACACAGCATATCGTCATGGTCGTCGATGACTCCCTGACCGTGCGTCGCGTTACTCAGCGTTTGCTGACACGTGAAGGCTATCAGGTCGTGTTGGCGAAAGACGGTATTGATGCGTTGGAACAGTTGCAATCAGTGACGCCAGACGTGATGCTGGTCGATATTGAAATGCCGCGCATGGATGGTTTCGATTTGACGCGTAACGTTCGCAGTGATGCTCGTACGGCGCATATTCCTATCATCATGATTACGTCGCGTACTGCCGATAAACATCGTAACTACGCACGTGAACTTGGCGTGAACGAATATTTCGGTAAGCCTTACCGTGAAGACGATTTACTTGAAGCGATTGTTGGTTTTGTTGGCAAAGAACAGGCAATCGTCGTGTAAGTAACTCCTGATTTAGTAAATAAAAAAGCAGAGATTTATCTCTGCTTTTTTTATGTTAATTGCGTTCTGTTTTATGTTCGACGCTGCATTGACTTTGGTTTGAGTGCTCCAGAGCTCTCATCAACTCCATCGAATGCTTGTCGCTGCTTGAGGCACTTCAATCCGTTGAAAGTATTCCCGCCTTTTTGACCACAGCATAACGCGCAAGGGTTTTCTTTCGCGCCTCGTCATGTTCGACGATGGGATAAGGATAATCCTTCCCCAGACTGACGCCCGCTTGCTGTAATAGCAGGGGAGCCGCTTTCCAGGGCGCGTGTATCGAGCGCTTATCCAGCCTGGCTAGTTGCGGTAAATAGCGCGCAATGAATTTGCCATCGGCATCAAACTTTTCGGATTGTGTTATCGGATTAAAAATTCTGAAATACGGTTGCGCGTCACAGCCGGATGACGAGGCCCATTGCCACCCGCCGTTGTTTGCCGATAAATCAAAGTCATTCAGTTTTTCGGCGAAATAAGATTCACCGCGCCGCCAGTCTATACCCAGATCCTTAATCAGAAAGCAGGCGGTCACCATGCGCAAGCGGTTATGCATGTAACCGGTCTGATTCAGTTGCCGCATCGCTGCATCAACGAGCGGATAGCCGGTATTACCTTCGCACCACGCGGCAAAATGCGCATCCGCCTGTTCACCTGTTTCCCATTGAATTGCATCGTAATCGGGTTTGAACGAACGCTCTGCCACATGCGGATGATGGTGCAGAATCATGAAATAGAAATCACGCCAGATCAGTTCAGCCAGCCAGATTTCTGCACCGTGATTACTGCTGGTTCTGATTTGTTGCATCGCTTCACGCACCAGATGCCTGATAGAAATGGTACCGAAACGCAGATGCACTGACAAATACGACGGACCCTTCAGCGCAGGGAAATCGCGGGCAACGTCATAATGTTTCATCCGCGCCAGAAAGTCCTGGATCAGCTGTGTGCCGCCGGACATCCCGGCCTGCAGGGGAATAGCCTGCGTTTGCGCAGCGGCAAAACCTATGTCTGATAGAGACGGTATGGCGGGCACATCAAGACGATAGAAGTTTGCTGCATATTTTTCTACCGGATATGATTTTGCGTAAAAATCACTACCTTCAGCATAGAATTTTTTCAGCCATGCATTCTTGTACGGTGTGAAGACGGAAAAGGGCGTACCAGCCTGGGATAAAACTTCGCTTTTCTCAAAAATCACCTGGTCTTTATAGCTTAAGAATTCGCACTGTTGCTTACCGAGCGCGGTCTTCACCGCGGTATCCCTTTGTAATGCCGCCGGTTCATAATCGCGATTGGCGAAGACTGCGTTGACTTGCAGTTGTTCTGCAAGGCGTGGAATTTCGGTGACAGGATCGCCGTGTATCACCAGCAGGCTGCCGCTAAGTTTGCTGATTTCCTGTTCAAGTTCAATGATGCTGTCGTGAATGAAACGCACGCGTCTGTCATTGGCTGGCAGATGTTTCAATATGTTCTGATCAAAAATAAAAACACAGATAACTTCTTTGCTATGCCGTAAAGCCTGATATAACGCGGCATGATCAAAGCAGCGTAAATCACGCCGGAACCAGACCAGAGCGCGCCGAAAAGAAACAGATTTTTCTTGCATAAGTATCAGAATAGGAAAGTCGGAATCATGGTGCGGAACCTTAGCACACATCGAAAATACACGTTAAAAATGCTAAAATGGCGGCATGGCGAAGCAAACAAAATCCCCACACTCTGAACTGTCCGACGGTGTTCCCGCACCGGCCGGTGCGATTTCTGACATTGTTGCAACAGCGGGCGGCGATACCGTTCCAGAATTTGATTTAAATCTAACAAATCATTTCCTGATTGCAATGCCTTCTATGCATGACCCCGTGTTTGGCGGTAGCGTGGTGTATCTGTGTGAACACAATCCGCGCGGCGCGATGGGCATGGTGATTAATCGCCCTACCGATATGACCGTGGCTGAATTATTTGACCGCATCGATCTGCGTCTGGAAGTGATTCCCGATTCGCATCCTATGGGTAAGCATCTGGTGATGTTTGGCGGCCCGGTACAGGACGATCGCGGTTTTGTGCTGCATTCTCCGGTCGGCGAATATACTTCCTCGCTCAAAGTGACCGACGATATCGCCTTCACGACCTCGCGCGATGTTTTGGAAGCGATTGCCGCTGGCGAGGGGCCGGAGCGTATTGTCATGAGTGTTGGCTATGCCGGTTGGGGCGCAGGGCAACTTGAAAAAGAAATTCTCGCGAATGGCTGGCTGACTGTTGCAGCTGATCCGCAGATTATTTTTTCGCTGCCGGTCGAAGAACGTTTTAATGCAGCCATCAAATTACTTGGTATTGATCCCATCATGCTCTCGTCCGAAGCGGGGCATGCCTGATGACTATGCTCGAAGCCAGGGCTGATGGTACGGTGCTTGCCTTTGATTTCGGATTGAAACGTATTGGTGTGGCGGTCGGCAATACCTTCCTGCGCCAGGCCGAGCCACTCAACATCATTCATGCGCCGACTAACGATGGCAAATTTGCCGAAGTTGCCGCGCTGATCGGCAACTGGCAGCCAGTCTTATGCGTGGTCGGCTTACCGTTGCATCCGGATGGCGAGTCGCATGAAATGACCCAACGTTGCCGCCGCTTTGCGAACCAGCTGCAAGGCCGCTTCAAGCTCCCGACGATACTGGTCGATGAACGTTATTCCTCCGCCGTTCTGAACGGCAAGCGCGGTGCACACATAGATGACGATGCCGCAGCCCTGATTCTGCAACAATATTTTGACGAGAACCCATGAGCAATGTTTCCCCCACACTGAATGCGGAAGCGCTGTATCAGCAGCTTCTGAAGCAGATCAAACCACAAGCCGTGGCAAATGATAATCTGGCGATCATCGGCATTTATTCTGGCGGTGCCTGGATTGCCGAACGTCTGGTGAATGATCTCGGCCTGAGAAATAAACCTGGTTTGATTGATGTGTCATTTTATCGCGATGATTATGCGGCAAAAGGTTTGCATGCTGATGTCAAACCGACGCATATTCCATTCGAAGTCGATGGCGCACACATCATACTGGTAGACGACGTGCTGTACACGGGACGAACGACGCGCGCAGCGATCAACGAGTTGTTCGACTACGGCAGACCCACACGAGTGATGCTGGCGGCGCTGGTCGATCGCGGTGGGCGCGAATTACCGATTGCTGCCGATTTTGTTGCGCATGTTGCCTCATTTGAACCCGCTGTCTCTGTGAATCTGCAACGCGCAGACGATGGCACACTTAGTTTCTCTATCGATCATGCATAATCCACAGCTCAATAAACACGGCGAACTTCAGCATTTGCTGACGATAGACGGTCTGCCTAAATCCATCGTCAATCATATTCTCGATACAGCCTCATCATTCGTCAGTGTCAGCGACCGCGAAGTCAAAAAAGTGCCGCTGATGCGTGGTAAAAGTGTGTTCAATCTGTTCTTTGAAAACTCTACCCGTACCCGCACCACGTTTGAGATTGCGTCGAAACGCCTGTCGGCCGATGTGATCAATCTCAATATTGCGGCGTCGAGCACCAGTAAAGGTGAATCCTTGCTCGATACCATCGACAATCTGGCCGCGATGCACGCCGATATGTTTGTGGTACGTCATGCGACGTCCGGCGCACCTTTCCTGATTGCCAAACATCTTAATGACACGAAACAGCATCATGTGCATGTGGTGAATGCGGGTGACGGTCGTCACGCACATCCGACTCAGGGTTTGCTCGACATGTACACCATCCGCCACTATAAAAAAGATTTCACGAATCTGACTGTCGCGATTGTTGGCGACGTGTTGCACAGCCGCGTTGCGCGCTCCGACATTCATGCGCTGACCACGCTGGGCGTGCCGGAAGTGCGCGTGATCGGTCCGCGTACTTTGCTGCCCGGTGGTCTGGAGCAGATGGGTGTGCGCGTCTTTACCGACATGAATGAAGGCCTGAAAGGCGTTGACGTAATTATTATGTTGCGCCTGCAAAATGAACGCATGAGCGGAGCCTTGCTGCCGTCGGCGCAGGAATATTTCAAAAGCTATGGTCTGACGCCGGAGCGGCTGGCGCTGGCGCATCCTGACGCGATCGTCATGCATCCGGGGCCGATGAACCGTGGTGTGGAAATCGATTCTGCGGTGGCCGATGGCCCGCAGGCAGTGATTTTGTCGCAGGTGACTTTCGGTATTGCCGTGCGTATGGCCGTCATGAGTATTGTCGCCGGCAACAGCGGCAGTGACGCCTGATATCTGTGAGATTCAGCCAGGCGCAGGCCCGGCGATAACTGATCGTGCGTTATCCGTTAGGTGAGACGTACAGGGAAGCAACATGAAAATTCAAATTAAAAATGGCCGCGTGATTGATCCGGCGAGTGGCGTTGATGCGGTACAGGATGTGTTTATCGCCGCCGGAAAAATTCTTGCGATCGGCACAGTACCGGCCGATTTCATTGCCAATAAAGTCGTGGATGCCAGCGGGCTTGTTGTGGCGCCGGGGCTGGTGGATTTAAGTGCGCGTTTGCGCGAACCCGGCTTTGAATATAAAGCAACGTTGGAATCGGAATTGCAGGCAGCCATGCGCGGTGGTGTCACCAGTCTGGTCTGTCCACCGGATACCGATCCTGTGCTGGATGAATCTGGTCTGGTCGAAATGCTGCGACAGCGTGCACGCACACAGAACAAAGCGCATGTCTATCCACTGGGCGCGCTGACGGTGGGACTCAAAGGCGAGTCTCTGACAGAAATGTCTGCACTGACCGACGCCGGCTGTATCGGTTTTTCGCAAGCCGAAGAAACAATTGCCGACACGAATACGTTGCAACGCGCTTTGCAATACGCGAGCACGTTTGGGTACACGGTCTGGTTACGTCCGCAAGATGCCTACATCGGTAAAGGTGGCGTCGCGCATAGCGGCCCGCTGGCATCGCGTCTGGGGTTATCTGGTGTGCCTGTCATGGCAGAAACGATCGCGCTGCATACCTTGTTTGAGCTGATGCGTGCCACTGGCGCGAAAGTGCATCTGTGCCGGATTTCATCTGCCGCCGGTTTGGAACTGGTGCGTCAGGCGAAAGCCGAAGGCTTGTCGCTGACTTGTGATGTCGGCGCCCATCATGTGCATCTGACCGATAACGATATCGGCTACTTCGATTCGAATGCGCGCATGACGCCGCCGTTGCGCAGCCAGCGCGACCGTGATGCGATCAAAGCGGCACTGTTGGATGGTACGATCGATGCGATCTGCTCTGATCACACACCGGTTGATGATGATGAAAAACTGTTGCCGTTTGCGGAAGCATCACCGGGCGCAACCGGACTCGAATTATTATTGTCGCTCGCGCTGAAATGGGCAGACGACAGCCGTGGTGCCGTCACCTTGGCGCAAGCCTTGTCGAAAATCAGTAGTGGCGCGGCACAGGTCGCAGGTATCGCTGCCGGTCAACTGACCGCTGGCAGTGCGGCTGATCTGTGTGTATTTGATCCCGCAGCACACTGGAAAGTGGAAGCCGCTGCGTTGGCAAGTCAGGGCAAACATACGCCATTTCTGGGTTACGAATTGCCAGGCGTGGTCAGGCTGACGATGGTGGATGGCCATATTGCCTTTGACAATCTGTAATCTGCATTCAACACCGTCACCTGCATCGTCCGCTGTTGCCGGGTGTTGCAGTGGCTGGTGTGCTCGCAATAAGCGCTATACACAAAGCAAACAGGGCGTATGGATAGTATTTGCCATGCCTCGTTTGGCTTTGTGCCGAAGAACCAAAATTTTTATAAATACTCCCTTGGAGTATCTGGCGAGTCCGTATGATTTTCTGGCATTTTTTCCGCGTTTTTCTCCATCTGGTCGCAGGTTTGCTGACTTGCGCCGTGCTCTTTCCTTTAGTCGGAGCAGCCAGAAGAGAAGCGCTGGTGCAGCGCTGGTCGAAGCAACTGATGGCAATCTGCACGGTGGATGTCGTGTTTAAGGATGCCAGCCAGGGTCTGTTTGCCGAACGGACGCTGATCGTCTCGAATCACGTGTCCTGGCTCGATATTTTTGTCATCAACACGGTGCATCCGTGCCACTTCGTTGCGAAAGCAGATATCCGTTCCTGGCCCGTGCTCGGCTGGTTATGCGAAAAAGCCGGAACCATCTTTTTAGCGCGCGGCAAGCAGCGTGAAGTGCGGCGGATTTACGAAGGTCTGGTGCATCAGATTCATGATGGCAAACGGATCGCTTTTTTCCCCGAAGGGACTACTGCAGCACAGGGCACGGTGCTGCCATTTCACGCCAATTTATTTGAAGCGGCGATAGAGGCCAAAGTGCCGGTGCAGCCTTTCGTGCTGCGCTATGTCGATGCACAAGGAAAATTTCATCCGGCAGCCGATTTCATCGGTGACATGACGTTTGCCGAAAGCATGAGCACGATCTTAAAAGCGCCGCGCATGACTGCTGAAGTGATCCGCCTGCCAGCGATTGCGACAGAAGGTGCGCATCGCCGCGATATCGCTTTGCAAGCGCGCGAACTGGTGATGCGCGAATTAGGACTATCGCAATAGCTGTCTGATTAGTCGGACAAAAGCGCCGGACAAAAATGCAGGATAAAACACCGGATAAAAACGGTATTTCCGACGTCCTTGTGTTGGCGATTTGTTCCGGTGTACTCAGCGTCCATTTGCGTGCCGTAAACCCGCGCCGATACTCCTTAAAAATTGGTTTTATGGGGAGTATATGAAGAAAACCGCTTATTCTCAGCGTTAATAAAAGACTTTAAAAAATACTCCCCGGGAGTATTTTCAGGCTTCCAGCAGCCGTTGTATGACTCAGGCGGTCTTCTGTCGCGGCAGAGTCAGCGACATTTTCCCGATATCGCCGCCTGCTGTAAATCTTTCTGCAAACGCTCATATTTACCCGGTGCCGCATTTTCCAGGGTTTTGCCACTGGCTTCGGCACGTTGTTGCAATTCACTTTTACTTGCCTGATAGGCTCTGGCAATACTTTGCGGGCTGATATCGAGCGGTACTGAATCGTTTGCAGTGTTAGCGGTGGCAGAGACCCGTACATTAACGCTTTCAGGAGTGTCGGCAGCGCTTGTCGATACGGTAGTCGAGGTTGATTTGTTGCGTACCTTACGCATAGCATCGGAAGTCGGTGCCGTAGTCGCAGGCGCGTCTTTCGCAGCGTCGACAGCCAGGCGGATATTCAGTGGAAATTGCAACAGCATGGCTGACACTGGATGAACGAAAGTATCGGACGTCTTGATGATATTGAGCGGACGCGACAGGGCTAATATCAATAGCAGCGTGACTCCCGCTGCCAGCAGTGCAGAGCACAGCCGCACGGTTTTGCGTTGTGCATCCCATTCATCGTGGCGATAGATCACAGTCATGACAGGCGATGGTCTGGTTGGCAGTATCGCCTCTGACACCCGAGATCGTTACAAAGTTCAAGCGAATGCAGGATGGTCAATCGCATCTGCCGAAGTCAGCAAGGCTTGCACCGCGCGTTCAAACAGCGGCTCATTTTCGAGAAAACGCACACGACCGTGAGCAATCATGCGGCGGAACATACGCACACTGACGAGCGAGGGTTTTTCATTGCCTGCCAGCGTCAGCACCAGATTATGATGTGATGGATCAACCCAGTTCAGCGTGGCGATACTGGGTTTGATTCCCAGTTTTACTTCCAGGCTGATACCGCTGCGCAGGCGTTCCTGTATGACTTCCTGCGTAAATTCCACGGCGTCGGCGGGCTTTTCACCAATGGCACTTTCTGTCGCTAACTCGCTATCAAAAAACTCATCCAGCATCTGCACCTGAATGTCGAGGTCGCGTATTGCTTTGTCCAGTCTTTGCTGGGTTTCCGGCGCACGCAACTGTTCATGCAATGCTTCCTGCGAGGCTTCGTTGTGATAGATGAAGTCGGCAAAATGCTCATGAATTGCCGGTAAGCTTAATGAACGTGTCTGCGGGTTAAGCGGCTGCTGCACGGTACGCAAGGCATTCGTATGAGCATCCACCAGCCAGTCGAGCAAATGTTTCTGCTTAGCGTTATTCCACTGAATCGCAGTCAGTGCTTCGCGCAACGTGTTCAGTATGATGGGCAGCAAAGCGAACAGTTGTGTGCGGTCTTCCTCGTTCAGTTTGGCAACGATGCTCCACAGCAGATCCGGAATCAGCAGGCGATAACGGATACCGCGTTTGGCATCTTCACGTTCGGCATATTCGATCGCATGTACCCAGGTATTTTCTAAAAAATCACGCAGATAGGGATCAATCTGCAGTTTTTGCAAGACCTCGCGTAACTGCGCCGAGATATGCACCAGGCGCAAAGTGCGGTTCTGTGCGGTTTCGATAGCTTCTACGGTGTGCGCAATCGTTTGCTCACTGGAGCGCAATTCACGCGCGATAAACGCATCAAACTCATCGAGCATGCGGATAAATAATTGCGAATTTTCGCTGTCGTCTTCCAGTAATGTTTCGACGATGCGGCAGATTTCCTGGGTGATGTGCGCACCCGTTGGATCTATCTGTTTCAGTCCCAGTGAAATCGAGCCGACACGATTGATCAGCATGCGTGCCGGATGCCCTTTCTGGGTCAGCAAAGTCTGATCGCGAAGGGCGATTTTCAGCACCAGAAATTGCAATCGCCCCAGCTGCGCCCGTATTTCTGCCGGTACCTGCGGATCGCTCAAAATAAATTCAAATAGCATTGCGACGACATCAATGGTCATCTGCTCATCGACATTGTCCGTCATGTCATTGAGCGTGGTTCTTTGCTCCAGTATCAGATTACGGATGCCGCCCAGATGATTGAACATCTGTTCGCCGGCAATGATGTTATTTTTTTGTAGCTCATGCACCGACCGTACTATGCCTGTACTGGTCTCTGAATGATTGCTGTCAGTGATGCTGTAAGCGGGATCGGAATGGTTGTGATGGTCGCTATTTGCCTTTGGTGTCGCGCTGGTTTGTGCTGATCCGTATGCTGTGTGTGGCAGATGGTGGGCGCCGTTCAGCGTTTGGCCGGTGGCATGCCCTTCCGCATTGCCAGTTGCTACGCCATTGCTGGCGTCAAGACTGTTGTTGACACTATTGCTGGCGCTATTGGCTGTACGATTTGTTGCGTTGTCGTTCGTGCTGTTTATCTCCCCGTGGCCACCGAATAACTGTCGTAAGGTCGAGCCGACGGATTGATTTTTTTCCAGCCATTGAAATGCGCTGGCGCGTGCCTGACCTGGGTCTGCCAACGGCGCGGCGTATCCGTCCAATCCTGGATATGGCGCAACGACTTTCGGCTGTGATGTAAAAGCAGATGCGGCTTGTTGCACCAGTTGTTGAGTGAATTGCTGTGTTGCTGACCCGATTTTGCTGGCGCTTATTCCAGCTGCGAGATCCCGCACGCTGTTGAATAATTGTTCGACTTTGCTGACCGGTGTCACCGCCGGAGCGGCTTGTAACTGTTGCGCTGGATATGCTGGCGAAGGCAATCCTTCGTTGCCTGAGAATGATTGTTGATGCATCGCGCCCGGCATTGCACCTTCATTATGCGTATCCGTGGAGGGCATACTGTCGTTGGCCTGAGGGGACGTGTCAGGCGCGGCGGCAGCTGTCGCCGTGGTTGCAGCGGGCGGTGTTTTCTTGATTTTTAACTGCAGTTCCGCTGCCACCCCTTTGGCGGCGAAGTAGTTATTCACTGCATCATAAATTTTACCGATATGTGGCGTCAGATCTTCTGCAATCTGTGCGATAACGGCCGCAGAAATATCGTCGTCCAGTTCAAATTTTTCTATGCCGCTGGCGATGCTGCGGGTGATTAAATACGGCCGGAAAGGATTCTCTCGTTCGCTGATTTTTTCCTGACTGAACAACAACGCGATACGTATATTCAGATCGCGTATCTGCTCTTCGGCTTCGGCACGGAAACGCGCCGTAATTTCATTGAGCAACAGTTCGTTTTCCAGCGCATGCGAATCGACCAGTGACAGACTGTCGCTTTGCATTTTTAAGATGGATGCCGGGCGAAATGTATTGTAGGTGGTCTGGAAGCTCCGGTTCAGCAAGCCATCCATCGCTTCGCTCATGGCATCGAGCATTTGCCTGCCTTGCCGCAGGCGCATGCTGGCATGCAGATAATCTCTTTGTTCTGTTGAGCTGCGGGCGGCCTCGGCTTTTTTAAATAAGGCTTCCAGTGTGTGCGGTGTTGCGGCTTCTATGCAGCTCAGAAAAGTCCGGTGAAACTCTGTTCGGGTGGCGGGCAGAAATTCATTCGGATCCATATATTTTTCCCAGATTTTGCGCGCAGGCACATGTTTAAAAACGTAATAAATGTAACAAATTTGTTATCTGGAAGTATAGATCAGAAAATTGCTAAATTATTATTTGAATGTAATGTTTTAAACATTGTTCACAACTGTTTTGCGTCGTCGCCGTCATGAATACAACAACGGCAAGTGGGCTGAGCGCGCACTTGCCGTTAGATTGTTTCTAATGGGAAAAATGTTGCTTATATCAGCCTGGTTTTTGCTGTTGCGGGCAGTCGATCTGTACCAGCGTTCTGTCGTGAAGAGCAACTGCGGTCAGCTTACCGCCCCAGACGCAACCGGTATCAAGGCTGATCAGATTGGGACGCAATACCAGTCCTAAAGTGGACCAGTGACCGAACACCACCGTGCTGTTGTCCGAGGCGCGTGGCAGATCGAACCAGGGCGCATATCCTTGCGGAGCAGTACCGACGCCATCCTTGCTGGCAAAATCCATCTGTCCTTCAATGCTGCAAAAACGCATCCGTGTCAGGGCATTGACGATGCAGCGCAAGCGATCTGCTCCCTGTAAACCGTCATCCCAGTAAGCCGGAGTATTACCATACATTTGCCGTAAAAAGCCCAGCCAGTCCGCACTGCGCAACATGGTTTCCACTTCACCCGCGAGTGCCATGGTTTTTTCGGCTGACCACGACGGGAAAAGTCCGGCATGGATCAGTAAGTGCTGTTGCTCTGTTATCGCCATCGGCCGCTGGCGCAACCATTCCAGCAATTCAGCGCAATCCGGCGCATTTAATATTTCTGTAAGCGTATCGCTGCGATGCGCGGGACGTATGCCATGAGCAACCGCCAGCAGATGCAGATCGTGATTCCCAAGCACACTCTCTGCTCGCCCGGCTTGTTGCAAAGCACGGACGCGACGCAGAGTCTGCAAGGATTTCGGACCGCGATTCACCAGATCACCGGCAAACAGATAGCGGACGGAAGGCGAGCGCTGTTCTATGCGATGCAGCAGTTCACCCAACTGATCGTCGCAACCTTGAATGTCGCCGATAAAATATGTGGCTGTTGTCATGTCACTGGCGCTTATTGATTCGCACCCATGCGTTTGGCTTCGGCGCGGCTGAGCAGTGCCTGTTGCTTCTGTTCTTCGCGCATGCTGACAGTCAGCATGGTTGGCCAGCCGATCAGATGTTGTTCCGCAATTTCCGCCAGAGCGCGTAACCAGGATTGCGATTCGTTCAGACAAGGAATGTAATTAAATTCTTTACCACCGGCTTGCAGAAAGTCAGCCCGTACTTCCATCGCAATTTCTTCCAGCGTTTCCAGGCAGTCGGCGATGAAGCCGGGGCAGATCACATCAACGCGCCGCACCCCATCTTTGGCGAGTTGCGTTACCGTTGGTGCAGTGTAAGGTTGCAGCCATTCGGCTTTTCCTAAACGCGACTGAAAAGTGACGATGTACTGATCTTTCGATAGGCCTAGCTTTTCAGCAAGCAGGCGTGCGGTTTTGTAGCATTCACAATGATAGACGTCACCGCGCAACAGAAAGGCTTTTGGCAAACCGTGAAAACTCATTACCAGTTTTTCTGGCCTGCCGTTGGTTTGCCAGCTTGCCAGCACTGATAGCCGCAGCGCTTCTATGTAAGCCTCGTGATCATGATAATTTTTGACCAGACGCAGTTCAGGAATATTTCTGACCTGTTGATAATGGCTGAATACCGCGTCGAAATTCGATCCGGTCGTTGTCGCAGAATATTGTGGATAAGCCGACAAAATCAATAAGCGATCATAACCATCTGCTTTCAGCTTTTGCAGCACATCGGGTATCGACGGTGTGCCGTAGCGCATCGCATAAGTGACGTGTACCTCATGACCACGTTCGCCAAGATAGCCCTTCAGTAGTACGGCCTGTTTTTCCGTGTGTACTTTCAGCGGCGAGCCGTCATTCGTCCAGATAGACGCATATTTCTTCGCTGACTGGCCGGAGCGGAAAGGCAGGATAATCCCATGCAGGATCAGCCACCAGATTGCGCGGGGTACTTCGACGATACGTCTGTCCCATAAGAACTGTTTCAGATAGCGGCGCACTGCCGGTCTGGTCGGTGCATCCGGCGTACCGAGATTAATCAGTACGACCGCCGTTTTTCCGATTTTTCCGTGGGAGTAATCAGGTTCTTTCAGAAAGCGCATGGTATTTATTTTTTTAAGAAGCCAGTAATTCTCTGGCGTGTTTACGAGTGGTTGCCGTGATTTCTATGCCACCCAGCATGCGGGCGATTTCTTCGACGCGTTGTTTGTTATCAAGAGCATCGATATGAGAGATGGTTTTGCCGTTGTGATTCGTTTTGCTGACCTGAAAATGCTGATTCGCCTGACTCGCCACTTGCGGTAAATGGGTGACGCACAATACCTGCCGGTCTTGTCCCAGGCGTTTCAGTAAACGTCCGACCACTTCCGCAACACCGCCCCCAATACCGCTGTCGACTTCGTCGAAAATCAGGGTCGGCGTTGCTGTCGCACCAGACGTGATGACGGAAATGGCTAAAGAGATGCGCGCCAGTTCGCCACCGGACGCCACTTTGGCCAGCGGACGGACCTGCACCCCGGCATGACCGGCGACTAAAAATTCAATCTGCTCGATACCGTATGCAGCAGGCTCACATGGATTCAGACTGACGGCAAAACTGCCACCGGCCATGCTTAATTCTTGCATTGCCGCCGTTACCGCGACACTCAGTGTTTTTGCGGTTTTTTCGCGCGCTTTGCTCAGTTGTTGTGCGGCTTGCAGATAATGCTGATACGCTTTTTCTTCCTGCAAGCGAAGCGCGTCCATATCACTGGCATCGGACAACTGTTTTAATTGCTCAGATAAAGTTGCAAATTCCTGATGTAAATATTCAGGAGCGACATGAAAGCGGCGCGCAGTTGTATGTATGGTTTCGACGCGCTGTTCGACTTCACGTAAGCGTGCCGGATCGAGCTCGGTGCGATTCAGATAATCGTTCAGCGCGTAAGTTGTTTCCTGCAAATTGATGCAGGCAGATTCCAGCGCTTCAGTCACCGGTTTCAGCGCGGCATCGTAATCCAGCAGCTTGAGTAATTTTTGTTGTACGGCAGTCAGTTGCGATAGCACTGGATGTTCTGAATCCGAAATCAGTGCTGCCGCTTCTTGCGCGCCATCAAGCAGGCTTGCTGCATGTGCCAGACGGCTGTGTTCCTGACTGATGTTTTCCCATTCGCCTGCTTTGATTTGCAATTTGTCGAGTTCACCTACCTGCCATTCAAGACGCTCGCGCTCTTGCAAGACATTCTTGGCGTTGGTTTCAAATTCTTCGCGTTGCCGGCTCAGATTGCGCCAGGCTTTGTAACGCGTTGCAACTTCTGCGGCGTTCTCTTGTAAGCCGCCTTGCATATCCAGCAGTGAGCGTTGTGCTTCTGCTTTGAGTAAAGACTGATGCGCGTGTTGCCCGTGGATATCGACCAGCAGATCACCCAGTTCGCGTAATTGCGTCGCGGTGGCTGTGATGCCGTTGATCCAGGCCTTCGAGCGTCCAGCATTATCGATCGTGCGGCGCAGAATCAACTGTTGCTCAGGATCGCTGAATTCATTTTCCAGCAGCCATTGCTGGACATTATCCGAGACCGAAAATTCGGCAGAGATATCTGCTTTCGCGGCAGATTCGCGCACCATGCTCGCATCCCCACGTCCACCGAGTGCCAGTGTCAGTGCATCGATCAGTATCGACTTACCTGCGCCGGTTTCACCCGTCAGGACACTGAAGCCGGATGAAAATTCCAGTTCAAGAACATCAACAATGACAAAATCACGAATGGCAAGCGTGCGCAGCATAGGAGCAGGAGTAGTTAAAAATAAAAAAACGAAATAAAAAAACGAAATGAAAAAAGGAAAAAATTCAGACTGGATTAGCAAAGCTATTTTAGCAATAAGTAACCCTATAAGCAGTGTCTCGCATCCCCCAATTCAGCGGAGAGCCGTTTGCCATTAATTCAGCGCGCCTTCCACGGTAGGGTATTCGTTCCAGTGCAGTTTTTCCCGCAGCGTATGGTAATAATTCCAGTCCTGAGGATGCAGGAAAGTCACCGTGTGGTTGGAACGTTTGACGACGATGCGATCCTGACGCAACAGGCTGGCAAAGGTTTGCATGTCAAAGTTGACGCTGATGTCGCGTCCGGCAACGATTTCGATCACGATTTCACTGCTTTCCGGCAGGACGATAGGGCGATTCGATAAAGCATGCGGTGCGATTGGCACCATGACGATGCCGCTCAGGCTGGGGTGCAGCAGCGGCCCGCCTGCTGAGAGAGAATACGCAGTGGAGCCAGTCGGGGTGGAGACAATCAACCCATCCGAGCGCTGGTTATACATGAAATGCGAATCGACTTCGACACTGAGCTCGACCATGCCGGAACCGGTCCCACGTGACACTACAATGTCGTTAAAGGCGAGACCGCTGAAGATCTGATGTCCTTCACGGACAACGATAGCCTGCAGCAGGCTGCGCCGTTCAGAGACGTATTTGCCTTCCAGCATCTCAGCAATCACCGGAATCATACGATCGAGCGGGATATCTGTAATGAAACCGAGCCGCCCCTGATTAATGCCTATCAGTGGGATATGGTATTGCGCCAGTTGCCGGGCGATACCGAGCATCGTACCGTCGCCGCCGACCACAATCGCGGCATTTGCATGTTTTCCTATGTCCGCGACTGACATGGCCTGAAACCCCGGTAATTCTATGTATTGCGCCGTTTCAGCTTCGATCACAACCGTATTGCCTGCGCGGTCAAGAAAGCTGGCGAGTTCACTCATTGATTCTGCTATACCGGGAGCATTAAATTTACCAACAAGTGCAATCGTTTTTGAAGGGACAGTCATAAAAAAAGAGTGGTGACGTGATTCGTCAGATTAGACCATAATTAGCGTAGAAATGAATCAACTGACTGCTATTTATGACAATTAAAGCTGTATTGCTGGATTTAGACGATACCTTGTGGCCGGTTGCGCCGGTGATTCAACATGCGGAAGCGAGCTTGTATCAGTGGATGCAGGAACATGTGCCAGCAGTGGCAGCGAATTATTCCGTCGAATCAATGCGGCAACGTCGCAATAAGCTGGTACCAACCGATCCCCGTTTTCAATACGACCTGTGGGTCTTGCGACATACCTTGCTTAGCCAGATATTCGCAGAACATGATGTGCCTGTCGCGAAGGCCGATCAGGCCATGGCGGTATTTGCCGATGCCCGCAATCAGGTGAGTTTGTATGATGATGTCGTTCCAGCGCTAAAGGTATTGTCGCAGCGGGTTCTGTTGGGTTCGGTCTCAAATGGCTTTGCTGATCTGTGTGAAATTGGCCTTGCTTCACATTTCCGTACATCGATTGCGGCACGTGAGTTTGGTTGCGCAAAACCTGATCCGCGCATATTTCTCGCCGCCTGTGAAGCACTGGGCGTAAAACCGCACGAAGCCTTATATGTCGGCGATGATTTATTGCTCGACGTGCAAGGCGCGCAACAGGCAGGATTGCGTGGTGCATGGATGAACCGGCATAGTCTGGAGATCAAGGATGACCGCCATCAACATATTCAGCCTGATGCGGAATTTAAAAATTTACATGATTTGACAAAATGGTTATGAAGTTTTCTATGTTCATGTTTGCTTCAGTCGCATAAAATGAACAGATGCTACTAGACACTCGCGCTCAAACTCTTTTAAAAGCCCTCGTAGAACGCTACATTGCCGATGGTCAGCCTGTAGGTTCGCGTGCTCTCTCAAAAATTTCCGGCCTTGATCTGTCGCCGGCGACTATCCGTAATGTGATGGCTGATCTGGAGGAGATGGGCTTGGTTGCCAGCCCGCATACGTCGGCTGGCCGCGTTCCCACTCCCAAAGGTTATCGCGTATTTGTTGATAAATTACTGACGGTGCAGGAAATCAGTGAACTGGGGCTGGAATCCCGGCTGCAATCGGGTTTGTTATCTCAACCCCCGCAAAAAATCATTGCGAATGCCGCACAGATATTATCCTCGTTGTCGCAATTTGCCGGTGTTGTTATGACGCCGAAAACCGAATCCATTTTTCAGCAGGTCGAATTTTTGCGGCTGTCGGAAAAACGCATTTTGCTGGTAGTTGTGGCGCCGACCGGAGAAGTGCATAACCGCTTGCTCCTGACGGATATTGATTACAGCCCGGCGCAGTTGTCACAGGCAGCTAATTATCTGAATCAGAATTTCAGCGGACATGCTTTTGAAGATGCACGCCTCGGTATTAATAGCGAATTACGGCAGTTGCAAACAGATATGACTAGTCTGATGCAAGCCGCTGTCGAAGCGGGCAGTGATGCCTTGTCTGAGCAAAGTGATGAAATGGTTATTTCAGGAAAAACCAATTTGCTGAATGTGCAGGATTTATCGTCCAATATGACATCACTGCGTAAGCTGTTCGACATGTTCGAGCAAAAGAGCAGTCTGATGCAATTGCTGGATGTATCGTGTAAAGCGACGGGGGTGCAGATTTTTATCGGTGGGGAATCGCAGTTGTTGCCGATGGATGAGATGAGCGTTGTCACTGCGCCGTATGAGGTTAACGGTAAGATTGTCGGCACCCTGGGTGTGATCGGTCCGACGCGGATGGCGTATGAAAGAGTGATACCGATAGTCGATATTACGGCGAAATTACTTTCTAACGCCTTGAGTCAGTAAAAGAGACATGCGATGTTAAATAAAAATATTTCCATATTACTCATCGACGACAACGATATTACCCGCGAAGTGTTACGTGTCGTGTTGCGCAACGAGGGATACACGGTTGCAGGTGAGGCGACAGACGGTGGAACCGGGCTGGATATGGCGCTCAAACTACGGCCGGACGTGATTATGCTGGATGTGGTGATGCCCAAAGTCAGTGGTCTTGACGTGCTGCCAAAACTTAAAGATATGTTGCCTGATACCAGAATATTGCTGGTGACAGCGAGTCACGATAAGGACATTTTGTCGGAAGCGGTGAAATCAGGCATACATGGCATTATTCTGAAGCCATTTAATGCGCAGAAAATTATCGATACCGTTGCTGGTGTCGCTGCAAAAATAAAAAAATAACCCAACACACTCACGCATCCGGTTACAAGCGCTTCAATGCTCATTGGTATGAGCACGTTGATACTTAATTTTTGTGCTCGCAGTTCTCTTTCGTGCAACTACCGTAGATGGCGAGTGAATGTTCTGCGATTTTAAAGCCGCGCTCCAGAGCGATGGTATGCTGGCGCTGTTCAATTTCCGCATCAAAAAACTCTTCAACACGACCGCAATCGAGGCAGACCAGATGATCATGGTGTGAGCCTTCGTTTAATTCAAAAATAGCTTTGCCAGTTTCAAAATGATTCCTGTGCAGCAGGCCTGCCTGTTCAAATTGTGTCAGAACGCGGTAGACAGTTGCCAGACCGACATCCATATTTTCATTCAAAAGTATTTTATAGACGTCTTCTGCAGTCAGATGGCGAACCTTACTACTTTGGAAAATTTCGAGGATTTTCAGGCGTGGCAAGGTTGCTTTAAGTCCGCTGGCTTTCAGATTTGGAGTGCTGTTTGTCATGTTTTCGGTCAAAAGAGGGCTATCTGCTTTATGATATCGGGTTTTAGGGCATGTTGCTCAATTACTGAGGGTACCTATGCGATTGTTGTTTTCAAAATCTGTTCAAGGTAAAGCCATCCGGCTTGCAGGCATGACATTATTACTGGGCGTATCAGCTTGCGCATCGAAACCGCCAGTGGCGGACAAAGCTGTGTCAGCAACGGCCGGTACGCAAATATACGCACCGACAGGGGTGAGTAAATTCCTGGGCTATATTTCCCCATATCGTATTACCGTTCAGCAAGGTAACTTCGTTTCTCAGGAAATGATGGCGCAGATCAAAGAAGGGATGACGCGTGAGCAAGTCCGTTTTGTGCTCGGTACCGCTTTGTTGACCGATATGTTCCACGAAGACCGCTGGGATTATCCTTTCCGCCTGACTAAGCCGAATGGCGAACAGGTAGTCAGTCAGGTCACCATTCATTTTAAAAACAATACGGTTTCTAAATTTGAAGGCGGTAGTCTGCCAACGGAAAAAGAATATCTGGCAAGGATTACCGAGTCGGCGCTGGGCTTAGATAAAGTTGAGTCGCTGAATGATCTCGACGGCACGCCGAAGAAAAAAGATAAAAAATAAAGAAAGCTGGTATGACTGCATTAAAAGTAGCGGTGGCGGGCGCTTCCGGCCGCATGGGGAAAATGCTGATTGAAGCTATCAGCAACGCAGACGACATGGTGCTGGCCGGTGCGTTGGATGTTGCCGGTTCCCCGGCAATAGGTACCGACGCTGGCGTATTTCTGGGCAAACCTGCCGGTGTGTTGATTGAGTCTGATCTGGCTAAGGCATTGGCCAACGCAGAATTTCTGATTGACTTCACACGTCCTGAAGGGACGTTGAAGCATCTCGACTACTGTGCCGCGCATGGCATCAAAATGATTATCGGCACGACAGGTTTTGACGATGCCGGTAAGGCAGCCATTGCAGCAGCGGGCAAACAAACCGCGATTGTCTTTGCGCCGAACATGAGCGTTGGCGTTAATGTCACGCTCAAGTTACTGGAAATGGCAGCCAAGAGTTTCGCCGAAGGCTATGACATCGAAATCGTTGAAGCACATCACAGACATAAAGTTGATGCGCCTTCAGGTACCGCGCTCAAAATGGGCGAGGTGATTGCGGATGCGTTGGGACGCGATCTGAAAGAAGTCGGCGTCTTTGCGCGCGAAGGTGTGACGGGCGAACGTGATCCGTCTTCTATCGGGTTTGCGACGATACGTGGCGGTGATATTGTCGGCGATCACACGGTGTTGTTCGCCGGTATCGGTGAGCGCGTAGAAATTTCGCATAAATCCTCCAGTCGTGTCACTTACGCGCACGGCAGTCTGAGGGCGGCACGTTTTCTGAACGATAAGGCAACCGGTCTGTTCGATATGTACGACGTGCTCGGGCTGAATAACCACTAATTTATCTATCGCAATGAACGCTGCAATCGCGCATTACTGGGAGCAGGCAGATCAGTTCGGGCACGCCATTGCCTATCTTTTACTGCTGATGTCTCTGTTGAGCTGGGCGCTGATTTTTGCCAAAGCCTGGTCTTTCTGGCGTGTGCGTAAAGCAGCACCGTTCTTGCCGAAATTCTGGCTCGCGCCGAGTATGGCCGATGCGCAGATGCTGTTACAACAGCGCGATAAAGAGCAGGTGTATCTGTCGTTGGCTGTAGCGGCGATGTCGGCAATGGATGCCGCTCAGCGTGCATCAACATTGAGTGCTGACAGCAGTCTGAATGACGCGCTGACGCGTGCTTTGCGCCAGCAACTGCAGGTAACCACAAGTCGTCTCGAAAATGGCTTGACGGTGCTGGCCTCCGTTGGTTCCACTGCGCCGTTTGTTGGCTTGCTTGGTACGGTATGGGGCATTTATCATGCGCTGACGACGATATCGTCCGCAGGTACGATACAGATAGATCAGCTTGCCGGGCCAGTCGGTGAAGCACTCATCATGACCGCTTTTGGTCTGATTGTCGCCATTCCTTCCGTGCTTGCTTACAATGTCTTTAACCGTTTCAATCGCATGACATTCGCTGAGCTGGATGGCTTTGCGCATGATCTGCATGCGCATTGCAGTCGCGACGGCGATCAGCAACATTCTGAAAAACAGGTGTAAGCATGGCGTTTGGTTCGTTTAATGACAAAGCCGGACGTTCACAGATGCACAGCATGGCCGATATCAATGTCACTCCTATGGTGGATGTGATGCTGGTGTTGCTGGTGATTTTCATCATCGCCGCGCCACTGATGACGCCAGCGATCAAATTAGATTTGCCACAGGCTGCGGCGAAGGCCGGTCAGCAACAGCCAGAATCGCTGCAAATTGCGATTGACGCCGCAGGCATCATTTATCTGCAGGGCGTTGCGACAGATCTGGCGGCGCTGGAGCCCCGTTTCCGGCAGGCAGCCTTGCAACAGCCGCAACCCGATCTGCAATTACGCGCCGACAAATCCACCCGTTACGACATGATTGCGCAACTGATGGCGGCGGCGCAGGCGCAGGGGCTGAACAAAATTGCGTTTGTGATGCAACCCGTGACGGAACCGGTCACCGTCAAACCCTGATGCTCGCAAGCATTGCTCAATATCACCCCTGAACCAGTTATAATCTAAGGTTCTGAGTCATTCCCGCATCTACTTCTGGTCACGTCATGCAAGAAAAATACACGCCCTCCGACGTCGAGCAATCGGCGCAATCCCATTGGAAAAAAATCGACGCCTATAAGGCCGTAGAAAACAATCCACGTTTCCCTAAAGGCAAGTACTACGCCTGCTCCATGCTGCCTTACCCTTCCGGCAAGCTGCACATGGGTCACGTGCGTAACTACACCATCAACGACATGCTGGCCCGCCAGCTGCGTATGAAGGGGTATAACGTGTTGATGCCGATGGGCTGGGATGCATTTGGTCTGCCCGCCGAAAATGCCGCGATTGCATATAAAAAATCACCGGCAGAATGGACTTACGCGAATATCGAAGACATGAAGTCGCAGATGGAACCGCTGGGGCTGGCATTCGACTGGTCGCGTGAAGTAGCGACCTGCGATCCCGATTACTACCGTTGGAACCAGTGGCTGTTCCTGAAGATGCTGGAAAAAGGCATCGCCTACAAAAAAACTCAGGTCGTGAACTGGGACCCGATTGATCAGACCGTGCTGGCGAATGAGCAGGTGATTGATGGTCGCGGCTGGCGCTCTGGAGCGTTGGTGGAAAAACGTGAAATCCCCGGTTACTACTTCGGCATCACCCAATACGCCGAGGAATTGCTGAGCAGTATCGATACGCTCGATGGCTGGCCAGAACAAGTGCGCACCATGCAGCGTAACTGGATAGGCAAGAGCGAAGGCGTGCGCTTTGCATTCAGTCACGAGATCAAAGACGACACCGGCGCCTTGGTACAAGACGGCAAAATGTATGTCTTCACGACTCGTCCAGACACCATCATGGGCGTGACGTTCTGCGCCGTGGCGGCGGAGCATCCGCTGGCGACTGTCGCTGCAAAAAATAACGAAAAACTGGCAGCGTTCATCGAAGAATGCAAAGCCGGTGGTACGACGGAAGCCGAAATGGCGACCAAGGAAAAAGAAGGTCTGCCAACGGGCTTATTCGTCACGCATCCACTGACCGGTGAGCAAGTCGAAGTCTGGGTCGGCAATTATGTGCTGATGACTTATGGCGACGGCGCTGTGATGGGTGTACCTGCACATGATGAACGCGATTTTGCATTTGCGAATAAATACCAAATTGAAATCAAACCGGTTTATCGCAGTATTGTTATAAAAGATAAAAACAGGGGCGAAGGGCAGACGGTTGCAGAAGCTGCAGTGGAATTTGATCCAAAAGTTTGGCACGACTGGTATGGCGATAAGTATGAAACCACTCTAACTACCTGTAACAGTGGTAAATATGACGATTTGACTTATAAGCAAGCGTTTGATGCTGTCGCCGCTGATCTCGCAGCCAAAGGCGTCGGTGAGAAAAAAACCACCTGGCGCTTGCGCGACTGGGGCATTTCCCGTCAACGTTACTGGGGCACGCCGATTCCTATCATTCATTGCGAATGCTGCGGTGATGTACCCGTGCCTTACGAAGATTTGCCGGTGGTATTGCCAACCGAATGTATTCCTGATGGTTCCGGTAATCCGCTGAAAACGCATGCAGAATTTTTGAATGTGCCTTGCCCTAAATGCGGCAAGCCAGCGCAGCGTGAAACCGACACCATGGATACTTTCGTCGATTCCAGCTGGTATTTCATGCGCTATACCTGCCCGGATGCGACGACGATGGTCGATGAGCGCAATGATTACTGGATGAGTCCTAAGGGAATGGACCAGTACATCGGCGGCGTTGAACATGCGGTATTGCATTTGCTGTACGCCCGTTTCTGGACCAAAGCGATGCGCGATATGGGTCTGGTCAAGATTGACGAGCCATTCAAAAATCTGTTCACGCAAGGCATGTTGCTGAACGAATCGTTCTACCGCGAAGATGCCAGCGGTAAGAAGACCTGGTTCTATCCGAATGAAATCGAAGTACAACACGACGACAAAGGCCGTCCGGTATCGGCGAGCCTGAAATCTGATGGTCAGCCAGTGCAAATGGGCGGCATAGAAAAAATGTCGAAATCCAAAAACAACGTGGTTGAACCAAAAGACATCATCACCCAGTTCGGTGCTGATACGGCACGTCTGTTCACGATGTTTGCAGGCCCACCGGATCAAAGTGCTGCCTGGAGCAGCAGCGGTGTCGAAGGCGCCTCGCGTTACCTGCGCCGCCTGTGGGCATCAGCATTGAAATTGTCTGCGACGATTGCCACTGGTGCGACAGCACCGGCGAATTACGCGGCGGACGTGAAAGTATTGCGCCGTGAAGTGCATCTGACATTGAAACAAATCGATGCCGATTATGATCGCCTGCAATACAACACTGTGGTTTCCGGTGCGATGAAGTTACTCAACACGATAGAGTCATTCAAATCGGAAGCCGAAGGTTCGGCTGCCGCATTGCGTGAAGCGTTCAGCGTTTTGTTGCGCGGCCTGTATCCGGTTTGCCCGCACATCACGCATGCGCTGTGGCAAGAACTTGGCTTTGCCGCCGAGCTTGGCGAGCTGATCGATGCGCCATGGCCGCAGGTCGATGAAGCAGCACTGGTGCAGGATGAAATCGAACTGATGGTGCAGGTAAACGGCAAATTGCGCGGCAGCATCAAGGTCAGTAAAGATGCGGATAAAGCCACGATAGAAGCCACCGCGCTGGCCAGCGAAAGCGTGCAGCGTTTCATCGAAGGTGCGCCGAAGAAAATTATTGTTGTACCGGGTAAACTGGTCAATATCGTCGCTTAATTTTTGTTACAGGAGTACACCGCATGCGTTCTGTTTTTTCACGTCAACTGACATGGCTGCTCGCAGTCGCCATGCTGGTGAGTTTGTCTGCATGCGGTTTCACCTTGCGTGGACCGGTCAGCTTTCCATTTAAAAGTATTTATATCGGTCTGTCTGATGGTTCTTCGCTGGGCGGCGAGTTAAAACGTCAGATACGCGCGAACGGGCAGACGCAGATCACGGCTGAGGCGAAAGATGCGGAAGTGATACTGGATGTCCTCAGCGAAACCCGTGAAAAGCAAATTCTGTCCTTGAATAGCCAGGGCCGGGTACGTGAATACAATCTGCTGTATAACTTCCGTTTCCGTTTGCGTGATGCGGTCGGTAAAGAATATCTGGAGCCAGTGACGGTGCAATTGAAACGCACGATCACGTTTAATGAAGCACAGGTATTGGCGAAAGAATCCGAAGAAGCCTTGTTGTACCGCGATATGCAAAGCGATCTGGTGCAGCAGATTATGCGCCGCCTGTCTGTTGTGAAGATGGATCAATAAATGCAGTTGCGCTTCGATGCCCTCGATGGCCATCTGGCGAAAACGCTGGCACCACTGTATGTGATCACCAGCGATGAGCATTTACTCGCACTCGAAGCTGCGGACAAAGTCCGTCGCGCGGCGAAAGCGCAGGGCTTTTATGAGCGTGAAATTTTAACCGTCGAGCGCAGTTTCAAATGGGGCGCGCTGCTGGCAGCGAATCAGTCGCAGTCGCTGTTTGGCGATAAAAAACTGATCGATCTGCGCATTCCGACCGGCAAGCCCGGCAAGGATGGCGGACAAGCGCTGCAGGATTATGTGGCAAATCTGTCGCCGGATAATCTGACGCTGATTACCTTGCCCAAGCTCGATTGGGCAACGCAAAAAGCGGCCTGGGTCAGCAGTCTGCAACAAGCCGCGGTGTATATCGATATTCCGCTGGTCGAACGCCATCATTTGCCGAACTGGATTAGTCAGCGTCTCGCCTTGCAGCAACAAAGCGCGGATAGGCAAAGCCTGGATTTCATCGCCGATCGCGTCGAAGGCAATTTGCTTGCTGCGCATCAGGAAATACAAAAACTCGCTTTACTGCATCCGGCCGGGAAGCTCAGCTTTGAACAAATCCACGACGCGGTGCTGAATGTTGCCCGTTATGATGTGTTCAAACTCAATGAAGCGATGCTGGCTGGCGATGTTGCCCGTTTATCGCGGATGCTGAACGGACTTAAAGGTGAAGGTGAAGCATTGCCGCTGGTGTTGTGGGCGATGGCGGAAGAAATTCGCACTTTGCTGAAACTGAAATCCGGCATGCAGCAAGGGCGGCCGTTATCTGCCCTGCTGAAAGAATACAGAATTTGGGGACCCAGAGAAAAACTCATGGACCCGGCATTACGCAGAGTCAGTTTGCAGACCTTGCAAACAGCGCTGCAAGAAGCCTCGCAAGTCGATAAGATGGTCAAAGGTTTACGTGCCAAAGCATTTGCCGGCGACGCCTGGGATGCGCTGCTGCAGTTGGGATTAAAAGTCGCGACCGCCGCCTGAACTGCCGTCGCAGCACTGCCGGAAATGCCAAAAATCCCTGAAATTGGGGGAGTATCCTTAAAAACACACCTAATGTCCTTGTAAATAAAGGGCTTTAAAAAATACACGGGGGAGTATATAAAGCTCCCAAAATGACATGATGGACATCAAACATTACATGAACGACCTCGGCGCCCGCGCCCGCGCGGCATCGCGGGCGATGGCGAAGGCCGATACTGCTGCAAAAAATCGGGCGTTGAGTCTGATTGCTGCCGCGATCCGGCGCGACGCAGCTGCATTGCGCGCCGCCAACGAACTCGATCTCGCTGCTGCCAAAGCATCAGGCATGGAAGCCGCGATGCTCGATCGCCTGACTTTGTCAGATAAAGCGATTGCGACGATGGCCGAAGGTCTGGAGCAGATCGTCAGTCTCGCAGATCCTATCGGTGAAATTTCGAATATGAAGTATCGTCCGACCGGTATACAAGTAGGGCAGATGCGTGTGCCACTCGGCGTGATCGGCATCATTTACGAAGCGCGCCCGAATGTGACTGTTGATGCGGCGGGTCTGTGCATCAAGAGCGGCAATGCGACGATACTGCGCGGCGGCTCAGAAGCAATTCACTGTAATCAGGCATTGGCAAAACTGGTGAAAGAAGGGCTGGCGGGTGCCGGTTTGCCTGCCGATGCAGTGCAGATCGTGGAAACCACCGACCGTGCTGCGGTCGGTGAACTGATCACCATGCCGCAGTATGTTGATGTAATCGTGCCGCGCGGTGGCAAAGGTCTGATCGCGCGACTGATGCAGGAAGCAACCGTGCCGATGATCAAGCATCTCGACGGTATCTGCCATGTGTACATCGACGATAAAGCCGATCTGCAAAAAGCGCTGGACGTTGCATTCAACGCCAAATGCCATCGTTACGGCACTTGCAACACCATGGAAACTTTACTGGTCGCTGAAGGAATTGCCGCGCAGGTCTTGCCGCCACTGGCAAAACTGTATGAGGCCAAACAAGTCGAATTGCGTTGCGACCCAGCAGCAGCGGTGATTCTGGCTGACTATCCTTATCTTGCGCAAGCCACCGAAGAAGACTGGAGCACAGAATATCTGGCACCAGTGCTGGCAGTCAAAGTGGTGGCGGATATCGATGCGGCGATGACGCATATCAATGATTATTCTTCGAAGCATACCGAAGCGATCATCACCGAAGATTACAGCCGAGCGCTGCGCTTCTTACGTGAAGTGGATTCGGCTTCGGTGATGGTGAATGCATCCACCCGTTTTGCGGATGGTTTTGAATACGGGCTGGGTGCGGAAATCGGTATTTCCAACGACAAATTGCATGCCCGTGGCCCGGTCGGACTGGAAGGTTTAACTTCGTTAAAATACGTCGTGTTTGGTCACGGCGAAGTTCGCCAGTAAATTTTTGTATGCCACTTTGAAATTTTGAAAGTCAATTATGCTCTGGATTAAAGCGCTGCACATTCTGTTTGTCACCTCCTGGTTTGCCGGTTTGTTTTATCTTCCGCGCATACTGGTGAATCTGGCGATGGAAACCGATGCCACCAGTACCGGACGTTTGTTGCTGATGGCACGTAAGCTGTATCGCTTTTCCACGATGCTGATGGTGCCAGCGATATTGCTGGGCTTGTATTTGTGGCTGGGTTACGGCATCGGTAAAGGCCCCGGCAATGGCTGGATGCATGCGAAATTATTGTGTGTGATTTTGCTGATCGGTTATCACCATGCCTGCGGCAGTTTGCTGAAAAAATTTGAAAAAGGCCAGAATAAGCGCAGCCACGTCTGGTTCCGCTGGTTTAACGAAGTACCGGTGATTTTGTTGCTGATCGTCGTGATATTAGTTGTCGTCAAGCCTTTCTGATTGGTGACCGAAAACAGTGCACGTTGCTGATGTACAGCGGCTGCGTGTAAGTGCAGTGAGGGGTGAGCCATGCTCACCCTGTATTTTTTGAATTACAACGGATAAAAGGTTCCCCATGACACGTCATTCTTATTTTTGTCCATGCCCGCGCGGCATGGAAATCGCTCTCGCTGAAGAGTTGAACGAAATTGCTGCGATGGATAAAACCATGGCAGTCCACAATCAAGTGCCGGGCGGCGTCCATTGTTCCGGCAGTCTGCAAGACGGCTGGCGCATCAATCTGCATTCCCGTATCGCCTCACGCGTGCTGATGCGTATGGCGCATGCGAGTTACTCGAATGAAAACGATATTTACGATCTGGTGTTAGCGCAGGCGTGGGAAGACTGGTTCGGTTATCACCACACGATACGCGTCGATGTCACGGCAGTGAAGTCACCAGTCAAAAGTCTGGAATTTGTCACGCTGAAAATCAAAGATGCGATTTGCGATCGTTTCCGTGATCAGTTCACGCAACGTCCTTCGGTTGATACGAAAACACCGGATATGCGTATCGTCGGTTTTCTCGATGCGCATAATTTCACGATTTATCTCGATACTTCCGGTGAACCTTTGTTTAAGCGCGGCTGGCGTATGGAAACCGGTGACGCGCCTTTGCGTGAAAATCTGGCCGCAGGTTTGTTGCGGACGGCGGGCTGGAAACCGGGCGTGCCTTTGTTTGATCCTATGTGCGGTTCCGGCACGATACTGATCGAGGCGGCACAAATCCTGGCAGGGATTCCACCGGGATTAAAACGAGAATTCGGCTTTGAAAAATTTCATCAGTTTGATGCTGATGCGTGGGCTGCTATCAAAGCCGCGGCGAAGCCAAATCCTTTGCCCGCTGAACCGACGATTTTCGGCAGCGATATTTCCGGCGATATGGTCGTGATGACGCGCAATAATCTGAATAAAGCGGGCATCCGTTTTGAAGTGCCGCTGAAACAGATCGAAGCGCAGGAAATCAAGGCGCCGACAACGCAGCCAGGCATATTGCTGACTAATCCACCGTATGGTGAACGTATTGGCGTGCGTGGCGACAGCTCGCTGGAAACCGATGATCTGGCAAAAGAATTTTTCAGTGCCTTCAGCACCACCTTGAAACAACGCTTTGCTGGCTGGAGCGTCTTTTTGTTTACTGCCGATCTGACGGTACCGAAAATGCTGCGTTTAAAAGAATCGCGCAAAACACCGTTCTTTAATGGCGCGCTGGAATGCCGCTTATTCCGCTTTGATATGGTTGCCGGTTTCAACCGTCGCGAGGAAGCCAAGCCAAAAGAACAGAGATGAAATCAAAATAATTCATCTGAATAAAACAGCCGGGTCAAGCAGACCTGGCTGTTTTGCTTTAGGCTTTCCTTTTTATTGCGGACTTACGGCAATTTTGTCGCGGCAAGGGGTGTCAGCTAAGGCTGACATATTTATATGATCAGAAGCGATCACCCTGCCGAGCGCGATGTCGCATAAGTCCGGTAGTTGCTATTCATTAATCAGTCAAAATACGATGGAGACGGAGCGATGTCATCAGAACAAATTGCAAAATCATTAGGCTTAAAAGACGCATCGTTGTTACGTGACGCTGCGTATATCAATGGCGCGTGGGTGCAGGCGCAAACGAAATTTGATGTGGTGAATCCATCAACCCAGGCTGTGCTGGCGACCGTACCTAATTTAGCCGAATCAGATGCGCATGCCGCTATTGCTGCCGCGCAAGCTGCTTTTCCGCTGTGGGCGGCGAAAACAGGAAAAGAGCGTGCCAATATCATGCGTCGCTGGTTTGATCTGATTATCAGCCATGCCGATGATCTGGCCGCGATCATGACTGCCGAACAAGGAAAGCCGCTTGCCGAGGCAAAGGGCGAAGTCATCTACGGCGCCAGTTTCGTTGAATGGTTTGCCGAAGAAGCGAAACGTGTCACGGGCGACGTGATGGCCTCGACCTGGAGCGATAAGCGCATGGTCGTGTTGCGGCAACCGATTGGTGTGTGTGCCGCAATCACGCCATGGAATTTTCCTATTGCGATGATTACCCGCAAGGTTGCTCCGGCTGTGGCCGCTGGCTGTTCGATTGTCATCAAGCCAGCTGAGCAGACGCCTTTGTCGGCGCTGGCGATTGCCGAACTGGCACACCGCGCAGGTATTCCTGCCGGGATCATTAATATTATTACTGCCGATGCGGAGCAGTCTATCGCTGTCGGTAAAGTTTTATGCGATAGCTCTGTCGTCCGGCATTTGTCGTTTACCGGTTCGACGCCGGTGGGCCGTATTCTGATGCGTCAGTCCGCCCCGACGGTCAAGAAGCTGGCGCTGGAACTGGGTGGTCACGCGCCATTTATTGTTTTCGACGATGCAGACATCGATGCGGCTGTCGAAGGCGCCTTGTTATCCAAGTTCCGCAACTCGGGGCAGACCTGTGTGTGTACCAATCGCTTTTATGCACACGCTTCGGTCTACGATGAATTCGTCAGTAAATTAGCTGCCGGGGCAAAAAAAATCAGAGTCGGTGATGGTTTCGATGCCGGTGTTAATCAGGGCCCCATGATCGATGCGCAAGCGGTGGCGAAAGTAGAAGAACATGTTGCGGACGCGATGGAACAGGGCGCCCGCTTGCTCGCTGGTGGTAAGCCACATAGCGCTGGGGAATTATTCTATGAACCAACAGTGTTGGCGGATGTCACAGCATCGATGCTGGTGATGAATGAGGAAACCTTCGGACCGGTCGCTGCAGTAGTGAAATTCACTACTGAAGAAGAAGTCATCGCGGCTGCAAATAATACCGACTTCGGATTGGCTTCGTATTTCTATTCACGCGATATCGGCCGCGTCTGGCGCGTCGCCGAAAAGCTGGAATACGGCATGGTGGGGATTAATACAGGCTTAATTTCCAATGAGGTCGCACCGTTTGGCGGCGTCAAGCAATCCGGACTCGGACGTGAAGGTTCCAAATACGGTATGGATGAATATCTGGAAATGAAATACCTCTGTATGGGGGGAATTTAATCCTGACGTGTCTCGCATTAGCAACAAAAAGGCGAAATATTTCGCCTTTTTTCTTTTTTTTTGTAACAGCATTTTATTTATTTTTTTGAATGATTGGGTAACAAATGCACTCCCGCCAACAGCTCAGCAATGCCGGACTTGCCACTTTATTAGCTGCACTGGCGATGTTGGGACCATTTTCCATTGATACTTATTTACCAGCTTTCCCTAATATACAGAGCAGCCTGGCGGCAACTTCACTGGAAGTCCAGCAGACGCTCACCGCTTATATGTTGTCGTTTGCGTTTATGACTTTATGGCATGGCGCGCTGTCGGATGCGTTCGGGCGGCGTAACGTCATTCTGGCTGCCTTAGCGATTTTTGCCGTCGCCAGTTTTGGTTGCGCGTCGGTACACAGCATTCATTACCTGTGGGGATTTCGTATTCTGCAAGGCGTCTCGGCCGGTGCCGGGATGGTGGTCGGACGGGCAATGATCCGTGATCTTTATGCCGGTGCTCCGGCAGAACGCTTGTTGTCGATGGTGACAATGATCTTCTCGATCGCTCCTGCAATTGCGCCGATACTCGGCGGCTGGATTGTGGGTTTTATGAGCTGGCGCGCAATTTTTTTATTGCTTTTTTTATACACAATTGCGTTATGGTTTGCCTGCTTTAAGTTCTTGCCTGAATCTTTACCGAAAGATAAACGGCAGGAATTCAGTATGGAGTTTCTATGGCTTAGTTACCGAAAAGTATTTAAGTCTCCTTTATTCCATCTAAAAGCCGGTACTGTTGCCTTTAATTTTGCTGGCATGTTTTTATATGTTTCTGCCGCCCCGGTGTTTATTACTCAACATCTGAAGCTTGCTGCCGATCAGTTCGGCTGGCAATTTGTCCCCTCTGTCGCTGGCATTTTTTTAGGTGCTCTTGCGGCAAACAGACTGGCTGGCAAACTCTCTGTATGGAAGCAGGTAAGTATCGGTTTCTGCTTCCTTATCGGAGCGTCTGTTTTTAACGTGACATTTCATTTTTTCTCTGCGCCAGTGCTGCTCTGGTCGGTAACTCCGTTGTTTTTTTACACGTTTGGCATGTCACTGGTTGCACCAGGCGCGACCTTGCTGGTTCTGGACTTGTTTCCTACAATCAGAGGTATCGTTGCGTCCTGCCAGTCGGCAACGTTGACTTTACTTGGGGCAGTAATTGCTGGTGTTGTCGCGCCGGCGTTAGATCATTCGGCTCTCTCGTTAGCCCTTGGTCAGCTGGTTTGTGCATTGATTGCGGCAGCGCTCTGGTACAGCGGCCGTGCCTACTGGCGGTCGAAAACGGCGCAGAAACAAAATGCATGGGAAACCGTCGGATAAATATGTTTTTTTCTATCTATTGAAAAATACGGGATATCCCTTATCTGACTGGTGCTGTGCAGCAAAGGTAAAAAATGCCTATAATGCGAGCCTGGACATCGCTGGCTTTGTTAAATACCTGATTAAATTTTTCAAAATTGGCTATGTCTTTATATTGCAACGCTCTGTAAGTCCTTGTTTATTAAGTAGTCTGATTTCATCAAAATGTCATTTTTCGCAGGTATCGTGACATTTGTCATTGGATCAATTATTGGTTCAAGGCTGTAAATTGACCTGCAATTCAGTTTTTTGCCGCGTTTTGTTTGTGGTGCAGCAAAAATTTAACATTCATTTTTGGATACTAGACAATGAAAAAATCATTCCTCGCACTTGCTCTGATGAGTGCATTCTCTGGCGCAGCTTTCGCGCAATCTTCCGTAACTATCTACGGTATCGTTGACATGGGCGTGGTTCGTGATGACAACGGTTCTGGCGCAAAAACTTCTTTGGATAGTGGCGTTCAAAACGGTTCACGTCTGGGCTTCAAAGGCGTTGAAGATCTGGGTAGCGGTCTGAAAGCAAACTTCGTTTTGGAAATGGGTTTGAAAACTGATACTGGCGCGTCTGATCAAGGTGGTCTGGCTTTCGGTCGTCAAGCTTATGTTGGTTTGTCCGGTGATTTCGGTTCTGTGAACCTGGGTCGTCAAAAATCTGTAACTTATGACATCGGCGATAACGTTGATCCATTCCACATTGGTCTGGCTGGCGACATCGGTCGTTTGTTCAAAACATCGACACGTACTGACAATGCAATCACTTACTCTACAAACAGCCTGAGTGGTTTTGTAGGTTCTGTGCAATACGGCTTCGGTGAAGTTGCTGGTAATAATTCTGGCAACCGTAAAGTTGGCGTTTCCGGTGTTTACTCTGAAGGTCCAGTGTACGCAGCAATCGCTTACGAAAAACTGAACGATGCAGCTGGTAATGATGCAAATGCTGGTAAGAAAACATTCGTTGGTGGCACTTATGACTTCACAGTTGTAAAAGCTCACGCTGCATACGAAACTATCAAAGGCGGCACTAACGATGAACGCATTTGGATGATCGGCGCGACAGTACCGTTTGGTCCAGGTGCATTTGTAGCTGACTTCACACAAGCTAAAAACAAAGCAGTTGCTAACGCAGATGGCAAACAATTCGCTATCGGTTACACATACGATTTGTCTAAACGTACAGACATCTACACATCGTTCTCTCGTACAACTAACGACAACAACGGTAAATACAATGTAGCTGCTGCTGGTCAGACAGACAAATTGCTGAACGTTGGTATTCGTCACAAGTTCTAATTGAATTCGGGCTTACACCCGAATTAATTTAGAAAATTCAAAAAGGAGTCGTCGTCAGACGACTCCTTTTTTTATCGAATTTGGAACCGTATATTCTCTGTCAGTGAGAGCACTGCTTTGTTACAATGTCTGCCAGTTCAAGCCAATTGGATATTAACCATGAAAAAAATGTCGAAAATCCTGTCAGGAGTTCTTTCTGGCCTCTTTTTGTTGAGTTTCGCAGGAGTAGTATTGGCTCAGACGCAAAAGCCCGACCAGGCGCCACCTAAGCTGGATAAATTGGAAGACGGCGCAGCAGATCCTTCATTATCTGTAGGCAAACCTGAACCAAAGAATAAAGTAACTGAGAAACGCAATAATGCTGGCAAAGTCACTGAAGTTCAGGTGAAGTCGGGCAAAAGTAATTACACCTTAAAAGCGGATCCTGAAGTCGGTAATGCGCCCAAAGGTACCGTTCAGGGAAATGCAAACCGGGCGCCGCAGTGGACTATTCTCGAATTCGGCGGAAAAAAAGAAAGCAAAGAAATCGAGCAGCCGCCTGTATTGCCACCAGCTTCAGCGCAGGCCGTACCAGCCAGTGCTACAGGTAAGTAAGTTTTCTATTCTATTTTTGCGATATCACAATGGCAGTTTTTACCTCAGTCACACTCGACGACCTCAGTTCCTGGATAAAACAATTCCCGTTGGGAAAAGCGCTGGCAATTAAAGGGATTGCATCTGGAATTGAAAATAGTAATTTTTTTATTACGACAGAGACCGGTGAGTATGTTCTGACGATTTTTGAAAATCTGACTTTCGAGCAATTACCGTTTTACCTGAAGTTAATGCGCCATCTTGCAGACAGAGGAGTATTGGTACCCGCACCTGTTGCGAATATCGATGGCGAGTTGGTGACAGCTTTACACGGAAAGCCTGCCTCTATCGTCAGCAAGTTAGAAGGGGCATCGCAGATGCATCCTGAACCCGTGCATTGTGCCGCAGTCGGTGCGATGCTTGCGCTCATGCATCTTGCTGGAAAAGACTTTCCCTTGTATCAGGAAAATTTACGTTCTTTGAACTGGTGGCATGAAACCACGCCGAAAGTTCTTCCTTTTCTCTCTGATGAGTTGAGACATCTGTTGTGCGCAGAGGTGCATTATCAGGATGCCTTTGACAGCACGCCAATCTATCGTGCTTTGCCAAGAGGACCTGTCCATGCGGATTTGTTCCGTAATAACGTCATGTTTGATGGCGAAAAGCTGACAGGTTTTTTTGATTTTTATTTTGCGGGCTGCGATGCCTGGATTTTCGATGTTGCCGTGACCGTGAATGATTGGTGCATCGATACTGCAACCGGTGAGTTGGATGTTACGCGGGTAAGGGCTTTGTTGAATGCTTATCATCTGGTGCGGCCGTTTACTCCTGAAGAGTCGGTTGCCTGGAAGCCGATGTTGCGGGCAGCCGCTCTGCGTTTTTGGTTGTCCCGCTTGTATGACTACTACCAACCACGAGATGCAGAAATGCTGACGCCGCATGATCCCGCACACTTTGAACGGATTTTACGTTTGCGCGAGTCTTTGCCTGTCCCCCCTTTAACAAGTGATTTATGAATTCAGTACCAGCTTCAACGGGGTGGGTATGGGTTAAACGTGGTTTTGCCCTGTTTCGCCAGCAACCTGCAGAAATGTTGACACTCTTTTTTGCATATATGTTTTTTAACATGGGAATTAGCTTGGTGCCATTTATCGGCCGCTTTTTGCCTCTGGTGTTAATTCCCGTATTTGCCATGAGCTTTATGCAGGCTTGCCGTCTGATTGAGGATGGTGTGCGGGTGAAACCGACTGTGTTGCTGGTAGGTTTTCGTTCTGAATTCTTTTTACGTTTATTCGCTTTGGGTTGCCTGTACCTGCTGGCCATTTCCGGCGCAGCATTGATCTCGCAACTTTTTGACGATGGTGCCTTATTCGAGTTTATTTCCAGTGAAAAGCCAGTTGATCCTAAGGATTTACCTCAAGGGCGTCTGTTTTTAGGAATGTTGATGGCGGTACTTGCCTTTTTGCCGGCTTTGATGGCTTTCTGGTTTGCGGGGCCGTTAATTATGTGGCGCGGGATGTCAGTACCAAAAGCGCTGTTTTACAGTTTTTTTTCGGTAAAACGTGCCGCCAAGGCGTTTTTGATTTACGCACTTTCCTGGTTCCTCATTTCAGGATTATTGCCAGCCATTTTTGTTGAGATCTTAGCGCTGGTCACAGGCAACACCGGTTTTGTCGTGTTGTTGATGATGCCTGTTCTGGCTTTATTGACGACGATCAGGTATTGCACGTTTTATCCGACATATCTGGATATTTTTGAGCAAGCTGAAGAGCCCGTTCATCCCTGAGTATCGTGCTCAGAAGGTGTCTCAGCATCTTCAATGATTTCATAGCTGTGCGTCATCTGAGCCGTTTTTTCAAGCATGATAGACGCAGAGCAGTATTTTTCATGTGAAAGTTTGATTGCGCGTTCGACCAGATTAGCTTTTAACTGACGTCCACGAACCGTGAAGTGAAAGTTGATTTTGGTAAAAACTTTAGGTTCTGTCTCAGCTCTTTCCGCGCTGAGCTTTACATCGCAGCCACGTATATCTTGTTTACTCTTACGTAAAATTAATACGACATCGTAGGCCGTGCATCCGCCCGTTCCCAATAACACCATTTCCATCGGGCGTGGCGCCAGATTGTGACCACCACCTTCCGGTGCACCATCCATTAAAACTGCATGGCCTGAGCCAGTTTCTGCCAAAAAAGACATGCCAGATAAGCCTGTCCAGCGTACGGTAGCTTCCATTTATTCCTCGTTATGATGTGATCTAAGTCGTTAGAGATTTTACTGCATATGATTCTGGCGAATCGGAGAGCCTGCATCAAATTATTATTTATTTAAAAATATATTTGCCGATCTGCTTGGGAAATTTATGGAAATTTTGCTTAAAATTTAAACAGTTCTTGCACTAACTCCTTGAAAACCCTATAATTTCCGATTCTCAATTTGCCCGACTGAGAGTTTAACAAGGGAGAGTCTGCCAGATCATGGGCAGAACCACCAAAAAAGGGCGTATTTAACTTTTTAGGATTCAACATGAAAACCTTTTCCGCTAAGGGCCATGAGGTTCAGCGCGACTGGTTCGTGATTGACGCGACAGATAAAGTACTCGGACGTGTTGCCAGCGAAGTGGCACTCCGTTTACGCGGCAAACATAAACCAGAATTTACTCCACACGTAGACACAGGCGATTTTATCGTTGTTGTTAATGCAGGCAAACTGCGCGTGACTGGCACTAAAGCTCTGAACAAAACATACTACCGTCACACTGGTTATCCAGGCGGTATCTATGAAACAAATTTCACGAAAATGCAACAGCGTTTTCCAGGTCGTGCACTCGAGAAAGCAGTTAAAGGCATGTTGCCTAAAGGCCCACTCGGCTATGCAATGATCAAGAAGCTGAAAGTCTATGCAGATGCAACACATCCGCACGCAGCTCAGCAACCACAAGTACTCGACATCTAAGGATTAGCCATGATCGGTAATTACAACTACGGAACTGGCCGTCGCAAGAGCGCAGTTGCTCGCGTATTCCTGAAATCCGGCAGCGGCAAGATCGTTGTCAACGGCAAACCAGCTAACGAGTACTTCTCTCGTGAAACTGGCCTGATGGTCATCCGTCAACCTCTGGAACTGACTAATAATCTCGAGACATTCGATATTATGGTTAACGTTCACGGCGGCGGCGAATCCGGCCAATCCGGTGCAGTTCGTCACGGTATCACTCGCGCTCTGATCGACTACGATGCAACTTTGAAATCTGAATTGTCCAAAGCTGGTTTCGTTACTCGTGATGCACGCGAAGTTGAACGTAAAAAAGTTGGTCTGCGCAAAGCACGTCGCGCAAAACAATTCTCCAAGCGTTAATTTTTTATCGCTGGCAGGAATTGCTACAAAAAGCCGCCTCTGGGCGGCTTTTTGCTTTTGTGTGCTGATTGCGGATGAGTTCCGTGAAGTGCGTTTTGAGATGAGCGACTGCTGTTAAAATAGCGGAAAATTTCTTGCAAGGAACGTCAATGATTAAAGTTGGAATAGTAGGTGGCACGGGTTACACCGGGGTTGAGTTATTGCGTTTGCTGACAATGCATCCAGCAGTGGAACTGACGGCAATTACTTCGCGTAAAGAGGATGGCTTACCTGTGGCGGACATGTATCCATCACTACGTGGGCGTGTTAACCTGGCATTCTCTTCGCCTGATAAAGCAAAGCTGACGGAGTGTGATGTCGTTTTTTTTGCGACACCTCATGGTGTTGCTATGGCACAAGCGCAAGAATTGTTGATGGCTGGTGTCAAGGTAATTGACCTTGCCGCAGATTTCCGGATGCAAGATGTTGCGCAGTTCGAGAAATGGTATGGCATTCCACACACGTGTCCTGATGTGCTGAGCGAAGCTGTTTATGGTTTGCCTGAGCTGAATCGTGATGCGATCAAAACCGCACGGGTTATTGGTAATCCGGGTTGTTATCCAACGACCATGCAATTGGGTTTCTATCCATTATTGAAGGCGGGAATTGTTGATGCAACGGATTTGATTGCTGATTGCAAATCCGGAGTGTCAGGTGCCGGACGTAAGGCTGAAATCGGTATTTTGTTTTCCGAGGCGAGCGACACATTCAAGGCTTACGGCGTTTCAGGCCATCGCCATACACCGGAGACCGTAGAACAATTACAGCGTATGACTGAGCAAAAAGTGGGACTGTTATTCACTCCTCACCTTGTTCCGATGGTACGCGGTATGCACTCAACGTTGTATGCTCGCCTGAACACTGATATCAGTAATGACGAATTACAGGTTTTGTTTGAAAGTACCTACAAAGATGAGCCATTCGTTGACGTTATGCCATTTGGTTCTCATCCGGAAACACGTTCTACCCGCGCTTCCAATATGCTGCGTATTGCGTTGCACCGGCCAAATAATGGCAAAACTTTGATCGTTCTTGTCGTGCAGGATAACCTTGTAAAAGGTGCATCCGGGCAGGCTGTGCAGTGTATGAATCTGATGTTTGGATTGGATGAAGTAACAGGATTGCAGCATATTCCTGTTTTGCCGTAATTCATTCATGGCAAAGAAACGACTCTGGCAACGACGCCATCTAGCGTCGAAAATGACCATTACGCATCAACAGCCGTGGCCGCTCCGGCTGGCCATGCTGGCATTGGTCATTGCACTGACGTCTGCTGTCGCATGGTGGATCTATGATCTTGGAAAGAGCTTTGCATTCGGAACAAAGTTTAATCTGAATCAGATGCAGTCACTTGAAACACAGGTAAAAGAGCTGACAGCTGAGCGCGATAAGTTGTTACTGGAAGCAAACACGATAGAAAGTAAGCAGAACATTGATCGTTCTATGCAGAAAGAGCTGACGGATCAGATCAAAGCGCTGACTGCAGAAAATCAAAAGTTGAAAGATGATCTGGCTTTTTTTGAAGGCGTGATGCCTTCAACGACTGGGAATGATGGTATTACCGTTCAGAATCTGAAGATAGAAATGCTCGCACCCGGCCAATTGCGTTATCGAGCTTTGGTAATGCAAGGCGTAAAAAATGGCAGAGATTTTAATGGTGAATTACAATTTTTATTAGGTTTGGTGCAGGCAGGTAAACCTGCTACGATGTATTTTCCTGATCCCAAATCGGGCGAAGCTGGTAAATTAAAATTATCGTTTAGACATTACCAGCGATTGGAGGGAGTCATTACCCTTCCGGATGGTGCGGTCGCCAAAAATGTCCAGGTAAAAGTGTTAGACCGGGGGCAAGTCCGCGCTCAACAAGCGGTTAATTTATAAACCAGCATCAATTATTTCTGAGTTGGATGATGAAGCTCATGAATATTTTTGATCTATGTCCTGAAAAGGAATTCTTTCATGTTCAGTCGTAAAACCAAAAGCACTATCGATAGCCTTATTGGATCCACTACAAGAATTGAAGGCGATCTGCATTTCAAAGGTGGCTTGCGCATTGATGGACACATTCGTGGCAACGTTATTGCTGATACTGAATCATTGAGCATGCTGGTCATTTCAGAGCAGGCCGTTATTGATGGTGAAGTAAGGGCGGCACACATCGTCGTGAACGGTGTGATTAACGGGCCAGTGTTTTCAACAGAACTGTTAGAGTTGCAGCCTAAGGCAAAAATTTCTGGTGACGTTCACTACAAAACTCTGGAGATGCTCAGTGGTGCTCTGGTATCCGGTAAACTCACGCATGATCTTGCTCAAGAGCCTGCAACTCTGAAACTTGCAGCGTCCAATGCATAGTTCCGGAGTCGGGACTATAATGAGAACATCTTAGATCCAAGGAGCAAAAAATGAATGCTGTAGCCGAAATGCCAACACCAATCAATTTCACAGAAAGCGCAGCTGCAAAAGTTGCTCAGTTGATTGAAGAAGAGGGTAATCCTGATTTGAAATTACGCGTTTTTGTACAAGGTGGCGGATGTTCAGGTTTTCAATACGGTTTTACGTTCGATGAAATCACGAATGAAGACGACACCACCATGACAAAAAATGGTGTGCAGTTGTTGATCGATTCTATGAGCTATCAGTATCTGGTGGGAGCTGAAATCGATTATAAAGATGATCTGGAAGGTGCACAGTTTGTGATTAAAAATCCTAATGCCTCCACCACTTGTGGTTGCGGATCTTCATTCTCCGTGTAAGCACCCTGAATGCTAAAAAAAGGACGCTGTGGCGTCCTTTTTTTATGTCCTGAAAAAAATTCAGTCAGTAAAGTTTAAAGTATTCATCCCAGATACATCAAAGCTGATTACACTGACAAAAAAACAGATGGGGTAAAGCGATGGAGCAAAACAGTTCAAATGATTTGTATGGCGGGCGGCAGCAGGAAGTCGTGAAGGCGCTGCGCCAGGTATTGCCAGGGCATTGTGTCTTGCATCATGAAGAAGATGTTCGTCCATATGAATGTGATGGTCTGGCAGCCTACCGCCAGTTGCCCATGATCGTTTGTCTGCCGGAAAATGAATCACAGATTATCGCGGTGATGGAAGTTTGCCGCCGTTTGAACGTTCCTATCGTACCGCGCGGTGCAGGAACTGGCTTATCTGGTGGCGCGATGCCGATCGCCGATGGTGTCGTGTTATCTACTGCCAAATTCAATAAAATTCTGAAAGTAGATGCTTACTCGCGAACGGCTGTGGTTCAACCGGGTGTGCGTAATCTGGCAATCTCGGAAGCCGTATCACCTTTAGGTTTGTATTATGCGCCGGATCCCTCGTCGCAGATTGCCTGCACGATAGGCGGCAACGTAGCGGAAAACTCTGGTGGTGTTCACTGTCTGAAGTATGGTCTGACCGTACACAATGTGCTGCGCGCGCGCGTAGTCACCATTGACGGTGACGTTGTTGAGTTGGGTAGCGAAGCGCTGGATGCTCCGGGTTTAGATTTGCTGGCGGTTTTTATCGGCTCAGAAGGAATGCTCGGAATCGTCACCGAGGTGACGGTCAAGCTGGTGCCTAAACCGCAGGTTGCGCGCGTCATTATGGCCTCATTTGATGATGTGGTGAAAGGCGGAAATGCGGTCGCAAACGTGATTGCTGCCGGTATTATTCCCGCAGGTTTGGAGATGATGGATAAAACATCGTCACGCATGGTCGAACCCTTTGTTAAAGCCGGTTATGACATCAATGCGGAAGCGATTTTGCTGTGTGAGTCTGACGGCACGACGGAAGAAGTTGAGGAGGAAATCGCGCGTATGTCTGCCGTGCTGGAACAGGCTGGTGCGACGGCAATTGCGGTTTCCCAGAGCGAAGTGGAACGTTTGCGTTTCTGGTCCGGTCGTAAAAATGCGTTTCCCGCAGCGGGACGTATATCGCCGGATTATTACTGCATGGATGGCACGATTCCCCGGAAGCGCTTATCGGAAGTCTTGATAGGCATTACTCATATGGAAGAAAAATATGGTTTGCGCTGCGCAAATGTGTTTCATGCCGGTGACGGTAACTTACACCCGTTGATTTTGTTTGATGCGAATCAGGAAGGCGAGTTTCTGCGGGCTGAGGCATTCGGTGCGGAGATACTGGAATTATGTGTAACCGTCGGCGGCACGATTACTGGCGAGCATGGTGTTGGTATAGAAAAAATTAATTCCATGTGTGTGCAATTTTCGCGTGAAGAGCTGGATGCTTTTTTTGCCGTGAAGCGTGCATTTGATCCCCATAGTTTGCTGAATCCGGATAAAGCGATACCAAGCTTGCATCGCTGCGCTGAATATGGGCGTATGCATGTGAAACAGGGAAATCTGAAATTTCCGGATTTACCTCGTTTCTGAGAAAAATAAAAAACATACAGATGGACACAGTGATGAACAACATAATCGAAGGCTTCCGGGAACGGATATTAAATGCCTCGCAGAACCACCTTCCACTGCAAATCGAAGGCGGTGGCAGTAAGCGTTGGTATGGACAGGCTCCGCAAGGTGACGTGCTTGATACCCGGGCGTATTCCGGCATTCTGGCGTATGAGCCGACCGAACTGGTATTGACAGCACGCTGCGGTACACCGCTTGCCGAGATCGAGGCACTACTGTCCGAAAACAATCAGATGCTGGCATTCGAGCCGCCGAAATTCAGCGCAACGGCAACCATAGGAGGCATGCTCGCCTCAGGCTTGTCAGGTCCGCGCCGTCCGTATGTCGGGGCTGCACGTGATTTTATTCTTGGTGCGACATTGATGGATGGCCGTGGACAAGTACTGGAGTTCGGTGGCCAGGTCATGAAGAATGTTGCTGGCTATGACGTCTCGCGTTTGCTGACAGGCTCCATGGGAACATTAGGTCTGGTGCTGAATATTTCCGTCAAAGTGTTGCCGCGGCCATTTGCGGAAACGACATTGGTATTTGCGTTATCCGAAGCCGATGCGATTCAGAAGATGAATGAGTGGGCAGGACAGGCATTGCCGTTGTCCGGTAGCTGTTGGCACGTGGGGCGCCTGATGTTGCGACTCTCCGGCGCTGAGGCTGCTGTGCGCGCCGCGAAGCAGCGGTTGGGAGGCGAAGAGATGCAGGATGCCGCTTCTGCCTGGAATGATTTGCGCGAGCAGACGCATGATTTCTTTTCACAGGATGAGGCACATGGTTTGTGGCGCTTATCCGTTCCTTCCACCACTGCACCTTTAGCTTTGACCGGGAAGTCGATGATAGAGTGGGGTGGTGCGCAGCGCTGGTTGTTCAGCGACGAGAGCCCTGCAACGATACGCGCTGCGGCACAAGCTGCTGGCGGTCATGCGACCTTATTCCGTGGCGGTGACAAGAGTATCGGCGTCTTTACGCCCTTATCCGCTCCGCTGGCAAAGATACATCAGCGTCTGAAAGTCGCTTTCGATCCCTCAGGTATTTTTAACCCTGGCCGCCTGTACAAGGACTTTTAATTCGCTATGCAAACTAATCTCGCAGACTTTATTAAGAATACCCGTGAGGGTAAAGAGGCCGATGACATATTGCGCAAATGTGTGCATTGCGGTTTTTGTACAGCGACTTGCCCTACCTATCAATTGCTGGGTGATGAACTCGACGGCCCGCGTGGCCGCATTTATCTGATCAAACAGGTACTTGAAGGCAAAGTCGCCACTGAAAAAACACAGCAACATCTGGATCGCTGCCTGACTTGCCGTAATTGTGAGTCGACCTGCCCGTCAGGTGTTCAGTATGGTCGCTTGCTGGATATTGGTCGCAAGGTCGTGGAAGAGCAGGTGCCGCGTTCGCTTAAACAAAGGCTTATCCGGAGCACGTTGAAAACGATGTTGCCGACGCCCTGGATATTCAAACCGGTAATGAGTCTGGGTCAATCCGTCCGCCCATTATTGCCCAAAGCGTTGCAGAATAAGGTTCCTGAAAGACTAGCTGCCGGATTATGGCCGCAGCAACAGCATGCGCGGAAAATGTTATTGCTGGATGGTTGCGTGCAGCCATCGATGTCACCGAATATTAATTATGCGACCGCCCGAGTGTTGAACACCTTAGGTATCGAACTGATCCGTGCTCCGAAAGCCGGATGCTGTGGTGCTATCCGTCATCATCTGAATGAGCAGGACGCGGCACTGGATGATATGCGCAATAACATTGATGCCTGGTGGCCATATGTAGAGTCTGGTGCCGAAGCCATCCTGATGACCGCATCCGGCTGTGGCGTGACCGTGAAAGAATATGGGCATCTGCTTGCGCATGATGAGGCTTATGCCGAAAAGGCGCAGCGTATCTCTGCTCTGACCCGCGACCTGAGTGAAGTGTTACCTGCATTTGAGAGCGCGCTGGTTGGCAGATTACAAGGCAAACTCAGACAACGTATAGTCTGGCATCCGCCTTGTACTTTGCAGCATGGCCAGCAAATTCGCGGCAAAGTCGAAGGCTTGCTGAAAGCGCTGGGAATTGATGTGCAGATGTGTGCCGACAGCCATTTATGTTGTGGCTCGGCAGGCACCTATTCTGTTTTGCAACCGGAATTGTCTTATCAGTTGCGGGATAAAAAATTACACAATCTGCTGGCGACAAAACCAGACATGATTTTATCGGCGAACATCGGTTGCCTGACGCATTTGCAATCAGGAACAGATACACCGGTCAAACACTGGGTCGAATTAATTGATCATGCGTTATCCAGCACCTGAGTCAACATCATGATCCGGACGTTTTTAATACTCCTGATTTTTCAGTGTCTGGGCGAAGGTTTTGTCTTTATGTCGAAAATGCCCGTCCCAGGACCCGTTATCGGGATGTTGTTGCTATTTGGATTTTTGTTGCTGAAAAAAGAGGCTGCTCCCAAACTGATACCAGGCGTGCAGGAGTTACTCAGACATTTATCCCTGCTGTTTATTCCGGCCGGTGTTGGCATCATGGTGCACGGAAAAACTGTCTTGGATGAATGGATACCGTTGGTCATCGCACTGGTGCTGAGTACAGCAATTTCGATTGTTGTGACAGCCTTGTGTGTGAAGTGGATGTCGCGATGAACGCAAGATTAGCAGATGTGTGGGTTTATCTCGCGGCATCGCCTCTGTTGGGGCTGACTGCAACGCTGCTTGCCTATCAACTTGCCTATGCGATCTATGTCCGATGTAAATTCAGCCCGCTTGCGAATCCGGTCGCGATTGCCGTCGCAATGCTCGTGCTGGTGTTAATCGGAACAGGTACGTCGTATCAGACCTATTTTTCAGGTGCGCAGTTCGTCCATTTTTTACTGGGGCCGGCAACAGTTGCTTTGGCTGTGCCCTTGTATCAACAGATGAATAAACTCAGGTCTCAGTGGCGGGCATTTCTGCTTGCCGCCGTGATGGGGAGTGCGTCTGCGATTATCACCGCAATGTTGCTCGCACAATGGTTCGGTGCATCGCATGTGACGGTGTTATCACTGGCGTCAAAATCGGTAACGATGGCGATTGCGATGGGGATTACGGAAAAAGTCGGCGGCTTACCTTCCCTGACTGCAGCATTGGTCATGCTGACTGGCATACTCGGCGCGATGATGGCGACGGGTATCCTGAATTTTCTGCATATCAAAGATGACAGCGTACGCGGCTTTGCATTAGGCGTGAGTGCGCATGGCATAGGAACTGCCAGAGCTTTTCAGTTAAGTGAGGAAATGGGCGCTTTTGCAGGCCTGGCAATGGGATTGTCAGGGTTACTGACAGCAATATTTTTGCCGCTGGCATTGCAATGGTTGGGGATAATATGATCTTTCCCAACCATACAATGCAACTGAAAACACGACTTATTTTCCGGCGATCAGGTTTTCCACGTCCTGAATAATATCTGCCGGTGCTGTTTGCGGCGCATAGCGTTTAAATACCGAGCCGTCTTGCTTAATCAAAAATTTAGTGAAATTCCACTTAATCGCCTGTATGCCCAAAAGACCGGGCGCTTCAGATTTCAGGTGTTGAAACAGCGGATGCGCATTTTTGCCGTTGACATCAATTTTCTCAAACAGAGGAAAAGTAACGCCATAATTTTTTTCGCAGAAACTGCCGATTTCATCAGCCGTTCCCGGTTCCTGATGACCGAATTGATTGCATGGAAATCCAAGCACCACCACGCCCTTGTCTTTAAACTGCTGATAGACCGCTTCCAGGCCTTTGTATTGGGGCGTAAAACCGCATTTACTAGCGGTGTTAACGATCAGTACCACTTTTCCCAGATACTGTTTCAGGTCAACAGCTTGTCCCTGCAGATTAGTGACGGTGTAATCAAGTGCGCTCATAGTTAAACGATGCCTAAATGGTGGGTGCCAGCGCTAAGGTCGCGCTCTTTTGACTCTTTACCCTGCAACATGATTGCGAGACGTAATTCGTTCACAGAATCCGCATTACGCAGTGCATCTTCGTAGGTAATTTTGCCGGCTTCATGCAAATCAAATAAATCCTGGTCAAACGTACGCATACCGAGTTCACGTGATTTCTTCATGATTTCTTTGATCTCATGCACTTGGCCTTTGAAGATCAGATCGGAAATCAGTGGTGAGTTCAGCATGATTTCAACTGCGGCGACGCGGCCTTTACGTCCTTTTAACGGTATCAGACGTTGTGAAATGACGGCTTTCAGATTCAGTGATAAATCCATCAATAATTGCGCCCGACGCTCTTCCGGGAAGAAGTTGATGATACGATCCAGTGCCTGATTTGAACTGTTTGCGTGCAAAGTTGCGAGGCATAAATGGCCAGTCTCTGCAAATGCAATCGCAAAATCCATGGTTTCACGATCACGGATCTCGCCAATCTGAATGACATCAGGTGCCTGACGCAACGAGTTTTTCAACGCGGCTCCCCAGTCTTCCGTATCGATACCGACTTCCCGCTGTGTCACGATGCAATTCGCATGTGGATGCACATATTCGATAGGGTCTTCAATGGTGATGATATGACCGTAACTGGATTGATTGCGGTGGCCTACCATCGCCGCCAGTGTGGTTGACTTGCCTGAGCCAGTTGCACCGACCATGATCACCAGACCACGTTTGGTCATCACAACCTCTTTGAGGTTTTCCGGTAAACCCAGGTCTTCTAATTTAGGAATGGCCGTGGTGATTGTCCGCAATACAAGGCCGACACGACCTTGCTGCATAAAGGCGGAGACGCGAAAGCGTCCCATGCCGGCAGGATTAATCGCGAAGTTACATTCTTTGGTCGATTCGAATTCAGCTGCCTGCTTATCGTTCATGATAGCGCGAGCCAGATCAACCGTATGTGCCGGTGTCAGTGGTTGGTTCGATACTGGTGTCACTCTGCCGTCGATTTTAAACGCAGGAGGGAAGTCAGCGGTGATGAATAAGTCAGAACCATTTTTACTCAGCATCAGTCTGAGCAGGTCATGCATGAATTTGGTTGCCTGATCGCGTTCCATGTTCGTCTCTTTCTATCTGCTCAATTAACCTGGGAAATTTTCCGGAATTTTCGCTGCTGCACGTGCTGTGCCCACCGAAATCACGTTGCGCTTTACCAGATCAGTCAGGTTCTGATCCAAAGTCTGCATACCCATGTTGTTACCGGTTTGTATTGCAGAATACATCTGAGCAATTTTTGCTTCGCGAATCAGATTACGAATCGCGGGTGTGCCGATCATAATTTCATGGGCAGCAACGCGTCCCGAGCCATCTTTGACTTTCAGCAGCGTTTGCGAAATCACGGCCTGTAAAGACTCTGACAACATCGATCTGACCATTTCTTTTTCTTCAGCAGGGAAAACGTCGACAATACGATCTATCGTTTTAGCAGCGGAAGACGTATGCAAGGTGCCGAAAACTAAGTGGCCTGTTTCAGCGGCGGTCAATGCCAGGCGAATTGTTTCAAGATCACGCAACTCGCCGACCAGAATCGCATCCGGATCTTCACGCAAAGCTGAACGCAATGCGTTATTAAACGACATGGTATGCGGGCCGACTTCACGTTGGTTGATCAGGCATTTTTTTGATTCATGCACAAACTCGATAGGATCTTCGACGGTCAGGATATGTCCGTATTCATTCTCATTCAGGTGATTCACCATCCCGGCAAGCGTGGTTGATTTTCCTGAGCCGGTTGGGCCGGTAACCAGAACCAGACCGCGAGGTTTTAAAGCAAGGTCAGCAAAAATACGCGGCGCATTCAATTGTTCCAGCGTTAAAATTTTTGATGGAATCGTACGCATAACGGCAGCCGGGCCACGCTCCTGATTAAACGCATTCACACGGAAACGTGCCAGTCCCGGAATCGCAAAAGAGAAGTCACACTCCAGAGTTTCTTCGTAAATTTTGCGCTGCGAATCATTCATGATGTCGTAGATCAACTCATGTACATCTTTATGCTCGAGTGGCGGCAAATTAATTCGACGTACGTCGCCGTGTACCCGTATCATTGGTGGCAGACCCGATGATAAGTGAAGATCGGAGGCGTTATTCTTGACGGAGAACGCAAGCAGTTCAGAAATGTCCATTTATAATTCCGGTAGTTGGTGTACGTCTTTTATGACAATCGCGATAAAGCGGCGACAAAGCGTAGTGCATTTTGCTCTAATAAAGAAGAGCAAGCAAAAAATTGATGAAGTTCCCTACAAAATTTTCTGATTATGTCCTTAATTTCTAACAACTTGCAAGCCGTACTTGATGACATCCGGGCAACAGAACTGAGGTTTGATCGTCCGTCGAAGTCGGTCAGACTGTTAGCTGTTTCTAAAACTTTCGGTGCGGAAGCGATTCTGGAGGCTGCGCAGCATGGGCAAACTGCTTTTGGCGAGAACTATCTTCAGGAAGCGTTAGAAAAAATGACTCTGATACAGAGCAACTCGCCTGAGCTACACCTCGAATGGCATTTTATCGGGCCGATACAGAGTAACAAGACAAAACCAATCGCCGAGCATTTTGACTGGGTGCATTCGGTGGACAGAGAAAAAATCGCAGTTCGCTTGTCGGAGCAACGACCAGCAACCATGGCCGATTTAAATATCTGCCTGCAAGTTAACATCAGTGGCGAAGAGAGTAAAAGCGGCGTCGCTCCGGAAGACGTGGTAGCGCTGGCGTTAAGAATCGCCACATTACCTCGTATCCGTTTGCGGGGATTGATGGCGGTGCCCGAACCAACCTCGGACGTCGCACAGCAGCGTCAGGCATTCCGTCATTTAAGAGAGTTAGGCGAAAAAATATCGGCGCAGGGAATTTCCTTAGATACCTTATCGATGGGGATGAGCAGCGACTTGCATGCTGCAATCGCCGAGGGCAGTACGATGGTCAGGATAGGAACCGGAATTTTTGGGAGTAGAAATTATGCAAAATAAATTAAAGATTGCTTTTATCGGTGGCGGCAACATGGCGTCCGCACTGATTGGCGGATTGCTGCCGGATTTTACGGAGCCAGAATATATTCATGTAATCGACGTGAATCAAACGTCTTTAAACAGGCTGGAAACAGAATTCGGGGTGACCACTGCGTTAAGTATTGATGAGCGTTTGCAGGCCATGGATGTGATTGTTCTGGCTGTTAAGCCGCAGCAATTGCGCGATGTCATCGGCGCATTGGCGCCATTCATTCAACACCAGTTGTTACTTACAATTGCCGCAGGCATACGCACGACAGATATTTCCCGCTGGCTGAATTCATATCCGACCATTGTCCGTGCAATGCCGAACACGCCTGCATTGATTGGGAAAGGTATTACTGGTTTATATGCGATGCCGGGCGTCAGCGAGCAACAGAAAAAAGTCGCAGATGACATTCTGCGCTCGGTCGGGCTGACTTCCTGGTTAAGCGAAGAGCATCTGATTGATGCTGTGACTGCTGTTTCCGGCAGTGGCCCAGCTTATGTCTTTTATTTTATTGAAGCGATGCAGGAGGCTGCAGTTGCACTCGGACTGAGTGCAGAACAGGGAACGCAATTTGCCATCGAGACTTTTGAGGGCGCAGCACAACTGGCGATGCACTCGAATGAACCCGTTGCGGTGTTACGGGAGCGGGTGACTTCTAAGGGCGGGACCACTTATGCCGCTTTGACCAGCATGGAAAATAGCGAAGTGAAACAAGCGATCATCCGTGCCATTCAAGCCGCAGCAGCCAGAGGTGCAGAGCTGGGCGATGAATTTGGTCAGCAGGAATAAGCTGCCTTATTGATTTTCAGCTTGTTTAAGCAATGGCGCAAGTTTGCGCCATGTTTGCCAGGCTCGTAATGAGGTCGTTATGAAGGACAAGGCGCGGGCAGGCTTTACCACATAAACTGCCGCTGCAATCACCACGCCTAATATTGGTTTTTTTCTGACTGCGACCACAACTTTCGCCGCGCAATTCAGACTGAATTCAGCAAACTCGATTGACTGCTGAAGCTCTTGCGTCTGTAAAGACAATAGCTGTCTTTGCGCATGTACCTTCAGTACTAGCGCTTCGCGGCGGAAAGCAAGTTTTTCTTTGTAAGCCGACATTATTTTCCTCAGTTCGGAGTGGAGTGAGGAAATTTATCGCGCAGTGCCTGCCCATCTTTTTCTAACTCTGACAAGGTCAGTGAGAGCAGTCTTGGCTTTACTTGCAACTGCTGGTGTATCCACCAGGTAATGCCCGCAGCCGCAACTGCAAACACGGCAATCAGACCTGAAATTAACTCAATTCTGTGGGTGTCCCAAAATACAGCGATCAACAGAACCACAATCAGGACAACGGCACAACAGGCACAAAACAGCGCCGTCAATGACCATAGAAGAATAGAGGAAAAGCGGCTGAGCTCCTCCTCTATTTCGACCGCAACCAGTTCCAGGCGTGTATGGACGATGCCTGAAAAGGTCGCGATGAGTCTCCCCACAGAGTCGAGAATAGCCATGAGTTACTTACTACGTCCGATCAGCAAACCGAGCAGCAAGCCAACACCTGCGGCAATACCGGCAGATTGCCATGGATTTTCTTTCACGTAGACATCGGTTGCTTTCGCTGCATCTTTTGTTCTGGTAATGACCAGATCTTCAACGCGCTGAACTTCAGCCTTCGCATTTTTCAGCGTCTGCTCAAAACGCGCTTTCGCCGATTTGAAGCCTTCACCCGTCTGCTGCTCTGTATTTTTCAACATTTCTTCGGCATCGCGTATGACCTGATTCAGATCGTGCATCAATTGATCTTTGTGCTGTTCTATTGAGCTCATCGTATTTCCTTTAAAAATGTTGATAAAGAGTATCTGTTGATAGTCTAGGTAGTACAACATAACAGCTTTTGCGACAGATCAAACAGAGTGGCACTTATTTGTTACGCTGGCTTATGGCGCTGGCGTTCATTACTTTGATCGTCGCATTTAATGTAATACATAGTCAACAGCAACACCAGCAAAGATTGCCGCCCCCAGCCAGTTATTGTGCCTGAACGCGGCGAAGCAGCGCATCCGGTCGCGGTCTTTGATCAGGTTGTAATGATAGATCGCGCAGGCGGCCGCGACGGCGATGCCAGCGAAAAACCAGCTACGCAGACCATAAGAGTAACCGATCAAAGTGATCATCGCGAGGCTGATGACGTAACAGAGCATAATCGCCTTGACGTCAAACTGACCAAAGGTAATCGCGGAGGTTTTGATCCCGATTTTAAGATCATCATCTCTGTCCACCATCGCATATTCGGTGTCATACGCAACCGTCCAGAATACATTGGCGACCAGCAGCATCCATGCAGTCCATGGCACGGTGTTTTGTACAGCCGCAAATGCCATCGGAATGCCGAAACCATAAGCGATGCCAAGATAAGCCTGAGGGATGCCGAAAAAGCGCTTGAAATACGGATAGGTCGCGGCAATCACGACCGCAAGAATAGACAATTGTTTCGTTAACGCATTCAGCGGAAGAATGAGTGAAAAGGCGAGTAACGATAATACCAACGCAATCAGCAGAGCTTCTTTGCCGGATACTTTGCCGCTGGTCAAAGGGCGATCTGCAGTACGTTTGACGTGCTTGTCAAACTCTCTGTCTGCGTAGTCATTCACCGCGCAGCCAGCAGAACGCATCAGTGCAGTACCAAGACAAAAGATCGCAACCAGTTTGCCATCGGGTGCGCCGTCAGTCGCCAGCCATAGGGCGATCAGTGTCGGCCACAACAGTAATACGATGCCGATAGGTTTATCGAGCCGTACTAGTTTTAAATACCATTGCAATCGCGAGAGTAAAGCGTTCATGTCTTAAAGCGGAGTGATTTTAGCCCCGCCATTATAAGTGCGATTTGCGCTTGTATTTGCGCTTGTTCCAGTGCGCCTCCTGGCTGAGCACAGTCCTGCAAATGTCTCAGGTAAGCAATGACGATTGGCCTCTGTTGGCAGGTGCGCGTCGCCAATCAGTATCCGAGCGGTAATTCACCGGACATTCGGCTTCTGTGGCTGAAGAGCAAGCGGGCTTGAATGGTTTGTCGCTTGTTCTTCCTATCACGTAGCCCGAGGTAAAAACGGCCAGGGTAACGCAGATACAAGCGAGATATCGGATGATTGATTTCATTTCTTACTTTCAATGTCAGATGAGAAGTGGCCCTGATGGAATTGGATGACCGGAGTGGCATTCAGGGACGACGATAAGTAAAAAAAGAGTTTCTCAATACTGTGAACTTCGTACTATTAAAATGTTCAAAGAATAAATTTTCAAGATAATTGGTATTGAAAGACGATATTATTCGCGAACTGCTTATTCGATGGAGGCGCAATTGAGTTCACCTGAATTACTGCTGAATGTGTTACGGACAGAGCTGCGTGCCGCTGGTGTGACTTATAAAATTCTGGCCGAACGTATAGGCATGAGTGAGTCCAGCGTTAAGCGCATGTTTGGACAGAAAGATATGAGTTTGTCGCGTCTGGCGCAGATATGTAAGGCGTCAGGTATCGCGATGGAGGATGTCTTGCGTCAGGCGGCGGACGTCGCTCCACACTCGGATAATCTGACGTTGGCGCAGGAAAAATCCCTGATTGCTGAACCTAAATTATTGTTAGTGGCAATCTGTTGCCTTGGTCACTGGACCTTAGAGCAGATTGTGGACACTTACGAGATCAGTCCGGCGGAAACAATATTGCATCTGGTCGCACTGGATAAACTGGAATTGATTGAATTGCGGCCGAATAACCGTTACCGGTTGAATGTTTCACCGGCATTTCATTGGTTGCCGGATGGTCCAGTACAACAGTTTTTCCGGGACTACGTCGTCAGCGATTATTTCAATGGCCGCTTTGATCATGTGGGCGAAACCTTGCTATGTGTACCGGCGCGGGTTTCCAGTCGCAGTGCGCAGGAAATCGTACAAAAAATTCAGCAATTGGTGGCAGAACTGGCGCGCCTGCATCAGGAAGACCGCAAACTCAGGCCGGAAGAAATCGATGGCTTTACTTTGCTGGTCGGTTTCCGTTCATGGGAATTTTCTGCGTTTACCGCTTTACGTCGTCCTGAATCTAAGCCTGCGATGAGCAGCATTACTCATCAGATTGCAACGAAGAAGTAGAATTACAGATGTCGCAGACGGATGCGCATCGGTATCATTCGCAATCGTCTGGCTATTGTGCCGCGGGCGGTAAGTCCAACATGGTCACGCCAGGTAAATCGCAGGCCAGCACTGCCTGATGGATTGCTTCGATGGCCGCCTGGCGGGTAAAACTTTTGCGCCAGGCAATCACGACACGACGATCCGGCACTGGGGCGGCGAATGGTACATAGCGCAGCATGCCATCCTTGGCATTCATATCCGGCACCGAGGCAATCGGCAGCACAGTCAGGCCTATGCCTGAGGCCACCATGTGGCGTATGGTTTCGAGAGAGGAACCTTCAAAGGTACGGGCGATACCATCGCCAGTCGTCGAGAACCTTGCCATTTCAGGACAAACCTCCAACACCTGATCGCGGAAACAATGACCGTTTCCGAGCAACAGCATGGTTTCAGATTTTAATTCTTCTGCGGAGACTTCCTTGCGCTCAGCCCAGGCATGATCACTTGGCATCGCGACGACAAACGGTTCGTCATACAAGGGTTGCGTCATCAGCCCCTGATCCGGCAACGGCAACGCCATGATGGCTGCATCCAGTTCGCCCTGGCGTAGCAGCTCCATCAATTTCACTGTGAAATTTTCCTGCAATACCAGCGGCATTTGCGGTACTTGTCTGATCATCGTTTTGACCAGCGTTGGCAACAGGTAAGGGCCTATGGTGTAGATCACGCCGAGACGGAAAGAACCTGCTAGCGGGTCTTTGTTCTGCTTGGCGATTTCTTTGATGGCGGCGGTCTGTTCCAACACACGCTCTGCCTGTGCAACGATCTGCGCGCCCAGCGGCGTTGTTGAAACTTCTGTGCCACCACGTTCAAATATCGTGACTCCCAGTTCGTCTTCCAGTTTTTTGATCGCAACCGACAGCGTCGGCTGGGCAACAAAACAAGCTTCTGCTGCATGGCCGAAATGTTTCTCGCGCGCGACCGCGACGATGTATTTTAATTCTGTGAGTGTCATGAGCTTAGTTTGGCACAGAGTCTTGCTGGCGTCAGCAATCTGATTTATTTATTTTCAGAAGAATGCACAAGGATAAATATATGGGGGGAGTATATTTTAATGCCCTTGTATCTATTGGGGGATAGACGTGAAAATTGATCATACTCCCCGGGAGTATGATCTTCATCCAGTGTCACGAAGGTGCTCTGGATGAAGACGGATTTCTGATTTACCGGTGCCGCATTTATTTTTTCTGCGCGTGACTCATCGCTTTGGTCAGTTCCAGATGTCCTTGTGCTGCACCACTTTCAGGAACGATTTCACCGTCGCGCTGGCGAACCTCGTTGAGCCGTGCTGCCAGTTGTTCTGGCGCATCGCCTTCACGTCCTACCCAGATGCCTTGCGTCATCGTGATATTCGCGGCTTCAAAACTACCTGCACCGGCACACAGTATGGTTCTGGATGGTGCGCTTTCCGCGGCGAGTACCAACATTGCCGGTACGACGTCGGCCGGTTTTAATGCATCTAAAAACTCTGGCGGGAACAGGCTTTCGGTCATACGGGTGGCGGCTGTTGGTGCCAGGCTGTTGACATGGATATTGTATTTTGCGCCTTCCAGTGCCAGCGTTTGCATCAGACCGACCAATGCCATTTTGGCTGCGCCGTAATTCGATTGACCGAAATTGCCATATAACCCGGATGAGGAGGTCGTCATAACGATGCGACCGTATTTTTGTTCGGTCATCACTGGCCACACCGCTTTGCAGCAATGAACTGCGCCCATCAGATGCACATCCATCACGAGCCGGAAGTCATCCAGCTCCATTTTCGCAAAACTTTTATCGCGCAAAATTCCTGCGTTATTGACCAGAATATCAATGCGACCCCATTGTTTGAGCGTGTCTTCGACCATCGCCTGCACGGCGGCAAAATCTGTGACAGAGGCACCATTCGCAATGGCTTCGCCGCCTGCTGCGCGGATTTCTTCGACGACTGCTAACGCGGCGGCCGATGAACCACCGGAGCCATCACGTGCGCCACCCAGATCGTTGACGACCACTTTGGCACCACGGGCCGCTAATGCCAGCGCGTGTTCGCGCCCCAAACCCCCACCTGCACCAGTCACGATGGCGACACGGCCTTTGAAATCTATTGTCATTTTTTCTCCTGTTGTAATTTGAAGTCGTTGGCAGACTCAGCCCTGACATGTCGAGTGTATGCTATTTCTTTCGACATGTAGCAGCAGGCAGTTCCGTTTTTTAGAGCTTGGCGACTAAACAGGTTTTGTGCCAATTTTCTTTTGCATGATGATCGCCCCACCAAATTCCGGGTTCAGTTCATACGGTGCGAAACCTTCTGTGCGATAGAGATTTTGTGCGCGTGTATTCCCTTCCAGTACTTCCAGGGTCATCTTGCAATAACCCAGTTGCTCGGACAGGGTAGTCAGGTGCTGCATCATTTTATTGCCTATGCCCTGACCACGAAAATCGGGGTGCACTGCAAAGTCGTGGATGTTCAACAGAGCCTTGCAGGCAAAGGTGGAGAAACCTTCTATACAAATTGCAAAACCCGCAGCTTGATCATTCACATAAGCGAGAATGGCGCGGACGGTATTGCGCTTTTTGAGTTCGCTGATGAGATTGGCCTGTGCATAATCAGACAGGGTTTCACCGCCGCCCATAGGGTCTAGCGCATACATATTGAGCATGTCGACCAAGTCTTTTGCATGTTGTGGCTTATTGAAGTCGACATTAACGATATTCAGCATAGATTTACACTCTCAAAAATTCTTCTTTGTTGCCCAGCCAGCGCTCTAAGTGCGCGGCGACGGTGAGCGGGTCATTTTTTAATAAATCAGCCGCCAGATTTCTGGCTTTTTCGACCAGCCATTGGTCTGTCTCCAGATTGGCAAAGCGTAGCATGGCTTCGCCGGACTGACGTGCTCCGAGAAATTCGCCGGGGCCGCGTAACTCTAAATCTTTACGGGCGATTTCAAAGCCATCATTGCTTTCGCGCATGGTCGCCAGCCTTTGTTTGGCAGTACCACCCAACGGACCTTGATAAAGCAAAAGACAGACGCTGGCGGCCGCGCCGCGACCAACGCGACCACGCAGTTGGTGGAGTTGTGAGAGTCCGAAGCGCTCAGCGTGTTCGATCACCATCAGGCTCGCATTCGGCACATCGACCCCGACTTCAATCACCGTCGTGGCAACCAGCACCTGAGTACGGTTGTGAATAAAGTCGTCCATGACAGCCTGTTTTTCCGCAGGCTTGAGTCGTCCGTGTACCAGTCCGACTTGTATGCCGGGTAAAGCCGCTGCCAGCATGGCATGGGTGTCGGTCGCGGTTTGCAGTTGCAGTGTTTCTGATTCTTCGATTAAGGGGCAGACCCAGTACACTTGCTTGCCTTCCTGCGCTGCCGCATGCACCCGCGCGATCACTTCATCGCGGCGGTTCTGATCTATCACGCGGGTAACGATGGGCGTGCGTCCCGGTGGTAACTCATCAATCACGGACACTTCCAGATCGGCGAAATAGGTCATCGCCAGTGTCCGCGGGATCGGTGTTGCCGACATCATTAACTGATGCGGGACTTTCCCCGCCTCGGCTTTATTCGCCAGATTCAGGCGTTGGCTGACACCGAAACGATGTTGTTCATCGACGATGACTAAGCCCAGTTTTTTGAACTGCACGTTATCTTGTATCAGTGCGTGAGTTCCTATCACCAGCTGCGCTTCGCCGGAGGCAATCAGCACATTGGCCGCTTCTTTTTCTTTTTTCCTGAGGCTGCCGGTCAGCCAGGCCGTTTTCACGCCCAGCGGCTCCAGCCATGCAGCGATTTTTCTGAAATGCTGTTCTGCCAAAATTTCTGTTGGCGCCATTAAGGCCGCCTGAAAGCCATTGTCGATGGCTTGTGTTGCAGCCAGGGCAGCGACGATGGTTTTACCGCTGCCGACGTCGCCTTGTAACAGACGTTGCATGGGGAAGGTTTCGCGTAAATCGGCACGGATCTCTGCCAGTACCTTTTCTTGCGCGCCTGTCAGTGAAAAAGGCAGATTCAATAAAAATGCGTTACTGAGTTCGCCGGTAACAGGCAGCGCGTTTGCGCCTTTGCTGCGGCGTGTGATCTGCGCCCGCTTTAACGAGAGTTGCTGTGCCAGCAGCTCATCAAATTTCATGCGTTCCCACGCCGGATGTTCGTGCTCCATCAGGCTATACTGATCGACATCGGGAGGCGGATTGTGCAAAGTGCGTACGCTGGCCTCGAATCCTTGTAAACCTAATGCTGCTAAACGTGCCGGCGACAAGGTGTCGCGCCAGTTGACCCTGGTCATGGCGTTTGCAATGGCCTTGCGTAGCAGCGCTTGTGGCATGCCTTCGCCGGAATGGTAAACCGGGGTCAGTGCGGTTGGTAATGGCGCGCCTTCGTTGACGATTTTGTAGCCGGGGTGCACCATTTCCGCACCCAAAAAACCATGCCGCAATTCACCGCGTGCCCTGACGCGCACGCCCATCGCTAATTGCTTGAGTTGGCTGCCGTAAAAATTCAGAAAGCGCAAAACGACTTGCCCACTATCGTCGCTGATGGTGACAACCAGCTGGCGGCGCGGTCGATATTGCACATCCGATGCGGTAACGATGCCTTCCACCTGCACTGTGCTGCCACCGCGCAAAGCTGCATCATGCATGGGAATAATGGCCGTTTCATCCTCATAACGCATGGGCAGATGCAGGACGAAATCTATGTCTTTGCGCAAGCCCAGTCGCGCGAGTTTTTCGCTGGCTTTGCTGGCGCTACCTGCCGCTTTGGGCGACGTTTTTTTTCCTGACTGGCGGGCTGCTTTGATCGGTGACGCGTGCGTCTCTGTGCTTGCGCTTGGGTCTTCAGCTGCCATGGGTGTAAAATGGTGGGTTTTGCTGTTGGCTCGGTTGTACAGGAAAATCCTGTTGCAGCTTATTTTACTGAGTTTTTATACAGTATGCAGCATTTTGTTCTATCTCTTTTTGTTTCCCACGCATGAAATATTCTCTGAGTGATTTTGATTTTGATCTGCCCGATGCATTAATCGCGCAAATGCCGCTGCCGGACAGAACCGCTTCGCGCTTATTGCATGTCGATGGTGAACAACTGGTGGACCGCCATTTTTCTGATGTGATCGACCAGCTGGCCGCCGGTGATTTGCTGGTGTTCAATGATACCCGTGTGCTCAAAGCGCGTTTTTTCGGTGTCAAGGAAACCGGCGGCAAAGTGCAATTGCTGGTTGAGCGAGTGCTATCGAATACGGATGACAACCGCAGCGTGCTGGTGCAGATGCGTGCCTCAAAATCACCGCTGTCGGGAAGTAAAATCCGGTTGGCGGATGCGTTTGATGTGGTGGTCGGTGAACGGCAGGGCGAATTTTTTACTTTGTTTTTTCCGGACGATATTTTTACCTTGCTCGAAACCTATGGTCGCCTTCCTTTGCCGCCATATATCGAACACGATGCCGATGACTTTGATGAACAGCGCTATCAAACGGTCTATAACCGCGTTCCCGGTGCAGTCGCTGCGCCGACGGCAGGGCTGCATTTTGATCAGGCATTATTGCAACGCTGCCAGGAAAAAGGCGTTGGTTTGGCGTATGTGACTCTGCATGTTGGCGCGGGGACATTTCAGCCCGTGCGGGTTGAAAATCTGAATGAACACGTGATGCACAGCGAATGGTACACCGTGCCGCAAGAGACGGTAGCTGCCGTACGCCAGACAAAAGCGGCGGGTGGCAAAGTCATCGCCGTCGGCACCACCAGTATGCGCGCACTGGAATCAGCGTCGCAAAGCGGTCAGTTGGAAGCTGGTAGTGCGGACACGCAATTGTTCATTACACCGGGCTATGTGTTTAAAACTGTTGACCGCTTGATTACGAATTTCCACTTACCCAAATCGACGCTGATGATGCTGGTATCGGCGTTTGCGGGTTACGATAAAATCAAATCAGCTTATGCGCATGCGATTGCACAGCGCTATCGATTTTTTAGCTATGGCGATGCGATGTTGCTGACCAATACCTCCGGGAAAGCCTGATTCAGGCAGGACACATAAAAGACATAGAACGACTCATTACCGTGTGCTCCGCGGAGCGTACAAGGAAGAATCATGCTTGAATTTACTCTGATTAAAAAAGATAAAACGACTGCAGCCCGCCGGGGCCGTGTGAAAGTGAATCACGGCGAAATCGAAACGCCGATTTTCATGCCAGTCGGTACTTATGGTTCAGTCAAAGCGATGTCACCGCTGGAACTCAAAGAAATCGATGCGCAGATTATTCTCGGCAATACCTTTCATCTGTGGTTGCGTCCAGGCCTGAGCGTGCTGAATAAATTCGGCGGCTTGCATGACTTTATGGGATGGGATAAACCTATCCTCACAGATTCAGGCGGCTTTCAGGTGTTTTCACTCGGAGCGATGCGCAAGATCACGGAAGAGGGCGTGAAATTTTCTTCTCCCATCAGTGGTGAACGACTGTTCTTGTCGCCGGAAATTTCCATGCAGATTCAACGCGCCCTGAATTCCGATATCGTGATGCAGTTCGATGAATGTACGCCTTACGAAATTGACGGCAGACCGGCGACGACTGAAGAGGCTGGTAAATCGATGCGCATGTCGTTGCGTTGGGCCAAGCGCTCTATTGACGAATTCAGACAGGGTGAAAATCCGAACGCGCTGTTTGGTATCGTCCAGGGCGGTATGTTTGAAAACTTGCGCGACGAATCACTGGCGGGGCTGAACGAGCTGGGTTTTGATGGGATTGCGATAGGTGGCTTGTCGGTCGGTGAACCAAAAGAAGACATGATGCGCATCCTTGCGCACACCGGCCCCAAACTGCCGGAAAACAAACCGCATTATCTGATGGGCGTCGGTACACCGGAAGATCTGGTGGCAGGCGTGGCGAACGGCATCGACATGTTTGACTGCGTGATGCCAACCCGGAATGCGCGGAACGGCTGGATATTCACCCGCTTCGGCGACGTGAAAATCAAAAATGCCCGCTACAAGGAAGACAAAGAACCGCTGGACGCGACGTGTGATTGTTATACCTGCAAAAATTTCTCGCGGGCGTATTTGCATCATCTGCACCGCACTGGCGAGATTCTGGGCGCACGTCTGAATACGATACACAACCTGCATTACTACCTGGATCTGATGAAAAACATCCGTCAGGCGCTGGATGACGAACGTTTTCCTGAGTTTGTACAGCAGTTTCATGCTGACCGCGCGCGCGGCATCTAGTCTGCATCTTAGTCTGTATCTGGCTTTTTTCGCCAGTTCTGATGAAGAGCAGTGCTAGAATGTGGCGCTTTACTGCTTGAAAAGTAGTTTATCGTCACTATTTATCATTATCTTGCTCAACACTGGCTGGATAATATTTATACAATTAACGGAGTCTGAACGTGTTTATTTCTAACGCTTATGCGCAATCTGCGGGTGCTGGTGCTGATGGTGGCCTGATGAGTTTCCTGCCTCTGGTATTAATGTTTGTGGTCTTATATTTCCTCATGATACGACCACAAATGAAGCGCCAGAAAGAGCAAAAAAACATGATGGAAGCGCTGGCGAAGAATGATGAAGTAGTGACTTCCGGCGGCATACTCGGCAAAGTGACCAAGGTCAATGAGAGCTATGTGACGATAGAAGTCGCTGAAGGCACAGAGATCGTTGTGCAAAAAGTAGCTGTCACTATGTTGTTGCCTAAAGGCACCATCAAAGCGATTTAATCAGTAAATACCGGCAACGCAGTCCGATCCATATCCGGGCTGCGTTGTGCTTTTCAGCTTCCATTTCTATTTTTATTATGAATCGCTACCCACTCTGGAAGTATCTGTTGATTGTGATTGCGCTGGTATTCGGTGTGCTGTACACCGCGCCAAATTTTTTTGGTGAGTCTCCGGCGGTACAAATCAGCAGCGCGAAATCGACCGTCAAAATTGACGAAAGCATGAAGGCGCGTGTTGAAAAAGCCTTGCAGCAATCCGGCCTGAAAGATAACGGCGTTTTCTATGACTTTAACGGTATGCAAGGATCTGTGCGCGCGCGCTTTGCTGATACCGATACGCAATTTAAAGCGAAAGACATACTCGAAAAAATACTGAATCCTGACGCAACAGATCCGACGTATACAGTCGCTTTCAATCTGTTGCCGAACACACCGAAGTGGCTGCAAAGTCTGAACGCGCTGCCGATGTACCTCGGTCTGGATTTGCGCGGTGGCGTGCATTTCCTGATGCAGGTGGATACTAAAGCGGTGTTGACGAAGCGGGTACAGGGGCTGCAATCAAGTGTACGTTCAGTCTTGCGTGAAAAAGATATCCGTCATGCGGGCATCAGCCGCGATGGCGACAACATTTCGGTGAAGTTCCGTGATGCTGAAACCCGCTCCACAGCGAAAGCGGTATTAGCATCCCAAATGACGGACGTGAATCTGACTGACGTTGCCAGTGCAGACAATACAGAATTCAATGTCACTATCAGCCTGAAGCCTGAAGCCTTGCAAGCCGTAGTGACCGAAGGCGTGAAACAAAACATTACTGCTTTGTCGAAACGTGTGAATGAACTCGGTGTTGCTGAGCCGATTATTCAACAACAAGGCCCTGATCGCATCGTCGTGCAGTTGCCTGGTGTGCAGGACGTAGCGCGGGCGAAAGAAATCATCGGACGTACAGCAACGCTGGAAGTGCGCTTGCTGGATGACAGTGTGATTGGCCCGGTCGACGCGAATACGCCAGTACCGTATGGCTCTGAAATGTTCAAAGGCAATCGTGGTGGCGAGTTGCTGATTCTGACCAAAGACCCGGTGGTGACTGGTGATTACATTACTGGTGCGACCGCCAGTTTTGATCACAACCAGCAACCAGCCGTAGGTGTTGACCTGAACGGTGACGGTGGTCGTAAGATGCGCGAGGCAACCCGTAGCCGCATCGGTAAGCGTATGGCGATTGTCTTGTTTGAAAAAGGCAAAGGCGAAGTCCTGATCGCGCCAACTATTAATGATGAGCTGGGCTCACGCTTCCAGATTACCGGCATGGGCACTGCTGCTGCGTCTGCCGATCTGGCCTTGTTGCTGCGCGCTGGTTCGCTGGCAGCACCGATGGAAATTATCGAAGAACGCACGATAGGCCCGCAACTTGGTGTGGAAAACATTAAGCAGGGTCGCAATTCAACCTTATACGGTTTTGCTGCGATCTCGATCTTTATGGTCATCTACTACATGCTGTTCGGCTTCTTCAGTGTGCTGGCATTGTCCGTCAACCTGTTGTTACTGGTCGCCTTGTTGTCCTTGCTGCAAGCGACACTGACTTTGCCTGGTATCGCTGCGATTGCGCTGGCACTCGGTATGGCGATTGACTCGAACGTGCTGATTAACGAACGTATCCGCGAAGAGTTGCGCGCTGGCAGGTCACCGCAAAAGGCGATTGAAGAAGGCTTCGGCCACGCCTGGGCAACGATTCTTGATTCCAACGTGACGACACTGATTGTGGGTCTGGCCTTGTTGATCTTCGGTTCAGGTGCGATCCGTGGTTTTGCGGTGGTTCACTGCCTCGGTATTCTGACGTCGATTTTCTCTTCCGTTTTTGTGTCGCGTGGCGTGGTGAATCTCTGGTACGGTCGTCAGAAAAAACTGACTTCGCTTTCTATCGGTCAGATCTGGAAGCCAACCGATGATGCAGCCAAATAACCGATTGCCCAGATAAGAATTCAGGAATTCATTATGGAATTATTCCGCATTAAAAAAGACATTCCTTTCATGCGCCATGCGCTGATTTTCAATGTCATCTCTGCACTGACTTTTGTTGCCGCCGTATTTTTCCTGCTGCACAAAGGCTTGCATTTCTCTGTCGAATTTACCGGCGGTACAGTGATGGAAGTCACGTATCCCAAAGCCGCTGACGTTGATGGTATACGCCGTACCGTTGAAAGCCTCGGTTATGTTGATGCACCGGTGCAGACCTTTGGTAAGGCACAGGATGTCGTGATCCGTTTGCCATTGGCAAAAGGTGTGACAGCGGCAGATCAGGCTGAGAAGGTCATGAAAGCACTGCAGGCAAAAGACCCTGAAGTGAAACAACAACGCGTAGAGCAGGTCGGTGCGCAGGTCGGCGACGAACTGGCGCATGATGGTCTGATGGCGCTGTTATTCGTGGTGCTGGGGGTGGTTGCTTATCTGGCGATACGCTTTGAATGGAAATTTGCGGTCGCGGCGATTCTTGCCAACTTGCATGACGTGGTGATTATTCTCGGCTTCTTTGCGTTCTTTCAGTGGGAATTCAACCTCTCTGTGCTGGCGGCGGTATTGGCGGTGCTGGGTTATTCGGTGAATGAGTCCGTGATTATTTTCGATCGTATTCGTGAAAATTTCCGTACTCAGCGAAAAATGTCAGTGACAGAGGTGATCAATCATGCGATCACCAGCACCATCTCGCGTACCATCATCACTCATGGATGTACGCAAATGATGGTGTTATCGATGTTGTTGATTGGCGGCCCGACTTTGCATTATTTCGCTGTGGCGCTGACGATTGGTATCTGCTTCGGTATTTATTCTTCTGTCTTCGTTGCTGCTGCCATCGCGATGTGGTTGGGTGTCAAACGTGAAGATCTGGTGAAACCAGTTAAGGAAAAAGACGATACCGACGGTGCCGTTGTTTAAAAAACGCTGATATTCGTCGTTATGATGTAACGATAGGTATCTAAAATCAAAGCCAGCACTCTAGCTGGCTTTTTTTTTGTTAGGATTTGCCGCAGGCAGGTATTTTGTAAAAAACACTTAGTGTTGCCGTTGTTCTGATCTGTTTTCCATGCGGCGAAATGGTATTGCAAGATAATTAGCTGAAACCTGTTATTGCCATTAAATTGAATGATTTGACGTCAGCTCAGCCTATTTTTAAATAATTACGTAGAACTTTCTTGTTGCGCATCAGTCTTACTGCGTCTGCAAAGGATAAAAATAACATGAGCCAATTGAAAAATTTTACTATCGTTGCGGTGATTGCCGCACTCGCGGGCGGCACCTATTATTTTGTTGCGCCGTCTCAAAAAAATAAAGCCGATCCTTTAGCTGCGGGTAAAACAAGCGGAGCCAAAAATGATGCGCAGAGCCGTCCTGTGAGTGTGTCTACCATCGTTGCCCAAAAGCGGGATTACCCGGTGCGTATCGCGGCGAATGGTGTGGTGTCAGCATTGAATACAGTGGATATCCGGCCACAGGTCACCAGTACCGTGGCGAAGGTGCATATCAAAGAAGGTCAGTTTGTGCGCGCGGGTGATTTGCTTTTCACACTCGACAGCCGCACGGATGAAGTGAATCTGGCGAAAGTACAGGCGCAACTCGATAAGGATCTGGCGACGCTGGCCGACAATCAGCGGCAATTGGCTCGTAGTAAAGAATTATTGGCGAAAAAATTCGTGGCACAGAGTGCGCTCGATTCGAGTCAGACCCTGGTTGATGCGCAACAGGCCGTCGTCGCTTCTGATAAGGCTGCTGTTGCTGCTGCCCGCGTCGCGCTGAGCTATAACCGTATTGTTGCTCCATCGGCAGGACGCACCGGTATCATCAGCGTTTTTCCGGGGTCTTTGGTTCAGCCCAGCGCAACAGCGACAGCAATGGTGACGATTACGCAGATGAATCCCATTGCAGTGACCTTCCCGCTGCCGCAACGTAATTTGCCGGATGCGCTACAAAGTATGCAAGGTCAGGACAGTTACGTCACGGCGAGTTTGCCGGACGGGGTCAGTAAATTTAAAGGCAAGTTGCAGTTCGTCGATAATGTCGTGGATGCGTCATCCGGTACTGTCAAAGTGAAAGCCGTGTTTGATAACAAGGAAATGAAACTGTGGCCGGGCGCGTATGTGAATCTGGAAATGAGTGTGCAGACGCTGAAAGATGCGGTGGTCGTGCCGCAGGATGCGGTTGTTGTTGGGGCGCGTGGTAAGTCTGTCTATGTTGTGAATGCCGAATCAAAAGCCGAGTTGAAGCCTGTCGTTGTGACGCAAAGTTTCGGTACCGATGCGGTCGTGTCTGGGATTGAGGCTGGCGCTAAAGTAGTGCTGGAAGGTAAACAGAATTTACGCCCGGGTGCGGTCGTCAAAGAGCGCGGCGCTGACGCAAAAGAAGGCGATAAGTCGGGCAAAGGTGAAAAATCAGCTGCACCTGCGAAAACCTCTGAGCAACCGGCAGCAGCATCTGCTTCCGCAGCGAGCGCATCATGAATTTATCTGAGTTGTTCATCCGCCGTCCTGTGATGACGGTGTTGCTGAATCTGTCGATCGTCGTCGCGGGTATTCTGGCCTACCGCTATATCCCGATTGCCGCTTTACCGAGCTATGACACGCCGGTCATCAGCGTGAATGCGAACCTTCCTGGCGCGAGCCCTGAAACGATGGCAACTTCGGTTGCGCTGCCACTCGAAAAGCAATTTGCCACCATCCCCGGTTTATCGATTATCAGTTCCAGCAATACGATAGGGAATACTTCCCTGACGCTGGAATTCGATCAGAATCGCAATATCGATGCAGCAGCGGTCGATGTGCAGGCAGCTTTGCTGCGTGCGCAACGTTCCTTGCCTATCGATATGACGTCGCCGCCTTCGTATCGCAAGGTCAATCCTGCTGATGCGCCGGTATTGTTCATTGCCCTGACTTCGCCTTCGCTGAGTCTGGCGGAGCTGACCAGTTACGCTGAGCATCTGATTTCACCTAGTTTGTCGACGCTGGAAGGCGTCGCGCAAGTGAATATTTTTGGTATCAAACGTTATGCGGTGCGCATACGAGTGATGCCGGATGCCTTGTCCGCACGTAATCTGACGCTGGATGAACTGGCGAGCAGTATTAAAACATCGAATGCCAATACACCAGTCGGTACGCTGGACGGCGATAAGCAGACGTTAACGCTGCAAGCCAATAAACAATTGCAGAGTGCAGCAGAATTTGCCAATCTGGTGGTCAGCAACAAAGGTGGACAAGTGGTTCGTCTGCGTGATGTTGCAGTCGTTGAAGATAGTTATGAGCAGGTGAAAACTTCCGCCAATTTCAATGGCGAAAGTTCCATCACTTTAGCGATTCAGCGTCAGTCTGATGCAAATACGGTGAAGGTGGTTGATTCGATTAAATCCGCTTTACCGGGTTTTCAGGCGCAATTGCCAGCCTCAGTCAAACTGAATCTGGTGAATGATCGCTCCATCTCTATCCGCGATGCCTTGCATGATGTGAATCTGACTTTATTGCTGACGATATTTTTAGTGGTGATCGTCATTTTCCTGTTCCTGCGCCGCATGGTCGCGACCATCATTCCGACTTTATCGCTGCCGGTTTCGCTGGTTGGCGCGATCAGTCTGTTATGGGGTTTTGGCTATACGCTGGATAACGTGTCCTTGCTCGGTCTGACGTTGGCAGTCGGGCTGGTGGTGGATGATGCGATCGTGATGCTGGAAAACATCATGCGTCACGTTGAAAACGGTGAAGAGCCGTTTAAGGCGGCATTGAAAGGCTCACGCGAAGTTGGTTTTACGATTATTTCCATCTCGACTTCGCTGGTAGCGGTTTTCATTCCTATCTTCTTCATGCCCGGCGTCATCGGTCAGTTGTTCCATGAGTTTGCGGTGATTGTCAGCCTGGCGATTCTGGCATCTGCCTTTGTTTCTCTGACACTGGTGCCGATGCTGGCGAGTCGTTTCCTGAAAAGTGAACATGAACTGAAAGCGCCTTCGCGACTGGTGGCTGCGATGCTCAATACGTTTGAGCGCGGCTTTAACGCGTCGCTGCGTGTTTATACAAACGGACTTGATCTGGCGTTGCGGCACCGGAAGATCGTGCTGTTGATTGCGTTGGCGACTTTCGCGGCAACGGCATATCTGTTTAACGTGATTCCTAAAGGGTTTTTCCCGCAAGAGGATATCGGCCAGATCAACGTTTCTACCGAAGCAGCGGAAGATACCTCATTCCCGGCAATGGTGGCATTGCAGGATCAGGTCGCCAAAATTATTCGTGACGACCCTAGCGTACTGACTGCAACCTCGTTTAACGGCGGCAGCGGCTCGCAGAATACGGGTCGTATGTTCATCAACCTCAAACCACGCGATCAGCGCAAGCCCATGAAAGAAGTGGTCGATGGCTTGCGTAAAAAACTGGCGGCGGTTCCTGGCATCAATGTCTTCCTGCGACCAACCCAAAACTTGCAGCTCGGTGGTCGTCCAAGTAAAAGTCAGTACCAGTATATTTTGCAAAGTGTGGAGGCGGGTGAGCTCAATAGCTGGGCCAATAAACTACAGGAAAAACTGCGCGCTGATCCTGGCTTCAAAGATGTGACCACGGATTCACAACTGAAAGGCTTGCAGGCATCACTTGAGATCGATCGCGATCGCGCGAACACGCTGGGCGTCGGCATGGACAGCATACGTTCTGCTTTGTACAGTGCTTTTGGTGAACGTCAGGTATCGACAATGTATACGAATGTTGATAGCTATCAGATTATCATGGAAGTCGCGCCGGATGCCAAAAAAGATGAAAGCGCGATCAACGGTATTTATGTCCGCAGCAATACCGGAACCCTGGTGCCGCTGTCGAGCGTGGCAACCGTCAAACGTACGGTCGGCCCGACCTCGATCAATCACGTGGGTCAGTTACAGGCGGTGACGGTCTCGTTCAATCTGGCGCCGGATACGGCATTGGGTGAGGCAACCAATCGTATTGAAAAATACCGGGAAGAGATTAAATTGCCGACCTCCATCATCACCAGCTATGGCGGTGATGCGGCGGTGTTTAAAAATTCGCAATCCGGACAAGTTGTGCTGATCGTTGCGGCGCTGCTGGTGATTTATGTTTTGCTCGGCGTACTGTATGAAAGTTTCATCCATCCGATTACGATTCTCGCTGGCTTGCCATCGGCTGCGGTGGGCGCTTTGTTGACACTGAAATGGTTCGGCGAAGACCTGACGCTGATTGCAACCATCGGTATTTTGCTGCTGATCGGTATCGTGAAAAAGAATGCGATCATGATGATCGACTTCGCGCTGGATGCACAAAGGCATCAGAACATGACGCCGGCAGAGGCTATACGGGAAGCCTGTATTCAACGTTTCCGTCCGATTATGATGACGACACTGGCAGCCCTGGTCGGTGCTTTACCAATCGCGCTGGGCTTGGGTGCTGGTGCCGAACTGCGTCAGCCGTTGGGGCTTGCGGTAGTCGGTGGTTTGATTTTTTCACAGGCGATTACGCTGTTCATTACACCTGTGATTTATCTGGCGCTGGATCGCTTCAGTGGCAAAGGCCCTATCGTCGGAGATCATCTGTAAAACCAGAAAATACAGATACTCCCCCATCATTTTAATAAAAAAGGCCTAATGTCTGCAGAAACATTAGGCCTTTTTATATACTGGGGGGAGTATGTATATATTATTTTTCGGTACTGAAATGCTGTTTGAGTTTTTCCAGCGCATCTTCCAACGCCTGATAATCGGCTTCTGAATAATCAGCAAAATGTTTGTCGCCTTCTGCGACCACATGTGGAAAAACTTCATCAAAGCTGGCTTCACCCAGTGGCGTCAGCTTCACAAAAAACTGGCGGCGGTCATTGCAGCCCCGCTCGCGGGAAATCAGTTTTTTCTGCTCCAGCCTGTCGAGCACACCGGTCAGCGTGCCTTTGGTAATCAGAGTTTTTTCACCGAGTTCTTTACATGTCATACCCTGCGTATTTCCCAGGGTAGCGATGATGTCAAACTGGGAGTGCGTCAATCCGAATTGCCGGACTTTGGCAGTGGATATCTGCTCAAATAATTGCATGCATTCGGCCAGCATACGTATGCTGCGGAGAAATCGTTTACCCATAGTTAACACTCGATTCAACACTCAAAATAGAAGGCCGATCATAGGATCGGCCTGGTCATTCAGCTGCTCAGCACGATGTAAAACATCGTGCCTGAAGAATTAATCCACTTAGTCAGCTTTGATGGCTTCAACCTGAATTGCCAGTTTAACTTCTGGTGCAAAACCATACGCCATACCGTAGTTCAGACCAAAGTCTGTACGTTTGAATTCAGCAGAAGCGTCGGCACCGCATGCTTCTTTCTTGAACATAGGATGCTGGATGCATTTGAATTTATTGATTTTCAATGTCAGCGGCTTAGTAACGCCCAGCAAAGTGAAGTTACCTTCAACTGCTACTGGTGTGTCGCCTTCAAATTTGATCGAAGTACCTTTGTAGGTCGCAGTCGGGAATTGAGCGACGTTGAAAATGTCTTTTGATTTTGCGTGTTCGTTCATTTTTTCATGACCGAAATCGATAGAGGATGCATCGATAGTGATATCGACAGTACCTGTTTTTGCCGCACGATCAAGCACTACTTTACCGCTGGTTTTATTGAACTTACCACGCCATACGGAAATGCCCATGTGATCAGCTTCAAAACTTGGGTAAGTGTGGTTTGGTTCGATGTTGTATGTTTGTGCGAATGCTGGCGCCGCGCTGATAGCCAAAGCGGCGATGATTAATTTGCTGAATTTCATAATTGCTCCTGATTAAATGGTCAAAGTGTGAGACCGATGATTTTCTGATGTGATAGCTTACAAACTGAGTTGCTGGTTTACTGCGTGGTGACTACATGAAACTTGATGACAACTTCGTCAGCGATCATGCCGGTATCTTTCCACTCACCTTCGCCGATGTTAAATGCCAGACGTTTGATCGGCAGGCTGCCGTCAAAAATCTGATTTTTACCATCTTGCTTGACGTTGAGTGGAAAACTGACGTTGCTGCTTTTACCTTTGATGGTGAGCGTGCCGTTAACGTCGAGCTTGCCCGGTCCGCTGGCTTTCATTGTGCTGGCAACGAAACTGGCTTTCGGAAATTGTGCGGCGTTAAACCATTCTTTTTTTAAAACTTCTTTGTTGTATTCAGGATCGCCCAGATCAAAGCTGGCAAGTTCAATCTCAACACTCGCTTTGGATGTTTCTGGTTTTGCTGCGTTGTAATCGATGTTCGCGCTGAATTTTTTAAATTTCGCATCGACCGGCACATTCATTTGTTTAAAGACGATAGCCACATTGCTCTTAGCATTATCGAGCTTTGCCATGGCGGCCAGCGCAGGAATGGCAACGGCCAGTGTGATCGCGGAAACGACGAGTTTATTGGAGAATTTTGAGAGTTTCATAAGATACTTTCTGTAAGAAATTATTTGCCTGGCATCATGCGACGCAGCAGACCGTCTTTATCAATGAATTGGTGCTTTAATGCAGCAGCGACGTGCATGAGAACTAAAACCGCCATGCCGTAGGTCAGCATTTCATGCAACTCTTTCAGGCTGTGTTTGATCTCCGGATTGGGGGCGATAACACTCGGTAATTCAAACAAGCCCAGATACACGACAGGGTAACCAGCAGCACAAGTGTAAAAATAACCCGACAATGGCACCGCAAACATCAGTGCATACAACAGCAGATGCGTGTAGCTGGCGGCTTTTTGCTGCAACACGCTCATGTGTGCAGGATAGTCTGGCGCTTTACTTAGCAAGCGGTTCAGTAAGCGCAGCGCAACTAAGGCCAATACCGTTACACCTATCCATTTATGGTAAGAGTAGTATTGCAATTTGGTCGGACTGATTTTCATATCCGTCATCACCCAGCCCAATGAAAAGGCAGCAATGATCAGTAAAGCGACCAGCCAGTGCAGTGCCACTGAAACTGTAGAGTAACGCTCATTGTTTGCCATCGGGGATTCCTTTTAAAATTGAAAATTAGTTCGCATTAGGACTAATATAGCAAAAAAAATGAAAGTGTGCAGAGGCGCATCAAAAACAGGATAGCGCAATATAGGAACTGTTATCTGTTATGAAGTGATACGGACAGCTAGTGCAAATTCCGGTGAGCATCGTGACGCGCTGAGAAAAGAAAAAACTGGCGTATCAGAGCAAATCTGATACGCCAGTTTTTGTCGGAATGTGAAAAGATCTAATTGCTTAGATCGCTTTTGCTAATTTTGCTGCGATACCAATATAGTTCGCCGGTGTCATCGCCAGCAACAAGTCTTTGGCGTCCTGAGGAATTGCCAGAGTTAACACGAATTCACGCAGCGCTTCTTTAGAAATCCCTTTGCCGCGTGTCAGTTCTTTGAGCTGTTCGTATGGGTTTTCAATGCCGTAACGGCGCATCACGGTTTGCACCGGTTCTGCCAGCACTTCCCATGTTGCGTCCAGATCGGCGGCCAGGCGTTCAGGATTAGTTTCCAGTTTGTTTAACCCGCGCAGGCAACTATCGTAGGCCAGCAAGGTGTAACCAAAGGCCACGCCGATATTGCGCAATACAGTTGAGTCGGTCAGATCACGCTGCCAGCGGGACACCGGTAATTTTTCAGACAGATGACGCAGCAGTGCATTTGCCAGACCCAGATTGCCTTCGGAATTTTCAAAATCAATGGGGTTCACTTTATGTGGCATAGTGGAAGAACCGATTTCACCAGCTTTGGTTTTTTGTTTAAAATAACCGACCGAAATGTAACCCCAGATATCGCGGTTCAGGTCCAGCAAAATGGTATTGGCACGCGCGAAAGCATCAAACATTTCGGCCATGTAATCATGCGGCTCAATTTGTATCGTGTATGGGTTATAAGTCAGACCCAGACGTCGCTCGATCACGTTTTTAGAAAAATTTTCCCAGTCGTACGCAGGGTAGGCAGATAAATGCGCATTGTAGTTACCGACTGCGCCATTCATTTTTCCGAGAATTTCAACTTGTTCGATACGTTTGATCGCACGCTGCAAACGAGCCACGACATTCGCCATTTCTTTGCCGAGTGTGGTCGGGCTGGCAGGTTGGCCATGTGTACGCGATAACATCGGCACGTCCGCATTCGTGTGCGCCAGTTCTGTCAGGCGGGCAATCACTTTTTGCAGTGCCGGCACCATCACGCTGTCACGTGCGGTTTTCAGCATCATACCGTGCGATGTATTGTTGATGTCTTCGGAAGTGCAGGCAAAGTGTATGAATTCACTCGCAGCAACGAGTTCTGTCGATCCGGCCACTTTTTCTTTCAACCAGTATTCGACCGCTTTGACGTCGTGATTTGTGACCGCTTCAATCTCTTTGATGCGTTGTGCGTCGGCTTCTGAAAATTCAGCGACCAGTTTGTTCAGTAATGCCTTGGCATCGTCAGAGAAAGGTTTGATTTCATCGAAGCCTGCTTCTGCTAAAGCCTGCAGCCATGAAACTTCAACTTTGACACGGTGATGCATAAAACCAGCTTCGGACAGTGTTGTGCGCAAAGCATCAACTTTAACTGCATAGCGGCCATCAAGAGGGGAGAGGGCTGAGAGTGAAGAAAGGGGCATGATGGAGATATATGTGGAGGTCAATAGAAAATGCTTACGCAAAAAACAACGATTTTACAAATTATGTGAAATTTGCCGGTGAGTAACGAAACCTGAGATAAATTACAGACTATCGAAGATTTTTGCACTGAATACGAGATTTTACCATTGTGAGGCGGCTTGTAACCGGGTATCGCTTCCTTGCGTAAAGCCAGATCGCTTGTCGGGGCAGGTGGAAATAATGTGCTTAACCGTTATAATCCCGACTTAATTAACCATGCAAAAACTATGAAACTCATTGGCTCCATTACCAGTCCTTACGTAAGAAAAGTCCGCGTTGTGATGGCGGAAAAAAAATTGGATTACGCCTTTTTACTAGAAAATGTGTGGGCAGAAGATACGACGATTCAGGAGTCTAACCCTCTAGGCAAAGTTCCCTGTCTGTTAATGGAAGATGGCGGTGCGATGTTTGACTCACGCGTCATCGTTGAATATCTCGATACCTTGACACCGGTTGGCCGCTTGATTCCCTCACTGGGACGTGAACGGGCCGAAGTGAAATGCTGGGAAGCCTTGGCAGATGGCATTCTGGACGCCGCAATTCTGGTGCGACTGGAAAAAACATTGCGTCCACAAGAACAACAAAGTGAAGACTGGATCAATCGCCAGATGGGTAAAGTGAATGCTGGTTTAAAAGCGATTTCTTTGGGGCTGGGCGACATGCCTTTTTGCTCTGGCAGTCGTTTAACCTTAGCTGACATCAGCGTTGCCTGCCTGTTGGGCTGGCTCAGTTTCCGCTTCCCGGAAATCTCATGGCGCGATGATTATCCTAACCTCGCAAAATTGTTTGATAAATTATCGGAACGCCAGTCTTTTAAAGACACGGTGCCGCAGTAATTTCAAAAAGAAAGACGGAAAAAAAAGGATGATGTGGTGAGCATCATCCTTTTTGTTTATTCTTCGCTGCTGAGTTGCGACTGCAAATAATTCTGAACGCCAATTTTTTCGATCAACTCTATCTGCGTTTCCAGCCAGTCTATATGTTCTTCCGTGTCTTCCAGGATCATTTGAAATAAATCACGGGAAACATAATCGGCACAACTTTCTGATACGGCAATACCTTCTTTTACAGTCTTTTGCGCGGCCTGCTCAAGCTTCAGATCGCACGCCAGCATCTCAGGTGTGTCTTCACCTATCATCAGCTTATGCAGCGCCTGAAGATTCGGCAAGCCGCCAAGCATCAGTATGCGGTCGATCAGCTTGTCAGCATGTTTCATTTCGCCGATAGACTCTTCGTACTCTTTCTTCGCAATTTTTTCCAGTCCCCAGTGTTTGTACATGCGTGCATGTAAAAAATACTGGTTAATCGCGCTTAATTCATTGGTCAGTTGCGCATTGAGCAGCTTGATGACTTTCGCATCGCCTTTCATCATGAATCCTTTCGACAGTGGTGAAGAGTGAAGTGCTCCTATCATAGCAACTTACTGCTCAATCGAAATAAAAAAATCGATTGTGAAATCTGGTTATACGTCCAGAGAAAAATTAATGGTCGCAGTTGCAATCATTGCCAGAGCCCTTCCATCTTCGAGATAGGGCTTGAAGATGGCTTGCATCAAGGCATGACGCGCCGCTTCGTCCAGACGTTGGAAGCCGGATGATTTCTGAATGTCGACCTTTTCAGCATATCCTTTCTCATTGACTAATACTCGTAAGGTTACTTTACCTTCTTCGCCCATGCGTCTGGATACGCGCGGATACTCTGCTTTGGGTGCGCGTATATATTCAACAGCGCTGACAGTCTTGATTGCTGTCGGGGAAGGTGTCCCGGTCGGTGCCTGCGTCGTTACTTCCGTTTTTGCACTGGCAACCGGTGCTTCAGTTGCCGCTGCAACAATCGCCTGTTCATTCGGGACGTTATTCGGAGTAACGATAGGAGTTTTAGGTGGCATTACTTCTGTCGTAACAGGAGTGAGCTTTTTTTTGCTCTGAACAATTTGCGGTTTTGTTTGTTCCCGTACAGGCGTTTCCGGCTGTATTAAGGTCATGACAACTTCACGTGGCAGCAATTGGGTCACTTTAGAAATCAAGCCATGTTGTAGCGCGTATGCCAGACCCAGATGCGCGAGGACTATGATCGAAAATGACAAAATGCGTGAGCGGCTCAGCGCTTTTTCTTCATTGCCATACGTAGGGTAGAAGTGTGTATTCATGCTGGTATCTCGTTATTCTGAAAGCCCAGTTTATGTAAAAATAACTGCACTTCATGTTCTCTCGATTCTTTCTTGGCGATGCATTCGCGCAGCACTTGTCGCGCGCAGCCAGCACATTTACCGCAGCAAGTACCGACATTCAGATGAGCACGTAAATCAGACATGGTGCTCATCCCGGTATCGACTGCATGATGAATCTTTTTTTCAGAGACATTGTTGCAAACACAAACAATCATAGCTCCCTCGCTCTTTTCTTTGCTTTAATAACTAGACGCTTTTCACATCAGCCAGGAAAAGCGTTTTGGCTTTCTTGGCTGACATAGATTGCGATCAACTAATGTTGCCCATTGTTCCGATAATTGCTGACAGGTTGCCCGCAACACCGGTGCTAATTCAGGTAATTCAGACAAGGCCTGCAGATGTTTTTCAATCACGGATGCCAATTTGACGCAGGCAGCTTCGCCTTCTGCATTGACTGAGTTCACGGTGTAATGCGACATCAGATGCAGAACAGCGGAAACCAATATTTCCGGCGTCGATGCTTTTGATGGCGGTGTTGATAACTCAGAATGCATTTCATAGTGAATCGACATAGTGTTTTCCTCAGTGAGAAACCGGATCGGACTGGCTGAACCCTGATTGGCTGGCTACCTGTGAAATCAATGACGGCTTAGGCTGTCAGAATCAATTTGTTTAACTGTGTTATCCGCAGGCGATAAATGCGTCCTTCGTGATCAATTTCGAGTTCCCGGGAAGACTGCATCAGATCCCTGCTGCTTAACCGAGGAACCGTTTTGCGTGCTACAGGCTGAAGTTGCGCCTTTGCTGACGTGTCTGAGACGAGCATCTGTTGCGTATTAAATTCAGCCATTTTGCTTTCCTATAAATCTAAGTGAGAACAATTCTTATTTAGATTATTATGCAAATAAATGAGATTGGCAAGAATTTTTTAGTATGCAGATGTCTCTGAATGTAATTGCTTGCGTTCGCGCAATAAAAAAAGCCTGCAATATCGAATTGCAGGCTTTGTCTGGTGAGTGGAGGAGCATCAGCCTTACGAACGACTTCCCATGGCTTCTCCCATGCGTACGGACTTTGCTGCAGTCCACGAAGAATTAAATGCCAGCGTGTTATGAGGGAAAAGTAATACCACCGTTGATCCCAGCATGAAGCGTCCCATTTCTTCTCCTTTTTTGAGGGAGATGTTGTCTTTGCTGTAGTCCCATTCGACGATATTTTTAGTGCGCGGCGGATTCACAATGCCATGCCAGACTGTGGCCATGCTGCCAACGATCGTCGCTCCGACGAGGGTTAATACAAATGGACCTGCAGCAGATTCAAAAAAGCAGACAACGCGTTCATTTCGCGCAAATAAGCCTGGAACACCGAGGGCAGTTGTTGGATTGACGGAGAATAAATCACCCGGCACGTAAATCATGCGGGTCAGCTTTCCATCGCAAGGCATGTGTATGCGGTGATAATCGCGCGGGCTCAGATAAATGGTCGCGAAACTGCCATCGTGAAACTGGGCGGCAGCCTTGTTATCTCCGCCAAGCAATGCCGTCGCTGAATAATCGTGCCCTTTCGCCTGGAAAATTTGCCCTTTGGCGATGGGGCCGAATTGACTGATTGCACCATCGACAGGACAAATCAAATCGCTGTTCGCCAATGGTCTGATACCGCTCTTCAATGGTCGCGTAAAGAATTCGTTAAAGCTGGTGTAACTGGCGACATCCGGATCGGCTGCCTCACTCATGTTGACCTGATATTTGTCCACAAACCATTCGATCAGGTGAGTGGTCAGCTTGCCTGCCTTGGCATTCGCAATTTTTCCGGCAAATACGGTCAGAGCCCGTTTAGGTAAAAGGTATTGAGGAAGAACGGCAAGTCGGTCTGACACGATAGATATTCCTTGTGATGAGGTGGTCGGGAATTATAACGTTGCACAATAAGAAATCGAATGCTTTGTAGATTCGACATAGAAATTATTATTTGGCTCTCACAGAGTTGATCATTGAATCTCAAGGAGCAACGTTGTTGACTGTGATGGCGACAGCTGGGGTGACACATCCGTTTCTGTTGACCGTTTTGATTCTGTGATCTGCTCACGTGAGTGCATGACATATCTATTTAAGAATATTACGGTATACTAGTTTAGATAGCTAAAATTAATGAGTTTAATAAAATTAATTAGCTATTTAAATATGGAAAAACGTTTTATCATTTGAACTCATCACTTAACACCTGTTTCAACAACAAAGGAAATTACCATGTCACTGATTAATACTACTGTAAAGCCATTTAAAACTACCGCTTACCACAATGGCAAATTTGTTCCGGTTTCCAGCGAAGATCTGGCTGGCAAATGGTCTGTTTTTGTATTTTATCCAGCAGACTTTACTTTTGTTTGCCCAACTGAGTTAGGCGATCTGGCGGATCACTACGAAGAATTCAAAAAACTGGGCGTTGAAATCTACAGCGTTTCTACAGATACACATTTCACCCACAAAGCGTGGCACGACACTTCTGACACTATCGGCAAAATCACTTACCCAATGCTGGGTGATCCAACACTGGCGATTTCCCGTAACTTTGAAGTGCTGATCGAAGAAGAAGGTCTGGCACTGCGCGGTACATTCGTTGTGAACCCAGCGGGCGAAATCAAAGTTATGGAAGTGCATGACAACGGTATTGGCCGTGACGCGAAAGAATTGCTGCGTAAAGTTCAGGCCGCACAATACGTTGCAAATCACCCAGGTGAAGTTTGCCCAGCGAAATGGACACCAGGCGCGGAAACATTGACTCCATCCCTGGATCTGGTTGGCAAGATCTAAGTAGTATTTCGCATCTTCCCGGTGATTGATGCCGGGAAGATGAATTCAACAGTATCAGAAAGAAGGCATCATGTTAGACACGACTCTCAAAACGCAATTAAAAGCATACCTCGAAAAACTGACACGTCCTATTCAGTTGCTGGCCTCGCTTGATGACAGCGAGAAGGCAAAAGAAATGCAAGTCTTGCTGCGTGAAATTGCTGAGTTGTCCGACAAAATCAGCCTGTCTGAAAATACTGATGATAATGAGCGTAAGCCGTCATTTGCGATTACTTCACCAGGGCATGACATTAACCTGCGTTTCGCTGGTATTCCGATGGGGCACGAGTTCACATCTCTGGTGCTTGCTTTACTGCAGGCAGGCGGTCATCCGCCTAAAGTTGACGCAGATGTGATTGAGCAGATCAAAAATCTCGATGGCGATTTTCGTTTTGAGATCTATATTTCTCTGACTTGCCAGAATTGTCCGGAAGTTGTGCAGTCGCTGAATCTGATGGCGGTATTGAACCCACGAGTGCAATCGGTCACGATCGATGGCGCATTGTTTCAGGCTGAAGTTGAACAACGTCAGATTATGGCTGTGCCAACCGTATATCTGAATGGTCAGGTATTCGGTCAGGGACGTATGTCCATCGAAGAGATTCTGGCGAAACTCGATACCGGGTCTGTGCAACGTGCTGCTGAAAAATTGGATGCAAAAGCACCTTATGACGTGCTCATCGTCGGCGGTGGTCCGGCAGGTGCGGCTGCGGCGATCTATGCTGCCCGTAAAGGAATTCGTACTGGTGTGGTGGCTGAACGGTTTGGCGGTCAGGTTCTCGACACGATGTCGATTGAGAATTTTATTTCAGTTACCGAGACAGAAGGGCCAAAGTTTGCGGCGGCACTGGAACAGCACGTGAAGACCTATGATGTCGATATTATGAATTTGCAGCGAGCTGAGAAGCTCACGCAAAAAGACGGTGTCAATGAAATTCAGTTGGCCAGTGGTGCAACGCTGAAAGCCAAAGCGGTCATTTTAGCGACCGGTGCGCGTTGGCGTGAAATCAATGTTCCCGGCGAACGTGAATACCGTAACCATGGCGTTGCTTACTGTCCGCACTGCGATGGTCCTTTATTTAAAGGAAAACGTGTCGCCGTCATTGGTGGTGGCAATTCCGGAGTTGAAGCAGCAATTGACCTGGCTGGCATAGTCAGTCACGTCACCTTGCTGGAATTTGGCGCAGAGTTACGTGCCGATGAAGTATTGCAGCGTAAATTGCGTAGTCTGACCAATGTAACGGTGATTACTCAGGCGCAAACAACGGAAGTGCATGGTGATGGGCAGAAGGTGAATGCGCTGAGCTACAAAGATCTTGTCAGTGGCGAGTTGAAAAATGTTGAACTCGAAGGTATTTTCGTTCAGATTGGTCTGGTACCAAATACTGAATGGTTGAAAGGCAGTCTGACATTATCCCGTCACGGCGAAATTGAAATCGATGCGCGTGGGCAAACTTCTTTAGCTGGCGTTTTTGCCGCCGGCGATGTGACCACTGTGCCATACAAGCAAATTGTGATTGCTGTTGGCGAAGGCGCTAAGGCTTCACTGGCTGCGTTTGACTACATTATCCGATCCTGATTTTCAGCTTCATCTCCATCTGTAAAAAAACCTCAAGGCAAAATTTGCTTTGAGGTTTTTTTATAAGGTCTCGAATGGACAGAAACGTTATTTATGCCGGTCGATCTGCATCGATCACAGTCAGATCTGGCGACGATTTACGCACTCCTGTATTTGACTCTTGGTATAGCCATGGCATTACAAACTTTGTCATTTCTGACGCGGCATGTACCGGTGCTTTTGCCTGATGTGCGACGGCGCTGCATATCGCCTCTATCAGGCAGAGTGCGGCACCTTCAGAGTTTGGCGAAAAATGGCGTCGGGTCTGCGCATACAGAGTGATATTTGCCAGGGCAGCCAGTGGTGAGCTTGGCGCATCAGTGAGTGCCAGTACCGGTACTTTTTTCTCATTCAGTTGCCGCAAAATGGTCACAGCATCTTCTGCATAGCGTGGAAAAGAAATACCGATCACCAGGTCACGCGAAGTGTATTTGAACAATTGCCGGGCTACTGTGGACGGGCCGCCGGTACCGATGGTCGATTGCACGGTATTGCAGAATGGATCAAGACTGTGCGCCATCAGCCCTGCCAGAAAGGCGCTGGCACCGTAACCAATGATGTAAATGCGCTCGGCATTCAGGATCATTTTGACGGCCTGATTACATAGTGCAGGATCGAGACCGCGACGGGTGGCTTCCAGATTGGCCAGATCTTCGTTGAGAGAACCCGCAATAATTTCGGTGCTGGTTGCTGGTCGTTGGACTTCGCTACGCAGGTTGTCAATCGGGGCGAGCATGGCCTCAAAGCCGCATACAAGTTCAGCACGGAATTGCGGATATCCGTCAAATCCCAGTGCGCGGGCAAACCGGTTGGCCGTTGCAACGGAAATACCAACCGCATTCGCAAGCTCGTCGATTGACATCGTCGCCGACCGAAATACATTCGACAGTACATAATCCGCAGCTTTTTTATGTGCTTTAGACAGGCTCATATATACCTTGCCTATCCGCGCATTGACGGTGCCGCCCAGGACTTGCGTATCAGGATGATTCATGATTTGCTGGCGTTTCCAGTGTGAGAAAAATGTAAATGTAATTTCATTAAATTGAATTGTAAAGCGACAAAACGTATCAAATAATCGTGATTATTCAATTTAACGAAGAAAATCTTAAATAAAATTTAGATTAATCTTGCCGGAACCGGTCATTCATTGTTTTTTGTCGCAAATTTTCAGTTCCGCAAAATTCATTTTTCTGTGCTTGCAGAATGAATAATACCTCCGCCGAGACAGATGTCACCATCATACAAAACGGCAGATTGCCCCGGCGTAACCGCCCATTGTGCCGTATCGAAATGCAGATGGAATTGCTCATTATCTCCGGAGAAATTACAACTGACGTCGGGTTGACGATAGCGTGTTTTTGCTGATAACTGGCCGACTTCAGGAGCGTGGCCTGCGACCCAGCTTACCTGCGTTGCATCGAGTGCAGAAGACAGCAGCCAGGGATGATCGTGACCTTGTACTGCATACAGCGTATTTTCTGCCACATCTTTTCTTGCGACATACCACGCGTCGCTGCTGCCATCGGCATTCTGATGAGACTTGATGCCGCCTATGCCTATGCCTTTGCGTTGTCCTAAGGTATAAAAACTCAAACCGACGTGTTGTCCTATTGTTTCACCTTCAGGAGTTTTAATCGCTCCCGGTTTATAAGACAGATAACGATTCAGAAATTCTCGGAAAGGACGTTCGCCGATAAAGCAAATCCCGGTCGAGTCTTTCTTTTTTGCATTTGGTAATTGCAATTGCTCGGCAATTTTCCGGACTTCAGTTTTATGAATTTCACCTAAAGGAAATAAGGTATTGGCGAGCTGCTTTTGATTTAACCTGTGCAAAAAATAGCTTTGATCTTTGCTGGCATCCAAGGCTTTCAATAACTGAAATTCGCCATTGACTTCCCGCACACGTGCATAGTGGCCAGTTGCGATATAGTCTGCGCCCAGCTTCATTGCGTGATCCAGAAATGCTTTAAATTTGATTTCAGCGTTACACAGCACATCCGGGTTTGGTGTGCGTCCGGCCTGATATTCGCGTAAGAATTCAGCAAACACGCGATCTTTATATTCACTGGCAAAATTGACTGCTTCTATATCGACGCCAACGACATCGGCGACGCTGACTGCATCTATCCAGTCTTCACGGGTGGAGCAATACTCTGAGTCATCGTCATCTTCCCAGTTTTTCATAAAAAGGCCGATGACTTCATAGCCTTGTTCTTTTAGAAGCCATGCAGATACAGATGAATCAACGCCACCAGACATACCTATCACTACTCGTTTTTTACTCATAATACGCTCGGGTGTGTAAACAGTAAGGACAGCGGAGCACGCTTTCCTCGTAAATAATCATCGATACATTGCAACACCAGCGGACTGCGATGGAGATGTTCTGCATTCAGTATTTCGTTGTAACTCATCCACATGGATCGCAGAATGCCTGTATCCAGAGCGCGATCATGTTGCTGCCCGACTTCTCCCGTGAACGCGAAACGTAAATAAGTGACGTCTTCTCCGGTTTTAGGAGACGTGTAGCGTGATAGATATGTACCGATCAGCGCCGTGGGTGTGAAGTCGTGTGCTGTTTCTTCCAGGGTTTCCCGTATCACCGCTTGTTCAAGTGATTCATTCGGGTCCAGATGGCCGGCAGGCTGGTTAATGCGAATGCCTTCGTTTGTTTCTTCTTCCACCATTAAAAAGCGTTTGTTACGCTCGATGATGGCGGCGACTGTGACGGATGGTTTCCAGATAGTTGACATAGCTTTTCTCAATAAGTCCGACATTTTACTTTGCCACGGGCGTTTGTGTCGTCTGTCGATATACTTACGGGTTGCCCGAAGCATCTCTAGCGGACTATTTTTTTATAATCCGCCGCTCTTACGGGATAAAACAGGGGGGAATTGGCGGCTCTTGTCTCGCATAACATATTTGTGGTGAAAGGGAAAATAGTAGAAAGCCACAAAAACGAACGGTTGTTCTAAAAAACATTTTGCGTGTAATATCGTTGCCTATTATTAAATGTAAGAATCTGGTAAGCATTGTTGATTTTTGCATCAGATACTTGCTGCTGTTTTGAGGCTGTTGTTAGATTGAAGCCGGTACCTGCCATCGCCGGATAGCACTGTTTGGATCAGATCGGTATTCATGTTCTGAACGGACCGAAGTCAGATACAGCAAGCATGTAATCGCTTGCATGTTTGCGATAAGCATAAAAAGATTTTATTTACTTAGTCAGGGAGCAAATCTATGAAAATCGGCATCCCCGCCGAGACTCGGCCCGGAGAGACGCGTGTTGCGGCAACTCCGGAAACCATTAAGAAGTACGTAGCTGCAAAACATCAGGTGATTGTGCAGTCTGGTGCTGGCGTGGCCTCGAGTATCACTGATGAAGCTTATCAAGCAGCAGGAGCTCAAATTGGTTCTGCTGCCGACGCATTTGGCGCTGAACTGGTGCTGAAAGTGCGTGCCCCGGATACTGACGAACGGACTTTGATCAAGTCCGGTACAACGTTAGTGGGCATGCTGAATCCTTTCGATACTGAAAATATTGCAGTGATGGCCGCACACGGTCTGAATGCATTCGCTCTGGAAGCTGCACCGCGTATTACCCGTGCGCAGTCACTCGACGTGCTGTCTTCTCAGGCAAACATTGCTGGTTATAAAGCAGTGATGTTGGCTGCGAATACTTATCAGCGCTTCATGCCTATGCTGATGACCGCAGCTGGAACAGTGAAAGCGGCACGCGTTTTAATCATGGGCGTCGGTGTTGCCGGTTTGCAGGCAATTGCGACGGCCAAGCGTCTGGGCGCAGTGATTGAAGCATCCGACGTCAGACCGCCCGTTAAAGAGCAGGTCGAATCGCTCGGTGCAAAATTCATTGATGTACCGTACGAGACAGATGAAGAGCGGGAAATTGCCAAGGGCGTTGGTGGTTATGCGCGCCCTATGCCAGCCGCCTGGATGGCGCGTCAGGCGGCACTGGTTCATGAACGAGCCAAACAGGCAGATATTATCATTACGACCGCACTGATCCCGGGAAGGAAAGCACCGGTTTTGATTTCGGAAGAAACTGTCAAAACGATGAAACCAGGATCGGTCATCGTCGACATGGCGGTGGAGCAAGGTGGTAATTGTCCTTTGTCTGAATTGAACAAAACAGTCACTAAATATGGTGTACACATTATCGGCGAACCGAATCTGGCGACCCTGGTTGCGGCAGATGCGTCTGCCTTGTATGCACGCAACGTGTTGGATTTTCTGAAATTAATTATCGACAAAGATGCCGGACTGGCGATTAATCGTGAAGATGAAATCGTTGCAGCAACTCTGGTTTGTGCGGGCGGTGAGGTACTGAAGAAATAAAACAGATTTTAAGTTTTTTGTAACAAGCAATAGAAAGTAGAAATACCATGCAAAGAAATATGCTCCGCGCCAAAATTCATCGCGCATCTGTGACCCAGTGCGATCTCCACTACGAAGGTTCATGTGGAATTGATGAAGATCTGCTCGACGCCGCGAATATCATCGAGAACGAACAGATTGAGCTGTATAACGTCAATAATGGTGAGCGCTTTTCCACTTATGCCATCAAAGGTAAACGTGGAAGTGGCGAGATCTCCCTGAATGGCGCTGCAGCCCGCAAGGTGCAACTGGGTGATTTGATGATTATCTGTACATACGCGCCGATGACAGAAGAGGAAGCGCGTCATCACAAACCGAATGTGGTATTTGTGAACGCAAAAAACCAGATCACCAGTCTGAAAGAGTATTGAGGCAATATTGGCGAGGCAGCATCTGGACTGAATTTTTAAAATTTTCAGACTGGTTGCTCCTCGCGACAGTATCGTCTGCTTTTGCATGTCTTAATCCATACTACAGAGAGGACATCATGGAAGTAAGTCATACCCTAACCAACCTCATCATTTTTGTACTGGCAATTTATGTCGGTTATCACGTGGTGTGGACGGTTACTCCCGCATTGCACACGCCATTAATGGCCGTGACTAATGCGATTTCTGCCATCATCATCGTTGGCGCCATGCTGGCAGCAGGACTGACTGAAGGTTTGCTGGCACAGGTGATGGGAACCGTTGCGGTGGCGCTGGCTGCTGTGAACGTGTTCGGCGGATTTCTGGTTACCCAGAGAATGCTGGAAATGTTTAAGAAGAAGGAACCTAAGGCAACGCCGACCAACGCCAGCAAGGAGAGCAAATAATGAGCATGAATCTGGTCACGATGCTCTATCTGATTGCATCTGTTTGTTTTATTCAGGCGTTAAAAGGTTTGTCGCATCCATCGACGGCGAGACGTGGTAACGCTTTCGGCATGATGGGAATGGCCGTCGCTGTTGCTACGACCATTGCCTTGATCGTTAAGCTGAAAACCGAAGCAGCAGGTGGTGGCTTGGGTTATGGCCTCGTCGCGCTGGGCGTGATTGTCGGTGGCGGCATTGGCGCTACATTGGCAAAACGGGTCGAAATGACCAAGATGCCAGAGCTGGTTGCCGCAATGCATTCACTGATCGGTTTAGCGGCAGTGTGTATTGCCGTGGCGGTCGTTGCAGAACCGTGGATTTTCAATATCACGACACGTGATGTTGCGATTCCTTTCGGTAATCGTCTTGAGTTATTTATCGGTACGTTTGTTGGTGCGATTACGTTCTCAGGTTCCGTGATTGCGTTTGGTAAATTGTCGGGTAAATATAAGTTCCGCTTGTTTCAGGGCGCACCTGTCAGCTTTACAGGGCAACACTTTTTGAATCTGATCCTGGCGATCACGATGGTCGGGCTTGGTCTGATCTTCTGTTTTGCGCCTGGTACAGAACCGGCATGGATACCGTTTGTCCTGATGGCGCTGATCGCGTTTGTATTGGGTGTGCTGATCATCATTCCTATCGGCGGTGCTGATATGCCGGTTGTGGTTTCCATGCTGAATAGTTACTCAGGCTGGGCTGCTGCAGGTATCGGTTTTTCCCTCAATAACTCTATGCTGATTATCGCCGGTTCATTAGTTGGCTCGTCTGGTGCGATTCTTTCTTACATTATGTGTAAGGCAATGAATCGCTCGTTCTTTAATGTGATTCTTGGTGGTTTTGGTGGGGCTCCAGCGGAAGCAGCAGCCGGTGGACAGGCACAGCGAAATGTGAAGTCTGGTTCGGCAGATGACGTTGCATTTTTGCTCGGTAATGCGGAAACAGTCATTATTGTTCCCGGCTATGGTCTGGCTGTGGCACGCGCTCAGCATGCGCTGAAAGAGTTGACTGAGAAACTGACGCACAAAGGCATTACCGTCAAATATGCAATTCATCCTGTGGCAGGGCGTATGCCTGGACACATGAATGTGCTGCTGGCAGAAGCGGAAGTACCATACGACCAGGTGTTTGAGATGGAAGATATCAATAGCGAATTTGGTCAGGCAGATGTTGTGCTGGTACTCGGTGCTAACGACGTCGTCAATCCTGCAGCAAAAGATCCAAAATCGCCGATCGCAGGTATGCCAATTCTTGAGGCCTACAAAGCAAAAACCATCATCGTGAATAAACGCTCGATGGCGTCCGGCTATGCTGGTTTGGACAATGAATTGTTCTACATGGACAAGACCATGATGGTGTTCGGTGACGCTAAAAAGGTCATCGAAGATATGGTGAAAGCGGTTGAGTAATCGTAGCAGTTGATGAACGAAAAAAATCCCCGTTATTCAGCGGGGATTTTTTATTTTGACCGTGCATGCTAATGTAGCATAGGGCTTGAACTGAGTTCTTCTGTAACGGTGTAGAGCTACAACATGGTTCTACATTCTCACCAATGTTGATTTGCCAAACAAACTTTCAATCAGATCTACCGCCAGAATCGCAGTCTGGTTGCGAATGTCCAGCGCTGGATTTAATTCCACTAGATCAAGTGATGCCAACAAGCCGGTATCGGCAATCATTTCCATACACAGTTGTGCTTCACGGTAGGTCGGGCCTCCCAATACCGCAGTACCCACACCCGGAGCGATACCAGGGTCGAGGCAATCCATGTCAAAGCTGACGTGCAGATGTGTGTCAGCATCTAGGCCTGCCAGCGCCGAGCTCATCACATTGCGCATGCCATATTCATCAATGTAGCGCATGTCGAATACCTGCATTCCCATGTCGTGGATAAACTTTTTTTCGCCAGCATCCACACTGCGAATGCCTATCAGGCGGATATCTGCAGGCTGTATCGCAGGAGTATGCCCGGCATAACTGATGAGTTCCTGCGGGCCATGCCCCATCAGGCACGCAACTGGCATTCCATGAATATTACCGGTCGGGCTGATAGTGGATAAATTGCTGTCCGCATGCGCATCAAACCACAATACACGCAGCTTCTTTCCTGCACGTCGGCAATGTGCCGCAACCGCGCTGATCGAGCCGATGGCGAGGCAATGATCGCCCCCCAGCATCATAGGAATATGACCTTGTATCAACGCCTGATTGACCGCATCGTAGACTGCCTGATTCCAGTCTATTGCTTCTTTCAGGTGGCGTAAGCCATTGATTGGTTGTTGCCACGGATTGGCCGGGCCGTGCAGATTGCCGTGATCAACAACATTGAACTGACGGGCGGCAAGCGCTTCGTTGAGTCCTGCAACTCTCAGTGCGTCCGGCCCCATGCCAGCACCTCTGACGCTCGCACCAACATCCGTTGGCGCACCGATTAAAGAAATAGTCTTCATTCTTTTTTAATTATGTGGGTGAGATGGGCGCAAGTTTAAGCTGGAGTCGGTATTTCAGGAAGGCCATCATATTCTTTTTCATTGTTAAGCAGGTTGGTATCGCTATTTTCTGTGCTGCATACTCCCAAGCCAAACAAATCTTTAGGATTGCGCATCACAGGCAGCAGATCAAGTTCGGTCGAAGATTGCTGCATGACGTATTTTTCCAGATAACGCATCGCAGAGAAATCCTCCAGTGCAAAGCCGACGGAATCAAAGATAGTGATATTCTCCGCACTTTGGCGATAGGTGCTGCCTGAGCGCAGGATAGTCCACAATTCAGTCACCTGGAAGTCTGCCGGCATTTGCTGCAACTCCCCTTCAATGCGCGATTGTGGTTCGTATTCGACGACGACGTTGGCCCGTTGCAGAATTGCCGCGTGCAGTTCCGTTTTTCCTGGGCAGTCACCGCCGACGGCGTTGATGTGCATACCCGGTTCTATCATGTCCGGCGTCAGAATTGTCGCATTGGTTTTATCTGCGGTGACCGTCGTGATCACATCTGCACCTTTGACTGCATCAGCGACAGAGTCGGCACGAATGACGCGTATTTGAGGATAAGCGCGTAAATTACGCACCAGCTTATCGCTGGCCTTCTGATCAATATCGTAAATTCGTAATTCCTTGATTCCCAATATCGTATAGAACGCAATGGCCTGAAATTCACTCTGTGCGCCATTACCTATCAACGCCATGCTGCGACAGTTTTTACGCGCCAGATATTTAGCAGCCATTACCGATGTGGCCGCAGTACGTATTGCAGTTGTCAGTGTCAACTCTGATAACAGACGTGGATAACCTGTAGCGACATCGGCCAATACGCCGAAGGCAGTGACTGTCAGTAAGCCCGTTTCCGTGTTTTTTGGGTGACCATTCACATACTTGAATGAATAGTTGCTGCCATCAGAAATCGGCATCAGTTCTATGACGCCAACATCCGAATGATTTGCAACCCTGGCAGATTTGTCGAAGCATTCCCAGCGCAGATAGTCTTCCTCAATCATTGCCGCCATGCGGGTAATGGCTCTCTCAAGTCCGACCTCACGCAGATGCCGTTGCATGTCTTGTGTACCAATGAAAGCGACCATGATGTTCTCCTTAGTAGATATGGTGAGCAGAAACATCGTCACTGGGGTTGATCTGCTAGCGTGCAGTTACTCCAGAAGCTGCTGCGAAATTTTCTGAATTTCGCAAAAGCCTCTCGCATCTATGTGCGTTGTTGAATGACGTGTTCTATTGAAGATTGTAGCCAGTCACGTCAAAAATTAGATTGCTAAATTTGACGGCTTATTTATAAAAAAAGAAATTTAATTTCATATATCTATAATTAGTATGTTTAAATTTCTAAAATAAGATTCTTAATAAAATATACCGATGAGAGGTCGAGATGGATAATTATGACCGCAGCATTTTGCGTTACTTGCAAGAAGATGGGCGTATGAGTAATTTGCATCTGGCTGAGCAGATACATTTATCGGCGCCACAAACCTTACGCCGGGTCAGAACGCTGGAAGAAAAAAAAGTGATACGCGGCTACGTTGCGCAAGTTGCACCTGAGGCCGTTGGTCTCGGCGTCATGGCGTTTGTGAACCTGTCGCTGGATCGCGAACAGTTTCGTAATGTGCGTGAGGTTGAACGTCAACTGATGGCATTCCCCGACATCATTGAATGCCACACTATTTCAGGCGACTTCGATTACATTCTCAAGGTTGTCGCCAAAGATCTCAAAAGTTTGTCGCAGTTTCTGACGGATACACTGATGCAGGTATCTGGCGTAGCTTCTCTGCGTTCGATGATTTGTATGGAGGAAATTAAACCGGTCAGCGGTTTGCCGATAAACTAAAACTGAGTTTTGGGCTGAGTATAAGTTATCTTATGGTTGCCATCCTGAGTACTGTGGATGTAATTGAATGGCAACCGACTTACGCTACTAAGCTAATGCGTCACAAGACAACGGGTACTTTTACTGCACGCTGACAAAGATAGGATTGGAGTAAAACCATAAACTGGCGTAGTTGCGATCATTGATCTGGTTGTGACGCGTGGGGTTGTCTGTGGTCATGATTTTCGCATCCGCCAAAGGTTCGCCATTATTCGTCATGTCTGCAACGTTGATGCCCAGGTTGGTGCCACGCAGGCGCAGGTACTGGTTTTTCTGCACGACCATCTGGTACTTGATGACGTTGTAACCATCAGCGTCTGTTTTCCAATCGGCACTGGTGAAGCGTTTCAAGACCTTGGTGCTGGGATTAGTCGCCACATTGTAGGCACTGGAATCCGGTGCGGCTTTGGTACCAACGTCACCTACGATCAGATCCACATGATCCACTTTCGGTGCCTTGTTACCGGATATGCCGCTACCTGCCGGAAATTCATAGTTATTTTTTGCCGGGCTCTTGAAGCGTATGGTGACATCAACCGTGCTGCCGTTCGCGACCTTCAGCTCTTGCCCCATATTTTTTACGTCGCTGGCATTACTGACATTGCTGACGGTGAATTCCATGGCATTGATCAGGTCGCCAAAGACGCTGAACATTCTTCCTGATTGCAGGCTTTTGATCAGTTCATTGACGCCTGCTTTTTTGTCGTTCATCCAGGCATAATTTTTTGCATATTCGCCAGGGAAGTAGCCACTGCTATTGCCAGCGTCATCAATTTTGAAATGCGAGTCTGAATCGGCAATATTCCAGATACGACGACCTTCACCCAGCAAGGCATCCCAGACACCGCCTACCTGCGCCACGATGGCGTCAACGCCGCCATAAACACGGTTTGGTTTGTTGGCATCGATATAGCTGGAGGTATAACCGCCGCGATCAGGTTCCATCTGGTTGCCGACCATACCTTCTATTGAGAACATGATGTTGGGAGCCATATCATTCATCGTGCGGAAATCAGCAATCGTGTACTTGCCAGGATTGCGCGAAGGATGGTTGATCGTGACAAAACTGGCGTCAGGATAATTTTTCTTCAACCATGAAATGGCTTGTAATGCATCTGCTGCGGTGCTGTTGAAACGTTGTGGGTATTTTGCTTTCCATTTGCTGACGTCGGCTGCGTCAAACTTGCTATCGTCCAATGTGGTGAACAGATATTGAAATTCTTTCGCCGCCGATGTAGATGAAATCAATTTGCCATTTACTACATCAAAAATACTGACACCCATATGATCATGCGTGGGCATATCCCACTCGAAACCAGAGAAGATAGTCTTGTCTGCATAACGCCCTGAAGCTTGCAATGCCTTGATTCTGGGGATTTCATACGATTACATGCCATATGCAAAAGGCACAGGGTTTGCCAGCAGGGTGCCGTTATTGTCATATTTTGACGAGCGCAGGTGATTGGTGATGGCGGTCCAGTCCAGGCCATAGCTGGTGAAAGCTTTGTCGAGCACAGTATCCAGTGTTTGTGTGGTGCGGGCGTCGTCAGATTGTATGGTATGAACATGCAAATCGCCTGTCGTCCATCCCGACTGTGAAGTCACGGGTGGATTTGGGTTGTTCGCTTGCTGGGGAACGTCAGATGAACTACCGCAACCATACAGCAAAAAAATTGCGGAAGGCACAGCACAAAAAATACCAAGCAAACTCAAACGGGGGCGCATAGATTAACCTTTTCTTTAAATTAGTCGACATCGTCGTACGCATTTGTAATGCATAGACGCGACGGATTTTAAAAGTTAAGTGTGACACCAGAATGAAACCTGAGTTTGGCTGGTTTTGCACATCGCGATCTCAAAGAAGATCTCCCGTGTTGCAACAGGCTTGTTTTGCGATTTGGCCAGGAGGTGAAATTGATACTGACTACTTAAACAATTCAGCGTGACTTTGCTCGAGCTGCTTGAGCGGCATTGAATGTGGCGGAGTAAGTGGTCGTGGCACCGCCAAGTTCACCACTATATTTAATGGCAATGTCACGCGTATCAACAGGTGCGTAATATCTGAAAAACACCCTGACTGCCGGACGCCAGATAAGGTTAACAGGGCAATGCCGACTTTTGGAAAACAAACCGCTATGCGTTTGTTGCAGCAGTATCGGGGTATCATCCATGTTGCCATCTTCGATTTTGCGCAGCAGCTCATTGCGTACTTCGTAGTAATAAATATCATCACTGATCAGACGCGCGGCAACTGTGCGGGCAAGATGTGCCTGCAATGCAAAAACGGCGGCTAACAGCAGCAGCCCTAAACTTACTATTATCCAAAACGACTGACTCATTTTTATTCTCTCTGCATTCGCAGATGCGGGCATATTTTCTGTTTGAAAATAACCTCACGATTTCTGATGCCCACTTCTATGCGATTTTTCGGTGTTCACATCAATACCGACATGAATATTGATATTTATTTGATCACTACTGCAAGCCGTGTGCCAATTCAGTGCTTTGCAGGAATGCCCGGTAATCCCTGGCTATAGTCGAAAAAAAGAAAGAATTCTTTATTGATTGACATGTCAACACAGCGAATTTACATTCAATTCTTTACACGTTTGCTTATCTATTTCATTTCATGAACCAAACTGATCTGACAATGACCTCGCCTTCTCTGACTTTGCAGAGGGAAGAGCGGCCACTGCTTGGGTTGACCATCGTCTGGCATCCTGATGCGCAAAGAATAGGTGAGCAATTTATAGCAACGAATACCGATGGTGTCGTTGAACTGAGTCGGTTTTTGCCAATGTTTCGCCATCCGGCGGGTGATGGTTTGCCGTTGGGATACGGCGGTGTCTCGCGAGAGCCTTTGCGGATTTTACGGACATCCAGCGACCACATCGTCATACAGCCGCCGGAGAGCCGGATGGTGGTTGAATTAAATGGTGTAGAAATTCAGGGCGCTCATCAATTAAGCCCGGAACAGATCACTGCGGGAGCGATCCTGGGGTTGGGCAGGGCAATACTGATTTGCCTGCACTGGATGCGTTGTTTACCTAAAAAAAATGACATCGCAGGTCTGATCGGTGTCGGCAGTGCCGCGATTTTATTGCGCGATCAGATACGTCAAATTGCAGTGATGGATTTCCCTGTCTTATTGCTGGGGGAAACCGGTACAGGAAAAGAGATTGCCGCACGTGCGATTCACGCGCACAGCAAACGTCGCCATGCAAGCCTGGTCACGGTCAATATGGCGGCGCTGAATGAATCGCTGGCAGCTGCTGATTTGTTCGGTGCCGTCAAAGGTGCCTACACCGGTGCTCAGCAGGCGCGTAAAGGCTTATTTGGCGAAGCTGCCGGAGCCAGTCTCTTTTTAGATGAAATCGGCAATACGCCTGCGACGATACAGCCTATGTTGTTGCGGGTTCTGGAAACTGGTGATTATCGTCCTTTAGGTGCGCAGCAGGATATGCATTCCAGCGCGCGTTTGATTGCGGCGACCGATCAGGATTTATACAGCGAACATTTTAATCAGGCACTGTTGCGTCGTTTGGAAAGTTTCGTGATTCAGTTGCCGCCGCTACGCAGCCGACGTGAGGATATCGGGGTGCTGCTGAAGCATCTGTTGGACGAGAGTCGCGCAGTGAGCCTGACACTGTTGCCTTCGTTGAGCGTGCCGTTGGTCAGTGCCATTGCCAATTATGATTGGCCCGGCAATATCCGCCAGCTCAGTCATGTGTTGCGTCGTATTTTGCTGGCGTTGCAGGCCGGGGAATCGCCTGATTTCGCGGCTCTGGTACAGCCGCGTAATGGACGCATCAATGAGGATATTACGGCTTTCAACGTCGGCAGCGTAGCAAGTAACACCAGTCATGTGACTGAGTGCACCAGAACAGCAGGGGCAGCGGAATCAGCAAATGACCTGCCTGTACTGCGCAAAAAAATGAACGAGTTCAGTGAAGCCGAAGTACTGCAAGCGATGGACAATAATGATTGGTACATACAGGGTGCCGCTCAGGAACTCGGTATCTCCCGCCCATCAATGTATAAATTGCTGGAACAGCATAGCGCGATACGCCGCGCTGAGCAGATACCTCTGGAAGAAATACGCCAGACACTGGCAAGCAGTGCTGGCGATATTGAAGCCTGCGCGGCCATCCTGAAAACTCCGAGTGAGGCTTTGCGGCGATTTTTAAAGGTATTGCCGGTTAGCTGAAGGATCCGGCAATACTCTCTTTACGAGTTTATCAGCCTGGTTCGCCCGTACCCACTTGCATTTCCGGGTCGGGTAAGTGGTATTGATAGCCACTGACTGTCACATACATGCTGAAAGTCCAGGTACCATTCGGTGTTTTTTCGCTGAATGTCAGGCTCCACCCTGCATTGATCAGATCGATCATGGAAAATTCCAGCCCCTGATAACCTGTAAATGGATTGCGTGCAGGCGTCTTATCGATAACAGGATACATTTTTAAAGCGGCAAAGCTGCAGTTTTCTATCGAGCGATTAGTAAAACCAAACCTCAGGGTATCCCCACTTTCAAAGTCGGGATGGGGAAGCTGAACATCTGAATCTTGCAAATAAAAAGCCCCACTTGCGGTTACTGACGACAAATCAGGGGGGTCAACTGGATCAGGTAAGGTCAGGAGAAATACGTATGCAGTCATATTTTTCTATAAAAAAGTTGAGGTTATATGAATCAGTCAATCAATAAATCAAGAATTTAAAATACCAGGTAAAACTAAGTATTACCAGTTGCCGCAGTTGTTGTTTCTCTTTATTTTTCGCTTTCCTTTCTCTTCACTCGCTTAGTCATTTTCCATGATCAACTACCCCCCCGCTCATTGCTCATAGCGTGCATCTTTTCTGAGTGCCAGCAAATCGGGTTCTGCTTCGATAAATTTACGCGGGTATCCCTTTTTCATGGCCAGATGAATTTCTTCGAGAGCCCGCGCACGATTACTCAGCAATTCGTATGCCAGCCCCGCGCGAAAGTGCACTGTCGCATTTTCTGGTAATAATTGCAGGGCTTTTTCTGTGTATTGCTGCGACTCTTTTTCATTACCTGCGCGCGCTGCATATACGCCCATCTGCGAATTGATCGTCGGGTTGTCGGGCGCGCGTAATAATCGGGGCATGAGTAAGTCTATGGCTTTTTCGTAGGCGTTTTTCGCCTCCTGCTTACGCCCTGGCATCCATAACAAGGCATCGCCTAAATTTGCCCAGCCCAGATAGTCGACGGGGTTTCCTTTTGCCGGTGACACTGCATTTTCGAATGCATCGACGGCCGCTGGATAATCACCACGCATAAATAAGATGTTGCCTAAATTACCGTAGAGCATGGCACTGGGTCTGATCTGCAAGCCCTGCTGCAACACTTGCATCGCCGCACTACTGTCTTTTTTTCTGGCTAAGATTGCCGCCAGATTTGCATACGCAAACACGGCGTCCGGTTGAATTTCGATACTGTGGCGAAAGGCTTGCTCGGCTTCATCAAATTTGTCTTCCTGAAAAAATGCATAACCCAGTAAGTCAGCAAAATGTCTTTCAGATGGATGCAGGTTTAATTGTATTTTCGCGTATTCCTGCGCCTCACTATACCGGCGCAGGGTTGTTAATATTTTGATTTTGCCAAACCAGGCAAAAATATTCCCGGCATCCAGCGATAGTGCTTTATCGTATTCAAGTAATGCCCGCTCTGCTTTTCTTTGCGCGGCTAAGGCTTTGGCTTGTGCAACATGGCTCAAGGCCAGTAATTGATTCAATTTCAGGGCTTGCTGTGCACTGGCATCGGCTTGCCTGAGCAAGGTTTCATCGGGTAATTCAGTTTCATAGCGATAGCTATACACCAGTGATACACCTGCTACTGCTGCTGCATTGTTCGGGCTATGCTTGAGTATGGTTTCGAAGCTTTGCTGGGCTTTGTCTAGACTGCCGGGGCGGTCGAAGAGTTTTAATGCCTCAAGCCCCTGTTGCATCGTCAGGGCTTCGGAATAAGGTTTGAGCAGGCTGGTGTCGAAATTCAGATAAGGTATCGCTTTCCACGCACCGAAGGCGAGTAATACGCTGGCGCTGATTGTCATCAGAATGCGGGCGGGCTTACCGCGTAGCCGTCCGCTTGCAGAGGGGGAAACCTTGGCTGGCGCATGTTGTGTCAGAGTCATGGCTTCGGCTTTCATTGACACCGTGCCAGAGCTATCAGTGTTCTGCACCTGCTGTATCTGCGTGATCACTTGTTGCATATCGGGCAGGCGGCGCTCTGCCTGGCGAGTGGTCATTGCAATCATCAGTTGAATCACGGCGGGCGGTGTCAGCGAAGGAAATTCCCAACTATCAGAATTGGCCTGCATCAGTGCCGCAGCCAAGGCAAGGCCATTGAGATTTGCGAATGGTCGTTTTCCACAGACGCTTTCGTACAGGATTACGCCTAACGCATAGATGTCGCTTTGCGGGGTGGCGGCAGAGCCTGTCATGCGTTCAGGTGCCATGTAGGCGATGGTTCCCTGAGGGTCTAGCTGATTCAACGAGGTCGTTAACTGCGTGTCTGCGTGTGATGCCAGACCAAAATCGAGAATGCGTACGCGGCTATCAGGTTCAAGCATGAGGTTGGAGGGCTTCAGATCGCCATGTGTCAGACCTGAGACATGGGCGACCTGCATTGCTTGTGCTACTTGCAGCACAACATCCAACGCTTGCGTTGTTTCCAGCGGGCCTTGCTGTAATCTTTGCTTTAAGGTTTGCCCCGGCACCAGTTCCATGATGATGGCAGGCGGATCAAACTCATCCTCAATCGCAAACACTTTAACGAACGCGGGATGTTGTAAGGACGCGGCCAGCCTCGCTTCTTTTATCAGGCTGGCGGTCGACGAGTGGCCGTCAAGACTTTTCAACTGTTTGATCGCGACATAGCGTTGCAGCTTGCTATCCCATGCCTGACGCACTTGTCCGAAGCCACCTTCGCCCAGACTTTTTCCCATTTGGTAATGTCGTAAATTCACAGAGTCATCCGTGTGTACTGGATGGGAAGGCTGTTCCTGATCGTCGGATTTTGGTAGGGCATCGCTGTTTGACATGTGTTACTGGGCTCCTGCGTTGGCGGCGCAAAAGAAAATCATCTTTTGCTCTGGGTCATCGCCAGAAATATAGCAAGCTATGAAGTGAATGTAAAAACTTCTTGCAGTGCAGTATGTCAACGCGATTTTTTACATGTCAACGATCATGCTGCGACACGCTTTCTCATTACGTGCGCGGTACGATTTGATCCGCTTCTTCTATGGTTAAAGGGCTAAATTCTTTGTGGTGACAGCGTTTCCAGGTTCTATCACTGTTACTGTTTATGCGCGGAAATATTCTGGCACATGATTTGCAATTGCATTGTTGAAAGCACATGTCAGGTCAACAAAATTGTTTGTTGACCTGACTATGCTGCAAGGTTGATGTTGAGAATCATGCATTCCGGAGAGCGCTATGAGCAATTTGGTCGTCAATATCAGTACCACGAGAAACGAAAAACTTTTGTGGCTGATGGCAACGCTGTCGGCAGGCTGTGAGACCGCACCCAGTATAGGTGTTTGCACACCGGTGTTATTGTCAACGTTGAGCAGCGTGACTATTCCAGCAGGATTTTCTGGTCGTTTATATTTTTTTTGCACTGATGACCAGAGTTCGATTCCGACAACGCCATCGGCGATAACGACGGCGTTAGCGCTGCGTTACGATTGGATAGAAATCACCTACGATGGCTCGCCAACGGCATGTGCGAATCTCACTTCGGTCGATCAGTTTGGTCTGGCGATGAGTTTGAGCACCTTGGATGCCGCAGGCGGCGTGTTGCAAAGCGTTGGCTATCAAACCGACGCGGCTACCTTGATTCAACAATGTCAGGCGGTGGCACCTGATGCGATTGTGAACGATGGCTCGCAGCAATTTGTGCGGGTCGTCTCGCCTTTGCATATGCCTGCTGCTTACCCAAGTCTGCAAACCTATCTGGATGCTTTGGAAGGACAATCCCTGCGGCTGACAGGAGAATACGATGGAGGTAAGGATGCGAAGGGGTATTTCCATAGATCCAGAAGCTTTGATTACAGCTGTGAATTTGATCTCAGCCAGTTGAATTTGCGATTGACTGCTCATCCGGACAGCCAGATCACCGGCACAATTCAGATTGCCAGCGCCGATTTTATGAAGATGATTTATGCCTGCGACGGTCAGTTTAACGTGCCGCGCAGCAGCGCTGGCCCATTTCAGAATGGCATAGGTGACTCTGTTGGTTTCAATGATCCCTGGTCTGCCGTGGTACGTAATTTTATTGCCGGATTTAATCTTGGCTTTTATGGATATTCGCCAAGCCTCAACCAACATACGTATAACTGTAATCATAGCTGGAACTGGCTGCCGCAGTTCGCATTCCAGAACACGATGACGGGTACGCCTGATTACAATCGATATGCGGCCATTGTGACGGCTGCGTCGAATTCTTACGGCTTTCCTTTTGGTGATTTACTTGGCAAACCATTGGTCAGTCTTGCGGATACGTCGAGCTTGCAGGTCACGCTGTTTGCCGATAATGAATCTGGCGGTTATACGCCACTGCCTGCGACCAGCCTCAGCCCGGTGGCTAGCCTGAATCCTCAGGGCACAGGAGAGACTTCGCTGGCCGTGATTTTTGATGCAGGCGTTGGTCAGCCCCATCCCTATCCTGGCAAATTGATTTTTGAAAATGCCAGCTACTCCTTCGGTCAATACTGCTGGTTCGATCATCAGAACCCATCCATCAGCAGTGCCCCCGGTAATTGCACGATTAACTGGGTACCCTTTACACAGAGTGAGATTTGTCAGTATCAGTTTTCTATACAAAACAAGCCATTTAATCTTTATCTGCAGTTTGATACGGCGGGAAATATTCTGCAAAGCGTCGTCGATGGTGGTTTAACTGCGACCGTGAGCGCGACACATCAGCAGATCACTATTTCCGGTATTCAGAATCACATTGCCCCCTTGCCTGCAAAAAGTGAGACACCTGAAACAGTCGATATTCTGTGCGTAATTGATGCCACAACATTGATGAAGGCAGTTAAAAACGGTCTCTTGCATTCTGGTAGCATCGCGCAGCCAACGCCACTGGGATCGAGGGACGATTCTGACGCTTTTATTTTTATGATTGCTGATAGTGATTATGTCGTCAATGATCAGACAAAGTCCGAGTTGACGGTCAAATGTAAAGTGGGAGATACGCTGCGTTGGACTATTACGAATCCATCCGCCGGTCTTAATTACAATTGCATGTTGTATGATTTTACGATTGGATCTGAAGGTGTTATATCCAATCCTTCTGTGCAGGTCACACCTTTGGCATCTTATTGCAATAATCCGTTGAACCCGATTTTGTCTTTACCTACCGCGTATATGGCAGCACCGTGGACCGCAGAAGTATTGAAAACAGGCAGTGTTCAATATTCGTGGGCGCTGCAGATTATCAATGCCAAAACCGGACGTACTGAGGCATGTTTTACGTGGGCCCCAATTATTAACGTTGAGTGACAGATTAAGGGGGGAACGCAGAGATACGGTTGACGAAGGGCGTATTGCCCTTCGGATGGCGACGCAAATCTGGATTAGCGTGCGAAGGAAAAACGCAGTGCAAATTTCCTGAAATGGCGATAACTGGCACCAAGCTTTTGCAGGGAATCGAGTGATTCAGAAAGGGATTCGCCGTCTTTTGCAAAGCTGACGCGGAAATCTTCGTAGGCTGCTTCCAGCACAGTGGCGAGCTGGTGGTTGTATAAACGGCTGTAATTCAGTGCGCGTCTTTTCGTGCGTAATTTCATGGTGTTTCCTTAAATATTGGCAATACAGGGGCGGATTATAGCCTGTTTAAAAAAAGCACTGCGTTAAAAACCCCGTAAGGCAATCAATGCGAATATCAGACCTGATCAGCACTAATCCGCCTTATTCGCGCCAGCCGTACATCATATGTCCGGCCAGCACATCGCGTGCTGGTTTGTATATATCGACGACACTAAGACCCAAGCCCAGCAGCGATTGCATCAGTGAGCCATCTGGCGTACTGGCAAAGATGCGAGCCAGCGTATCGGTCAGGCGTATCGTGATGTTGCGGTCGGCTTGCCTTTGCCGGATGAATTGTTCCAATGTCGCCGCTGGCTGATCCAGTTGATGCGCATGGCGGCTCAGGCAACGCGCCAGCGCGAACGTATCACGCAATCCCAGATTTAGCCCTTGTCCTGCCACCGGATGCAAAGTCTGGGCTGCGTTACCTATGCTGACGGTGCGGGCTGTTGCATGTGCCTGCGCATTCAGACCTAGCGGGTAAGATACCCGTTCTGATGCCTTTTGCAGTTGCCCGATACGATCACCGAACGCCTGTTGTAAGGCTTGTTTAAAGTGCAGATCATCGGCTGCTAATAATTGCTCGGCCACAGCTGGACGCACACACCAGACCAGCGCATAACCATCTTCTTGCGGCAATAGGGCGAGCGGTCCTTGTTCGGTAAACCGCTCAAACGCCCGGTGCAGCAAAGGCTGATCGCTGGTGACATGTGCGATGATGGCGATTTGCTGATAATCGTGGCGGTGGGTGCGTGCAGACTGATCGGAAAACGTGCCACCTTCGGCTTGCACAACCACGTTGGCGCTCATGCTGCTGTTGTCGCCAGTGACAGGGTGTTGCAAATTCAGGCGCACATGATCGTCTGCTTCATCCAGACTGCTGACCAGTAAGGGGCGGTGAATCCGGATACCGGCGTGGGCGATCTCTCTTTGCATCGGTGCAATGATGTCGCCGTAACGCGCAACATAACCTAAGGCTGGCACCGCATAATCATTGGCTTTGATCAGGCTGCGTCCGAAATGCCCGCGCCGCGAGACATGAATTTCGCTGATCTGCGTTGCTTTGACTGGCCAACTGCCCGCCATCTCTAAAATTTGCTGACTGCCGGCAGACAGCGCAATTGTGCGTGCATCCTGCTCTGCCTGAGCGCTGGTTTTGCCATCAAATAAGGCGATCCGGTCTGCCGCGATACCCTGTTTATGCAACAGCAAGGCAAGTGCCTGACCGGCAGGGCCAGCGCCGCAAATGGCGATGTCGACATCATTGATAATGGCGTGCGTTGTTGGTTTCATCATTTATGTAGTACGCATTTCTGCTTCAATTTCTGCCACCGTTTTTGGTGTGGCGCTGGTCAGATTCCGATGGCCCTCAGCAGTGATCAGGATATCGTCTTCGATGCGGATACCGATATTCCAGAATTCTTTCGGTACATCGGGTGCTTGCTGTACGTAGATGCCCGGCTCTATCGTAATGACCATCCCTGCCTGCAAAAGACGATAAGGCTTTTCATCGCCGCTAAGTTCACTTTCTCGGTAATTGCCGACGTCATGCACATCCAGCCCCAGCCAGTGTCCGGTGCCATGCATATAAAAACGCCGGTAAGCCTGACTTGCCAACGCGTCATCAAGATTGCCGACACTATTTTTATTCAACAAACCGGTATCCAGCATTCCCTGCGTTAAAACGCGCAAGGCTGCGTGATGTCCATCTATATACCGGCTGCCCAGATGCGCGCAGTCCAGTGCTGCCTGCTGTGCTGCCAGCACGATGTTATACAAGGTTTTTTGTGCAGAGCTGAAGCGACCATTGGCTGGAAATGTACGCGTGATATCGGAAGCGTAACTGTTGAATTCGCAACCCGCATCGATCAGGATCAAATCCCCGTCTTTTATCTGCGCCCGGTTGCTCTGATAATGAAGAATACAGGCATTGGCCCCGCTGGCAACGATGGAGCCATAAGCAGGTGCTTGCGCACCTTGACGAAGAAACTCATGCAGTAATTCGGCTTCGAGTTCATATTCAAACTGACCCGGACGGGCGCTGCGCATGGCTCGCGTATGTGCTGTTGCAGAGATGCTGGCGGCGCGTTGCATCAGTACGATTTCTGTCTCGTCTTTGATCAGGCGCATCTCATCCAGCAGTACCCGCACATCTAAGGTATGGGCCGGAGCCTGAATCCCTGTGCGGCTTTTGGCACGTACCGCCTGTAGCCATTGATGTACCTGCGTGTCCAGATGCGGTTCGGCGGCAGTGCTGTAAAACAAGGTGCGCGCATCAGCCAGAAAATCCGGCATTTCAGTGTCGATATTGTCGATGGCATCAGTGAGATCGAAGCCGAATGTAGTTTTAGCAGCTTCCGGCCCGAAACGGAAGCCATCCCAGATTTCACGTTCGGGATTTTTTTCACGGCAAAACAACATCGATTTTTCTTCGTCTGCATTGGCGATCAATACCAATACCGCTTCGGGCTCATCAAAGCCGGACAGATAATAAAAATAGCTGTCGTGCCGGAATGGAAACGGATTATCGTTGTTACGGATATGTTCCTGTGCAGTTGGAATGATGGCGACACCACCGCCATGCTCCCGCATCAGCGCCATCAGTCGCTGGCGGCGGAGCTGGAAATGGGCATGGCTGTGTTTTTGCATTGCTTTCACCGCTTGAACGTCAACGGCGCATTGAGTGCATGTAACTGATCCGGAGTCCCAAGATTATGCCATTCGCCGCGATACAATTCGCCGCCGATGCGACCTGCATCAATGTATTCACGCAGCAGCGGGCCGAGCTTGGCGTAATCGCCGGGGCGTATGCTGGCAAACATTTCCGGGCGGTACACGCCGACATTTGCAAAGGTATGTCTTGGTGTGCCTTCGTTCGAGAGACCCATCAGCGTCATTGCAAAGTCGCCACCCGGATGAAAGGAGGGATTTTTCACCATGTAAAGCCAGGCGATATCCCGTTGATCTGTTGGATGCGGATTGCCCCATGGATCATTGTCTTCCAGCGTGTTCAGACATTCTTTAAAATCAAAATGCGGAATGTAAATATCGGCAGAAACAACGACAAACGGATCGTCGCCGATCAGAGGCAGGGCTTGGGCGATACCGCCGGCGGTTTCAAGTGCATTGGTTTCCGCCGAATAACGGATTTGCACACCGAATTGAGAACCATCACCCAGTGCATCTTCTATCATATGACCCAGGTGCGCATGGTTGATGACGATGTCGGTGATGCCTGCCTTAGCCAGATTCAGTAAGTGCCAGACGATCAGCGGTCTGCCACGCACCTTCAGTAAGGGTTTAGGGCAATCATCGGTCAGCGGGCGCATGCGTTCACCGCGTCCCGCTGCGAGTAACATGGCTTTCATTTTGGTCGCCTCAGAATGTATAGCCAACTTGTGGCGCGGTATTTTCTAATTCATCAAGTAATCGCAACAGCGGCACCAGTTCTTTATAACGATGTGCGGTCTTGCGTATATATTCCATGACAGTTGGAATGTCTGCGAGATAGGTGTCTTTGCCGTCGCGATGTGAGAGGCGAGTAAAAATACCGAGAATTTTCAGATGACGTTGTAAGCCCATCCATTCAAAGTCGCGGTAAAAATTGTCGATGTCGGTCGGAACCGGCAAGCCTGCACGTTTGGCCTTTTCCCAGTAACGGATGGCCCAGTCGAGCACCATTTCTTCATCCCATTGTACATACGCGTCACGTAATAAAGACACCAGATCGTAAGTAAGGGGACCATATACTGCATCCTGGAAATCAACGATGCCGGGATTGCCTTTGTCCATCCACATCAGATTACGCGAGTGAAAATCGCGGTGTACAAAGACTTGTGGCTGCGCCATTGCGCTGGCGAGCAGATGATCAAAGACCTTGTCCAGCGTTTTAGTTTGCGTTTCTGTAAGGGCGATACCCAGATGTTTGCCGATATACCACTCAGTAAAAATATTCAGTTCACGCAACAGAAATGCGCGATCGTATTCAGGCAAAACATCCGGCTGGCTCTGGGTTTGCAGCAAGACCAGGCTGTCTATCGCATCCAGATACAGTTTATGAGCGGTGTCATTATTCAGTACATGGGCATAGGTATGTTGCCCCATATCGCTGACCAGCAGAAAGCCTTGGGTCAGATCTTGCGCAAAAATTTCCGGTACAGATAAATTCATTTGCCGGAACAGATCGGCAACCTTGACATAGGCGGCTGAATTTTCTGTGGCGGGTGGGGCATCCACGGCGATCAGGCTGTTGCCACTTTTTGTGTCAATCCGGTAGAACTGGCGAAAACTGGCGTCGGCGGACGCCGGACGCATCGTTTCTATCAGCAATTCCTGATCCGGAAGATTTGTCAGCCATTCACGCAGAGCGAGGCGGCGTTCTTCTTTTTTATCCGGCAAAGCGGGATTTTGTGTCGGTGTTTGCGTCGGTGTAACGGTGGATGACATGGGTAAAATAATAAGAGAGTTAGTTTGTCTGCACTGTTCAGCTGGTTTTCTCAGCATTTCACCTATAATAGGCGACTGATTTCTGGCGGATTGTCTGAATGATACCGACCAGCATGCTTGCAAAACGCTTACTGACCTCTGAATACATGCGCAGGAAACCCGTATTATCTCACTCACCGCTGATGTTTCCTACTATCCCCGCGATTGTCGTGTCGGTGCTCGTACCGGCCTTCTTTGCGCAGGCGCAGGCGCAAACAACAGCTCCTCAGAGCTTTGAGGAAGATCTGGTACTACGCCAGAAAAATAATCAAACCAAAGCCGACGATAAAAACGCTCCGACAACCGTGCAGTCAGAACGTCTGTGGGGAAGGCCAGAGCGATTTATCCACTTTGAAAATGATGTTGAAGTGGTAAAAGGTGCGACGACCATGAACGCAGATAAGGCCACTTATCGCTTTCTTGAAGACGAGGTCGACGCCGAAGGGAAGGTCAGTTTGCAGCGTAATGGTGATTGTTACAAAGGGGATAGCGCTCGCATCCAGCTTGATTCAAGCTCCGGCAATGTGATCAACCCTGTGTACAAACTGTTGCGTAACAACGCGCAGGGCAAAGCGGAAAAAATCGATTTTATTGATGAAGAGCGTTCTCTCATTCATCAGGGAACTTACAGTACTTGTGATGGGCTTGATCCGGATTGGTATTTGCGCGCTGAAACACTGGACCTCGATACCGGTCTTGATAAAGGGATCGCAGGCAAATCCGTACTGTACTTTCTGGGAACGCCAATTCTGGCGACGCCTTCGCTGACATTTCCGTTGTCAGGCGCGCGTCATTCAGGTTTCCTGCCACCGGTTTTCGGCGCTTCATCCAAGGGTGGTGCAGAATTTGCCTTACCCTATTATTTCAATATTGCACCGAATCGTGATCTGACTTTATATCCTAAGGTGATTTCACGTCGTGGCTTGCAGCTTGGTGCTGAAGGGCGCTATCTGGGCGAAACCTATCGTGGCGAAACCAGTCTTGAGGGGCTCAATAATGATCGCGTCACGAATACCAATCGCTATGCGCTGACGTCTGTTCATCAGCAACAACTGCTGCCAGAGCTGGCGCTGAACTGGAATCTGAATTACGCGTCAGACGATAATTATCCGTCGGATTTTTCAAATTCGATTACCAAGACTTCGCAGCGTTTATTATTGCGCGACATTAATTTCACGTATACCGGATCGTTCTGGAATCTGAATTTACGTGCCAGTAACTATCAGGTGCTGCAGGATTATGCAGCACCGATTGATCGGCCGTATGATCGTTTACCGCAACTGCAATTTCATGCCGAACAGCATGATGTGAAAGGATTTGACTGGTCCGCAGATGCAATGCTGACGCGCTTCTGGCATCCCACGCAAGTCCGTGGTGACAGGCTGGTTCTGAATCCACAGGTCTCGTTCCCTATGGTTGAGCCTGGCTATTTTGTGGTGCCGAAAGTTTCTTTGCATGCGACCACTTATCAGTTGTCCAATATCGTTCCCGGTCAGGACCCGAATTTCCACCGTGTCGTTCCGACTTTTTCTGTTGACAGTGGCCTGGTGTTTGAACGGCAATCCAGTTTGCTGGGGAAAGAAGTCACACAAACGCTGGAACCGCGCTTGTTCTATGTACGTACACCGTATCGCGAACAGTCTGCTTTCCCTAATTTTGACAGTGGTGTAGCTGATTTCAATTTCGCGCAGATTTTCAGTGAAAATCGTTTTACCGGCCAGGATCGCATCGGTGACGCCAATCAGATTACCGCCGCACTGGTTTCCCGCTATATCGAAATGGATGGCGAGGAAAGACTTAAACTTGCGTTGGGGCAACGCTTTTATTTCAATACCCAGCGCGTGACGCTGGATAACGTGAACAGCCCGAGTCGTTCAGACTTATTACTGGCAGCATCTGGAAAAGTCTCACCGACTTTGTCGGCAGACGCCGCTTTGCAGTTGAATCAGAGTACCCATCAGTCGGTGCAGGCAAGTTATGGTATACGCTGGCAACCCGAAGTAAAAAAAATCTTGAATCTGTCTTACCGCCTGCAACGGGATACATTGAAACAGCTCGATATATCGGGACAATGGCCGATTGCGAATCGCTGGTATGCCGTCGGTCGCAGCAATTATTCTCTGATGGATAAGCGCGTTGTTGATGGTCTGGTTGGTTTCGAATACAAGGCCGATTGCTGGTCTTTACGCTTCCTCGCGCAGCGTTTTGCGGTGAACAGTACCAATAATAATTCAGGTTTTTCAATTCAGCTTGAACTGAACGGTTTAGCGCGATTGGGTATCGGTAATAACCCGATCGAGGCGTTAAAAAGGAATATCTCCGGTTATCAACCGATTAGTGAGCGTTAATTGACGTTCGTTTAGACGAGAAAAAAGTCATTGACGATTTTCTCTGCGGCAATGTCAGGATGTGGTTGTTTGTGAAATGAGAGCTAACGTGTATATTGCAACTTTTGCGCTCTCAGAACACGCTGCTCTGACGCCTTGCTTAACCAGATTTTTAGAACATTATGCGACATTTATTGCACATGAAACAAAGCACTTTTATTTCTGTTTTGGCCGTTTCCGCAAGTTTGCTGACAAGTCAGTTCAGTCTGGCGCAACAGGCTTCAGCCCCTGCTAAACCGCAAGCCATCAACAGCATTGCCGTGGTCGTGAATGATGAAGTGATCACTCAGCAAGAGGTTAATGAGCGCATAGTGTCTGTTGAGCGCCGGCTCAAAGCGCAGGGAACCGCCTTGCCTGACCGCGCCGAATTAAAGAAGCAATTAATTGAACGTCTGATTGTTGACCGTGCCCAGTTACAGCTGGCCAAAGAAAATGGTATGCGGGTTGATGATGTGATGCTGGATCGTACCTTACAGCGCATGGCCGAGCAGAATAAAATGAATCTGCAGGAATTCCGCAATCAGATCGAACGTGAAGGCACTTCATTTGCGCGTTTCCGCGAAGAAATCCGCGACGACATCATGATGCAACGTATTCGCGAACGTGAAGTGGATAGCAAAATTTTGATTACTGAATCAGAGATTGATAATTTCCTGGCAGCAGAAGCCAGTGCCAAAGTAGGCAAGCAAGAAATCAACTTACTGCATATTCTGGTTCGTATTCCTGAAAATGCTACTGCCGAGCAAATCGCTTTGCGCCGTAATCGTGCTGAAGAAGTCGTGCAGAAATTACGTTCTGGCGGTGATTTTGCCAAGCTGGCCGTGACTTATTCTGACAGCGCTGAAGCCTTGAAAGGTGGCGATATCGGGTGGCGTGAACAAGATCGTATTCCACAGTTGTTTATTGACGCGATCAATAAAATCAAGGTTGGCGAATTCTCTGAAATCGTCCGTAGCCCGAATGGCTTTCATATTTTGAAACTGGTCGGGAAGCGTGCCGCCAGTGAGGGCCAGCCTGCAGTTGCGGCGGTTCAGCAGACCCGCGTTCGCCACATCCTGATTAAAGCGAATCAGATCGTGACTGAAGCGGAAGCACGTCAGAAATTACTGGACCTGAAAAAGCAGATAGAAAATAAAACAGCGACATTTGAAGAGTTGGCTAAAACCAATTCTGCTGATGGCAGCGCGTCCAAAGGCGGTGATCTCGGCTGGATTTACCCAGGCGATACCGTGAAAGAGTTTGAAGATGCGATGAATAAGCTCGCCATCAATGAAGTCAGTGATCCTGTGCAGTCGCCGTTTGGTTTTCATCTGATTCAGGTGCTGGAACGTAAAACCGAGGATCAGTCTAAAGACCGCCAGCGTATGACGGCACGTCAGGCTTTACGCGAACGTAAATCGGATGAAGCGCTGCAGGACTGGCTGCGCGAATTGCGTGACCGTACCTATGTTGAATACCGGGAAGATCAATAATGCCTGAACCAAGATTGCCGGTCATTGCCCTGACGGTAGGAGAACCGGCAGGAATCGGACCGGAAATCTCGTTGCGTGCGGCATGGTCTTTACGTCACGAAGTCCGACCAGTACTGATAGGGGACGCTGCTTATCTGGCGATGCTGGCAAATGAGATTGATCCGGCCATTCGCCTGATGGCAGTCTCGATCGAAGCAGTCAGAAATTATGGCTTGTCCGCCATCCCCGCAGATCGAATGAGCGTCATTGATTGCCCGCTGAGTGCGCATGTCGTTGCCGGTCAGCTTGATCCGCGTAATGGCCGTGCGGTATTGCATACATTGGATGTTGCTATCGAAACGGTGGAGCAAGGCTGGTGTGATGCTGTCGTTACTGCCCCTTTGCAGAAAAGCACGATCAACGATGCTGGTGTCAAATTCAGTGGTCATACAGAATATTTCGCAGAAAAAACGCATACACCACAAGTTGTGATGATGCTCGCCTGCGAAGCCAACGCTCATTTGCCTCAAGCTTTACGCGTTGCGCTAGCAACCACGCATTTACCATTAAAAGACGTTCCGCAGGCGATACAGCCAGAACATTTGTTGCGCACGATACAGATCATCAATATTGACTTGCGAGACAAGTTCGGTCTGTTGCAACCACGCATTCTTGTCTCTGGTTTGAATCCCCATGCCGGTGAAAACGGTTATCTCGGAACTGAAGAGATCAACGTCATCACCCCCGTGATTCAGCAGGCGCAAAGCATGGGCGTCAATGTCAGCGGCCCTTATCCGGCCGACACATTGTTCCAGCAAAAATATCTGGCGGATGCGGATTGCGTGCTGGCGATGTATCACGATCAAGGCCTTGCGGTTCTCAAGCATGCGAGTTTCGGGCTAGGCGTCAATATCACTTTGGGATTGCCGCTAATCCGTACCTCCGTCGATCATGGCACGGCGCTCGACCTCGCTGCAAAAGGCGTGGGACACGCCGATATCCGCAGCATGCAGGTCGCGATACGCACCGCTGCTGTTATGGCAAAAAACAAAACATCATCATGAAACATATTCCACGTAAACGTTTCGGTCAGAATTTTTTGACCGATCAATTGGTATTGAGCCAGATTATCCGCTCTATCAATCCGCAGGCTGGTGATACGATGGTTGAGATCGGCCCTGGTCTCGCCGCGATGACGCGCTTACTGCTCGAAGGTGTGCCGCAGATGCATGTGGTCGAGCTCGATCGCGATCTGGTCGCCCGTCTGAAGAAAAGTTTTTCTCCCGAAAAGCTGATTGTGCATGAAGGCGATGCGCTTAAATTTGATTTCTCCTCTATTCCTGTACCGGAAGGAAAGAAATTACGGGTCGTCGGTAATTTGCCGTACAACATTTCCAGCCCCTTGTTGTTCCGTCTCGCTGAAATTGCACCGCTGGTTCAGGATCAGCATTTTATGTTGCAAAAAGAAGTCGTTGAGCGCATGGTCGCAACGCCGGGTAGCAAAGCGTATGGACGTTTGTCGGTCATGTTGCAATGGCGTTATCACATGGACTTGTTATTCATTGTGCCGCCAGAGGCTTTTGATCCGCCGCCGAAAGTGGATTCGGCGATTGTGCGCATGATTCCTAAAGCTGAAATGCTGGCGTGCGAGCAAAAAAACTTGGAAGCCGTTGTGACCAAAGCATTTTCGCAGCGACGTAAAGTGGTGCGGAATTGCGTCGCCGGGATGTTTACTGAGCAACAGTTAATTGATGCCGGTATCGATCCGCAAGCGCGGCCTGAGACGATTGCGCTTGAACAATATGTCAATCTGGCTCGCCTTCTGCCTGCTGCATAATTTCTGCGTAACTGCGGATTAATTTTTCACTTTCAGTTCACATTGGTTTTGACGATATGAATATTACGCTGACACCGGAATGGTTATCCCTGTTAGAACATCAAAAGCGCCTGGAGAAGACGCATTTACGCGATCTTTTTGCACAGGATAGCCAGCGATTTCAGCGTTTTTCATCAGAGCTGGAAGGACTTTTGGTCGATTATTCCAAGCAACGTCTGGATCAGCCTGCGCTCGATAGCCTGATGGCATTGGCGCGTTTAGCCGATGTTGAAGGCTGGCGAGATCGCATGTTTTCCGGTGAAAAAATTAACATCAGCGAAGACCGCGCTGTGTTGCACACCGCTTTGCGCCACATGGATTACAAGGCGTTTCCGGCAGTCGACAATGATGTGATGCCGCAAGTGCGTGCAGTGCGCAAGCAGATGCGCGACATTGTTGAACGCGTGCGCAGCGGTTTATGGCGTGGCTTTAAAGGCGATGCGATACAGAATATTGTGAATATCGGTATCGGTGGTTCCGATCTGGGCCCCAAGCTGGCAACCCGCGCACTGTCAGCTTTACAGCATCCGCATCTGAAATTTTATTACGTGTCGAATCTCGACAGTGCGCATCTGGCACCTTTACTCGAAGAGCTCGATCCGCGCACGACGCTGTTTGTGGTGGCATCCAAAACGTTCACCACGCAGGAAACCAGCATTAATGCGCATACTGCACGTACGTGGCTGATGGCAGCCGCGATGGAGGAATGGGCGATTGGCAAGCACTTTATTGCGGTCACTTCCAGTCCGGCCAAAGCGCATGAGTTCGGCATCCCCGATAGCAATATCCTTGAAATCTGGGATTGGGTCGGCGGTCGTTATTCTTTGTGGTCGGCCGTGGGATTGTCGGTGGCGCTGGCGATAGGCATGAATGGCTTTGAGCGCCTGCTGATGGGGGCGGAAGCGATGGATACCCATTTCAGAACGACGCCGCCGGAGCAAAATCTGCCAGTCCTGATGGCGCTGATTTCGATCTGGAATACCAATTTCCTCGGTGCGGAAACCACAGCGATACTGCCGTACAACGAATCTATGCGCCATTTGCCGGCATTTTTACAGCAATTGGAAATGGAGTCGAATGGCAAAGCGGTTGATCGTGATGGTCAGGCGTTAACTTGTCATGCCAACCCCATCGTCTGGGGCGAGATTGGCGTGAATGGGCAACATGCTTTCTTCCAGTTATTGCATCAGGGCGGTTGGTTGATTCCTTGCGATTTTGTGGTGGCCGCTTCCAGTGATTTCCCTTTACCCGGGCATCAGGCACCATTGCTGGCGAATTGTCTGGCACAAAGCGCGGCACTGGCATTTGGCAAAACCGAGGCACAGGCACGTGAAGAGTTGACGCAGGCGGGGCTGAGTGAGGTGCAGATTGCGAAACTGCTGCCGCATAAAGTGTTTGCCGGTAATCAGCCTTCGACCACGATACTGATGCCCGGTCTTGATCCTTTCCAGCTTGGGATGCTGTTGGCACTGTATGAACATAAAGTTTTTGTGCAGGGCGTAATCTGGAGCATTAATTCATTCGACCAATGGGGGGTTGAATTAGGTAAACAACTGGCGAACCGCTTGTTGCCGGCGATTTTAGGCGATCAGTCGAATGATGCACAGTTGGATACATCGACCAGCGGCCTGATTGCGTATTTCCGCCGCTACGGGCACGTCTGATTGTTGGCGTGCATTAGCTGACATTGCTGTTAGCGAATTGGTTCAGTGCCTGATGCCGGGCTATCGTCTTACCGCTCACAAAACACGTCCAGGCATTAAAGGTTAAATAATGAAAAATACTTAATCAATGAATAATTGATTCAAGGAAACTTCATTGACCTCACAGGTCTTTAGTTGCTATAAAGAAAGACTTTCTTTTGTCTGAGTTTTGCATATGTGGACGGCCATTTTTACCGGTTTATTACTGTTGTTTATTCTGAGTATGCTGTTTCTGGCAAAAGCAATTAATCAGATGGTGAGTCGTCCGGACGAACAGGAAAAAGAGCCTGAGCAAAGGTAGCGGAACCGCTGCTTGTCTTTTGACTCGCATGGAAAAAGCGCAGAATTTCTGCGCTTTTTTATTTGATCTGGTTCGTACAGCAATAGGGCTTATTGCTGCGAACCTTACAGGCTAACCTCAGACATACGCTGGATGAATTCAATTTTATAACCGTCAGGATCCTGTACAAACGCAATCACCGTACTGCCACCTTTCACCGGGCCAGCCTCACGTGTCACATTGCCGCCGCGTGCTTTGACGGCTTCGCAGGCCGCATACGCGTCAGCGACAGCAATCGCAATGTGTCCATACGCGGTACCCATGTCGTACTGCTCAACACCGTAGTTGTAGGTCAGTTCCAGTTCTGCGTGGTCGGGGTTGCTGCCGTAGCCGAGAAACGCCAGCGTGTACTTGTATTCAGGATTATCCGACTGGCGGAGTAATTTCATACCAAGAACTTCGGTATAAAAAGCGATGGATCGTTGTAAGTTACCGACGCGTAACATGGTGTGCAGAATGCGCATGAGTTTTCCTTTATATACTGGGGGGAGTAAATCAAATTTATTCAAAAAGTCTTTGTGTTGATACGGATAAAAGGGGGAATATTCAGGATACTCCCCCCATTTTTCAAAAATCAGGCAGATCAGCGCTGGCGTGTTGGCGCAACTGGTGGCGGGCAATTTCAAAGTCAGGGAAGACCGATTGTACCGTCGCCCAGAAGCGCGGACTATGGTTCATTTCCCGCAAATGCGCGAGCTCATGTGCGACCACATAATCAATAATCTGCGGCGAAAAATGGATCAGTCGCCAGTTCAGCCGTATCTTGCCTTGCGATGTGCATGATCCCCAGCGTGTCGTTGCTGCCGACAAGGCCATGCTGTGATAACGGACATTCAACTTCTCGGCGAAGATGGGTAAGCGCTGATTAAATTCGCGTCTGGCTTCTTGCTGCAACCACGCCTGCACCCGGTCTTTCAATTGCTGCTCGCTCGCGTCATGGGGCAGGCTGATTATCAGCTCGCTGGCATCGTGCCGGAAATGCGTACCGCTGGCAGAGGCCGGTGTGATGCGTAAGGTAATCTCATTGCCCAGGTAGGGCAGCCTGGCACCATCACACCATTGCATTACCGGTCGGGCGCGACGTGCTGTCAGTTCGCGCCGCTCTGCCAGTTTGCGCAATATCCAGGTTTGTTTTTCATGAATGGCTTTTTCAATGTCCGCAAGTGTGACCCAGCGTGGCGCGGTGATGCGCAGGCCATCTTCGTTAATCAGGAAGCCTATGCTGCGTCGCTTCGATCTTTGCAACTGATATGTCAGCCAAGTTCCTTGCAACTGTATGCGTCGCAGATCACCTGCTCGCCGCTCTATGTCGGTCTCTGCCGATGGTAGCTGAGGTGGTGGTTGTAAGGTCGCTGGTGGTTGTGCTGCCGGGCTGCCAGGTTGTGGTGTCGGCGAACGCAGGCGTTCCGACACCAGAAAGTCACTGAATAAATCCAGTTGCAAGGCGCGTTGTATCGCTTTACCTAAAGATGGGAGCGGGGATTTCATTTCAACCGAGACACACTGAGTACACTGAACTTGTTTTGCACGCTTTTATCCGGAACAACAAAAAAGAGATTAGCCAGTGCGCAATGTATACCAAGTTGAAAAAGTCCGCAGAAGTCGCCAGAAGTGGTGGCCGGTGGCGAGCTGCATTGAGTACCGTCGCCTGTGATGCCGCGCCTGCCGATATATTCTGACGGCAGGCGAGGCTGGTATTTATTTCTGTTCGTTTTTATACACGTCAGGCGAAATCACGCGCATTTCTACTTCTATCCAGGTTTCGACTTTTTGCATCAGCTCTGCCGCTGTGCAGCCATCCGGTGAGATCGGTTTTCCCACCGATACGGTGATCAGGCCGGGCTTTTTGACAAACGAATTTTTCGGCCAGCATTCACCTGAGTTCAATGCGATCGGAACTACTGGCGTATTGGTTTCCACTGCCAGACGGGCGCCGCCACCTTTGTAGGAACCTTTTTTACCGACTGGAATACGGGTGCCTTCCGGGAACATAATGATCCACTGACCATCTGCCAGACGCTTCTTGCCCGTACTGACGACCTGCGCAAACGCATCTTTACCTTTTTTTCTGTCGATAGGAATCATGCGCAACATGGAAATGGCCCAGCCAAAAAATGGGATATACGTAATCTCTTTTTTGAAGACAAAGACCAGTGGTCTCGGGGTTGCCATCAGCAGAAAAATGGTTTCCCATGCCGACTGATGTTTAGACAAAATAATCGCTGGCGCATCCGGGAAATTTTCATAACCTTTGAATTCGTAGCGGATACCGCAAACGACTTTGGCGGCCCACACCACAAAGACATTCCAGCGCGCCGTAATGTAGTAACGCTGGTTATATGGCAGAAATGCGAACAACATGCTGATTGGTGACCAGATCACCGTGATAGCAATCATCAGCAACATGAAAATAAAAGAGCGGATAAAAAGAATAGCGCGATACATGAGATTTCCGTTCATTACGACTGACAGCAGAGTCAGATCGCAATATTAATGTCAGTTTTGATGTCAGCCTGATTTGAAGCAAGCAAATGATCGACCACGGTTGCCAGGTCGGGATGAATTTGTGTGCCCGGTGGCAGCCCGCCTTTTTCCTGCGTTTTCTGGCCTTTACCCGTCAGTACCAGATGGGGAATACAGCCGACCACAAAGCCGGATTGCAGGTCGCGTAAAGAGTCACCGATGGTATGCACGCCTTTCAGATTGACTTCATAGCGGCGGGCGATTTCCTGCAACATACCGGGTTTAGGTTTGCGGCAATCGCAATTTTCATCGGCCATATGCGGACAAAAAAAGACGGCATCAATCGTCGCACCGACTTGTTGTGCTGCTGCATGCATCTTCTGGTGAATTGCGTTGAGCGTGGCCATATCAAACAACTTACGCCCTATGCCAGACTGATTGGTTGCCACCACCACGCGATAACCCGCCTGATTCAGGCGGGCGATCGCTTGCAGCGAACCGGGGATAGGCACCCATTCATCCGGCGACTTGATGAAGGCATCGGAATCATGATTGATGACGCCATCGCGGTCGAGAATAATGAGTTTCATCTGCAAATCCTTAGACGTCATTCTTAAGCAGCGAGTTTAGAAATATCGGCAACCTGATTCAACATCCCGTGCAGGCTCGATAGCAGCGCTAAACGATTAGCCCGCAAAGCAGGGTCTTCTGCATTCACCATCACATCGTTAAAGAAACTGTCGACCTCAGCGCGCAAGGCGGCCAGCGTTTTCAGCGCAGCAGTAAAGTCGCCTTTGGCAAAGACCGCGTCAACTTGTGGTTTCACATCAGCCATTGCTTTCGCCAGCGCCTGTTCGGCTGCTTCTTGTAATAATGCTGCATTCACTGCACCCGGAGTGCCTTCGGCTTTTTTCAGGATATTGGTGATACGTTTATTCGCAGCTGCCAGCGAGACTGATTCGGGCAAAGCTGCGAATGCCTGAACTGCTTGCAAACGTTCGACGATGTTGTCCAGCGTATCCGGATTTTGCGCAACGACTGCTTCAACTTCATTTTGCGCAAAGCCACGTTCACGTAATTGGCCGCGCAAACGGTCGAACAGGAAATTCAAGACGTCTGCGGTCGGATCTTTGAACTGGCTATTGCCAGCAAATAAAGCGACGGCGTTCGCCAGTAAGGCAGATAAAGACAAGGGCAAACGTTTCTCAACCAGCATGCGCAAAATACCCAAGGCATGACGACGCAGCGCAAACGGATCACGGTCGCCGGTTGGTTGCAAGCCTATGCCCCAGATACCGACCAAGGTTTCCAGTTTGTCGGCCAGCGCGACGGCGGTGCCGGTTGCGGTTGCTGGCAAAGTATCGCCTGAAAAACGCGGTTGATAGTGTTCGGATGCTGCGGCGGCAACGTCGGCATGTTCGCCATCGTGCAGGGCGTAATAGGTGCCCATGATGCCTTGCAGTTCAGGAAATTCACCGACCATGTCGGTCAGCAAATCGGTTTTTGCCAGCAAGGCGGCACGTTCGGCCAGTGCAACGTCGCTATGCAGCGCTGCGGCGATTTTTCCGGCCAGTGTTTTGACCCGTTCTGTGCGTTCGGCTTGCGAACCCAGCTTGTTGTGATACACCACATTCGCCAGTAGAGGCAGACGCGATGCCAGCGTTTTTTTCTTGTCTTGCTCAAAGAAAAATTTAGCATCCGACAAGCGCGGACGTACCACGCGCTCATTGCCCTGGATGATGTGTTCCGGTGTTGCCGTTTCCAGATTCGAGACGATCAGAAAGCGTGAACGCAGTTTGCCGTTGGCATCGGTCAGCGCAAAATATTTCTGATTGGTTTGCATCGTCAGGATCAGACATTCCTGCGGAACTGCCAGAAATTCCTCTTCGAAATGACATTCATAAACGACCGGCCATTCGACCAGCGCTGTGACTTCATCCAGCAGCGATTCCGGCATCAGTACCAGATCGTCGCCTGCCTTTGCCAACAGCGCGGTGCGGATTTGTTCTTTACGTTCGCTGACGCTGGCAATCACTTTGCCTTCGGTTTTCAGCGCAGCGGCGTAATCGTCGGCGTGGCTGATACTGACTTCGCCAGCAGACAGGAAACGATGGCCTTTGGTGATGCGATCACTGTTCAGGCCAAGCAGAGATAAGGGGATGATGTCCGCGCCGTGCAGAGCGATGATTTTATGTACCGGACGTACAAAATGCACAGTATCGCCATCGGGACGCTGATAACTCATCACTTTAGGAATTGGTAATTTGCTGATCGATTCTTCTATGGCAATTTGCAATGCTGGTGCCAGCGCGGAACCGGCTGCAGTGTAGGTGTAGAAAAAACTCTCTGCTTTACCGTCGGCAGCGCGCTCCAGATCGCTGATTTGCAAATCGGCGAAACCCATCGCGGCGAGTTTCTTTGCCAGTGGTGCGGTTGGCTGACCTGCCGCATCCATAGCGACAGAAACCGGCAACACTTTTTCGCGGATTTGTTTATCCGGCGATGTGGCACGCGCACGCGTAATGCTGACGGCCAGACGGCGCGGTGAAGCATAGCTGGTGGCGACGGAATCCGCTTCTAAGAAATCACGTGATTTCAAGCCATTGACGATGCCAGCGGCAAACGCTTCGCCGAGTTTCGCCAGCGCTTTGGGTGGCAGTTCTTCTGTAAATAATTCAACTAACAGTGTTTGGTTCATGTTTATCTTTCCTGCATACCGGTCAGCAACCGGCATCCGAAATTATGTAAGGCGTCTGCGCGTTCAGGTTTCAGGCGACAACAGGTTTATGCTTATCGTCAGCGGCGCACATAGGGAAACCGAGCGCTTCACGCGACGCGTAATAGGCAGCGGCAACAGCGCGCGACAGATTACGGATGCGGCCAATATACGCGGCACGCTCTGTCACCGAAATCGCCCCGCGCGCATCGAGCAGATTGAATGTGTGTGCGGCTTTCAGGATCATTTCGTAGGCAGGCAACGCCAGCGATTTCTCTGTTACTTCGAGCAGACGCTTGGCTTCTGCCTCATAGTTGGTGAACAGGGAAAACAGGAAATCGGTATTTGAATATTCAAAGTTGAAGGTCGATTGTTCAACTTCATTCTGATGGAAGACATTGCCGTAGGACAGGCGCACGGTTTTGCCGTTTTCTTCGCGTTCGGTCCAGACCAGATCATAGACATTTTCCACACCTTGCAGATACATCGCCAGACGTTCGATACCGTAAGTGATTTCACCGAGGATAGGTTTGCAATCAATGCCGCCGACTTGCTGGAAGTAAGTGAATTGCGTGACTTCCATACCGTTGAGCCAGACTTCCCAGCCCAGACCCCAGGCACCCAGCGTCGGGTTTTCCCAGTCATCTTCAACAAAGCGGATGTCGTTTTGCTGTAAATCCAGCCCCAGCGCCTTGAGTGAGCCAAGATACAAATCGAGAATATTTTCCGGTGCCGGTTTCAATACCACCTGATACTGATAATAGTGCTGCAGACGATTCGGATTTTCACCATAGCGACCATCTTTTGGACGGCGCGAAGGCTGGACGTACGCTGCACGCCAGGGTTCAGGCCCGATCGCACGTAAGAAGGTGCCAGTGTGCGACGTTCCGGCACCGACTTCCATATCGTAAGGTTGTAACAAGGCGCAGCCTTGTTTGTCCCAGTAATCTTGTAATGTCAGGATGATTTGTTGAAATGTGAGCATCGTGCTGTCTGCCTTTGTCGCAGCCGGGGCGGCGCGAGGAATAATGTTTGCTAAACCTTCGATTTTAACCTAGAAATGCTGGTAGTAATGTCATCCGCTCAGACTAGGCGACACATTGCCGCAACGTGAAACGCCGTCGTGCTCACTTTTCGTTCTTCACATCAACGTTTATATTGCGTTAATGTTTTTAACAAGGTATAAAAATCTTCTCGCAGATTTCACGACGATTGAGGGGAGCGATGTAGCTGATGGACATAACAGGCCGCACAAATTCTTTGGACGAAGAGTCGCAAAGGTTGGAAAACTGGTATCTGCTGCTGGGAGAGCTGACGGATTGTCTTTGGTATCCGGATGATTTACCCGGATTGCTGGAAGGGTTTTGCAAGATACTGGTGTTGCGGGCAGGCTATTCACATACTGAAATTTTTTTTGAAAACAACGGTGAAAAATCCCGTTTTGAAGCGACTTCTGCACGGGCACCAGATTTTTTGTTTAACTCCTCAGATGATGAGCACTATGGCACCCATGCACTGACGCTGGATTTCAATGTCGCGCCGCAGATGCATCTGACATTATCTGTTAGAGCATCATTTGAACTCAATGAAGCAGCAGAGCCAAGAAAAGTATTGACGCGCTTTGCGGAAGAGCTGGTCAGTGCAGTCCGCGCGCTGCTGACCACACAAGATCATCATGATCTGCAAAATAATCTGGAGTTGCTGGCCTTATCAGTGCACCAAAGCCCGTACGCGATACTGATCACAAATGCTGCCGGTGAGCTTGAATACTGCAATGCCGCCTATACCCGTATCTCAGGTTTCAGCCTGAACGAAGTCAGGAAAACCCATGCGCTGTGGAATAACGGCGCTGCCAGTGATGCCGCGCATAGACACGCGTTTCTGGCGTTGAAGAGTGGTGAACACTGGCATGGCGATGTACAGAGCCGACATCTTAACGGCCATCTGTACTGGGAGCGCCAGGTCGTCAGCTCTTTGTGTAATGAAGCAGGACAGGTCACACATCTGGTGGCCGTGCGTCAGGATATTTCTGATAAGCAGTTTCAGTTACAGGAAGTGGAGCAGGCATTGTTGTTGCGGGAACAGGCGCTGGTATCGAGCAGCAATGGCATCATGATTACCCGTAGTGACGAGGCTGATCACTCCATCGTTTATGTGAATCCGGCGTTTGAACGGATCACCGGTTATCACGCCGACGAAGTGATAGGGCGCGAAGGGCGCTTCCTGGTGCGTGATGATCTGGCGCAGCCGGATCTGGAAGAAATCCGTTCTGCCCTGCGCGAGCGGCGCGAGGGGCGCGCTTTGCTGAGAAATTATCGCAAAGACGGCTCGCAATTCTGGAATGAGTTGCGGATTTCACCGGTCAAAGATGCTGCCGGTGCGGTGACGACTCATTTTGTTAGCGTGATTAATGATGTTAGTGAACGTGTTAATTATCAGAAAGAACTCGAATATCAGGCAACGCATGACAGCCTGACTGGGCTGGCGAACCGTAATCTTTTGAATGACCGCATTTCTCAGGCGATTGCCTGGGCCAAACGCCAGAATTTGCATGTGGGTTTGCTGCTGCTGGATCTTGATCATTTTAAACTGATTAATGATGCATCCGGTCATGGCGCCGGTGATGAAATGCTGAAGCAAGTCGCACAACGGCTGAATATGTGTGTGCGTGATACCGATACGGTTGCCCGTCTGGGCGGCGATGAATTTGTGATCGTGTTGACGGATTTGCCCGAGAGCGGTGACGTGGATGTGATTTCAGAAAAAATCATGCAGTCCTTATCCCGGCCCATGCACATCAATGGCAGCGAAATTTTTGTCACCGCCAGTATCGGCGTATCGGTGTATCCACGTGATGGCGATCATGGCGAAATTCTGCTGCGTTATGCGGATATTGCGATGTACCGCGTCAAAGAACACGGGCGCAACAGCGTGCGTCAGTTTATTCCCGAAATGGGCGTCACCGCGATCAGTCGCCTGAATATGGAAAGCGCGATGCGGCGTGGTCTGGAGCGCGCTGAATTTGCCTTGCATTACCAGCCAAAAATTGATCTGAAAAGCGGGCTGGTCGTTGGCGCAGAGGCCTTGGTGCGCTGGTATCACCCGCAGATAGGTCTGATTCATCCTATAGAATTTATCCCGCTGGCCGAAGAAACCGGACTGATTTTGCCGCTCGGCGAATGGGTCTTGAATGAAGCCTGCCGCCAGCAGGTTGCCTGGGTCAATAACGGGATGGGCGTGTTCAAGATTGCGGTGAATATGTCTTCACGCCAGTTCCGCCAGGATGATCTTGCCGAGCGCGTTGCCAATATTATTCAACGAAGTGGCGTTGACCCTCACGCAGTCACACTGGAATTAACCGAGAGCATGGTGATGCAGGATGTCAGCAGCACCCTGATGACCCTGCGTTCACTGAAAAATCTGGGCTTATCGATTTCACTCGATGATTTCGGCACAGGCTATTCCAGTTTGTCTTATCTGCGGCGTTTCCCGATTGATGAGCTGAAGATCGATAAATCATTTATCAATGATATTCATGTGAATCCGGATGATGCCGCGATTGCCGGCGCGATCATTGCCATGGGATTGAGTCTGGGTCTGAATGTCGTGGCGGAAGGTGTCGAAAAAAATGAACAGGCAAGCCTGCTCAAAGAGATGCGCTGCACTCAGGTGCAGGGATATTATTTTTCTAAGCCAGTGGATGCGTCCGCTTTTGAAGCGTTCGTACTGAAAAATCAGGCGCGGCGTGTTGAGGAGTGAGTCATGAGCAAAGCGGCGACCAATCAACTGGTGTGGCACGTCGGCGCAGTTAATGCTCTGGCCGATATATTGGTCGATGCCGAGATTCAGAAATCGCTGGCGGTGGGCGATCTGACGATTTATCATTTTCAGCATAATGGCAGCGAAAAAATGGCGGTGACTTTGCCTGATGGGCAGTCTCTGATGATTTCACTCGCGGTGCGTGCCAGCCACCCCGCACGCCGCCGGCAGGATGTCAATAATTAGCGCTGTACGTCGTTCATGCTGCATGTTGCCGGTACTGATAGACTGGCAGTCATTCCGTCATTCACCACACTTATTCCATGATGTCAGAACAGGAAACAACCCTGCCGCTTTACCCGGGAATCGCTGAAGCCCATATCCATATCGTTGCAGATGCCGCCTCAGCTGCGTTTGCGCATCTGCATCTGTCGCAGGCGAGCGTGCTCGGTTTTGATACTGAAACCAAACCCGTTTTTCAAAAAGGCCAGCGCCATCAGGGGCCGCATCTGATACAGCTGGCGACCGAAACCAAGGCCTTTCTTTTTCCTGTCGTGCAGGCCGTGAATATTGATGTCGTCAAAGCGGTACTGGAAGCGCAGCATATTCTGAAAGTTGGTTTCGGCTTGAGTGACGATTTGCGGCATTTGAAAAGCAAACTCGATATCACGACGACGAACGTGCTTGATCTGGCCAAAGCCTTGCGTGAAAACCGGCATCAGGATATGGGCGCCAAAGCGGCGGTGGCAAAATTTTTTGGCATGCAGTTATCGAAATCAAAAAAGACCTCGACATCCAACTGGGCACAACAGCCGTTGACGGACAAGCAGATTGCCTACGCGGCGAATGATGCACATGTCGCCTTGCTGGTGTATCAGCGCTGGCTGACCTTGCAGCCAGCAACCCGAAAAGCGACAGCACCTGCAACCACGCCGGCAACGACGTCAACGACTCCGGCATCGGCGCTATCGCGCTAGCGTGCGAGATTTTTTCAGGGAAAACAGCATACTCCCCCCTTATTTTATAAAAACGCTGCTATTGTCGGCATAAACAAAGGGCGATTTAAGATACTGGGGGGAGTATTATTGAGGTCCGCAGAGCCTCTGCAGGCAGGCGTGACCGCGATAACGCTTTCGTCTTAGTCTTGTTATCATCTTGCACATGATGTCTGAAACGAATAAACCGATACAGCAAAACTGCCGTTTATGCGTGCATTACTACATTACGCATGATGTGAATTTCATGTATGGATGCCGCATGTTCGGTATTAAAAGTCAACGTCAGCCTTTGATGGAGATTGTCGAAGCGTCAGGTCAGCCTTGTGAGGGATTTGAATTGAAACAACGCTTGCCAGCGTCTGGTTCGTAAAATTCCCGGGCTACAAAAAACACCGGAAAAAAGAAAAAGCGACATCGTTAGTGATGTCGCTTTTTTATTCGCATCGACGATCAGGTCAGCACCTGATGATCTTTTTTGAAGACGCCAGGCGGCTTATTTGACCGGAGCACCGTAACGGTTTTCTGTTTTTTGACCTTCGCTCGCCAGGAACACCAGCAGCACGATGATGCCGGCGACAGGAACGAGTGCGATCAGCATCCACCAGCCACTGCGGTTGGTATCATGCAGACGGCGCATGGTAACCGCAATGGCAGGGATGAATGTACCTAGTGCATAAAGACCACCGAGAAACCCCATACCTGATGAAATATTTGAACTGCCCGTGATACCGTCGACCAGACCTAAACCCATACTGATCAGGATGTTAAACAGGAAAAAGAACCAGTACTCTTTGCGACGTGCACGGCCACTGAAGCCGGCATAATTTCTGAGTACAGCGACATACCAGTCGAACGCCTGAACTTCATCGCCAGCAACGTTCGCCGCTGGTGCCGACACCGTTTGCTGCGCACCACAATGCGGGCAGGTTGCAGCAGTTTCGTGAATTTCCTTACCGCAGCCGCGGCAAAATACCATGCTCATAGTTTTCCTTTTCAGATAATTTTTTCAGCACATTGACAGATCACTAGCCAACACCGCATTGTGCATACGTCGCAGCCTTTTCGGGTTTGTTTGTTGCTGTGATCTCAGGTCCAGAGGTTGATCGTATTGCCGTCTTTATCGGTGAAGCTGCCGACCACGATCATGATGAAATCGATCAGTGCCCAGATACCCAGACCGCCAAACGTCAGCAGCTGCAAAATACCGGTGCCGATTTTTCCTACATAAAAACGGTGTATGCCAAAGACGCCTAAGAAAAAGCACAGCAATGCAGCAGGCAAAATCCGCTTGTCGGAATTGCTCGCTTCTTTTGGCGTTCCCTGTGGTGCGCCACAATTGGGGCAGGTCACAGCGGTTTCATGAATTTCCTTACCGCAGCCGCGGCAAAACACCATACTCATTTTTTCTCCTTGATTTGTACTGCGACGAAAGCGGCGTGCCAACGATGTGGCGCACGATACCGATGAATTATTGAAAAGGAAGACGCTATTCAACATGAACTTCAACTGCTTGTTGATGTGCGGACAATCTAATCATAAAAGCAATTCTAAGAGAGAACTTGTTTGAATGAAATGAAAAAATTCAAATAAGACGGAACTTACGCAACATTGTCTGCGCCAGGCATTAATACAAATGCAGTGCAAAGGCAGCGCAAAACGATATGACGAGGATGCATCAGCTTAGCGAGCGGGCTGGCTGCGCAAGAAGCTCGAATGGACTCAGTGCATAACGATGTTGTAAAAATGAACGAGCGTTGCTGGTGGCAGACGAATGAAAAAGCGACATCGTAGGTGATGTCGCTTCAGGGGAATCTTTGACCTTGCTGATGCTTGTGAGCCAGTGTTGGCAGACTTAATTTGACTGATGCAGCGCGGCGCTGTTCGCTTGCCAGACTGCACGCGGCATATCGTAGACGGCGACTTGCATGTCGTACCATGATTCGGTTGCTTTAAACTGCATACCCAGTTTTTTCATGACATGGGCAGACGCATGATTATCCGGATGACAGACGGCACACAACAGCGGCGCGTTCAGTGAGTCGAAGGCAAAGCCAGCCATCGCTCTGGCTGCTTCTGATGCATAGCCGTTGCCCCAGCGGTCACGGCGCAGCCGCCAGCCGGTTTCCAGCGGATTCGCCGGGTCGCGCCCCAGATGCTGAATACAACCCGCACCGATTAATTGACCGCTGTCTTTTTCAAAAAACGACCACCAGGAAAATCCGTATTCTTTCCAGCGCGCTTTAACGCGATCGATCATCGCTTGCGTGTCGGCGGGTGTATCCGGTTTTCCGGTGATGTAACGCATCACGTCGATATCGCTGTTCATCGCGAACAGCCCATCAAAATGACTATCGTCCATCGGAATCAATTGCAGGCGTGGGGTAAGCAAGATCGTCATTATCGGCATCCTTCTCAGGCGTCAGAGTTAATCAGTAGGGCTGCTGTGCAGCAAGACGCTCAGTGTATTTGTACCAGACCGCTTTCGCAATGCGCTTTGATACGTGCGCTCTCGTGGCGACGTCGCCACCACGCAGTGACTTTATCGTTGCCAAGTATAATCACAGGAATCATTGATTTTTATCGAAAAATCTCAACATGCTGAGTGGCCTATCCGTCACTGCTTTTCACTTCATTTCATTTAGACAGAGGCTAGTTCATGATCGGTCCGATCGCTACTTATTCCACCATCTTTGTTTTGATTAATCTGGCCATCGCTGTGGCGATAGGCGGATTGATGTACCGGCAGCAGCGCAAGGAGGCAACGTTTACCGTGCGTGTGCTGACTGGCCTGGTGCTGGGCGTATTGCTGGGTGCAGCGATGCATCTGTTGTATAGCGGTGATGCCAGCACGGCAGCGATTATCACCACGACCAATGCTTATCTGGACATCGTTGGTACTGGTTACGTCAAGCTGTTGCAGATGATCGTGATGCCGCTGATTATGGTGTCGATCGTCGGCGCGATTCTGAAACTGAATGGTGCCAGTGAACTCGGGAAAATCAGTGCCTTGACCATAGGCACCTTGCTGGCAACGACAGCAGTAGCAGCGGGCATCGGCATTCTGATGGCCAAATTCTTTGGCCTGACTGCCGTTGGCTTGAGTTCAGCCGCGGCCGAAGTCGCGCGTGGCGAATATCTGCAAGGCACGCTGGCAAATGCAAAGGCAATCAGCCTGCCCAGTTTGCTCTTGAGTTTTATTCCGACGAATCCATTTCTGGATATCACCGGCGCACGTAAAACATCAACGATTGCGGTAGTGATTTTTTCGATTTTCATCGGTCTTTCTGCGACCGGCATCGCCACAGCCAAACCCTTACTGTTTGCCTCATTTTCCCAGTTTGTCAATGTCGCCCACGCCATTGTCATGGGCATGGTTTCCATGGTATTGCGTCTGACACCGTATGGCATTTTTGCTTTAATAGCGATGGTTGTGGCGGAATCGAGTTATGCCGATATTCTGAAGTTGATTAACTTTGTCGTCGCATCGTACAGTGCGCTGTTGCTGATGTTTGGCGTGCATTTATGTCTGATTGCCGGTGCTGGCCTGAATCCCGTCAGATTCGCTAAAAAAATATTTCCGGTATTGGCGTTTGCGTTTACTTCGCGCACCAGCATGGGGGCCATTCCTATGAATGTGCAGACTCAGACCCAGCGCCTGGGTACACCGGAAGGCATTGCGAATTTCGCTGCCTCATTTGGTGCGACGATAGGCCAGAACGGTTGTGCCGGAATTTATCCTGCGATGCTGGCGATCATGATCGCGCCAACGGTGGGCATAGATCCATTTACCTTCAGTTTTATCGCGCAGTTAATTGCGATTGTGACGATAGGTTCGATCGGCGTTGCCGGTGTCGGTGGCGGCGCGACCTTTGCTGCCCTGATCGTTCTTTCGACGATGAATCTGCCAGTCGCATTAGCGGGGCTGTTGATTTCTGTGGAACCCTTAATTGATATGGGCCGTACGGCATTGAATGTCAGCGGTGCGATTACAGCAGGGACGATCACCAGCCGGGTATTGGGTGAAACCGATATAAACGTGTTTAACAGCGATGCAGAATTCACGACGGACGAGGCTGAACACCGAGTGTAATCTCCTTCCTGTTACTAAGCAGACCTCGCAAGCCGCCTGTATCCTTTTTCAGGCGGCTTGGTCTTTTTTAACGCATGTATTTTTAATGCATACCGGAATGACAGATGGTGAAAATGCCGGGGTGCTGAGATTGATCATTTTTCAAGTCCGTAGTTAAATGAATGCCGCTTGTTCTTTTAATGAAAAATAAGGTGATCGCATGGGGATAAAAAAACTGCTGTTTATTGTTAGCGGAGCTGTTTTGTTTTTCAGCGGATATTCATCTGCTTCTGCGCAAGTGAGCGCTCAGCTTGTATCAGCAACGCCGGCAGGTGCAGAGACGCCGGACAAGGCGGCGTTATTAAGTGCGGCGGAAACGCAATTAGCGAATAATATCCGCGCACTTCTTCAGGAAAAATGTCAGCAGAATCAGTTTTCCGGTGCGATATTAATCGCGAAAGGAGAGCGCCTCATTGCCGATGGTGTGTGCGGGCAGGCAAATAAGCGCTATCACTATGCGAATACGATAGACACTAAATTTAATATCGCGTCGATAGGAAAGATGTTGACCGCTGTCGCGATTGCGCAATTGGCGGACGCGGGAAAACTCAGTTACGACGATAAGTTGAGTCAATACGTGGATGCGAGCTGGTATCCCAAAAATGTACTGGATAAGGTCACGATACGGCAGTTGTTGTCACATCGCGCTGGCTTTGGCGACATGCTGTCGCAGCAGATAACGCACGCGTCCTACATCAGACTGCTGTTTTTGCGAGAGCTCGCAGATTACAAACCATTATTGCAAGGCGACACGCTGAAAGCCGAACCGGGCAGCCGGTTTGCCTATAGCAATACAGGGTATTTTTTATTAGGTCTGGTGATCCAGAAGGCATCGGGAGAAAATTTTTTCAGCTATATCCGGGAGCATATTTATCAACCTGCAGGGATGCTGAACTCTGACAGTTATTTCCGGGATGAGCCTGTCGATAATATGGCGACCGGCTATTTTTCTACGCCGGAAGCGCCGGATTTTTCAAAAGAGAATAATTTTTATATTCCTTTGCGGGGGCTGCCATTCGGCGCAGGCTACTCGACCGTCCATGATTTATGGCGCTTTACTACCGCATTGCAGAGCGGGAAGTTAATTAAAAAAGCTACGCTGCAATTACATTTGACTGATAACAGCCAGGGACAAAACGCGGGCGGCAGACCCTACGGTTTAGGTTTTCAGATATGGAATAGCGCCTTAGGAAAAGTGGCGGGACATTCCGGTAGTCTGCGCGGCGTGTCCGGCGATGTTGCAATGTACCTCGACAGTGGATACACGATGATCGTGCTGTCGAACTATGATTCCGCCGGATCCTTACCTGCGCAATTGGAGGGATTGCTGCTTAAGTCTGCGGAAAAGTGAACTTTCACCTTTACGTGATGTGAGCTTGGCCGTGCGCTTTTTTTGATCCACTCGTTGACAACGCAGATGTTAAGCAGATGCCGGTATTAAGCCCGGATGAAAAAAGCCACCTGACATGTTGTCCAGGTGGCTTTGCGATGACGGTATCAGTGCATCAGTATACCGTCAGCATGCTTAGTTTTTAAACTTCGCTTCCGCGATGCGATCAGCAACGACGCTGGTTGGCAAACCTTCTGCATCGGCGCGGGTGAATACTTCTGCCAGGGTGTCGCCGATACGGCGCACATGCGCTTCCATGCCATCTTCCGGTGTATTCAGGTATTCGTAGCAGACTTTGATAATGCCACCGGCATTAATGACGAAATCCGGCGCGTACAAAATACCCTTCTGGCGACAGGCTTCACCGATATCGGCGGTGGCTAACTGATTATTCGCCGCACCCGCAACGATCTTTGCTTTCAGGCGGGAAAGCGTATCCGGATTCAGTGTCGCACCGAGAGCGCAAGGCGCGTAAATGTCGGCCTGCACATCATAGATCGCGTCAATACCGACGACTTCTGCACCCAGCTCGTCTTGCGCGCGTTGCAATGCAGCCTGATCGATATCGGCCACGACTAATTTTGCACCTGCTGCATGCAGACGGCGGGCGTAGTCGTAACCGACATGCCCCAGGCCTTGCAGCGCAACGGTCAGGCCGTCAAAGCTATCGCGTTTGAGTTGATGTTTGATTGCGGCTTGTGCGCCGACGAAGCAGCCAAGTGCCGTAAATGGCGATGGATCGCCACGGTCACCGAGACCCGCGACGTATTTTGTTTTGCTGGCGACATTGGCCATATCTGCCGGGCTGGTGCCGACGTCTTCTGCCGTGACATAGCGACCGCCGAGACGCTCAAGCGCTTCGCCCAGGGCTTCAAACAAAGCCGGTGTTTTATCTGTTTTCGGGTTGCCGATGATGACGCTTTTACCGCCGCCGATAGGCAGGCCGGCAACCGCGTTTTTATAAGTCATGCCGCGTGAGAGGCGTAGTACGTCGCGTACCGCTTCTGCTTCGCTGGCATAGTTCCACATACGGCAGCCGCCCATTGCCGGGCCGAGATGCGTATTGTGAACAGCGATAATGGCTTTCAGGCCGGATTTTTCTTCTGAGGCAAAAACAACCTGTTCGTGGTTGTCGAAGTTGATTTCGTTAAATACAAAAGCGGTCATGCTTATGGCTCCGCGCGGCGTAATACTGTGAACCTGATAAGGCAACAGCGTCTGGCCGCAAAAAGTGAATGAAAAAGGACAAAACGGGTACAACAAATACTGGATAAAAAAAAGCTTCTGATTGCTGGTTGGTGCAATCAAAAGCGCAGGGCGGTGATTGTGTCACGCGGAAGGAAGTATAAGGGACGCCAGACATTTACTCAAATCCGGGGCTGTTCTGATACCCGCAGCAAATCAATACGGCACAAACCGGCATACATGGTGTTTAGCGCAGATTTGAATATGCCATTCATTTCATGCGGCGGCTTTATCTGACACCGGATGCAGCAGGCCGAATAATTCTGCGGTATAACGGGTTTGCGATTTAACGCAGCAACCGCGGGAATACGCATTCATGAAACCATGTCGGGTTCCTTTGGCGAGTTCTGCCGGATGACCGCGTTGGCGCAGATCGTTGACCAGTCCCGCGGGATCAAAAGCTGCTTCCTGTTCCGCAAAAATCAGGCGTACAGGGCAAACAGGAAGTACTTCTCGATAATCGCGTATCCGTGAGCCGTAAAACAGCACCATGTTCTGCAATGAACGCACGAATTCGTGCTGGCTGCTGATCCATAATGCACTGGCGCCGGCGCTGAATCCTATCGCATGAGTAAGCCCGGTTTGCTGTTGCAGGATAGTATCGAGCTTTTCTGTATAGCGGGCGACGCCGCCTTCGGCAATGAAGGCCTGGTATGCGTCTTGCTCCGAACGGAACTGGCGTTCAGTATCCTGAAACGGGCTGATGATGAGGGCGTTGACTGAGAGCTGACGTACCAGACTCTGTACCGCAGGGGTAATTCCAAAGACATCGGTGGCGATCAGTATGGTCGCAGCGGAGTTGGCTGATGCAGCAGTTACGGGGGCAGCAGGGGATGCAGTTTGAGCAGATTTGACAGAGGCTGGCACAACAAATACGGAAAAGCAAAGGAGGCCGGAGCCTACCGGACTTGCAGGGGAAAAGCAAGCCGTACAAAGGCTTGTGCCCGTCTTATTTAATACACGCAATGCCCGATTGACAAGAGCTTTGCGACTCATGGATACTGCCAGCTTCATTCCCTCACGATGCATTTAATTGAGTGCAAGTGTAATTCGCGGGATGCTGAAAAACTGACTGGCAATATTGAGTGTTTTCGGGATTTTTCCCGTGCCATTGTGTTGATGCTGACGGATGTTGGTTGAATCTGGTCCCTGTCTTTGACCTCGGTTTTACCTCACGTTTACTATTTTCAGGTCTGGTCAGCGTCATGTGTTGCGATGTTCAGCATGACAGGTTCGTTCGTTGAACCTTTTTTCTTTATTTTCAGTCCAAGCTGCCTTCTAAAAATTAGAGTATTCCGGAGATTCCTTATGTTGCGACCTAGTCTGATTGTATTAAGTATTGCACTTGCCTTCACCGGCTGTAGCAAGTTCAAAAAAAGTGATGACCAGACGAAGGCCAGCGCCTCTGCGACCGCCGATAAACCTCTGATGGTGACCAATGAGGATTTATCCATCGTACAGAGTAATGCACTCTCTTCTGGCCCCGTGATTACCGGCTCTATCCAGCCAGAACGAAAAGCCGATCTGCGTTCTGAAATCTCCTCGGTTGTTTTGCAGGTGTTGAAAGAAAACGGCGAAACCGTGAAGCGCGGCGATACGCTGGTGCGGCTGGACGACACGTCGATCAAAGACAGCCTGCATTCTGCGCAGGAAGCCGAGCGCGCTGCGGTGCAGACGTTTGATCAGGCCGAGCGCCAGTTGCAGCGACTGAAGACGCTGCGCGCTTCCGGTATGGCGTCGACGCAACAATTAGAAGATGCTGAAATCCGTCGCAACAACACGCAAAGCGATCTGGTTGCCGCAAAGGCGCGCACAGTGCAGGCACGTCAGCAATTGCAACGCACGGAAGTCCGCGCACCGTTTGATGGCGTGGTCAGCGAACGTAAAGTGTCGGCTGGTGATACCGCACAAATCGGTAAGGAACTGGTGAAAGTCATTGACCCGACCAGCATGCGTTTTGAAGGATTGGTGTCGGCCGACAAAGTCACCAGCGTCAAGATCGGACAAGCAGTCTCTTTCCGCATCAATGGCTATGGCAATCAGGAATTCAGAGGAAAAGTGAAGCGCGTCGATTTAGCGGCAAACGCAACGACACGTCAGGTCGAAGTGCTGGTCACATTAGGCGAGGGCACACAGCCACGCGTATCCGGCTTGTTTGCCGAAGGCATGATAGAAGCTGCTTCCACAGAAACACTGATGATCCCAGGTTCGGCACTGGTGCGCGATGGTGACAAGGCGTATGCATGGCGCGTCAAGGACGGTGTTCTGAATAAAGTCAGCGTCAGCATCGGTGAGCGTGATCCGCGTCGGGGCGATTTTGTGGTGCGCAGCGGCCTGCTCAATGGCGATAAGGTGGTCAGCAATCCACTGTCCACGTTGAAAGACGGACAAAAAGTGCAGATGGTGGCTTCTGTTCCTAAAAATACGCCCGTTGCAGTACCTGCACCGGCAGCGGCATCCGCTGCAGCAGCCTCAGCTTCAACGACAGCTTCTGCGGCTGCGGGGAAATAAACCATGTTTTTATCCGACTTCAGTATCAAACGCCCGATAGCGATGATCGTCATCATCATCGCATTGATGGCGTTGGGCTTACTTGCCCTGAAAAAGCTCAAGGTTAATCAGATTCCGGATGTCGATCAGCCCTTGCTGGTGGTCAGCGTGCCGTATCCCGGCGCCTCACCGGAAACCGTGGAACGGGAAGTGATTAACCGCATAGAAAAATCTTTGCAGAGTATCACCGGTGTCGATAAATTGACCTCAACTGCTTATGAAGGCAGTGCGAGTATCGTCATCTTTTTCAACTTTAATAAGAACATGGTGGAAGCCTCGGATGAGGTGAGAAATGCGATTGCCGGTGTGCGCTACAAGCTACCGGTGGAAATGCGCGAACCGGTGCTGCAAAGAATAGACCCGTCGGCGCAACCCATCATGCAGATTGCTTTGTCCTCCAGCACACTGACGCACGCTGAGATTTCACGCAAGGCCGAAGATGAATTTTCGGAAAAATTCCGGGGCATTGATGGCGTTGCGACAGTCACTGTCAATGGTTCGCTCAAGCGCGAGCTGAGTGTCTTGCTGCATTCCCAGAAACTGCGTGAATACAATGTGTCGGTGGCGGAAGTCGTGAACGCCTTAAAAAGCCAGAACACCACAGCACCGGTGGGTAAAGTCAAAGGTGAACTCAACGAACAAAGCATACGTCTGATCGGCAGGATAGAGTCGCCAGAGGATTTCAAGGCGATCGTCATCAAGCGCCGTGGTAATGAAATTATCCGTCTGGCACAGGTTGCTGATATCGCCGATGGCTTTGCTGAGATCAGCGGTTTCAGCGTCCGCAACGGCAATCCTAACGTCGGTATTTCTGTGACCCGTTCACGCGATGCGAGTACGGTGTCGGTGGCAAAACGCATTCGCAGCATGGTCGATGAGATCAACAAAACACTGCCTGCCGGTACCAAAATGGAAGTCACGCAGGATGGCGGCAAGGATGCTGAAAGCAGTCTGAATAACGTCATCGAATCGCTGATTTTCGGCGCGGTGCTGACGATCTTCGTAGTGTACGTTTTCCTTAATTCCTGGCGTTCAACTCTGATTACGGCGCTGAGTCTGCCGACCTCGGTTGTGGCCGCATTTATTGCGATCTGGTTATCCGGTTTTACCCTCAACTTCATGACTTTGCTGGGATTATCGCTGGCGATCGGTGTGCTGATTGATGATGCGATTGTGGTGCGTGAAAATATCGTCCGGCACATGGAAATGGGTGTGGACAGACGTACTGCCGCAAGTAACGGGACGAAAGAAATCGGGCTGGCAGTGGCGGCAACGACGTTTTCTATCATTGCTGTTTTCATTCCTGTCGCGTTTATGCCCGGCGTTTCCGGCGAGTGGTTCCGGCCGTTTGCGCTGACCGTTGCGTCTTCGGTGCTGGTCAGTCTGTTTATTTCCTTTACGCTCGATCCTATGTTGTCAGCGTATTGGGGTGATCCGCCGGGGCATCATGAATTGCCGAAAAAAGGCATTAGTCTGGTTCTGGCAAGGTTCAATCAATGGTTCGATCATCAGTCAGACCGTTACGGTAATGTGATCGCATGGGCGCTGCATCACCGCGTCTGGATGGCGGTGATTGCCGGCGTCTCATTTGTCGTGGCGATCGTCTTACATGCGACACTGGGCGGCTCCAGCTTTTTGCCAGCAGCCGATAACGGCATGCTGATTGTCAACGTGCGCACTCCTTCGAGTTCGAGTCTGGAATACTCTCGTCTGAAAGTCGAAAAATCAGCAGAGCTTGCGCGTACTATCAAAGAAACCAAGGCAACCAACAGCACGGTCAATCTGAGCGGTGGCCGCGTCTATGTTGATATTGGCAAAAGCACAGAACGTAAACGCTCTGCGGCAGAGATTGCCGTTGAATTGCGCAAGCTGGTCGGCAATATCATCGGTGCTGAATATGTGGTGCAGGATGATCTGAATAATGGCGGTGGTAAGCCGGTGCAGATACAGTTCTCCGGCCCGGATGCCCGCAAGCTGTTGTCGATTGCAAATGAATTCATGGATAAACTCAGAAAAGTCGATGGCGCAGTCGATGTCGGCTTATCTGAACAAGATCCGAAAGATGAATTGCAGATAGAAATGGATCGCGGACTGGCGAATACCCTGGGCATTTCTGTGAATGACGCCGCACAAGCATTGCGGGTAGCGTTTGCCGGTGTGGAAGTTGGCGACTGGGTTGATCCTACCGGCGAAACGCGCGATGTATCTGTGCGTTTGCAACCGGGTGACCGTGTCAATCTGGAAAACATCGAACGTTTGCCGATCTCCGTGACTGGCAGCGATAAGATGGTGCCGCTGGAACAGATTGCGAAAATCACGATGGGCAAAGGGCCATCGCAGATTCAGCATTACGATGGCAAACGCATGATCTCGGTGTCAGCCAACGTACAGGGACGTTCTGCCGGTGAAGTGACTTCCGATGCGCTGAAAATCGCCAAAGCGATGAGTTTTCCTACTGGTTATGCACTCGAACTCGGTGGTGCCGCCCGCTCGCAGAAAGAATTGTTCAGCGAGATGGGAATTGCATTGGTGATGGGCATCGGTCTGATGTATCTGATTCTCGTGATGCAGTTCGGCTCGTTTACTGCTCCGATTGCGGTGATGCTGTCTTTGCCCTTGAGTCTGATCGGCGTGGTGGTGGCGCTGTTGCTGACCAAAGGCACACTCAATCTGATGAGTTTTATCGGCATCATCATGCTGATGGGGCTGGTGGCGAAGAATGCGATTTTGCTGCTGGACTGCGCGCGTGAACGTGAGCGTGAAGGTTTTGAGCGCGAAGAAGCGCTGATGTATGCGGGGCGTAAACGTCTGCGGCCGATTCTGATGACGACATTTGCATTGATTGCAGGTATGTTGCCAGTCGCAATCGGTCTCGGTGAAGGCGGCGAGTTTTACCGTCCGTTAGCAATTGCAATCATCGGTGGCACTATCACCTCGACGTTGCTCACCTTGCTCGTGGTGCCGACTTTCTATGACAGTATAGAAATCAACAGCGACCGCATGGTGGCGAAATTCCACCGTCGCGATGAACGCTGGAATACGGCAGTGGCATTTGTGCTGACCTTGCTGGAGGCAATATTCACCGTGACGTTTATCCGCTTTATTTTCCGCCTGCCATTCCGGATCTGGCGCAAAATAAAAGGCAGAAAATAAAACGAAAAATCAATCCGCTATCGTCAGCAAGCCAAGGCTTTACCTGCTTGCTGACGCTTCTGAAGCTTGACGTGATACCGGCAATTCAGGATACTTCGCCCACCATTTGGGGCGAAAAATACAGCAGGATAAAATGTTTTTTACAGACGGCCTTTACCAAGGGCCGTTTTCTTATTGTTCAACACAACAACAATGAAACTGGAGAGGTCGATGACGCAAAACACCGGGCACGCTGAACAAGCGAAAATGCCGCCACAAATTCCCTACATTATCGCGAACGAAGGCTGTGAACGTTTCAGCTTTTATGGCATGCGCAACATCCTGACCTCGTTTCTGATTACCAGCTTGTTATTGTCGATGCCTGAAAACATGCGTGCAGGCATGGCAAAGGAAGTTTTTCATACTTTCGTGATCGGCGTTTATTTTTTCCCTTTGCTGGGTGGGTGGCTGGCTGACCGTTACTTCGGTAAATACAATACCGTGTTCTGGCTCAGCCTGGTGTATTGCGCCGGACATGCGTGCCTGGCGATATTCGAGGATAACCGCAATGGTTTTTATACCGGCCTGTTTCTGATCGCGCTCGGTTCCGGCGGGATTAAGCCACTGGTAACCTCGTTTGTCGGCGATCAGTTTGACCAGACCAATCGCAAGCTGGCGCAAAAAGTATTCGATGGCTTTTACTGGATCATCAATTTCGGTTCCTTCTTCGCTTCCCTGTTGATGCCGCTGTTCCTCAAGCAACTGGGTGCCAGCGTCGCCTTTGGTATTCCCGGTGCACTGATGTTTATCGCGACCATGATTTTCTGGTCTGGCCGCAAAAAATATGTGCATGTACCGCCGGTATCAAAAGACCCGCATTCTTTCCTGAACGTCGTGCGTACTGCGCTGACGACCAAAGTTGCCGGCCAATCGAATAGCGGCACGCTGATGGCATGGTTGGGCGCGGTGCTGGCAATTGGCTCGCTGTTTCTGATTCCGGCCATCGGTTTAGTCGCTGCTTTATGTCTGGTGCTGGTGTTGATGCTGGGATTCGGTGGCATGGGCGCATGGATGCAATTGGATCGCGCGCGTGGTGCCCATCCTGATGAGGCAGTCGATGGCGTGCGTTCTGTATTGCGCATTCTGGTGGTGTTTGCGCTGGTGACGCCTTTCTGGTCTTTGTTTGATCAGAAGGCGTCAACCTGGGTATTGCAGGCCGATCTGATGACGAAACCATCGTGGTTCCAGTCCTCACAGATGCAGGCATTAAACCCTATGCTGGTGATGCTGCTGATTCCATTCAATAACCTGATTCTGTACCCTATGCTCAAACGTATGGGCGTTGAGCTGACTGCCCTGCGCCGTATGGGGCTGGGTATCGCGTTTTCCGGCTTGGCATGGATCGTCGTCGGCTTTATGCAGCTGGCGATTGACGGCGGCAATTCGATTGATATCACATGGCAAATCTTGCCGTATGCTTTGCTGACTTTTGGCGAAGTGCTGGTCTCGGCGACCGGTCTGGAATTCGCTTATAGTCAGGCACCGCTGGCAATGAAAGGCGTGATCATGAGTTTCTGGAATCTGTCAGTGACGATAGGTAACTTATGGGTCTTGCTGGCCAATTCCAGTGTCAAAAGCACGGCAGTGACTGAGCAGATCAAAACGACAGGCATCAGCGTGGCGGCGTTCCAGATGTTCTTCTTTGCCGGTTTTGCCTTACTCGCTGCTTTGTTGTTTGCGCTGTATGCGAAGAACTACAAAATGCTGAACAACTATCGCAAAGCCTGAAGTAACAAGTCAGGCCGCTGAAATAAAAAAAGCCGCATGATTTTTCATGCGGCTTTTTTCGTTTTCAATTACAGGTATCGAATAACAGGAATCAACAATTCTCTATCAGTGCAGGGCTTCTGTCAGCACCCGGCCTTCGGCGGCGGATGGTGGGCGCACGCGCAACAGATGCGCGAGTGTCGGTGCAATATCCATCACCTCTGCATATTGACCGTAAGCGCCTGCTTTAATCCACGGTTTGCCCATGATCATCAGCGGCACATTCGTGTCATACGAGTAAGGTGAACCATGCGACGTACCTTGCTTACCGCTGCTGAAATACCAGAAAGGCTTGATGACCACCATGATGTCGCCGGATACCTGACGATTCCAGGCGCGTTGCATCAAGGTGCCGATACGGGTGGCTGGCAGATTGCCATTTTCCAGTTGCGTGCGGGTGAAGGCATTGGCGACGCCGGGGTAATTCAACAAGAAACGTGCGGCGGTGTTTTCTACTTCTTCCCGTTTCAGATTCTTTTGCTCTATCAGTGTGTAATCCAGAATCACATTTGGCGGTGACCATTTTCTGACCAGGTTTTCCTGCCCGAATTTTTCTGCCAGATGTTTACTCAATGCTGCCGACATTTGCTTACCATCGAGGCGCTGTGCATCGCGTTTGATCGATTGTGAGAATTCCGGCACATTCGGGAAGCCATGATCAGCAGTCAGTACGACCATGGTGTTATCAAGGCCAACACGTTTATCCAGATAACTGAAAAAATTCGCCAGCAGACGATCGAGTCTTTGCAAATGATCGTGCGACATCCGGCTTTCAGGGCCGAAACTATGATTCACATAATCATGGCTGGATAAGCTGACGCCCAGCACATCCGGCACACCGGCAGGATTGCGGCCCAGATTTTCGCCTTCCACCGCAGCACGTGCAAAGTCCAGTGTCATTTCATCGAGATAAGGACCGGTGTACAGCTTGCCGTAATATTCCGCATCCGGTTTGCCGGATTTGCTTTCATATTTAAACGGGAAGCGGTTTTTTTCATCGGCAATCAGATCGTCGCTGGCATCACCGGCATACGACGCATCTGCAAGTAAGGGACGCCATTCTTTGCCATAGAATCTATCCTGTGGCTTGCCGGCATGGTATTGCTGCACCCACTGAGGGTGGCTTTGCATGTAATAGGTGCTGCTGGCGAAATTGCCGGATTTGCCCATATACATATACGCCGTACCCGCTTTGCCTGCGAGCAGAATCGCGCCGCGATCCTTGCCGGATACCGTGATCACTTTCGCGCGGTTACCGGTCGCGTAGCGCAATTCGTCACCCACCGTGCTGGCGCGTAAATTAGCAGGCGAGGTTCCCGCACCGGGTTTGGTTTCATCGCCGATATAACTGTGCGCATTGTCTTGCGTGCAGTACATGGATTCCAGTGTTTTCGTATCTGTCCAGTCGTTCGAGATGATGCCGTGCTGGTAAGGATACGCGCCCGTCAGTACAGCGGCGTGACCGACCGCGGTGACTGTTACGCCGTGCGCCTGATGCGCATTATTGAACCAGGCTCCCTGATCCAGCAGACGGCGGAATCCGCCCTGACCAAACTGATCACGATAACGCGTGACTTGCTCTTGTGGCAAACCATCGACCACCAGCACCACGACCAGTTTTGGTTGTGCAGGTTTGTCTGCCGCAATCGCCGGAAATGCTGCCAGGCTGCTGGTGGCAACGAGACAAGTAAGTAAAAACAGCCTGCGCACAGGGCGCATACAAAGCAGGGAGGGCTTCATCGGTTTCATGTTCTGATGTTCAATGGAGGTTAACAAAACAGCCAGCCACAGGAGGCCGACTGGATGCGAGAGGAATAACAGCGTACAACAGAATTATTTCATGCCGATGATGCTTATGGGGAGCTATTTGTGCTTTGATATGCATGAGGCCGGACATCTGCTGTTGCCTAAAGCCCTGCATTGCTATCGCACGCAGACGTGTGATAACGTAGACCAGAATATTCGTCATACAGGTCAGATTTTTATATTCTTGTTTTAAGAAGAGATTGGCGGCATCCGGATTGTGTTTTATCAAGACGGTTTACGTTGATCAGAGTAATCTGGACACTTGGCAGGTCATCGATTTAAGGGAGAAAACATGAGTCTCAACAGTGCGCAACAAAACAGCTTAAAAGAGAAACTGGATGGCTTGAAGCAAAGCATACAAGAGGAATTGCGACAACATAATCCTGAAAGCTTGCAGATACTATCGGGCGAGGGCGACCGCCTCACGAATGATGCACTCAATGCCGATGAGATGGCGCAATACCTGCACCATCATGCGGAGTGGCAGGCTTTGCAGCGGGCACAGGCCAGACTCAATGAAAACGTCGCCGATATTTGCAGCGAATGTGGCAGTACCATTCCTTTTGCGCGTTTAGAGGCAGAGCCGACAGCCGAACGTTGTATCGATTGTCAGAGCAAACTCGAGGCTAACGACCATCGTCTGCATTTACATCCACATTCCAGCATGTAAATTACCAGGCTGCCGTAAAAAAAAGCCCCGCAATATATTTGAGCGGGGCTTTTTTCTTTTAAGAAAATACTGATACCGAAATATCCTATCCGTAAGTTAAGAAGTCAGAAGATAGATATTTAAACACTGACTGACAGCACAACAATCGCATAAAAAGACAGCGTGCATGTTGCAATAAAAAGTAATGCAAAGGTGCGCCAGAGTGCGCCTTTGACAGTCAGCTGATACGCTTGTTTTAGCTGCGTATACATATGCACCGGCGGTACAAATGCGAACAGCATCGCCGCAATTCCGCTGAAACCGAACCTGTTTAACAGCGCGGTGCACATCAGCAGTAAGCTCATGAAACATAATGAATACAGCGAAAAAACGGCATGGTCAAACATGACGTACTGACGTCGGAACATAAACAGCAACCACAAAAATGGCAGTGACATCGGCATCAGCAGAAAAGCAAATTTTGAGGCATTACTTTTCATTTTGTAGAGAATCAGCTCAGGATTTTTAACGGCCGTCCTGATTTTCTGTTCCAACCTTGGCAGGGCCGAAGTAATTTTTTTGTTGTCAAACTGCTGGTCGACTTTTTTGATCAGTGTGCTGGCATCGACAACCTCATTATCAGTTGCCGCGTTCCCTGTCTCCATAGTGATAGCTGCGGGCTGGTCAGGCGCTGTCGGGTCTTTTTTCTGACTTTGCTCTTTGTCAGTTTTTTGCGGCGTGTCTACTCCTTGGTTCAGTTCCTTGCGCAACTGTTTTAGTTCTTTATCTATGTCTGATTGAACAGTGCTGTCATCAGCCTGCGGTATTTTTTCTTTATTGCCGTCAGTGGTGGTGTTGTTGATGCTGACCTTGCTTTTCGTTGCAGACGATAACTTTTCTTCCTGATGACTCGCCGTCATTGAAAAAACGAAAAACATCAGGAAAATCAGAAACAGAAATAGCGCCAGCGGTGACACGTAGCGTGTCCGCTGTCCCTGAATATAATTGCGGGTTAATTGTCCGGGTTTAAAAATCAGTGCCGGGATAGTGCGCCAGGCTTTGGTTTCAAAGTGCAGCAATCCGTGTAAAAACTCTTCGGCCATATGCAGCAGAGAGCGATGAATGTGAGCTGACTGCCCACAGGCATGACAATAGGCACCGGCCAAAGGCGTGCCACAATTGGCGCAGTTGCCGGCAGGCGCATGTACTTTGGCAGCATGGGAACCGCCCGCAGCCTTTTCTGCTTCATTGACGATCAACGCCTCGCTCACGACATCCGTGGCGACATCCATTTCCATGCTCATGCAGCATCTCTCCTTCATACACTGTGACGATGGGGGTGATGTTTCCCCTTCAGCCGGCAGACAATGCCAGATATTTCAAAAAAAGCATTGTACGGTTTTTCTGAGAGATACCCCAGTGCAACTGCGGGCTGCACCGGATATTTTTTCAGACTGTCGGCTATTGATCACGAAACTGTGTATGCAAGAGGTCAGGCGCGGTTTTCCTTGCTTTTTTCCACCTTCCGTTGCAAGACGAAAATCGGCTGCGCCCATTCGGTATCTTTTTTCTTTTTGCTGGTGATCAGCGTCAGTTCTGATGGGTCGTAGACGTCGGTGTTATGCGTCAATGGCGTGGTCATCAGATATTGTGCATCGGTATTTTTCAGGAACTCGCCAACCAGCTGAATATTGCGGATATCCAGATGGGCGAACGGTTCATCAATGAAAACGAAACCGCCGGAACCATCTTCGGATTTCAGCAGACCGATCAGCAGAATCAGCGATTTCATTACCTGCTGACCACCGGAGGCTTCGCCGTCGTTCATACCGATAGGGCCTTTGCCATCGAATTTGAAACGCACATGCAAACCGGCCTGTGCCAGTTGAATATCATCGTTCTCCAGTTTCACCGGATCGGTATGCACTTCTATGCCAGCCAGTTCGCCGAGTTGCCGGATATTTTTACTGTAAGCCTTGATGGTGTAACGCAGCCTGTCCATGTAGGCGGCGCGGGCATTGATAGTCGCTTCGATTGCGCGGTTATTCTGATAACGGCGTTCATCGGTTTCTGCCTGACGGCCTTGCAGCAAGGCGTTCAGACGGGTGTACTGATCGACCACGGTCGAGTCGGTTTCCCAGTCATCGCGCGCCAGATTATTGCTCAGACTGCGGATGCGCAATTCGATCTGATGGACATTTTCATGTTCCGCCACCAGTTCACGCCGGTGCGAGGCACGCTTCCAATTCGGTGGCAGGGTATGCCAGGTATCGCGCATGCTGCGCAGGGTTTCGTATTGGGCGGCGCGTTCTTCGGCGTGACGCTTTTCTGATACACGCAGTTGCGCTTCCGCATCGGCGATCGCTGCCTTGGCCTGCTCCCATTTCAGATGGGCGACAGAACGCTGTTCTGTTGCTGCTTTCAGCAATGGGGCGATTTCACCTAAGCGGCTGCCGACTTCGATGCGCTGTTGTTTCAGCGGTTGCGTGTTACGTTGTGCTTCTTCAAATTCAGCATGACGCGCACTGAGTTCTTTCGCCGCATCCACACCTGCCAGACGCGCTTTATACGCGCTGATCTCTCCGGCGAGTTTGCTGATGTTCATGGTCAGCACATCTTCCTGCGATTGCAGGCGCGGCAGCGATTTCAGCAAGGCTTCCAGACGCTGAGTGCGACCGGCATTGCCGAAACGGTAGCGTGATACTTCGACAAACAGAGAACGGCCGCCGCGACGTTCAAAATGATAAGCGTCGGGCGTAATCCATTCTTGCGAGCGCGGCAGTTTCATGCCTGCTTCAATCGAGCCGACGGTGGAGACGCGTTGTAATTGTTCGATCAGCCAGGCCGGTGCCTGCGCGGTGAAATTCACGACCGACAGCAGGCTCTGGTCTTTGACGACGGGCGCACTGATGCGCTCAGGCACGATGAAGTGGCTGTATTTCTGCTTCTCACCAATGCGGTAAGCGGCAGCGGCGTCGCTGGCCTTATCGAGCAGTATCACTGAGGTATAGCCGCGCAACATCCCTTCCACTGCGCCTTGCCATTGCGGGTCGGTGACTTCGACAATATCCGGCAACATGCAATGCGCAATGCCTGCATCGTTCAAGGCACGGCGCATGTGGCGCACGTTTTCCGGGTCGGGCAGGGCGGATTTTCCTTGCAGAGCGGCGATGGTATCCATCTCGCTGGCGATGCGCTGGCTGAGCGCGTCGCGATCGGCTTTCTGACGCGAGAGTTCGGCTTCTTTTTTCTCTAAGTCGTCGGCGACATTGGCAACATCGGCGTCGGCTTCGGCGGCCAGTTTTTGCAATCGGCTTTTTTGTTCCAGCAGGCTTTCCTGCGGTTTCAGCTTGGCATTGATTTGCTGCAGTTTTTCACGTAGCGCAGATTCTTCGGCTTCCAGCGCAGTTTCCACTTGCTTAGCTTCCGACACCTCATGCGCCTGTTGCGCCAGATGCTGACGGCGCCCGGATAAAGCTTCATCCTGCGTCTTCAGCAAGCGTTTGCTGTTGCGCAGCGACTGGCTGGTGGCAGCGGCTCTGGCGAGGTCTTCATGGTATTGCAGCGTTGGCAGAATTTCTTCCTGCAGATCACGTTTTTCTTTATGCAGACTTTCATACTGATGGTAATTCGCGACCTTCAGGCGCAAACCTTCCAGATTGGCTTTTGCTCCTTCGAGTTCAGTTTCAAAACGCTGCAATTCGACTTCGGTATCATGCTGATGGCGCTTCGCATCATCGTAAGCATCCAGCACTTCTTTATCGCCAAAGACCTGAAACACCAGATCGAGCAACTGGCGTGGTGCGTATTCGCACAGCTTGTCGGTTTCGCCCTGTTCGAGCGCCAGCACTTTACCCATCGCATTCGACAAACCCGCATGGGATAAGCGTTTGCGGTAACTTTCCACACCTAGCCAGTCGTGTGCTTCGGTCACTTCTTCAATCTCAACTTTACCGCCGCGCATCAGATACTGACGCTTCCAGTCGCCACCGTTTTTTTCTATTTTGCAGAACAGCGTGACTTCATCTTCATACAGCCCCGACATGCGGAAAGGGCGGTTAGAAATCTGCGGCCCGACCGCACTGTTATCAACGACCGCACGTATCCATGCGGTTTGTTGGCCGGAATGGCGGGCATAGTGTTTGTAAGAGCGGCCCATAGAACATTCGAGCCCAAACAAAGTGCGCAGGGCATCGAGCAAGGTGGTTTTGCCGGAACCATTTTGTCCGGCAATCGTAATAATCTTGGCGTCGAGAGGAATATTTTTGATGCGCTGCCAGTAATCCCAGTGCACCAGTTCCAGCGATTTAATATGAAACATAAGTCTTATTCTTTTCCGGTGTTGAGGGGCGCGTCTGCCTGGGTATCGGCATCGCTGGTGTTATCTCTGGTGTCGTCGCTGATGTCATCACTTGTCGTCGTCTCAGCGGCATCAGGTTCATCGTTGGCCGGTGTCAGGATAGCAGGCGTGCGCACGGCGGGTATCTGAAAAATATCCGACAGCGCGCCATTGATGATGCGGTCTTTCAGTGTGTCGGTATCCATCAGCAGATCCAGCAGTGGACCTTCGAGAATCAGATCGCCTTTGCGTTCGATAAAGCCGACGCGGGCAAGCTGGCCGAGGTTCATATCCATACGCGTTTTTTTGCCGAGCTTGTCGCCGAAATCGGCCAGCAGTGCGCGGTATGAAATGCCGATCGAAGTATCTTCGGCGCGTGGTAAAGGTTTCTCTTTGCCGAACATATCGTTCTGATCTTCTTCGGCGAGCTGATGCGCTTCCTGACGTTCGCGTTTCGGCAAAATAATCAGCGACCACAACACCACCAGCAGCGCCACGCCATCGCGGGCGAGACCAAAATTATTGTTCTGCCAGGTTTCTTTGGTGCCGAACACTTTCGATTCGCTGTCGCGTGTCAATGCCAAAGTGACGTAATCGGCATACACGTTATCAACGAATTTCATGCCGCAGGCTTTCAGCCTCGCATCGAGTTCGGTACGGAAAATTTCATCGGATAAAGCGCGTTTGACCAGCTTGTCTTCACGGCGCAGGGTTTGATGCGCGAGCAGGCGCGCAATCAGAATTTGTGCATCTTCGGTCATGGTGTTTCTCTGTTTTTACCAACGTCGTTGCCAACGTCGTTGCCAACGTCAGTGCCGGTTTTTTTGCCAGCATTGTCGGCACTGGAAATCGTGTGAATAGTGGCAGCAGGTGCAGCGCTGATACTGGCGACGGAAAGCGCGGCGATATGAGCGTCCTGCACCTTGTGCATTTTGTCTTTGGACTGGAAGACCAGCGGCAAGCGCGCTAAATTCGCCGTCGCGCCTTGCAGTGCGGATTCATTAACGTCGCCCAGCAAAGGCAGCATCGACGCCCGATACGACGCAATCGCAAAACTGGCGGGCAGTAAAAGATCTTGCAGCGCGATCGGTTTTTCGCTCGGGTCTGATTTGCTCAGCAGCGCGAGCCAGTGGTCGAGTTCATGCAGCGCGTCGCTGTCGTCATTGGCGATGGAGACGGCATTTTCACCGGCAGGCAATGCACCGGCGACGGCCGATACACGATGGCTCAGCAATTCGCTTTCGGCCACGTCTATCATTTCAGATGGCGTGATAAACAGCGGCGTGACCGGGTTCGCCAGCGCATCGTCAGCGAGCGCGGCGAGGTCGTCTTTTTGCAGCAGCCAGGTTTTGATATCGGTCGTCGATAAACCCGACTGACCGAGATGCACGCGTTGTCGTTCGATCTGATTCAGCGCACGCGAAAACATGCCCTGCATATTCAGCAGCGCACTCTGAGCGCGGCCGATTGCCTGCGCTGCACGATGGGTGGCCGCATCGGCCCGCTCATCATGGGTGATCGCGTGTATGATTTGCGAGCCTTTTTCCACCCAGTCGCAGGCCGTATGCCATTTCTGCTGCGCTGCGCGTAACTGAAATTCAGAGCCGGACGCAATCGCATCTGAAAATTCTTCTGTCAGCTCGATCAGACGACCCAGCAGATGATGCAATTGTTCGACAGAGACGCCGCCAACCGCTTGCGCACCGGCGACCTGCGTCAGCATGTAACTCATCTCAGCCTGATCGTTATTTTCTTCCACATGCAGCAGCGATTCTATGGCGGCCAGCACATTGCGCGCGGTTGGCGTGATGCGGTACACCGACTGGCTCGCATCCCACACCAGCAGGCCGGTTGAACGCAGGCGCGACAGCACGGTTTCGAGCGCATCCGGCTCCAGATAACCGAGTTTGGCATTGATGTCGGCACGACTTAGCGACGGTGTTTCGACATCTGCCGTCAGCTCGCGCAAGACCAGCAGACGTAACAAGACGCCGTTGAAGCCGCCATGAAACAGCGCCGTGAATGCCTGCAATACAGGCTGGGCGCGCTTTAAGGGGAAAACGGCGGAAACGTCGTCGGGAGAAATACCAGTTTTGAAATACGTCTGCAGAGCGAGGTCTTCCTCAGTCTGGACGTGAGCGTCGTCACTAAAATTTTGCATACGGCATTTTACCCGCTTGCAAGGGGCTTGAGTATTGTCTGAAAGCTATTTTGAAACGGGGAAATGAGGCGATGATTGATGGTTTTCACGCTATCCGGCGCCGGTCGCAGAATCCGGAATCAGGCTGACATGGCCGCAGAATCGATCCTGGAGCCCAAATAATACTGGGGGGAGTATATTTTGAAGCCCTTTGTTTATGTAGAGATCTATGAATTTTTGGCACATACTCCCCAATTTTTGTATTTTTATAGGAAAAATGGCAGCACAATGAGGTTTTTTTCCGTGCGCTAAGCCCGCCGAACCCGTTTGCCGTTGACGGCTGGCGCCAGTAGTGACTTGTTGTGACTTGCTGTGGCGAAGTCTCGGTTTGCTCTTGCTCATTCCAGCCTTTTTTTATCGTATTTGTGTTCGACGATGCGCTGATGCACAAATTCACGCTCATCCGGCGTGGCATGCAGCAAACGCGTAACGGCAGAGCGCGGCACCCGGTAATAGCGACGACGGTTCTGGCGGGATTCAAGCGTGCGCCAGCCGCGTAAAGTCAGCCATTCCCATTGTTCATAATCGATAGGCAAAAACAGCTGCATCTTCAGCCTGTCGAGAGTGATGGTGCTGCCGAATGCCGGTTTCGCGCCGGGCGGCGGCAGCAGGCGCTGACGGCGTACATGGAATACGGTGCGTAGCTGATCCCTGAGTTTGCTGATGGCCTGATAAAGCATGGTGAGCACTCCTGCCAGAAAATATTGATCGCAAATTTTAAGCGCAAGAGGAACAAACAACGTGTAATGAATTGTAATTTTAATTACATAAGGCTGACTCGAAATTAATTTGGTAAGGCATGACGACGAAGTCAAACAACATCTTACGCATAGTGAACTCTGGAAGTCTAAGTTTGCTGCGGTGGTATTGCCCTGCCAGTGCAAGCATAATGGGATGACAGGTATCTGTTATACGACTTAGGCTTTAAATGGATGAGAGAGGGGGGAAATTTAAAAAGACAGTTGAACTCAGCCTACATCACAGAGAAAATTTGTTTGTACATCGAATCTCTAGTCAGAACTTGTCGAAAAGAACCTAAGCGATTATGAATATAAAAGCACCTTTGAATGCTTTTTGATCACGGATAAACTCAAAATTCTGAGGAAAGCATGCCAAGAAAACTTGTAATTTTTGGAAATGGCTTGGGTATGGCCATTAGTCCAACACACTTCTCATTACAACCAGCGCTAGAGGAAATTTGGGAGAGAGAAGGTTTTCTATCGGATGCACAAAAGCAACTAATCCAAAGATGCTTAGGTCGTGCAGGTGCTCCGAATGGGGAGCATGAACTCGACAAACTTCATCTGGCAATTACCTATTGCAAATCACTGAACGAAATTGGTGGCGGCGATGTTCACTGGCTAAATGAAGATGGACAGAACTTTCCTGAGATAACAGCAAAATACATTCATAAAGTTGCTACCAAGCTTCACAACTATGATGGTGGCTTACCTAAAGGATTTGAAAACAGTCTTGTTGAATTTGTTAAAGGCACTCAATCACACATAGCAACATTGAACTATGACAAGCTGTTGTACAACTCGTTTCTTGATAATGGTGTTTTTGGTTCATACTACGATACAGCATTGGTAGATGGAATGCTTAATAGTGGCTTTTCAGCCGATGCATTAGAAAGAAAGAATCCAAATAAATTTGGATACTATCTGCACCTGCATGGTTCACCCCTCTTCACCAATTGTGGTGAATCAGTAAGAAAGTTGCATCGTGATGATCTCACTCTAGATGTAGATGAAGCTAGTGAGCATATTGTTTTAACTCATGTTAAGCACAAGCCATCTGTTATTGCTGGTTCAAGAGTTTTATCAACATACTGGGACTATCTGAGGTTTGCTCTCTCGGAAGTAGAAGAGGTTTTATTATTTGGCTATTCAGGTCTAGATAACCATCTTAATGTCTTGTTGCGACCATACTTGAAGTCTATTCCAGTCAGAGTGATTGAATGGGACGATTCAGATAACAAAGCAGGCCTTGCAAGCCGTCAAGCCTATTGGAATGGCGCTTTGGGCAGTAATGTGACATTAAGACACTTTAAAAATATTACAGAGTTCAATGAATGGTAAAAAAGCACCTTCGGGTGCTTTTTTCTTATCTTGCTAGATGATACCTATTAGGTAGCAAAGGAGATGTTGTGGATAAAAATGAGCCATCAATATGGCCTCCGTACCAAGTTTTCTATATTCATTCTATGTTGTTCAATACAACATCGGCTCTACAAGCTGTAGATAGAGCATCCAAGTACATCCGAGCTATCAGTTAAGGGAAGATAGGGCCACAGGATAGAAAAGATGAACTTCTTGATTGCCTACAAAACTTTATCAATCATAGTGCCGCAGCAGCTCGGTACTTCTTTCCTTCAATGATTGGCGGAAAAGGTGAGAAAGTTTTGCATAAAAACAGGGCTGAATTTCTTAGAAAAATCTTTGGTGTAACAGAAGGCAGTCCGCTGCACGATAAAAAGCTGAGAAATGCGATTGAACACTTTGATGAACGGTTGGATATGTATCTTGAAGGCGGAATTGTTGGAAATATCTTCCCGAGTTTGATTCTGGATAGACCAGAAGAAACAGATGTTCCCCATCACATTTTCAGAGCTTTCTATCTTAATGATGGCATCTATCAAGTCTTAGGTGAGAGGCATAATGTTCAGCCAATTCTCGATGAAATTCTAAGGGTTCATGAAATGCTTGAAAAATTCGATGAGGATGGTTGTGTATTAAAGTGACACAGTACTAAACTGAATGCCAACTCAAGGAGTTACGATGGAAAACAGTCAAAAAATTACAGAAATTGCCGTTTTAGGTGGCGGTTGTTTTTGGTGTACATAAGACTAGTTATGTAGTTTTATTGCAACAAAACTCTTGTAAGTTGTTGATCTATAAGACTACCAATTTTTGGTTGATTTTTATTGGTTGTTCCATTGGTTGATTTTTTAAGGTGCTATCCCCTTGGCTGTTGCCGGTCCCCAAGGACCTCATGAGTTAGAAGGACACAGACGAGCTGGTCCAGCTTCATGGTAGGTAGCCATGCACTACGTGGAAAAAGCTGCTCTACGACCGTTTAAACGTGCTCTGTGTGGGTGTTCAGTCAACCTGCTCTAAAAAGAATGGAAGTCAAATGACTTCCATTTTTTTGGAGTAGGTGCCCTCGGCAGAGATCAAACAAATTTAGGTTTGCTCAAATTATTATTCTTGAAGCGATTTGCATTCTGGTTGATCAATTCGATTTCTGCTGCTTTTTCCTGTTGTGCTTTTAATATTGCAATCTGCTGTTCAAGTTCAGCAATTTTCTGCTTGAGTAAAAATATCTTTTTAATATCCGATTCTTTGAAGTGGTTCAAACTTCCAATTTGCAGTTCAAGATTTAATTTTGAGAAAAGCACTTGATTGATTTGAACGGAAATCAATGCTGCTCTTGATCCAGTAGCAATCTGACCAAATGCAGAAATCGTAGGTCTACTATTGTGACCACTAGATTTTTTCTGTTCCTGCTGGTTGGACTTCACAACAATAGGATCACTAGGTTTGCTCAACTCTGATTTTTTATTATCTAACTTCTCAAATGCTTCTTTTTTTTTCAATGATTGAATGACTTCTTTATTTCGTTGCTCCAACATGATTTGCATAGCTTTCATTGGGGCAGGTGGTTGACCTGAATTCTGTTGTTGCTGATTCTGTTGCTTTGTTTGTTGGGCAGGTTTTGAAGGTGCAGATTTTTTTGACTTCATTGACTTTGGTCCAAAAGTACGAAGCTTCTTTTCTTTTTGTTGATACTGTTTTTTGAAAAACTCAAGACGAGTCTGTTTCAAACGATCAATTTTTTCCTTGTTATTGTTGAATTGATCCTGAGTCAAATCTTTGGAATTATTTTTTGATTGCTGAAAATCTTTGGACTGTTCCTTTAATTTTTTATAATCAGCACCTTCTTCAAAAACAGAACCTTTCAAGCGAATAGCTTTCTGCTCACCTTCTGGCTTGAATGAAATATAGTCTTCACCAACTCTGGTGACTTCACCTTGTTCTTTAAGTAGATCAATAATATCTTGGCGATTTTTGATCTCATCATTTTCAATGGCAGACTTGAAAATTTCTTCCAAATTATTCTTAATTTCTTTGTGAGTATGTGCCTGTTTGCAGATTTGGGAAGTGGCTTCTTTCAATGGAATAATTTTCTGTTCAAATTTTGAACGAGAAATTTTCATTGGATCTGTTGTGACTTGATCGTAACCAAGTAAGTGATTTGTGTTTTGAACCCAAGCATCATTGAACTCATGTTGAAGTGTTCCCGGTGGAAAAGGGTTCATTTGCTTTCCAGTAGTCAACTCTGTGGTTGCTAAAAAATAATTCAATTCGAGGTTTCCTTTATCAAAATGAGAAACCCAGGCGATTGAATAATTTTTATCTTTTTCAAGTCCAGGTAAGAAGGTGGCTTCAAAGTCTTTCATGATCGCCAGTTGTTGTTTTAAGCTGGGTTTTTCTGTATCACGAAATGACAAACAACCAGTCGCATACTTGTGTGCTCTGTTGGTCATATTGGCAATTTTGGCGACATTACTTGGATCACCTTCCAGAATTTCAGGTGCAACAGAACGAAGCTTTCCAGTGTGATCTTTATCACTCAAAAGATAATTAGCAGCCTTTTGGGGGTCACCTTTCCCATGCTTCATTCTGACATGGAGCATTTTATGCTCCGTCATTTAAATTGGAAATTCTCTCCAATTCAGTTCTGATTTTTTCAAGTTCTGCGATCAAAATTTTGGCTGTAATGAAGTCATACTTTGAGTTCACCTGCTTCGTAATCTGATTGAAATTTGATCCAATTTTTCCAAGTGCTCCAGCAACTTTGAGGCGATCAATGTTGGTCTGTTTTATATTATTAAGGTGAATTTCGACAATGTCTTCTTCTCCAAAAATACAGGCACGAGCATAACGAGCCATTGAATTATGTCTTCCAATCTTGTGCCATTCATTGATCAGTGCTTCAAATTCTATTTCTGATAATTTAATTTCAAAGCGAGTATTTCTCTTGAACTTATGATCGTCATTGGTTCTTCCTGGGTGTTGTTTTAGTTCTGCCATCATTTGTCTCCGTATTTATTCGCAAGGGTCATAGGGCAACGCCCTATCAAGGGATTTCTCTAGGACATAGGCTATGAAATAGCCGTATTGTCCGTATAGAGAAATTGGCCTTGCTTTATGTATATTTCTATCTTACGAAATAGGAATTAAATGTCCACGATCTTGGGTGAAAGTCGATAGCGAAGACAAGTATTCATTGAGATTTTCTGAGGTGATTTTGGTGAAAAAATCACGAGAATGAATACGGGTATTCATAGTTTTGGCGAGGTTGAACATTGATATTCATTGCTACTTGAATACAGGTGTTCTGTCGCTCGCGGTCGATCTTTATCCACGTTACGAAGTTAGAAAGACTGTGAATACAGGTGTTCAAGTCGATAGCAAGTGCGACTTGATTTTGGCTATCCATTTGTTATCTATTGAATATATTCAAGGAGAAATAAATGGAAAGAACAAATGTATTTTTTGAGTCTAATGATCTCAACCGATTGAAAGAAATTGCCGCACAAAATGAACAGAGCTTGGCTTGGGTCATTCGTAAAGTGGTTAGTAGCTTTGTCAAGTTTGTAGACGAAAAGCAGTTGCCAACTTCTACCGTTGCGGAAGTGAATGCGGCAGTCAGTGAAATAGATCCTGCAAGTGTGTGGGCTGATTTTTTGGGTGAATCAAAATGAGTTGGTTTCCAGAAGCAAAATATCAGAAAGAACATTTTGATATTTGCCATGAATACGATCAGGTTCACCAGAAAAATCCTGACATGAGTGAAGAAGAAAAATTTCGTGTGCTGAATGAGTTCACTGATAAATTGACTATGCTCATGCTTAAATATAGACATGAAAAACTTCAAGCAGAGAGATCACGAAAGTGAAAATGGACCAGCTCGTCTGGGTCCTTCTGGAACAAAAAAAGCTACTCAATGAGTAGCTTTTGTATTTGGAGTGTGGAAATTTTTTGCCGTTTCCAATTTTGTTTTATTTCATAAAACCTCTAACGAGATAATTTATGCTGGTGTACTCTTAATCTATTTTTCTTGTGTACAGTTGATATATTTTTTACAGATAATAGTTGTACAGTCTTTTTCCTTCTTATCCGTTCCCGTTGGTCACTACTAAGAAGGAAAAAGACTCCCTTGCGTTTTTGAAATTCAAAAAAGCAGGTTGTCTATTCCTTCATGTGTTGGCCACATATCGGACCAGAAGATAGTTAATCACTTCTGGTTAGTCCATTCACCGTATTAACACAGCTTAATCATGGTTGGACCTTAAGACTCTCATTGGGGCTCTGATTAAATCTCATTCTAGCCTCCTTCACTATAATAGTGTCGTTACCTATCACTCAATGCCTTTTCCAGTTACCAGACTGCTATTAAATCAACCTGATTATTTTTACCTGTGCCTGTTTTGTGATCATTCACGTTAGCAATTTTTCGAATCGTTCACTAGACCGTTAATACAAAAATTGCCCTTGTTTCACCAACAAGAGCAATTAATCAGAATTCGGTTATTGACAATTTTAAAAAATCAAATATGATTTAACTGTATGTTGGTAGTATACCTATACGATAATTTGAAAGAATGTCAAGGGTATGCTGTTAGAAACCGGGTGGTGCTGAATCTAACGAAATAAAAAAGGCGGGTGATTACACCAGCCTTTTTTATTTTATTCCAAGATCGGTTTTAATTCGCCTGCTTTTAATTTTGCGAGCATTTCTATTCTGTTTTGAAATTCAGATTCACTTAGAAAACCTTCTCTAAACAATCGCCTCAAAAAATTTTCCGCAGAACTGTTGCCCTTTTTGTTGTTGGCTTCTCGTGAAGCAGCAACTAGATTTTTATATCCATTGCCACCATTTGGTCTAGATACCACGTGCTCCACGACAAAATTGCTTTCGTCAAGATCTTGAAAAGTATAAAAGCATTTGTATCCTTCTCGCTGAAGAAGTAATAATCTGTTTTCTGGAACATTAAAAAAATCCATTTCTTCTAAACTCAATTGGATTTTTTCTTCTTCCTCAATTATTAAATTATCAATTTCATGTGGAAGGTGTAATTTTATTAATCTTCCAGTATGAGTTGTTTTGATAATGGATATGCAGCCTTTTTGTTCCAAGGATGTAAGCTTCAGGTAGGCAGTGTTTTCAGACATTGGCTTTCCCTTTTCTCCAGTTCCGCATGCCATTCTTGTACGTGCGGACTTGAATCCAATGGTTACTTCGCTCAGATCAATCAGTCTACTATGACGGAATATGTAGAGATAAATTGCTTGTTCATAGGTATCCAATTTTGGACTAAGAAAGTCTTGGAATTGAATAAAAAATTCTTCTAAATTCATTGCTTGTCTCTTTCTTTGAGAGTTGGAATGCTGTTTTGCAGTGTTGTTTTAATTTGCACAATAAAATCACGCTGTAAATTCGAGCAGAATGGTTAGCAACTCATTTTTTTCTTCATTGCTAATGCTATTTGATTGCTGTTTTTCTTTCAATTCATTCAGTCTTTTAATGTTGTTAACATCATCCATTATTGGAGTGAAATAGTGCTTATTCGTAATGTCTGGATTGTCATGTCCAAAAGTTCTCAATGCACCTTGTTGGGTGTCAGTGGACATAAGTCGTGTTCTAACGTGCAACTCATCGAATTTACGAACTGACGAAAAACCAAGAATATTTGCAACAAGCAAAGAATTATCATTTGCCTTGGACAAGGTTCTTGAAATTGCAGTTTTTCGGAAATCGTGGAACCTCAAATCGAATCCATGCTTCTTCACTTGTGCATGAAAGATTCGATCAAAACCCATAATTGTATAATTAAAGAAATTGCCTTTATCATTCTTTGGTTTGAGTGTGGCAATGTATTCCTGTGCTTCTTTGGTCAAGTAGACTTTTCGTGGTTTACCTGACTTAGTGTGAATGAGTTGAATATAATTTTCTTTAACCTGATCTTTTTTGAGTGTGATGACTTCACTTCTTCGCATTGAAGTGAGTAAAGACAGGTTGGAAATTTCGTAGAGTTCTGGGTTTGAATATTGTTTAAATGCGGTGAAGATTTTTTCAAGCATTTGATCGGAAATGAATCCTTCACGTTTCAAGGAATTATTCTTCAACAAATCACGATCATATTCACGACAAGGATTGCGAAGTTCAACAATAGAATCCAGTTCAGAAAAATATTTTGCCTTGTTGAAGACATTGGAAATTTGTGTGATCTCTCGTTGAATTGAAATAGGTTTCAATCCAAGTCGCTTCCTTGACTTGATATAGTTATTAATGTCAATTGGAGTGATTTTGCGAATATCATATTTCCCAAAATATTTGTAGACTGGATCTTCAGGATTGCCGACACCCATATCAACTTTTTCTTGATAGGTAAGTGATCTATCAAGAATAGAGGTTCCAAGAATAATATTGAAAAAAGCTACCGTGCTTGCATGGTTTCTTTTTTGAAGTTCTGTTTCTCGTGGTTTGGTATCAATGTAATCACGAATGTAGAGCTTCACAAAATGCTCAAAACTAAAATCGTTGCGATTTTCTTTGTCAGAACGATATTTTTCTTCTTCTGTTTGTTCAATGGAATAAATTAGTTTTTTACCTTGAACAGTTTTTGATAATGCCAAATATTCTTTGGCTTCATTCAAGTTGTCAAAAACTCTACTCCGTTGACCTTTGAAGTTCTTCCTTGTAATCCGCACACGATATGCACTCTTGACAGTGCCATCTTTTAATGTCCAACTAATTTCTTGGATACCTCGCGGTGTGGCAGTGGTCATCAGGAACCTCTAAAATTTGGCTGTTCTATTGGCACATTTTACAGCGATCAACCAATCTTTGGTAGTGGTTGTTTCGGTTCCTGAAATGCTGTGAACCCTTATGCAACAAGGACTTAGGAGAGAAAAATGACAGAAACTATCGTGCTTGGTGGAGGGTGTTTTTGGTGCACTGAAGCGGTGTTTCAACAAATTCGCGGGGTGCTGAAAGTGGAATCCGGTTATACCGGCGGCAGTGTGCATCAGCCCAGCTATGAGCAGATCTGCACCGGTCAGACTGGTCACGCAGAAGTGGTGCGGTTGACGTTTGACCCGGCTCTCGTTTCTTATCGTGAATTGCTGGAAGTGTTTTTTACGATACATGATCCGACGACGCTGAATCGTCAGGGTAACGATGTCGGAACGCAGTATCGTTCCGCGATTTTTTATCATGGCGAACAACAGAAAAAAATAGCGCATGAAGTGGTCGCGGCGATGGCCGCGGTATGGGATGCACCGATCGTGACGGAAATCACGATGGCACCGATGTTTTATATCGCCGAAGACTACCATCAGAATTACTATCGCCAGCACCCTGAGCAAGGCTATTGCGCTTTCGTGGTGGCGCCAAAAGTGGCAAAAGCGCGTCAGGTTTTTGCTAAAAAATTAATTGATTGACATATTTATTTGATACTATTCTTCCAGAACCTGTTGCATAGGTTTTACACAAAATTGTTCCCGGTAATCGTTCGTAGCGATCGTGACGCCGCAGGCCGAAGCGCTGCAACACACGGTAAGACGCGGCAACACCACCGGGGCGGTTGACATCAGTCCTGCTATATAGATACGGATGACGATATCAGGGCTCCGCACCGATGTATTCTGTTCTGGAGGCTGCAATGGCACTACGCGATGTGAATCAGGCGACGGTAGATCTGGTCAAACAATACGAAGGGATACCGGACGGTAATCCCACAACAGATAATATTGATCCTTATCTGGATCCGGTTGGTATCTGGACTATAGGATGGGGTCATGCGATCACCTATCAGGGGCGCTTCCTGAAAGGGGCTGCGGATAAGGCGCAGGTGCAAAGCCTGTATCCCGGTGGCATTACACTCGCTCAGGCCGAAGCCTTGTTGCATACGGATCTGATGAATGCAGGGCGCGATGTGTCATCGGTAGTGCTGGTGTCCCTGAATGACAATGAATTCGGCGCGCTGACCAGCTTTACCTTCAATCTGGGCATCGGTAATTTGCGCAGTTCAACGTTGCTGAAGATGCTCAATGCGAATAACCGTGCTGGTGCTGCAGATCAGTTCGGGCGCTGGGTCATGGCGGATGGCAAACCCTTACCGGGACTGGTCAAACGTCGTGCCGCTGAACGGGATTTATTTCTGACGCCGGTGGTGTCGCAAGCCGACCCGCTTGTACCACCCGCACCACCTGCACAAGCAGCCTGAGGAGAAAACGATGAATACGCTGTCTTTTCTGTCTTCTACGTTGCAACGATGTTTTGTTGCTGTCCTTTTTTTCTGTGGCCTGCCAGCCAGCGCCGCTGACACTGTGCGTTCGACCGAGATTGTTGCCGTTGAACTCAATCATCGTTTCGTGATTTCCACTCCCGGTATTTGTGAGCAGTTGAGCAGTGATCAGTATGCCGAAGTGGAATTACGCATACAGGGGGAACTGACTCCGTTGAAACCGATGGATTGCAATCCGGCTGCCACCGGATATGGTTTGCAATTTTTTATGCCGCAGCTCGATGGCAGCGATCTCGGCGCCATGCGCGAGTTGCTGGTCGGCTCCCCATGGAAAGATGCAAAACACGGCTTTCGGCGTGATCTGCCTTACAGTCTTACCTTGAACACCGCTGTTGGCGGTGGTGTACTGGTGAGCGGAATGTTGCGCCTGCAGGTATTGCGTCCTGCTTATCTGTTGCTGGGCTTCGGCTTTATTCTGGGTGTCGGCTTTGCATTGTTGCGCCTCGGGCGTGATTCGGGTTTATTGCGGGATGTCACCGATCTCGCCGTACGTAGTCGCAGTTTCAGCCTGTCGCGGGTGCAGATGGCATGGTGGTTTTTTATCGTCTTTGCTTCTTATATGTGGTTGTGGCTGGTCGGGGAGGGAATACCGACCTTCTCTAGTCAGGCGCTGGGCTTGCTTGGTATCGGAAGTGCCACGTATTTTGCCGCCGCCAGTGTGGATGCGACCAAGCCACCGGTTAATAGCGAGAGTCAGGGATTCTGGAGCGATATTCTGAGCGATGCTCAGGGGTTGGCTTTGTACCGTTTTCAGATGCTGGTGTTCAATCTGTTGTTTGGCGTCCTGTTCATTTTGTATGTTGTACAGCATGTCAGCATGCCTGAATTTGACGGCAATATTCTGACCTTAATGGGCATGAGCGCCGGCACTTATGCGGGTTTTAAAATTCCCGAAAAAACGCAGAATACACCGGTTGCCGTGACGTCGACAGCATCGGTGGCGGACGTCAGCGAGGATCCTAAAAAAGCCTACAGCGCAGGTGCCTGAGGTACAAAGACGTTGTACCGCTGACGTAGTTTTTCTGCCTCAGCGGACTTTTTCTTTTTTGTAGGAATAGCAAAGCAACAGGATGGCGACTACTCCGCCTATCCAGTAATCTATGGGTGTTCCCCATAGCCAGTGGCGATGCCAGGGAACCAGCACGGGGTTAAAGCTGCTGATGCCATAGGCGGGATTCATCACGAACCACAGGCAATCTTCCGTGATCCAGAAAATGATAATACAGGCGGCTATGCGCGCTTGTATTTTCCAGCTCCATTGCGACATCCAGATGATGGGAAAATGGAAAAAGATGGCGATAAACGGAAATACCCAGGCGTGATAGCCGGTCATGGCGCGACCACCCCAGAACAAATCAAGCAACCAATGGTTTTTTATGCGCCAGGTTGGCAGACTACCGCCCCAGCCATTCGCACCTTCGATCTGAATTTCCACCTGCGCAAAAAATACAGCCAGCACAAAGACCCATAACAGGGTTAAAAATAAGTTTTTGAAGGATGAATTCATACGCTTGAAGTGAGTGTGAATGACGTGCTGTGGTCTGGGAGTTGTTGCTTGATTGCTCAGCGTTAGCTTGCTGTTTGCATTGTGTTTGCCTCTTGCCGTCCGAATACTTGTGTTAAGACATCGGCTGCAGCATGTGGCTTACCTAAGGCGAGCGCTTTGCGGCGCATCTCATGTAATTTTTCGGGCTGGCTGAGTAGTACGTTCAGACGGTAGGCAAGGCTGATATGGTCGTGGGCTTTCAGTGCGACACCTTGTTCGAGTAAGAAATCGGCATTCCTTTCTTCCTGTCCGGGAATCGGTGATGTCACGATCATCGCCACGCCACTGGCAAGACATTCCGAGGTAGTGAGGCCACCAGGTTTGGTAATGACCAGATCCGCACAAGCCATCAGACGTTCAACCTTGTTACTGAATCCGAGTGGCAGCAGCTTGCCAGGATAATGCTGTGCCAGCGCCTGCATTTTATGCAGCATCTGCGTGTTATTTCCTGCCAGTGTTATCAGTTGAAACGGCGTCTCTAAGCGCAATAAGTGCGCGGCCAGTTTGTCGAGATCGCCGACACCGGCACCGCCGCCCATCAGCAAAACCGTTGGTTTGTGCGGGTCCAGTCCATACTCCGCGGCACAGCTGCGGCGATCATGCCGTTGCGTGAATCCGGGCATCACAGGAATGCCGGTGACATGTATTTTTTGCGCAGGAATGCCATTCTGGCGCATGCGTTCAGCGACTTCGGCATTAGCGGCGAAATAGCCTGCCATATTGTCATGCACCCACATGCGATGTAAGTCGAAATCGGTGACTTGTACCCACACCGGGCAGTTGAGTTCCGATTTTCGTATCAGATACGACAGCATTTCTGCCGGCAGGAAATGTGTGCAGATAATCGCATCGGGCTGAAATCCGGTCAGCATTTTTTTCAGCGGGCGGGCATTCAGTCTTTCCACGCCACGACGTAGTTTTTCGAGGAAGCCGTTGGCCTGCGCGCTATTACTTGCATGATACAGATAGCCCCATAGCAGCGGAGCGCGGTTGACGAGTCGGATATAAAAATCGGTATAAATCTTGCGAAATCCGGCGGTAACAAAATCCATCACATCCAGATGGCGTATTTCCGCTTCTTCGTCGCCTGCCAAGGCACAGGCGAGCAGCGCTTCTGCGGCCCGTTTATGCCCGCTCCCCGCAGAAACGCTGAGCAACAAGATTTTTTTTCGCATGAATTTGAACTGATCGGAAACGATCATTCAGCATAACAGTGCAGTGTGATGACTTGATGACGTGATCTGAGGCAGCAGTCCACGGGTTTTTTGAATGCCGGCGCGAGATAAAGAAAATCCCCCGGCCAGGCACATAGCAACGGGGGATTTGTACGCGCCATATAAGACGGCGCAGCAGAAAGCGAGAGAGCTGATTAAGGCTGTAAGCGGCCTATACTCCATCTGCCATCGGCATTACGGGTGTAGACGATACGATCATGCAGACGCGAACTGCGGCCTTGCCAGAATTCGATTTTTTCCGGTACCAGACGGTAACCGCCCCAATGTTCTGGGCGCGGCGGTTGGTCGCCAAATGTGCCGACAACACTGGCTAACTGCTGTTCCAGCAGATCGCGATTGGCAATCGTCTGGCTCTGGGCTGATGCATTGGCGCTCTGGCGGCTACCTAATGGGCGACTATAAAAATACGCATCGTTTTCTTCGGAAGACACTTTTTCTATGCGACCTTCAATGCGAACCTGACGTTCCAGAGCAGACCAAAAAAATAACAAGGCCGCGTAGGGATTGGCTACCAGATCCTTACCTTTCGCACTGTCGTAATTGGTGAACCAGCAAAAACCACGTTGATCAAATTCCTTAATCAGCACGATGCGGGATGTTGGGCGTCCGTCATCATTGACAGTGGATAAGCTCATGGCGTTTGCTTCGGCAGCATCCGCTTTTAATGCCTGGTCAAACCAGACGCCAAACTGTTCAATCGGATCAGCGGCGACGTCTGATTCGGTCAGGCTGGCTTGTTGATAATCCTTGCGGAGATGGGCGATAGACATACGATTCCTTTAAAAACAAAATGGGGTTGTCTGTAATTACGGCTGACGTTATGGCGGCACAGTCGGGGTTCAGGCGCTAGGCGCTGATGCCCCGGCGCGCCTGCATCGCCGCACCTAATTTCTGCATTTGTGCAGCACTGAATAAACGCTGCGCCATCGGTGCGATCTGACCTTCTTCAATTTGCATATGTTTGGCATACAGCGCTGCAAAATCCTCAACCTCGGCAGCCGATAAATCAGTTCCTGTACCATCTTCAATTGCCTGCAACTGAGCGCCCAGTACTTTCCACTGCGCTGCCATTTGCTGATGCTGCTGCAAGATATCTGTCAGTAATACGGCCAACAGACTCGCATCCTCACCGGTGGCGGTCGCTTGCAACTCAGGCAGTAAATCAATTTCTTCATCTTCATGATGCAGAGGCGCTGCTTTATTGAAGTACCGCAAAACAGCTTTCGCCGCTTGCTGCGCATTTTCATCAATACCAACATCATTCAGATGCACTACCAGTTTATCCATCGTTGCAAGTTGTTTGCGGATACGGTCGTGGCAATGTTTAAGAACGGCGAGTGGCTGATCAAAGCCCGGCGCACTGTCAAATAAGTTGTTCATGCAGACTCCTTCTGGAGATGTTGATCATCATTATGCAATACCCATTGTAGACCTGCTTGCGACACATCAACCGTGGTCTTGTAAAATGGCGCCTGATTTTAAATTTCTTCTTATTATGCAACAAGATTCTGACATTGATTTTGATCGTCGTTTTGGCGGTATCGCACGGCTATATGGCAGCAATGCCCTGACACGTTTTACGACCGCTCACGTCTGCGTGATCGGCGTTGGCGGTGTCGGTTCATGGGTTGTGGAAGCGCTTGCCCGCAGTGCTATCGGGCGTATTACGATGATCGATCTCGATAACGTTGCCGAATCCAATGTTAATCGCCAGATACAGGCGACCAGTGACACTCTGGGGAAAGCCAAAGTGACAGCCTTAGCGGAGCGGATAGCCTTAATCAATCCTTTTTGTCAGGTGACTGAGGTTGAAGATTTTGTGACGCCGGACAACCTTGATGCGATGCTGGGACAGCATGGTTTTGATTATGTGATTGATGCAATTGACAACGTTAAGGCAAAAACGGCATTGATCGCTTATTGTCGTCAGCACGCGATTCCTTTGATTACGATAGGCGCAGCCGGTGGACAGACTGATCCCGGCAAGATAGAAATTCGTGATTTATCGCGCACCGAGCAGGAACCCTTGCTGGCGCTGGTGCGCAAGCGCTTACGACAGAATCACGGTTTTCCGCGTGGAACAAAAAGTAAATTCGGTATCGACGCGGTGTTTTCTATGGAAGCATTGACGATGCCGGAAACGGCTGAGGCGTGTGAGGTTGATGCCAGCAGTACTGACAGCGCTGGCAGCACCAATGGTATAAGCGGCCTGAACTGCGCTGGTTTCGGCTCTTCCGTAGTGGTGACGGCATCGTTCGGTTTAATGGCGGCAGCACATGTTCTGCGTCAATTAGCGCAGCTTGAAAAATAAGTTAAAAGCCGCTTGAGCAAGCATAAATCAAGTAAAATTAGTGCCTTAAGGAAATATTTTGACGAGAGTGGTGTGCGGCGATACATCACATCGTCTTAATCTCATCAGAACGCAGGCAGATAAACACCTTGACGTCTTTTGTTTTAAATTTTTTTTAAGGAACAGAACAATGAGCGTTGCTGAACTTAGCGCAACAAAAGCAGATTCTGATGATCGTCAGGCGATCCAGAAAGATCAGGAATTTCTTGCTTTTCGATTGGGCTCCGAGGAATACGGTATTCCGATTTTACTGACCCAGGAAATTCGTAATTTTGAAGCACTGACGCGGATTGCAAATGCGCCGGAATACCTGAAAGGCGTAATGAATTTACGCGGCGTCATTGTCCCCGTGATAGACATGCGTTTGCGTTTCGCGACCGGAGAGGCGACGTTTGACGCTTCGACTGTGGTGATCGTGCTCAACATCGACGGGCATGTCATAGGAATGATCGTTGACAGTGTGTCTGACGTTGTGACCTTGCCAGCCTCGGCAATCAAACCGCCGCCAGATATGGGAACGACGTTTTCCTCTGATTATCTGGTTGGTCTGGGCGACATTGATGACCGTATGATTATTTTGCTGGATATTGAAAAACTGATGTCTGGTCCTGAACTGGGTCTGGTCAGCAAGCAGTAATCACAAGCAATTATCCATCTTTATCATCCAACATCAAAAAGCCCTGATCAGCGTGAAGCGATCAGGGCTTTTTGATGATTAGCAGAGCGGTTTAGCGGAGCGGCATATTTGCCGTGCAGAGGCCTAGTCTATTTTGAAATTAAACTCGGTGACCGTTGTCTGCGCTCTCGATATCGGCGCGTATTTCCACTGCATCACTGTAGCAATGACTTCTTTATCAAAATGCCTGGGCGGGCGGGCTTTCAAAATCTCCACCTGCGACACTTTGCCATCCGGTTCGACATGAATTTTGGCGCTGACCACACCTTCAGTCACGCCTGCACGTGCCGCACTTGCAGGGTATTTAGGCTGAACACTGTTCAGCAGTTTTAATACGATGCGCTCTGGCTCTGCTGCTTTTGCAACAACCGGAGCAGGGGCGGCAGCGACAACCGGGGGTGCTTCTACCGGTTTCGTCACGACAGGTGCCGGCGCGGGAGCCGGGGTCGAGGCGGCTGCCAAGACTTCCCGTGCAACAGGTGAAGGTTTAGCTGGAGGTGTTTTACTTTCCTGCGCGCGTTTTGCTTCCAGCGCCTGCTTCTCTTTTTCTTTTTCTTTGGCTTCTTTCAGCAGTTTTTCTTCCTGCGCGATTTGTGCCGCCGTTTTGTTGGATGCCTGATCCATCCATTTTGTTACGTCTGCGACATGCCCGTGATTGACCGGATTTTTGACCAGACCTGTCGGCATTTCACCTGAGGCGGCGGAGGCAGCGGTTTCCTTGGGTGCTTCTTCTGGTGGCGGTGTCTTGGAACACGCCGTAATCAATACACCGGTACAAAGTATGGCGAACGCAGACGTGCGGCGTTTATGCGCTGGTTGTTGAACTACCTTATTCATATTTCTCCCTATACAAATCGGTTGCTGCATCAATATCTTTTAGTGCTTTGTGCCGATATCACCCGGCTTTTTATATTTTTCGCAAAAGAAAATTCAGTTCAATTGGAAGTTAATTGTATAAAAGATATATTCCTATCCTGACATGGAATAATTTCTATAGCAATATTTTTGTGATGACTTCTTTCAATGTCACTATTGTTTTGAAAAAAATCACAGCAGGAATTGTGCCAGCGGATATCTTTTAAAAAATCAGGCTGTTTCCAGACTTGAACAGGATGTTTACCGGTAACCGTCACCAACGGGTACGGGTGTTATGCACTTGATTAGTGCTGAATTGTTGCTGTTGTGCGCTATAAATCAGCGTGGATGACGCTTCTCTTGCCTTGCAGTGTTGCGTGGCAAGAGAAGGTGAGGCAGGTATCAGGATTTACCGAATACTTCGTTGAGTTGCTGAGTGACCCGGATAAAGGTGGTGCGTTTAGTCAGCTCTTTGAGTTTATGTGCGCCGACATAGGTGCAGGCAGAGCGTACGCCGCCAAGGATATCCTGCAGGCTGGCTTCTACCGGGCCACGGTAGGGAATCAATACTTCTTTTCCTTCCGATGCACGATATTTCGCAACGCCGCCCGCATATTTGTCCATCGCAGCGCGACTGCTCATGCCGTAGAAGCGTTTAAATTGCTGGCCGTCCCGCTCGACCAGATCACCGCTGCATTCATCGTGGCCAGCCAGCATGCCTCCCAGCATGATGAAATCGGCACCGCCGCCGAACGCTTTTGCCAGATCGCCAGGAACAACGCAGCCACCATCGGCACAAATTTGCCCGCCGAGACCATGTGCGGCATCGGCACATTCGATAATCGCCGATAGTTGCGGATAACCAACACCTGTCATTTTGCGGGTGGTGCAGACCGAGCCTGGGCCTATGCCCACTTTGACAATATCAGCGCCGGCAAGGATCAATTCTTCGGTGATATCACCTGTCACCACATTGCCCGCCATGATGGTCAGATGAGGGTAAGTGGCGCGTACCTTTTTAACGAAATTAATGAAACCTTCGGTATAGCCATTCGCCACATCGATGCAGACGTATTCAATCGCATTTTTTGCGCGAGCCATGACAGCTGAAAATTTTTCAAAGTCAGCTTGTGTAATGCCCATCGAATAAAACGCGGTCGATTTTTTTTCCAGCGTCGAGAAATAGCTGACCAGTGTGTCCTCGTCGTAGTGCTTGTGCAGGGCGACTGATAACTGATGGCCTTCCAGTGCCCGCGCCATTTCTATGGTGCCGGTGGAATCCATGTTGGCAGCGATAATCGGAATACCGTTGTAGGTTTTGCCGGAATGGTGAAAGACGAATTCCCGGTTTAAATCAACTTGGGCGCGGGATGTAAGGGTAGAGCGCTTGGGACGGATCAACACGTCTTTAAAATCAAGTCTCAGTGTTTCTTCAATATGCATGACGACTCCGTAATGCGTCTGGCGGACGCGGGAAGGGACAACCCGGGCGATCAATCAGATAAAACGCACCAAGTCGTTGAGCCGTAGTTAAGTATAGTCCTAAAAAAATGCCGGTTTGGAATTGATTTTGAAATGAGGAATATCACCGCTGACGTATACGCGGGATCACGGCAGAGCAGTAATCATTAAATTCGTTTGCAAGACTTAATAAAAATGCGGCTTAGCAGGCAGAATACCTCGCTAAGCCGCATTATTGTTGAGACTAAGTGTGAATCTTAGTGGCAGCTTCCCTTGCCTTTATCGCTGAAATTGCTCCCCTGTACTGGCAGAAATTCCCACTCATAGGATTTTTCCTGCAGCGTCAGTTTCAACACGCCATGCGTATTGTTGTCGCGGATTTCGGTTGCCGCTTTTGGCAGAAACATCGGTGTCAGTTTAGCGCCACCAGTACCGACGACGAAACTGCGGATGCCATTTTTATCGTCCCTGTCGCCGTTACTATCAAGTGGTGCAAATCGTTCGTAATCGTGATCGTGAGACGTCAGTACGATGTCTGCTTTGGCTGCCGCCAGGATTTTCCAGATGCTGTGCATGTGCGGGTTGTTGCCGTGTCCGCCGGAGCTGTAGGCAGGGTGATGCCAGAACGCCAGTGTGCACGTTTGTTTGCTATGACTGAGTTCTTCTTTCAGCCAACTCACCTGCTTCTCCATCTGTGCAGGATCAAGATTACTGTTGAGCGAGAGTATCTGCCATGCACCTGCGTGCTTCGCATAATAGCCGCGCCGCTCTGGCCCGGCGATCTCACCGAAATAATTATAATAGCCCAGTGCTTTCGGCATGCCATATTCATGATTGCCCGGCGATGGCAGCGTGCGCTCTTTAAAGCGTCCCCAGGTCGGGTCATAACAGTCGCTGAACTCCTCCGGCTTACCGATAGGATAAGTATTGTCGCCGAGCGTGATCACGATGGCATTGCTGTCTTTTTCCAACGCACTGGCGATCATATCTGAGGTGCGTGCGGCGACTGATTCCGCAGCCGGTTTTTTCCGGCAATCGGCAATGTCACCGGCGGCATAAATGGTGACGGCTGTGGGAACAGAATTTTTTTGATTTCCTTTTTTTGTCGCCGGACTCTGGTGAGCAGGCTGAGCGAGTGCAGATGAAATCAGAAGTGGCAACAACAGAGAGAAGCGCAAACGCATAAATATGTCCGGACAACAAAAGGCAATAACAGAGGCGCGTATTTTACCTGTTCGCCAGCCTGTGCTGTGATGCTTTTGCTATGCTGTGCGCGTTGCTTGTTGCATAGATAAACACCCCGTAGCCAGCGTGCCAGATACGGGGCGTTGAATAAAGCTATCTGCTGAGAGCGGACAGCCGGGTCAAAGCGTCAATCAGATCTTGCCGCTGACAGTCACGAATAACTGACGCGGTGCGCCGGACAGCAAGGTCTGTGCAGTGCCGGTTGGATCAAAGGTCTGGAAGCCATTTGAACCTATGGTGCTGAAGTATTGTTTGTTGAGCAGGTTTTCAACATTCAGCTGAATCGAGAAATCTTTAATGCCACCCAGATTTTTCTGTTTGTAACCGGTTGACAGATTCATGACCCAGTATGCAGGAACGCTGGCGTCGTTGCTGTAGGTGTAGAAACGCTTGTCTGTATATTTTCCACCGACGCGGCCAAACCATTGTGGCGTTTCATAAGACAGTTCAGTTTTGAACATCAGCTTTGGTGAATCAACAACCTGTTTTCCAGCGATATCGACCAGCGTTTTGCCGTCCATATAGTTGGATTTATATTGCGCATCGTTATACGTCAGCGAGTTGAACAGAGACCAGTCTTTCGCCAGCGTCCACATTGCCGCCGCCTCGATACCTTTGGCTTCTACCTTACCAACGTTGACGAATGTGCTTGGACAACCAACAATGCCCGCGCAAGTAGCGACTGCCATCAGGCGGTCATCGAAACGTGTGAAATAGGCTGCGACGGAACCGACCAGACTATCAGTTTTGAAGCGATAACCGGCATCGATAGTTTTCGATGTTTCTGGTTTGATCGTGCCGGCACTCAGATTAAATGCAGTCTGTGTCTGAGAAAACGGGCCACTGACACCCGGTTGATAGGCGCGCATATTTTCCGATAAGCTGAGGAACAGTTCATCGGATTTCGTCAGTGCGTAATTCAGACCCAATTGCGGCAGGAAGTTTTTAGAAGCGGTCAGATCACCGGCCGCGCGGGTACCGACCACGTTGACGGCATTGATTTTGACGTTCGGAGATTTGAAGCCGACATTCAGTTTCAGCTTATCCGCCATCAGGGAAATCGTATCCTGTGCGTAGAACTGAGTGGTCGTGGTCGTGAAATTTTGTTTGAAGCCAGTTGATGTGGGATTGGTCAGGAACTCGTTGGTATCCTGTCCGCCAGTGGCATTATAAAAATTACGTGTCAGTGTGTGCAGGCTGCTCTCTGCCCAGAAGCCGCCATTGAATGTGTGTTGGCCAAGTTCGGCTGTCAGGTCGGCAATCACACCGTTGCGGCTGATCGAATATTCTGTGGTGCGGATAGAAATTGGCAGACCATTCGTTGAAGGCGTGTAAGGCGTGTACCAGTGACCCTGACCTTCATTACTGTGGTGGTAAGCCGTTGTTTTCAGATAGACGTCGTCACCAAAGCGGTTATCCAGTGTCGCGCCGAGCAGGCTGTCTTTACGCAAGCCGCTGCCCTGATAATACGCATCATCCAGGCTATTAACTTTGCCGGTATACACACCTTTGGCGGCATTGACGGCACGCTGCCAGTCCGGTGCATAGTTATCCCAGTCGTAGCCTAGACGGTTTGCCATTTCTACCGACAAATCCTGATAGTCGACTTCTTTACGGTCTGAGTAATTAAAGAAGGCCGTCAGCTTGCTGTTGCCCAGTTTTTGTACCAGTTTGGAGTTAAAAATATCCTGATCCTGTGCGCCTGCACCTTTCCATTTTTCTGCACGTTGACGCGTCACGCTCAGATAGGCTTTAGTGCCGGAAGACAGCAAACCGGTATCAACGCGTGCGAAGGTGCGATAGGTTTTGTCGCTGCCAATCGTCTGCGAGCCCGTGATGCCGAATTCATCTGTCGGTACAGATGAGAAGAATTGCACGGTACCGCCCAGATTGCTGGTCGATGCCGTACCAACTGCGCCAGCACCTTGAGACAAGGTCACGCGACCAATGTTTTCAGATGAAATTGCACGGCTGATATGCAGACCGTTGTTGTTGCCGTAGCTCATGTCGCCGAGTGGCACATTGTCCAGCGTGAAGCCCATTTGACTCTGATTGAAACCGCGTGCGCTGAAACGTGTAGACCACTCATAGGCACCGAACGGGTCAGCAGACTGGAAGCTGACGCCAGGTAGTTTTTCCAGGACTTTCAGTGGGCTGCTGCCAGGTAAAGCCAGCGCCAGGTCTTTTTTGGAAACGTCTTGTACCTGACGTGTATTGCCTTGGCCGAAGATAACGACGTTGACAACGTCTGCAGGTGCTTCTTCTGCGAATGCGGGAGCAGCAAAAACTTGCAGCAAAATCAGATACAGCGGGGAACGACGAAGTTTGGGTGCCATGATTGGGTTCCTGAGTCGATGATGAATAAGAATGCGAAGATGTTGTGTGCCTTCAGGCGGTTCTGCAGAGCGGGTATCAGTTAATCTGATACTTATCTGAAGAAGCGCGGAAGCAATGTGCTTTTAATGCGTTGAAAAGCAGAAGTTTCCGGACGTCAACGCGGCAAAGTGTAGTCAGCCAATATGACAGGAAAGTGAATTTAAACTGGAAGAAATACTCGCTACATTTCAGCAACAACATCATCAATAAGGTCATCACGAGGACATATTTACGACCTGTTATCCAGTCTTGAACGTAATATCTGAGGCCATTTTTTTGAAAGCCCATCATTTGAAAGACAATAAAAAAACAGGCAAACAGCAATCGCTGCATACCTGTTTTTTTACGCGGATGATGACGGTTGTGCCTGCGCTTACGGTTTCTGTTTGAAATCAAACATGCCCATCAGGTCGCCCAGTGCAGGGCGGTTCAGCGGCACATACGGATTTTTCTTATCCACGATGGGGTTCGGCAAATTGTCGCGGCTGCGTTTCGACAGTGGTGCCAGCTTCCAGTTGCGCTGTATGAATTTCAGTATCGATGCGTGATCGTAATAAGTATGATCGACATGCCCTTTTTTCGCATATGGTGACACTGCAACCAGCGGGATACGTGTGCCGTCGCCGAAGAAATCAATCAGTTGCACATAGCCGGAATCGTAATAGCCACCGCCTTCATCGAAGGTGATCAGGATCGCGGTTTTTTTCCATAGTTCCGGATTGGCTTTGACGCGGGCGATCACATCGGCAGCCAGTTCATCAAAACTGGATTCCGAGGCATAGCCGGGATGACCGGACAGGCTGTCGTAAGGCGCGATGTAAGAAACAGCAGGGAAGGATTTCTCCTCTTTTTTTACATCGACATAAAACTGATGCATATCCTGTAATTTGTTTTTATCTGGCCCGGTCATGGTTGACGTGAAGAACGACGGCGTATCGCACATGGCGCAATACTCTTTGTCCACATTCTTACCGTCATTACGACCACCGCTGTACCATTTCCAGGAAATACCGGCAGCAGTCAGCGCATCGCCGATGTGAGGAATCGTTTGTGGCGGCAGCAAAAATTTATCCGCACCCAGTGCCAGCGGTTCACCCAGTGGCGAGTAGGCCGGGTCCATATTGTTGACCATGTAGTAGGTATCCGGCGCGCAATTGCCCTGATTGAATGCCTGATACGGTAGTTTTTTCAGAAAGGCGTGTATACCGGCAGCGCCAGGTTGCGATAGATCAGCGCACTGAATATATGTGCCGCCACGGTAGCCGTCTTCGGTGTACCAGTTATTGGTGTTTGGCTGTGGATCAGGGTTCTCTATCATCTTCGCAGGAGGCACCGCAGGCTTGCCCTGATCGGTATAGAAGGTCACGTCACCGGTTGCCAGCGCCAGATAGTTAACGGTGGTGCCGCCCATAATAGGCTGGTGATAGTTATCGGCAATCGCGTAGTTGTCGGCCAGTTTTTTGAAGGTCGGCGCATCGCCGGTGGACATATTGTAAAAGCCCATCGCAATGCCACCCTGATAGGTGCGACCAGGGGCGAAAGGAATCGGGGCATTGCTTGGACCAACCCCCGTCATTTCTGCGACCCAGACAAACAGGTCATTATTGCCGCCGTTAATCTGTTGCCACATCTGGAAAAAACGGTGCACCGGATCGCCGGTATGTGCACCGTAGCTGACGTGCTTGGTAATCTGATAGGGCCCATTAGGCATGTCTGCCGGAAAACGCGCATCCGGTACGTCATGACGCTGGCCGAAAGCACCGGCAGCATACGGCTGGGGCAGGCTTGGATAAGTAGCTTTGACGGTTGGCGTCGGGGTATAGGCCGTAAAATTTTCCGCTGTCTTCTGCGCTGCCAGATGGTAGTTTGGCCCTGGCGAACCATCGGCTTTGACAATGCCTTTAGACCACAGGTTAGAGATGGTCTGCTTCTTTTTTGGCTGATACACGCCGTACAGATTGTCAAATGTCCGGTTTTCACCCACCAATACAATCACATGCTCAATCGGTGTGGTGGTAACAGTCTGGGCATAGCTGCCGTGGGCGTACAAAGTGCTGAGTAAAAGCACTGACAGGGGAGTTTTTTTCATCATGGGTCAGCAAAGGTTAGTGAAGTATTCGATACATTGCGGCGATCGCCCGGCTAGCTGATGGATGTCGTTGGCAGGTTTTCCTGCTACGGTCAGAAACGATAACGGTACCGACAGATGTCCAGGGAGTGTGAGTGTCGGAGAGCGATGCTAGCAGCGGCAGATGACGTTGATGTGACAAGGACTTGCGTCCTGATGAAGGTTGCTGATCCTGCTGTAAATAGAAAAACAGGAAGTGCATTGCGCACTTCCTGTTCCTGATTGATGATGCCTGAACGGCAGTGAATTACTGTGAATTATGCTTGATTTAGAGGCGGGTATAACGCAGCCGCAGGGCATTGCTGATGACCGAGACCGAACTGAGGCTCATCGCTGCGCTGGCAATCATCGGGCTTAACAGGATGCCGAACCAGGGGAATAGCACGCCGGCTGCAACTGGCACGCCGATAAAATTGTAGGCAAACGCAAAAAACAGATTCTGACGGATATTGCGCATGACATTCCGGCTCAGCGTGCGGGCCTTGGCAATGCCGCGCAGATCACCTTTGACCAGCACCACATGCGCACTGTGCATAGCGACATCGGTGCCGGTACCCATGGCAATGCCGACATTCGCCTGTGCCAGTGCTGGCGCATCGTTGATGCCGTCACCGGCCATCGCAACCATGCATCCCTGTTGCTGCAATTGCTGAATGAAACGGAATTTGTCTTCCGGTAGCACATCCGCATGTACCTCGTTTAATCCCAATTGGGTTGCCACTGCCTGTGCTGTTTGTGCGTTGTCGCCAGTCAGTACAATCACGCGGATTCCTTGTTGCTGTAACTGCTGCACGGCTTGCAGGCTGCTGGCTTTGATGCTATCGGCCACGCTGATCAGCGCAGCTGCTTTGGCGTTGACTGCCATCACCATGACCGTGTGACCACGCTGCTGCAACTCAAGTATACGAGGGCTGAATTCCTGCAAGCTGACATGGTTTTCTTCCATTAGCGCAGGTTTGCCGAGCAATATCTGCTGTCCGTTGAACGTTGCCTGCACACCCTTGCCGTTGATGGCTTTAAAGTCGCTGATGCTGGCTGCGGTAATATTTTTTTTGCGGATAAAATCCACCACTGCCTGCGCCAGAGGATGTTCACTTTGCTGTTCTGTCGCCAGCGCGATTGCTGATAATTCCTCTTCATTCGTACCATCTGCGACGATGAACTCCTGCAGCGTTGGCTTGCCTTCGGTGAGAGTGCCGGTTTTATCAATGACGAGCGTGTCGATTTTTTCCAGACGTTCAAGTGCTTCGGCATCTTTGATCAATATGCCTTCGACCGCGCCACGCCCGATACCGACGGTGACCGAAATCGGCGTTGCCAGACCGAGTGCGCAAGGGCAGGCAATGATCAGCACGGATACGGCTGCCATCAAGCCATTCGCCAGTGCCGGGGCGGGGCCGAAGACGGCCCATAATATAAACGCCAGTATCGCCGCCGCGATGACTGCAGGCACAAACCAACCGGCCACTTTATCGGCGAGTTTTTGTATCGGTGCGCGCGAACGGCCAGCCTGATTCACCATATCGATGATCTTCGCGATCAGCGTATCTCTGCCGATTTTTTCGGCCCGCAGGCTGAAGCTGCCTTGTTGATTGATGGTCCCGGCGCTGAGTTTATCTCCGGCCTGTTTGCCAACCGGAATCGGTTCGCCGGTAATCATCGACTCATCAACATGCGAATGTCCATCGACCAGCAGCCCGTCGACCGGAATGTGGGCGCCGGGTTTGACGCGCAGCAGATCGCCGACCTGAACTTTGTCGAGTGGGATTTCAGTTTCGTTGCCATCGGCGGCAATGCGTATGGCTGTTGCCGGGGTCAGTGCCAGCAAAGATTTGATGGCCTGATTTGTTTGCGAGCGGGCGCGTAACTCCAGCACCTGGCCCAGAATAACGAGACAGATAATGACGGCGGCGGCTTCAAAATACAGTGGCGCCATGCCATTCATCTTGAATGCGTCCGGCAGCGCTTGCGGAAACAGCAGCGCAAACAGACTGAACAGATACGCCGCCGCAGTGCCGACGCCGATCAGGCTGAACATATTCAGATTGCCGCTTTTGAAGGAGGCGATTGCCCGTTCAAAAAATGGCCGCCCCAGCCATACGACAACAGGTGTTGCCAATGCAAACTGCAGCCAGTCGAAGACATGCATGCCCAGTAAATCATGGAAAGAAATACCGGGCAGCATGTCGCCCATCGTCAGCAGTAACAAGGGCAGGCTGAGAGCAATACTGATTTTCAGGCGCCTGCTCATATCGAGAAGTTCGCTGTTATCTTCCTCGATAATGGCTTCTTTCGGCTCGAGCGCCATACCGCAGATAGGGCAGATACCAGGGCCGATTTGCTCAATTTCCGGATCCATCGGACACATGTAAATCGCATCTTTGGCAACCGGTTTTTCCGCAGGTGCCTGCTCCGGATTTAAATATGTCTGCGGATTTTTACTGAACTTCTGTTTGCACGAGTCGCAGCAGAAATAGTAGGTTTGACCAGCGTGCACGAACTGATGCTGGCTATTTTCATTGACCGTCATTCCGCAGACTGGATCTTTATGCGCGCCTTGCGGGTCGTGTTGCATACTATTTGTTGCAACATGACTGCCGCCGCAACAAGAGCTGCCAACCGCCGGTTTGACCCGGCTGACTTCACGTACCACTGGCGCTGCCGTCGCCGCAACAGTTGCAGTCGTCGCATCGGCTACAGCAGCAGATGTGGCAGAAGATGAGGCAGATGCCGCCGGAACGCTGCCCATACCGATGACGCGTTTGGCTTTGACATAATTTTCAGGTGCAGCCGTGAATTTGCTCACGCATGACTGACTGCAGAAATAATAGGCGACGCCCTGGAAGCGCGCAGTTTTTTCAGTATTCTTCGCCACCTGCATGCCACATACGGGATCGGTATATTTTTTTTCTTCCGGCACTGGTGCTGACGACGGTGAGGACGCAGGCGTTGATGCAGATTGTCCGCAGCAATTGCCGCTATGTTGATGCTTGTCGGTCATGACTATTCTCCTTAATCGACTATCCGCTGTATCATAGACTCCGTACCTGAGAACAGAGTCAAGGACTTTTTATTTATGTCTGCTTCAGATCAATACACCATAGGACAATTGGCCAAAGCCGCCAGCGTGGGCGTCGAGACTATACGCTACTACCAGCGCCGGGGCTTGCTGGCAGTACCCGATGTGAGCTCTGGATTTCGCACCTATCCTGTGGCGGATGCCGAGCGCATCCGCTTCATCAAACGGGCGCAGGAACTGGGATTTTCGCTGGAGGAAATTTCGCATTTGCTGATGCTCGAAGACAGTAACGATAAGCCAGCGATACGGGATATTGCCAGTGAGCGCCTTGATCAGGTACGCGCCAAGCTGGCGGATTTGCAAAAAATGGAAACGATGCTGGCGCAACTGATTGATGCCTGTGCGTCGGCGCCGCAGCAGGCTCAGTGCCCGATTATCAAGGCTTTGGGTCATTCCAGTCATTGCCATAAAACTTCAGGTACATAAGCAGCCTGAACGTCCGCGAGGTGTCCGGTCACTTCATTTTATTGTCCGGACTATCACTTTTATTCAGGTCCGTTGAATTAAATCTGAATAAAATCAAGGGTTTAAAGTTTTCTATTTTGTGGCACGCTTTCTGCAATACCTCTGGCAACACAGAGGAGGAAGGTGATCATGAGAGACACAGCGAAAACAAATGTCAGGCCGCAACGCTGGCTCTGGTTGTGCCAGAGATCGACTGAGTTGGTGTGTGCGATCGCTTTGTTATTGTTGTCGCTGGTATTGCTGAGCCCCGATCAGCGAGAGAGTATCCGCCGCGTCGAATTTAAAGAGATCACCAGTCTGCATGCAGCAGACGTTTGCCGTGGTTGCGGTGTGCAAGCCGAGCTGTCGTTGGATCACTTTCAATTTCAAATTCAATTTCAAATTCGTGTACAGCCGTGGGCCGGACTGACCTTGGATTACCGCACCAGCGGGCTCTGGTCATTCGGTCTGCTGGATTGGGTGAAGGCACTGTCCGCGCTGCCGCTGCCGGACAAACAATGGACAGTCGCCGGACACTTCCCGGACACTCATTATATTTCCGCTTCATGCAGGCACTTGCCGCTACTGCAAACGGCCGACAACAGCCACCCGATAGACCGTGAAATCTTCAGCAAGACAATAAGCTGATTCCTCGCTGAGGAGATGCGCATCATTTCCTTGATATTCACATTCGTCTTAACGTTGTTCATCCGTTGTCAATCCATTGTTTGTTCACGTTTCACTCTTCAAAAATATACCGACTATGTCTATACGCGACACATCACAACAAGATACGCCGATTGCTGCCTTACCGTTCTGGCGGCAGTCCAGATGGCTCTGGCGCATTCTTGCCGCGCTATTGCTGATCATTGCCGCTGTTTATACATTATTGCTGTGGATGGGAAGCAGCCAGTCTGTATCGATGTCCAGATTGAGCATGGCGACGGTTGCCAAAGGAACGCTGGTGCGGGATGCTGCAGTGAATGGCAGGCTGGTTGCCGCCAACAGCCCCAGCCTGTATTCCAGTACCGCCAGCACCGTCAGTTTTTTGGTGAAAGCCGGAGATAAAGTTAAAAAGGGCGATGTCGTCGCAGAGCTGGACTCACCCGATCTGGTGTCTGAGTTGAAGCGTGAACAAGCCTTGCTTGAGCAATTGGAAGCGGAAATTGCCAGACAACAGATTCTGGCGCGCAAGCAAAAAATGCTGGCAGTCCGTGACGCCGAGCAAGCTGAAATTGAACGTGTATCAGCCGAACGCGCATACCAACGCATAGAAAAAGCTGGCGTCAGCGGCGTTGTGCAGAAAAATGAATTCTTACGTGTTCAGGATGCCTTGAAAAGCGCCGAGATACGCGCCCGTCATGCTTTGCAGGCCAGTTCGCTGGAAAGTGAAGATGTTGATCTGGGGTTGAAATCGAAGTTGGCGCAACTGCAGCAACAACGTCTGCTCAAAGATAATTTGCAAAGACGGGTGGATGAATTGCGTTTGCGTGCCCCAGTGGATGGTGTCGTTGGCACACTGGCAGTGGCGAACCGTACGGTGGTTGCACCGAATACGGCATTGATGACCCTGGTCGATTTATCGCAACTGGAAGTCGAGCTGGAAATTCCGGAAAGTTATGTCGCCGAGCTGGGATTGGGAATGGCTGTTGATCTGGAAATCAATGGCGTCAAGGCACGCGGTATTTTGTCCGCGATGTCGCCTGAAGTCGTCAGAAATCAAGTGCTGGCGCGGGTGCGCTTTGATGGCAAGGTGCCTGCCGGATTGCGGCAGAGCCAGCGTGTCTCAGCGCGTATGCTGATCGAAGAGAAACCGAATGTTTTGCTGGTGCAGCGCGGCCCCTTTGTTGAAAGCGATGGCGGGCATGTCGCTTACCTTCTGCGCGACGGCATCGCTGTGCGCACACCTATCGTCCTGGGTGCAACAAGTTTACATGCGGTTGAAATCAGAAGTGGCTTAAAAGCCGGAGACAAAATCATTATCTCCGGGACTGAACTGTTTGAAAAAAACGAACGGATCACCATCAATCAATAGGAGTTTGTGATGTTAAGAATGCAGAATTTAAATAAAGTCTATCGCACATATTTAATCGAAACCCATGCATTGCGCGGCTTTGAAATTCACGTCAGAGAAGGTGAATTCGTGACGGTGACCGGCCCTTCTGGTTCAGGTAAAACCACGTTTCTGAATATCGCCGGTTTGCTTGAAGAACTGACTGATGGTGATTATTTTCTTGATGGCGTGAATGTCAAAGGACTGGACGACAACGCCCGCACGCGTTTGCGGAATGAAAAGCTGGGTTTTATTTTTCAGGGATTTAATCTGATCCCAGATCTGAATCTGTTTGATAACGTTGACGTTCCACTGCGTTATCGTGGCTTGCCTGCGAAAGAACGCAAGGAGCGGATTGAAGATGCGCTGGCTCAGGTTGGGTTAGCCGCACGCATGAAACATTATCCTGCTGAACTATCTGGCGGACAACAACAGCGGGTCGCGATTGCGCGCGCGCTGGCAGGCTCGCCCAAGTTGTTGCTGGCGGATGAACCGACCGGGAATCTCGATACCCAGATGGCGCGCAGCGTCATGGAATTGCTGGAAGAAATCAATGCACGAGGCACGACCATCCTGATGGTGACACATGATCCTGAACTGGCGATCCGCGCACAGCGCAACGTGCACATCATCGACGGACAAGTGTCGGATCTGGTGCGTCAGACACCATCGCTGGCGACGACAGCTCATTACGCCTGAACGGGAGCGCTTATGTTTTCTTACTATTCATGGCTGGGCTTTCGCAGTCTGCGCAGAAATCCATGGCTGACGGGACTGATGATATTGATTTTATCGGTCGGCGTGGCCGCCAGTGTGTCCACACTGACGATACTGCACATGATGTCCGCAGATCCTATACCTGAAAAGAGTACGAAACTTTTTATTCCTATTTTGGATAATGGCCCGGCTAATGACTATAAGCCTGGTGACCGCTATATCGACGAGCAGATGAGTTACCGCGATGTGCATGCCTTACTCAATAGCGCGATAGGAAAGTACCGTACTGGCTTGTATGGCATTTCGGCATTGATAGAAATGCCGCGTAAAGACCTTGGGGTGATAGAGGTGGAGGGCATGGCTGCGTCACGCGACTTTTTCCCTATGATGCAGGTGCCGATGTTGTATGGCGAACGTTGGTCAGTGGCGGATGACAAAAATGGTGCTGATGTGGTTGTTCTGAGCCGCAAAACATCGGAAAAAATGTTTGGTAAAGAAAATCCGGTAGGTCGCATGGCAACGATGTGGGGACGCAGTTATCTGATCGCCGGGGTGATGGATACCTGGCGTCCGCTACCGCGGTTTTATCGTTTCAATGGGCGTGGCGGCGCATTCATGAGTGAAGAGAGTTTCATCGTTCCATTTGAAAGCGCGATACGCAATCAGACACCTCATTCCGGCGGAATGAGCTGCACTGAACGAAGCGGCCCCGGCTGGCAGGCGCTGCTTGATTCCGAATGTACCTGGCTGACTTTCTGGGTTGAGATGAACAGCGCTTCAGAACGCGCACAGTTAGCGTCGTATCTGGATGCATACGTGAGCGAGCAGCAAAAAATGGGACGTTTTCAGCGGCGCGCTCCTAATCTTTTGTTTGACGTACGTGGCTGGTTGCAGGAACTGAAAATTGTTGGAAATGACGAAAAAATGTCGGTCTGGCTGGCGTTGGGATTTCTGATGCTTTGTATGGTGAATACGATAGGTTTGCTGCTGGCAAAATTTTCCGGGCGGGCGGCAGAAATCGGTGTGCGCCGCGCACTGGGCGCTTCGCGTCGGCAGATTTTCTTTCAAGCCTTGGTTGAAACTGGCGTTGTCGGTATGGTCGGTGCGTTCAGCGGCATCTTGCTGTCGGTATTGTTTCTGAAGCTGATCAGTTTGCAGGCGGGCTATCTGAAAGCGGTTGCCCGCATGGATTGGGAAATGCTGTTGCTGACCGTTGTCATGTCGGTTGTCGCAGCATTGTTGGCCGGCTTATTGCCGACCTGGCGCGCCTGCCAGATTACGCCTGCTATACAGTTGAAATCACAGTGAGGATGTATGACACAGCTATTTCCTTTTAAGCCGGTGTTACTGGCGATGTTGAAAAATAAAACGGGGCCTTTGCTGGTGGCTTTGCAAATTGCCCTGAGCCTGGCGATATTGTCGAACGCCGTCTATCTGGTGAATCAGCGACTCAGCAGCTCGGAGCGTTCCAGTGGCATCGGACACGAGGAGCAGGTGTTCAGCCTGTTTGTAAAAAATCAAAAATCCGGCGGGCATGAAGAGCAGCTTGCTGCACAAAAGAGACAAGAGCAGGTGATGAAATCGGTGCCGGGTCTGGTGAGTCTGGCGCGCGTGAATTCGATACCGATGTCGCAGTCTGGCTGGAACCGAAGCATTGCTGCAGATCGCAAACAAATATCACCAACCGGCAACGCTGCGATTTATATTTCTGCCGGTTCGCTGGTGAAGGTCTGGGAGCTGCAATTGCTTGAGGGCCGCGATTTTACGCCAGAGGAGTTTCTGGAAATAGATCAGAGCACGGCGCGAAATAGTCCTGATGTTGCGATCATTAGCAAAGCCATGGCGCGCGCTTTGTTTCCCGATGCCAGCAGTTATGCCGGACGCGAGTTTTACTTTGGCACCGGGGATGGTGCGGAGTCGGTACGTATTGTTGGTGTCGTCGATACTTTACAGACCGCCGGCGCGCAGGACGGAGTGCGTGGCGAGATGTCAGTAATGCAGCCAGCACGGATGACGAATGACGCTTATTCCGGATACACCTTGCGTGCCGCTGCCGGTAAGCGCGAGCAGGTGATGCAGGACGTGGAAAAAGCCTTGCGCGCGGCTTCTCCTGAGCCGTTAAATATCCGCATGCAGGCGCAGACAAGTATCCGGGAAGATCGCTACCGCAATGACAAAGGCTTGTCCTGGATGTTGCTGACGGTGTGCGGATTGCTGATCATGATTACGGCCAGCGGCATCGTCGGCATGTGTAGTCTGTGGGTGACACAACGTACCAAGCAAGTCGGCATACGCCGCGCTTTAGGGGCGACACGACTGCATATTCTGATGCATTTTCTGACTGAAAATCTGTTGATTTCCACGCTGGGTATCGTGCTGGGATGCGTGCTCGCGCTGGGCTTGAATCAATTGCTCGTGACGCAGTTTGATATGCGCAAATTGCCGCTGTCTTATTTGCTGTGGTCGCCGTTGTTGTTCTGTTTGCTGGGTATGGTGGCCGCGCTGGCACCTGCATGGCGGGCGGCCAGAATTGCTCCGGCAACTGCGACCCGCAGCGTCTGATGAAATGGTTTGCCGCAGGGTGTCTGTTTATCTGATAATGCAGGCACCCTGTCTCTGGCCAATACCGACGTTGCTTTTGCGCCTGAGCGCCAACAGCCTTGAATTAATTGGCTTGCAGCCCTGTGAACCAGAATGAGAAATTAATACGGACATGCCTAAAGTCTTAATCATTGACGATAATCCCGCTGTTGCTCTCGCACTCGAAGTGCTGTTGTCGCTGCATGATATTGAGAGTGTGACCGCGACCACACCGGACATCGGGCTGACGTTGTTATCGCAGCAGGCAATTGATCTGGTGATACAGGATATGAATTTCAGTGCGGATACGACTTCTGGTGAAGAGGGCATGGAATTGTTTCGTCAGATTCGCCAGCGTTGTCCTGATATGCCGGTGATTTTGCTGACTGCATGGACACATCTGGACGCTGCCGTCGGTTTGATCAAAGCCGGGGCGGCAGATTACATGGGAAAACCCTGGAACGACCAGCGTCTGCTTACTGTGGTGCGTAACCTGATCGAATTAGGGCAGGCCAATCGTGCACTGCAACGCCGCCTGCAGCGCGAGCGTCAGCGTAAGCAAGCACTGGAAACACAATTTAATCTGTGTGGCCTGGTGTGGCAAGATAGCGCGACTGAAAAAGTGTTGGAAATTGCGTGTCAGGTTGCGCGTTCGGATGCGTCAGTCCTGATCACCGGGCCGAATGGCGCGGGCAAAGAACGTATCGCAGAAATTGTACAAAAAAATTCCAGCGTAAAAGAGGGACCTTTCATCGTCCTCAATTGCGGCGCGATTCCGGCCGAGCTGATCGAGGCTGAATTATTCGGCGCTGAAGCTGGTGCCTATACTGGTGCCGGAAAATCGCGCGAAGGTAAATTTGAAGCGGCCGATGGCGGCACCTTATTTTTGGATGAAATCGGCAATCTGCCATTGGCCGGGCAGGTGAAGCTGTTACGCGTGCTGGAGACCGGGCGTTTTCAGCGACTGGGATCAAACCGCGAAAAACAGGTGAAGGTGCGCATTATCAGCGCGACCAATGCCGATCTTCCAGCCATGATACGGGTTGGGCAGTTCCGCGAAGATTTGTATTATCGGCTGAATGTCATACAACTGAATTTGCCAGCGCTGGCAGATCGCCCTGAAGATATTTTGCCGCTGGCGCAGGCGTTTCTGGATAAGGACAAACAACTGGATGCAAACGCCAAAGCCGCATTGCTGGCACATACCTGGCCGGGCAATGTCCGTGAATTAAAAAACCTGATGCACAGGGCACAGTTACTCGCGCGCGGTGAGCAGATCGGTGTCGGCGATCTTGGGTTGCCTGCAGCAACGGCTTTGCGTCTGAGCAGCGATGCGGAACCGGATAAAGCAGCAGTCGAGTCGGCCTTGCTGCGGGCAAATGGCGTTATCGCGCAGGCCGCATCGGCATTGGGGTTGAGCCGTCAGTCACTGTACCGGCGCATGGACAGGTTTGGCATTGCCAGACCGGGTCAGGAATGAGCGTGCCGGCAAGCAGGCGCATTTCTTTGCTATGGCGATTCTGCCTGCTGGCAGGGGCGCTTATCTTGGGCAGTGTGCTCGGCAGTGTGTGGCTGATGCGCTTGCCGGATCCTTATCGTGCGTGGGCGTTGGTGGTATTCACGTTGATGATGCTATTGCTGAGTGCATGGCTGATGTATCGCCAACTGGCACCCATGCTGGCCTTATTCCGCGCCGTGAACGGCACCGTCATTGGTTATCAGGATGGGGATTATTCTTTCAGTCTGCACTGGCCATACAAGGATGAGCTGGCCGAACTGGCTGAGGTGCACAATGCACTCGGCAATACGTTGCGTGAACAGCGACTGAATCTGGTACAGCGCGAGCTCTTGCTCGATACCATGGTGCAAAACACGCCGGTCGCAATGTTGCTGGTCGCCGATAATAAAACCATCGTGTTCGCAAATATCGCTGCCCGCCAGCTTCTGCATCATGGGCGTCAACTCGAAGGTTTCAGCTTACAGGACATTTTGCAAGGCCTGTCACCGGCAGTAAAGGAAGCGATAGAAAAAGGGGGAGATGGATTGTTCACTGTTGCTGCGGGCAGCCGAAGGCAAGCCGCTGTTGCTGACATCGGCGTCGTGACGGCGCAGAGCCCGCCTGAGGATGACGATGACGGTGACGAGGTTTATCATCTGGCACGGCGCAGTTTCAGCCTGAACGGAAAATTACACACCTTATTTTTATTGCGACATCTGACGACAGAGCTGCGCAGGCAGGAAGTGCAGACCTGGAAGAAGGTGATACGTGTCATCAGCCACGAGCTGAATAATTCACTGGCACCACTGACCTCGCTGGCGCATTCCGGTCAGGAACTACTCAGGCGCGGAGATGCCACACGTTTGCCGCAAATTCTGGAAACAATCGCGGATCGTAGTCGTCATCTGGAAAGTTTTATTCACGGTTACGCACGTTTTGCCAAATTGCCTGCTCCTCTTTACACTATAGTAAGCTGGCACGATTTGCTGACCGCTTTACAAGCGCAGATACCGTTTGAACTCGCGGTGGCGGAACATGATGCAGTGTTGCAGAAAGAGGCGCGGATGGATCGCGCACAAATGGAACAGGCCTTACTGAATTTACTCAAAAATGCGCATGAATCCGGTGCCAGTGAGGATGGCGTCAGCTTGCAAGTGCGGGCAATTCATGATGGCTGGCGTCTGGATGTGATGGACAATGGCAGCGGTATGAGTGATACCGTAATGGCGAACGCGCTGGTACCTTTTTATTCGACAAAACGACACGGTACCGGACTTGGGTTGGCGCTGACCAGAGAAATTATTGAAGCGCACGGCGGACGTATTTTGCTGAGCAACCGTCAGGAAGGCGGCCTGCAAGTGACACTGATCTTACCTGCGTGAAGGATGGCTTGATATCGTAAGCATCTGATATAAAGCAGAGTAAAGAGACAGAAAAAAAGGCAGACGAAGGTCTGCCTTTTTTGATGAGTCACCGGAACCCTCGGTCGCTATCCGGATACGATGGCAACTGATCTGGTATAGCAATATTACAAAGTCGGATAATCGGTATAACCTTTTTCTTCGCCACCGTAGAATGTGCTGCGGTCTGGTGTGTTCAATTCTGCGCCGACCGCAAAACGCTCAACCAGATCCGGGTTGGCGATATAAGGGCGGCCAAATGCCACCGCATCTGCCAGACCGCTGCTGATCAGTGCGTCGGCTTCCGCTGCGCTGTAGCCACCACAGCAAATCAGCGTTCCCGGGAAAGCCGCGCGTAATTCTTCGCGGAAGCTTTGTGTCAGTTCGGCACCACCGGCCCAGTCTGGCTCTGCAATATGCAGATAAGCAATACCACGGGCGGTAAATGCTTTTGCTAAATACAGTGCCATTGCTTCCGCTTCGGTATCCGCAATGCCATGTGCCACAAAATTTGGTGAAATACGCACACCGACACGATCCGCACCCATTTCAGCGATTGCTGCATCGACTGCTTCCAGTGTCAGGCGAGCGCGGTTTTCCAGGCTGCCGCCGTAAGCATCGGTACGCAGATTGCTATTGGTGGACATGAACTGTTGCAGCAAATAGCCGTTTGCCGCATGCACTTCGACCAGATCAAAGCCAGCGCGTTTGGCGCGTATGCTGGCCTGACGGTATTGCTCAACGATGCCGGGAATTTCTTCGGTGCTCAATGCGCGTGGTTCTGCTGTCGGTACATTCGCAGGAGTGCCATCCGGCTGGACAACGAAACACTGGCTGTTGGCGGCTTGCAGTGCTGACGCTGATACTGGTGCTGCACCGTTTTCCTGCAGCAGATTATGCGAGATGCGGCCAACATGCCACAGTTGCAGGGAAATTTTTCCATTCTTCGCATGTACTGCATCGACGACATTTTTCCAACCGGCCTCCTGCGCATCGGTATAAATTCCCGGTGTCCATGCATAGCCTTGACCCTGACGTGAGATCTGGCTCGCTTCCGTCACGATCAGTCCGGCACTGGCGCGCTGCGCATAGTATTCGACGTTCAGTGCGCGTGGCACGTCACCGGGTTGGCCGGCACGTGAGCGTGTCAGCGGTGCCATGACGACGCGATTTTTCAGTAAGGCGTTACCTGCCTGTACGGGGGAGAGCAATTTTTCCAGCATACGATTTCCTTTTAAGATTAGACCGGTCGTCTAGTTTTTGCTTCAAAAAAATGGGCAGATGCCCACGTTAAGAATCTAATAATCAGGACTTACTCAATTTGCCCCAGCAAGGCACGGCAACGAAGGCAGTACGAATAGTGCTGCCATGAGTCATAACGCCGCTGGGGCAGTTTTGCGTAAGTTTTAATACTGACGTCTGCATTACTTTGTCGCTGGTAGCAGAAGTTCAGTTTGCTTCAATGCCTGTGTCAGCGGTTGCAACTCGTGATGCACTTTCGCCAGTAACGAAGCCCCTACCCACATGCTGTACAAGGATGTGGCAGACTCCTCTGCATTGAGTGCCGCAGACACACTGCCTTCTGCCTGCGCCAGCCGTATCGTTTCCGCAATTTGCGTGCAGATGCCACGCATACCGACCGACAGCACGGCACGCATAGGCTCTGACAAATCGGAAACCTCTGCCGCCAGTTTGACTGCGAGACAAAATTTGTGACATCCGCCATTTTCTGCGGTTTCTTGCCAACTGGCGAAATACATCAGCAAGCGATCACGTGCGGAGTGGCGCTGATCAGCGAATTGCAATGTCAGGCGTTGTTGATACTCAGCGAAATAACGTTCCAGCATCGCAACGCCAAAACCTTCTTTCGATTGAAAATAATGATAGAACGAGCCTTTCGGTACGGCTGCAACTGCCAGAATTTCACTTAATCCCAAAGCGCTGAAACCCCGACCCAGTATCAATTGCTCGCCAGTCGCCAGAATGCGCTCGCGGGTATCTTGATAAGTATGTGGACGTTCTTCATATTTTTGCATGGAATGGATTCTAATAGACCAGTCGTCTAATGTCAAATAAGTGGAAAGCGCAAGGTGACAGCAAGGTCAATGTGTTTCTTTTGTGAAATAATTGTAACAGTTGCTGTTGAGTAAGTTTGGATTATGAGAAAATCACTGTTTGCGCTTGAAAATTTATTTTCATTTTTCTTGATTTATCCTTACTTTCCAGATTGTTGACGATGATGTTTCGCTGGCTGTTCCCAAATGAGAATGCTCTCACGCCCGCCGAAAACGCCGCCTGGAAACTGAGCGCATTACGCATCATCCTGGTTTCAGGCTTTTTGCTCGAAATCTGGATAGCCGTACACACCTCCGCGTCCGCTTTCGCCAGCGGTAACTACAAAGTCATTTGGGTGGTCGGTCTGTTGTATGTGATCAAGTCAGTTGCTATTTATTATTCCACCCGTTCCGTCAGAGCCAGTGCAGGTTTGCTGATTCTGAATATTTACGGCGTCACCCTGGCGGTTGTCACTCTGATTCAGGATCATCAGATCGCCGCGCTCGGTTATATTCTGGTCTATGCAGCGCCCTTGATTGCCAGATTATTTCTGGGACTGAGGCTGGCTTTGTGGCTGATGTTTTTTAATATTTTCCCGTTTTTATTTCTGATTTCCCGGCCTGATCAATACGGCTGGCCCGATCTGCAGGTTTCTCTGTCCAGTGTCCAGACTGATGTACATGCATTAATTTTTCTGTTTTTCAATTTTTGCCTGCCTCTCGCCGTGTTCCGGGTGTTGCATGAGCTTGATTCGACGCTGACCCAGTTCACCCGCGCCAGCAAGGCGCTGAAGTTAAGTCATGCGCAATATCAGGAAATTTTTGAAAATGCGGGAACCGCGTTGATCCTGACAGATCCTGCCGGACAAATATTACAAGCGAACAATCAGGCAAACACCTTACTTGGTCGGCACTCGCACGGCGAGCAATCTCGCGATTTGTTCAGTTGGTTGTTGATGGAGAATAGTGTTCGCCTGCAAGACAAATACGGTCAGGATACAGATGAACTGCGCCTGTCTGCGTACCAGACCCGCGACGGGAAAATGGTTGTGATGAACAATATTTCGCAGACTTCAACCGGTGAATTTATTGTTGCGCTGAGCGACGTCTCGTCTTTTTACGCAATGCACAATGCACTGCAACTTAGTATTGAACGTGAAGATTACCTGAGTAGTCATGATTTGCTGACCAATCTTCCTAACCGGGACATGCTGCGCCAGCATCTGACTTCTGTGTTGGCGAATCAGGACGGGATTCATGTGACGGCACTGGTATCGTTCCGGCTCAACAGCATACGTCACGCCAACCAGCAATTTGGTGCACCTGCCGGCGATACCTTATTGCGGCGCTTTGCGGACGAACTAGGTGCTGTTCTGCCGGAAAACAGTTTTTGCACACGGTTGCGGAGCATCGTATTTTCGTTTGTACTCGAACGCTTCCAGACGCCGGGCGATGTGGTGCTGTTTGTTGAGCAGATCCGCGAAAAAATGCCGAAGGAAATCGAGATTAATGGCGAAATGCTGCAGGTGCAGTTCTCTGCCGGAATTGCTCTGCTGCGCAACGGCGAAAGCGAGCCGGACGATCTTATCCGCCGCAGTGAAATGGCGCTAGATGCCGCCCGGAAATCGAGTGACCAGAGCACCAGCTTGTTTGATGACGCTGAAGCTCAGGAAATCCGGCGGAATATTGAAATTGAGGTCGGTATTATCAGCGGCCTCAAACACAACGAATTTCATTTGATGTATCAACCCAAGATCTGCCATCAAGGTAAGCTCGCAGGGGTTGAGGCGCTGTTGCGCTGGGATTCAGCGAGTCTGGGCAGAGTCTCTCCGGCGGAGTTTATTCCGGTGGCCGAACATTCGGGCCTGATACACCATATCAGCGATTTTGTCCTCGACGCGGTGTGCGCACAAATCCGCTTATGGCTGGATACACATGGCGAGAGCCCGGTGGTCGCGCTGAACCTGTCAGTGATTGATCTTGCCCGTACCGATCTGATTGAACTGATTGAAGAGCGTTGCCAGCATTACCGGATTGAAACCCGTTATCTGGAGTTGGAAATCACAGAAACCGGCCTGATCGCGAACGAGGCCATATCGATTCAGCATCTGAATGCACTCAAAAAACGTGGTTTCAGTATTGCGATTGACGATTTCGGCACGGGTTATTCCTCATTGTCCAAGCTCAGTCATTTCCCTGCACATACGGTCAAAATTGATCGCTCATTTGTCGCCCAGATAGGCTACAACCCCAAGAGTGAAATGATCATCAAAGCGATCATTTCACTGGCAGAAATTTTGTCCTGTAAAACAGTCGCGGAAGGTGTTGAAAACGAAGACCAGGAAAGCTTCCTGAAACAGGTCGGCTGTGATTTCTTTCAGGGATATTATTTCTACCATCCGCTGAACCGGCGCGATATGAGTGATTTGCTGGTCAGTAATCTACCGCTGTTGCAACAGGCAAGTTAGTCATCACTCGTCATACAAATACCACGTCGTCTATGGTTTTTGCGGCAAACTGTCGTGCGGGGCGGACTGCCGGAGGGAAAAGCGTAGCCGCGCTATCCGGCTTCAGATAGAATCAGATGAAGACTACCCTGATGGAGACTGCATATGTATCTGGATCACCCAAAAATTTCTGCAACGAACAGCGAAACCGAACCAGACCGGATCGAGCGTCTGAGCCGTGTCTACGGCTATGCGATGGGGCTGGCGGACATCGACCGTAATACTGCCTGCATTACCAAGCTGGCAAAAATCCATGACCACAAAGGAACCCTGATGGTGATCTGGCACGAAACGCCAACGCCGACAGAGAAAAATTACTTTATGCGCGCCTGGCAAAGTCGCATCGGTGACGAATCCGATCAGGTCGAGCACGCATTGATACTCAATGAGCCAGTCGGCGAGACAGCTCAGACATCTTTACCTGCATAACGGGACAGCCGCACACCATTGAGCACCACCAGCAGGCTGGTGCCGGTGTCGGCAAAGACCGCCATCCATAAACTCGCATGTCCGCTCAGCGCGAGTGCAAAAAATATCAGTTTGACTGCCAGTGCAAAGCCGATGTTTTGCCATAAAACCTGACTGGTTTTGTGCGAAATACGGATGAATTCCGGCAATTTGCGCAAATCATTCTGCATTAAAGCGACGTCTGCGGTTTCTAATGCGGTGTCGCTGCCGGCGGCCATCGCAAATCCTATATGCGCCGTGGCGATGGCCGGTGCGTCGTTAATACCATCGCCAGTCATGCCAGTGACGCCTTGTGCACGCAGAGTTCTGATCACATCGAGTTTATCTTCCGGCAGCAACTGGCTGCGTACATCGCTGATGCCGGTTTGTGCCGCAATTGCCTGTGCGGTCGCGGCATTATCTCCGGTCAGCATCAGGGTGGTAACGCCAAGCGCGTGTAACTCGGCAATCGCCGCCTGACTGCTTGCCCGGACCTGATCTGAGATTGCAATCAATCCGAGCAATTGCTGTTGGCGACACAGAAAAATAACGGTGTTTCCCTGTTGTTCGAGCACCTGCACTTGCGCATCAAGATTTTGCCAGCCAACGCCAGGTGCAACGATGCTCAGTGCCTCAAGCATCGCGCGGTTGCCGAGGTAGCAGCGCTGGCCATCGATTTCACCACTGACACCGCGGCCACGCTGTACTTCGTATAACTGGGCATTCGTGACGCCGGATAATGCTTCGTTGCAGGCAGCGGTGAGCGCCATTGCCAGCGGGTGACTGGAGCCTGCATCCAGACTGGCGGCAAGACGCAAAATTTCTTTTTCATCCAGATCGCTGAAGCTGCGTATCAGATTCACGCCGGGTTTTCCTTCTGTGAGCGTACCGGTTTTGTCGAAGGCCAGTGTTTTCAGCAGTTTGCCTTGTTCCAGAAACAGCCCGCCTTTGACGACGATACCGTGGCGCGCAGCCAGTGCCAGGCCGCTGACGACAGTGACGGGAGTTGAGATCACCAGCGCACAAGGGCAGGCAATCACCAGCAGCACCAACGCCCGATACAAGCTTTCATGCCAGTCTTGTTGTAGAAACAGCGGCGGCAGTATGGCCGTCAGCAAGGCCAGCACAAACACCACCGGCGTATAAATGGCGGCAAAGCGATCAACGAAACTTTGCGTCGGCGCGCGCTGGCTTTGTGCTTCCTGCACCGAATGGGCAATGCGTGCCAGCATGCTCGCATTCGCCGGAGCCGAAACGCGTATCTGAAAAGTGCCGGATTGATTCAGCGTGCCGGCATAAACGACGTCGCCTTGCTGTTTGTCGACCGGCATGCTTTCACCGGTGATGGCGGCCTGATTGACGCTCGATTGTCCGGATTCAATGATCCCATCCAGCGCAATTCTGTCACCCGGACGACATTGCACCAGCGCGCCGATGGCGATGTCGCTGGTACTGACTGCCAGCCAGCTGCCGTCGGTCTGCTGCACCTGTGCCGTTTCTGGCGCTTGTTCCAGCAAACCGCTGATCGCATTGCGGGCGTGGATCAGGCTGGCTGCTTCTATCATTTCTGCGACGGCGAACAGAAAAATCACCATCGCTGCTTCCGGCCACTGACCGATGGCGATTGCACCGGCCACAGCCGCCGTCATCAGCAGATGAATGTTGAGGGTGAAATGGCGCAGCGCGATCCAGCCTTTTTTCAGGGTAGGGATACCGCAAATCAGTATCGCAAACAGCGCCAGTACGCCTATCATTACAGAGCTTTCTTTGCCGCTGATCCACGCGATGACTTCCGCACTGAAAGCCGCGATGCCGCCCAGCGCCATTTTCCAGTATTGGCTGCGTGACGGTTTTTCAGTCAGCGCCGCATGTGATTGCCCGACATCCAGCGGCGTGCCGGACATGCCGACGGCTTTCAGTTTGCTGTGAATATCGGCAATATTTTGCTGGCGGTGATGGACGGTCAGAATCCGGTTCAGTAAATCAAAATCCAGTCGCAATACATCAGGCAAGCCTGACAGCGAACGACGGATCAGCGCTTCTTCGGTCGGGCAATCCATCTGTGCGATATGTAAACGCAGACGTTGCGCATCCTCCGGCAGATCAGGCTGAGGTTCTTGTGCTGCCACTGATTCCGCCGCTGCTGTACATTTCTGATGCCCGTGCCCGCACTCACTTTGTTTGCCTTCATGGACGTGCGCGTGTGCATGCGGCTCTGGCTGAGCGGATTTTTCCGGTGTGTGGTCGTGACCACAACAAGCAATTTTTTCTGCCATATCACATCCTGATGTTTTCATTTATGTTTAGTGTAGACTCTGGAGTGACTACGGGGTCAAGAATTTTTTTGAGGATATTATTCCGCACTTGTTCCGATGGGGATATTGCATGGAAAACATGGTGGCAGCGACTGAAAAGCCGCATCAGAAAAGACGTCAATACAGGCCGATATTCATATACTCCCCCCTGTTTTTAATGAAATCACTCTATTGTCAGTATAAACAAAGGGGCTTTTTATATACCCGGGGGAGTATTAATTAATCATGAATACCTCTTCATCAATCCATCATCATTCAGCGTGAGTGAAAAAATGCGTATCAGTGAACTGGCGAAAGCGACCGGAGTGGATCTGGAAACCATCCGGTATTACGAAAAACAAGGATTGTTACCGGCACCAGAGCGAGAGGAAAACGGTTACCGCAGCTATACCGGCGAGCATCTGGAGCGGCTGTCGTTTATCCGTCATTGCCGGGCGCTGGATATTCCGCTGGCCGATGTGCGCAGGCTGGTCGCCTTCATCGCCAGTCCGGCGGAAGATTGTGGCGACATTAATCTGCTCATCGATCAGCAGATTACACGTGTCAAAGCCAGGTTGAAAAGCATGCGGGCGCTGGAGAAGCAACTCAGTCAGTTACGTGCGCGTTGTGACGACCGACATCATGGAAAAGAGTGCGGTATCTTGCACGAGCTGGTGGCGGCAGCGCATGGCGAAGCGTGCGCCTGCCATGCGGAGAACCAATGAAATAAATATCGCGTGAAGAATCAGCGCAGACGTATATCTGCCATCAGATCAGAGACACCGGCCCAGCCGATTTCTATGCCAATACAGAGCAGAATAAACGCGGACAAACGCATCAGCACCGTGGCACCGATATCGCCGAGGAAACGTTCCATATTCCGCGCAAAGCGGTAGCACAGATACACCACGAGCGTTGTCAGTAACACGCCCATCGCAGAGGCGAGACTGGTCAGCAGCCAGTCGATAGGCTTGTGTGGCATTTGCGTACCCAGTGTGACGGAGGCCGCAATCGTGCCGGGGCCGACGGTTAATGGAAAGCTGAACGGATAAAAACTGCGGCGGCGTAATTCTTCACGGCTCCACTGTCCGCCATGCGAAGCGGCGACAGAATTCAGCAATTTGTCCTGACTCTGGTCATTCAGTAATTTCCAGCCGGCCATGCCGACCACGATGCCCCCCGCAACGCGCACGATAGGCAGCGAAATGCCGAAAAAATCCAGCACGTAAGAGCCGATAAAAATCGCGCCCATCAGCAGGAAAAAACAATTGATCGCAATGCGTTTCGCCAGCCGGTTAGCGATTTCCGGTTCTATCGGCCCTGTCATCGACAGAAAGATAGGCGCAATCGCAATCGGATTTAAAATTGGCAATAAAGTGATAGGCACCACCAGCAACGCCTTGAAGAAGACGATCATCGCCATACTCATAAAAACTCCTGAAAAAATAGAGTGCCCGATTATGCAACAGAATATCTAGGAAATATCCGGTTTCTGGTTTTAAATGATGGAACTTAGTTGCTGTATGTTAAATGTATATAAATATGTGCGCAGGTGCATGCATAAATAATTTTGATTATGTCAGAAAAATCTCCATTTCCCCTGATTCAGACCCCGCACTTTTTGTTACGACAAATTGTCGCCACGGATCTGACGCAGATTTTTCGCGGCATGTCTGATCCGCGTGTTACCGAGTATTACGGTATCAGTTATGAAACGCTGGAATTAACGCAGGCGCAACTGGACTGGTTTGAATTGATTTACGAAACCGGCACCGGAATCTGGTGGGGCATCTGCCATCGCGACGAACCGCAGCACTTGATCGGCACTTGCGGTATCAATGAGTGGGAACAGGATGATCATTGCGCCGAAGCCGGATTCTGGATTTTTCCTGAATACTGGGGTAAAGGCGTGATGCTTGAATGTCTGTCTGCGATGCTCGATTACTGTTTTACGAAACTCAGTCTGCATCGCATGCAATCGATGGTCGAACCCGATAATCCGGCAAGCTGGAAGCTGATTGAAAAACTCGGCTTTCAACTCGAAGGAATTTTGCGCGAATGTGAACGCAAGGACGATCGCTATGTCGATCTGCGATGCTATTCTTTACTCGCGCGCGAATGGCGGAACAGAGTGCAGCCACAAGCGACCATCGTTCATTTTCCCGCTTCCACTTAGCGGTACGAAATATGCGCTGTGAAAGGGTGTTTTACACGCAGCAAAACACATCCAAATTTTTACTTCCTCCTTATCCTGATATGAATATTTTTTCTTACGCTGTAACGCTGGGCTTACTCGGACTGACCACCCTCAATGCGAGTGCGCAGACCGCAACACCTGCCAGAGTGATCAGTGAACCTGTGCTGCGCTCACATCTTTCTTTTCTCGCCGATGATCTGTTGGAAGGACGTGGCACCGGACAGCGCGGCGGTGATCTGGCGGTTCGTTATCTCGAAACCCAGGCCGCCATTATTGGCTTGCAGCCGCTGAAGTCGTCGGCAGTTGCTGGCTACCGGCAGTCTGTGCGGATTATCGGCAGCCAGACGCTGCCTGAGAGTCGCATCAGTTTTCAGGCAAACGGCCGTACGATAACGCCGACGCTGGGCAGTGAGATCGTGTTCGGCTCTTCCGGTGGCAAGGAGAAAGTTGCACTGGATACGCCCGTGGTATTTGTTGGCTACGGTATCCGCGCACCGGAAGAACAATGGGATGATTTTAAAGGCATTGATGTCAAAGGCAAGCTGCTCATCATGATGGTGAATGATCCTCATCCGACGAAAGAAGAACCGCAGCGCTTTGCAGGTGAAGCGCTGACGTATTACGGCCGCTGGACATACAAGTTTGAAGAAGCGACGCGGCAGGGAGCCGCAGGCGTATTGCTGATACACACCACGCCATCGGCCAGTTATGGATGGAATGTACCGCAAACCAGCTTTAGTCACGAACGTTTCAGTTTGCCGGGGATGGGGAATGCAGTCGAAGGTTGGTTACAGGAAGAAAATGCCCGCACTTTGTTTTCTGCTGCCGGATTCGATCTTGATCGTTTGCGTGCCAGTGCCGAACAGCGTGATTTCAAACCTGTCGATTTGCACATCAAGGCTCAGGTCAACATACAGAATCATGTAAGACAGGTCGAGCAGTTTAATGTGCTGGGGATGGTGCCTGGAACCGATCCCAAACTGGCGACAGAGGCCGTGATTTATTCTGCGCACTGGGATCATCTTGGCATGGAAAAAACTGCTGACGGCAAAACACATATCTGGAACGGTGCGGTGGATAATGCTTCAGGCAGCGCAGCCTTGCTGGCAATGGCGCAGGCAGCAGTCAGGCAACCGGCAAAGCGCACGCAGATATTTTTGTGGCCTTGTGCAGAAGAACAGTATTTACTGGGCAGTCAGAGTTACGTCAGCAATCCACCCTGGCCGTTGGCAAAAACGGCGGCAGACTTGAATCTCGACAGCATGAATTTTGTTGCCGCCACACATGATATCGGCGTGGCTGGCAGCGAACGTAGCAGTTTGTATGAAAGTGCGGCAAAAGTCGCCGCGCAAATGCATTTGCAACTGGCGCCGGCGGTACCCGATCTGGGCGGCGCGTATTTCCGCGCAGATCATTTTAATTTTGCGCGGGCAGGCGTGCCTGCATTCAATGTTGGTTCAGCCGTGTTTTCCGGTGATGGGCATTTCCATTTTGCGAAGCAGCCGGAACAGGCGCTGAAAGAGCAGATGAAGAGTTTCAAAGCGGACTACCACACCGAACGCGATATCTATCATGCGCAATGGGATTTAAGTGGTATGGTGCAGCAGGCACAGTTTACGTTGAACCTCGGATATGAGGTCGCGAATACAGATGCGATGCCGGTCTGGAAAAAAGGTGAGGCGTTTGCGAACGTGAAGCGTCACTGATATTTTTCTGTGTCGTCGGTCTCTCTGATGATCCGCCCGTGATTGCATCTGAATAATGGCGTTTGTCTGATCAGAGGCAATAGTCCGTCACAAAGCGATACACACGTATCGCTTTATTAACGCCAGCGTAGCGCTACAATTTGTGCTGACATGACTATCAGGTTTGATGGCTTAATGAAACACAAGAAAAATGCTATGAAGCGCAAAATTTGCCTGCTGTTCCTGCTGTCACCTCTGGCCGCATGTGTCTCTTCCGGCGCACCGCCATCGACAAGCATGATCACCGGCGTTGAGGTTCCTGCCGCGTGGTCTGGTGGTCTGCGGGTTGTCAGTGCAAAAGGCGCAGTGCCATCGGCGAGTGTGCCGCACACCGATATCTCAGTCTGGTGGCAGCGCTTTCAGGATCCGCTGTTAAATCAGCTGATCACACAATCACTGCAAGCCAATACCAGCGTTCAGAATGCGCAGGCGGCTTTACGACAGGCGCGTGCTTTGCGTGATGTCAGTGCGGCTGCTTTATCTCCAAAAATAAATGCCTCTGCTTCGGGGCAGCGCAGTAAATCGGGCGACATCGCGCCTGCAAATTCGTTCTCGACGGGATTTGATGCCAGTTGGGAGCCAGATATTTTTGGTGCCAACCATCAGGCACTGGCAGCCAGTGAAGCAACTGCCCGCGCCAGTGCCGCCAGTCTGGGTGACGTGCAGATATCCGTTGCTGCTGAAGTCGCGCTGAACTACATACAATTGCGGACGACTCAGGTTCGTCTAGCAATTGCGAAGGCGAACGTCGCGAGTCAGGCTGAGACTTTGCAAATTACGAATTGGCGCGTACAGGCAGGCTTGTTGACCTCGCTTGAAGGTGAACAGGGGCGCGCCGCCAGCGAACAGGCGCAGGCACAAATTCCGTTACTGGAAACCACGGAAGCGCAGAATTTGCACAGCCTTGAAGTGCTGTGCGGGCAGACACCGGAATCTCTGCGTCAACAACTGCAGAGCCGCGCTGCGAAGACTGGCGACATGCTGAGCGCTGCCAATATTCCTCAGACCGACGACAATCTGGCGCTGAGCCTGCCTGCTGAAACTTTGCGCCAACGCCCCGATATCCGCGCGGCTGAACATCAGATCAATGCCGCGCTGGCGCGGGTGCGGCAGGCCGACGTCGCGAATTATCCCAGCTTTAATCTGAGTGGCTCTCTTGGTCTGCGCGCGCTGACGGTCGGCGCGCTTGGTGGTAGTGGCACTTTGCTCAGTAGCGTATTGGCGAGTGTTTCGCTACCGGTGTTGGATGGTGGCGCCAACCGGGCGCAGTTGCAGGCGCAGCAGGCCGCACTTGAGCAGGCGCAGCTCACGTATAAAGCCGCTGTGCTGACGGCCTTACAAGATGTGGAAAATGCGCTGGTCGCACTGAAGAACGACAGGGAACGTCTGCAACGTTTGCGCAACGCTGCCGATGCTGCCAACAATGCAGCTTTGTTGGCTCGTCAACGCTTTGCCAGCGGTCTCATCGATTTCCAGACCATCCTTGAAACACAGCGTACTTTGTATAGCGCGCAGGATGCCGTGGCCAGTACCAGCAACGATCTGGCCGCAGATTACGTGCGCCTGTACAAAGCGCTGGGCGGCGGCTGGCAGGCCGATCAGGATGAATCCGGCACGCGCGTGACAGCCGTAACCAGAGCTAACCAGAACAGTAATTAAACTGAAAAAATGATGACTACACCTCCCGTGATGACGACGAAAACCGGAGCGGAAGCGCTCAATTTGCTTGACGACCCGCATGCCCGCGTCTGGTGGCGCCGGCCTGCGTTTTGGCTGATTGTTGTGCTGATGACTGTGCTGCTCGCAGCCTGGTTTTTCTGGAGTAAAAATCAGGCGAATCAGGCCGCGCCCGTGTTTGTTACCACGCCGCTGGCACGTGGCAACCTGACCTTATCCGTGATGGCGAATGGTACTCTGCAACCGACACGCTCGGTCAGCATAGGCAGTGAATTGTCCGGTACAGTCAGCCGTGTGCTGGTCGATGTGAATGACAAAGTCAAAAAAGGGCAGGTGCTGGTGGAGCTTGATACTGCTAAGTTAAACGATCAGATCGTCCGTTCGCGGGCGGCGCTGGATGCTGCCAGAGCAGCTTTGGCACAGGCCAATGCGACGGTTAAAGAGTCGCAGGCGAATTTCGATCGCTTGCAGGAAGTAGCGCGTTTATCCGGCGGCAAAGTCCCATCGAAAGCCGAACTCGACACCGCTGCTGCGACGCTGGATAGGGCGAAAGCCACGGTCCTCAGTGCAGATGCGAATGTGCTCAGTGCGAAGGCCAGCTTATCGACCGATGAAACCAACTTAGCGCGCGCCTCTATCCGCTCGCCTATCGATGGCGTGATTCTGACCCGTTCGGTTGATCCCGGGAATGCGGTGGCGGCATCACTGCAAGCTGTCACCTTATTTACGATAGCAGAAGATTTGATGCATTTGCGTTTGCAGGTGAATGTCGACGAGGCCGATGTCGGTGCCGTGCAGCTCGGGCAGAAATCCAGTTTTACCGTCAGCGCTTATGCAAATCGCCAGTATCCGGCCACGATTACCCGCGTCGCGTATGGCTCTACGATTACCGATAATGTGGTGACTTACATCACCTATCTGGATGTGGATAACAGCGATCTTAGTCTGCGTCCCGGAATGACGGCATCGGCCACGATCACTGCGAAGGAAAGAAACGATGTGTTGATCGTACCGAACACGGCTTTACGTTTCACTCCATCACATGGCGGCACAGCTGCGGCGCCGGGTAAGAGCGGTCTGATGACGAGTCTGATGCCACGCCCGCCTGGTCAGGCAGCGCGGAAGTCGGCCACAGAATCGGCGAATGGCAAAAAAGTGCAGCAGATATGGATATTACGTGACAATGCGCCGGTCGCGATTGCGGTGACGCGCGGTATCAGCGACGGCAAAATGACAGAAGTCAGTGCGCCGGAATTGCAGGCGGGCATGCAGGTCATTACTGAACAACGTCAGATTGCCGCAAAATGAGTTCTGAAATGAGTTCGGATATCCCAGCTATAACGAAGACGGCACCAGTGCCTGAGACGAAGATCACCGATGCGGACGCTGATGCACTGCCCTTGATACGCTTGCGTGGCGTCACGAAACAATATGGCAGCGGGCAAGCGGCATTGATGGCACTCAAAGGCGTCGATATTGACATTCATGCCGGTGAGTTTGTCGCGATTATGGGGCCCAGCGGATCGGGTAAATCGACTGCGATGAATATCATTGGTTGTCTTGATACGCCATCCGGCGGTGAGTATTTATTTCAGGGCATGCATGTTGAAGCCTTGTCGCGCGATCAGCGCGCCCGCTTACGGCGGCGTTATCTCGGCTTCGTGTTTCAGGGATTTAATTTGCTGGCGCGTACCTCGGCGCAGGAAAATGTTGAATTGCCGTTGTTGTATCGCGGCGAAAGCCCCGCGAATCGTCATCGGCTGGCAGCGAAGGCCTTGGCATCGGTTGGTCTGGCGGGCTGGGAACATCACACGCCGGCAGAATTATCGGGTGGTCAGCAGCAACGTGTCGCTATCGCGCGTGCCATTGTGACCGAACCGGCGGTGTTGCTGGCGGATGAGCCGACCGGCAATCTCGATTCTCAGCGCAGCCGTGAAATCATGGAGCTGCTGTCGCGTCTGAATCAGGAACATGGCATCACTATCATGATGGTCACACATGAACCGGATATGGCTTTGTATGCCAAACGTATCGTCCGCTTTGTTGATGGCCTGCTCGATACCGATACCATCAATCCGCATCCGATCGCGATATTGTCAGCAGACGCAGCAGATACAGTAGCCAATGCGGCGGCAGCGGTGGCAGAAGGAGGCGCAGCATGTTCCTGAATACGATATTGCTGGCACTACGTTCGATACGCCGTAATCTGCTGCGCTCATTTCTGACCATCCTTGGGATCGTGATCGGTGTCAGCGCAGTGATCACCATGGTGACTTTAGGCAACGGTGCGACCGCTGCGGTGCAGGCGCAGATATCAAGTCTTGGCACCAATTTATTGCAGATTCGCCCCGGACAGCGTATGAGCTTTGGCGGTGGTGGCGGTGCCGGCACTGCTTCGTTTAAAGAAGCCGATGCCGAAGCTATCGCCTCGCAAATCGGCGGTGTGCAAGCCGTGGCACCCGAAGGCCGCGCCAGTGCTGTCGTCGTGGCGAATGGCCGTAACTGGTCGAGCAGCGTGACTGGCAGTACCAATGCGTGGCTGCGTACGAATAACTGGACGCTGGCGGCAGGACGTCAATTTGAAGAAGGCGAATTGCAGGCTGGTTCAGCCGTCTGCATTATCGGTGAAACAGTGAGAAGGGAATTGTTCGACACACGCAATGCGGTTGGAGAACATTTGCGCGTCAAGCAGTTTTCCTGTGAGGTTGTCGGTGTGCTGGGGTCGAAAGGGCAGGCTGCCATGGGCAATGATCAGGATGATGTGGTGCTGATTCCTTTGCATACATTGCAGCGTCGTGTGACCGGCAACCGTCGCGTTGCCACTTTGCTGGTCTCGATGAAAGACGACGCCGATAGTGAAACCCTGAAAGCCAGTCTGACACAATTGCTGCGTGAGCGTCGCAAACTGGCCGATACCGATGAAGACAACTTCAATGTGCTCGATACCAAGCAGCTGGCTGAAACTATGTCTGGTACCACCAAGGTCATGACAACCTTGCTTGGTGCGGTCGCTGCTGTGAGTTTGCTGGTCGGCGGCATCGGCATCATGAATATCATGCTGGTCAGCGTCACAGAACGCACCCGCGAGATCGGCTTGCGACTGGCGATAGGTGCATTGGAGCGTGAAGTGCTGTTGCAATTTCTGATTGAAGCCACCGTGTTATCGACCCTCGGCGGCATCATCGGCATCGTGCTGGCAGCGGGCGCCTCGATCCTGCTCGCGCAGATCATGCAGGTGCCTTATATGTTCAATACGTCGATTAACCTGATGTCGTTTTTCTTTTCAGCTGGCATCGGTATGCTGTTCGGTTATTTCCCGGCGCGTCGTGCCGCCCAGCTTGATCCGATTGAAGCCTTGCGACACGAGTAAGCTCACAATAATCGTGGTGACGGACGATGGTCTGTGACCACGATTACTGATAATGCCGATGATCTTTTTCTTCAAGCCTTTTTTCACCTTTCCTCCGAGTTTTACCTCCTTATTCCATAAGCCCTGCAAGTGAGAATTGCTCCGGAAGGCGCATTAATACTGAGAGATCGGTTTTCAGTTATTTGCTAGATACGTTCATTTGAAGTATCTCTGCGTTGTTGCCCGGATGTGTGCTTGTAATTTCTACCACGCGATCGTACTACACCGATTGATTAAACAATGCGGCAAATCCTGGGCAATTCTTGTCTTTGAATTTTGATGATTTTTTGTAAACTATGTAGCGTATCAGCAGAGAATAAACCGTTATTTCATTCAGCAGGAGAGACATACCATGAATATTCAAGGCATCAGCGGCGCGAGTGCATGGTTTGACGTAGCGAAGAAAACGGGTACTTTTTCCACTACCGTTCCGGCTCAAACACCCGCTTCGGCACGTAGCAGTGATACTGCCAGTATTTCCGGGGCAGCGCGCGACAGGCTGATGCAAGAAATAGCATCGCAAAGCGCCAGATCTGCTACGCCGTCAACGCCATCAACCCCTGCGGTTGCCAGCTTCGACACCGACAAAGGAAGCGTGGAGCTGAACATCGACGATTATTTTTCCGCCAGCCCACAAAAACCGTTTGCTGAATTACCGCCCTTACTCATGCCTTCCCAGCAGAATATTGACGCGCTGAGTTCGCATATTTCAAATGTGTTTCCCAAATTTTTATCTGACCATGGGATATCGTCTGCGCCTGCCAGTATCTCGTATGACAGCATGGGACAGGCGGTATTTCCGGCAGACTACCCTTATACGGAGCAATTAAAAAAGGCACTCGATGAGACACCATCGATGGCGCGAAAACTCATGACCGTGGTTGGCATGACCGATGCAAAAAATGCGCTGGATGAAGGAGTGAAATTCCAGCAGGAGTATACAAATGCCCAGAGCCAGAACGCGTTGGGAGCCGTGATTGCAAAATATGGCAGCCTGCTTTCGGGGCAGTCCTCTACGTCTCCGGTTTCTTTGCTTTTTTCTGAGGATGGACGCATGCAAAACACCCGCAATGTGTAATCTTCTTTTTGCCCGCTTTCTGAACTGCACTGCCCGCTGAGATAAGCCGGGCAGCTGCATGTGTTCAAACTCAGGCCTGAAGGCCGTTGTTAGTATTGCATTAAAACTTCAGCGAGACTCCCGCATACACAGAGCGTCCGCTACCCGGCACCTGCGTATCATGCGCGACGCCAGCTCCCATCGTTGCTCCTTGTCCCAGATACGCGCCACCCAGCGGCAAACGGTAGAAGCGGTTCAGCACGTTGTCGATACCGACATCAAAACGCGCCTGTTTCCAGGTATAGCTGCTGCGCAGATTGAGTAAGGTGTAGCCAGCGGTACGCAGTTCTTTGCGAATGTCCGAAAGATCGGTTTTTGCATCGACCATCTGTACTTCCAGCGTATTTTCCCAGTGTTCCTTTTTCTGCGTCAGCGACAGGCGCGCGTTCAGCGGCATGATGTTATACAAGCCGCTGTCGGTCACGGTGTTTTTAGCGTTCACATAATTCAGTAATCCACTGAGCGAAACACTGCCGATTTCACTGGTTTTGATGAGTTGCTTGTGACCGGAAATATCGAGCCCGTACAGCCTTGCTTTCTGGTTGCTGAGGCTCAGATTCTGAAAACCATCTTTGCGTGTGCCACAGGTTTTACCGACTGCCGCACAGCTGGTGGCGTCAATGTAGTCGCGCACTTGCGTGTAGTAGGGCGATACTTTGAATTCCCAGTCGGATAGCTCCGCATCATGCCAGTTCAGCGTTGCACTCAGGGTATGCGCAACTTCAGGGTTTAACTGGAGATTGCCGACATAGCCATTGCCATCGCCAAACCAGTTGTTCATGTTCATGACCATGGTGTTGTTGCTGGCCCAGGTGTAACGCTCATACAGATTCGGCGAGCGCGATTTCATCGCATAGCCACCATCCATACTGAACGTGGCATTGGGCGTGTAGCGGGCGGTGGCTGTGAGGTCGAAGTTATTATCTTTACGCTGACGGTCGGCCGCATTGAATGCACCGGGGACAGAACTTACCAGCGCCGGATTGCCATACATGCTGCTATAGCCAGCGACATTGCCACTATTCATTTTCACGCTTTCGTAGCGCAAGCCCAGTTGCGTCATCCATTGCGGCGTCCAGCTGGCATCCCATTCAGCAAACATGCCCAGACGATCACGCTGACCATCGGCGATATTCACAAACGTATTTGGTGCCATCATCATGCCGGTGCCGGAAGCGATCCACCAGTCATTCATACGGTAGCGCTGATATTCCGTGCCGACACTGAGCTTGTCGCGCTCTGATAGCATCAGATCAGCCTTGATCAGCGCGCCGGTATTTTTGCCTTCGGTATCCATAGGCATGCCGGGGGCGTTACCGTACCAGAACTGTTTATCATCGCCGAAATTCATGCGATGCCGTGTGTGTTCGTTATACAGGCGTGCTTCCAATGTACCCCAGTCATACTGGCTCTTGTAGCGCAGATTGACCTGTTCACTGTTATTGCCTGTCATATCCATGCGCTGATTCGGAAAACCCTGATAGGGAATATTCTGCGTGCCGATACGCAGTTCCAGCAGTTGACCGGCGTTACGCATCGCGACAGACAGCGATTGGTTTTCAGATTTATAGCGTGATGAACCAACCTCATCAGCGGCGATCCAGGCTTTATCTGCTGCCGCTAATTTTGCTGCCTTGAAATCGTTGGCAGCATGATAGTTACCGCTTTCAGCAATCGCGCCGGTGTAATTCAGGCTCCATATTTCTGTGGCATAAGTCGCTGCAAAATTGACGCCTTTGGCATTGCCATTGCTGCGATAAAAGCTGCCTGCCTGGCCTTTGAGCAGGGTGCTTTGACCAGCTGCCGCGAATTCCGGCTCAGGTGAATTTACCTTAATAGTGCCGCCTATGCTGTCGCCGCCAGTGCTGACGGGGGCGATGCCAGTCAATACCTGAATACTGCCCACCTGCGTAGGATCGATATATGACAACGGCGGATTCATATGATTGGCACATGCTGAGATCAGATTCATGCCATCAACCTGTATCCGCAAGCGATCATCGGCGAGGCCGTGGATCGCCGGCAGACTTGAGACGCCTCCCGCGAAATACAGGCTGACACCGGGAACGTCGCGCAACAGCGTTGCGACATCGCTGGTAGCAGCGAGCGCCGACTTCTGAGTGACCCCATCGATGTTCGGTGCCGGAATTTTTTCGGCATGAATGACGACTTCCGATGGTTTTTGTAATGGTAATTCCTGTGCCTGAACCGCCGCGCAAGGAAGCAGAGCCGCGATGGACGTCGCCAGAATATGTTGTTTGAATTGGGTTTGCATGAAATATGGTCTCTCTTATGTGGTGCGTTGCCACAGCCGGGAACAAGACTGCAGCAGCCATGCTCAGAAAAATGATGAGGTTCCGGCGATGGTCGGTGATCGTATGGTGCGCAGACAGTTGCTGCACCAAGGCTGAAAGGCGTATCCGGTCAGTTAATCGCAAGTTTCCGTGCGCGTAATTCAACGCAACTCAACGCAACTCAACGCAACTCAACGCAACGCAATTAAACGTAATTAACGTAATCAATGGCCGCGCGCAGGTAGCGCACACATGTCGGTCAGACGCGTACAGGAGAAAACAGAACCGGATAGGGTCTTCAGATTACCGGCGGACCCCGTGCAGGGAGAGGCGCTGAGACGGTAGCCGCAAGCCGTGCAGCCGGAATCGACTGCGTGGCATACGACAAAGCATGCGGAGGTTCGCAAACACTATTTGACGCAACAGCAGGAGGGAGTGTCGTTGCAACACATAAAGGGCAATCGAGTAAATGCGTCTGCGCGCTGCTTTTGCCCTGGCCCGCATCCGAGGTGTTGCCGACCAGTTTATATCCGGTGCTGGTACAGATCAGATTCATGGCATCTGGCTTCATCAGCGGCGAGGCCATCGCAACGCCGAGCGTCAGTACATACATCAGTAATACTGTGCGCACCAGATGGTGAAATGTCAGCAGGGAAATTCTTGGCATAGGCATAAGTTTGGAATGCTAACATCACCAGTGGTTTTTACCATGATGTATCACAAACTCTGCAAATTACGGTAGTTGACGTTGTGCCGGAGGGATTTGCCGCTATCATTGCGTTTTTCGTGTAATCGTCATGAAACAAACGGAATTGAGTTGGTCAGCCTACCTGGATGTTATGTGTGTACAGTTTTTGCTTACAGACATTGTCCGTAGCTGACCGGCGAGTTCTGCGTTCAATTACACTTTTACACGCCGTGCCAGATCTGAGTGTCTGGTCTTCGCTATTTCATCAGATGCGCAGCAGTTTCTGAAAACAAGGAATGATCTTGAGCTTTATATCATTAGCCCGCCAATTAACCCGCACGAAACCTATCGATGCTCATGAAGTGATCATTGAGGAACAGCATCAGCATAGCCTGCATCGCTCTTTGGGATTGTTTTCGCTGACCATGATTGGTGTCGGTGCCACCATAGGAACAGGCATCTTTTTCACCATGGTCGAAGCGGTACCTAAAGCAGGGCCATCGGTTATTTTGTCGTTTCTGATTGCGGCACTGACTGCCGGGCTGACGGCGCTTTGCTACTCTGAATTATCGGCGCGGATTCCGGCTTCCGGTTCTTCGTATTCATTTGCATATGCTACTGTCGGTGAATTCGCAGCGTTTGTGGTTGCAGCCTGTCTGTTACTGGAATATGGACTTGCGGCTAGTGCGACAGCGATAGGATGGTCGGCTTATCTGAACAATTTTCTACACAATGCGCTGGGTTGGCAGATTCCCGAGATGCTACGCACGCCGATGATCGTTGCCGGTGCCAATGGTGTTGAAATTCATCCCGGGCAATTTAATCTGCCGCCGGTGGTGCTGGTGATCATTTGTTGTTTCTTGTTGTTGCGCGGCGCGAAAGAGTCGGCGACCGTCAATGCGATTATGGTCATGATCAAACTGGCGATATTGGTATTTTTTGCAGTGATTGCCTTTTCCGGTTTTCACGCTGAACATTTCACGCCGTTTTTTAATACCAACAATAGCAAAGGGCTGGCGGGCATGGCGGGTGTGACTGCCGCTGCCGGCACGGTCTTTTTCTCTTTTATCGGGCTTGATACGGTGGCGACCGCAGGTGCGGAAGTCAAAAATCCCAAGCGGAATGTACCGTTGGGAATCATGGCGGCGCTGATTGTTGTCACCGTGTTTTACATGCTGGTCGCGATTGCTGCCGTCGGCGCTCAACCTGCACATATGTTTGAGGGGCAAGAGGCGGGGCTGGCGGTGATTTTGCAGAATGTGACAGGTAAGGCGTGGCCGGCTTTGGTGCTTTCTGCAGGGGCGGTGATTTCTGTATTCAGTGTCACGTTGGTGACGATTTATGGACAAAGCCGGATTTTGTATGCGATCAGTAAAGATGGTCTGATTCCTGCTTCATTTCAGAAAGTGCATCAACGCACACGCGCTCCGGTGATTAATACCGTGCTGGTTTGTCTGCTGGTCGGTATCGTCGCAGGTCTGGTAGACGCGACATTTTTGTGGGATATGGTCAGCATGGGAACGCTGGTGGCTTTCATCGTCGTTTCCGCATCCATTCCTGTGATACGTAAAAAAGGAATCGGGCATGGCGTGCAGGGTTTCCGTGTGCCGTTTGGTCCGTACCTGATTCCGGCGCTGAGTATTTTTGCCTGTTTATATATTCTGAAAGACCTGTCGGGAACGACATTTAAAGTATTTTTTATCTGGATGTTCATTGCGATCAGTATCTATTTCGCATACAGCAAGCGTCACTCGGCGTTGAATAAATGATGTCTGGCAGCGGATGCCTGATATGAATGAAAAATGAATGAAAGGCGAACAACATGAAACATCAGATTCTGGCATGTGCAGCACTGGCTTTATTTTCAACAACGGTCTGCGCTGAACATATCGGCAGCGTGGATACGGCATTTAAGCTGATAGGTCCCGATCATAAGGTGGTGGTGGAAGCTTATGATGATCCTAAAGTTGCGGGCGTAACTTGTTACGTATCCCGCGCCAAGACTGGCGGCATTTCAGGTGGCTTGGGATTGGCAGAAGATAAGGCTGAAGCGTCGATTGCCTGTCGTCAGGTCGGGCCGGTCAGTTTTCCGGCGCCGTTAAAGCAACAGGAAGAAGTGTTCAATCAGAGTTTATCTATTCTTTTCAAAAAGTTACGCATTGTCCGCATGGTCGATCAGAAAAGAAATGCTCTGGTTTACCTGACCTATTCGGATAAGCTGATTGATGGTTCGCCGCAGAATAGTGTTACAGCTGTGCCGGTGGACAGAAATACCCCGATTCCCGTGAAAAAATAAGGTGAATCAGTGCCAACCAGAACCTGAAAACACACGCCATACAGTTCTTTCTACGCGGTAATATGCGTTAAAATGGGCGTTGCACAATATTATTCAATTGCTGTTTTGATATGACTCCTCCAAGCACTGCACACGTCGCCAGCGATCAATCCGTTGACGCCCTGATCAAAACCATACGCATACCGCCACGTCCCAGCATGCTATTGGATTTGCAGACGGAGTTAGCCAGCAAAGAGCCTGATCCGGGACGGCTGGCAGCCATCATTTCAAATGATGTGTCCTTGTCGGCATCTTTACTCAAAGTCACCAATTCGTCTTTTTTTGGCTTGCGCCTGAAGGCCACTTCCGTTGCGCATGCCGTGAAACTATTGGGCATACAGCAATGCGGTTTGCTGATGACGGGAATTATTGCGCGTCAGGCAGTGCAGACAGAAAAAATTCCGCTCGCTAAATTCTGGGATTTCTCGTCTAAACGGGCGCAGGCAATGGCGCATCTGGCGAGCCGTATGCGCATTTGCTCAGCAGATATTGCACACACATTCGGCTTATTCTGTGACATTGGTATTCCATTGTTGCTGGAACGTTTTCCTGATTATCAGGAAACGCTGGTGTTAGCCGGTAATGACGTCAACGAAAAATTTACAGCAATTGAACAGAAGCGACACAGCACCAGTCATACGTCCATTGGTGCTTTGATGGCGCGGACCTGGGGATTACCGGAAGAAGTGTCGAACGCAATATTGTTGCACCACGATTATCTCGTGCTAACGGATTCTGCGACCAATGACCGTGTGCGGGCTTTGGTGGCGCTGGCGCTGGTGTCGGAATATGGCATATACCGTTACCACGGTCAGGAAAACTGGGCTGAGTGGGACAAAGGCGGGCAACTAGCCTGCGATTTTCTTGGTCTGGCGAACGACGAAGTTGAAGATCGTTTTGAAGAGTTGCACGACTTATTCAACAGCGTACATTAATTCTCGCGGCGCTTGTTCAGCGCCCACCCAGCAAACGTGCTGGCAACATGACAATCGCACGCAGTAATTCGAAAACGCCATCAACGGCAATCCCGAGTATTCTGAATGGCAGTAACAGCAGCCAGAATAAGGGATACAGCAACAGCGCCATGATTGCCAGCGGCCAGCACAATACAAATAAAATAATCCAGATCAGCAGGGTCAGCATGATGCTCAGGCCAGTAACTGGTGAATCAGATTGCTCAGCATGACCAGCGCGATCGCGGCGATGACGATACCATCCATATTTGCAGTGAGTTTCATACCATTTCCTTTCCATATCGTGTGGGAGTAATGCCACTGTAATTGGCACGATAAGGGAAGGCGAATTGTTTGCGACAAAGCGTCATTTGGCGGGAACAGAGTGTTTTTATCCGCGACGAACACCCTTGTTTTCAGACCGAAACCGATATTGCGATATTGTGATTTCAGCCTCAGGTCTGACGTGGCTCAGTGTTGAAAACACCAGTGCCATGGTTCGTATTGATATCCGCTGCTGTTTTCTGGCGGATAAGACATCTGGAAACCAAATTCAGGAGCACGCTGTCGCAGCCAATGGAATGCTGTTGTGGTGTCAAATGAAATCTCAAGCTCAGGATCTTCCGGCGTGGCGATATCGATCGCCCGGCCAGTGTGATGTTCGCTATATCCCGGCGGGGCACACACTTGCAGGATGTCATGAATTTCCTGCCCTGCCGCAAGTTTGGTCTGGATGATTTCAGCCTGACGGGCGACGCTGCGAAAGGCTGAAATCATCAGCAGGGCAATACCGTCACCAGCCGCGGTATTTTTCATCGCTTGCCAGGCTTGATTGGCGGCGGGTGTCAGCCAATACTCGCGCCCATCCTCTCCCACCTCAGCAAGCACCAGAGACGTCGCTTCAGATACCGCAACGAAGCCGCGCTGCTGCAGTATCTCCGCGCTTATTCCCAGTGCATCCAGCATTTATCGTGTCTTCGTGTTTGCCGTCAGGACGTCCAGCATGGCCGCTGTCTGAGCATCGGGGACGCCATCGAATTTTTCCTGACGATATTTGCTTTGAAATGCGATCAGCACATTTTTGGTTGCTTCATCTAACACGCCGGTTTGCGGTGTGTTATAGCCATGTTGTGCCAGTTTTTTTTGATACCAGCTGACATCTGGTAATTGCTCTTCATAGAGCGACATGCGTTGGGCCACTTGTGTTGCATCCGGCCAAGGAATCAGGCCTGCATCAGCTAATTGTTTCCACGGAAACAGCGGGCCCGGATCAGACTTACGTTGTGGGGCGATGTCGGAATGGCCAAGAATGTATTCTGGACGTATCTGATGGCGTGCAACGATGTCCTTCACCAGCGCAATGACACGGTCAATCTGCGCTTGGGGGAACGGGAAGTAGGTGCGGCCTTCCGGCGCATCGCGGAAACCCAGATTAACAATTTCGATGCCGATAGAGCTGGCGTTCAGGCGGCTATAACCTTTCCAGTCGCTGAGTCCGGCGTGATACGACATTTTACTTTCATCAACGAGTTGCCAGACTTTGACCGGCATCTGATCGCCGACCAGATAGTGACTGCTGACACCTTGCTGGCTCAATACCTTGAGTGAAGTCGGCTCATCAATCGCGGTGTAATGCAGAATCAGAAATTGCACGCGGTCTTCCTGACTTTTCGCCGAGATGCTGGAATCGATGTGTGATGTAGCGCAGCCGGTGAGGACGGCGGCGAGGAATCCGAGGAAGAGTAATTTTTTCATGAGAGTAATGTAAGTTGTCTGGCAGCGAGCCGGGCTGCCGAAAAATGTGCCTGGCAAATACTGGTACGTAAGCTGATGTCTGAAGGTAAATGGGTACGACAAGATGCTGCAATCAATGGATGGAGTTCAAGTACCCGTCCGCTGAGAACCACAGGCTTGTTGCCGAAGCGTTTGCACATTGCCATTCCCAGTCGCGCCAGTTCTTGTCCGGCTCTTTTTAAAATATCGGCTGCAACTTCATCCGTATTCGCGCAGGCTGCAACAGCCAACGCCAGTTTACCGATGTCACCACGGCTGTGGTGATACATGAAATCTTTGGATTTGTCCCAATCATCGCCGCCGATGGCTTTGAATATTTCTTGCGCGAGCAGCGAATCGCGCGATGCTCCCGGGCATTCATCCTCGGTGCGCCAGATATGGCGTACTGCTTCACGAGCGATCCAGAAGCCGCTGCCGCCATCGTCAAGCAAATAGCCGCGCCCACCAGCGCGATGAAATTGTCCGGCTTCGTCAATATAGGCGGCGATAGAACCGGTACCCGCATAAACCAGATAGCCTGTTCCCGGCTTGAAACTATCCAGATACGCAATTTCGATGTCAGTACCGAGGCGAATGCATGGTTCCGGCATTTGCAGAATACCGGACAACATCTCCAGAATGACGACACGCATATCGTCACTGAAACCGGTAATGCCGACTCTGACTGTTTGTAATTTGCCGTGGCTGCGTGCAGCAGCAGCGAGGTCGGAAAACACTTGTGCGAATTCCTGTTTTCCCTGCTGCGTCTTGAGTTGCAGAGCCGTCAATCCTGCCGCGGTGCCGCTGGCGATGATGTCTTCATTGGCCGTTGCCAGCGCCCAGCGTGTCTGCGTTCCGCCCGTATCTATCCCCAAAGCCAGCGCTGATGCGTTGTCTTTGATACCGGGGAAAACGAAATCTGCTGGGTTCATATAGGGATGATCTGTTCTGTCATATTTTCGGATAAAACCCGCTGCCTTGCTGCCACTCCAATTCTTTACGAAACATCAGAGTTTTTTAACGACTATGCTCTATCAGTGTTTGCTTCGTTTATCATAGGTCGCTTTTGCGACACGCAGAAAATGAAAAGATAGCGTCAGCGTATAACTTTACTCTATGAGCAAAGCGTAAAAATTCAATCGTCTTCCGGTGTTTTTGTTGGGAAGATGTATTCGTAGAACTCATCTCTATTAATGAAATGAGTTCTGGCATTTCACCAGGAAAAACTCACACGATGACAAGAGACGTCACAACTGCCAACGATACTGAGCAAACACCGGCAACCGGTGCATGGCGCTGGATACCATCATTGTATTTCAGTCAGGGCATTCCCTATGTGGTTGTGATGACCTTGTCCGTCATTATGTACAAGAACATGGGTATTTCCAATGCCGATATTGCCCTCTACACCAGTTGGTTGTATCTGCCATTTGTGATTAAGCCTTTATGGTCGCCGTTTGTGGACATGTTTAAGACCAAACGCTTTTGGGTGATTACGCTGGAACTGGTGATCGGTGCCTTATTTGGGCTGGTCGCATTCACGATACCGATGAGCAGTTTTTTTCAGATGACCTTGCTGGTGTTCTGGTTGCTGGCATTCGGTGCCGCCACGCATGACATCAGCAGTGATGGCTTTTACATGCTGGCACTGGAGCAGCATCAGCAGGCCGCGTTTGTCGGTGTACGCAGCATGTTTTTCCGGATGTCGATGCTGACGGGGCAGGGCGCGTTGGTCTATCTTGCGGGAACGCTGAAAGATCTGACCGGTAATGTGGCATTTGGCTGGATGGTTGTTTTCGGTGTGCTGGCGGCAATGTTTGTGAGTCTGTCGCTGTATCACAAATGGGCTTTGCCCAGACCGGACAGCGATCACGCGCAAGGTGATCCGAATCAGGTCGTCGCAACGTTTTTTACGATTTTCGGCAAATTTATTAAGAAAAAAAATATTCTGCTGACGATTGCTTTTCTGTTGCTGTATCGCTTTGGCGAAGCGCAGTTAGTCAAAATGGCGCCACCATTTTTGCTGGATAGTCTGGATAAAGGCGGGCTGGGTTTATCGACGCAGGCGGTTGGCATCGTCTACGGTACCGGTGGCATGATTGCACTGACGCTGGGCGGCCTCGCTGGTGGCGCGCTGATTTCAATTTATGGTCTGAAGCGTTGCCTGTGGCCGATGGCGCTGGCGATCAATGTGCCGCATATCGTGTATGTGTATCTGGCATTCGTACAACCGCAAAATATTTACCTGGTCGGTGCCGCCGTGGCCATTGAGCAGATGGGATATGGCTTCGGCTTCACAGCTTATGTGCTGTACATGATTATGGTTGCCGACGGCGAACATAAGACTGCGCATTACGCGATCTGCACCGGTTTTATGGCAATGAGCATGATGCTGCCAGGTATGTTCAGCGGCTGGTTGCAGGCAACGCTGGGCTACGCGCATTTCTTTGTATGGATTTGCCTCGCCGCGATCCCGACCTTTATTGTGACTGCCCTGATTAAGGTTGATCCCGAGTTTGGCAAGAAGTAAAAAAGGGACTGATGTAAAGCCGCCCCAGCGGCGTTATGGTTCCTTGCCGGGACAATTTTTCGTCAGTCCTATAAGTAAGAAGTGATCAATAAGAGGTCGGTTACGTTTTAGTCTGGAATGAGTATAAGTATGAGTTCGCAACATTTATTTTTTAACAGCCAGCGCTATCAGTCAACGCTTGCCGGATCGCGCATCATCATTACCGGTGCGGTTCATGGCAACGAGATTTGTGGCACGCAGGCGATACGGCGCGTGATTGCTGAAATCAACGCCGGCATCATTCAGATCGTATCCGGTTGTGTGACTTTCGTACCGGTGACGAATCCACTGGCTTATCAGCGCGGCGAAAGACAGGGTGACCGTAATTTGAATCGCCGCTTGTTGCCGACCAGTACGCCGACAGAATTTGAAGATCACGTCGCCAACTGGCTGTGCCCGTTACTGGCTGAACACGATGTTTTGCTGGATCTGCATTCTTTCCGTGGCGAAGGCGAGGCTTTCGTTCTGGTCGGTCCAGAAAATAACGATGGCGATATCGAACCCTTCAGCCACGCAGACGCAGAGCTGGCGATGGCGCGGCGTCTGGGCGTACATCGCATGGTGGATGGCTGGCTGAGCACGTATGCGCGCGGTGTCGTCCGCCGTCAGCAAAGACTGGGGCCGGATGCAGATGCCAGAATGCTGGCGAATGCGAATACCCAGTTCGGTGTCGGTACTACAGAGTACATGCGTTCCGTCGGCGGCTATGCAGTCACGCTGGAATGCGGTCAGCATCTCGACCCGCTGGCACCGGAAGTCGCGTACCGCGCGATCATCAATACCCTGACCCATCTCGGCATCATTGCCGGAACAGCACCTGCTGCCGTCAAAGAAATTGAAACCCTGCGTATCTATGATGTGATCGACAAGCTGCACGACGACGATCATTTCATTCGCGACTGGCGCAGTTTTGACGAAGTAAAGAAAGGCGATCTGATTGGCTTGCGCCACGATGGCAGCGAGGTCAGGGCAGAAATGGATGGCCGTATGATTTTCCCCGATGCCGGTGCGCATTGTGGCGAGGAATGGTTTTATATCACCCGTTACAGCGACAGAATTCAAGAGGGCGACGCATGAAGCAAGCAATGCCATGGCTGCGTCGTTTCTGTGCCTTGCTGGCGCTGTCGCTATTTGCGTTGAGTGTTCAGGGTGTTCAGGCAGGCACAGGCAAAACCTTGAATGTTTTGCTGACGACGCCCGAAAGCGCTCTCGATCCGGCGGTGGCTTCCGATATTGCGACGCTCAGCATTAATGAGAATATTTTTGAACCTATGCTGCGCTACGATTATCTGGCGCGCCCGGTCAAATTGAAGCCGAATACCCTGAACGCGATGCCGGAGATCAGCGATGGCGGCAAGACTTATACACTGCATTTGCAACCAGGCATCCATTTCACACCCGACCCAGCATTCAAAGGAAAAGTACGCGAATTAACCGCTGACGATTATGTGTACAGCATACGGCGCTTATACGATCCTGCGCTGAAATCACCGTGGTTATTCATGTTTGAAGGTAAGTTGCTGGGTGATGAAAAACTGCGCAATGTACAAGCGGCACCCGGCTGGAAATTCGACAGCGCTTCCGCCATTCCCGGTTTGCAGGCATTGGATCGTTACACCTTACGCATAAGGCTGAATGTGCCGGATAACAATTTTTTGTTTATTCTGGCGACCACGGCGACATCTGCCGTTGCCAGAGAAGTGATAGAGAGCTACGGTAATCAGGCGGGCAATCATCCTGTCGGTACCGGCCCGTTTATGCTGGGTGAATGGCAGCGCAGTTTTCGTCTGGTACTGAATGCGAATCCTGATTATCGCAAAGTGGTGTTTGATGGCGAGGCTGGGAAAGATGCCGTCTCACTGCAGATCGCGGCAGACTTGCAAGGCCGGACGCTACCCTTGGTTTCTCGCGTCACGATTGCGATTGTCGAAGAGCAGCAGGCGCGCGTGCTCGGTTTCCTGAACCGTGAATTTGATACGTTGGAACAGGTGCCACCGCCATTGGCAGACATGGTCATGAAGGACGGTAAACTGAAGCCGGATCTGCAACAGCAAGGTGTGCAACTGTCCTTATTTTCTCCGCTGCAAACTTATTATGTCTGGATGAATATGGAAGATCCTGTCATCGGTGGATATAGTCAGGAAAAGATTGCCTTACGCCGCGCAATTGCGATGAGTTATAACAGCCGCGAAGATATCAGTCTGATGGAAAAAGGTCTGGCGATTCCGGCGCAGTCACCGTTGCCGCCGAACGTGCTTGGCTACGATGCCAACTTCAAGAGCCCGGTGTCTTACGATACTGCGCTGGCGAATGCTTTACTTGATCGTTTTTCCTATCAGCGCGGTGCCGACGGTTATCGTCGCCTACCGGATGGACAGCCCTTGCAGCTGGTGATGCACAGCCAGGCCAATACCACCGGGCGTTTGCGGGATGAAGTCTGGCGTAAAACCATGGATGCGATCGGCATACGCATCAGTTTTAAAACCGATAAACATTCAGAAATTTTGCGTGCATCGCGTCTTGGTCAGGTGCAGATGACAGAGGCAAACTGGGTTGCTGATTTCCCCGATGGTGAGAATTTTTACCAGTTGCTGTACGGCGCAAATATCGGGCGGGCGAATTATGCTCGTTTTAATTTGCCTGCATTTAATCAGTTGTATGAAAAATCGTTGACGATGACAGACTCTCCTGAACGGCGCGCTTTGTACCGTCAAATGGCATTGCTGATGCATGCTTATAACCCGTGGATACCGCGGGTGCATCCCTTGTCTGCGGATATCCGCCAGCCCTGGGTGCTGCATTATCAGCGGCATCCGGTCGATTTCACAAATTGGCGCTATCTCGATATCGCGCCGGATGCAAAGCAAAACGCGAAGCGATAAAAATAAGTGGATGCGCCACTGTTCAACATCGCGCATCAAATAATGAGTTACGGTTATACGTGACAAGTAAAGTTTCATTGGAAGACAGCAAGAGCAAACTCTATTCTGACAAGCTGAAATGAGTGCTGGTTGTTTTGTGATTTATCTGGAGAAGTCGTACATGCGTTGTGAATTCATTGCTGATCACCCTGACTTCCGTCGCCTTGCAGCGATTGATGGCATTACTGTTGATCTGCGCTATGTCGGTACCGATAATTTTGTCGGGCGTGACTTGTATGGCGATCTCGATTGCGCATGGTTGCACAGAGAAGCCGCAGCAGCGTTGGAGCAGGCGGCGCACTATCTCGCAGAGCAGCATCCGGGTTATCGGATCATTGTGCTGGATGCCTTGCGCCCGCACCGCGTACAGGAAATGCTGTGGGCGCATCTGGATGGCACACCTTTACAAATGTATGTGGCTGACCCTGCGCGCGGTTCTATTCATTCGTTTGGCATGGCGGTCGATGTGACAGTTATTGATCCGCAAGGCGTAGAAATCGATATGGGCAGCGGCTTCGATGAGATGGTGGAAAAATCACATCCGGCACTCGAAGAAAAAATGCTGGCTGCCGGACAAATTACCGCGCAGCAGCGCAGCAATCGCGAGATACTGCGGCAAGCCATGTTTCATGCGGGTTTCAGAGGCATTAACAGCGAATGGTGGCATTTCAATTTCGGTGATCCTGCGGTCGTCCGCCAGACCTATCTGCGGATAGACTGAGCATGTTGATACAGCGCGTTTCCTTCTCAGCCGTAAGTATGTCGGTGGTGCTATTTTTTTCTGGAATTTTCGCTGGTATCGTGGAGGCAGCAAGCCCGCCTGCTGAAGTAAAAACGACAGACGTAAAAACGGCAGAAGTAAAAATGGCAGAAGTAAAAATGGCAGAGATGGCAGTTCCGATGACACGCGCATCAATGAAAACGACCACAGATCAGCAATTGCAGGCCATCGTCAGCCAGCCGCAACGGCCATTGGCGAGTTTGTCTGTGATCGCGATACGCGCTGGTGAGATCGTCTATGAAAAGCAGTTCGGCGAGCGCTTTATCCCGACGACTGCCGCCGTTGGTTTGCCAGCGAATGCAGATACCTTATTCCGTATTGCGTCTGTCTCTAAAATGGTGACAGCGCTTGGCGTAATGCGTCTGGTTGAACAGGGCAAACTCGCGCTCGATACCGATGTCAGCCGCTATCTCGGCTATACCCTCAGAAATCCTTATTATCCTGATGCGGCGATCACCCTGCGTATGCTGCTGAGTCATACCTCGTCGTTGCGCGATGATGGTGGCTATAATTTTCCGGCGAGTACGTCGCTGCAAAGTGTTTTGCAAGCGTCGGAAAAAAACGCAGTATCAGCATTGATCTGGGCCCGACCTGATGCCAGCAACAAAAACTATGCACCGGGAACATACTTCAGTTACGTGAATCTGAACTGGGGTGTGATCGGTGCCGTGATGGAATCCGTATCAGGAAAACGTTTTGATGTGCTGATGCAGGAATTGATTTTGCAACCGTTGCAGATCAGCGGCAGTTTTCATCCGGAAAATCTGAGTCCGGCAGAACTGAATAATCTGGCCACCTTGTATCGCAAACAGAAAAACGATGTCTGGGATACAGCAGGCGCTTGGCAGCCACAGGTCGATGATTATCACCAGCAAGCGGTGCCGAAGCGGACTTATCTGACGACGTATCAGCCAGGCTGGAATGCCACCTTGTTCAGTCCGCAGGGTGGTTTGCGTATCAGCGCGCGCGGCCTCAGCCGTCTGATGCAGATGCTGATGCGTGAGGGCGAGCTTGATGGCGTGCGCCTGTTGCAGCCAGCCAGCGTGCGGACTTTGTTAACGCCCCGGTGGCGTTACGATGCAGCGCTGCAGAATGGCGACGATTATCAGGGCATGTTTCAGTCATGGGCGCTGGGGTTTCAGGTATTCACTGATATCAGCGCCGCACATCATGGAGATCGCCTGACGCCACCTGTGATGCCCGGCGGGCATGGATTTACCGGCGTTGGTCATCTGGGATTTGCCTACGGTCTGGAGTCAGGGTTTGTATTCGATCCGCAGACCCGCAATGGCATGATTTATCTGATTGGCGGCACCGGTGCCGACCCGGATAAAAATACCGGCGAGTATTCCAGCCTGAGTATATGGCAAGAGCAAATCATGACCGCGCTGGCCGCACAATTACGTTAAGGACTTGCGCAGAACTGCCCCAGCGTTGTTGTTGTCGCCTAGCCGTGCTAAAGCACTGTCTTCAGCGACACGGTGTAGTCGGGGTTTCAGACAACATGTTGTCTGCCGACGCAACGAACCTTCTTTACAAAGGAGGTTACCTTCGGCTGCAAGCCTAGCTGGAACAATTCTGCCTAAGTCCTAATGCTGAACTATTGCTGAACTATTCCTTGCTGGTTCTGGCAATAAATTCGGCAGCCGCTGTCTGTACGCATTCGACAAATGCACGTGCCGAGCGTGACAGCGGTGTCGATTTTTTTGTCAGCAAATATAAGTCCACCGGCACATTCGGTAACAAGGGGCGGCACTGCACTTTGTCGTGATTGGCTGTGGCTGCCGTAAATGGATCGATCACTGCAGCACCCGCGCCGAATTCAACCAGCGTGCGCGCCAGTACATAGGTCTGGACTTCGGTGTAAGAAGTAAAGCTGATGCCGAGTTCTTCGCAGGCATCCATGACGCGGCTGACCAAATGATCATCCAGATCCAATGCGATCAGATTTTTCGGCAAATCAGCGACGGACAAGGGCGTGTTGTCGAGCTTTTTTGTCCAGCTGCCTATCGGCGCGATCGCCGTCATACTGCCGCGCACCAGCGGCTCGGATGCCAGATTCGGATGGCAAGGGTCATATAAAGATAAAGCAAAATCGACGTCGCCGAGCAACAAGGCATTCACCATATCGCTGGTGTGATGGGTCGATAAAGTGCAGTGCACTTGCGGAAATTTTTTGCGCCAGGCGGCCAGCGCTGCTGGCACTACCGTGATCGATAAGGTGGGGGTTGATGCCAGTCTGACCGCTTCATCCGGATGATTTTTCAGATTATTCGCGAGGCGGCGTACCGATTGCAGGTCGCGGTTCAGTTTATCGACTTCAGAAAACAGCTTGTGTGCTTCCGGTGTCGGATGCAGTTTTCCTTTGATGCGCTCGAACAATTTCAGACCAAGCTGCAATTCGCAATGTTGCAAGACTTTAGTCGCGGCTGGCTGGGAAATGCTGAGTAATTGTGCGGCACCGCTGATCGTGCCGGCCTGCATAATCGCATGAAAAACTTCTATGTGACGCAATCGCATGAGTGTTACCTGTTACCGTTACTCGTTTGTACCCTGCGATTGTAACCGCAGAAGGAGTTTATTCGACAGCTTCCAGGGCTTTTCGTACATCGCCCTGATATAAGGTCAGCAGTTTTTCAGCAGTAACGACGCTGATGTTGTTTTGCAGTGCCACGATCGCTGTTTTCACATGGAAGTCGCATTCTTCCAGCACTTTGCGGCAAGTCTGTTCATCCTTGCCGGTCGCATGCATGGTCAGGCTGACGGTACGCCGCAGCAGTTTGATATTGGTCGGTTTCACATCCACCATCAGATTGCCGTAGACCTTGTGCAGTTTCACCATCAGTGCGCTGGAAAACGTATTCAGCGCAATTTTTTGCGAGGTACCCGCTTTCAGGCGTGTGCTGCCCGAAATGATCTCACTGCCGGTGTTGAGGGTGATACCGATGTCTGCACATCGGGTTACCGGTGCATCGGGATTATTCGCGAAGCCCACCGTTAACGCGCCGCTGGCACGCGCCGCTTGCAACGCGCCCAGCACATACGGTGTGGCGCCGGAGGCAGCAAGCAATAACACAACATCATCTTTATTCAGATGCAGCTCACGAATGTCGATCGCGCCTTGTTCGGTATCATCCTCTGCGCCTTCGACGGCGACGAACATCGCCTGTTTGCCACCGGCAATCAGCGAAATTGCCCGTTCATTCGGCCACGAAAAGGTCGGTAATAATTCGACGCCATCAAGCACACCCAGCCGACCCGATGTGCCGGCACCAACATACACCAGACGCCCGCCCGCTTTGATCCGTGGCAGTGCCGCATCAATTGCTGCCGCAATTTGTGGCGCTGCTGCCCGCACCGCTTGCACTGCGATGAACTGATCATCGATCAATGCGGCGGCCAGCTCTGCCGTCGCATAGGTATCGAGCTCGGTATGTAAGACATTCGGTGTTTCGGTGTTCAACATGATCATTTCTCCGCGATGCTATTGAACTTACAGAGGAGTCGCGCCACTCACAAATGAAAGCTGATCGCGCAGTCATAACCGCAGGTAATGTGTCGCTGGTGAACAAGTATTTGCCATCATCGCTGGCTGTGCTTATTCTGCCATTGATGCTATCTGTTCCCTGCGCCACAATCTGGCCTCGTTGCAGCGAGCCCTGACACCACATCTGAAATCTCTGCCACATGAAAAATCGACTTTTCGCCCTCTTTTTTTTGCTGCTGACCTTATTCTTATCTGGCTGCCAGTCTGTGCTGACTCCCGCATTCGTACCCAAAGACACGCAACACCGCATCGTCGTTTCTGTGCCGGAACAGAAAATGCGCTTATTCGATAACGGCAAAGTGATCGCCACTTATACCATTTCAACCGCGAAGCGGGGCATTGGCGATTTACCCGATAGCTACATGACACCCGGCGGCAAAATGGAAATCGCTGAAAAATTCGGTGCCGGTATGCCGGTCGGCACCGCGTTCAAAGATCGCGTGCCGACTGGTGAAATTGTTGCGATAGACGCGCCGGGGCGCGACCCGGTGGTGACCCGCATACTATGGTTGCGCGGCACCGAAGAGCGCAATCAGCATGCGTATCAGCGCTACATCTACATCCACGGCACGCCGCAAGAAAACCTGCTCGGCAACCCCGCCAGTTACGGTTGCATACGCATGCGCTCTGCCGATATCGTTGAATTGTTCGACAAGGTGGGTATAGGCGCGGAAGTCTTTGTCGCTGAAACCGAAGCGGATTTGCTGCCGCAAAAATAAGCACAGATGCGGAATATGAATCTGGTTGGAAGTTGGGTGCTAAAGAGGCTGAAATAGTCGATTTTCATGCCTCTGGACACATAAATATACTGGGGGGAGTATTTTTTAAAGCCCTTTATTTATAAGGACATAAAGGCAAATTCGCCGGATACTCCCCGAAAAGTGCTTATTTGAGAGCTGTTTTCACGGTTTTTTTCAAGGCGGATATTGGCTACGTTGGCCGATACGTACCAATGTTGACTGAGCTGTCGGTTTTGCACACGCAGGACATGAGGAATCACAAATTTCTGTTGCCAAAATTCCGCTTTCATTTCTATAATTCGATAATTGTCGAAATATAGAAGTAAGCCTGAACCGGAGTCCGCCCATGGAAAATAAACAAGCAATCAGCGCATTAGCGGCGCTGGCGCAAGAATCGCGGCTGGCGGTGTTTCGTCTGCTGGTGCGGGTCGGCCCCGAAGGGTTGGCAGCCAGCAAAATCGCGGAAGAGCTTGCGATTCCGGCTTCGTCATTGTCATTTCATCTCAAAGAACTCAGTAATGCCGATCTGATTTCGGCGCGTCAGGATGGGCGTTTTATTATTTACGCCGCCAATTTCAGCACCATGAATGATTTGCTGGCATTTCTGAGTGACAGTTGCTGCAACGGTCAGGCCTGTCTGCCCGCGCTGCAGGCGAGCAATCTGCCAGCGAATAAAGCTGCCGATAAAGTTACTGATAAAGCTGAAATTTAACGCGCAGCATAGGCTGATGCAAACCGCATAGTTTCGTTGTAATTCCTTACTCTTCTAATCCCTTACCCTGAAATGAATCGAGAGAAAAATGACTGAAAAAACTTACAACGTACTGTTCCTTTGCACCGGCAACTCTGCGCGCAGCGTCATGGCGGAAGCCCTGATCACGACCATGGGGCAGGGGCGTTTTAAAGGTTTTTCTGCCGGTAGTTTTCCCGCTGGTACGGTCAATCCGCTGGCGATAGAGCAGATTCAGACGACCGCGTATCCGCTGACTGCTTTACGCAGCAAAAGCTGGGAAGAGTTCGCAGCGGCAGATGCGCCAGTGATGGATTTCATCATTACTGTTTGCGATAACGCCGCAGGTGAAGTCTGCCCGGTCTGGCCCGGTCATCCGGTGACGACGCATTGGGGTTTTGAAGATCCGGCCGCAGTCACTGGCAGCGATGAAGCAAAACGGGCGGCATTTCATAAGGTGTTCCGCGAAATTATGTCTTGCGTCAATAGCTTCGTCTCGCTGCCTGCGCACATCCTGGAAAAAAATACCATTCATCAGGAACTCAAAGCGATCAGAGAGCAGCTCAACTGATGCGTCCATCCGATGATCTCGCTGTATATCAAATTCATTTCTGAAATGGGGCGCATGTCGTGCTGATTGCTATCCTGATTTTTTTGCTGACGCTGACCTTTGTCATCTGGCAGCCGCGCGGTCTGGGCATAGGCTGGAGCGCGGCTGGAGGCGCGTTGCTGGCCTTGCTGGCCGGTGTGATTCAGTTATCGGATATTCCGCTGGTTTGGCATATCGTCTGGAATGCAACGGCCACATTTATCGCGGTCATCATCATCAGCCTGTTGCTGGATAAAGCGGGCTTCTTTGAATGGGCGGCATTGCATGTGGCGCGCTGGGGCAGTGGCAGCGGCCGCAAATTATTTGTGTTGCTGTTGTTGCTGGGTGCCGTGGTCGCCGCTTTGTTTGCGAATGATGGCGCGGCGCTGATCCTGACGCCGATCGTGATTGCGATGTTGCTGGAACTACGGTTTTCACCGAAAGCCACGCTGGCCTTTGTGATGGCGGCGGGCTTCATCGCCGACACCGGGAGCCTGCCGCTGGTGGTATCGAATCTGGTGAACATAGTCTCGGCTGATTATTTCAAGCTGGGCTTTGCTGCCTATTCATCGGTGATGCTGCCGGTGAATCTGGTGTCGGTCGCGGCGACGATAGCGGTGTTGCTGCTGTTTTTCCGGCGCGATTTGCCCGCCGATTATGAGGTGCAACAACTGCGCCAACCTGCGCTGGCGATCCGTGATCGCGCCACATTCAATGCGGGCTGGTGGGTGCTGGGTTGGCTGTTGCTCGGCTTTTTCTGGCTGGATGGCATCGGTGTTCCCGTCAGTGTCGTCGCGGCAGCGGGAGCGGCGGTGTTGCTGGGCGTCGCTACGCGTGCCGGTGTGATCAACACCCGTGAGGTCGTCAGAAATGCGCCGTGGCAGATCGTGATTTTTTCGCTGGGCATGTATCTGGTGGTGTACGGCTTGCGCAATGCCGGATTGACGAATCAACTCAGCGGCGTGCTCAATCGTTTTGCCGAACATGGTGTCTGGGGCGCGGCGCTGGGCACAGGATTACTCAGCGCATTTCTGTCTTCCATCATGAACAATATGCCGACCGTGCTGATCGGCGCTTTGTCGATTGATGCCGCCGTGGCAAACAACGCGGTGCGCGAAGCCATGATTTATGCGAATGTGATCGGCTGCGATCTTGGGCCAAAAATCACGCCTATCGGCAGCCTCGCCACATTGTTGTGGCTACACGTGCTGGCAAACAAAAATATTACGATTTCCTGGGGCTATTATTTCAGGCTGGGTATCGTTCTGACCTTGCCGGTGCTGTTGCTGACGTTGGCCGCGCTGGCATTACGTTTAAGCTGAAACCGGCGCTATCAACGAAAAGGAGTAAAGCATGACTAATGTGGCAGGAGAAATCATCCATAACTCAGCCCCCGATCTGCCGAACGTAAAGATGGCACACATGGATATTCCTGATGCCGCGAAACTCGCACCGGTGGCGGGTTTTGAGCATCCGCCGCGGATACTGCTGATGTATGGCTCGCTGCGTGAACGCTCATTCAGTCGCTTGCTGGTCGAGGAAGCGGCGCGCCTGCTGCAACACATGGGCGCGGAAGTCAGAATTTTTAATCCGCATGATTTGCCTCTGGTTGGCAGTGTGCCGGAAACGCATCCCAAGGTCGTGGAATTGCGCGAGAGTTGTTTGTGGTCGGAAGGGCAGGTCTGGTGCAGCCCTGAACGTCATGGCGCGATCACGGCGGTGCTGAAAAATCAGATCGACTGGATTCCTCTCGAACAAGGTGCGATACGCCCCAGCCAGGGGCGTACACTGGCAGTGATGCAGGTGTGTGGCGGCTCGCAGTCGTTTAATACCGTCAACACCCTGCGTCTGTTGGGACGCTGGATGCGCATGTTCACGATACCGAATCAGTCATCAGTACCGAAAGCCTATGAAGAATTTGATGAGGCCGGACGCATGAAACCATCACCGTATTACGACCGGCTGGTGGATGTGATGGAAGAATTATTTAAATTCACGCTGTTGTTGCGAGGTCGCAGCGATTATCTGACCAGCCGTTACAGTGAACGCAAACAGGATGCATTGAACGCCGCCAACAAGATCATCGCCAAAGCCTGATTCGTGCTTAACTGAGTCGTTGCCGGGTGATAGCCTTACACCGTTTTTATAAAAGGAATGAATATGCTTTTTCTGGACAATACGCCGAAATTTTTATTCTTCACCGGTAAAGGCGGCGTCGGCAAAACCTCGGTCGCTTGCGCCACCGCAGTCTGGCTTGCCGATCAGGGGCGACGCGTGCTGCTGGTCAGCACCGATCCGGCATCGAATGTCGGTCAGGTATTCGGCATCCGCATCGGTAACAGCATCAAAGCGGTGGAGTCGGTTGCCAATTTGTTTGCACTGGAAATTGATCCGCAAGCGGCAGCACAACTGTACCGCGACCGCATCGTCACACCTGCGCGCGGCACCTTGCCCGAGGTGGTGATCAAAGCGATGGAGGAACAATTATCCGGTGCATGCACCACAGAAATTGCCGCATTTGATGAGTTCACCGGGCTGCTGACCAATCCGCAGATGCTGCACGATTACGATCACATCATTTTTGATACCGCGCCAACCGGGCACACGATACGCATGTTACAACTGCCCGGTGCATGGTCCGGCTTTCTGGAAGAGGGCAAAGGCGATGCCTCTTGTCTCGGGCCGCTGGCAGGTCTGGGCAAGCAGCGTGAAAAATATCATGAAGTCGTGCAGACCTTAGCCGACCCCGCACGTACCCGCATGGTGCTGGTGGCACGTGCCCAGCATTCCAGCCTGAAAGAAGCCGCCCGCACACATGACGAGCTGGCTGCCATCGGTTTTCATCAACAATATCTGATCATCAATGGCGTGTTGCCGGAAGCAGAAACACTACACGATGCGCTGGCGCGAGCCGTCTGGAAACGCGAGCAGGCGGCATTGACAGCCATGCCCGAAGTATTACGCGGCTTGCCGACGGATCATATTCCGTTACGGGCATTCAATCTGGTCGGTCTTGATTCCTTGCGCCATTTGCTGACGGTCTCTACCGCGGTCGATGGTGCTAATGCCGCTGATCCATCCGCAACACAAACATTGCCTGCCCTGACGGATGCGCCATCGCTGGCGACGCTGGTCGATGGTCTGGCAGGCAGCGGGCATGGCCTGATCATGACCATGGGCAAAGGCGGCGTCGGTAAAACCACAGTTGCTGCGGCGATCGCCATCGCCCTCGCGCAACGCGGCTCTCCCGTTCATCTGACGACCTCTGACCCGGCGGCACATCTGCTTGAAACACTGGAAGGCAGCTTGCCGAATCTGAGCGTCAGCCGGATTGATCCTGTTGCCGAAACAGCGCGCTATCGTCAGGAAGTCATGGCGAGCAAAGGCAAGCACCTTGATGCACAGGGAAAAGCCTTGCTGGAAGAAGATTTACGCTCGCCATGCACCGAAGAGATCGCCGTGTTTCAGGCATTCTCACGCGTCATCCGCGAAGCCGGGAAAAAATTTGTGGTGATGGATACCGCACCGACCGGCCACACCTTATTGCTGCTCGATACCACCGGGGCCTATCATCGTGAAATCGAACGGCAGATGGCGCATACCGGCGTTCATTACACAACACCGATGATGCAATTGCAGGACCCGCAACAAACGAAAATCGTGATCGTGACACTGGCAGAAACCACGCCAGTGCTGGAAGCCGCTGGCCTGCAAAATGACTTACGCCGCGCCGGCATTGAGCCGTGGGCATGGGTCATCAACAACAGCCTGGCGATGGCGCAACCACAATCGCGCTTGCTGCAGCAAAGGGCAAAAAATGAATTGCAACAAATCCGCCTGATCGCAGATCAACACAGCCAGCGCTGGGCGATCATTCCTTTGCAAGCAGAAGAGCCGGTCGGCATCGAGAAACTGACAAAGCTGCTGGATGCAAAGTGATGTATTTCTGACGCTGAATAAAAAATCCCCGACATCGCTACCGGGGATTTTTTTTGTCAGTAAACCGAGATTACTCGTTGCATCAGAAAAAGTAATTCTGGTTTTATTTTTTTAACCAAAGCGCAACTGCTTGTTTGAACGTCTGGAAATTGACTTCATTACCGTGTCCATATGGGAAAGTCCATATCTCCGCTTTCCCTCCTTCTTTGATAATCGCCTTGTACACATCCACTGCCGACTCCTGAATCGGAGGTTCAAAATATCCAGCGCTCAAAAAAAACTTTGGCCCAATCGGATATTGATACGCCAAATGTCCAGACATGGGAGGAGACATCACGATAACTTGAGAAAACAAGTCTGGGTGTCGTACGGCCATTGCTATCGCCCAATCGGCACCGCTCGAAAATCCGCTGATTGCCCTCATCGCACTAGATTTTTCACAGCTAAATTCTTTCTCAATGAATGGTATGACCTCTTCAAGAAAAAACCTTTCGTGGTTCTCAAAAGATTGTTTGTTTCCACGTTGTTTTTCTGGCGCGGGTACATACTCCTCATAGCGGCACCAAGGCTTACCGGACTTGGCACCACCACAATTGTCGATTCCAACCGTAATAAAAGGAGCTATCTGATCTGTACTGATTTCTCTTCCTAACAAATTACCGAATTGAGCTGATCCATCCCCGATATACACGACTGGGTAAGAATGTTTTGGATTATAGGACGGGGGAAGCCATACTCTGACTACTCTCACGGCATTAAGAAACTTGCTCTCAATAGGAAATTCTTTGAACTGTGAGCCCGGAATTAAATTTGAGGAGTAGTCGGCTTTTGGTGCGTCCGCACCGCGAATATCGACGGGGATTTTTTTTGTTTCGCCGATCGCATTTCGAATTTCGAATCTTACTTTCGCGACAGCTTGTGCAAGCTCAGGTACATGCAAGCGGATTTGCCAAAGATCCTTTGCAACCATTGGAACCTCTACACCTGGCTCCAGATTAACCCTGACTGATGAGGCCTGGCCTTTAAAAGAGAGAGTCAGATTGTTGCCTTCAATTCGTGCTTTGGCACCATCAGAAATTTCCTCTGTCGCTGCTTCTGAATTGGAAAGCTGGCAGATTCTTCTTTCAAATACCTTATCGGCGGAACATTTTGGAAGTTCTAATGTTGGCTGAGCGGTCATCGCAAATGCGGAAGATGTGCTGAATATAAATACGATCAGAGCAAGGCCGAATAAGATTTGAATAGAACTTAGCGATGGAGAGCATCCTCTCGTAATGCGAGATTGTGATGATGGACGAATAAAATTGAATTTCATAATACAACCAAGTTCTGATGTTATTTTAGTAATTTATTAATATGCCGTATTTTCAGGAAAAATCAGATGTTTTATTAAAAAATAAAATCACGTGTTCTTCTGAACATGGCTTCTTATGCCCGAATATTGCCATCTTCAGTCGATAAGTGCTGTGCTTGTCAGAGCGTTGGTCGCAAAGCGATGTATTTCTTACGCTGAATAAAAAAATCCCCGACATCGCTGCCGGGGATTTTTTGTCATTACAAGCGGAATTACTTGAACTTGTAATTCGCCAGCAAGGTGAATGAGCGGCCGCGTGGGTCGGCGACGCGTGGTTCCCATGAGCTGCCGGCGCCAGAGTTGCTGTCGTAAGTGATGGCAAATGGTGGGTCGGTGTTCAGGATGTTTTTGATCCCTGCGGTCAGTGTCATGTTTTTGATGCCGCTGTAAGTCGCGCTCAGATTAAAGGTGGAATAGCTTTTCACATCAGGATTGTAATCCGATGGGGAAACCAGACCATTGAGCACGCCAGGCAAGACCTGATCTTTGTAGCCGGAGCGGAAAATTTGCGAGAACATGGTTGTCCAGTTGCCTTCTGTGTAGGTCACATAAGCAGTGTGCTTCCAACGCAGACCCAAATCACCTGTGTAAGTGAAACGGCCGACTTCGCTTTCGCCATAAGGTGCATTCGCGGTTGGGCGGGATTTTTTCTCCAGCAGATAAGAGCCGTCAATCGCCGCCGTCCATTTGCCATTCCAGATGCTGCCATTCGCATTGGCACCGACTTCCAGACCACGGGTGATACTTGAACCTGCATTCACCCAGCGCTGGTCGATCTGCACAATCGCGCCGCTCGCGTCACGGATAAACTGTGCGCTGAACAGATTGTAGTTTTGCAGCATGGTGGTTAAATCCAGCGAGGTAATGGTGTTTTCCTTGCGGATTTCCCACAAATCCATATTCGCGCTGAAATTTTTACTTGGTGCCCAGACCACGCCGACAGTCGCTTGTTTCGCTGTTTCCGGCCCCAGATTAGCTTTGCCGCCGGTCAGGGTATTTGGTGTGATGATGCCGCAGCCGGATTTAGCGCTGTCTGCTTTCAGGCCAGGGCACGTCGCTGGATCGACCAGATCTTTACCTGCATACGGTGATTCGGTAATGCCGTTAAATAACTGGTTGAATGAAGGTGCGCGGAAGCCGGTGTTATACGAACCACGGAACAATACCTGTTCGACCGGTGTGTAACGGAAAGCGACTTTAGGGTTGAAGGTATTGCCGAAACCGGTGTAGTGATCCTGACGACCAGCGAGCGTGACTTCCATGTTTTTAAACACCGGCACCAGGAACTCGGCGTAGATCGCGCGGATATCACGGCTGACTTTAGGCAAGGCATTTGCATCATCAAACGGTGCATTCAGAATCGCAGGGCGGGTATTGGCGGCGCGTGCATCGCCGTTAAACGTATATTCTTCTTTACGCAGATCAGTACCAACCGCAGCCATGACCGCACCGGCAGGGAGTTTGAAAATTTCACCAGAGATTGCCGCATCGGCTTGCGTCAATGTGGTTTTACCGCCGTATAGCACAACGCCTTTGGCTGAGGTGCTGGCGATTAGATCCAGCGCTGCCTGTGATTGCTTCTGGCCTGGCAACAGGAAAGGATTAATGATGCCGGTGCCGAGTGCATTCGCCAGCGCGACCGTGTAGTTATAGCCATTGCCCAGTGTGGATTGTGATTCGCTGTAAGCACGTGACAGGCCGACGCGGTAATCCCAGTTACCGATCTGACCATCGGCGCCGATTTGCAGGCGCGCGGCATCGGTGCGAGTGCTGATTTCACGGTTGCCGCATTCCATACAACGCCAGCGATAAGCGATAGGCGCGCCGTAGTTGGATTTAATGCTAGGCAAAACGGCGGCGATGGAATTGAATACCATGTCATACGCAGCGCCGGTCTTAGGATAGAAAGACGAGACCGGGAAATTGCTGCCGGGCGACACCTGATTCGGAGAGAAGCTTTTCGACACATCGACGCGGGAACCGACCAGTTCAGCGAACACCTGATGTTCACCGACTTTGAATGTCGCACGCGAAACGAAATTATCGTTGGTCACCGGTTGTTGCAAGACAGCGGCGCGACCGGTATCCCAGGCACACGCATATTTGGATGAGGCAACGTCCCAGATTTTGTAATCATAAGCAGCCATACCGTCGATGGAGTTACAACCAGCACCGCCCGGCAGATTCAGCACGTTGACCGCGTTCATCGATTGGTTTGTGCCAGGCAGGATAGGGCCGGTATTGCTCTTGTTACTCATGATGGTGTTTGCCAGCGACGTGGCAAACACGGTCGCAAACGGGGTGCCGCGTGTATCAACTGACAAACCGCGATTTGGCTGGAAGGTATTCACAAACGAACGCTGATCGCCGCGCAATGCCTGATTCTCGCTGTGGGTGCCGGTGATCAACACGTTGTAGCCATCGGTATCGAGATTACCGAAACCGCCGACCATCGATACACGATGGATGTCGGCACCGCCTTGTTGTGTCAGATCAGTGAATGCCTGTGCTTCGATGCCGTTGTAATTTTTGCGCAGGATGAAGTTAATCACACCGCCGATCGCATCGGTACCGTAAGTCGAGGATGCGCCGTCTTTCAGAATTTCAACACGCTCAACCGCCGCCATAGGAATCGAATTCAGATCGACTGCGGAGCCTTTCATACCGTGTGTGGCAATACGGCGGCCATTCAGCAAGACCAGCGTGCTGTCGGAACCCTGACCACGCAAGTTGGCGGACGTGGCACCGTTATTGCCGCGCTGCGCACCAGAGGTGACGTCGGCGTTACTTGCCAGATTATCGGAACCATTGCCATTGATATTGAGTGTTGAGATCAACTGCTCGGCCGTTACGATGCCTGAGGCTTCCAGCTGTTTGCGGGTGATGATTTCGACGGGTAACGCACCTTCTGCGGCGATACGCTTGATGCTGCTACCGGTAATTTCGATACGTTGCGTGACATCGGCAGGTTTTTCCTGCGCCACCGCAGATGTCGCAGAAACGCCAGTCACGCCAATAATGGCGATGCAATGGGCAATGGTTTTCAATTTCACGGGTCTCTCCTCAAATAATTCTGTTCAATGTGCGGTCAGGATGTGGGGCAATCGTCATGGGTTCAGAATGACAAATACCTTTAGCTGCAACATCCGGAAACAAGGCTCTTTTCTTTTTGCACCAATTTGGCTTCATGGTGTCAGGCAAAATCGTTATAACGATATACGCGTTGAGATTCAGACTAGGGTTTTCACTTTGCCGGTGACAAATGAAAAATTCTACGCGGGTAATAACTAAAAGATATAGATCAAAATACCGCTCATTCAGCCTGCATGGCGCAGGCTGAATGAGGGGGCTTGATGCTGAAAATTAATTTTTTATGTGCGTAAAAAAACAGCAGTCTGAGGCTCAAAAAAACCACATTCCGCGCTGTATTTTTTCTGCTGTATCAGGGGAACTGCACGCTTGCTTGCTGGCTTTCCTGTCCTGAGCGACTGATCGCCATCACGGTAATTTGGCGGATTGCACCAGCCTGGGGATCGGCGCTGGTATCGATGCTCAGTTTTGTCGCAGGCTGGATTGAGAACAGCCATTGCTGATCGGTGCGTTTCCAGATCGCCAGCAACTTCGTGTTGGCGACATCGGCGAGCGCGACTTGCAGCGTTTTTCTGTCATCGGATAATTGCAACTGCGGCGCGGTGATATTGCTGCTGTTGAGCCACGGCATTGCTGGGATCAGCGCCTGTGAGGTGTATTTTTCAGCCATCAGGCGCTTGCGTATGTCTTTGCGGTTCTGGTTCAGACTGATGACGCTGAAATGGATATGGCCGTTACCGCCGCGCTCACGCACAGCATCAACCTGATTCAGAATTTCTTCGGCAGGCCAGGATTTCTCGCTGTGATCAATGCGACTGGTATATAAGCCAGGCCAGATCTGACGCCGTTGTACGTTCTGTGCAATCCAGTAGTCATGCAACACCTTGAATGCCTGTGGCGTCTGATTGATAGGCCAATACAATTGCGGCGCCAGATAATCAAACCAGCCTTTTGCCATCCAGAGTTCCACGTCGGCGTACAGTTTGTCGTACTGGCTGAAACCGGCGATGCCGGCTGGCAAGCGGTCAGGGCGACCGATGCCGAAAGGGCTGATGCCGAATTTCACCCAGCTTTTTTCCTGATGCACGGTGGTGTAAATCGCCTCGACCAAATGGTTGACGTTGGCGCGCCGCCAGTCAGCGCGCATCAGATTGCCGCCGCTCTGCAAATATCTGATCCACGCTTTGTCATCCGGGAATTCGACTTCGCTGCCGTTTGCGGCTTTGATCGGATACGGATAAAAATAATCATCAATATGAACGCCATCGACATCGTAGCGCCGCACGACATCGCTGATCACATTCAGCGTTTGCTGCATGGCGACGGGTTCAGCCGGGTCCATCCATAGCTGATCGCCATACTGTTTCACGGCGTCAGGCGCGGTTTTGCTGATATGGTTTTTTGCGGCGACGGTTTTTGCTTGCGCGGTGCGGGCGCGGTAAGGATTGAACCAGGCATGCAGTTCCAGCCCGCGTTCATGCGCCTGTTCTATCCAGAATTGCAGCGGATCGTAATACGGCGACGGCGGGCGGCCTTGTTCCCCGGTCAGAAATTCTGACCACGGTTCTATCGCAGATGGGTAAATCGCATCAGCGGCCGGGCGCACTTGCAGCACGATGGCGTTGAGCTTCATCTGCACTGCATTGTCGAGAATCGTGATGATCTCGGCTTTTTGTTTGTCGCTGCTCAGGTCGCGGCGGCTGGGCCAGTCGATGTTGGCGACGGTGGAAACCCAGGTAGCGCGGAATTCACGCGGTGTCGGTGGCGTTTCGCGACTCAGGGGCAGTGAAGGCGGTGGTGCGTTGGCAATGATGGCTGACGGTGCTGGTGGGGTTTTAACGCTGACGGGCGGCGAGCTGCAGGCGCTCAGTACAGCGATGAGCACGCCTGCCAGCAAAGCGCGCACGATGTCCTGATGATTGCTTTTGAAAAAAAAGGATGAGGCTTGAAGCGAGATCATGCGTCGATAACGGCGAAAACGAAAAGAGCTGTGATGCTACTGCATTCGCCCTGCACAAACCAGCGTTTATCCGCTGTATATGCATACTCCCCCCTGTTTTTTGAAAAACCAGTGAAATGTCTTAATAAAATAAAGGGTGTTTTTACATACCCCGGGGAGTATCTAAATGCCCCTGAGATGCTGCCGGAATACCGTTCAGCGGTAGCGGCTGGTATGGCGGCAATTCAGATCGGGCATTGTGGCAGACTGGCTGGGGCGTGAGGCACAGGATGGGGTTAATCTCAGCGGCACCATTGTTGCGACAGCACCAGTATCAGCACCAGCGAAATCACAGCAGCCGATGCGCTGATAATCAGGCTGATATGTTCTATCGGCAGACCGCGGCGGCGTTTATCGGCGAAGATCATTAACTCGCCGATGGTCGTCAGGCAACTGACGGCAGCGATAAAGATCGTCATCAGCATTGCAAACGCTTCTTTGTCGCTGAGCTCGCGACAATGCGCTGAATACAAATGCGCCAGCTTAAAAATTCTGTCGTAGCTGACTAATTCAAACAGCAGACCTGCCACGAACAGGGCAATAACCATCAACGGAATAAACCAGGTCAGGAAATACTTATCGCAGACAGCATCGATGACAATGTTGATACGGCGCTTGATGAAAGCAATCATGAGAGTCTCGTTGTTGACCGGGCTGGTTCGGATCGGAGTAGTTTTACGCGTTCTTTATTCGTCTTCTTTATTCATTGTTGACGATGCTAACATTTTTCGGTCAGCACCTAATGTTTCTATGGTGAAATGATCATCTTCGCGCTATGTTTGTCGCCGTTGCAACAACACATACGCGTGGCGATAAAGAAGTGTTGCCGTCAGCGGAATAGAAATTCTATTAAGATAGGCGACTGAGCAATGGATTCAGACAAGAAATTCAGACAGGAAATCACGATGTTAACGACGGAACAAATCACCCAATTTACACAAGACGGCTACGTCATCGTCCCGGATTTTAAAACTGCAGCTGAGATCGCTGCGCTGCGCGAACGTGCGGCGCAGATTGTCGATGCGTTCGACCCGGCGCAATCCCGTTCCATCTTCACGACCAAAGAACAGGAACAACATATCGATCACTATTTCTTAAATTCAGCGAATAACATCAGCTGTTTTTTTGAAGAAGAAGCGTTTGATGCGCAAGGCAATCTGCGTCAGGATAAATCGCTGTCGATTAATAAAATCGGCCATGCGATGCATGATCTCGACCCTGTTTTCAGCGCGTTTTCGCGTGGTCCTGCGCTGGCAAAGGTCGCGCAGCAACTGGGTTTGCAGCAACCGCAAATCTGGCAGTCGATGTATATCTTCAAGCAGCCTGGCATCGGTGGCGAGGTGCGCTGGCATCAGGACGCAACCTATTTTGAAACCGACCCGGTCAGCGTTACGACGTTTTGGTTTGCGCTTGAAGATGCGACGCTGGATAACGGTTGTCTGTGGGCAGAACCGGGTGGACACCGCACGGCTATGCGCGAACGCTTTGTGCGCGAAGGTGATCTGGTGCGCGTGGAAAAACTCGATGCCACACCGTGGCCGGATGACAGCACTGCCGTGCCGCTTGAAGTCAAAGCCGGCAGTCTGGTCTGTTTTCACGGGCTGCTGCCGCATTACAGCGCGCCGAACCGCTCGCCGGTATCGCGCCATGCCTACACACTGCATGTGACCGATGGCGCAACGCGCTATTCACCGCAAAACTGGATACAGCGCGATGCCAGCTTTCCTGTGCGCGGCTTCTGATCAGCATCAGCACCGACAATAAATCATCACATTCAACAACGTTCAACAATAATCAAAACGAGAGACTATGACGACAGCGAACACGATGCACCCGTTTGACGAAGCAATACAACTGAGGCCACAGGGCGATCATTACCGCGGCCAGACTTCACCGAAATACGCAAATATGGTCGGCCCGTTTGGTGGAGTCACAGCGGCGACCTTGCTGCGCGCCGTAATCGATCATCCGGAATGTCAGGGCGAGCCGCTGGCGCTGACGGTGAATTTCGCCGCACCCGTTGCCGACGGTGAGTTTGATCTGATCCCTAAGTTGATCCGCACCAACCGTTCAACCCAGCACTGGAGCATGGAGTTAGTGCAACACGGCCAGATCGCCGCCACTGCCACCGCCTTGTTTGCGACGCGCCGTGAAACCTGGTCAGCAACCGAAGCGCAGTTTCCCGACATCAGCGATGCCGGTGAAGGCATGGAAATTCCGCCAACCGGGCTGGCATGGGTGAATCGTTACCATATCCGCACGCTGCGCGGCCATCTCGGGCTGACTCCGGCATCGCAGGAAACGAGCAGCGACACGGTCACTCAGCAATGGATACGCGATGAGCCACCACGCGTGATGGATTTTTGCTCACTGACTGCGATTGCCGATGCATTTTTTCCGCGTATTTTCATCAAACGCAAACAGGCAGTGCCAGCCGGAACCGTTTCACTGACCGTATATTTTCATGCGGATGCCGCAACGCTGACTGCACACGGCACGCAGCCTGTACTGGGATATGCGCGGGCGAATCGTTTTTATAATAATTATTTCGATCAGATCGCTGAATTGTGGACGCCGGACGGCGCATTACTGGCAACCACCACACAGGTCGTCTATTACAAACAGTAATTCTGCGTACCTTAAAAAAAGGCAGCACCGTAATTCAACCGGTACTGCCTTTTTTGTTGCGGCGACTCTTACAGAGTACCAGTTCAGCGCGCGTATTCAGGGCCGACCAGCGGCAACCCAGTTCAGCAATTCATCCAATGCAGGCTTGGCTTTGCTCGCTTCATCGTGGTTAATCATGGCGACAACAATCCACGCCTGATCGTGAATGTCGCGCACATAACCGGCAATCGCCGTGGTGTTTTTCAGGGTGCCGGTTTTGATACGGGCGCGTAATTCAGCGGCGCTGCCTTTCAGGCGTTTGCGCATGGTGCCATCCAGCGCGGCGACCGGCATGCTGGAGCTGAATTCCGGGCTCCATAAACTGCGCGCACCGACTTCTAAAATCGCCGCCATCTGATTCGCGCTGATACGTTCTGTGCGCGATAAGCCTGAGCCGTTTTCGAGCACCAGTCCTGCATCACTGATGCCTTGCTTCGCCAGCCAGTTTCTGACCCTGGCATCGGCGCTTTGCAAGGTGTTGCCGTTGATTTTGTCAGGCGATTCTGCGCCCAGTGTCAGAAACAAAATCTTCGCCATCGCATTATCAGATTGCTTGTTCACGATACGCAGTGTATCTGCGAGCGTTTCCGATGCACGTTCATGCAACAGGATCGCATTTGCCGGCACCAGCCCGTCGCGCACCTGACCTTGCCAGCTGCCGCCCATTTCCTGCCACAGCGTGCGGAACATGTGCGCAATGTATTGATTGCGTTCAATGATGTTCAGGTTCGTGGTGATTTTGCAGCGCCGTGGAAAACCGCCGCTGAGCATGATCTCGATCTGATCTTTACGCTGAAATTCTATGGCCGGCGCTTTCCATTCGCTTTCCCATTCGGCGCAGGATTTCTCATTAAAATGCAGGTGGTTTGAAAATTTGATTTTATCGAGCGGCGTCAGCAAACGGGTATCGATTCTTTCTGCGGTTGATTCGATGGCGAATGAGGTCAGATTGCTGTGGATCAGCAGGGCATCAGGAATCACGTTGTAATACGCATCGGGATGTTCATCAAACGGTGGCGCACCGATGTCGAGGCGTTCAGGCTGAAAATAACTGCGGTCCAGAATCAGATCGCCATTGATTTTGCGTATGCCTTGCGTGCGTAAAGCGCGCAGCATGACGCTGAATTTTTCCCAGGTCAGATTCGGATCGCCACCACCGCGCAAATACAGATTGCCGTTCAGTGTGTCTTTTTTAAGTGGCTTATCGGTGAGAAATTGCGTCTTCCAGCGAAAGGTTGGCCCCAGTTCTTCGAGTGCAATCAGGGTTGTCAGCAGCTTCATCGTCGATGCCGGACTGAAACTGGCATCGGCATTTTGTTGTAATACCGGCGTCGCAGCTGCCGAATTCAGCGGTATCACCACCACGCTCATCGCCGCAGACGGAACCGGAGAATTGCGGAAAGCGTCTTCCACTTTCAGCGGCAGCGCCGTTTGTGCCAGCAGGCTGGTTGAATACAGCGTTGAAGATAATATTCCCAGCAAGCACGTCGTCAGTTTCAGCATGGTGATCCTCTTTCTTCGATGCTGCATTGTAGAGGAATGCAGCAGGCAGCAACAGTCTGCGGACGGCCTGCAAGCTATGACAGATTCGCTCTGACCTATGCCAATTCCTTATTCGCTCCTGTAAAAAACGCTGCTTCAGGACATAAGCCCTTGATTTCGTTATAATTTCGCCCTTCCTTCGTCACCGGTCACCGCCATGAGCTTGCTCGTTAATCAAACTGAACTTTTATCCCCCGCCAAGAATGTTGATATCGGGCGCGAGGCGATCCTGCATGGCGCAGATGCGGTGTATATCGGCGGCCCGTCGTTTGGTGCGCGCCACAATGCAAGTAATGAACTCAGTGATATCGCCGGGCTGGTGCAATTTGCCCATCGCTACCATGCACGTATTTTTGTGACCATGAATACGATATTGCATGAATCCGAACTTGAACCGGCGCGCAAACAAATCCATCAATTGTACGAAGCGGGTGTCGATGCGCTGATCGTGCAGGACATGGGCATACTCGAACTCGATATTCCACCGATACAGTTGCACGCGAGTACCCAGTGCGATATCCGTGGCGTGGAGAAAGCAAAATTTCTGGGCGATGTCGGTTTCTCGCAATTGGTGCTGGCGCGTGAACTGACGATAGAACAGATCAAGGCGATCAAAGCCGAAGTGAAAACACCGCTGGAATATTTTGTACACGGCGCTTTGTGCGTCGCTTTTTCCGGCCAGTGTTATATCTCGCATGCCGACAATGGCCGCAGCGCCAATCGTGGCGATTGTTCGCAAGCCTGTCGTTTGCCGTATACCCTGACCGATGGCGAGGGCAGGGTGGTGGCGTATGAAAAACATTTATTGTCGATGAAAGACAATGACCAGAGCCGCAATCTGGAAGCGCTGCTGGATGCCGGTGTGCAATCGCTGAAGATTGAAGGCCGCTACAAAGACATGGGCTATGTCAAAAATATCACCGCGCATTATCGTGTCTTGCTCGATGAAATTTTAGAACGCCGCCCGGAATTTACCCGCGCATCCAGCGGCCATAGCCAGATCGCGTTTACCCCGGATGTTGATAAAAATTTCCATCGTGGTCACACCGATTATTTTGCCAACGGCCGCCTCGATAATATCGGTGCGTTTGATTCGCCGAAATACGTCGGCCTGCATCTCGGTTACGTGACGAAGATAGGCACGACCTGGTTTGAGATCGAAGCGAATGAACCTATGGCGAACGGCGATGGCCTGAACTACATGCACAAACGCGAAGTCATGGGCATACAAGCCAATACCGTCGAGCACATGGGCAAGAATGAGAATGGCGACGTCTGGCGCATTTCTCCGAATGAAAAAGTCAGCGAGCTGATCGGCCTGAAAGTCGGCATGCTGATCAATCGCAACCGTGATCAGCGCTGGGAACAGGCGCTGACCAAAAAATCGGCAGAGCGCCGCGTACCGGTCTGGCTGACGCTCAGCGATGAAGGCGATGGCCTGACGCTGACCACGCATGATGAAGATGGAGTCACTTCATCAGTGCACACAGCGCTGGCGCTGGAACCGGCGCAGCAGGCTGACAAAGCCGCAGCATCGCTGCGCGACAGCCTCGCCAAATTGGGCAACACCATGTTTGAAGCGGCGAACGTTGATCTGCGTTTGCGCCAGCCGTGGTTTGTTCCTTCCTCGGCAATCAATGCCTTGCGCCGTGATGCGGTTGCTGCGCATGAGGCGGCGCGGGTCGCGGCATGGCCACGCCAGCCGCGCACACCGGCAGTCGAGCCGCCAGTCACTTATCCGGAAACGACGCTCAGTTATCTGGCGAATGTGTATAACAGCAAGGCGACGGCATTCTATAAAAAGCATGGGGTACAACTGATCGCCGCCGCGTATGAAGCGCATGAAGAAGCGGGCGAGGTGTCGCTGATGATCACCAAACATTGCCTGCGTTTTTCATTTAATCTGTGCCCGAAACAGGCGAAAGGCGTGAAGGGCGTGCAAGGTCAGGTTAAAGCCGAACCGATGACGCTGGTGACGGGCGATGAAAAATACACGCTCAAATTTGATTGCAAGCCCTGCGAAATGCATATCATAGGCGCAATGAAAAAACACATCCTGCAATCGCCGCCGCCATCGTCTGTGCCATATAGCCCTATGGTGTTTCACAAAACCAGACCGGCGGCAAACTAGTCTTTACGGTATGCATTAAGGCTACATTAAGGCTACATTAAGCGTAAAAAAAGGCTGAACATGTTCAGCCTTTTTTATACCTTTGTGGGATCAGCGCATATCAAATAATTCCTGATGGAAGTCATTACCAGGCAGGCCTTTTGCCAGCATATCCTGGCGCAGCGCTTTGCCGAAATTTTTCGGTCCGCAGAACCAGACGCTGGCGGATGACCATGCCGGTACCGTTGCGCAAAGCCTATCCGCGTTCAGTCTGCCATCGGCATCCGAACGTAAGACATGTAAATGCACGCCAGCTTTGTCGGCACTGGCCTGCACCTTGGCAATGAAGCCTTCATCCGGTGCCGCCGTGCTGTAAAACAAATCGATCTCACGCGCGTCGGCCTGCTCTGCCAGTGACTGCATACGGGCGATGAACGGGGTGATGCCGATGCCACCGGCAACCCAGATCTGGCGCGATTTATTATCGTCAAAGGCGAAGCGTCCATACGGGCCTTCGACTTTGACCAGATCACCGGTTTTCAATGTTGCTGGTAAGCTTGCGGTGTAATCGCCTATGCCTTTAATCAGAAATGTCAGCCTGCCATCATCATTCCAGGCCGAAGAAATTGTGAACGGATGCGGGCCTTCGCTCGTGTTAAACGTCAGGAACGCAAACTGACCGGCGGCGTGACCACTCCAGCGGTCTTTCAGATTGATCACCACTTTCAGAACGCGATTATCGGTGTGATACTGAATCTCTTCGATCGCACCGACTGCCTGTCGTTGTGCACCAACTTTACGGAACAGCGACATCAATGCTGCGATGGTGCCACCCGCCATCAGGACTGCCATCAGCGGCGCGATCAGGTGATCCCAGTAGGTGTACTTCATCAGTACCGTGGAATGGAATACCAGCACCAGATATGCAATCGCCAGCAAGCGATGCGTTTTAAAGAAATAGCGATACGGGAAACGTTTGATCAGTGCCAGAGCTATTAACAGCACCATCGCGTAAAACGCCCATTCGCCGATCTCTTCAGCAAAGTGACGCTGGCTTTGAAAAAACTGAAACAAGGGCACGGTTTGCTCGGCCGCGGGTTTGCGCGCTGGCCGCGTCAGCCAGCCCCAGCCGACCATCCACTTCGGCCCCTTTGCCCACAGCCAGTGGATAACGGCAATCACCAGCGCCGTGATGCCCAGCCATTTATGCAGGCGATACGATTTATCCAGGCCACCCAGCAGGTTTTCCGCAATCGCCGGTCGTATCGCCAGCAGCATGCCTATACTCATCACACCGATGCCGATAATGCCGGTGTAATTCATGACAGAAGTACGTAAGGCGAAGAAATTATAAGGGTCGCTCAGCACCGTATCGGCGAGCAGCCACAAGACGCTCAACAGCGCGATGAGCAGCAGATATATCCTTTGAATATTTTTCATTGTTAACTTTCAGCATCAGAATTTCAGCCAGCCCTGCTTCATAGAAAAGCCCAGAATCATCAGCAACATTGCGCTGTAATACATGGCTTTCCAGAGCAGGCCGGGCTTCTCTTGCGATGCGTCACCGGCACGGGTTGAAAACTGGAAAATGCCGCGATGCCTGAACGTGCAAATGGCAAACAGGATAAAGGCGGCACCGGTGAGCGCCTGCGGCAGTAACTGCATTTTCCAGGCATTGTACAAATCGTAAGCGCCGAGCAGGCCGAAAAAAATAAGCCAGACCCACGCATGCGGTGAGTCATCTTTTTTTGCTTGAGGTGTAGCCATGAAGAGTGCCTTGAATTCTTTTAATACCAGTGGCGACGCCGCTAAAGCGGGCTGAAGGTCGCCGGATTTTGCAGGACATTAATGCCTGCGTTGATGCACGACGCTGAGCATTGCAGCATCTCGCCAACGACATCGTCTGCGGCATGGTTGGCGCCAGCAGCGGCGGTTGTTACTGCAGATTGTTGCTTCAATATACTACCGGGGAGTATATTTTAAACCCCTTATTCTACGCTGAGAATAAGGGTGAAATCGAAGATACTCCCCTGTTTTTACTCTGTGCCGGACATTTGGCGCGACATATTTATGCCTTTTTTATCTGATGCCGTTTGTGCTCTGCTTCACTTTTTCCACGGCAGCATACGCAGCATCGTGCCATCTTTGACGATGAAGTGATGCCACAACGCCGCCAGAACGTGGAAGCCGACCACAAAATAAATCGCTTCGCCCACGGTTTCATGGATTTCCTTGATGCTGCTTTTCAGTTCAGGATTCGGTGCGATCAGTTGCGGCAACAGCATGCCGAAGAAACTGACATCGCGTCCGCCCGCCTGATAAAACAGCACGCCGCTCAAAGGCAAGCCCAGCATCATCAGATACAGCACCAGATGTACCAGATGTGCACTGCCGGTTTGCCAACGCGGTCCCGGTAACGCAGCCGGTGCTTTGAAGGTGAACCGCAGCGCCAGACGAACCAGTACAAATAAAAACACCAGTTGCCCTGCCAGCATGTGTACCGACTTCAACGTGTCGCGCAAAGGCTCGCCTTTCGGAATATCTTCCCTGACCTGAATTGCTGCGAGCGCGACGGCGATCAGAATGAACATCAGCCAATGTAAGGCTGCCGAGAACGGGTGATAACGTGAAGTTTGCATATTCTTTGTACCTGGTGAAACACTGTGAAAACACAGCGGGTTGGGGAAAAGAAATGGAATGAAAGCATAGCGCATGGCATCCAGTCAACCCGGCATCATGCGGCGGTGATTCATACTAACCGACCCGTCAGCGGTATGACCAGTACAAAGCTATGATCTGCATCAATACATGCGGAGTAAAAATCCCTTGATGAATGAGAAGTATTCGCGTAGCCAATCGTTATAACGTATGTAAAGCGGCGTCGTTGCGCCGGCAGTCTGCACCGACGACCAACCCAGCCGACGCGCAATCATGCGTGCCCGCAGCACATGAAAATCACTGCTGACGATGAGTATTTCATCGTGCGGTGTCACCGCATTTTTTTCCAGCAAAGGCTGGCTGAACAACAGATTTTCATACGTCGTGGTGCTGCGTTCTTCCTGAATGATGCGTCCGGCCGCCAGCCCATGCGCGCGCAGGTAATCGCCCATGATCTGCGCTTCGGCACACGGCAGCGTCCAGTTTTTTCCACCCGTCACCAGCACCTTCGACGCAGGCAAACGCCGCGCCCATTCCAGCCCCAGATCCAGCCGCGCCGCCAGCGTTGGCGATGCACTGCATTTGAATGAACCCGAGCCCAGAATCATGATGGCTTTGATCGTCGCCGTATTTTTGTCGGTCAGCCCGGCGGCGTCATTGGTGCGTTGTAAGAAAATGAAAAACAGAACCAGACTCAGCAACCACGCGCCAGCCAGCAACTGCGCCAGCGTCCAGACTTTCTGTCGCCACACTCTTTGCGAACGCCAGCGCCCGAATTGCTGCCATTTCCAGCGCAAGAGGATCAACCCGCAACCGATGCACAGCGGCAGCATCACCCCGAAATTCACCAGCCCGGTGGACATCAGAAAAACCGCATCAACGACGAGCAGAGTGGCTATTAATAAAGTGAAGATGGAAAATAACTGACGTAGAACACTGGCAGACATGGCGTATTTAAAAAGGAAGGCGACAGAGGTGTGAGACCTTAGCACGCCGCGTCGGTAATTTCATCCGGAATAAACGCGGTGTTGATTTAGTGCATCGGGTGGCTAGATGCATATACTTCGAGTGAACGAAAAATAAAAAGGAAATTGATCTTTAATGTTGGTGGAAACTGAGTTCCATATACGTTGATTGGCCGTAATTTGTACGTCATTTGACGAAGGCGATTATCGGGAGTAAAACAAATAGAACGGACAATTTCGACACATTGAATGTGTTAGTCTTTAAAGCATCGTATATCTTTACTTTAAAAAAGTAACGTTAGTAGGTGTTGAATATTATGAGTCACTACTCATCTTTGTATTTATTTTCTCCACGTATTGAACATATTGTTCGGCGGCTAAAAGAGCGAAAGTGGATTATTCACAATTTTAATTGTGACGATGTAGATTTGTACAATCCAGCCAACTACCTTTATAACAAGGACGCTAGTGACACTGAATACAATTTAATACTTGATGCAAATATTTTTCAATTCTCGATTAATGCTACGAAAAATAAGCAAAGAAATGACTACCAAAGAGATGCGATTGCATTGATCGCATTTTGTCAAATTGCGGGAATTGAGATAGATCCTACTTACGCAATTTATGAAAAAGCGTTCCATTCTCTTGACGACGCTAAAGAGGCGGCTCTCAATCTCTCCATATTCCATAAAATAAATAACAGTTCCAATGATGACCTGGCAAATTTTGCTTTGGGTCATACGGATCATATTAACTTGAATCATAAAATCATAACAAATGAAGATAGTATCGTTGAGAAAATAACGAGGTATAAAAAATTAAAAACGTGGGACTCTCTTTATTTGATGTGTCTAAAACTGGCAGACATAAAGTTTAATGACGAAGCAAGAGGTGAAAAAAAGATCAAGAAATTCGTCGATTGGTGCATTTTTGACTTTAGATTTTCGATAGTTGCTCTAGTATTTTCCATTATTTACTTTGGGAGAAATCCTCAAAAAAAAATGATGAAATTTTCACCGAATGATCCCTTGGATGTCCGACGCCAAGCTATATCTAACATGACTTGGGACATGTATAACGCGAGTCAATATTTTGAAAAGTGGAGAGAAGACCAGCATGCAGAATATATGTTTGCAAGTGATGATAAGGCATTTGGATTCGTACTTACTGCTGCAGTTAATATTCAAAATTCGAACGGTGATTTTAATTTTTTCCGAGGGCAAATTTCGGATGATGTCATAATTTATTTAAATAAATTAAACAGTTTTCAAAAGATGCCAACCCGTTCGTATAAATCAGCGCAATGGAATGGTGAATATAGAAAGAGCCTAATAACCGAGCTCGAAAATAAAATACTAACTTGATTTTTCGAGGAGATTTTGTCTGTTTTTTCTCTATTGTTAAATTTTGTCCAAATAATTTCAATATCAAGTGTTTAGCTGTCGGCGATATTTCCTGCAATCTCAACATTTGGCTTTCTCACTAAGGAACCAGCATGATTTCCCGGCGGGTATTTACACTTTCGGCGCTGGCTGCGGTTGGCGGTTTGACGACGTTGGCATCGTGCTCTTCGGGAGCCGAGGGGCGTTACGATGTTGCGAGTCGCGATCTTTGGCGGCACAGTGCAGCGATGTCGAATGAAAAAGCGGCGCTCTTGCGCGAGCTGGTGCGCTATGCGACGCTGGCACCGTCGAGCCACAATACGCAATGCTGGAAATTTCATATCGACGACAACGCGATTTCGATACTGCCGGATTTTTCGCGCCGATGTCCGGCAGTTGATCCGGATGATCATCATCTTTTCGTCTCGCTTGGTTGTGCCGCAGAGAATCTGGCGCAGGCTGCACTGGCGCATGGGTTGATGGTGCACAGCAGCGTTGATGCAGCGGCGGGGAACGCACTGCGCTTATCGCTGGAACCGACGCGTGCGCTGGCGTCTCCGCTGTTTCAGGCGATTCCTACGCGTCAGAGTAGCCGTGTGGATTACGATGGCAAGCCCTTGACGACATACGAACTCGATTTATTGCAGCGCGCCGGCAGTGGCAATGGTGTGCGCCTGATCTTGCTGACGCAACTGGCAGCGATGGAGAATGTGCTGGAATACGTTGTTCAGGGCAATACCGCACAGATGCAGGATCGTGCTTTCGTTGCAGAGCTGAAGAAGTGGATGCGTTTTAATGCGGACGATGCGATGCAAACCGGCGATGGGCTTTACTCGGCCTTGTCTGGCAATCCATCGTTGCCTTCGTCGCTGGGCAGCGTTTTATTTGATTTGTTTTTCACGCCAAAAAGCGAGAACGATAAATATGCGAAACAGGTACACAGTTCAGCGGGGATTGCGGTGTTCGTTGCCGATGGCAGCAGCCCTGCTGATTGGCTGGAGGTGGGGCGTTGCTATGAACGCTTTGCGCTGCAATCAGCGGCGCTGGATATACGTAATGCATTTTTAAATCAGCCGGTCGAGGTGTCTGCATTGCGCCCCCAGTTTGCCAATTTTCTTGGTATCGCGCCGCGCAGACCTGATCTGGTGGTACGTTTTGGTCACGGCGCCAGAATGGCATCGGCTATGCGGCGACCAGTGCAATCGGTGCTGGTCTGAAAAAACACCAAACCTCAGATCGGCTATCAGCATTCACTTTATTGCCGGAATATACTAGGGGGAGTATATTTAAAGCCCCTTGTTTTACGCTGACAATAAGGCGAAAAATGCAGATACTCCCCTGAAAATGCGAATTACGGGAGTATTACCAAGCCGGAATGCTGATGTGAATTGCGGTCGCCGCGACGGTAGCTGCGATACAGGAATTTGCCATCGGTGTGGCTGCTGCATAACGTGCAGGAATGGCCTTTGTCGATATGCTGCAAACCGGCTTTCTGTAATTCGATGACCGCAATCGCATTCAGATCCAGATGCCGGTAAGACGGCGTGATCAGTTCTGCCGGATGGTCTGCAAACGCGCTGACAAATTCCTGTGCGAGTTCTTCGCTGACTTCAAAACAGCAGGCGTTGATATGCGAACCGATGGCGGCAACCCAGTCTGCAGGGTCTTCCCCTTCGGCGCGCAGTCGTTGCCACAACGCGCCAATCACACCATAACGCAGACCACGCCAGCCCGCATGCACAGCGGCAATCGCTTTACCGTCGCGCCGCGCAAACAGCACGGGGACGCAATCGGCGGTAATGACAGTGACGGGAATGCCTGGCTGGCGGGTAAAAAAACCGTCGGCCCCGCCGCACATTTGTTGTTCGCTGGTGATCTCGACAATCTGCGTTCCGTGTACCTGCGTTTTCTCCGGCACGCGATGCCAATAGGGGCTGAGCGCGCTGGGCACCAGATGGCGCGCCGTGCCGAAACCATATTGAATACCGGGAATAGCAGCGAGCAGCGGAGAGGTCAGGGACATGGCAATGGTCGTGTGCAAAAAAAAAGGAGTGTCGGAAAGTGATGTCGAAAATGAAGCATCACAGATCATCGGCTATTTATGGGCTATTTGGGGCGGCATCTGGCGCAGCTAAGCCATTTTAATGCATGCCTGCGATCAACATAAATTGGCGAACCAGATATTGATCTCTGGTCTGGTTCGCTTCTTGCATGCCAGCTTCCTGTTTTTGTCTTTTCTTTTGAATCACTCCGCTGATAATGCCATTTTCTAAGTCTGATCCCTTGCCAGAACACAGCAGCCTGAAGATCGTGGTCGTCAATACTGTGAATTTGCAGGATGACGCGCATCAGCCGGATGCGGATGCACGCGTGGCGCTGGAGGCTCAGCAGGCGCGGTCGCGGGCGCTGCGGATAGGTTTGCTGCAGGCGGGCTACAACATTATTGCCTCGATTCCGGGTGATATTTACATGATAGAGCGCATTGCGCAGTTGCAGCCGGACATGATCATCATCGATGCCGAATCCGATGCCCGCGATGTGCTGGAACACATGGTCTTTGCGACGCGCGATGCGCCGCGTCCTATCGTCTTGTTTACTGAAGACGGCAATCCTTCGCAACTGGCGGCGGCGATGGAAGCGGGCGTGTCGGCGTATGTGGTGGCGGGTTTGCAGACGGAGCGCGTGAAGCCTGTGCTCGACGTGGCGATGGCAAGGTTTCATGCAGATCAGAAGCTGCGTACCGAATTATCCGACACCAAAGCCCGGCTGGCGGAGCGTAAAACCATAGAGCGCGCCAAAGGTTATCTGATGGAGCGCCATCATTTATCCGAGAACGATGCTTACCAGCGTTTGCGTAAGCAGGCGATGGAAAAAAACATGAAACTGGTTGATCTGGCCCAGCGTCTGCTGGATGCCTCGGATTTATTGGGATAGCGCCGCAAGCATGTTCTGCTTTGGTGCGCCGCACAACTAAAGTGCGCCGGCACGGGCTTGCCACCTCGTTATTGCACTGGACGCCACTCTGAGTGATCGCTGGCACAGCAATTGCTCATACAAATTCAAGCGCCAACGATGGCGTCAGTAAAATGCAGGACCAATCAACCGGCGAACGAAATTGCCGGGAATATAGCGTTCACCGCTAACGGCGGCGGTGTCGTTCAGACAAAGGTGTCTTTCCATCTGTTTTTTTAAAGCGGATGGCAGGCACCTTTTTGTTTTTTGGGATTAATTTTTATTCGCTGGAGTGCACATGACTAAGCCGCAACAACCTCAGAATCAGGAAGCCCACCATGATGAAGCAACGATTAATTTGCCGCGTCGCAGCTTGTTGCAAAGCGCGGGCGTGTTTGCGGGAGCCAGCATGATGGGCTTATCGACCGGCGGTGTCTGGGCGGCGGGCTCGGATAAACCAGAAAAAACAGAAGTGCGCATAGGCTTTATTCCGCTCACGGATTGCGCTTCCGTGGTGATGGCATCGGTGCTGGGCTTTGATAAAAAGTATGGCATCAAGATCGTGCCGACCAAGGAATCATCCTGGGCGAGTGTGCGCGATAAGCTGGTCAATGGCGAGCTGGATGCCGCGCATGTTTTATACGGTTTGCTGTATGGCGTGCAGATGGGCATAGGCGGTGCGAAAAAAGATATGTCGGTGCTGATGACGCTGAATAACAATGGTCAGGCGATCACTTTGTCGAAAAAGCTCGCGGATCAGGGTGCGGTGGATGGCGCTGGCCTGGCCAAACTGATGGCACGCGAAAAACGTGAATACACGTTTGCCCAGACTTTCCCTACCGGTACGCATGCGATGTGGCTGTATTACTGGATGGCAGCCAATGGCATTCATCCCTTGAAAGATGCCAAGGTCATTACCGTACCGCCGCCGCAGATGGTGGCGAATATGCGGGTCGGCAATATGGATGGTTATTGTGTCGGCGAACCGTGGAATCACCGCGCGATTGCCGATGGCATCGGCATTACGGCGGCAACCACGCAGGATATCTGGAAAGACCATCCGGAAAAAGTGCTCGGTACCACCGATGAATTTACAAAAAAATATCCGAACACTGCGCGCGCGATGACGGCGGCGATACTGGAAGCCAGCCGCTGGATCGATGCGTCTTTATCGAACAAAACCAAAATGGCAGAAACGATCGCCGACAAATCGTATGTGAATACCTCGGTCGATGTGATTAATCAACGCATTTTAGGGCGTTATCAGAATGGTCTGGGAAAAACCTGGGACGACCCGAATTACATGAAATTCTTTAACGATGGTGCGGTGAATTTCCCGTATCTGTCGGACGGCATGTGGTTCATGACCCAGCATAAACGCTGGGGCTTGCTGAAGACTGATCCGGATTATCTGGCGGTGGCAAAAGCAGTGAACCGGATTGATATCTACAAAGATGCAGCGGCGATGGCGAAAGTGAATGTGCCTAAAGACGTGATGCGCAGCAGCAAGCTGATGGATGGCACGGTGTGGGATGGTAAGAATCCTGCAGCGTATGCCGCCTCGTTCAAAATCAAAGCCTGACACGCGGTTTCGGGAGGAAAGTATGACGACCTTAGTTCATGATGCAATCGGTTCCACAGAAAAACTGACTACCGCTGAGATCAGCAACGGCACTTCAGCAAGCGCAGCAACAGCGGTAACAGCCACAACAACGGTAGCAGCGGTAACCGCAGGCACAGTCGCAAACACGGCAGCAGCGCCGGTAAAGCAGGTGCAGCGTTCATTCCGGCCTTTGTTACTCAAAGTATTGCCACCTTTGTTTGGCATCGCACTGATGGTGTTGATCTGGTCGATTATCGCGGTGAAAGATTCTTCTTTTCCTTCGCCGTGGGTGACTTTGCAGGAAGCGATCAAAGTTTTTTCTGATCCGTTTTATCAGAACGGGCCGAATGATCAGGGCATAGGCTGGAATATTTATGCCTCGCTGAAACGCGTCGCGGTGGGCTTCGGGCTGGCAGCGATAGTCGGTATTCCGCTGGGTTTTCTGATCGGGCGTTTCCCGTTTTTATCCGGCATGTTTAACCCTGTCATCAGCTTGCTGAAACCCGTTTCACCGCTGGCCTGGTTGCCTATCGGTTTACTGGTCTTCAAGTCGGCGCATCCGGCGGCGATCTGGTCGATTTTCATCTGCTCGATCTGGCCTATGGTGATCAACACCGCGATCGGTGTGCAACGTGTGCCGCAGGATTATATGAACGTGGCGCGGGTACTGAATCTGTCGGAATGGAAAATCGTCACCCGCATTTTGTTGCCGAGTGTTTTGCCTTACATGCTGACCGGTGTGCGGCTCGCGATCGGCACTGCATGGCTGGTGATTGTGGCGGCAGAAATGCTGACTGGCGGCGTCGGTATTGGCTTCTGGGTCTGGGATGAATGGAATAACTTGAATGTACCGCACATCATTATTGCCATCATCGTCATCGGCTTGGTCGGTCTGATACTCGAACAGATACTGGTTGCTGCTGCACGCGCATTCACCTACGAAGATACGGGAGCATGAACATGGAAACGATGAGCAATGCCGCAGGCAATAAAATGCGTGAAATCGATCAGAAGTACATAGAAGTCAATCAGGTCGAGATGCGTTTCGATACGCGCAAAGGCAGCTTTCATGCGTTGCGCGAGATTAATCTGAACGTCGCTAAAGGTGAGTTTGTGACCCTGATTGGTCACTCCGGTTGCGGTAAATCGACCTTGCTGAATCTGATTGCCGGTCTGACCAAAGCCAGCTCCGGCACCTTGTTGTGCGCGCACCGTGAGATTGCCGGGCCTTCACCAGAGCGCGGCGTGGTGTTCCAGAATCATTCGCTGCTGCCGTGGCTGACGTGTTTTGAAAATATTTATCTGGCGGTCGAACGTGTATTCGGCGCGTCTGAAAATAAGACCAAGCTGATCAAACGCACTATGCATGCCTTGTCACTGGTGGGGCTGACGCATGCGGAAAAAAAACGTCCGAATGAAATTTCCGGCGGCATGAAACAACGCGTCGGCATCGCCCGTGCGCTCGCCATCGAGCCGAAAGTCTTGCTGATGGATGAGCCTTTCGGTGCGCTTGATGCGCTGACCCGCGCGCATTTGCAGGATGAATTGCTGAAGATCGTTGCCAAGACTGAATCTACGGTTGTGATGGTGACGCACGATGTGGACGAAGCGGTGCTGCTGTCGGATCGCATCGTCATGCTGACCAATGGCCCGGCGGCAACGATAGGCGAAATTCTGCATGTCGATCTGCCACGCCCGCGCGATCGTGTGGCGCTGTCACAGAATCCGCAATATGCCGCGTATCGCAGCGAAGTGCTGGAATTTTTGTATCACCGTCAGTCGCATCCTGCCAAAGATGTGGCGTAAGCCCGGCAATCAAAACAGAACAGGGACATACAATGAAAAAGCTCAAACTGGTGATGGTCGGGAATGGCATGGCGGGTGTACGCACGCTCGAAGAATTGCTGAAGATCGCCCCCGATCTGTATGACGTCACGGTCTTCGGTGCCGAACCTTACGCCAATTACAACCGGATTTTATTGTCGCCGGTACTGGCCGGTGAGCAGACCATCAAAGACATTATGCTCAATGATGTGGATTGGTATGAAGAAAACCATATCACGCTGCATCTGGGGAAAAAAATCGTTCGTATCGATCGTGTGAAACGGCTGGTGATTGCGGACGATGGCACGCAGACCGAATACGACAGACTCTTGCTGGCAACCGGCTCCACGCCGTTTATGTTGCCAGTGCCGGGCAAGGATTTGCAAGGCGTGATTGCGTATCGCGATATCCATGACACGAATGCGATGATCGCCGCTGCCGAACAGCATACGCATGCAGTCGTCATCGGTGGCGGATTGCTTGGGCTGGAAGCGGCGAATGGCCTGAAAATGCGCGGCATGCAGGTGTCGGTTGTGCATTTGCCGGGCTGGCTGATGGAAAGGCAGCTCGACCCGGTAGCAGGCAAGATGCTGCAAAAGTCACTCGAAGATCGTGGCCTGAATTTTTTACTCGAAAAAAATACCGAAGCCATACTCGGTGATGAACAAGGCCAGGTCAAGGCGATACGTTTTACCGACGGGCTGGAAATTCCGGCGCAACTGATCGTGATGGCGGTGGGGATACGTCCGAATACGGCGCTGGCCGAATCCGCAGGCTTGTACTGCAATCGCGGCATCATCGTCAACGACACCATGCAAACCTATGACCCGCGTATCTATGCCGTCGGCGAATGCGTGAATCATCGTGGCACGGTGTATGGTCTGGTTGCCCCTTTGTTTGAAATGGCCAAGGTGTGCGCGAATCATCTGGCGAATTTCGGCATCGGTCGTTATCAGGGATCGGTGACATCCACCAAACTCAAAGTCACCGGCATTGATCTTTTTTCTGCCGGTGAATTCATGGGTGGCAACGATACCGAAGAAATCATTTTGTCCGACCCGATAGGCGGCGTTTACAAAAAGCTGGTGCTCAAAGATGACAAACTGATCGGCGCTTGTTTGTATGGCGATACGGTGGATGGCAGCTGGTATTTCAAACTGCTGCGCGAAGGAAAAAATATCGCAGAGATTCGCGATACGCTGATGTTTGGCGAATCGAATACCGGCGATGTCGGCCATGAAGGACATACCAAAGCGGCGGCGATGCCGGATAACGCTGAGGTCTGCGGCTGCAATGGCGTGTGTAAAGGCACTATCGTCAAGGCGATCAAAGAAAAAGGTTTATTCACGCTGGAAGATGTGCGCAAACACACGAAAGCCTCGGCTTCCTGCGGTTCGTGTACCGGGCTGGTTGAGCAGATCATTATGTTCACGGTGGGCGGTGATTATTCATCAACGCCGAAAGCCAAGGCGATGTGCAGTTGCACCGATCATTCGCACGCTGTGGTTCGGCAAACGATTAAAGAGCAGCATTTACTGACGGTGGCAGCGGTACAGCAATTCATGAACTGGCGCACGCCGAATGGTTGTGCAAGCTGTCGCCCGGCGCTGAATTACTACCTGATTTCCACCTGGCCGCGCGAAGCGATTGATGATCCGCAATCACGATTCATCAATGAGCGCTCGCATGCAAATATTCAGAAAGACGGCACTTACTCTGTGATTCCGCGCATGTGGGGCGGCGAAACCAATGCGTCCGAATTACGCCGGATCGCGGATGTGGTTGATAAATATCAGATACCGACAGTGAAAGTCACCGGCGGTCAGCGTATCGATTTACTCGGTGTGAAAAAACAGGATTTGCCTGCGGTGTGGAGCGATCTTGGCATGCCGTGTGGCCTGGCGTATGCCAAAGGTTTGCGTACCGTGAAAACCTGCGTCGGCAGCGAATGGTGTCGCTTCGGCACGCAGAATTCCACTCTCATGGGACAACAACTGGAACGCGAACTGGCACGCATGTATGCGCCGCATAAGGTCAAGCTGGCGGTATCCGGCTGCCCGCGTAACTGCGCAGAGGCGGGGATTAAAGACGTTGGCGTGATCGGCGTCGATTCCGGTTGGGAAGTGTATGTCGGCGGCAATGGCGGTATCAAAACCGAGGTTGCGCAATTCTTTGTGAAGCTGAAAACGCATGAAGAAGTGATGGAATACACCGGTGCGTTTTTGCAGCTGTATCGTGAGGAAGGCTGGTATCTGGAACGCACCGTGCATTATCTGGCGCGGGTCGGTCTCGACTATGTGAAGAAGATCATTCTGGAAGATGAAGAGCGTCGTCAGGAACTTTACCAGCGCTTGCTGTTTTCGCTGGAAGGCGAGAGCGATCCGTGGCATGCACCTGAAAAAGCGCAAGTCGATACGCGCCAGTTCACCGCATTGACGGTGTGATTTTTTCGTCGTTGCCAGCAAAAAAAATTAAAGGAAACAGCATGTCAGAACAATGGAAAATGGTGTGCCGGGTTGAGGATATTCCTGTGCTTGGTGCGCGTGTGGTTGAGCGTCAGATCAAACCGGATGTGGCGATTTTCAGAAACAGTGAAAACAAGATTTTTGCTTTGCTGGATCGCTGCCCGCATAAAGGCGGCCCTTTGTCGCAAGGGATAGTTTTCGGGGAGCGGGTTGCCTGCCCTTTGCATAACTGGAATATCGAATTGCCGACCGGCTGTGCGGTATCGCCGGATGAAGGGTGCACCCAGCGCTTTCGTCTGAAAGTTGAAAATGAGCAGGTATTTCTGGACGCCGAAGAGTTGCGCACGGCAGCGTCAGAATAAAGAAATACAGATACTCCCCCCTATTTTTTAATATTTATGCTTAATGTCCTTATAAATAAAGGGCGTTAAAAAATACTCCGGGGGAGTATATTTACATAGTGCAGGCAGCAAGGGGCAAGCATGACGGAAATAAAATCGACCTGTTGCTATTGTGGCGTCGGCTGCGGCGTGCTGATTGCGACCGATGGCGCGCAGATCACCGGTGTTCGCGGCGACCCCGAACATCCGGCGAATGCAGGAAAATTATGCAGCAAGGGCAGCACGTTGCACTTGTCGGCACAGCCTGTGATTCAGCAGCAAGTGCGGGCGCTGTATCCTGAAATCCGCACAAAAAAAAATCTTCCGCGCGTGCGCAGCGATTGGGACAGCACGCTGAATCTGATAGCAGAAAAATTCGCCGCGACGATACGCGAGCATGGGCCGGACAGCGTCGGCTTTTATATCTCGGGACAACTGCTGACGGAAGATTATTACGTCTTCAATAAACTCGCCAAAGGCTTGATCGGTACGAATAATATCGACAGCAATTCACGCCTGTGCATGTCGAGTGCCGTTGCAGGGTATAAGCAGACGCTGGGTGCCGACGCGCCACCGTGCAGTTACGAAGATATCGATCACGCCGAAGTGATTTTTATCGCCGGTTCTAACACGGCTTTTGCGCATCCGGTCTTGTACCGTCGCATCGAAGAAGCACGCAAAAATAATCCGCAGCTTAAAGTTATCGTTGCTGATCCGCGCCGCACCGATACCGCGCGTGACGCCGATCTGCATCTGGCGATTTTGCCGGGCACCGATGTGGCGCTGTTCAACGGCATGTTGCATCTGTGTCTGTGGGAAGAGCTGACCGACGCCGCGTTTATCGCAGCGCAAACCGAAGGCTTTGCCGAGCTGCGGCAAACCGTGCGCGATTACACCCCGACGAGGGTCGCGCAAACCTGCGGCATCAAGGAAGCCGATTTGCTGCAGGCCGCACGCTGGTTTGGCGGCTCGGCAGCATCCTTGTCTTTGTATTGTCAGGGCCTGAATCAGTCCTCATCCGGTACTGCAAAAAATGCCGCGCTGATCAATCTGCATCTGGCAACGCGTCAGATAGGCAAACCCGGTGCCGGGCCGTTTTCGCTGACCGGACAACCGAATGCGATGGGTGGGCGTGAAGTCGGCGGTATGGCGAATCTGATGTCAGCGCATCGCGATCTGAGCAATGCCGCTGACCGTGCCGAGGTCGCGCAATACTGGGGTGTGGACGACGTACCGGCAACGCCGGGAAAAACGGCCGTTGAATTATTTGAAGCCGTGCGTGCAGGGCAGATCCGCCTGCTCTGGATCGTCTGTACCAATCCCGCGCAATCCATGCCCGAGCAAAATCTGATTCGTGAAGCGCTGCAAAAAGCCGACATGGTGATCGTGCAGGAAGCCTATACAACGACGGCGACGGTGCCTTACGCCGATGTGTTGTTACCGGCGACCAGCTGGAGCGAAAAATCCGGCACGGTGACGAATTCTGAACGACGTATTTCGCGTGTGAATGCGGCACTCGCGGCACCGGCAGAAACGAAACACGACTGGCAAATTGCGACTTTGTTTGCGCAGAAACTGGCGCTGTTGCTGGATAAAAGCAAGCCGGATTTTGCTTATGAAACGCCGCAACAAATCTGGAATGAACACCGCGACAGCACGCGTGGCCGCGACCTCGATATCACGGGCTTATCGTATGCCTTGTTAGAAGAACAGGGGCCGCAGCAGTGGCCATATCCGCAAGGTGCCAGCGCCGGTAAAGCAAGACTGTATGAAGATTATATTTTCGCGACGCCGAATGGCCGCGCACGTTTTGTGAATACAGCGTATCAGGCGACTGCCGATAAAGTGGACCCACGCCATCCGTTTGCGCTGACGACAGGGCGGCTGCGTGATCAGTGGCATGGCATGAGCCGCACTGGCACTGTGCCGCAACTGTTTGCCCATGCCGCTGAACCCGTGATCCATATGCATCCGCAGGATATGCAGCGGCGCTTCTTGAAAAACGGTGATCTGGTGCATGTCAGCAATCGTCGCGGCACACAGATTTTTGCCGTCAGCGAGAGCGATGATCTGCGCGCCGGGCAAACCTTTATCGGCATGCATTGGGGTGAGGAATTTATCTCCGGTCGCGGGCATGGACAACATGTAGCGTATGGCGTGAATTCCCTGATGTCGCCAGCGACAGATCCTGTGTCGCGCCAGCCGGAACTCAAACATGCGGCAGTGAAAATTATCAAAGCCGAATTGCCGTGGCGCTTTGTGGCGTTTGGCTGGATGGAGCAGGCGCAGGTCTTTGCCTTACAACAGGCCTTGCGCCCGTATCTGCGGCAATTTGCGTATGCGAGTTGCGTGCCTTTCGGGCGTGAAAAAAGCGGCTTGCTGTTGCGTGCGGCCGATGATGTCGCGCCTACTGCTGAACTGGTACAGGAAATCGAAAAATTATTCGGCATCGCTGGCGCTACCGTTCTGCGTTACGACGATCAGCGGCGCGGCACTGGGCGGCATATTGTGATTCGTGACGGACAGTTGCAGGCAGTCGCATTGACTGGCGATGTCTCTGCCGAGAGCTGGCTGAAACCTTATCTGATGGAGCAGGAGCCGGTGGCAAAACTGGGGCGTTTGCTGCTGATGCCAGGCGCGAATACACCACAAGGTTTTCAGGCAAAAGGCAAAGTGATCTGCACTTGTCTGAATGTCGCTGAAAGCCAGATTGAAGATGCTCTGAATGGCGAGTTAACACAGTCCGCCACGACGTCTGCCGATGTCTTGGCTGGCCTGCAAAGCCGCCTGCGCTGCGGCACCAGTTGCGGCTCATGCGTACCGGAAATTCGCCGCATGATTGCATTGAAAAAAGCGGAAGCGCTTAGCGTATAAAAAACACCGCGTGACAATGGAGTGCGTCATGCGGTGTTTTAAAACTAATGAACAGATGAATGGCGTGCTGTTGTTAGCGGAAACGACGTGTCGTTTCGCGTACGATGAGTTCCACCGGTGGCAGTTCGACATCGACTGGTTTTCCGCCGATCAGGCCGAGCAGGGCGGTGGTGGCGATCAGACCCATATCGTACAAAGGCTGGCGTATCGTTGTCAGCGGCGGCGTGGTGTAGAGCGAGCCGGGTAAATCATCGAAACCGATTAAGGAAATGTCTTCCGGTACGCGTATGCCTTTGCGGTACAGACTCAGGCGCACACCGTAAGCGATCAGATCGTTACCGGCGAAAATTGCACTGAATTGTTGTTGCGTATCAAACAGGCGATTGACGGCCATCAGACCGCTGGCTTCATGGAAATCGCCTTCGACCACGAGGCCGGGTTCAAATGGAATATCTGCACTTTCCAGCGCTTGTTTGTAACCGGTAAGACGTTCATTCGCATCGGTATTATTCGAGGGGCCGGTCACAAAGGCGATGCGACGATGACCCAGCTCAATCAGATGGCGTACTGCCTGATAGGCGCCGTTCTGGTTATCGAGTTTAAAACCAATAGCGGTCGGGCTTTTCAGGGAACGTCCGGTCGCAACGATGGGGCGTTGGGTCGCAAATTGCAGCACGGCTTTGTCTTCGATACGGCCGGATAACAGGATCAGGCCATCGACTTTACGTGCCAGAAGCAATTTGATGCGTGCCGCTTCTTCACTCGCGTTCCAGTGCCCGCTGACGATCACAGAGGCATAGCCTGTGCTGTTCAGACCATCATCAACCCCGCGCAGAATTTCAGAGAAAAACGGGCTGGAAATATCCTGCACCACAATGCCGACGGTCATGGAGCGGCCGCTTTTCAGGCTTTGTGCGAGAGGGTTGGGTTCAAAGCCCATTTTCTTGATCGCATCTTCGACCGCTTTACGTTTTACGGCAGAAACCGTTGCGGTGCCATTTAAAATGCGTGATACCGTGCTCGGCGAGACGCCAGCTTCGCGTGCAACATCGAGCAGGGTAACGGGATTGCTGCTAGTTTCATTCTCAGGCACTACTGATTTCTCCATCCTAAAAAAACGACAACTGAAACGATAAGCTGAAACAACAAGTGAAACGACCAGCTTAATGATGATCGCAAGCCGGTTAACACGGTACCGGCTGGTCTGACTTCATGCCAGAAACAGCCTTGATCAGCCACATTATCATCTGAAATGCGCCGCAGATAGTGAAGTTTTCTGCGGGTACTGTCAATGTGGTTTCAGGCGACTTTGCTATGCGGCGTTGCCATCGTATTCTTGTTGCACAAATGTTCAACCAGCATGCGATGGTCTGGCAGGTTGCCCAATGCCCGTTCCGCCATTTGGGCGATAGTATGAAATTCCCTGCGTGCTTCTTCAAAGCGCGGATGTGACACGGGGTTGGCGTACATCTGCGTCTGAAATTCCATGCCGTACAACACATATTGCCAGCTCGAAGGCGGATACATTTCAAGATCGGTGATGAAGTCCATTCTGCCGGGTGGGCGGCATTTCCACATCGCCAGTTTTTCCTGCAGGCTTTCCGGTATCGATGCTGCGGCAGCGTTGTCGCGCCAGAAAGCGTGATCCTGACGTTGGGTCAGACAATAATGCATCTTGATAAAATCGATGATGCGTTCGTAACGCGCTTTCATATGTGCGTTAAACGTCTTTGCGACTGGCGCGAGATCGCCGTTAAACGGAAACAGATAGCCGATCAGATAAGCGGCGGTTTCTATCAGTCCGACACCGGACGATTCCAGTGGCTCCAGAAAGCCACCGGACAAACCAACCGCAACGCAATTTTTTATCCATTGTGTTTCGCGATAACCGACATTCAGTTTTAACAGGCGCGGCTCCAGATTGTCGGATGCCGCCCCTAAATAATTACGCAGGATGTGTTCCGCCCGCTCTTCGCTGGTGTGGCGGCTGGAAAAAACATAACCGGTGCCACGTCTTTGTTGCAGGCCGATATCCCAGGTCCAGCCCGCTTCATGCGCAGTGGAAATGGTGTAAGACGGAATAGGTGTGGTTTCCGTTGCATACGGAATCTGCATCGCCAGCGCGCGGTCAACAAACAGCACGTCGCTGAGTGAGCGAAACGGGGAGCCCAGCGCTTCACCGATCAGGCTGGCGCTGAAACCGGTGCAGTCAATATACAGATCCGCGCTCAGGCGCTGGGCATCGGTGGTGACGATGGCGGCGATCGCGCCATCAGCGTCGAGCTCGGTATTCTTGACGGTTGCCAGCACATGTCTGACGCCAAGTGAACGAGCGTGTTCACCGAGCAAACGGGCAAAACTGCCAGCGTCAAAATGATAGGCGTAATTCATCGGGCCGAGGAAATCTTCATCGCTGAAACGCTTCGGTGCGCGGAAGGCATCGGCAACCCGTTTTTGCATACTGACCGCCTGTGCAAATGGAATGTCGCTGCCAGCAGCGCCTTGCAACCAGTAGCTTAATAATTCGGGCCCGCCGGGGCGCTGACTCGGACTATTAAATGGATGAAAATAATGATCGTGTCCGGGAGTCCCGTGCGGGCGTACCCAGTCTACGAATTTGACGCCTTGCTTGAACGTCGCATTGCATTCGCGCACAAAACGCGCTTCATCGATACCGATGGCGGCAAGCGTGCCGCGTATCGAGGGGAAACTGCCTTCGCCGACACCAATGATGCCGATTTCCCTGGATTCGATCAGTGTGATCTGTATGCCGTTCTGTGCCTGACTACCCAGCGTGCGTGCGAGAAATGCTGCAGTGAGCCAGCCTGCCGTGCCACCGCCGACGATGAGGACATTTTTGATTGGTTTCATCCTTGTCTCCTGTAAATTTATTCACGCACTGCTGCGCATTATTGTTGTAATAACGTCATACTGAATTGATTTTACGGTATTTTTGAAAACGTTACCATTTTTGATTTGACACGGATTTAAAACGATAGGTATTATGAAAACGATTTCAAATTAATTCAGCTTAACTAGAAATCACGGCCGGATAAATTACATCGATCGACGAGTTCATCGCGACAAACATTAATATCAGGAGACATATGAAAAACCGCATCCATCAAGCCCCGATGCCCGTGGGCAGTCCTATCCAACTGGCGATCCTTACCCTGATAGCGAGCATAGGCTCGGCACAGGCGCAAGAACAAACGCCAAGCGCTGCAGAGAAAAAGGCAGCCAGCGACAGTACGGCAATTTCTGAAGTGATCGTGACAGGCACCAAGCGCGCCACATCCTTGCAGCGCACGCCAGTGGCAATTACCGCCATCGGTGCTGCTGCGCTGGATGATGCGCACGTACAGACGATTCAGGACGTGGTCAACCTGGTGCCTGGCTTTCAGGCAACCTCGCAGGGTGACCATGGTGTGATTACGATGACTTTGCGTGGCGTCGGTAACGACAGCGCAAAGACAGAGTATGCAGATCCTGAAGTCGCATCCTTCGTCAACGGCGTGTATTCACCACGTCCGGAAGGCGCGACTTCTTTGTTGTTTGATCTGGAAGGTATTGAAGTGTTGCGCGGCCCACAAGGTACTTTGTGGGGACGGAATGCGACTGTTGGTGCGGTCAATATGCAAACAGCAAAACCGGTTATCGGGCAGTCTTCCGGGACTTTTGAAGGCGGTCTGGGTAGCTACAAACGCACAGGTGTGCGTGGCGCGTTCAATGTGCCGGTCAGCGACACCATGGCATTGCGCTTTGCTTTCGTGAATGAAAAGCATGATGGCTATGTCGATTATCAAGGTGTGCCAAATATTCCGCTGGCAAGCCAGCAGGCCGCGTTTCTGGCGGGCGGCGGCAAATTAGCCGATTTCAAACCTATTGATCCTAATCTGTTTGTACAAGATGGCGCCAAATATGGTGCACAGGATCAGAGTGCAGCGCGGATCAGCGTATTGTGGAAACCGACGCCAGCGCTGAAAATCGATGCGTCTTATGAGAAGTTTATGGATCGCGGCACACCATCCATGAATCTGTTGCAAACGCCACGCGCAGGTTACTCATTGTGGTCGGCATTGATCGACACTGCACCGGCGCTGAAACGTGATACCGACGCGGTGCGCGGCCGTATCGAATATGCGCTGAATGATTCTATGAATGTGGTCTATGTCGGTGGCTATTCGAAATTCAGTGGCTCGTCGAAATTCGATCAGGATGGCGGCGCGAAAGTTCCGACCAGCTTCACCACCAACGGCGTGTATCAGGCGAATAACACGGTGTCGTCCAACTACACCAATTACAGCCATGAACTGAATCTGCAATCGGTCGGCAAACGCGATATCGATTGGCAGCTTGGCTTGTACTATGGTTCAGAAACGAACGATATGCGCTTCGACATTCCTATCATGAATGGTACGCAACAAGGGACGGTCAGCTGGCAAGGTTCTTTCATCCAACCAAAAGAAACCGTGGAATCTTCTGCGGCATTTGGTCAGGCAACATGGAATGTTTCCGATGCGCTGCATCTGACAGGCGGATTGCGTTACACCTCTGATAAGCGTGCAAACATTGGCGGCCGTGGTTATGGCTGGACTGGCAATGCTGCGCTGACACAGGCAGCGATCACACCAAATGTTGATCCACGTGATCCTAACAGCAACTTCGCTGTCAGCTCTCTGAACGACGGTAATTACAGCAGCAACAAAGTCACTGGTTTGTTACGTGCAGCTTACGATGTCAATCAGGATCACATGATTTATGGCAGCGTTTCGACTGGCTATAAATCTGGTGGCCTGCAAGACGGCGGCAAACCTTACGGCCCTGAGACACTGACCAGCTATGAATTCGGTAGTAAGAGTTCGTTCCTGGGTGGCAGCGTAAAATGGAATAACGCGCTCTACTATCAGGACTTCAAAGACTTCCAGTTCAGCGCACCGATCACGAATCCGGATGGTTCGCATGGCCTGGCAACCAGCAATGCAGAAGGGGCGAAGATTTACGGTTTCGAATCTGAATTGGCTGCCAAGCTGACGAAAGAAGATAAGCTGCAGATTTCGCTGGCAATCACCAAGGCAAAACTGGGTAATCTGATCGGTGGTTCTAACGACTACTCTTTGCCAGTGTGTAAAGTACCAGGCATCAGCAACTGTCTGGACATCAGCAACAATACCATGCCGCATGCACCAACGTTTTCAGCGCAGGTCATGTATCAGCACACATTTAATCTGAGCCATGGCACTCTGACACCACGCATCAGCCTGCATTATGAAACCAGCAGTTGGCTCAGCGTGTTTAATCTGGGTGAGGGCGACAAGCAAAATGCTTACACTCGCACCGATCTGGGATTGCGCTACGCCGCTTCTGGCAAAACTGCGTGGTATGTCGATGCGTTTGTTCGCAATGCTGGTGACGGCAACGTCAAGACCAGTGCATTGAATGGCTTTGGCCCATGGATGGCGCAGTATCTGCCACCACGTACTTATGGCATCAATGTCGGGCTTGATTTCTGATTGATTTCTGATCAGTGAAAATCTGGGAAAACCTCGCAAGTACTGGCGAGGTTTTCTTTTTTTATTTATGTAAAAATAGCGCTCTTTTACGTATTGAACGGCATTTTTTCTGACGGGAACTGGTTGCCGCCCGCAATACCCCATCGCTGGGATCACAAATGAAACCCGGCCAGGCTTCAAAGTAAGCTCGCCATAGCAAAGATAATTTCGCAGATGACTTCGCAGATAACATCACCAACCCCATCATCTTTCCCAGCTTCATCCTTAGCAGAAAAATCAACCCGCATCGCATTTTTTATCGCAGGCTTCGGCACTTCTGCCTGGGCACCGATGGTGCCTTTTGTGAAAGAGCGTCTGGCGATTCATGAAGGATATCTGGGCCTGTTATTGCTGTGTCTGGGCGCGGGTTCTATTCTGACGATGCCAGTCGCGGGTGCACTGACATCACGCATAGGCTGTCGCAAAGTGCTGCTATTCGCGACACTGGTGATGTGTGCTGCCTTGCCTTTGCTGACGCAGATGTCATCCGCCATCGGCTTGGGATTGATCTTGTTTATTTTTGGCGCCGGTGTCGGTGCCCTCGATTGTGCGGTGAATATTCAGGCGACGATACTGGAACGTGGTAGCAGTCGCCCACTGATGTCCGGCTTTCACGGTTTATTCAGTCTTGGCGGCCTGATTGGTGCGGGCAGTGTCAGTGCTTTGTTGAGTCTGGGCTGGTCTTTGTTCAACGTGACCGTGGCCGTTGTGGCAGTGATGGCGGTGTTGTTGAGCATCAGCGTCAGGCATTGCTTGCCGTATGGCGGAAGGAAAAGCGGTGCTGCCTTCGGATTGCCGAAAGGCGTCGTGTTTTATATCGGTGTTGTCTGCTTTATTTTATTTCTAACTGAAGGTGCAGTGCTGGACTGGAGCGCCGTATTTCTGACCGATGTCCGCGAGATGTCGCCAGCGCATGCCGGACTTGGGTACGCCGCGTTCGCGGCGACGATGACGGTAGGGCGCCTGACCGGTGATCGTCTGGTTCAATTTCTGGGAGCCAGGTTTACGGTGGTGGCTGGCGCTTTGCTCGCCGCAGCAGGCCTGATCTGCGCCACAGTGTTGCCATCGTGGGAGTTTGCTTTGCTGGGTTATGCCTTGCTGGGAATAGGTTGTGCGAATATCGTTCCGGTGATGTTTTCTCTTGCAGGCAAACAGAGCGTCATGCCTGAGAGCGTTGCTGTACCGGCCGTTTCAAGTATGGGCTATGCTGGCATATTAATGGGGCCAGCCTTCATCGGTTTTGTCGCACAAGGGATCAGCTTGTCGATTGCCTTGCTGGCATTGTCTGTCTTGCTCATCGGCGTTGCTGCTGGCATTCGCATGTTGCGTATGTTGCCGTAACGGTTTTTATAACGGCAGAGAAAAAAGGCAGTGCATCTGAATTCATTGCAGCGCAGATGTTCAGCGTAAAAAAAAAGCATCAGATACCAATTTTCCGGGGCGGTATCTGATGCTAAAAGTCAGCATCGTTGCAGTGAGTAATTTGCTGCGACTGGAGTGCTCGCTCAGGCAAACTTACTCAGTTTTCCGCAATTGTTGACTCACAAAATTCCGATACCAGTGGGCGCTGGCTTTGAGGGTGCGTTGCTGTGTCGCGTAATCGACATAGACCAGCCCGAAGCGTTTCGCGTAACCGGAATTCCACTCGAAATTATCCAGCAGACTCCAATAAAAATAGCCTTTGACGTTGACGCCTTGTTCTATTGCTGCATGGATTGCATCCAGATGCGCATGAACATAGGCAATGCGAGGCTGATCATCGATCTCGCCATCGATGAGTTTGTCCGCGACTGCCATACCATTTTCAGTGATATAGATCGGTGGCAAATTCGTATAATCATTCTTATGGCGCAGCAGTATGTCCGTCAGCCCCAATGGGTAAATCTCCCAGCCCATATCCGTGACACCCATCGCCGCTTGTGGCTTTTTTGGTGGAGAATCGGTGCTGATAAATTCCCGTGTGTAGTAATTCACTCCCAGAAAATCGATAGGCTGGTGAATGATATTCATATCCTCTGCTTCGGTATGAAATTGCGACATGTCCATGCGATCCAGCGCTTTTTGCGGATAGCGACCTTTAAATATCGGATCCATAAACCATTGCACTGAGCGAGCGTATTCCCATTCCGCCTCTGCCACATCACGTGCAGAATCGGTCGCTGGCATCGCGGGCCATTGATTCAGCACGATGCCTAGTTTTGCAGAGCTAGCCACGCGACGCATGGCTTTTATCGCCAAACCATGTGACAGTAATAAGTGGTGGGACACCTGTATAGAGAGCGCTTTATCCGCAACGCCCGGCGCAAATTGCGCATTGCCAAAACCCAGATTTGCGGTACACCACGGTTCATTATGCGTGGCAATCGAAGCGACTCTGTTACCAAAACGACGGGCGATTTCTGCTGCATAGTCGGCAAAATGAGCGGTCGTATCGCGATTCAGCCAGCCACCCTGATCTTGCAACGCTTGTGGTAAATCCCAGTGATACAAAGTCAGATGGGGCGTGATGTTTTTTTCGGCCAGCTTATCTAATAAATTGGAATAGAACTCAAAGCCCTTTTCATTCCATGCGCCATAACCCAAGGGCTGCACACGAGACCATGATACCGAGAATCGATAGGCTTTCACCCCGAGTGAGGCGATGATGTCCACATCTTCGGGGTAGCGATGGTAGTGATCACAGGCGATGTCGCCATTGCTGCCGTCAATAATTTTTCCGGGAGTATGCGAAAACGTATCCCAGATCGATGGGCCTCGACCATCTTCTGCTGCTGCGCCTTCAATCTGGTAAGCACTGGTCGCCACGCCCCATTCAAAGTCATGGGGAAAGTGATTCATTGGATGGGCGTTTGTCATATAAGTGTGTAGATAAATCGGTTATTTGAAAACGTTTTCTTTTGCTTGTCTGCATGGGTGAAACGTAGAACCTACATGCGTTTTTCATCGTAAAACCGGAAAAATGTATCGATATGCGGTGTATTTACCGTCGGGTGATTGTAATTGAAAACGATTTCAAGTCAAATAAATTTTTCGCAAAACGATATTGATCGCGGTGCGCGCTCTGGCGACAGGTCTCTGAACGAAGAAAGTAAGGTATTTGAGTTGAAACAGGGATCTGTACGACCCATTGTTGAAAAGATGTTCAATTTAGCATCTGCTCAGAAGCGGGCTTCAAACATGCGGATATGCAAGATTTGCGGTCAGAATATCGATGAAATGACCGTGGTGCAGGACATTAGAACGGTTTTTCGTCTGTACAAGGAGAACCGTGATTATTTCGTGCTGTTGTCTGCCCTTAAAAAACTTGAATGATGCCGCGTGCTAAAAATGATTTTAAAAATAAAAAATTATGTTATTCTGTTTATGAAAAGGTTTTCATGAAATTGAATTTCCCTTTTAAAATATAAAAAACTGCAGCAATTTCTCGTTCCAAACGGCTGTCCGACAGAGCTACCGCACGGTATCAGATGAAATTGGTGACAAGTGAATAAAATGAGAAAGCAGACATGCTAGAGACAAAGTCAAAAAAATCCCCTTTACTGTGGGTGCCAACGACCTATTTCACGATGGCACTGACCTACATGACGCTGACCAGCGTTACGGCCATCATGTTCAAAAACATGGGCATGGACAACGGCAGAGCGGCTGAATATGCGAGTTACCTGATTCTCGCTTACACCATCAAGCCGCTGTTCGCCTCATTCGTCGAGATGTACCGCACCAAAAAGGCTTTTGTGATACTGACTGAAATCGCGATATTTTTTGGCTTTCTGGCGGTTGCACTGGCGATGGCATTACCGAACTATATGGTGTTGCTGATGGGCTTATTCTGGGTCATCTCGTTTCTTGGCGCGACCCAGGATATTGCCGCTGACGGCGTATACGTCACTTCTCTCGATAGCAAAGCCCAGTCTTTATATTGCGGCGTGCAGAGCCTCAGTTGGAATCTTGGTCCTATTATTGCATCCGGCGGCCTGGTGTATCTCAGTGGCAAATTGCATGCAGAATATTTTCACCATGATCCTGCGGTTTTTGGTGCCGATTGGGTGGATGCCTGGCGTGTGATTTTCTTCATCGTTGCTGCGATCACGGTGTTGATGGCGCTTTGGCACTGGCGGGTGATGCCGGATGGCGCACGGGCTGAAAATACTCCCACCAATTTTTCTTCCGCAATGAATATCCTGAAGGATTCTTTCGTCAGTTTCTTTCAGAAAAAAGATGTCTGGCTGATGATTGCCTTCGCTTTTTTATTTCGCCTCAGTATAGGTTTTCTGGAAAAAATCGGGCCTTTTTTCATGGTTGATCCTGTCGCCAAAGGCGGGCTAGGGCTCAGTAACGAGCTGCTTGGCATCATCTACGGAACGTATGGCTTACTCGCTGTATTGCTTGGATCGTTGTTAGGTGGCTGGTTTGTAGCGCGTCGCGGTTTGCAGCCTACCTTGTTCCTGTTGTGTTGTGCCGTGAATATTCCGAACGTGACTTTCCTGCTCATGAGTATTTATCAACCAGAGAGCTTACTGGTCGTTACTGCAGGTGTCGCGATAGAGAAATTCTTTTTTGGCTTTGGCTCTGTCGGCTTCATGATTTATCTGATGCAGCAATTAGCCCCAGGAAAATACACCACAACGCACTACGCATTCGGCACTGGCCTGATGGGACTTTGCATGATGTTTACCGGTGTGATCAGCGGTCATTTACAGCAAATGCTTGGATACAAGAGTTACTTTGTTTTTGTAATGCTGGCGACGATTCCTTCGTTTATTGTCTGCTGGCTGGCACCTTTTCATCAAAAGGAGAGCGGTGCAACCGATTGAATAAAGCGTCGTATGCAGGTTGTTCGTCGCTGTTAATGAAGTTTCAGAGATTATAAAAAATGAAAAACGTCTCGTCCCAACCGGGTCGTTTTAACGCTTCAATATCCCCTCTTTAAGCCGCCTCTGAGCGGCTATTTTTTTTGACCGATGCCTGCCAGGCGACGATCACTTTACTCTTTAAAGATCACTGATTTAAATTGTTTTAGCTTCGGGTGCACCATGGGCACAGTCAGCATCGTACTGCCTATCGCCATCAGTAACAGCGCGGTAAATGTTTCATTGGTGATGATGTGTTTATCCAGCAGGATGTTGGCGAAGATAATCATGATCAGTGCTTTGGTTTGCAGCAGCCACCCAATAATGGAAGCTTCTCCTTTTTCCCACCGGAGTATTTTTCCCGCAAGGTGAATACCGGCTAATTTACCGCCAACCGATGCCAGCAATAACAAGGCTGCCGCAATGAAGACCGCTGTTCCGCCAAGATCCCAATTGGTGCGTAGACCCGTACTCAGGAAAAATACTGGCATGATGGTCAGTAACACATGCTCACGCAGCAGATCCATCTTACTTTGATCAAACCAGTGTGCATCCATGACCGCACCGGAAAGAAATGCGCCGACCATGAAATGCAAACCTGCCCAATCCGCGGCAAAACTACAAGCGGCGAGCCAGATCAGGCTGACATACCAGCGATCACGTTCAGATAGCTTCACCATCAATTTGCGGAAGCCGATCGTGGCCAAGGCAAACAGCAATAGAAATCCCAGTTGGCGGCCGACGCGCGTCCAGTCCATGAGAATAATCGCAAGGACAGCCCAGATAGCAATATCGTCCAGACTTGCGTAACGCAAGATGCGCTGACCGATCGCTTGCCGCAAAATCGTTAACTTTTCCATGAGCAGAATCAGTATCGGCAGCGCTGTCACAGCGCAAGCCATTCCTATACCCAGAACAAATTGCCATGAATGTGCATTTGCGCCTTGCCAACCGTCAAACTTGAGTAAGCAGATGGCTGCAATGCTGCCAAATAAGAGTGGCATACCGAGTGCCAGACTGCCGGCAACGAAGCTTTCCCGTCTGTGTTCCCAGACTTTCTTCAGATCGAGTTCGATACCGGCGATCATGACAAAAATCATCACAGCCCACCACGCAATGCCGTTCAGCGACTGAATGATTTGTGCGTTAAAAACGAATTGATAATAGTCGGGAAAAATCCGGCCAAGAACACCCGGCCCCATCAGTATGCCGGCGATGATTTGTATGACGACCAGCGGCGCATAATAATCTGTTTTACCAAGACGCCAGATTAAATATGGAAGGCTGAAAATGAGCAATATCGCGATTAAAAAAATCTCTGTCATGCTCATAGGTATATTCATTTTTATCCTGAAATTGAACGGTGTCGGAGATTTGACGTAGCGTATTTTAATCGTGAAAAAATATTAATAAATTGTACTGGAAAAAAAACAAAAAAGCCGCAGTCTCATACAGAGAAGTGCGACTTTCTATATTCCTTTGGCCTACTAAAACAATTTGCTGCAGGACTTGGCCGAGTCACCATTCTAGTTGGAAAATGCGCTAAAACGCTTAACGTGCGCGGCTGGAACTCATATTTTCACTGTCTCTAGCGGGACCGTTACCATCAATCAAAAAATAAAAAACCACCCGATGAAGCTGGGTGGTTTTACATATTCTGGTGGAGTCGGCGGGAATCGAACCCGCGATATAGTCAATGTTTATGCAGTTCTTGAGGCTATGGTTGGCGTAATGTTGTCATTCCCGAATAAACTCTCCGCTTTACTTCCTGCGCCAGTGTCTGCATCTGGCATCCATTTTCCATAGACGCGGGCGATCATTGTCCAGTCTGCGTGTCCCATTTGTTTTGCTACCCACATCGGATGCTCACCGGCACTCAGCATCATTGATGCGTAAGTATGGCGGGTTTGATAGGGGTTCCTGTAGCGCACCTTCGCTTTTTTCAATAGCGGCTCAAACATGCGTTTGCGGATTGGCTGATCGCCCGTCCATCGCTCGCCAGTGGCTGGATTCTGAAATACTTCTTGGCCAGCGAGATACGTATGCTGTTTCTGCGCAATGATGGCTTCAAGTGCAGGCGCGAGCAGCTTCACTTCTCTCAGCCCGCTGATTGTCTTTGTCGTCTCGGCTTCATCTGATTTTTGCGTCAGCGCCTTATCTACGATAATCACGCTGCGAACAAAATCAACATCCTCCCAATTCAGTGCAACATATTCAGAAGTGCGCAGGCCAGTCCAGAGCGCGAACTGGAGCAGGTTCTTTGCTTGTCCCGTTGCCGCATCTAAAATCAGTTTTTGCTCTTCTTTTGAGAATGGGTCGATCTTGGGTTTTTTCTTCGGCGCGTCTTGTTTGCTGTAAGTCCACCCGGCCATTGGGTTTGCCTCGATCAGTTCGTCCTCGGCAGCATCATCCAGCGCTTTACGTAGTGGGCTCTGAATGTTGGCCAGCGTCTTGTTGGTGCATGTCTGCTGCGACAGTATTTCGCGGATGTGTGACCGTTTTATCTCCGCCAGTCGAAGTTGCCCGAACCACGGGATCAGTTTGTTATCAACAATCTTTCTGTAGCCATCGTATGCACTGGCTTTGAGTTCTGGCTTGCGCCTGTCAAGCCATTGCTCAAGGTAGTCACCGAGTAATTGAACTTCGCCTTTGTATTCAGCGAATTTAGTGGCATTGGTAGAGGTGGGGAAGGTTGCTGCGTAGTCGAATGAGTTTGTTGCGATAGCATGCAGAATGGCAGCGCGATGCTGCTCTGCGCGTTTTAAATTAGCGGGGGTGGGCTTGAGCGGGAGCCTTTCGCGGCAACGGACGCCGCGATAGGTGAAGGTGATTTCGATGCTGCTTTGCGATGCACTTTTAACACCGCGCCCGTCTCTACCCATTTTTCATATCCTTGTACATCAATTAAATTACGCCCATCTGGTGCTTTCAACCAGACCTCGTTTTCTGGCCAGATGCCGTCGCGGATTTTCGTGCGAATAGCATCCTCGGTATAACCCGAATATTCAGAAAATTTAGAGATGGTCAAATAGCGTAACATTTTTTTATCAGAATCAGAAATTCGGGTAGGACGGTGTTTTGTTTTTCTTGTGATTTCTAGTCACTCGGCATCGGTACTAATCTTGCGAAATAGCATGGTCAGTAGCGTGCTGATATACGCGATGACAGCGGCGCATGAAATGATTGTTTCGATGATCATGGCTCATCGCTTTCCAATGCTGCTTCAATCTTTGACAGAATATGAAGATCATCTTCTGTCACCCAAATACTTTCGATTAAACGCTGGTGGACTTGCAGCTTCGCTGCTGCACTCATGAGTAAATTGCGAAGTTCAGCATTCTGTTTTTTATATGCTTCTACGTCCGGAGGCAGTGCATAAACTGCAAAAGAAGTTCCATTGTCCCCGTCCAACCAGCAGACTGGTTGCTGCTTCACATTAGACAGCGGTAGAGTACGAATATGATCGCGCAGCTCAAAAATTCCCATGCAGCGCACATCATCAAAATCTATCGTGCTGATGCCATTCATTTTTGCCAAGTGATCAAGTGCAAAAGCTAGACCCGGAAACTCAGCAAGCCATCGTCGATATTCCTGCAGATCAGTTTTCAGGTGGTGTAACTGGCGCAATTCTTGTCCTGCAATCATCCACTTCACTTTCTCTTTAAGGCAGCTCATACCACGCCTCCCTTCAGCTGTTCTCTGGCTTTCTTTACGTCGTCTAAAGCTAGTGGAACATCATTTCGTATCATCGTGAAAAGTTCACGTAAGTCTTTTTCGAAAGGCTTCATGTAAGCCGTTCCTAGCTTTACGTAAAATGCCCTTAGAAATGCATCTGGGCCATATCCAGCCAATGCATCTAACGCCCGTAAGTGACCTTCAGTTAGTTCGACAGTTGCGGTGATTCGGACTTCTGCTTTGATTGAGATTTTATTCATGCCGCACCGCCTTCGATCGCCGTGCGTAGACTGACCATTGCTTCGGAATAGGGGGCTGAAATTGTTCCCCCTTCCATCGTGAGACCAGCAGCTTTTAGTAATTTCTTTGCTGACTCCATCGCATCAAGTGCTTTTTTCCCGGCATCCAGAAGCCGCGCATTTTCTGTTTGAAGACCATTGTTTTGGGCTATTAATGACCTTATTGGCCGCTGGTCAATCGTGGGAGAAATTTCATTCATAAGCCGCATAATTTGCTGCCTAGCCTGTGCGCGCAGCGGTTCGTCTAGCGGGAAGCTCACCAGATTCCATGTCTCACCAAGTACATTCCATAAGCGATCATTGAACGACACGCCTTTCGCTAAAGGAATGTCAGGCATCAACAATGCACGGGTATTCCAGCGTTTTGAAACAGATTCAAAATCAGAGTCAATTAATCCAGCGCCGCAGGTGCATTCGATGACACATGACCCCGGATGGTCTGGCATTTTGAACCCATTGATCTGGAAAGAATGACTATGGGCTTCTATGTGATTAATCGTCGGTTGTTCGCCACAAAATGGGCATGGTTTCAATGTATGTTCGCTCATGCTATCGCCTCTAATTGACGGTGTTTTGATGTTTTCTCGATGTAGCGCTGATTTTTTGCGATGATCTTTGGGTTTGATTGGTAGTAGGCTTTGCACCAGGAGTGCGGCTTGCCGTTACTCATGTAAAAGAACTCACTATCGGCTGGCCAGAATTCGCCGCATCGTGCGCATTTGATTTCATCGCCGATTTCGCTTTGTTGGCGTTCGCGTTTGGTCATATATCCCCCGCGAGTCTCATTGCTGCCGCGTGAATTTTCTTGTTAAACCAGCGGCGAATCACGTAGCTGCGCACAGTCGATACGGCGGCGAAAATCAGCCCGATATAGATGTTCTGCGAGAACGTGAATTGCGCGCCGAAAGCGGGATACACGACCAGCTGGACGGCAAGGGATAGGAAGTAGCTAATCAGTACATTAGCCATCGATTCGATGAAACTGCTTAAACGTGATTGGCTCATGCTGCACCAGCGCTTTCTTTTTGAGTGGGGAATGGCCAGGGTTGGGATTCGGGAACTGGTGCTGGATTGACTTTCTTTTTCAGCGTCAGCAGCGGGCGCTTGAACGGCGTCGCATCGACCGGGGTTTCAAATTCGGTGCGCAGTTTGTCTGGATCGATATCGATTGCTTTTGCGAGCTTATTCAGCAGTTTCCAGGGCAAATAATCTTCTTGCACGTCATCAATATTCCACTCATTCACCTCGATGTGGTTACCGATAGTGATGTCTAAAATAAATTGCAGTGACGACTCTGCAAATCTATCGAGATACGCAATCGCGTCATCCTCATCGGCAATTGATGTTTCGTAGTATTCCTGCAGCTCAGCATCAGGCATTCGATAATCACCTAAGATTGCACTACCTAATATCGGGATGATATTAATCAGCGGGGAGTCTGCTGACAGTGCCATTTCTGTGCGGACGCGATGATAAAGGTGGTAGCGAAACTTATTTTCTTTATCTGCACGTTCTTTCAATATTTTGTCTTGCTCTTGTTTTCGCAGGTAGGCGTCGCTGGTTTTGGCAGACAGCGTTGCGCCGCCGATGACGACATCTGCTGCTGATGTTGTCGCCTGTTTTTCTGGTGCGTAAACATCGGCATAGTTGGCCGCTGTCTTATCAAATGCCTGCATCAGGTTGTCGCAATATCCGGCTTTTTCCAGCTCTTCCTGAACGTGATCTTTGCTGTAAAACGGAGTGAAATTATTTGAGTCTGACAAGGCGTAGGCGACTGGCTCACCGAGCTGCTCTTGTGAGAGAACAATACCGATCGCCTGTTTCGATTTAGACGTGCTGTGATGACGCGGGAATGCAGTAATCCAAGTCGCATGGGTAATGTATTCGCCGCTGCCGTTGCGTGCAGCTTGCAGTGCTTCTACAAATTCCTCTCCACGGAAAACCGGTATATTTTTACGCTCATACTGGCGCACTTGGTTTTCGACTGACGCGCCGATTTTGTTGGTGAAGCAGTCCGGGTCTGTGCATAGATCGGGGTTGATGTCGGGGAATACCTCTGGCTGGTTGCCGGTGCGTTTCGGGCATTTGCCGCAGGCTGGTGCGTCAGTCAGTGTCGCACTTTTGATGTCGAATATCGCGTCTGTCAGATCGAGCATGTAACGATTACGGATATGCGTTTGTGCTTCGCGCACGGTCAGTGGTTCGTTTTTAAACGATGGCTTGATGATTTCCATGTACGCTTTTACTTGCAGATCCGGCACAGGGATTCTGGCCAGCAGCAGCGCAGTAGATGCGTCGATCTTCCCGTCTAAAAATGGATCATGCAATGACGCAGCCAGAGAGCAGAGTTTCAGGCGTGAATAGATGTAGCTGCGGGATTTTTTCAGCTCTGTGACGAGCTGGTCGGCGCTGTAGCCGTGGCTGAGCATTAGCGCTTGGTAACCCAGTGCTTCTTCCAATTCGTGCGGGTCTTCGCGGTGCAGGTTCTCGAAAATCTGAATCTTCGCGGCCTGCAGATCTGTCAGTACCCGGATCATGGCTGGTATCGTTGTTCTGCCTGCCATTTGCGAACCACGGAAACGACGTTCACCGGCGACGACTTCATAGATCTGCGGCTCTTCTGCGGTCGGCGTGACTGGACGAATCAAAATAGGCTGTGCCACGCCGATTTCTTTGATGCTGGCCGCCAGCTCGGTCATCTTCAACGCATTGAAGTGCTTGCGGTTCGTTTTTGAAATGCGGATCTGATCGAGCGGGATAACTGCGAACGTACCCTGATCGATCACCAGTTCATCGACAACGATGACGGGATCGGCCACGGCGACTGCGGATTTTTTCTTAGCGACCATGATTAATCCTCGTAGGATTGATTACAAAAAAGCGGCGATCATTGTTTTTGGGGTTAAGTGCATTCATGTCGCCAGAGAGAAAAATGAAATTTGGTGCGGGCCTCAATTCGCACAAAGGCATGACGTGCTCATTGTTCGGTACGTTTTCTTCTATCGGTGTACGCACCACAGCGAACAGTTGACCGTTTCCAATGTCTAGTTTTAGGGAAGTAATGCGGCCTATGGATATGCTTTTTGGCGCGTGTGACGGGAGTAGAACGAGATCGTTAATCGTGAGGTCGTAGGTCATTGCGCCACCTCTTTTGATATGCCCGCGAGCGCCTTCAAGTCGGCAATACTGATGCCGCTTTCTTCGTGGGCTGAAATAAGAATGGATGCGCCGACGGGCAGTGCGCCGTGACGTAGTTTGCTGATCACGGGCGGCGCAACTTCTAAACGGCGGGCGAGTGCGGCATCGTTTTTGAGCTGCATTGTGGCGATCAGGCTGTCAAGCATTGCGTTTGCAGGGGCTTGATGCAGCGGTGTTTTCTGATTTGTTTGCATGTGAATCTCCTTAGTCTTCGTTGCGGCTGCGTACAGCCAATGGGTCAAAAATCGCGTCACGCTTTTTCTGCAAACGAGCAGAGTTTTCCAGCGTTTTTTTCAGCGCTGGGTTTTTCAGCATGTCGTCGAGGGATTGGTTTTTGATGCGCAGCTTGGCGTACACCAGCTCAAGATCTGCGCGGGTAACGTCGGCCTTATGCATGGTCGTCACCTTGTGCAGACGTCTGCACTTTTTCTGCGGGTACTTGCAGGCTGTTTGCGGCGATGTAGTCCGGCCCATATAAGCCAGCGAACGGATCACGCGCCGGTGCGCGTTTAGCCGGTTGCTTGACCTTGATGTCGGTCGGCTGATTGCGATGTGCGAGGAAGTTGAACTTAGCCATGCTGCACCTCTTCAACTCCATTGCAGCCATTTTCAATCGCGTTGTTGGCGGCCTTATCAAACATTTCATGAATGATGGTCGCGCCAGATTCATCTTCATTTAGTAGTTCGGAGATGAATTCACGCAGAAACTCCGATTGATCTGTGATCTTGATGTTTGATAGCCCGTAATTTGGGCTATGTATGATTGCGTGAAGTAGTAAGGGCACGCCGATAGATATAGTTAACTTATCGTTGACAACATCAATTTCTAAAAAATTGTTTTCATTTGATTTCATATTGCACCTCTGGCGTGACGGTGACAGACACTGCGCCGAATTGATCGATGGCATCGGCGTGGGCATCAAACGATGAGGCGGCAATCGCGGAATAATGAAACGTGCCGGACTGGGTGCGGACAGTGATAGAAAATGCGCTCATGATTGCACCTCTGTGCTATCTGTTGAGTGATTCGTCACTGCGAATGTCGGGCAGGTTTTAAACCGTATTTTTGTTTGCTTATATCCATGCGTTGTGGAGGTAGCAATCGTGACGTCATTTTTTTTGAGTGCGACGAAGTCGTCGCTGCCATAGTACGAACAGTCTCGATAGACTTCGATGAAACCAAGACTGAGCATGGCATCGAATAGCCAATCATTGAGCTGAGCAGTGGTATTGAGACTGATAAATAAAATCGGGTAGCCGAGTAGATTACTGATCAGGGGATGGCTTTTATCCAGCTCGCCACTTATTGCTAATTCGATTTCGGCAATAAGTGGTTCTGCTTCTAAAATTACTCGTGCTGCAAGTTGAATTTCGCCTGTGCGATCTACAAAAGCCCGGCGATTTTCTTCAATTAGGCGCTGGTGGAATGTCTTCATGCCAGCACCTGTTTTTGCAGTGTCGCGGGTGAGATTTTTGCTGCAGCGGTGTTGCTTGTCGTTTGCATAATCGCTCCATCGGTTGTTGATGAAGCGAACTATAGCGCCGCTATATTTAAAATGCAATAGCAGTGCTATATGAAAAACTATATTTATTCATTGCTGTTTTTTTATAAAGTGTTTTGTGTTATTTTTTTACAACAAAGATATCTATTGAAGAAGGGGAGATTAAATGGCGATGCAGCAGTGTAGGGAATGCAAGGCGATGGTGAGCACGGAGGCAGCAGCGTGCCCTCAATGCGGCGTTAAGCATCCGACTGGGAAAAAGACCAGCAAGGTAACTATTTTTATTGCTGGAATTTTTGCGTTGGCGATCGTTGTTGGGTTGGCAGATAGCAATAAAACAAAATCAAGCCCACAAGCGCCGGAAAAAACGCCTGAGCAAATTGCAAAGGAAAAAGCTGATCAGGAGGCATTTGACCGCGTTGTTATTGCGTTGAAAGTAACAAAATCATCTCTAAAAGATCCATCGTCTGTAGAGTGGGCATCTATCGCTGCAGATGATAAAGCGGACGTAATCTGTATTGAATATCGTGCAAAAAATAGTTTTAATGCAACCGTGCTAAGTACTATTAGTTTTGCGGACGGAAAACCGTCGACTGATAAATCAATGTGGAATAAGCGTTGTGCTGGAAAGCGACTTTTTGATATGAAGAAAGCGCAATATGCGCTTTAGATAGGCTTATTTTTTGATGTGGCAATTAGTTTCATTAATTTAATTGCCGCATCATTTAACGTACCTGCCTCGCGCATGCAGAAATAGAGCTGGTTATCGGCCCATTTATCGATCAGCTGTACGATTTTTGCCGGGTATTTTGTGATGTATTGTTGAGCTTCTGTTTCTAGTGTAATCGCGATACCGATATTCGTTTGTGCGGCAAACCTGGCTTGTAACGTGAAGCTGTCGACACTCACTGGCGCACTGGTCGTTATCTTTAATTCTTCGGCCATCGCTGAAAGTATGGGCGTGATGTGTTCTAAGGTACTTACTTGAATGAGTGGGTACATCAGCGCAGAGCTTGCGGGGACTTCTTTATATCTGCTGAGTGGGTGTGATGTTGACATCAGCAGGCAGACTCTTTCTTTCCGATACGGTAGAAGCCGCAAGCCTTCGACGTGCGGGTCACCGGCGATGATGCCGATATCTGCAATGCCATCAATTACGAACCTGATAATGTCTGAAAAATCTGCGTTTTTCAGCGTTACTTTTGCGTTGGGCAGATCAATGAGTAATTGCTCTACTGCGCGAGGAACATCATTAAGTAGCAGTGATAAATCAGCTGCTAGAAAAATGCTTGGCTCTTTCAGGCGCTGCAGTGTTCGCTCTAGCCCCATTGTATTTTGCTGATATTGCAGGCAGTAGTTCAGCACTTCATGCCCGGCTTGCGTCAGTATCACTCTACCGTCACGGCTGGCCAGCGTCGCCCCGATCTTTTCTTCTATTCTTGTTAGTCGTTGCGACACGGCTGCTGTAGTGACGCCTAAGCGTTGTCCAGTTGCTGTAATGCTGAATTCTCGCGAAAGCGCGATGATCAATTCAATGTCTTTGGGGTCTAGTTGTCGCACATCTGCACAGTTAATAATTCCTGTGCGCAAGTTTTACAGTTTGGGGGTGGTATTGAAATGGAGAAACGGCAAGTGTTAAGCATTCGTTTACCAGCGTTCACGAAAACTTAACAAGAACTAACAAAATTTCCTATATATTTCCAATTCATAAATACTTTGTTACAACAAACTGTAAGGAGATTTCGATGGGGGTAGGCAGTATATGTGAGCGGCGCGCACGGTTAGACCGCGCTTTCAATAGCATGAGTATTGCTGGGCAGGATGTTGTATTGAATTTCGCCTGCGCGATGGAGTTGAGATTTCCAGCTCCGACGGCGCAGATCATCCCATTTACACGGGAAAAACCTTTGAGACGGATTCGGCGGCAATCAGAATAGAGTCTTTTCCCTCTGGAGAGCAGCTTCTGTATATATCGATGATTTTTTTCTCGCGGCGCGTGATTGCTGCGATTAAAAATGACTCGTCATCGTTCGGATCTTCGTCGCCGCATGCCAACCAGTGTAAGGACACTTTTAGTACTCTGGCCAGTGCTTGCGCGTGCTTAAGGTTAACTGACTTATTTCTCCCGCTGAGAATGCGGTTGATAGTCGATGCAGGGACGCCAGACAAGGTGGCGAGTAGTTTTTGGTCGATGATGCCAGAGGCTTTCATCGCAGTATCGAGGCGGCTTGCAATATCCATTCGCGGATTATGCAAGCCGTCTGAATCCTTTCAAAAGCCGTGTGCAAATTTACCATTTTTGGTAAAAGTGGAATTACATCTGTTTGCGCTGTTTTTCCTGCAGCAAAAATGATTCGATAAGCGCATCGAGTGAACTAGCAAATGCGGGGTTGCTGATCTGGGTAATTTTATCAAGCATAGGGGCGGGGAGATTGTCTAGTGCGCGCCGCCGCTCCGCACGTTCTTTTGCCTGGCTATACGCTTCCAATGCATCACTAGCGGCAATCTTAGCTCTGAGTTGCCCTTCATCATCTGCAGACAACATCATTTCAACAACGTCTTTAACGTATCGTGGCAATTCTTGATTTTTCTGAGTGACTGGATACGCTGTGCGTGACTCTTCAACTGTATGTATTTTTTGCGACCCGGCATAGGCTGCAGCATCGGCTATTTCTGCCGCTAGCCGCGGGCTAATTTCGTCGATTGAGATGCCGAAACCTTTGGCATATATCCGCGCTGCATCGAGGCTGATTGGTCGAACGGCGCGAATGTGCTGGTAGATCATCGCTTGACCACCGGGCATATTGTTATCGCGAGCAAATTTAGCCCGGTTGACCCCGTCAAACCGCGCCTTTAGCCGTTCGGCTTCCTCTTCTATCGTCCATATTCCCATAATTTAGCAATGCTATAGAAAATAAACTAGAGCATGGCTTGCTTCTTTTAATGTAGCAGTGCTATAGTTTCGACCATGAAACCACAAACACTTGCCATTATTGAAGCGATAGCCAAATTCGGCAGCCAAGTCGAGTTCGCGGTGTTCCTTAATGTGACGCCGGGTGCTGTCAATCAATGGACGAAGGAAATTCGTCCAGTCCCCGCCCGTTTTTGTCCGCGCATTGAGGCGCGGACTGGTGTTACGCGTGATCGTCTGCGACCAGACGACTGGCGTGAATACTGGCCTGACTATGAGCCGAAAGAAATCCATGAGCCTGCATGAGCTGCTTGCGTCAGCACAGATACCTGCCGCGCCGGTTGGTCTGCCTAGCTTGCATGAGCTGGTCATGATCGAGCGCCGGTTCATCGCTGCAACTGTGCGCGAACGGATCGCACCAGGAGTGATCGTTCGCCGTCGACCGACGGGCTGACGTAGGTTCCGGCCTCGATGTTGTTGAGCGCTTCGCCAATCGGCTCCGCCAGTGTGGGGTCATGTCTGACCAGCGCCTCAATGATGATCGAAAAACTCTGTGCAACGGCAATGCGCTGCGCATCGAGGATGGAGCTGAGGTAGTGGGATTGTTTGAGTAGTTCATTGAGTTGTTGTTGTGCCTGATGGCGTTGTTCTTGGCTGGTCATGGCGTCTGAATGATCGTCGCAATGCGGTCAGTGTAGTGCGCAGCAGAAAGAGTATTAACCACAAGAAGCGGGGGATGTTGTGAATATCAAGCAAGCATATCTAGGAATGATTAAGGCGTTTCCGGGCGGTTGGGACGCGATGGCGGCAGCGCTGGGCTTTTCGCGTGACGGGCTGGAAAACCGTATCTATGAGCGCAAGGGGCAGGATCTGCATGTGCAAACAGCGCTGCAGATGCAGTCGTTTTCCGGCACGACGTTGTTTGCGCAGGCGGTGGCCACGGCAGCAGGCGGCACGTTCTTGAAGTTGCCCGAAGTAGGTGAGGTGTGCAACGAAGATATCGCGACAAAATTTCATGAGCTGTATGCAGAGCTGGGCGAGTTGTCCGTGGAATTTCAGGCGGCGACGAAAGACGGCGAAGTCGACAAGCGTGAGCGTGAGCGCCTTAACGCGATTGTCGACCGCATGCATAAAACAATGGATGAATTGCGGACGTTGACGTTTCGCGTGTATTGCCACGAAACAGCGGCATCAGTGCGTGAGCGTAAGGAGCGGACACATGGCTAATCCATCCGTCCCTCGCGCTGGCTCACCGGCGCATATCGCTATTTGTTACGCAGTGCGTATGGGTGGCACTGCGCGGTTTTCTGAGATTGTGCAGCTGTTGAAGCCTGAGCATCAGAGTGTTTTTGCGTTTCGCCAGTATGTGATTCAGGCATTGCTTGATCTGGCGTATGTGACTGTCGGCGATGACTTTCTGAAAGCGACTACGGCGGGTAAAGAATATGCAGGTAAGCATGTTGGCAATTTGCTGCCGCAGTCGCAAAAATATGTGGGACAGATCGTGCCTGCGCGTTCTGTCGTTTCTACTGCAGCACTGGACGTGAACCGGCTGCGCCATACGCGGCCTATTCGACCTGGTGCGGACGATCATCTGCAGATCCCGTCGCTGATGGGGAATACGCGCAAGCTGCCAAGCGGTGAGGTAATCGGCTGATGATTTCTCCAGAAGACATTTGCAGAAATCAGATGATCGATGAGGGATATAACAATCTCCCAGAAGGTCATCCGATATTGAATGGCAAGATCCAGCGGTTTGGTAAGGGAAAGAAGAGCTGGTATATCGCTCGCAAAATTGAGCTGCCATCAGGCAAAGTGATTGTCAGCGGTGCATTCGGTACGTATCACGGCGACGATAACGGCGCGATTAAATTCAAGGGTGAAGCGGAGCGCATGTCTGATGTAGATCGGGCGGCGCTGATTCAACGTCAGAACGAACAGGCGCGTATCGAGCGGGAAAAAGAAGAAGAAAAACACCGCTTGGCTGCAAACCGGGCGCGTCAGCAGTGGGGCGAGGCTGTTGCGCATAATGACGAACGCCCGCATGCCTATCTGGTTAAAAAGCAGGTGTTGTCGTATGGCCTGCGTGTGGCCAGTGATGGCAATCTGCTGATGCCATTATGGTCGGATGGTGGTTGCGGCGCTGAGCTGCGCGGCCTGCAGAAGATCGATAGCAAGGGTAAAAAGCGTTTTAACGATGGCATTAACAAGGTCGGAGCTGCTTATCACCTGGGTGATATTCCTGCAGATGCTGAGCTGATCTATATCGGCGAGGGCTATGCCACGTGCGCGTCAGTGCTGCTTGCAGCACCCGGCTCATTTGTCGTTTGCGCCATTGATGCGGGTAATTTGATGCCTGTTGCTAAGCATATCCGTGCCGCCTATCCGAACGCGCATATTCGCTTTCTCGCGGACGATGATTACCTGTTGTTGTCTCGTTTCATCGAGCGCTTGCGCGAGCAATTCAATCTCTCTCTGCCAGAGCCGGTGATCGATGGAGAGACCAGATCGTATGAGGCTGCGGATGGCGAAAACGTCGATGTGACCGCGTGGTGGCGCAAAGACGCGCAGGGCATTGATTACATTGAATCAGACGTGCGTAAAGGCCGCTTGCAGCGAACAGAGTCATTTAAAAACGCAGGGCTGTATCGATCACATGAGGCTGCTGCTGCGGTCGGGAATGCGTCTGTCATCCACCCGATATTTAGCGCCCGCAATGGTGAAAAGTGGACGGACTTTAATGACCTGCACGTGCTTGAATCCCTTGACGCGGTAGCGTCACAAATCAATGCTGCTACGTCTCCCTCGCCCTCTGACGCAGATCAGGAAGACCCTCTTTACGATACTGCGGTTTCTGTGGTCTTACAGAGCAAGCGTGCCTCGATCTCGCTCGTGCAACGTCATTTGCGTATTGGATATAACCGTGCTGCCCGCCTGATTGAGCAGATGGAGTTGCAGGGGGTTGTCAGTGCTGCGAATAGCAATGGGATACGTGAAATTTTGCATATTGACTCCCCGCGCCCCTCTGATAGTGCAACAACACACCATTCAATTGTCGCCCCCGCGCCCCCATCGGGAGGTAACACATACCTAGCTAGTGCGGCTGGAGCGCCGCAAGGTGGAATTGTGAATAGTGCAGCGCAAGCGCTGCAAGGAAAAAACGAAGGGTTAATCAGCGCGGCTGAAGCGCCGCGTGGCAACGAGATAAATGCTGAACAAAAAAACGAAGCCAGTGATGAAGGTGCGACGTTTTCTGGTGCGCGTTCGCTTGAATGGGTGCTGGAGAATTGTGCGCAGATCTACGGCTCAACAGACGTATGGGATTCACTTAACCGGATACGGTTAAAACGTAGTGAGTTCACGTTGATGGTGACAAAGGCGCGGGCGAAAGAGTGGGATGTGCATGAGAAGCGCAAGGTGATTTCGCTCAATGCTGATGCCAGCGCCGCGCCTGCGGCAAAGGGGGGCGGGGGCGATGGTAAGAAGAAATCGAAGAAAGATTACGGCGATGACTTTTGGGACAAGGTTGATCGTTTGAACAAGAATTTTGCGCTGATTTATGGGCTGGATGAGGTGTGGGATGGTGAACTGCGTCAGCTCTTAAAAATCAATCCTGTGCGCTTGGCGTTCGGTAATGATGCGGTGAAATTCTGGCTGAATAACCCGGACCGGAAGTTGATACCGATGGATCGCGTGGTGTTTGATCCGACGCTGAAAACTGACCCTGAGACCAGCGTCAATCTGTTTAACGGTTTTGGTATGGCTCCGGCTGCAGGGGATTACGGTTTAATTCTTGAACTGTTATTTCATCTCTGTAATGAAGATCAGGACGTGTTTCACTGGATCTGCTGCTGGCTTGCTTATCCGCTCCAAAACCCCGGCGCAAAGATGGCCACGGCCATCATCATGCACGGCGATGAGGGGTCGGGGAAAAACCTGTTTTTTGAGAAATGCATCAAGCATATCTATGGCGAGTACGGCGGCATCATCGGCAATGCTGAGATTGAATCGCAGTTCAATGAGTGGGCATCCAAGAAGCTATTCATGGTGTGTGATGAAGTGGTCACGCGGTCTGAATTGCGCCAGTTGAAGGGGCGATTAAAGCAGATCACGTCGAATGAGACGATCCGGATTAATCCGAAAAACATGACGGGCCGTGATGAAGCAAATCACATCAATTTCGTTTTTCTGTCGAATGAGTTGCAGCCGCTTGCGCTGGATAAAACAGACCGGCGTTACCTGGTGATATGGACGCCGCCAAAGCAGCCTTTGTCGTACTACAAGGAAGTGGCGGCGCAGATGTTTAACGGTGGGAATGAAGCGTTTTATCACTTTCTCTTGAACTATGACGTGGGCGATTTTAACGAGCATACGCAACCGCTGATGACACAGGCAAAGGCTGATCTGATTGACCTCGGTTTGTCGCCTGCAGAGCGATTTTATCGCGAATGGTCGGGCGGATTGTTGCCGCTGCCGTTTGTGTGTTGCTCTGCGATGCAGCTGTATGCGGCGTTTTGCCGATGGTCATACCTGAATGGCGAGCGGTTCCCGGCCACACAAACCATGTTCGGGCGAACGATCACTCGTATTGGCTTTGGTAGCGTCAGTAAAGGGCAGGTGAAGTACGGGCTTGGTGAGTCTGAGGCGAAGCAGTGCACGGTGTATCTGGTTGGTGATCAGCCGGAAGGAACAACGCGAGAGAACTGGGTTGCCGGTGCATCGAATTTATTTGAAAAGGCGCTGCAGAAGTATCGACACGTCTACGAAAGTACAGAGCCGAATGATAGTTAACTATCAACAAGCCGGAAACTATCAACATGCGAAGCGTTAATACTGGTGCGGGTTTGTGGACTGTTTGTATAGTTTGATAGTTCTTACACGTGCATGTGTGCGCGAGAGTTTATTTCTTATGTAGCGCAATTAATTTGTTTTGTTTCATAGACCTCATTTTTAACTATCAAACTATATAAACCATCCACAAAGCTAATACAGATAAGGGTTTTAATAGATTGATAGTTGTATGACAGTTTGACGGTTAAGTAAATAGTAATGAATTGGAGGGTGTGATGGATTTGAGAGCTGTAATGCCGATGACTGCTGCCCGTATTGATCGAATGAGAAAAGAGTTGGGGACTGGTGTGGTGAATGAAATGTTACGTGCAGCAATGGCAGGGCAACCGGGGAAATTCTTTGCGATGGAAAACCACCGGACATTCGGTACGCCTGAAACGACAGCGACATCGGTGATTTGCTGGGATGAATCAGATCGATGCAGCAGACGCGATCCGCAGTGGATGATTGATGCGACGGCATTTGCAAACAGCATAGGGATTGAGATTGAGGTGCGGGATGAGCAGGATCACGAAGAAGCAAGGGAACGGGCGAAATTGTTGCGTAAAATTTTGAGAGAGGCGAAGTATGCGTAATGCAGTTGAATTAAGTTTTGAGCGGCAAATGGAAAATTGGCGTAACACCGTCAGAGTTGGATGTGGCGGCAATGGCGGTAGCTGTTGTGCTGGCTGGGCTGCTAAGTATGTTGCTGCACGAAATAAGCAGGAAGAAATGCTTGCGCTTGAATTGGAAATTATCAAGCCGGGAACAGCGCTTTATTCAACTGATGTCGATGAGTTGAATGGATGGTTGGTTGAGTATGCTGTACGGTCAATTCCTTATTTTGATCAGGTTCAGGTGTTACGATTCCACCACGTTTTTCAGTATCCAAACCACTTCATCAAGAACAAGCTGCGCGTACATAATCCTCGTATTAACGATTCAAGTTTGCGCATTGTGTTGGGTCGCGCAGAATCTAATTTAAAAAACATTCTTGAAAAGTTACAAAGCCCTGCTAAAATTCGGTCTTACAATTTGCACGCACGGTGTGTTCCGCGCCCGATGGCTAAGCCTGTCCCTGTAGGGACGGCTGCGCCTTCGGAAAGTTAATAAAGCCCTGATCGACTTATCGTTGATCGGGGCTTTTCGTTTTTACTCACAGGAGTAGTTATGGAAAATCAACATCGTAAGATCAAGGGTTATCGTGAATTGTCTGCTGAGGAAATTCAGTTGATGAACGATATCAAAGAAAAAGGTGAACAGCTTCGGGCTTTGATTGTGAGGATTGAGGCTTCAATTAAAGATGTACCACCAGTTGAAAATGGCATCTCGTTTGAAGCAGACCACCCCATGTATTGGCTGCGTTACGCTGATGGCTGTTTTAGAAATGGAATCATGTATGCAGTTCGTTCAGTAGCCCAGCCGGGATCATATTAATTCTCTAGCCCGGGCGTGTACGTCGCCCTTGCCCGTAATGTTTAGCCGCATTACGGGCATTTCTTTTTATACTTTGTGCATACGTCTGCATATGTAGGACTTCTATGTCAGCGATATCGGTTCGTGGTGTATCTGAGATGGTGTCAAACTTTAACGAGTTCACTGTAAATCAGGCACCGTTCGCAATGGCGCGAGCACTGACTGCTACTGCAAAGGCAGCATCGGCAGCTGTTACCGATCACATCGCCATGGTGTTTGATCAGCCGACTACATTCACAAAGCGAGCGATGGGATTTTCCCCAGCTGATAAGACGACGCTGAAGGCAAGTGTTTATGTCAAAGATATACAGGCGTCGTATCTCGTTGCTGAGATGGACGGCGGCTTACGTGGGTTTAAAACATTTGAAGAGAAATTCGGCGGGAAAGATGCTGTTGAGTATGCGATGCCAGGGAAGGATGCAAAGCGAAATTCCTTTGGAAATATGACGAAAGCCCAGATCGTCAAACTGGCGAATCAGATTAGTGACGGTAAAAACAGCAAGGTCTTTCGCGGCGTATCACGTAAAAATCCGGCGCTTGACATCATCTATGCGAGAACTGAAGGCAATACAAAGTTGGTTCCGCAGCTCGTATTCACAAAGAAAGCGAACTACAAGCCTATATTCAAATTTGAGCAGACTGTGAGTGATACTGCCGCATCGAAGTTTGTCCAAAATTTCCAGCAATCGTGGGATGCCGCTGTGAAATCAATGAAGCGATAGCCTGTCCCTGTGCGGCTTGGGTCCTCCCCGGACTTTTAGCTCACGTGGGTAATTCGCGCGCGTGGACTGCCTGCTGAATGAATTTTTTTTGGGTGGTCACATTCGGTGGTCGGTGGTCACTAGCAGTGGTCAGTCTTCAAACCATAATTTCGCGAGTTATCTATGTCATCAAAGCAATCGGCGAGCGGCGAAGTCAGCTTGCGGGCGTATGCGCGGCATCGTGGTGTTGCGCTGAGTGCGGTACAAAAAGCAATTACATCCGGGCGCATTAAAAAAACAGCAGGCGGCAAGATAAATATTGTTGCTGCTGATCTTGCATGGGCGGCGAATACCGATCTCGCAAAGCGCCCACCCGATGCTGCCGCGTTTGATCTGCCGGATTTATCAGATCCTGACGATGACATCGATGATAGCGATGCACCGGTTACGTCTGAATATCAAAAACATCGGGCGAACCGCGAAGAAATCCGCGTTAAAAAGGAGCAGCTTGAGCTGGATATGTTGATGGGCAACACCATCGATCTGGCCGATGCTCAGCGAATTATTTTTACAGCGATGCGCACGATTCGTGACGCCATCATGAATGTTCCCGCTCGCAACAAAGATCTGCTGGCAGCAGAAAAAGACCCTGCACGTATTGAAGCGCTACTCGAATCTGAGCTGGCTGCGGCATTGCAGTCCATCGATGTGAAGTCTGCACTGAAGGAACAACCAAACGAAGAGGAAACGGAGGATGGGAGCCACTGACGCATTTTTGCAAACCATCGCCGATGCGATTCGTCCGGATGAGCGAATCGGCATTGCTGAATGGGCGGCTCGCTATCGCATCCTGCCCGAGACAAGTCCGGAACCTGGCCGCTGGCGCAATGAGCGGACTCCATATCTGGTCGGCATTATGGATGCGCTGTCTGGCATTCCAAGTAAAGTCACCCGCTATGCTCATGATGATGACACTGTATTTGAAAACAACTTCGTCAGAATCGTCGCAATGCAAAAGGGTCACCAGCTGGGTGGCTCGGCACTAGGTGAAAATTTTGTCGGTAAAAACATCACATCAGCGGCGGGCAATATGCTCGCCGTTTTTGCAACGATTGATGATGCGGAAAAGTGGGAGTTAGATCGCTTCGAGCCGATGCGTCATTCAACGCCAGAGCTGCGAAAGCGCATTCCGGCATCGGGAAAAAAAGGCAGCAACAACACAAAGCTGCGCAAAAAATTCCCCGGTGGGATGCTCAACTTCGTTGGTGCAACAAAAGCAGGGCGTTTAAAGTCATCCACGATTCGTTATGTTCTGCTTGAAGAAGTCGATGAATATCAACTGAACGTCGACGGACAAGGCAACCCCATTGATCTGGTGCTCAACAGGACAAGCAACTACGGAAAGCGCGCCAAGATATTTGCCAATTCAACCCCCACGGTTGAAGGCAGATCACAGATTCAAAAGCTCTACCTGCGCGGCGATCAGCGCAGATACTTTGTCCATTGCCCTGATTGCGGCCATCCTCAGTTTTTCAAATGGTCAAATCTCCGGTGGACAGCCGGTGCACCTGAAACCGCTGTGTATCACTGCGAAAAACCCGGCTGCGGCGTTGGAAGTCCGGAGCATGAATGGAAGACAGTCGGCTATGACAACGCCTACTGGATGCCGACAGCAAAAGGCGATGGCGAGACAGCCAGCTTTCATTTAAGCGCACTGTACGCGCCGCTAGGCTGGCGTTCATGGGCATCTGCAGCACGCGATTGGGAAGTTGCTCAGAGCGACCCGATCAAGATGATTGAATTCATCAACAACTTTCTTGCAGAGTGCTGGAAAGATCGCAGTAAAGAAGTCAACTGGAAAAAAATAAAAGCGCGGGCAGAGCCTTACAAGCCGCGTGAAATACCCAAAGGCTGCTTGATATTGACAGCTGCTGTTGATACGCAAGGTAACCGGCTTGAAGTTGGCATCGACGGATGGGGAAGGGGGATGACCAACTGGACGATAGATCACATCGTCATTTACGGAGATCCAACAACGCAGGCGCCGTGGGATGAGCTGGACAAAATACTTGAGACCAGCTTCACGAATTCCTTCGGCGTCGATATGCGCATATCCCTTTGCGGTATCGATTCCGGTGGTAACGCAACACAAGAGGTCTATGACTACTGCAGATTACGCCAGCATCGCGGCGTCTTTGCACTGAAGGGCGCGAAAGAACGGCATAAACCCATCATCGGTCGGCCAACGTCACAAGATGTCACCGCAAAAGGCAAGACGATTGTCAACGGTGTACAGCTCTGGCCAATTGGTACTGACACTGCGAAAGATAGGATTTTTGCAGCCATTCTGACTGATGAAGAAGCGCTCCCATCAGATCGTCGTTTGCATTTTCCAGATGGACTCGATGACGAGTATTACGAGCAGCTAGTTTCCGAGGCATATAACCCGTCAAAAGATCGATGGGATCAGCTGCGCCCGCGTAATGAAGTACTTGACTGCAAAGTCTATAACCTGGCCTGCGCATACCATCCGCGCTTGCGTATCAACATGATGCGCGATCACGACTGGATAGAGCTGGAAAACGTTATCGAGCCACGCATTGGCGATCTTTTCTCATCCCCATTGCCGCCGTTGCAGACTGAAGCTGCCCCGAGCACTGAAGAAATTAATGTGCAGACGTCTGCACATGCAGATCCACCCGCAACACAAAGCCCAGCAGTACCTATCCCTTCATCAACGACTGACGATGATGAAGAAACATCGCGCCCGCGATCAGGTGGCTGGATCAATCCACGTAGAAACTGGCTGAGTAGATAATGGAATACACACAAGAAGACTTAAATCAGCTTAATAAAGCGATCAAATCCGGACGGTTCACCGTTGAATACGATGGTCAGAAGGTGACGTATCGTAGTCTCGATGAGCTGATCCGCGCTCGCAACCTCATCAAATCAGAGCTGGCTGAAACATATAGGCGAGGGGCAAGCATTGCCTCATTTGTCAGGGGGTAATCAATGAATCTACTTGACAGAATGATCGGCGAATTAATGCCAGAGCGTGGATTGCGTCGTGCGCGGGCGCGTGCTGCATTCAATGTTGCCAAGCAAATCAGTCAGCGCGGTTTCGATGCGGCTAAGTCAGGGCCACGTACAGGAAACTGGAAAGGCAGTAGCGGCAGCGTGAATGCAGAGTTAGCCGGTGGCATTAATGTGATCCGCAACCGCTCTCGCGACTTGATTGCGAACAACGGCTATATCAAACATGCACTCAAGGTTTTATGTAGCAACATCATTGGAACAGGCATCGTCCCAAAGTATGAAGATGACAAACTGAAAAAGCTCTGGGCAACATGGTCACGGCTTGAATGTGATGCAAACGGATTACTCGGGTTCGGTGGGTTGCAGTCACAGATCGTGCGTGCAATATGGGGTGATGGCGAAGTATTAATCCGGTTTCGTATTCGTCGACCAGAAGATGGCTTAACCGTACCGCTGCAGTTGCAAGTGCTTGAAGCAGACTATCTGGATACGCAAAAGACCGGTGAAACATCAAATGGATTTTGCATTTGTGGTGTGCAGTTTAATTTCTTTGGTCAGCGCCTCGGCTACTGGTTATTTGATAAACACCCCGGAGAAATCGCGGCGCTGCCAAGAAGCCTGACAAGTCGCTTCGTTCCTGCATCAGAAATCCTGCATTTATTTGACCCACTCGGCAGGCCGGGGCAGGTACGGGGCATTTCTGAATTTGCAGTCAGCATCTGGAAGGCGCGTGATCTTGATGATTACCAAGATGCGCACTCCATCAGAAAGAAAATCGAAGCCTGCTTTGCCGCATTCGTCACGACAGATGATGCGCATTTGACTATGGGTCAAACGGCGATTCAACCCAATGCAAAAGGAAGACGGGTAGAAGAATTAAGCCCCGGCTTAATCGAGTATCTCAAGCCTGGCGAAACAGTTAATTTCTCAAACCCGCAGTCCAGTGATGGATATGAAGAAACCGTCCGTGTCGATCTGCGTGCGATTGCTGCTGGTACTGGTATCAGTTACGAGCAGTTGACCGGTGATTATTCGCAAGTCAACTTCACCAGTGGCCGCATGGGGAAAATGGAATTTAAAGCGATGGTCGAACAATTCCAATGGCTGGTTTTTATCCCCATGTTTTGCGATAAGGTTGCTGCAAAGTTTGCGCAGGTGGCTTATCTGAACGGGAATATCTCTAAGCCAGATGTATTGCCAGTCAGTTGGACAGCGCCGCGCATCCCATTGCTTGATCCTCTGCGTGAAGGTCAGGGATACAAGGTTATGCGCGAAATGAACGTCATGAGTCGCCAGCAAATCATTCGCGAGCTGGGCGACGATCCGGACGAAGTAGATGCTGAAATCGAAGCAGACAAATATCCAATGTCAGCAGAGAGCAGCGCAAAGCGTCAGGAGCAAGAAAAGACACGAAAGGATCTGTTGAAAGAACCTTGATTAACTCACTCTGATTTATCTAACCCCACGCCCGCTGATGCGGGCTTTTTTATTTGGAGCTTCTATGCCAAACATCAGTAAGGCTATTACTCGCGAACAAGTTCATGTCAGTCTGCGGGCGGCACCGATTACGACATCCAATGAAACCGACCGCACCATCAATGTGACCTGGACAGCGGGAGCCGGTGTTCGTCGTTATGACTATATGCGAGAACGCTACTACCAGGAGCAATTAAGTCAGGAAGCTAGCGCCGTTCGCATGGAAACCCTGCAGTCCGGGAAAGCGCCGTTTCTCAATACCCACTCCAGCTGGAGTCTGGGCGATGTGATCGGCGTGATCGAGTCAGCATCATCTCCTGCAGATGGCGGCGCAGCAGTCATTCGTTTCTCCAAGCGCGCTGAAGTCGAACCGATCTTTCAGGATGTCAAAGACAAAATTCTAAACAGCGTATCGCTCGGCGCAAAAATCCATCGAATGGAAATGATTGCTCCCGATGTCGAGGGGAATAAAGACTGGATTTATCGCGCTATCGATTGGGAGCCGTATGAAATATCGCTCGTTCCTATCGGCGCTGATCCGGGGGCTGTCGTGCGCAGTGCCGACGGCAAGATCGTAGAACAACCAAAACCACCTATGTTCGAGTGTGAAGTCATCACCATCACTCGCAGCATAACTCCAACGGACAATGCAAGCGCAGCGTCCACAACTACTCAGAAAGGTAATTCCATGCCTCAGTCTATTGAAGAACTTAAACGCGCAGTAATTGAAGCGGAAGCTGCGCTGAAAACTGCCCGCGCTGCACAACAAGGTACGTCTGTGCCAACAGTCGTCACAGAGACAGAACAAACAACGGCGCGTACCAATGCTACGAACGATGCAGCGACAATTGAACGTAATCGTATTAAAGACATCCGCGAGGCTGTTCGCGCCAGTACCTTGCCCGGCAAAGAAGCCCTGATCGATGGTTATACAGACCGAGGTCTGTCAGTTGATGCCGTCCGCGCAGATGTTCTGCGCCGCATGGCCGAGGCCAGCGAAGCAAATGCCGTCCGTGGTCAGGGTGGCCATCGTGTTGAAACCGTCACTGATGAAACCGAAGTGCGGCGCGAAGCGATGATGGTCTCCGTCATGCATCGTATTGCACCATCGGCGGTCAAACTCACAGATGCTGCTCGCGTTTATCGTGGTCTGTCATTGCGCGAACTCTGCCGCGAAGCACTCGAAGCTGGCGGCATTTCCACGCGCGGCATGAGCCAGATGGAATTGGCTTCTGCTGCACTGGGCATGTCTCAGCGTGGATTCCACAACACTACTGATTTGCCACTGATTTTCGGTAATGTAATTTCCCGTACTATGCGTCAGGCTTATGCTGGTGCGCCAAAGACATTCACGTCGTGGGCAACACCTGGCACGTTGTCTGATTTCCGTCCTGTCACGCGTGCTTCGTTTGATGCGGCAGTGCAGTTTGACAAGATCGGTCAGTCCGGCGAATACAAATACGGCAGTCTGCAGGACGGTGGCGAAACGATCCAACTGGCCACATACGGTAAGGCGGTCAACTTCACGCGCCAGATGATCATCAACGATGATCTGTCGGCATTGCAACGACTGCCGCAGTTCTTTGGCCGTGCAGCGGCAGATATGGAATCGGACATTGTCTACAGCATCTTGATGAACAATCCAAAAATGTCAGATGGCGTTGATTTATTCCATGTCGACCGTGGAAACATTGCAGATACTGCAGCAAAAATCAGCGTTGATAGTCTCTCTGCTGGTCGCGCTGCACTGCGTGTGCGTAAATCACCAGGTGGTTCCGTACTCAATCTGGCGCCCAAAATCTTGCTGGTTCCTGCGGCACTTGAAACGCTGGCATTGCAATACACAAGCAATGCGTACACACCGACGAAATCAACAGATCAAAACATTTTCCAGAATGTATTGACGCCAGTAATTGAGCCGCGCCTCGATGCTGCATCGATTAAAGCATGGTGGCTGATAGCAGATAAGTCGCAAATTGATACCGTTGAGTTTGCTTATCTCGACGGTGAAGAAGGCATCTTCACTGAACAAAACACCGATTTTGATCGTGATGGCATTCAAGTCAAAGGCCGTATCGACTTTGCTGCAAAGGCCATTGACTGGCGCGGTATGCATGTGAACATGGGTGCTTAATCACAGTGTTTTAATGCAGTTTCAGATCTGACTCAGTACTTTACTGAGTTTATTTTCTCTCACCAATGACCGGGTAATTCCCGGTCATTTTCATTTGAGGTCTCTATGAAAAACTATGTACAAGACGGCGACAGCCTGTCAGTAGTTGCACCCTATAACGTGGACAGTGGTGCTGGTGTGTTGGTTGGTGCGATATTTGGCATTGCTATCTGCGCGGCAGTTGCTGGAGCATCGCTTGATATCGAACGTGAGGGTGTTTATACCCTCGCTAAAACATCGGCACAGGAATGGACATTCGGTCAGAAAGTCTACTGGGATGATGCGAATAAGCGTTGCGATACCGATAGCACAGTTGGCCCATTGATTGGTGCAGCCGCGTCTGCAGCGTCGAATCCAAGCACACAGGCCGCCGTGGTGCTGAACGGCACTATTCCATTCGGACTTGAAGGTGCACAGGCAGCGATTGCAGATATTGCCGTCGCGAATGCAACTGATGCTGCGACAGCCGCTACCTTAGCCAATGCATGCAAAGCTACATTGAATGCATTGCTGGCAGAGCTGCGCATCATCGGCATCATTAAATCAACTTAATTCCAGGAGAAAGGCGGGCGGGATTTCCCCGCCTGATTATCTATGACTTGGGATAAATCTGAATTTTTTGAAGCGATGGCTGATGAAGGCTTTCTTACCAAAGTTGTTGTTGAGTCAGGGATATCGGCGGGCGAGTTCTTCATGGCAGATTATCGCAAGCCTGCGCAGGTCATTTTTGATGGTACTGCACAGCAGACAGAGCACAGCATTCGCTATCAATTTGCCGATGTAGTTTTGCATCGGAATGATGAAGTCAGTATTGCTGGAAATCGTTTCAAATTGAGCCAGCCTAAACCAACTGGCGATGGAACGACGTACTGCGTCGCGGCACTGGAGCCAGTGAAATGACAACGACATTACGTGAGCGCTATCTCGATCAGATTGTTGATCTGATAAGGGCAATACCTGGGATCACTGCTGTTGTTGATCGATCTGTTTCAGCAGCATTCGAGGTTGACGACAGCGATGTCATCGTCATTCACCGGGGTAAAGAAACGCCAGAGCAAGAAATGCATGGTGCGACTGACAGAACATGCGATGTCATGGTCAGCGTTGTGACGCGCAATAGTATTCCAGAGCGTGTGGCAGATGGCCTGATGTCCATTATCCATCCGGCCATGATGCATTTCTCTGACGACGCCCTGATCGACATAACGGAAGGCATTACCGAACAGCCTAGATATGGTGGCGAAAACGGGAAAGCCTGCATGATTTCCACCCATTACTTCATCTTGTATCGGACTGATCCAGACAGTCTGGTGCAGTAACCAATCTGAAAGGTCTCCATGTCCAATCAAAATCACGGCGCGGGCGGCAGCTATGTCATCGATGCAGATGGCAAGCGGGTGCTTGTCGAGAGAACGAAAGAGCATCATGAAATTGACCAGAGCGAATATGCGGCGAACGTTACCGGTCTGTCAGTTGCGACGGTTTCAGATGTACCGGAAGCAGCGCAGATTACATCGCAAAAGCAAGCGCCGCGTGACGTTGCCAGTCGCGAAAAAAAGTAATCCACCTCAACCAAAACGATAGGAGTCAGCACTATGGCTGAAGCAATCCTCAGAGCAAAGAAAAAAATTCTGCTCTCAAAAATAGAAGCAATTTATGCCGATGATCCCAACCCCAGCGTTGGCGCTAATGCTGTTATGGTAAAAAACATCGACATCACCCCGATGGAGATCGAAGCGCAAGCCCGTGACAACATTAAGCCGTATTTCGGCAATGATGAAGATGTCACTGCTGTTGCCTACGCAAAAGTCTCATTTGAGGTTGAACTCACTGGCAGTGGCACGGCAGGAACAGTACCACCGATTGGTCAATTATTGCGCGGCGCTGGCATGGCGGAGACGGTGCTTGCTGCAGCAGTAACGGGAACGGCAGCATCAGGTTCACTCTCTAAAATTGTTCTCGCTGCAGGGGCATCTGCTACAGATAACGCCTATGCCGGGCTGACGATCAATTTTACTGCCGGGGCAAATGCAGGAAAATCAGCCGTCATTAAATCGTATATCGCAGCAACAAAAGAGGCAACGCTGACTGAAAGCATGCCAGTTGCGATTGATAACACCAGTGTCTATACCATCCCTGCGCAGGTTGTCTATCATCGCATCACTGACTCGCTAGAATCAATTACGCACTATGCCTATTTCGACAAAGTGCTTCACAAAATGATTGGCGCCCGTGGATCGGCATCACTGTCGTTGTCAAACAAAAAGGTTCCAACGGTAAAATTCAGTTATACCTGCATCTATGTTCCGGTCATCGATGCCCCTGCGCCGCCGGCTTCTTTTGCTTCACGTGAGAAGCCGCTGGCCGTCAATAGCATCAATACTAAATCTGTAAAGGTATTGGGTTATGACAAGGCGGTTTTTTCAGAGCTTAGTTTTGACCTGGCTAATGAGGTGACATTCCGTTCGTTACCTGGTGCGCCTGAGCGTGTCGAAATTACCGATAGCAAACCAACAGGTTTGCTGACGCAAGAAGCAACGACAGTCGCAACAAAAGATTGGTGGTCTGCAATTCGCAACGCTGACGTTGGCGCGCTGAGCCTGACGCACGGTGTCGATGTGGGAAACATCATAAAAATTGATTGCCCTCGCGTCCAGCTCGGCAAGCCAACTTACTCCGAGCTGGACGGCATCCAGATGTTGCAGACATCCCTGAAATTGTTGCCGGACGAAGGCAATGATGAGCTGACGATCTGCTTTTTGTAATCTTAGTCGTACCTCCAGTTTTAAAAAAATAAGCCACGATACGTCGTGGCTTTTCTCTTTCTATTTACCAAAAAAAGGAAAAATCATGTTTGTTATTCGCGAAGAAGTCGAGGAAACCATCGAATGGCCTGTGGTAGTTGAAGTGGCCGTCAGTGGGGGTAAATCAAAAAAATACGAATTCACAGGCATCTTCAAGCGCCTGAACGATGAGCAGAAAAAAGCATTATCAGAAATAGATCGTACTGGCGACGATACTGAATGGACTGAATCTTATTTGAATCGCACGATGGAAGTCATGGTCGATTGGAAAGGTGTCGTCGATAAGAATAAAGAGCCTATTCCTTACAACCGGGATAATCTCCGTAAAGCGATCCTGGCAGTCAACGGCATGGCAACAATCACCGGTATCACTCGTGCAATGGGGCAGATTGAAGGCGGTATTAAAGCAAAAAACTAGAAGAGGCTGCGCGAGTCTGGGCGCGTGGCAAGCCTGATGCAGGCGATAGTCAGGACATTCTCGATGAACTGGCTGACTACGGCATGACAGCCGAAGATGCAAAAGAATGGATCGATGACGATGACGACGAGCAGGAGGACTTTCCGGTGCATCCAGACAATGTACTTGCCTTGCGTGTTTTCATCGTCTTAGAAAGCCAGTGGCGGGTCGTCTGCAACATGAGTGGGTTGATCTATCTTGGTATTGATTACTCAGTTTTAAATGAAGTGTGGGAGAGGATGCATGTCAAAGTAAAAGACCGTGACAAAGTCTTTCATCAGTTGCGGATTATGGAGCGTGCAGCTCGGCCTATCCGTAATGGTAAAGAAAAATAAGCCGCAATCATTGTAAGTAAAAGCAGCAAATGAAAAGAGCTATCTCAACGATAGCTCTTTTTTTTATGGGGAAACCAAAATGGGAGCCATAACAAAAATTGCACAGCTGGTTGTCGATATTGAGGGCAATACCGCAAAGCTACGCGAAGACATGCGGGCAGCGACTGGCATTGTTAAAAGCTCAGTCGATGATATTCAGGCGCGTATGAATGCCATGAAATCGGGTATGGATGCTGTTGTCAGCCCGATTAAGAGCATCACGAATATGCTCGGCCCACTTGCTGCCGGTTTCGGAACGATACTCAGCCTGAACGCGTTTGGTAGCATGGTGCGCGGCGCAGCAGATGCCGCTGAAAAAGTGCATGACCTGGCTGCAAAAACTGGCGCATCTGTCGAATCATTATCTGCGCTGGCCAGCGTCGGAAAAATGACAGATACCAGTCTCGATACTATCGCTGGCACGATGAATAAGCTGTCAAAAAACATGGCGACGGCAGATGAGGACGGAAAAGGTGCGGCGGCGGCAATCAAAGCACTGGGCATTGACTTTGATAGTTTTCGCAAAATGTCGCCAGATCAGCAGATGCTGACTGTAGCAAAGGCGATGGACAACTTTGCTGACGGTGGCGGTAAGTCAGCGGCGGCAATGGCACTGATGGGTAAAGAGGGAGCAGCAATGATCCCCTTTATGAAAGATCTGGCCGCAGTCGGTGAACTCAATGCAAAAATGACTGCTGAGCAAGCAGCAATGGCAGACAACTTCAACGACAACATGGTGCGCATCAAAGGCACCAACGAGGCTTGGAAAAAGCAAGTCTCTATGTCTATGTTGCCTGCAATGGATGAGCTTGCTCAGGCATGGTTTGATAGTACAAAAGGCGCAAACGGTCTTAATGCAAAGATCAAAGGATTGGCCGATGATGGCTCGCTGACAGAGTGGGCGCGTGGTGCAGTAACAGCATTCACTTATTTGGTTGATGTCGGGCAGGGTCTTTTAACGCTGATACCAATGATCGGCAAGGCAATCGCCGGTGTTGTTGCTATGAATGTGTCGGCGTATGGTGCGCTCGGCGACGCGTGGTCAAAGCTCAAAAGTGGCGATATGTCTGGCGCATGGGATGCGATGAAGCGCGGTGCATCAGAAGTAAAGAATATCGCCGTCGATGTTGGCTCCGATATTTCAAAATTATGGAATCAAGAGCTGCTTGGTGAAAAAATCCGTAAAGGAATGGCGGATGTCAGGGCTGCGCGAGCAGAAATGACAAAAGAAGAAAAGCCACAAGTTGACTTAACACCACCAAAAGAAAAGGAAGACGATAAGGCGCTGAAAGCGATGGCTGCGGCTTACGATTCATTGATTCGCTCTATTCGTGAAAAAATCAATATTCAAGAGCAAGAGCGAGCATCAGACGTAACCCTGACTGAAGGGCAAAAGTTAGCAGCAAAAGTCATGGTTGATTTGCGCGACGGCGTATTGAAGCTGAAGGACACAGATAAGCAATACCTCGCGACGCTTCTTGAAAAAATGATGGCGGAAGAGCAGTCAACCGCGATTCATAAAGAAATGATTCGCCTGTCTGCTGAGCTGATTAAATCTGGATCTGATCAGATCAAAGTACTCGATACCCAGCTCGAAGCAGAGCGCGCGCATAACGAAGAGATTGGTTTATCTAAGCAGCAGCTAGTCGAATTAGCAGCAAGCAAATTACAGCTGGCTGCGGCGGTAGATGAAGAGCTTGCGAAGAATATGCGCGCAGCAGCTGAATACGCTGGCCCACTGCATGATGCATATCTTCAATATGCGCGAGACCTGGATGAGGCAGCAGAAAAAAAACGCTCTCTCGCATCAGTGAAATTAAGCAATGCCGGTAAGCAAGCCATTGTTGACGAAGCTCAGGCAGCAAGTGAGGAATTCAAACGTACTGCAGATGATATTAATAAATATCTCGGCAAGGCGATCATGAATGGATTCACTGGTACAAAGGGGTTTATTACCGACTTTACCAACGGTCTCAAAGGCTTGTTTTCCAAGCTGATACTCCAGCCGATTTTGCAGCCGTTATCGTCGGGCATTGCCTCCGTCATGGGCTTCGGCGGTGGTCAGGCAAGCGGTTTGGGTGGTGTTGGTAGTATTGCCAGCGGCTTATCCGGCGTCACCTCTGGCTTGAGTAACCTGTATAGCTTGTTCACTGGAGGGGCGCAATCAGCATTCAACTCATTTGCTCTTAGCAATATGGGAATGAATCTCGGCTTGAGCTCGTCACTATCATCTGCGTCGACCATCGGGGTAGGGCAGTTGTCCGGGTTAGGCTCAACAGGTCAGTTAGGCTTAACTGGCATGGGGCAAGTTGGTTCAAGCATTGCAGCTGCCGCGCCGTGGGTTGCTGCCGCGCTGGCTGCGTACTCGATTGGTACGGCAGCATTCGGCCACGGTGAACGTCAGATCACCGGTCAAAATGTCACCGCCAATGTCAGCTCCAGCGGCATCAGCGGTACAAAAAACGTCAGCCATACAAAATCTGGTGGCTGGCTGTCGAGCGATATTAATGGTCAGTGGAATTACGATCTCAATACCGGTAATACGGTCGCTGATGGCGTTACTTATAACGACTGGACTGGTAGCACACAGAAGGCTGGGAAAGCGATTAAAGCCGGTTTTGATTCGCTCTTATCAAGCACGATGGATTTTTCAAAATCGCTAGGCTTAAACGCTGATGCGATTATAGAAAAAACGTATTCACTGAAGTTTGATTTCGGCTCTACTGACGCTGAATTCATGACTAACCTGACCAGTGCGCTGGCTGGTGTTGCCGACACGATGGCGCAAGACTTGCTGCCATCGATTGCAAAGTTAAGGTTGGAGGGGGAATCAGCGGGTGATGCCTTTAAGCGTTTGGGTATTGAAACATCGCTGGTGGATGCCCGCGTTAAAGACCTGGGCTTAACGTTTTCTGGCAGCGGCTTTGATAAAGATACCAGTCAGTTTTTTAAACTCGATACCAGCCAGCTGATCGAGGCAAAAGATCGCCTCGTTCAACTGACTGGCGGCGCACAGGCATTCAGTGATGCGACGGCCTATTTTGCAGCAAACTTCTTGACGAAGGCTGAGCAAATGCAGCCAACGATCGACCAGGTGACAAAAGGCATGGCAGATCTTGGCTATGCAAATATCACGACGGTTGAGCAGTTTAAAAATCTGGTCAGAAGTATTGATGGATCAAGTGAGGCCGGAGCTACGCTGTTGTCAAAACTCATGGCATTAATGCCGGGCTTTAAAACAGTGGCTGATTACACTGATAGTCTCGGCACATCAGCAACAGCATCAGCTGCAGCAATTGCTCAGACAAATAAAGCGCTTCAAGATCAGATCGATGCGATGTTGTTTTCATCGATGACGCTAGAGCAGCAGCACGCAAAACAGCTAGAGGGTCAGGACGAATCAACCCAGTCGATGTACCGCAGATTATGGGCGCTGCAGGCTGAGCAGAAAGCAACAACAGATGCGGCCGCAGCTATCGAGGCTGCTAATCAAAAAATGGCGGCAGTAGCATCAGAGCGCTATGGACTTGAAACGCAATGGCTGCAATTGACTGGCCAGTCTGAAGAGTTGCATAAGCGTGAGATGGATCTGCTTGCCCCGGCTAATCGTGACCTGGCAGAGAAAATCTATCTTGAGCAAAAGCGGCAAGCAGCTGAAGAAAAATCAGCTCAGATTGCACAGCAGGTAGCGCAAGAGCAGCAGCAGGCATCGCAAGCAGCGCAGCAGGCTGCTCAGCAATTGGCGCAGGCATGGCAGTCAGTCACTGACTCGATTCTGTCTGAAGTCAGCCGGTTGCGCGGCGCATCTGTATCTGGCGGTAGTGATGCATATGCAGCTGCACAAGCTAAGTTCACTATCACGAATGCCGCTGCCGCTGCTGGTGATATGGATGCTGCAAAACTGTTACCGCAGCTTTCTCAAACGCTGGATACCCTTGCCAAGCAAAACGCCGGTAGTGCGTTGGAGCTGGCTCGCATTCGGGCGATGACCGCAAATAGCCTTGAGCAAACAGCGCTCAGCTATCAAAAATTCGGCGTTAAAGTCCCCGGCTTTGCTGGTGGTGGCGACTTCGGTGGTGGTTTGCGACTGGTTGGCGAGAATGGGCCAGAGCTTGAAGCGACTGGTGCATCCAGAATCTACAACGCCGAAAAAACGCAGTCGCTACTTGGTGGGAACAATGCTGAGCTTGTTGCTGAAGTACGCGCTTTGCGTAAAGAGCTTGAAGGTCTTCGTATTGAATCAAAAGAGAGTGCGAAAGCAATCGCGACTAGTTCAGATAAGACTGCTCGTATCTTGAGCCGAAACGAAACACCAGATGGTATCAAAGTAAAAAGTGGAGTGACTGCATGAGGACACTTGTACCGATTGTCATTACCAGTGCAATGCTTATCAACAGCAATGTTGCTGAAAATGACCATCCAGAATATATCCCCGGTGGGAATTACATGGTAGGCCAATATGTCATCGTGAAAGGAGATGTACATAAAATCTACCAGTGCCTTGCCGGGGGTACTTATCCATTTACTGACGCAACAAAATGGCTTGATTGTGGGATGGTGAACCGCTGGCTCTGGAGCGATAAATCAGTCGCTTCGCAGACGACGAACCCTATCAGCATCGAAAATGAATATCGTATTCCCAGTCGTTGTAATACCGTCGCATTGCTCAACTTATCAGCGGCTAATGTTCGTGTGCAAATGATCGATGACGCCGATGGTGTTGTCTATGACAAGTCATTTAGCATGGTCTCAACGATGGGTATTAACAATTACTCCGCATATTGCTTTGAACCGATTTCACGTAAATCAGATTTGATCCTGATGGATCTGCCGAATTATGCCAATGCCCGCATTATTGTCACGATCAGCGAACCTGCAGGGGTGGCGAAAGTGGGGGTTATCTTAATTGGACGGATTAAAAAACATGGTGAGTCGCAATACGGCATCAAGTTAGGAATCGATGATTTTTCAATAAAAGAGAATGATGAGATGGGGGCGTTTCGCGTTGTAGAGCGCGATTTCAGAAAGACGAATGAAATTTCTACAGAGATTGATAGTTGGAATGTCGATGCATTCTATAACTATCTGATATCGATCAGAGCAAAGCCGACACTCTTCATCGGATCAACCCTATATACATCAACTTATGCATGGGGATTTTATAGGGACTTTTCAATCGTGATCCCGTCTGCAACAAAATCACTATGCAATATCTCAGTGGAGAGTCTTACATGACATTACTTACCGCAATACCGAATGAAATGCCGGGACGCAATCAGGATGAAGATAAGTTTGTCCGGCTGATGGATCAACTGTTTGTTGCACTGCCGGGTTTTCAAAGTCAGCTGAATAGCATCATCGGTGAGATTAACGCGCTTGTTGTGGACGCAAATGAAAGCAAAACTGCAGCAGAGGGTTTTCTGGCTGCGATTATTGTTTATGCGACAAATGCGGCGAATAGCGCCTCTGCTGCAGCTTTATCAACAAACGTCACCAAATGGGTCACAGGTATCACTTATGTTTCCTCTGATATCGGAAGAGTAGTCTGGTCGCCAACCGACTTTCAGAACTACCGTTTAATGATCGCAGGAACATCAACCATTGACCCGAATCTTGAGGATGGTATCGGCTCACCACGTATGTGGCGAAAAATCAATTATGAAAAGCCGGCGCTTGTTGTTTCTGCAAATACAGCCACATTATCAACAGATAAGATTGCCGCAAATTCGACAAATGGGAGTTTTACGATCACCGCACCGTCTAATCCGGTTGCGGGTGAAACATGGTTTGAAGTATTTGATTACGCTGGGACATTTGCTAAAAACAACGTTACTGTCAATTTTAATGGCGGAAAATTTGAGGGCGTTACCGGTGATACGTTTATTTTAGATATGAATAACTTAGATATTAAATTTCGGTACATTGATACACTGAAAGGTTGGGTAGCACGATGACGCGAGCAAGTACAAAATTTGGCGGAGGAACTCAGGTTGGTGATGGTTCGTTCATACCTGACTCCGGAACGTTAGTGGTGCGACCAGACCAGACAAAGTTTTTACGCTCGGGGACTGTTGGTCTATCAAGTTTGTACCCACAGGCTGCGAAGGTAGAGTCTTTGATGGTACATGGTGAGGGTATTTCAATATTCCCTAATGCTGTGAATGTCCAAGGGTATGCTCACAATGGAACTGGAACAGTTGTGGTTGTCTACAATGACGCTACTTACGTTTTAGTATCAACTGATTACGGCAGAACGTGGTCAAAAATTGCTCACAATTTACCTGGTGCAAACGTTGGCGTTGTATGGCTCAGCGGTCGATTTATTTTAGCTAGCGCAGCAACAACTACTACTAGCAGCGACTCTGTTAAGTGTAGCTACTCAACAACTGGGGCGACATTTACAGCAGGTGGGACAGTTGTACTAGATGGAGTTGCCTACACTGGCAATACATCTATTGCCACGGATGGAACCAGAGCAATTATCTGCATAGGTTCTAGTAGCGGTGCGACTAAGGTTGTATCAACCACCGATGGTGTAACACTTACTTCACGTACAGTTCCATCTGCGCCATATGGGACTGACCCAAAAATTCTTTACAACGCATCAGCTGGAGCTAATGGTTGGCTTATTTGTGCCTCAGGTGGGGTCACTACCGCCGCGCGCTCTACTGTGGCGGACGGGAGTGCTTGGGAAGTAGTTACACTCCCAGCAAACTTTGCAAATACTAGCGGAGCAGCTTCGGGATTGGGCTTATTTGTTATCGGTACGTTGACAAACTTCTACACATCGACAAATGGGGCTACTGGGTCATGGAGTAACATCGGCAATCCACAAATTCCAAGCACTGCAAATACCTCGGGTACTGCTGGCATTGCTGGTAAGTTAAGTATTAATTTTGACGGAACCCGATTTGTTTTAGGTACAGGTCTAAGTTTATCTGGCAGTGGCGGTTCACAGTTTATGTACACCACCGACTTTAGGCAATTCACAACACGCCAAATTATTCCGCAGTCCATCAGTAATCAAACAAATCTATATTTAACAGCTCTTCCTGCTGGTAATGCAATGATGTTTTTACCTGCATCTCCCTCATCAGGAAGTTCAACGAGTTATATATGGTCAGCAAACTGGCTTACATCAAGCGAATATGTTGGGTCTTCTGTTCAATTTTCTATGCCCGCATTAACGTCAATTGGTGCGCAGCGTATCGTTTTTGGTTATGTGAGGGTGGATTAATATGGAGCATTTAGCTGAATACTTAACGTTTTCACCATTGCCAACACAAACACTCCCGTTATCAGTCAATCGCTACCAAGCGCGGCAGGCGCTCGTTTTAGCTGGATTATTTGATCGGGTGCAGCCACTTATTGATGGAATCCAGGACCCAACAGAGCGCATGCTCACGCAGGTCGCATGGAATGATGCGCCAAATTTCAGACGTGACCACCCATTTCTTGTGAAAATCGCCATGGCGTTAAATTTAACGGATACTGATCTTGATGCGTTATTTACGACTGCCGCCAGTTTGTAAATAGCCACACTTAAACATCACCCGCTTCGGCGGGTTTTTTTATGCCTGCCGCGTGATTCACGGCGGGCTTTTTTGTGCCCAAAGGAGAGGCAATGCAAGATGATTTCGGCAATAAAGTTCACCCGCAAACGATCAAAGAGTTGCAGGCGCGTATGGATAGCATCCAGTCGCAGCTCGATGAAAACACTGAATCAACACGTCGCACAGAGAGTAATACATCTGAGCTGATCGATATTTTGAACAGCTTTAAGTCGGCGTTCAAAGTGTTGTCATGGATCGGCAATCTTGCCAAGCCGATCAGCGCGATTGTCGGCCTCGGACTCGGCATCTGGGGTATTGTGCAAGCCGTTAAAACAGGGGTAAATCCAAAATGAGCACAGTTAAAAGAAGCCTGATTGCTATCGTCGGTGCAGCAGCTGCGTCTGGCTTGATGCTGTTTGTGCCCGCGCAGGAAGGCACAGTCTACAAAACTTATAAAGACATTGGCGGCGTTCTGACGTACTGCACCGGTGCGACTGAAGACGCGATGTGGGGTAAGACGTACACCCCGGCAGAATGCAAAGCGCAACTCGATAAAGACTTGGCACGACATGCAGAGGGTGTGATGTCTTGCGTTCATGCGCCGCTGACAGATGGACAGAAAATCGCGTTTGTTGATGTTGCGTATCGCATTGGCGTAGTCGGATTCTGCGATTCGAGCATGGCTATAAGGGTGAACGCTGGCGACCTGGTTGGCTCTTGCAATGCACTGCTGATGTACGACGGCATCAACAAGTTGGTCATTCAAAAAGATGGAACGAAGAAAAAAATTCACATCATCATTCCTGGTATTGCTAACCGCGCCAAACGTGAAAGAGAAATATGTCTGAGGTCTTAAATAATATTGTCCCGTGGTACGTGCGGGCGCTGGTTACTGTCGCCGCAGGCACAGTGATCTATCTGCTCGGTATGATGCATGGTGAGCGCAGTGCCGGGCAAGCCCACATTGATTACATATCAGCGCAAGCTGCGAAGTCAGTCAAAGTCTCGCAGGCGCAAATGAAGGTCGTCATTGAAACGCAAGTGAAGTACGTCGACCGCATTAAAACTATCTATAAACAAGGGGAAACAATTGAAAAGCAAGTGCCGATTTACATCACTGACGCTGATAACGCTGGCTGCACTATTAACACTGGCTTCGTGCGCTCATACAACGCCGCCTGGACAAATCAGCCTGCCGGATCTGTCGCCGAATCTGACAGAGAACCCGCCGGAATTCCGCTTGCTGAAGTCGCGGAAACAACCGCCTTCAACGCAACAGCCTGCATCGCATGGCGAGAACAAGCCCTGATGTTGCGGGAGCTATACACAAAGCTGCAGGCGGCAACGAAGTGATTTAAATGTGCAGACGTCTGCACTATGAAACAGAGCGCCGGGATGCGTTGCGCTAACAACGCTCCCCGGCCTCAATCCACTGCGTTATCAGTGAACCAAGCAAGGCTCTGCCAGCTCGCGAGCGGGCGAAGTCTAGCATAATTAACAATTAAAAGGTTTACTTATGGCTATGCCTATTATTCCGTGGATCGGCGGCAAACGCCGTCTTGCTGATCAGTTGATCCCTAATTTTCCGGCGCACAAATGCTATGTGGAAGTGTTCGCTGGCGGCGCTGCCCTGTATTTTATGCGTCAGCCTGCTGACGTTGAGGTGATTAATGACATTAACGGCGAGCTGGTGAATTTATACCGTGTCGTTAAAAATCATCTGGAAGAGTTTGTGCGTCAATTCAAATATGCACTATCAAGCCGTGATGTATTCAAATGGCTGCAAGACACGCCGCCAGAAACGCTGACGGACATTCAGCGCGCTGCCCGATTTTTCTACTTACAGCAGCACGCATTCGGCGGCAAGGTCGATGGCCAGAGTTGGGGAACGGCCACCACTGCGCCGCCAGTCAATCTGCTACGGATAGAAGAAAACCTGTCTGCTGCTCATTTGCGGTTAGCCGGTGCGTTCATCGAGAATCTGGATTGGCACAAGCTGATGCTGAAATATGATCGCCCGCATACGTTCTTTTACCTTGACCCGCCGTACTGGGAAACAGAAGGCTATGGCGTCGATTTTGGCATTGAGCAGTATGAGCGTATGGCCGCGCTGCTGAAAAACATCAGCGGCAAGGCGATCATTAGCCTGAACGACCACCCAGACATCCGGCGAATATTCGCAGACTTTGAGATCGATACAGTGCCGATTAAATACACTGTCGGCGGCGGTGCAAAGAGTGTCGATAGAAACGAAGTTATTATTTATTCGTGGGACAGGTCACGTGAGCCTGTGGGCTTGTTCTAAGAAATAAAGCCCGGATATGCCGGGCTTTATTAATGATGCTTTATAGTCTTTAGAAGCTCAGTACAGACTTTTGTAATAGTTGATACCGCTGATGAATCATTGGATTTTTCATCTTTATCCTTAGTCGAATCTTTATGAGTAAAAACCCCGATAATAATAAATACCGAAAGTAGTGTCGGTATCGATCCTGTCATTCCTACAAGGATAACCCCAGTGATCGGGAATTCTTTATGGAATGCCTCTAGAGATAAAAATAAGCAGATTACAGTAATGAAAAAAATACAATAAAGAATAATAATAGCAACACACAGAATTCCAAAAAATGTATTTTGGAATTCTAGGCGTTGCTCAAGAGTATCGTTAGCAATTCTTTCTTTTCTTGACTCTGGGGCATTAAAAAATTTTACTTCTTCTTCTATGCTTGGGGTTTCTTCATTTACAAAAGGTTGGTTTTGTTTTTGAAGTGACGCTTGATTAATTCGTTGTCGATTGCGAAATTTTTTGGGGAAATAGACCATGGTGTTCCTGGCTCATGAGTCATGGATGAAAGTTGAGAGGCTGAGTACTTGTTGTATTTTGCCCAAACCTTTTTAAGGATATCCCAAAACTCAGGTCTATGTTCCTTGCTTATGAAATAAGCGCCAGGTTTTTCTTCCCCAGTTTTTCTCTCGAAAATATACTCATCTATTGGTCGTGGACCATAGTGCTTTAACTCAGAATAAAGGCTGGGGACAACAGGGCCATAAGGCCATGCCTCAAAATTATCATCGATAAGTGGCTCGCCTGTTTCTGCTAAATAGTGCCCATGAAGAAAATAGAGGATTTTTTGCAACTTCAAATGCGTAAGATCATTTGTCTTTTCGCTATTTCCAATTGCTAAAATACTATTTGTGACTGGTATGACTCGCATGTTGCTCTCCTCCTTTCTTTCTTAAATATAGCTCAAATATGATGAATGCGTATACAAAAACCATAATTTTTATATAGTTAAATCTATATTTAGAGACACAATACCAATAAAAAAACCCGGATAAACCGGGCTTTTTTATGCTGTCATTTTGTTGTCATTCCAGAGCCTAATTCACCCCAAAACACCCCAATTAATGACAGCTATAAAATCGTAAGTCTTTGATTTTATTAAATATTATGGTGGAGTCGGCGGGAATCGAACCCGCGTCCAGAAGCACTCTACAGACAGTTCTACATACTTAGTGCTGCCATTTAATTTAATCCAGACGACGCGGACGCACACGCTGCGGCTGGACGAGTTACCTTTGATTTAATCCCGAGCCAAGTAACCCGACTCAGGACGATTCCCTATGAATGACTCTACTGCTGTTGCCAGCCCGCCCTAGGGAAGAGGCGGTGTAGAGTTAGCAAGCAATTAAGCTGCTAATGCGTACGAGTTATCGTTTGCAGTTATATAGTTCAGATTGTATTTACGAGGTAGTCTGGCCTCGGTATGCCCTGCGCTGCTTTGCAACCCCTGTCGAAACCAGGTCGACCCCAAAGCCCTGCTAGTATAACCTATATGCGGTGTTGTACGAAAAATTCAAGAGGGGATGACTTGTAAATGTTTAGCTCTGATTAATTCCAGTAATTCGAGCGGACTGTCGATGATGGCATCTGCTTTCCATTGCTTTGGCTCGGTGGCACCACAATATCCCCAGGCAGCGGCGATACTGGTCATACCAGCGGCTTCAGCAGCCTGAATATCCCGCAAATCATCACCGATGTACCAGCAATGTTCTGAGCGTATGCCTAGTCGTCTTGCACCTTCCAATAAGGGAGCCGGATGTGGTTTCGCATGAGGCGTGGTATCCCCGGAAATCACGCAGCGCGCTTCCTGAAGGTCAAGCAAAGAGATCAACGGTTTGGTAAAACGCGTCGCTTTATTTGTCACTATGCCCCATGTCAGGCTCAGGGCGTTCAACCCATGCAGCAGCGTCGTGACATGTTCAAATAAGCGGCTGTGTACCGCCATTGCAGATTCATATTGATTCAAAAATTCAATGCGCATCGATTCATAATTCGCATCTTCAGGCGTGATATTAAAACCCGCTGCCAATAAGCCACGGGCACCGGCAGAAGCAAATGGTCTTAGGCTGAGATAATGTATTGGCGCTAAGCCGCGGCGTACGCGCATCGCATTAATGGCAGCAGCCAGATCTGGCGCGGTATCGGCTAAGGTGCCATCGAGATCGAATAAAATTGCTTGAGGATTGTGCATAGGCGAATTGGTAAACGTACAAACGGAACTTGGTGTCCGTTTGTACATGATCAGATTTAGGTTGGCTTGGTGCAGGCAATCATGTAGTTGACGCTGGTATCGTTATTCAATGAATAGATTTTTGTCAGCGGATTGTAGCTCAAACCTTTCATGGCATTTAATTCAAGACCCGCATTGCGAACATCTTGCGAAAGTTCTGCCGGAGTGATGAATTTTGCATAGTCGTGCGTGCCTTTTGGCAATAATTGCAAAATGTACTCAGCACCAAGAATTGCGAACAGATACGATTTGACATTACGGTTCAGGGTGGAGAAAAAGACGTGCCCACCTGGTTTCAATAGTTTTGTGCAGGCCCGAATGATGGATGATGGATCAGGGACGTGTTCCAGCATTTCCATGCAAGTGACAACGTCGTACTGACCAGCTTCCACTTCGGCCATCTCTTCGGCGGGGATATTTTTATAACGTACGCTGACGCCTGATTCTAAACCGTGCAAGTCGGCCACTTTCAGGGCTTTGTCTGAAAGATCGATGCCAGTAACAATGGCTCCCTTTTTTGCCATCGATTCGGCGAGTATGCCGCCACCACAGCCGACATCAATGACATTTTTGCCTGATAGCGGAACCCGTTGATTAATCCATTCCAGACGCAGCGGGTTAATTTCATGTAAAGGGCGGAACTCTGAACTTGGATCCCACCAGCGATGAGCTAAGTCACTGAATTTCTGAATTTCTGCTGGATCTGCATTTAGTGTCGGCATGATGTGTGCGGATATTTCTGTGTTGAGAGGGGATGGATTAATGGCATATTGTAGGCGATCCGGGTATTTCCCGCACTTAGTCAGATCAAGACAAGTCCAGTTTCAGAATCTTCTTCGGTAGCTGTGTTTGTTGCAGGGTATTGAGTTTCTATTTAATCTATTCTTATGGCGTATTTTTGCGGGGTAAATGCAGATTTGGTACGAGAAACAAAAAGTAAAAAACCCCGCCGAAGCGGGGTTTTTACATAATTAAAACGGAGTTTAATTATTTGTTGCGTGTACCAACAACTTCGATTTCTACGCGACGGTTTTTAGCGCGGCCTTCTGCTGTTTTGTTATCAGCAACTGGTTGTTTTTCGCCTTTGCCTTCAGTGTAAACACGGTTAGCTTCGATACCTTTGCTTACCAGGTAAGCTTTAACTGCTTCCGCGCGGCGGATAGACAGTTTTTGGTTGTATGCATCTGTACCTACGGAGTCAGTATGACCAACAGCGATAACAACTTCCAGATTGATCGATTTCAATTTAGAAACCATATCGTCGAGCTGAGTTTTACCTTCAGCTTTCAATACTGATTTGTCGAAGTCAAACAATGCGCTGGCAGCGAAAGTAACTTTTTCAGATGTTGGAGCAACAGGAGCAACAACAGGAGCTGGTGCTGGAGCAGCAACAGGAGCTGGAGCAGCAACGGGAGCTGGAGCAGCTTCTTTTACCAATGGAGCGTCGCAACCTGGCACTGCATCAGCAGGTGTCCAGTAGCCAGTACGCCAGCACAGACCAAATGCATCACGAACAATGACGCCACGACCATCTTGTACATAAGCACTGTGTGGTGTGTTCGCTTTGATGTCTTGTTGTGCGGATGCAGAAAAGGAAGCAACTGCGGACGCTGCGATAACGAGCTTAACTAGAATTTTCATATTTATCCTCTCGACTGAGATTTAATTATCGCAGATAAACTGCGCAAATTACTGCTTAAAACCTGATGATACCACGCGCTTGATGACATTACTATTTCGTCAAACGAACAACGCTGTTATTAATCAATATTTTGCCATAGATAACGTTAATCCGGCATGACTTGTTAAATCGCTAAAGTAACACTTCGTTAAATATGTCGTGCATGGGCAACAATTGCACAGCGGTTTTCAGGTGAAATCCACTTAAGAAATTGCAAAAAAATAACTTGTTTTGATGAACACACTTACTGAATTTATCGATTTTGAGGTGTTTTTGATTGCCAGAGTCAGTTTGTTGGTTTGTTGATTTCTTATTGATAGTCGAAATGGTGAAAATTATTCAAGTAATTTGCCTTATGTTGCTGTCAGGTTGTTTATGGGTAATGAATCGTTAATCTCATGCGAATATTTTCTCGGACACGATCTGACGCCAGAGCTTAGGCTCCGCAATTGCTTGGGGGTATTTGTGTTTTGCTATTTTGTGACGTTTGGCCTGTTGAGCATGGTAAAATCAAGAGCTAAACATTCGAAAAAACGTGTACCTGACTTTCGTATTGCCTCTGTGAAAGCGATGTTTTGCTGACATGGTGCATTACGGCACTAAGATTAGCAGCGACTGTTTTTCGTGATGTTATCATTTAACCAAGCTCTAATTTGCCGGCATGCCAATGGATCAATTCGCAAAAGAAACACTCCCGATTTCCCTTGAAGAAGAAATGCGCAAGAGCTACCTCGATTACGCGATGAGCGTGATTGTTGGTCGAGCCTTGCCGGATGTGCGTGATGGCTTGAAGCCTGTGCATCGACGCGTTTTATTCGCGATGCATGAGATGAACAACGTCTATAACCGTCCATTCGTCAAATGTGCGCGCGTTGTCGGTGAGGTCATGGGTAAATACCATCCGCACGGCGATGCTTCTATTTATGACACATTGGTACGTATGGCGCAGGAATTTTCCTTGCGCTACACGCTGGTCGATGGTCAGGGTAACTTCGGTTCCATTGATGGTGACAGTGCCGCTGCGATGCGTTACACCGAATGTCGCTTAGATAAAATTGCTAACGAAATCCTGGCGGATATCGAAAAAGAAACGGTCGATTTCGTACCGAACTATGACGGTAAAGAAAAAGAACCGTCGGTTTTGCCTACCCGTATTCCTAACTTACTGATCAACGGTGCCTCTGGTATCGCGGTCGGTATGGCGACCAATATTCCGCCGCACAACATCACTGAAATTATCAATGGTGCCCTGCACTTGTTGCGGAATGATGATTGCACGATAGATGAGTTGATAGAGATTATCCCTGCACCAGATTTCCCGACCGGCGGCATTATTTATGGTGTTTCCGGTGTGCGTGACGGTTACCGCACTGGTCGTGGCCGTGTCGTGATGCGTGCAAAAACGCATTTCGAGGAATTTGGCAAAGAGAATCGTACCGCGCTGATCATTGATGAGCTGCCGTATCAGGTCAATAAGAAATCTTTGCTTGAGCGTATTGCAGAATTAGTGCGCGATAAAAAGCTCGACGGCATTTCAGATATCCGCGACGAATCCGATAAATCCGGTATGCGCGTGGTGATTGAGCTCAAACGTGGTGAAGTGCCCGATGTGGTATTGAACAATCTGTATAAGCAGACACAATTGCAAGACACTTTCGGTATGAATATGGTGGCACTGGTCAATGGCCAGCCTAAGCTGCTGAATCTGAAAGAAATGTTGTCGTGCTTCCTGTCACATCGCCGCGAAGTTGTCACGCGTCGTACCGTGTTTGAACTGCGCAAAGCGCGCGAACGCGGTCATGTGCTCGAAGGTCTGGCAGTAGCATTGGCGAATATCGACGATTTCATCGCTATCATCAAAGCGGCACCGACACCGCCACTGGCGAAACAGGAATTGATGACGCGTGCCTGGGATAGCTCCATGGTACGTGAGATGCTGACGCGCACTGCTGCTGATAATCCTGGTGGTATTGACGCTTTCCGTCCTGAGAGTTTGCCTAAACATTACGGTATTCAGCCGGATGGCCTGTACAAATTATCCGATGATCAGGCGCAGGAAATTCTGCAAATGCGTTTGCAACGTCTGACTGGTCTGGAGCAGGATAAGATCGTCAACGAATACAAAGACGTGATGGCTGAAATCGCCGATTTGCTCGATATTCTGTCTAAGCCTGAACGTGTCACAACGATTATTACGGATGAACTGACACTCGCCAGAAATGAGTATGGCGAAGGGAATAAAGACGTTCGCCGTTCTGAAATTACACACAACGCGACCGACCTGGAAACCGAAGATCTGATCACGCCGGTCGATATGGTGGTGACCTTGTCGCACACCGGCTACATGAAATCGCAACCCTTGTCTGAATACCGTGCCCAGAAACGTGGCGGCCGTGGCAAACAAGCGACTGCAACGAAGGATGATGACTGGATTGAGCAGTTATTTGTCGCCAATACCCACGATTACATCCTGTGCTTCAGTAACCGTGGCCGTCTCTACTGGCTCAAGGTATGGGAAGTACCGCAAGGTTCGCGCAGTTCACGCGGCAAACCTATCGTGAATATGTTCCCGCTGCAGGATGGCGAAAAAATTACCGTCACTCTGCCTTTGTCCGGTGACAACCGCAGCTTCCCTGAAGACCGTTATATTTTCATGGCAACCAGCCTTGGTACTGTGAAGAAAACACCGCTGGCCGATTTCAGTAATCCGCGTAAAGCCGGCATTATCGCGGTGGATCTGGATGACGGCGACTTCCTGATCGGTGCTGCGCTGACCGATGGCAAGCATGATGTGATGTTATTCTCCGATGCAGGTAAGGCGGTTCGTTTCGACGAAAATGATGTGCGTCCTATGGGGCGCACTGCACGCGGTGTGCGCGGTATGAATCTCGATGAAACGCAACAAGTCATCGCCTTGCTGGTGGCTGAAAACGAGCAGCAATCGGTATTAACTGCTACCGAAAATGGCTTTGGTAAACGTACACCGATTACTGAATACACCCGTCATGGTCGCGGTACCAAAGGCATGATTGCAATTCAGACTTCTGAGCGTAACGGCAAAGTCGTTGCTGCGACTCTGGTTGAAACGACCGATGAAATCATGCTGATCACGACTGGTGGCGTTTTGATCCGGACCCGTGTCTCTGAGATTCGTGAAATGGGCCGCGCAACACAAGGCGTCACACTGATCGCGGTTGAAGACGGAACTACCTTGTCCGGCTTGCAGCGTATCGTTGAAACGGATGCTGATCAGGATGAAACTGAATCAGGCGCAACGGCTGTCGATGGCGACACGAATGCCGCTGATGACGCGACTGGCGATGTAGCGGAGTAAAACCATGACCACCATCTACAATTTTTCGGCGGGCCCGGCAGTTTTGCCTAAAGAGGTTTTGCAGCAGGCTGCTGCAGAAATGCTGGATTGGCATGGCAGCGGTATGTCGGTCATGGAGATGAGTCATCGCGGCGCAGAATTCATGTCCATCATGGATGCCGCCCAGCGTGATTTGCGTGATTTGCTGGCGATTCCGGAAAATTACAAAATCTTGTTTTTACAAGGTGGTGGTCTCGGTGAAAATGCCATCGTTCCCATGAACCTGATGGGGCGTCGTCCCGATGCGCCGGTGGATTTCATTCATACTGGCTCGTGGAGCGGTAAGTCAATTAAAGAAGCGCAAAAATACGCCACAGTGAATGTGGCGGCATCCGCTGCCAGCAATGGTTTTACGGCAGTTCCGGCAAGAGACAGCTGGCAGTTGTCGAAAGACGCAGCCTATGTACATCTCTGCACCAATGAAACGATAGACGGTGTTGAATATCATTTCGTGCCCGATGTAGCAGAACAGACCGGTGGCGCACCGATAGTGGCGGACATGTCTTCGCATATTTTGTCGCGCGTGATTGATGTGTCTGCTTATGGTGTGATTTTTGGCGGCGCGCAAAAGAATATTGGCCCGGCTGGCCTGACGCTGGTGATCGTGCGCGAAGATTTGCTCGGACATGCTTTGCCTGTATGCCCATCCGCCTTTGACTGGAAAATTGTTGCCGACAACGGCTCCATGTACAACACGCCACCAACCTATGCGATCTATATCGCTGGTCTGGTATTTCAATGGTTGAAACGCCAGGGCGGCGTGGCAGCGATGGAATCGCAAAACATTGCGAAGGCAACGTTGTTGTACGACTACCTTGATTCCACTGATTTTTATGAAAATCGTGTGGCGAAGGAATGCCGTTCACGTATGAACGTACCATTTTTTCTGAAAGACGAATCCTTGAATGCTGAATTTCTGACTGCTGCAAAAGCGCAGGGTTTGTTGCAATTGAAGGGGCATAAATCGGTTGGTGGTATGCGCGCTTCGATTTACAACGCGATGCCGCTCGCCGGTGTGCAGGCACTGGTTGGTTTCATGCGCGAGTTTGCCAGCGCGCATTCCTGAGTGTAAAAGTAATAGCGTGTAGTCTTCTCCTCAAGCGGCAGCCCTTTCTGAACATGGCATAACCCATCACCTGGAAACCGTGGCGCTGTCGAACCAGATCAAAAGCCTGGTGAGGAATCAAATAATACAAAGCGGCAGGCGCGACTATTCACTGTCGTGCACCGCTGTCACAGTGTACAAAAACGGTTTTTAGGTTAGTTATGAGCGACAACAAATTACTTCCCCTGCGCATTAAGATTGATACGATCGATGCCCAGATTCTCGATTTGCTGAATCAGCGTGCCCGTGTGGCTGAAGAAGTCGGTCACGTTAAAGCAGAAACCAATGCACCGGTGTTTCGCCCTGAGCGCGAGGCGCAGGTATTGCGCGGAGTCGCTGAACGCAATCCTGGTCCTTTGCTGAACGAAGATATCCAGTTGATTTTCCGCGAAATCATGTCCGCCTGCCGCGCATTGGAACGACGCGTGGTGGTGGCATTTCTCGGCCCGGTTGGCACTTTCAGCGAACAAGCTGTGTACAAGCAGTTTGGCCATGCGATTCAGGCTTTGCCTTGCGTTTCAATTGACGAGGTTTTCCGCGCGACGGAAGCGGGCACGGCAGATTTCGGCGTCGTACCTATCGAAAACTCTTCCGAAGGTGCGATCAATCGCACACTCGATTTATTGCTGCAAACCAGTCTGGCGATCAGTGGCGAACTGGCGATTCCGGTGCAGCACAGCCTGATGAGCAAATCCGGCAACATGGAAGGCGTGAGCCGTATCTGCGCTCACTCGCAGGCATTGGCGCAATGCCAGGCATGGCTGAATCAACATTTTCCACATATTGAACGACAAGCTGTCGCATCCAATGCCGAAGCGGCGCGCATGGCCAGCGGTGATTACACCGTTGCTGCGATTGCCAGTGAAATCGCTGGCACCCAATATAACCTCGGCATCGTCAGCGCACACATTCAGGATGATCCGCATAACCGTACGCGCTTTGCTGTGATAGGACGTTTGCATACGACACCGAGCGGCAAAGATCAGACCTCGATTGTGCTGGCGACGCCGAACAAGGCGGGCGCTGTGTACGATTTGCTGGCACCCTTATCCAAACACGGCGTTTCGATGACCCGTTTTGAATCGCGTCCCGCCCGCACCGGTAACTGGGAATACTATTTCTATGTTGATGTCGAAGGACACGTCATGGATGAAAGAGTTGCAGCGGCGATGGCAGAGCTCGATGCGAAAGCGGCTTTCTTCAAAGTCCTGGGTTCTTATCCTTGTACGCTGTGAGATCGTGATGCCTAACGTGTCGAATGTTTTTAAGCGTGTTGCGATTTTTGGCGTTGGCCTGATAGGTGGCTCATTTGCGCTGGCATTGAAAAAAGCCGGCGCCGTGGAGCACATCGTTGGTGTCGGGCGTAGTCAGGCGTCGCTGGAACGAGCATTGCAACTCGGTATTATCGACAGCATCGCGACCTCGCCCGAAGCCGCAGTCAAGGATGCTGATCTGGTGTTGATTGCTGCGCCGGTCGCGCAAACCAAAGCGATTCTGGATTCGATACAGCCGCATTTGTCACCAAGCACGATTGTGACCGATGCTGGCAGTACCAAATCCGATGTCGTTGATGCAGCAAAAAAAGCGCTGGGCGCGAAGCTGCGCCAGTTTGTCCCTGCGCATCCGATTGCAGGTCGCGAGTTGAATGGGCCAGAAGCGGCACTCGTTGATTTATATGTCGGTAAAAAAGCGGTGATCACACGCCTGCTGGAAAATAGCGATGCCGATGTGGCGCGCGTTGCCTGGGCATGGCAACAATGCGGCGCGATAATTCATTATCTTGATCCGGCCGGGCATGACGCGGTGTTTGCGGCAGTCAGTCATTTACCGCATTTGCTTGCTTATGCACTGGTGGACGATATCGCCCGCAAAGAACATGCTGACACGCTGTTTCAATACGCAGCGAGCGGCTTTCGCGATTTCACGCGGATTGCCGGTTCATCGCCGGAAATGTGGCGCGATATCACGCTGGCAAACCGGCATGCGATGTTGCAGGAGTTGGATTCCTATACCGCGCGTCTGGCTGTGTTGCGCCAGCATTTAGTCAATGCTGATGCAGCGGGCGTCGAAGGTATTTATGCGAACGCGCAACGCGCCCGCCACAACTGGATTTCCGCGATTGAAGCCGCAGAAAAACAGCAACGTGAAGGTGGCGATTAACATCGGCTCTGTTCTCGGTTTCATCCTGGATGACGACGGACGAATTCTGATCTGTTTAGATTGCTACTGATCGGAGTTAATCTGTCAGTCGTCTGTTATTCTTTTAGGATGGATGCAAAGTTGTCCCGGCAAGGCATGGCGACGAAGACAGTACGAATAGTACGGCGAGGAGCCATAACGCTGCTGGGGCGGTTTTGCATCAATCCTGTCTTTGTCGAAAATAAATTATCTGCATTCCGGATCAGATTCCGGATGTTTTCCGAATAAGTTCATCACTATGACCCAACAAAGCAAACACTATCCGCCATACATTGATTTGCAGCCAATAATGCAGGTGCAGGGCACGGTGCGCTTGCCCGGCTCCAAGAGTATTTCCAACCGCACCTTGCTGCTCGCAGCACTGGCGCAGGGGACGACGGAAATCAAAGATTTACTGGCATCCGACGATACGCTGGTGATGCTGAACGCCTTGCAGCAACTGGGCGTGCACTGGGAGCAAGAAGGTGACAGCCAGAACTACACGGTCCGCGGTGTTAACGGTCAGCTTCCCCGCCATCAGGCCGATCTGTTTATGGGAAATGCGGGCACTGCGATTCGCCCATTGGTCGCAACGCTGGCAGTGCTGGGTGGTGATTACACAGTGCATGGCGTCGCGCGTATGCATGAGCGGCCGATTGGCGATCTGGTCGATGCCCTGAATACCGCTGGTGCGCAGGTCGAGTACACCGGCAATCCCGGCTATCCACCTTTACACATTCGTCGTGGCCATATTCATGCGCAACGTCTGCAAGTGAAAGGCAATGTCTCCAGCCAGTTTCTGACGGCCTTGCTGATGGCGGCGCCATTGATGGCGAAAGAGCATGACATCGTGATTGATGTCGTTGGCGAATTAATTTCCAAGCCGTATATTGAAATCACCCTGAATCTGATGCAGCGTTTTGGTGTTGCTGTCGAACGCGACGGCTGGCAGGCGTTCACCGTCAAACGTGGGCAGCATTATGTGTCGCCGGGCGTGGTGCATGTTGAAGGCGACGCTTCGTCTGCTTCCTACTTTCTGGCCGCTGGCGCCATTGCAGGCGGGCCGGTGCGGGTGGAAGGTGTCGGCCGCGACAGCATACAGGGCGATGTCCGCTTTGCTGAGGCGCTGGAAAAAATGGGGGCAACCATCACCCGTGGCGATAACTGGATAGAAGCCACATCGAATGGCGCGTTGCAGGCGATAGACATGGATTTCAACCACATCCCTGACGCCGCGATGACGATCGCAATGGCGGCCTTGTATGCAAATGGCACTACAACGCTGCGCAATATTGCGAGCTGGCGCGTCAAAGAGACTGATCGTCTGTCGGCGATGGCGACAGAATTAAGAAAACTCGGCGCAACCGTGGAAGAGGGCGCAGATTACATGCGTGTCACGCCACCGGCGCAGATCTTGCCCGCGACCATCGATACCTATGATGATCACCGTATGGCGATGTGCTTTTCGCTTGCCAGTCTGGATGGCAAGGCGCGGCGCGGCGCAGCGATGCGGATTAACGAACCGCATTGCGTCGCCAAGACTTTCCCTGATTATTTTGAGGTTTTTGCCAAAATCAACCATCAGGAGCTGTTTTAATACTCCCCCCAGTATATAAAAACGGCCTTTGTTTATGCCGACAATAGAGCAAAATTGAAGGATACTCCCCCAAAATGACAAATAAGTATGCCGTAATTACGATTGATGGGCCGACTGCTTCCGGTAAAGGAACGGTCGCCCATCGCGTTGCCAAACATCTGGGTTTTCATTATCTCGATTCTGGCGCGTTGTACCGTTTAACTGCTCTGATGGCGCAACGCAAAAATGTCTCGCTTGACGATGAAACGAGCATTGCTGCATTGGCACGCGCCTTGCCCTGTCGTTTCGTTCACGGCCACGTCATGCTGGAAGACGACGATGTGACGGACGATGTGCGCGCCGAAGCGATAGGCGTTGCCGCATCACGCATAGCGGTGCTGCCGGAAGTCCGCAAAGCTTTGGTGGACTTGCAATTGTCGTTCCGCAATGCTCCTGGCCTGGTTGCTGATGGGCGCGACATGGGCAGTGTGATTTTCCCCGATGCCAGTCTCAAAATTTTCCTGACAGCAAGTGCAGAGGCACGCGCGAGTCGTCGATATAAGCAATTGATTGAAAAGGGAATTTCTGCTAATATGGAAGACTTGGTAAAAGATTTGATGGAACGTGATGCGAGAGACAGTACCCGCGCAGCCGCTCCGCTCAAACCTGCATCAGGTGCAATTATTCTGGATACCTCAGAAATTACTGCTGAACAAGCGGTGAATCAGGTGCTGGAATGGTATGCAGAAGCACAGGAAAGCAAGTCGTCTCAATAGTAAGACTGTTTGATTGCTGAATGTGCGAGTAAGTCCCTTTGATAAAGCAAGTTTATTAAGGGGTTGTTCAACCTAACCCGGTAAACAGCGCCTTTGTTCTGTTCCGGCTAACTCAAAAATATTATGTCTACTGTATTCATGTCCCAAGATTTCGCAACCGGTGCAGACAGCTTCGCAGCTTTGTTCGAAGAGTCCCTGTCACGTCAGGATATGCGTTCCGGTGAAGTGATTTCTGCTGAAGTCGTTCGTATCGACCACAACTTCGTGATCGTGAACGCAGGCTTGAAGTCTGAAGCCTTTATCCCTGTTGAAGAATTCAAAAACGACCAGGGCGACCTGGAAGTTAATATCGGCGATTTCGTTTCCGTAGCGATTGATTCGCTGGAAAACGGTTTCGGCGACACTATCCTGTCCCGTGACAAAGCAAAACGTCTGGCATCCTGGCTCGCGCTCGAAAAAGCGCTGGAGTCTGGCGAGATCGTTACTGGTACAGTTAATGGCAAAGTTAAAGGTGGTCTGACTGTTCTGACGAACGGCATCCGCGCTTTCTTGCCAGGTTCTTTGGTTGATACACGCCCAGTGAAGGATACAACTCCTTACGAAGGCAAAACCATGGAATTCAAAGTCATCAAGCTCGACCGCAAGCGTAACAACGTTGTGCTGTCCCGCCGCGCTGTTGTTGAAGCGTCTATGGGCGAAGAGCGTCAAAAACTGATGGAAACCCTGAAAGAAGGCACAGTGGTTACTGGTATCGTTAAAAATATCACTGACTACGGCGCGTTCGTTGATCTGGGCGGCATCGATGGCTTGTTGCACATCACTGATCTGGCATGGCGTCGTGTACGTCACCCTTCCGAGGTGTTGACAGTTGGTCAGGAAATCACTGCAAAAGTATTAAAATTCGACCAAGAGAAAAACCGTGTCTCCCTGGGCGTAAAACAATTGGGCGACGACCCATGGACAGGCTTGTCCCGTCGTTACCCAGCGAACACACGTCTGTTCGGTAAAGTCACTAACCTGACCGACTACGGTGCGTTCGTTGAAGTTGAACAAGGTATCGAAGGTCTGGTTCACGTTTCCGAAATGGACTGGACTAACAAAAACGTGGCACCAAACAAAGTTGTTCAATTGGGCGACGAAGTTGAAGTTATGGTTCTGGAAATCGACGAAGAACGTCGTCGTATCAGCCTGGGCATGAAACAGTGCAAAGCTAATCCTTGGGATGATTTCGCGATCAACCACAAGAAAGGTGACAAAGTTCGCGGCGCGATCAAGTCCATCACTGACTTCGGCGTATTTATCGGTTTGTCTGGCAACATCGACGGTCTGGTACATTTGTCTGATCTGTCCTGGAATGAAACAGGCGAAGAAGCAGTACGTCGCTTCAAGAAAGGTGACGAACTGGAAGCCATCGTTCTGGCGATCGACGTTGAACGTGAGCGCGTTTCCCTGGGTGTTAAACAACTCGAAGGCGACCCATTCAATAACTACTGCGCAATGAACGACAAAGGCGCAATCGTTACTGGTACAGTGAAATCTGTTGAGCCAAAAGGCGCAGTGATCCAACTGGCTGACGACGTTGAAGGCTACCTGCGTGCATCCGAAATCTCCCGCGACCGCGTGGAAGATGCTGGTACACATCTGAAAGTCGGCGACAGCGTTGAAGCGTTGGTGTTGAACATCGACCGTAAAGCACGTGGTATCCAGTTGTCTATCAAAGCAAAAGACAGCGCTGAAACACAAGAAGCAATGCAAAAAATGTCTACTGCTGTAGATTCCAATGCAGCTTCCGGTACTACCAGCCTGGGCGCGTTGTTGAAAGCTAAACTCGACAACAAAAACTAAGCTCAATCTCAGTCATAAGGTTTTATAAATATGACGAAGTCGGAGCTGATAGCTCGTCTGGCGGAGCGATATCCACAACTGGTTGCAAAAGATGTGGATGTCGCTGTCAAAACCATCTTAGATGCAATGACCGATGCTCTGGCAACAGGGCAGCGGATAGAGATCAGGGGTTTTGGCAGTTTTTCTCTGAACAGTCGTCCACCACGGATAGGTCGTAATCCTAAATCTGGTGACAAAGTGATGGTGCCTGAAAAACGGGTACCGCATTTCAAACCGGGTAAAGAATTGCGCGAACGTGTCGATGCCATGGTTGGGCAGCCGATACACGATGACTAGACGGGTCATCGGGCCTCGCGATTGATGCAAATTAAAAAACGGTATATCGGTTTTTCCGGTATGCCGTTTTTTTTCAGTACAATGGTCGCTTTGCAGACACAGTAAAGCAACAGCGTTCGTTAATGCCGCTTTTACTCATTAGGATGTAACCATGAAATATATTTCCAGATTGCTTGCTGCGATACTTTTCATCATCTTTTTTGGCTTTGCCTTAAAGAATGATCAGATCGTCACGCTTCAGTATTTCTTCGGTTATCAACAATCAGCACCTCTGGTGATTATGCTGTTGGTTTTTTTCGTAGCGGGTGCCGTGTTGGGCGCTCTGGCGATGGTTCCTATGGTGTTCAGACACCGTCGTGATCTCTCTCGTCACAAGAAAACGCTGGCGGAAATTGAGAAAGAGCGTCTGCTTGCCGAGCAGGCAAGTATGCAGGCACCACAACCAGATGGTGTCCGGAACGATTAGTCTTCACGTGCCGGCTTTACCCTAAATGTGAATGCAGAGGGGAACGAAGCTGGTCTCTCGCTGACATTATTCAGGCAGATACTTACTATCTTGAAAAACATTACAGAAAATAAGAAAAATGGAATTTGAAATTTGGTGGTTGCTTGGCATCCCCTTGTTTTTTACTCTTGGCTGGCTGGCTGCCCGGGTTGATATCCGCCAGTTGCTTTCCGAGTCGCGCAGCCTGCCGCGTGGCTATTTTAAGGGGCTTAATTTTTTACTCAACGAACAGCCCGATAAAGCAATTGATGCGTTTATCGATATTGTTCGTCTTGATCCTGAAGCTGTTGAATTGCATTTTGCGTTGGGAAATTTATTTCGCCGCCGTGGTGAAACCGAGCGAGCTATCCGTGTGCATCAAAATCTCGTCCAGCGCCCTGATTTGCCTTCCGATCAAAAGACGCAGGCAATGTTCGAGCTGGGGCAGGATTACTTAAAAGCAGGCTTATTAGATCGTGCTGAGGAAACATTTAATCAGCTTGTTTCCGGACCTTTTGAAGTTCAGGCTCGCCGTGCTTTGCTCGAAATTTATCAGCGTGAAAAAGAATGGGCGCGTGCGATCGATGCCGCATACGCGTTGCAAGAAGCAGGTGCCGGTGGCAGACAAAAAGAGATCGCGCAGTTTTATTGTGAAATTGCGCAGGATGAGCTGGCGCGCTGCAATACTGAGGCAGCGCTTGCCGTATTAGAAAAAGCACTGGCGATAGACCGTTTAAGTGTCCGTGCCGTGATATTGATGGGCGACGTCTATCAGTCAATAGGTGAAACAGAAAAAGCCGTTACTGCCTGGTTGCGTGTGGAGCAGCAAAGTGTGCCGCACGTGGCGCTGGTTGCGCAACGCCTGATGGATGCATATCGTAAGCTGGAGCGCCCGCAGGAAGGCCTGAATCTGTTGAAAAATTATCTCGAAGAAGCACCGTCTGTGGATCTGCTCGAGGTAGTCTTTAAAGCGACGATAGAGCTTGATACGGTAGCGGCAGCAAATCAGCTGGTTAGTGACGAATTACGCAGAACACCAACTTTGCTCGGGCTGGAAAAATTACTGGACGCCCGTTTGATTGAGGTTTCTCCAGAGTTCCGGCCAGAACTGTCGCTGGTCAAAAATCTGGTACATGGTTATGCGCAGAAATTGTCACGCTATCAGTGTTCTCATTGTGGCTTTAAGACGAGGCAGTTTTACTGGCATTGTCCAGGTTGCAGTCGCTGGGAGACTTATCCGCCGCGACGTACAGAAGAGTTAAATGTAATGAATTAATTGTATTCCTCTGCATGCGGCATCTTGTTCGTATCGAGGAACGATGGCTCTCGCAGGAATACGGCACTATTTATTTGGGACTGAGATCGCAAAATGAAAATTACTATTATTGGTACTGGTTATGTTGGCCTCGTGACGGGTGCCTGTCTCGCGGAATTGGGAAACGATGTATTTTGTCTTGATGTTGATCAGCGCAAAATTGACATCCTGAACAATGGGGAAATTCCTATCCATGAACCGGGACTGGAAGAGGTGGTAGCGCGTAACCGCGCGGCTGGACGCATCCGTTTTTCGACTGATGTCGAGGCAAGCGTGGCACATGGCGATATCCAGTTTATTGCTGTCGGCACACCTCCCGATGAAGATGGTTCCGCTGATTTGCAATATGTGCTGGCAGCGGCACGTAATATCGGTAAATACATGACCGGCTTTAAAGTCATCGTCGATAAATCAACCGTTCCTGTTGGTACCGCTGACCGCGTCAGCGTTGCTGTGCAAGAGGAGTTGGCTGCGCGCGCAGCAACTGCAACTTTTTCGGTTGTGTCCAATCCTGAGTTCCTGAAAGAAGGAGCCGCGGTTGAGGATTTTATGCGTCCTGATCGTATTGTGATTGGTTGCGACGCGACACCTCAGGGTGAAAAAGCGCGCGATATGATGAAAAAGTTGTACACACCATTTAATCGCAATCGCGAACGCACATACTGGATGGATGTTCGTTCTGCCGAATTCACGAAATATGCAGCAAATGCGATGCTGGCAACGCGCATTTCTTTTATGAATGAACTCGCCAATCTGGCTGATCATGTCGGTGCTGATATCGAAGCCGTACGCCACGGGATAGGCTCTGACCCCCGTATCGGCCATAGTTTTTTATACGCAGGCTGTGGCTATGGCGGATCTTGCTTTCCAAAAGACGTACAGGCACTGGAACGTACTGCGCAGGACTATGGACTGAACCTGTTGATTTTGCAGGCGGTTGAAGAAGTTAATGCGCGCCAGAAGCAGATTCTAGGTGCCAAGATCATGCAGCGCTTTGACAATCAGATTGTCGGTAAACATTTTGCAATCTGGGGTCTCGCATTTAAGCCAAACACGGATGATATGCGTGCTGCCTCATCGCGCGTGTTAATCGGCGAATTGCTGCGCAATGGCGCGACGGTGGCTGTTTATGATCCGGTTTCTATGGAAGAAGCTAAACGCGTGTTTGAACTCGATTTTTATGACGCACCGGAATTACTCGCATCGATCCGCTACGCTGAAAACCCTATGGATGCGCTGAATGACGCAGACGCCTTGGCGATCGTTACGGAATGGAAGGCTTTCCGCAGCCCTGATTTTGATCAGGTTAAGCAGCGTTTGAAACAGGCAGTGATTTTTGATGGCCGAAATCTGTTTGAACCCGCGGTGATGACAGAACTTGGTATTGAATACCACGGCATTGGCCGTTCCGTACTCACGCGTAAGTGAGGTTGTTTTTGATGAATGAGCAAGTGAAAAAGCAAATTCTGATCGCTGGCGATGTCATGCTCGATCGTTACTGGTTTGGTGAGGTGAACCGGATATCTCCCGAAGCTCCGGTTCCCATCGTTCGCGTCGAGCGTCGTGAAGAACGTCTTGGTGGCGCTGCAAATGTGGCTTTAAATGCAGTTGCTCTTGGCGTGAACGCAGGACTGATGGGCATCATCGGTGATGATGAGGCGGGCAACAGTATTGAAAATCTGTTGAAAAAAGCCGGTATTTCCAGTTACCTCAGCCGCGATAAACAAATATCAACGATCATCAAATTACGTGTGATCGGTCGCCAGCAACAACTGATACGTATTGATTTTGAGGAAAAACCGACAGAAATTGTTCTCAGAGACAAACTGAATCGTTTCAATGCCTTGCTGAGTGCATATGACGTCGTCATTTTTTCCGATTATGCCAAAGGCGGTCTGATGAATGTGAAGGCGATGATACAAGCCGCAAAGGACGCTGGTAAACTTGTTCTGGTGGATCCTAAAGGCAGTGATTTCGCCCGCTATGCAGGAGCAACATTATTAACGCCGAATAAATCAGAACTGAAACTGATTATCGGCGAATGGGCGAACGAGGCTGAACTGACTGAAAAAGCACAAAATTTACGGCGCGAATTAGATTTACAAGGTTTGTTATTGACGCGTTCTGAAGAGGGAATGACCCTATTTACCGAAGAAGATGTCACGCATGTGCCTGCAATGGCTCGCGAAGTTTTTGATGTTTCCGGTGCCGGAGATACCGTCATCGCGACGATGGCAGTGATGATGGCGAATGGTATGCGTATGCAGGATGCCGTAGTGATCGCTAACAGGGCTGGTGGAATAGTGGTTGGCAAACTGGGTACTGCGACCGTGACAAAAGAAGAATTATTCTCGGAGGTGTAGTTTTCTCTCAATCTGGTGAAAATAAGTCAACCCTTATGTGCTTTTACCGTTAATAATCATGTTTCGTTTTCTGGCATTTTAGAAAATGAAACATGATCATTAAAGTTCATCACTTTTTGGGGAGTCTTCATATGTTCAAGAAATTATTATTGGCAGTGGCTGCAATGGTTGCCAGCATGGGTTTTGCGTTTGCCGACGTTGATGTCAATAAAGGCGATCAGGCTGCTCTGGATGGAATTAAAGGCATAGGTCCTGCCAAATCTAAGGCGATAATCGAAGAGCGCACAAAAAATGGCAGTTTCAAAGACTGGGCTGATTTCGAAGCACGTGTGAAGGGAATTGGCGATAAAAATTCTACCAAGCTGTCCGAAGCTGGGCTGACCGTGAATGGGCAGGCAAAGCCAGGCGCACCAGCTAAACCAGCTGCTGCAGACAAGTCAGCAAGCAAACCTGCAAAAGCAGCAAAAGACCCTAAAGCGGATGCTAAGCCTGCGGATGCACCTGCAAAAGCAACAAAAGCCGATGATAAGGCGACAGAAAAAACACCGGAAAAACCAGTAAAAGCATCAAAAGCAGAGAAAAAAGCAGCGAAAGCAGAAAAAGCGGATGCTGCTGAGAAAGCGGCCGCCAGTGCAAAAGAAGGCAAAGCAAAATAATCTGATTAAATAAATAGTCTTATTTTCAGGCGTCGATCTTCACCGTCATCGCCTGTGTTTTACGTAAAAGCCTCCGATTTTGAATCATCGGAGGCTTTTTTATTAGCTTATGCGAATTATGTATAAGGAATATATCTGTTTCTGAATGCTGTCAGCTGCGATATTTACCTGTGAAAACAGTGAGATAGCGCTGTTTTGTGGTCTGACACGCCGCAATAAGCGCCATGCGGCAGAATTCAAGTGCGTTTAGAATAAGCCTGTATTTCACGACTATTGATAACTATGTCTTACCTGACTATTGAAGACACGATTGGTAACACCCCTTTAGTACGTTTACAAAGAATACCGGGTGAGGAAAATCGGCGTCGCAACAACATTATATTAGGCAAACTGGAAGGTAATAATCCAGCTGGCTCAGTCAAAGACAGACCTGCATTAATGATGATCAGGCGCGCTGAAGAGCGGGGCCAACTGAAACCTGGTGATACCCTGATTGAGGCGACCAGTGGCAATACTGGCATTGCACTGGCGATGGTAGCCGCCATGCGTGGTTACAAAATGATTTTACTGATGCCGGAGAATCTGAGTATCGAGCGTCGTCAGAGTATGGCTGCATACGGTGCCGAGATCATACTGACACCAAAAACCGGCGGCATGGAGTATGCGCGGGATCTGGCCGAACAAATGCAAAAAGAAGGCAAGGGTTTGATTCTGGATCAGTTCGCGAATCCGGATAATCCTCTTGCGCATGTTGAAGGTACCGGACCGGAAATCTGGCGGGATACTAAGGGAAAAGTCACTCATTTTGTCAGCGCAATGGGGACGACCGGAACGATCATGGGAGTTTCCGCTTATCTGAAACAGCAAAATCCACAGATTCAGATTATTGGCGCACAACCAGAAGAGGGTTCGCAAATCCCCGGCATTCGCAAATGGCCGGAAGCGTACATGCCTAAAATTTTCGATAAAGCCAAAGTTGACCAGGTGGAATCAGTAAGCCAGGGGGATGCCGAGCACATGGCACGCAGACTCGCTGCGGAAGAGGGAATTTTTTGCGGTATTTCAGCGGCGGGTGCCTGTGAAATTGCACTGAGAATTGCGGAGACAGTAGAAAATGCAACGATCGTGTTTATCGTATGTGATCGTGGCGATCGCTATTTATCGACTGGTGTCTTCCCGGCCTGAGTCTCCGGCAAGTCTGGGCGCAGATACGCTCAGTTAATTTTGTCACACCCAAAAAAATACCGAAATTACTCTCACAAGTAGTTTCGGTATTTTGCTTTATCTGTCGCCGGGGATTGCCCGGAAAGCATTTAAGCTGCGTCTTTTGGCTTGAATTGCTTGTCGCTGATGCGGAATTTCGCGCGACGGTCACCCATCAGTTCGCGCAATTCTTTGATGCTGATATCGCTGATTTCATGCATGCGGATCAACAACGAAGCGCCTACAGGCAGACGACGATGTCTGATTTTGCTGATGACCGGTGGTGCAACTTCTAACGCTCTTGAGAGTGCTGCGTCATTTTTCAAATGCAATTGCTTGATCAGAGTATCTAAAAGATTGTTGGGATCGTAGTCGATCTCATCTGATTCAAGCTGGGTTAAATTTGCCATAATTACCTCGCTGTCTAGTCTATTGATGCTGGATTTAATTGCTTCAATGAGAATTAATCAAACGGTAACATTGTAACTTTAAAATAGAATTTGCTTTTAGCAAGAATAGCAAACCATTGTTAAATCCCTATTCACACTTAGCATCAAACATGCATTAGTATTAATAAGACAATATCACTGTAGATTAATTTGCAATTAATCGCAACGCTTGTTTTTAAAAAAGCATGCAATGGATGGTTATTTCCGTCTTTTGCATGCTAGCAATTACTTACGAATATAGTATTGGGTAAAAAGTACCTTAAATCAATTGGTGAAAACGAAACATATTGTTAAAAAGTTTTGTTCAAGCTGACATATACCTATTTTTCTTTTGCCGCACTGATGATTCGCCCCAGATCAAACACCGACATGGCATAAAAATAACTGCGGTTATATTGCGTAATCGCGAAGAAATTATCGGTCGCCAGCCAGTATTCGGTGGCTTCGTCACCATTCTGTAGGTTGATAACGCCATACTGTATGTTGCTCGGTGCATCACTGCTTGCCGTGCTGATAAAGGTTTTTAATTCCGCCAGAGAATAGCTGGCACGTAATCCCTGGCTCAGCGCTGTCTGTAATAACGCCGGGTTTGCTTCGCTTGAAATCAGGGTAGCCGGGAAGGTGACTGGGAGATTTCTTTTCCAGCCATGCATCGCCAGGTAGTGAGCGACGCTGCCGATGGCATCGACGGGGGAATCGGTCAGATTGATGCTGCCATCGCCGTCAAAATCGACCGCAAATTTACGTATGCTGCCTGGCATGAATTGCGGCCAGCCTATCGCACCTGCGTAAGAGCCTTTAAATGCAAAGGGGTCGACGCCAGATTCTCTTGCCATCAGCAGCATGTTTTCCAGCTCATTGCGGAAGAACTGCATGCGGGTATCTCTGGTCGGCGTGTCCGGATAGTCAAAGGCCAGTGTTGTCAGCGCATCCATGACCCGGAATTTTCCGGTGTTTTTTCCAAAAATAGTTTCCACACCGATCAGACCGACGATGATCTCTGGTGGTACACCGTATTGCTGGCGTGCGCGCTCCAGCGCATCTGCATATTTATTCCAGAATGCGACGCCTGCCTCTATCCTGTAGGGTTCCACAAAACGGGCGCGATAGGCTTTCCAGTTTTTAGGTTTCCCTGCCGGAGCGGGTCTCATCAGTTGCCTTGCGCTTTCAACGTAGCGCACTTGTTCAAATACGGTTTGTAACTGCGCTTTGTCAAACTGATGCTTGTCCACCATTTCCATAATGAAGGCGGAGACTTCTTTCCATTCATTGAAGCGAACATTTTCTTGCATCACGGGTGTCGCAGAGGTCGCCTTAGCACTGCGCTTGGCAGACGTTTTGTTTGCTGAAGGTGTCGCGCTTAATGCGGGCAGAGCGATGCTGCTGACGATCGCAGCACAGAAGCAACTGCGGACGATGTATTGAATAGATTTCACAATGGTCGATGTCAAGTGCTTGTTCAGTAAATTAGCGACAGGCTGCTAACAGGATTTTCAGTTGGCGTATACGCTGGCTTTCCGGAGCGGTGGTTTGTCCATATTTCGCATTGATATAGGTGCGCAGGAATTTTTCCACCGGGGGAATATCTTTTGCTGGCAATGTTTTTTTCAATCTTTGCAGATAAGCATATGGCCCCTCATCCACTGCGCGGGGCGGTGTTTTCTTTGCCATTTTTTTGCAGAACGCCAAGTATACTCTATCCATTGCCGGGATCGAAGGTCTGTTCAGCATCAACGGCAGGGCAATTGCGCCGATAATGAGACTGCCCGTGATAAAAAACAGCAAACTGATGCGCGACCAGTCTATGTCTTTAAAGCCTAAGGAAATGAGAAAGTTTTTCTGCGTTTGCTGGTTGTAATTGAGTACCCACTGATTCCAAGAGTTATTGATGGCGTCGAGGCGCATGCGCATAGCTTGGCTCCATGAATTGCCGGACAAGGCAAAATTCATCAGCCCTGCAAAGCCGCGTTTGGGAATCGCCTGATTCAGATTTTGCATAACCCGTTCTGGCGCGACGGCGGCAGTCGGGTCGACGCGAACCCAGCCCTGACCTTCGAGCCACACTTCTGTCCATGCATGGGCATCAGATTGGCGGACTTCAAAATAGCCGTCGACTTCATTCAGTGTGCCACCCTGATAACCCGTCACGATTCTTGCCGGAATACCGGCCAGCCGCATCAGATTCACAAACGCACTCGCATAATGTTCGCAAAACCCGGCTCTGCTCTTGAACAAGAAGTCGTCAATACTATTGATGCCGAGCAGAGGTGGTTCCAGCGTGTAAGTAAATGCTTCCTTGCGAAAATACTGCAATACGGCGTTGATTAGCGCGCTGTCATCGCCGTACTGACGTCGTAATGTGTCCGCAAAGGCCGCGCTGCGCGGATTGTAACCGGCAGGTATTTCCAATGCCCGGTGTAAATCTCTCAGATTGTTTTCGACGAGGTAACGATATTGCGGATAAGACGTCACCTGATAGCGCAGACGCTGGCTGATGATGTCATTGCTGCGCAGTTCCATTTGTCGGTTGATGCTGGCGATAGTGTTGCCATTTGTTTGCGGTGCTGCCGCTGGTAAATCCAGAGCAAACAACCAGCGCTGGCTCTGTGGTTCCAGGATAATTTCCTGCGTGATCGGTGTTCCAGCGTACTGCGCAATATCACCGTTATTCTTTTGCAAAAAGCGAGCCGGCGACCAAGTTTTGCCATCGAATTCCGTCATCACGATACCGCGCCAGTACAGCAGTGATTTATTCGGTAGCGGCTGCGAAAATTTCACCCTGAAGGCGATCTCTTCTGACAAGACCAGATCGCTGATACCGCCCGGTGACATCGTTTCCGATAAGCCTGAGCGTCCGCTATGTGCATCACCCGGCAAACCCCAGAGCGGGCCTTGTATTCGGGGGAAAAGAAAGAACGCACACAAGGTCAGCGGAATTGCCAGTGCCATCATGCCTAAGCCTAATTTCAAGCGTTGTTTCAGGGATGGGAAAAGACCTGTGTAGTGGAACGACAATTGTGCTGTGAGCAGCAGACTCACAGAGACTAGTGTCATGACTGCTGCCGCGATGGTTTGCTGATAAAAAAAGCTGGTCAGCAGTAAAAAGAAACCCAGAAAAAGCACGACAAACAAATCTCGTTTCGCGTGCATCTCTAATAATTTACAGGTCAGCAGCAGCACCAGCATGGTGACGCCAGCCTCACGTCCAAAGAAGGTTTTATGATTCAGATAGACGCCCAGCATCATCAGCGCCGACACCGGAATCAGTATCCATCCCGGTGGCAGGCGGCGACCTGTCAGCGTCAGCCAGCCGCGCCAGATCAGCAAGGCAACGCAGCTGACACTAACCCATGTTCCCAGATGCGAAAAATGCGGCAGCAGCACACTCAGGCAGGCAACGATTAACAGCAGCGTATCTGCTTTATCGCGACTGAAAACGGGCAGGGAAAAAGGCCGGCGCATAGTCATCCGATCACAATTCGTAAAGCGCTAAGGCGCGCAGACAGGCATCGCGATGTGCCGGTCCCTGTGCCGGGGAGTAATCTTCCTGCCCGAGCTTAAAACCGTACTGCAACCCGGCCTGATCTGCTTCCAGCACCCATCGGGTCATGCGCGAGAGTTTGAGTTCCAGATTCATCGTTCTTGGCAGGGCAGAAAAATCCAGCAAAATATCGTTGCCAGCACCACCAGTGAATTGTTTGGTCACCAGTTGTCCGCCGAGCGCAGGATCGACGCGGGCGATTTGTTTCCACGCCAGATGTTTGAGTGCGTCGCCCGGCTGATACGCCCGCACGCCTGAGAAATCCTCGTTGCCGCCCTGGCCTTCGAGTTCATTCGAAGGTGCGCCAGAAGTCGGTAGCGGCGGCGCATGTTCTTCCGGCTCCGGATACACCAGCGCCCGTGCGTCTGGCAGCCAGGTGCTCCAGGCGCGCAACAAGCCAAGTGGGAACCAGGTTTGCAGGCGTACCCGTGGAATAGCCTGCCAGCCACGGCTGCGCGTCGGATAGTTCAGGTGTATGCTGGTTCGGCTGTCCGGGGCAATATCCACCGCTTTTTCCGGTGCATTTTTTTCGTTGAAGCCGACCCAGATCGCGTAGCGCTGATATTTGCGCCGATTGATCAGAAAAATGGTGAAGTGCGTTTCTTCGCCAGCAAACACGGCTTGCGCCGGGCCCGTATCGAGATGCAGGTAGGCGAGATTTCTGAAGCAAAAGAAAACATTCACCAGCGCGACGCTGCCGAGTACAAACGTCAATGCAAAACCCAGGCTGAGACTGTAATTAGTCGCAGAAATAAACAAGATCAGCAGCATCAGCAAAAACATCCAGCCTGCCTTGCTTGGCAACGTGAAGACGCGGCGTTGTTTCAGAAAAACTTCACCACTCTCAGGTTGATGCTCAAGAAAAATGATCTTGTGCAGGCGGGCTTTCCAGCGTTCAGATAAAGCGGTCAGCATGGCATTCGTTTTCCGGTCTCCGGTTCAGCACCCATCAGACGGCAACGCGCTTGATCACTTGCTCCAGTAAATCTGCGCTGGCGCTGGCTTTACCATTGACTGATTTAAGCGGACGCAGGCGGTGCGCAATCACCGGAATCATGATGGCCTGCACATCTTCCGGCAGTACGTGATCACGCCCCTCAAGTGCCGCCCAGGCACGCGCTGCCTGCAACAAGGCGAGCGATGCGCGCGGGCTCATGCCTTCGGCAAAGACATCGCCCTGACGGGTTGCCTGTGCCAGCGCCTGCACATAATCAACCAACGAAGGCGAGGTATGTATTTGTTTGAGTTGCTGCTGCGCCTGCAATAACTCGCTGGCCTGCATCAATGCTGGCAGCTTTGACAGCAAAGCGCGACGGTCTTCACCCAATAACAGCGCACGTTCTGCCGCCGCATCCGGGTAGCCGAGTGACAGACACATCAGAAAACGGTCCAGCTGTGATTCCGGTAACGGAAAGGTGCCGACCTGATGCGCAGGATTTTGCGTTGCGATCACGAAAAATGGGGCAGGCAGTTTGCGTGTCTGGCCTTCGGCTGACACCTGATGCTCTTCCATCGCTTCAAGCAGGGAAGACTGTGTTTTTGGTGTGGCACGATTAATTTCATCGGCCAGCAAGACCTGGGTGAATACCGGGCCGGGGTGAAAAATAAACTGATTTTTTTCGCGGTCAAAAATCGACACACCAATGACATCGGCGGGTAGTAAATCGCTGGTGAATTGCAGACGGTTAAATTTCAGGCCCAGCGAAATCGCGAGAGCATGCGCGAGGGTGGTTTTACCAACGCCGGGCAAATCTTCGATTAACAAATGACCGCCAGCGAGCAAACAGGCCAGCGCCTGACGGATTTGCAGCTCTTTACCGATAATGACGTTATTGACTTGTTTTGCAACTTTATGCAATTGGGAAAACATGTATTTCCTCGCGTAAAAATCAGCGCACAGTGTAGCCGAATTAAACCGGCTTGTTGTAATCCCTGCACTGGCCGGACAGGCGCATTTGCAAAAGCAGCTAAATAAGGTGAAACTGATAGCTAAATCTACAAAAATCCGAGACATGACAACCGCGTATTACACCCATGCAGATTGCAAACGCCATGAAATGGGATCATGGCATCCGGAATCACCAGAACGTTTGCAGGCGATAGAAGACCAACTGATCGCCAGCCGCATCAGCACCTTGCTGGATCATCGCGATGCACCGTCGGCAGAAGAAAGCGACCTGGCGCGGGTGCACACAGCGGATGCGATTTACCGGATACGCGAAAATTGTCCGTCCGAACATTCCGAATACGATCACTTTCCACTCGATGCCGACACTGCTTTAAATAGCTACACCTGGCGCGCCTGTCTGCGCGCGGCGGGGGCGGCGATCGCCGCAACCGATGCGGTGATCGATGCCGAAATCGAAAATGCTTTTTGCGCGGTACGGCCACCGGGACATCATGCCAGCCGCAAAGAATCGATGGGATTCTGTATGTTTAACAACGTCGCGATTGCTGCCCGTCATGCACTCGATGTGCGCGGCTTGCAGCGTGTCGCCATCGTTGATTTCGATGTGCATCACGGCAATGGCACCGAAGATATTTTCCGTGATGACCCGCAAGTGCTGATGGTGAGTTTTTTTCAGCATCCTTTTTATCCGTATTCCGGCGATAGCGAACCGGCCAGTAACATGGTCAACGTGCCCGTGCCGGCGCATAGCTATGGCGATGTGATCCGCACGCTGGTCACTGAAAAATGGTTGCCAGCTTTGCGCGCATTTCAGCCGGAAATGATTTTTATCTCGGCCGGGTTTGATGCGCACCGCGAAGACGATATGGGGCAACTGGGGCTGACGGAAGCCGATTTCGCCTGGCTGACCAGGCAGGTGATGGCGGTCGCGAAAGAGTATTCCAAAGGCCGCATCGTCAGTTGTCTGGAAGGCGGCTACAACCTCTCGGCGCTCGCCCGCAGCGTGACTGCGCATTTGAAAGTTCTTGCTGATCTTGAATAAATGACGGCAAGCCATCGTTTTTCTGCTGTTTTGCCTCTTTAAATACTGGGGGGGAGTATTCTGCAAAGCCCTTTTTTTATAAGGACAATTGAGCAAAAACGGCAGATACTCCCCTTTTTTTCTTTCCGCAGACAATTTTTCAGACAGCTTTTCAGCGGCTGAGACAACACGCCGGTGGCTTTCTGAATGGCGTTGTGCCCGTGCTGTTATCTGCAAATTGGTTTCGTTGCAGGTAGGCGACAAAATGATGTCAATGACGATATCGTTTCAAACTTCTTTAACATTTGTACGCTGTTATTCCGCCGGCATACTCCTTACACTCAGCATCGTTTACTTTATTCGTATGTATTCGTATCGCATTTGCGGTGCGACGATTCTGAGGGCAAATCTGTCGAAAGGCAGAGACGCAAAGCCTCCGGCCTACAGCGCTGACGCGCCACGGTAGCGGGGTTGCTGACTATCCTGTGATGTCATCAGGTATTTCGCGTGGCCCTCGCCAACAACAGAGAGCTGAGCCCATGCCTGTCACCCGTCCTGTCACCAAACCTGTCCCCCGGATTCTTACTGCCAGTCTGCTTGCCTTGCTGAGTGCCTGTGGCAGTAATTCTGATAATGCGTCGCTGAATCAGGCACCTGCCGCGATTGCGACTGCGACCACGACACTCAGTGCGGATGTTGCCCAATTGCCGGAAACGGCAGCGGCGCAGATTGCACAACCGACGTTTCACGTTGCCCCTGTGTTGCTCGATACGCCAACCGATATCGATGCGTTGAACAGCAGCGCGTCTGCACTGATGGGGCCGCGTCAACAGGCGATACCAGAGGAGTTTCAGCAATTATCGGATCGCGGCCTGACCGTGACTACGATGCAGGAAGTGCAGGCGCAACAGGGCGCGCAGGGGGCACGTGTGCGCTCCTTACCGGGCAACAGCGTGATACAACCGCAAGCCACGTCCAGCGTTGTATCGACTTATACGCCAGCGCAGATCCGCGCGGCATACGGTCTCGCCGCCCTGCCTGCAAGCATGACCGGGTTGACAGCCGCGCAGGCCGCGCAACTCGGTGCCGGTCAGACGATCTATATCGTCGATGCGTATCACGATCCGAATGTGGCAGCAGAACTGGCGGCATTCAATCAAAAATTCGGTTTGCCTGGTTGTACTGCGAAAACTCTGGCGGCCACCAGCGCCTTGCCGTTGGTAGCACCGGCGACCAACGCTTGTGAATTAGTGCTTGCCTACAACACCGCTAGCGGCACACTGACTGGCACTGCTCCGGCATACAACTCTGGCTGGGCGACTGAGATCACACTCGATGTGCAGTGGGCGCATGCGACCGCACCGCTGGCAAGGATAGTGCTGATCGAAGCCGCCGATGCATCGCTGAATAGCTTACTCGGTGCGGTCAAATTGGCGAACGCGATGGGGCCGGGCGTGGTGTCGATGAGTTTCGGCGCGGCAGAAGGTAACTGGACGGCATCGGTCGATGCTGCTTTCAGCGCTGCCAAAATGACGTATCTGGCAGCGACCGGTGATTCCGGTGCCGCAGTCAGCTGGCCTTCGGTTTCGCCGTATGTGGTGGCGGTTGGCGGCACTTCGCTGACGTATTCCGGCAGCGGCGCGCGGGTTGAAAGCGGCTGGTCTGGTACTGGTGGCGGCACCAGCGCCTACACGGCTTTGCCGGCTTATCAGAACAGCAGCGTTCCCGGCATGGGCACGCTTGCCCGTCGCACTGTCGCCGACGTGGCATTCAATGCGGACCCATCGACTGGTCAGTATGTGGCTGTCATCAATCCTGGCAGCACGACCGTCAACTGGATCAGCGCCGGTGGCACCAGCTTATCGACACCGCAATGGGCGGGTATCGTCGCGGTGGCAAATGCGACCCGCGCGCAGCTGGCAAAAGCCCCGCTGGGTCAGCCACACAGCCTGTTGTATGGTCAGATTTCTACCGTGCCGGGAACGTATGCCAGCACGTTTGTTGACATTGTCAAAGGCTCAGACGGAACCTGTGCCAGTTGCTACGCGAAGACGGGTTACGATCAACTGACGGGACTGGGAACGCCGAACATAGGCAATCTGATCAGCACGCTGACAGGAACTGCAATCGCGCCGACTGCACCGGTGGTGACTGGCGCTGCGATCAGCGGGCAGGTTGGTACAGCATTGACTTTCACTGTTTCGGCAACGGCAACAAATCCGCTGACGTATGCGCTGAGCGGCGCACCGTCGGGCATGACGATTGCCAGCACAGGCGTCGTGACATGGACGACACCCGTAGCGGGAACCTATGCGGTGACGGTCACTGCAACCGACAGCAAAACAGCGCTGAGTGGCAAAGCGGTTTACAACATCACGATTGCGGCGGCGAAGGCACCGGTGGTAACAGGTGGCACGATCAGCGCTAAAGCAGGCACACCATTGTCATTCTCTGTCGTGCTGACTGCTGCTAACCCTGTGACGTATAGCCTCAGTGGCGCACCGGCAGGCATGGCGGTCAGCACCAGCGGCGTCGTCAGCTGGGCAGCGCCAGTGGTCGGCACGTATAACGTGACTGCGATCGCCAAGGACAGCAAAACAGGACTCAGCGGCCAGGCGGTATACACCATTGTTGTATCGGCAGCGGTAGTCAGTGGTCCTGTGATTACGGCTCCGGCGATGACGGGCGTGGCAGGTAAAGCGCTGACAGGGCAGATCAGTATTTCTGATCCGGGCGTCAGCTGGGTATCGATATCGATTTCCGGCGTGCCTTTGGGGATGAGCTTTTCCATGAACAGCAGTCTGGCGATCACGGCCAGCTGGCCATCGCCAGTCACCGGCAGCTATACCCTGAAAGTGGTGGTGACCGATTCCGCCGGACGTACGGCACAGGCATCGGTGCCAGTCACGATTACAGCGAAGTAAAACAACACAGCTGCCATCGTTACGATGCCAGCCGATGAGATTGATACAAAAACGCCCGTGTGATTCAGACACGGGCGTTTTTTATTTCGCTCTTTGATGAGTTGAACTATGCGTTGAACTCTAGGGTATTTTCAGACAAATTTATAGCCAGCGCGCCTCTGCATCAAGGATGCGGCGCGACCACCATCGCCGTCATTTTTCTGACCACGGGTAGAATCAGCAGCAAGACGGGAAAGGCAACGAGCCATGAAATTCCCCATGAACCCATCCACATCGCGACGAAATTATTCGCCAGACCGACACTGCGCAAAGTGCTGATGGCAGAGACGATGCAGGTCATGATGACAGACAAAAAGAAGGGCATGACGATGCCGGCATAACGTGCCGGTAGTCTGGGTAAACCGGATGGCTTGCTTGGTGATGTTGAGGGCATAAAAAATCCAAAATTCGGGCGATGCTTTGGCAACAAAGTCAGATCATCACAGTTTTTATTTTCAGGGTATTGCGGCGGACGTGCTGCTGACAGTTTTTCCGCCAGATGCAGAGTGCGCTTATGTTACAAGAGCACAGAAAAAGACGCAGACATTTACTTTTCGCCGCTGTCTTCCTGTTGGCACAGACGATCAACCGGTATCGGGCCGAATACTTTTTGCAGACCACCGATACCGCCGACCTGTTTGATGAATACCTGTTGGCGCGACTGGTGCACGGCCAGCGTGTAATGATAGCTGTCTGAAATTTTCGGGCCGGTCGTCGGCATCGCGGTCACCACGATGAGTTCACTGTCCGGCGGCAAGGCGGCGCTTTGAGGAAACGCATGAGCCGCTGCCTGTGTCACACCGACAGTCTGAAAGCAGGGCGATAAATTGCGGATGATTTTTTCTGTCAGCTGGCGATCGCTGGAATTCGCAGGCTCTTTCATCATGGTTTCGGCATAGATATTAGTGGATAGCAGCGCGGCGCACAGCAACGCCGCAAGGTGTTTAAGCATGCGTGTCAGCAGAGTGGTGGTGGACGGCATCATTTTTCCTGGCGATGTGATGAAGACAGGTTCAGCCGGATGTTGACCGGCAATATCACAATATAAACGAAAAACCGCCAGCGCATTGCCGCATCATTGCCACATAACAGCGATCAGCATACCGGTTGCGCTCAGCGGCTCAGAATAGCGTTATTCCGGTCGCATAAGGCCAAAAAATACTGGGGGGAGTATATTTTAAAGCCCTTTATTTACTTAGAGATTAGGGCAAAAATCGCATATACCCCCCGATTTATGCCTATTTCTGGGGTAAAACACAAACTTCTGCGCAGATTCTGCGTGGAGCAGGGCAGAGTTCCGTACAATATCGCTTTGTTTTTGCTGATAAGAAGAATACGCATGTCGATACAATGGTTCCCCGGCCACATGAACGCTGCCCGCAAGAAGGCGGCGGAAACCATGGAAAACACCGATCTGGTGATAGAAGTGCTGGATGCCCGCATTCCGCAGGCGAGTTGCAATCCTATGGTGGAGCAACTGCGCGTTTTCCGCCAACGCCCTTGCCTGAAAATTTTAAACAAAGCCGATCTGGCTGATCCGAATGCCACTAAATTCTGGCTGGATTACTACAACGCCCAGAAAGACGTGTTTGCGGTCGCGATGAGCTGCAAAAAACCGGCAGACGTTGCCAAGGTACCCGGTTTTGCGCTGAAACTCGCGCCGCATCGTGGCGTGCCGACCAAGCCTTTACGCATGATGATCATGGGTATTCCTAACGTTGGTAAATCGACGCTGATGAATGCCTTGCTGAAGAAACGCGTCGCCAATGTCGGTGATGAACCTGCGGTGACCAAGACGCAGCAACGCCTGTATCTCGGTAAAAACATGATCCTGACCGATACGCCCGGCATGTTGTGGCCGAAGATCGAACATCCTACCGATGGCCTGATGCTGGCGGCCAGCCATGCGATCGGTATCAATGCGCTGATCGAAGAAGAGATCGCGACTTTCCTCGCCGAGCAATTGCTGATTCATTATCCGAAGTCATTAGTGACTCGCTACGGCTTTAATCTGGAAGGCATGGATGCGGTGGCCGTGATCGAAGGCATTGCACAAAAACGCGGCTACAAACTCAAGGGCGGCGACTGGGATTTTGAAAAAGCCTCGCATACCTTGCTGCTCGATTACCGCAGCGGCGCTTTAGGCCGTATCAGTCTGGAAACGCCTGCCAGCCGTGAACATCTGCTGGCGACCTATGTGCCGCCAGTGTTGCTGGGGCAGGGCAAGAGCGTACAAACCGGTATGGAGCCGGAAGCCGACGAGCAAGAGTAAGCCACGCCATCGTTAACAGTAACGATGGCAGACCATTCAGACTACGCCGCGTCCGCAAGTGTCAGCGGCGTATTTTTTTATCCAGCTTAAACACCGCCAGAGCCTGTACGACTTTGATGGTTTGCTCCTGCAAACTGTTGGCGGCAGCAGCAGCTTCTTCGACCAGTGCGGCATTTTGTATGGTCACATCATCCATGTGACGGACGGCGGCATTCACCTTGGCGATACCGGCACTCTGTTCGCGTGATGCCGAGGCAATTTCACCCATGACATTGCGGACATTTTGTACTGAGCTGATGATGTCGCGCATGGTGTCGCCGGCGGCTCCGGCCAATGACGTTCCCGCATCAATTTTTTCGGCGGAAAGCTGAATCAGATCTTTGATTTCTTTTGCGGCGTTCGCACTGCGTTGTGCCAGATGTCGCACTTCGGTGGCAACTACGGCAAAGCCACGCCCTTGTTCGCCTGCGCGCGCCGCTTCAACGGCCGCATTGAGCGCCAGAATATTTGTCTGGAATGCGATACCCTCAATCAGGCTGATGATATCGACCACTTTTTTGGAAGACGTATTAATGTCATTCATGGTCGAGACAACCTGTGACACGATGGCGCCGCCTTTGTCAGCGACCAGCGATGCATCACCTGCCATCTGGTTTGCCTGTACTGCATGCGCCGTATTGTGATCGACGGTCGCGGCCAGTTGATTCATGCTGGAAGCAGTCTCTTCCAGTGCCGCAGCTTGCGATTCGGTACGTTCCGATAAATCCATATTGCCAGCGGCGATTTCGCTGGTGGCGATGCGGGTTTGATCTGAGCTGCGGCGCACATCGCCGACAATCGAATACAGATTGATATTTAACTGGCGCAAGGCGCGCAGCAATTGACCCATATCGTCTTTGCCGTGGCTGTCTATCTCCTGCGTCAGATCGCCGCCCGCCATGATCTGACTGGCTTTCAGCGCCTGATGCAAAGGCACGATCACGGCGCGATGCAAGGCGTGCCAGAAATTGAACGCGGTGACAATGCCAATCGCGGACAAGGCTGTCAGCCAGCCCGAGGGCTCAGGATTGAAAAACAGATTCTGTACCAGCATGACACTCATCAGTAGAATCAGAAAGCCAAGATTCCAGTTGGCGCGCTGTTGCAGTGACAGATAGCGCAATGTATTCCACACACCAGCGATGCCGGTCAGTTTGACGCTGCCGCGACTGATTTTAACTTTACGTGGATTGCCCGCTTTGATTTCTTTGTACAAGGCCGCAGTTTGCTGCACCAGTTCACGTCCCGGTTTCGTCCGCACCGACATGTAGCCGACCGGACGACCATCTTCGACGACGGGCGTAACATTCGCCAGCACCCAGTAAAAATCACCGTTCTTGCAGCGGTTTTTGACCATGCCGGTCCACGGCTGCCCGCTTTTGATGGTGGCCCATAAATCGGCAAATGCTTCGACTGGCATATCCGGATGGCGCAGAATATTTTGCGGCTGACCAATTAATTCATCTTCGGTATAACCGCTGACCTGAACGAAATAGGGGTTGGCGTAGGTGATGTTGCCTTGCAGATCGGTAGTGGAGACAATGGTTTCAGTGTCGCTGAGTATGTACTCGTGATTGGTGACAGGCGTGTTAAGACGCATAGTATTTTATTCTGCATGTAAAGGGGAGACGGATAGCCGGGTACTAAGCCCGGCCGTTTTTTTTGTTCACGCGATGTCAGTTGAACATCGCAGCCAACGTGAGGCAAATATTGGCGCAGGTTCAGGGCGACCAAAGTAATATCCCTGTGCGTGATCGCAATCGAGCTCGAGCAAGCTTGTTGCCTGCTCCGGAGTTTCTACTCCTTCGGCGATCGCTTTGAGACCGAGGTTGCGCGCCATACCAATGATGGTGGTAACAATGGTATGGTCATGATGCTCATTGAGCATGTCACGAATAAAAGAGATATCAATTTTTAATGTGTCCACAGGGAAACATTTTAAATAGGAAAGAGAAGAATAGCCAGTGCCAAAATCATCGATCGACAAAGCAAATCCCATTATCTTCAGCGATTTCATGATATCGATAGACTGCGCTACGTTATGCATCAGGCTGCTTTCTGTCAGTTCCAGCTCTATGCATGCCGGACTGAGACCTGCGTTCCGCACGGTTTGCAGGATTTTGTCGGCCAGTTCCGGGTCGCTGAGTTGCTGGGCTGACAGATTGATCGCCAGTCGGCCATGAAAATGGTAGCCCGCCGTTCGCCACGCACAAATCTGACGACAGGCTCGTTCGAGCACCCATAAGCCTAACTGCGCCATCATGCCGCGCGCTTCTGCAATCGGAATAAATTGCGCCGGGCTGATCCAGCCGCGCTCTGCATCGTTCCAGCGCAACAAGGCTTCCGCGCCGTCAATCTCGCCGGTCTTCAGATTGATTTTGGGTTGGTAATACAACTCTAATTTATCCGCATTCATTGCCTGATTCAGATTTCTGGCAATGTGCATCTGCTCATTCAGGTCGGCACTCATTTTTGCCTGATATGCGATATAACCTGCGCCTGTCGTTTTCGCTTTATACATGGCGATGTCGGCGCACTTCATCAGGTCATCGGCATTGTCGCTGTCTTCAGGATAAAACGATAAACCTATGCTGACCCCGACGGAAAAATGATCATTACCGATGTGCAGCGGGGTCGCCAGCGTCTGTTGCAGACGCTCGGCTATCATCGCTGCGGCAACCTGATCTTCAACTTCGGTGACGATGATGAATTCATCTCCGCCCAGCCGCGCCAGTGTTTTTTCGCCGCGTAGCGTTGCTTCAAAACGCTGTGCGACTTGTATCAATACCTGATCACCGACATCGTGGCCTTGCGTATCATTGATTTCTTTAAAGCGGTTCAGGTCCAGGAACAGGATCGCCAGTCGTCGTTGATAACGGCTGGCATTGCTGATCGCTTGCCTCAGCCTGTCCATGAACAGCGTACGGTTTGGCAGTCTGGTCAGGCTGTCGTATAAAGCCAGATGACGGATTTTTTCTTCAGTCGCTTTGCGCTCGGTGATATCGGTATTAATAATAAGAATCGATTTGGGCCGCTTGTTTTCATCCCTGACCAGCGTGCGCTGGCTCTCTACAACGAATGGTGTGCCATCTTTGTGTCGCTGCGATATTTCACCGCGCCATTCACCGTCTTCTATCGTTAGACGCGTTACTTCATTAAACGCTGCTTCATCATCCCACAATAAATTTTCCGGGGAATTACCAAGCGCTTCGTCGCACGTCCAGCCATATAGTTTTTCTGCCGCCTTATTCCAATACGAAATATGATGGTTGATACCAATCACAATAATCGCGTCGCTGGCTTTATCGAGCAACGATGCCTGATTGCGGTGGTGGGCGGCATTGGCCAGAGTCTCTTCGCGCAAGCGGTGCTCTTCGGTGATGTCTTCGACTGTGATCAGTGAGTGTTGTTGCGCATGGTCGCCGACGATATCCGTGAGGGTGATGCGCAACTGGCTTTTTTCGTGAGGAATACTCAGATAGCGTTTTCCTGTTTTACCCGACAGAAACGGATGTAACACCTGTGGAGATTCAAGAGCCGGTAATAGTGTGCGCAAATGCTGGCCTGCCATCTGATTGGCATGATCAAGTCCGAGGATTTTACAGACGCCATCATTCACGCTCAACACCTGCAGAGCTTCATCGATAATGATGAGCCCCACATTCAGGCTGGCGACGATACTGTCTGCATACGGTTGCAGCAAACTGCCTGGCCTTGTATTTTCCGGTTTGTTGATGGCGTGCGAGGGCAGTGATGCTGGCGCTGATGATGTCGTATCAGCGACAGGTATTTTCTTGAGCAGTCTGGCTATCATGATCAGCTTCTGTTCTGTCCGGCCATCACATTCACCTCGTATAGTTTATTTCTTCATGCAATACGATTGAACCGGAGAGGGCGCTGTCATGCTGCGTTTCTCCGGAGTTCCGTTATGATCAGTTGCGGAGCATCTTGTGAAGTGCGAGCTCCGGCCAGGATAGTTAAGTATTAGTCAGACGTTTTGCCGGATTCTGCATCATAGTAGGCCGGACTGTTGCAGTGGCTTTTTGCGTGTGCGATGCCGCCGTGCTGGCTGTGCTAGATGTGTTTGCCACGATCTGTGTGCTGTCTATCCGGAATACATCGACTAATTCCGACAGGTTCGCTGCCTGATCTTCGAGACTGGCTGCGGCTGCCGCCGCTTCTTCAACCAGCGCCGCATTTTGTTGTGTCACTTCATCCATCTGTGCGATGGCCTGATTGACCTGTTCTATGCCTGTGCTTTGTTCATGGCTCGCTGCGGTAATTTCCGCCATGATGTCGGTGACGCGGCGAACGCTGTTAACGACCTCGCTCATCGTGGTGCCGGCTTTATTGACCAGCAGCGTACCTGCCGACACCTGATCGACGGAGTCACCGATCAGCACCGTAATTTCTTTCGCGGCAGCCGCACTGCGCTGCGCCAGATTGCGCACTTCGGTGGCAACGACGGCAAAGCCACGGCCTTGTTCGCCGGCACGCGCAGCTTCGACAGCGGCATTGAGCGCCAGAATATTCGTCTGGAATGCGATGCCATCAATGACGCTGATGATATCAACGATCTTTTTCGATGAATTATTGATGGATGACATGGTGCTGACGACTTCAGAGACCACATCGCCGCCTTTCATCGCCACATCAGACGCTTCTGCTGCGAGTTGATTTGCCTGACGCGCATTATCTGCATTCTGCTTGACGGTACTGGTCAGTTCTTCCATCGATGCTGCGGTTTCTTCTAATGAACTGGCCTGTTCCTCGGTGCGCGATGACAGATCGAGATTACCGGCAGCAATCTGTGTTGAAGCGGAAGCGATGGTGTCTGTTCCTGTTCTGACCTGCGCCACGATTCTGACCAGGCTGCTATTCATGTCTTTCAGCGCCTGCAACAACTGCCCTGTTTCATCGCTGGATTCGACTTGAATCTTGCTGGTGAGGTCCCCATCGGCAATCGTGCGGGCAATCTGCACCGCCTGATTCAATGGCTGGGTAATGCTGCGTGTTGTCCAGTAAGCGAAGCCGCACGCCAGCAGGACCGCGATGATCGCGATGCCCGACAGCATATTTCTGCTGTTCTGATAATTTTTCTCAGCATCTTCACCACTTTTGACCATGATGGTGCCAATCAGCGCGATCAGGTTTTGTACCTGAGAAAAATAGCCAGTCTGCGCCTGTACGACAGACGACAACAGATATTCACCCGCTTCCTGTTTTTTTCCTTCGCCAATTAATTTCAGATATTCGTTTTGAGTCACTACATATTTACTGCGAGCTTCTTTCACGTCATTGAAAACCTGCTTGCCCTTTTCAGTTGAAATAGTTTTGTCGAGTTGGGCAATTTTTTCGCCGACACGGGTAACGTTAGATTTAATTTCGCTGAGCGCTGCTTTAATTTTTTCAGGATCTTCAGTGATCAGTAAATTTCGCATTGCAAGTGCATTGAAATTAATTCCATCAAGTATTTCATTGGCGAGCACCACTTTAGGGTAACGGTCGTTGACCAGCAGACTGGTGCCGTCGTTGAGTGAACTCATGCGATTAACGCCAAACAAGGTCATACCGATCAACAGCATCACGACGATACCAAAACCTATGCCTAATCTTGTGCCGACTTTCATATTCATGTTCATTTGTATTCTCTTCTGGTGAGTGAGGTGATACGGGCTCGTCTGCCTTCATCCGGTGGCGAAGCTTATTCAGAGAGCTGTTCTATTAAACCCATGTCACCGCTGGAAATGAGTTTGTCTATGTCGATCAGAATCAGCATGCGGTCATCTAATGTGCCGACGCCAATTAAATGGCCGGTATTGAGCGAGCCGATATCGGGTGCTGGCTTGACTTGTTCTTGCACCAGATTGATGACGTCGGAAACACTGTCGACGACCATGCCTATCACACGCTGGCAGACGTGAAGAATAATGACAACGGTGAATTCATCGTAGGCAGGATTGTCCAGATTAAATTTGATGCGCATATCGACGATGGGCACTATCACCCCGCGCAGATTGATCACGCCTTTGATAAAGTCCGGCGCATTGGCAATCCGTGTCACCGCCTCGTAGCCGCGAATTTCCTGCACCCGCTGAATATCGATGCCGTACTCTTCTTTGCCCAGCGTGAATGCCAGAAATTCCAGCGAGCCCAGTCCGGCGACGGGGTTCTGGGTGGCGTTGATGTTGTCGGTCAGTTGCATCACTATCCTTCGCATTCAGTGAAAGATATTTCTCTTTTCATCTGATTCAGCGGTCATGCGGCAAAGCATGTTGCTCACCTGTGAGGAGAGTGGTGTCCGGCTGGCAGATATGTTGAGGAAAATATCGGATCAGAATCGTGCTGCTAGCACGCTAACAGCACAGAATTTATTTCCAGATGGCAATGCTAAGGCTTTTGATTATATCGAGTCAATCGAATTTATCGATTTGTTGTTTGCGGGAGAATCTGCGATTGCAAAGTGTGTATTGTTTTACATCAAGGTTTTTTGTTGTTGATGTCGAAAATATCGGCAATGGTTGTCAGTAGTGCTGCGGCGGCAACCGGCTTGGTGAAGTAATGCCTTATTCCTTTGCGAAGGGCTTCATCGCGGTCTAAGCCATCACTGTATCCAGTGCACAGTATCACTGGTAAATCGGGTTGCATGCTGTGCAGGTAGCGGGCCAGGGTCACGCCAGTGATGCCTGGCATAGTCTGATCGGTGATCAGTAAGTCGATGGCAATCTCTTCGTTGGCAAGTGCATTCATCACCTTGTACGGATCGGTAAATAGTTCCACCTGATAACCGGCACCTTCAAGCAATTCCCGTAGAAATCCGCCGACGGCGGGTTCGTCATCCACGACCCAGATGCGTTGTCCGGTTCCGGTGACATCGACTGCACTGGAATTTTTTGCGGCTTGCGATTTGCATTCTGACGCCGGAACGATGGAAAACAGAAGCCGGAAGCGGCTTCCGAGGTTAGCACCGGACTCCACCAAAATATGGGCGTCCGAGCGCCGCAGTATGCCCTGTACCATAGACAAACCCAGCCCGGTACCTTTACCCACTTCCTTGGTCGTAAAAAAGGGATCGAATAAGCGCGACATATTTTCGGGAGAGATGCCGCCGCCATTGTCAGAGACATCGATCGCCAGGTATTTACCGGATAACCTTTGCTGACTGATGGCACAGATTTCCCCGTGTAACTCTGTCTGATGCAGATGAATGTCAATCACGCCATGGGTATCAATCGCATCGCGCGCATTGATGACGAGATTCAACAGGATCTGGCTTAATTCTCCTGCATCCATACGGATGCACAGATCATCTTCGATATGGCTTTGTAACTGTATGCTGGAAGGCAGCGACGGCAACATCATTGCCACCACTTCCTGTATTACTGAGGCGGGAGAAATCAGGTTCACGCCTGTGCTGGCCTGGGTGCGGGTGAAGGTCAGCATTTTGGCGATCAGATCCCGCGCGCGTTCGCTGGCCGTGATGACTTCTTTCAGATAGATTGCCAGTTTGCTTTGTTTATCAGGCACGAAGCGTTCCAGCGCCAGATTGGAATAGCCAAGAATAGCGGCCAGAATATTATTGAAATCATGCGCAATGCCGCCCGTCAATTGCCCCAGCGCCTGCATCTTTTGCGACTGCTGCAATTGCCGTTCCAGTTCCTGCTTGACGCATTCCGCCTTCTCTCTTTCGGAGATGTCGCGCGTGAAAATAAAGAAATGTCTGGATTCCGGATCGTAAGTCACAGAAACTTCAACACGGAAAATATGACCGTCTTTATGGCGATGATGTGTTTCAAACTGATCGCGATATTGTGTCCTGATTTTTTGCAGATGATTTTGGGCGTTTTCAGCATTCTGCATAACATGTAACTGACTGATGCTCATCGTCAGCAATTCCTCCATGGAATAGCCGGACATTTTTACGTAGGCTTCATTGACTTCCAGCAGATCTCCTTTGGTATCAACGATGACGAAGCCATCAATCGCGGTATCGAGCACACGCTTGTGCCGCAATAAAGCTTTCGTGCTTTCTGTCACATTTTCACCAACCGAAACATAACCCTCAATGATCCCATTGTCGTTCAGCAGCGGCGTGACGGTACGATTGATGATGAAGCTTTCGCCGTTACTTCGGGTAATGGTGATCGCGCCACGCCAGATACGCCCCGCTTCAACGGTTTTTCTTAATTCTGCTGCGATCCTGGGGTCTGGTGTGATCGGTGCTGAAAATAAACAGGCCTGCCCAGCGACTTCCGATGCATCCGGCGGAAGAATGGCGCGTGACGCCGGATTTCTCCAGCGCAGTAAGCCATTTTCGTCGGTAAGAAAAATCGGCGTTGCGGAGGATTCCAGTGCCATTGCCTGTGAACGCAAGGTTTCATTGATTTTTTGTACTGTTTCTGCATGCATCGCCAGCGTCTGATATGGCTTGCGCACAATCACTACAAACATCGCGCGGTAAATCAGCGCATAACTGACGACCTTGTAAAAATGTCCGATGACATTCGATGTGTCACTGATGACGACGTAGTCTGCAAAAAAAAATTCACTCATCGCCGCAATGGCAATCGCCGCGAACATCAGTGTTGAGAATTCCTGACCAGATGCGCGTGCGAGACGATAGTAACGGAAGGCGGCGACGGACAGTGCTGCGGTGATCAGCCATTCAGTGACGATCTTGAACTGGCTTAATCCGGTGTTTTCATTGTATGTAATGACCAGGCTGCTTTCCTGAAAAAAGACCAGCCACAAAATCCCCAGGTTAATGACGCTGAATGCGACCAGCACGGTATATCTGAAGCGCCGTCCTGGCGGATGCAGATTGGGGAAAAAGCTGATGAACAAAATAATGCCAGCAAACAGTATCCGCGCAAAAAGCCAGAAAGCAATCGACTTTTGTGGCGAGGATGGAGTGATCAGATCAGGCATTCCTTTGTAGGACATGACGTGCGCAAAATCGAGCCAGCCAGCGGCGAGTAAAGTGACGGCGATCAGCAGCAGGGAAGTAGAGACTTCTTTTTCCGGTGTGTGCCAGACTGCCGCAAAAATCAAAAACGCAAACAGAATGGCCGCAAATTCCAGCAAGGTATGCAGAGGAAGATAATACTGGTGCGGAATATGAATATCCGTCAGAGGCAAAAACATCGCCAGCAAAAATAAGGCGGCAAAGACCGCGACCAGATATAGCTGCCGGTTTAACAGCTGGCGCTTTGCGTCGACTCCAGAGATGAGCATGATGTCATTCATTCAGCGTGCATTCAACGTTCATCGTGGCATCAGTTTTATTCATCGTCGGCATGACCGTAAGAATAATTCAAGCTAAGCGGAAAGAAGATCATCGATGGCGACTGTATCGATGTATGAATCCTATTCTGACATGGTCAGATGTTGAAGCCTATGACCTGAAACAAACGTGCAGTATCGATAGGTTTTGAAAAGCAGCATTCGACACCGACGGAGAGAAGCTCCGCTTCGTTTTCCGGGCTCAGATATCCGCTCATGGCGATAATTCTGACATTGGCTTGCCCCGGTATTTCCTTGATCTGACGGCAAACTTCGGTACCTTTGATGCCCGGCATCATCAGGTCGAGCAAGACAATATCCGGGGAAAAAGTATGCACTTTACGGCCTGCATCAAAGCCATCGTAGGCGGCTTCGACCACCATAGGCTGTTCGCCTTCACCAAGTAATTCCATCAGGAAGCCAGCAAAAGCCTTATTGTCATCGACGATCAGAATTCGCTGTGGCCCCTTGTTTCCGGCGGGATTCCACTGGCGGGCAAAGCGTTCGACTTCTTCCAGACGAAAACGACGATGTCCACCCGGCGTGACTTCGGCCTGCAATAAACCTCTTTGTGCCCAGCTACGCACAGTAATTGGCGACACCATCATCCATTGCGCGACTTCATTCGGCGTCAGGTAAGGTTTCTTTTTGTAGTCTTCAGTCATAAAAACAATGAATTCGATAATTTACAGATGTGCCCAATTATGTCACTTTATTGATTTTGGGAAATAAAAATAATGTTTCTGTCGCCCTCTGTCAGCGTGCTTTGAATGCAATGAACAAGCGTATCAGCGTATGCCCCAGACAAACGGATCTTCTTCATTCAGCAGTATGTCTGCCTCCATGTTGACAAAGGCCATTCCACGTAAGCTCGGCAATATTTGCCCTCTTGCCTGACGCTCAGGCGAGGCTAGCAACTGATACGACGCTTCGAAGACGCTACCGATAATACTTTCCTGACGCCACAGCTGACCCGGTGCCAGTTTATTGTCTGCCGCAAGGCAAGCCAGCTTGGCACTGGTGCCGGTGCCGCAAGGCGAACGGTCATAGGCTTTGCCGGGGCAGAGCACAAAGTTTTGGCTATGATTATTCGCTTTGGTCGCGGCGCCAAACAATTCAATATGATCGATGAGCGCATTGTTCTCGCCCGTAATCTGGCTGGCTTCCAATGCTTGTCTCACGCGCCATGCATAGTCGGTCAGGCGCTCAACGTTCGACAGATGCAATTCTTGCCCATGCTGATTGATCAGGAAGAACCAGTTGCCACCCCAAGCGATATCGCCACAGACCTCTCCGATACCCGGCACTTCAACACGGACTGCGCTTTTGTAGCGATAAGCGGGAACATTGTGGACGGTAACGCTGTGATCGTCATGTAACTCAACATTCACGATACCGACCGGCGTTTCTACGCGATGCTGTCCGGCCTTGATCTTTCCCTGGTGGGCGAGAGTTGCGACAAAACCGATCATGCCATGACCGCACATGCCGAGATAGCCGACATTATTAAAGAAAATAATCCCTGCCACACAAGACGGATCTGCAGGTGTGCACGCCAGTCCGCCGACGACGACATCTGAGCCACGCGGTTCGCAGGCGGTGGCGCTGCGATATTGGTCAAACTTGTCGCGAAAAACTTGCAGACGTTCAGCGAGTGAGCCGCGGCCTAAGTCGGGGCCGCCACCGACGATAATGCGGGTGGGTTCGCCACCGGTGTGAGAATCAATGATGGAGATTTTTTTCAACATGCGTTTCTTTCTGCGTGCGGATATCAGTGATGGTATGGTGCCATAGTATAAATGCCTGACGTTTGTTTTATCCGGGACGTTAATTTTTTTTCCGGCAAACGCTTGCAATTCTCAGGTCAGAATCTGCAACAATATGGATTGCCGAGCATGCGATAATGAGGCTTGGCGACGAGCTCATCATAAGACAGCATCGCCAGTTCCCGGTTTTTGATTAACTTGCAATTTAGCCGAATTTTCCACTATCTGCTGCATGAATCTGTTTCCAGCCAAAACTGAACATCAATTGCCTGATGAGATTAAAAAACGCCTGACTGGCGGCTTGTTGATTTCTTTGTTGGTGCATGCATTCATCCTGTCGTTGCAGTTTGGCTTACCGGGTGTCGGCTTACCGGGTCTCGAAGTACCCTGGGATAAACGCCGGGCAGAAACACCTGAACTCAGTGTGCAAATTGCGGATGTTGTTCCTGCTGCAGCCACGACAGCCTCACCTGCTGGGGTGAGCAGTTCTGACCCTGTTGCAAGTGCAAACCTAAAAGCTGAAACGAACACCGTTTCGCCATCAACGGAGCCCGCAGTCTCTGCGGCTCCGCTTGCTTCCCCGCCCGCCCCGGCAATGGCTGACGCGCCAAAATCAACGGCGACGCATGGCATACAGTTGTTGGCACCGTCGATTGCTGTTGCCAGCGTCGCTGCACCGGAGAAAAAAACGCGCACCAAAGCCGCGAAAGTGAAAAAATCGGTGACCCGGACACCTGTTGCTATGTCACGCCCGCCACGGGTTGTCGCGGTGGATGTGCCTGACATTATTACTCAGAATAATTTCAGGAGCGACACTTTCAGCGTCGCGGTTCGTGATCCGGAAGAACGCAAAAAAGAGCTTACGCAGAATGAAGAGCAGAGAATGTTTCCTGACCCAGTAAGCCAGTCAGTTGAAGAGCTGACTGATCTGCCGCCGGTCGCGGTCAGTCGCTTTGAGCCGGACGCGCAGCAGCGTGAACGGCGCGAACAAAAAATACTGCAGGCGACGAAAGAATTGTTGCAAGAAAAAATTGCAGCACCTGCATCCACGCAGCAAAGTGTGAAGCAGATGGAAGACGCCAGCCGCAAGCAAATAGCTGAAGCAGTGCGCAAGGAGGCTGACGCTGCGTTGGCACTGAAACAGCATGAAGCCGAGCAGCAACAGCATGAAGCCGAGCAGCAACAGCAACGTATTTTGCAAGAAGCCAGCAAAGCCAATGCCAGTGCACTGGCGGCAACCGCGTTGCAACGTATCGATAATATGAAACTTGTCGATGACAGCCTGAAGCAGCAAATGCAGGCTGAACTTGTTCAGCGCGAACAACAACGCAAAGAGCGCCAGACAGCCATGCTCACTGCGCGTCAGCAGGCAGAAGAGCGCGAGGAAGAATTGAAGCGGCAACGCGAAGAGGCGTTGCGCAAACAACAGCAGATGGAAATGCAAATTGCTCAGGCAAAAAATGAGGAATTGCTGGAACGCCAGAAAATGGAAAAACTGGCAGAACAACGGGCGCAGCAACAAGTGCAGCAACAAGCGCAAGAGGCTCAACAAAAAGCGCAACAAGAGCGCCTTGAAAAACAGCGTGCCGAGTCTGCTCGTCAACAGGCTGAACAGGCGCTGGCGCAGCAACGTGAGCGCGAACAGGCTGCCATCGCCGCGGCAAAAGCTGCCGGTACGAATAAGCTGGCGAATGCCAATGATCATCCGCTCACCGCTGGCAAGGCAGATGGCAATAGTGCCGTCGGCAAGACCAGCGTGTCCGGTAGCCACAGTAATTCTGCAGCATCAACTGCCAGCAATGCTGCGGGAAGTGGCGACAAAACTGCTGCTTTTGTTTTGCCGCAAAGCTTACTCAGCAGCGATCTGGCGAACCGGTCGCGTGAACAGGCGCGTGGCTTAGATTTGTTGCGTGGTACGCCGCCATTGCCGCGTGCCGACACTGAAGAACGGCCTCGCCGCCGCAGTGTGTTAGGCAGTGCGGAAAAAGATATCCAACTGCGTATGTACATCGATAGCTGGAAGCAAAAAATCGAAAGAAACGGGAATCTGAATTTTTCACAGACATCACGCGATAAAGCGCGCGGCGATCCTGTCGTCACGGTGGCGATCCGCAGCGACGGCAGTGTTGAGGAAATTACGATACACCGATCGAGCGGGCGAGCTGATCTGGATCAGGCCGTGCGCAATATTGTTCGTATCAACGCCAAGTACGCTGCATTTCCACCGAATATCGCTGCACAATATGACGTGATAGAAGTGCGTCGTGTATGGAACTTTGATGATGGTTTGCGCATACTCGAAGAGTTGCGCTGATCGCCGACGAAGCTGATTCTTTGATGCACTTTTGTTTCGTCACCGCCATTGCTGTTTGCAGTTATGCCGTTTGGCGCTGATTGTTCAGTGCTGTGAACTGAGAACGGTGATGGGAAAGTGATGCAAGGTCTTCTGATGAAAAATATTTAACGAGGCTGATATGCGTATTCTGATCACAGGCGGTACCGGGTTAATCGGCCGCCGTTTATGCTCGTCCTTACTTGATCACGGACATGTGCTGACTGTGTTCAGCCGTCATCCCGAAACGGTCAGATCTTTGTGTGGTAATGCCGTCCATGCGATGCAATCGCTGGATGAATATCATGTCGATACCGAGTTTGATGCCATCATTAATCTTGCTGGCGAACCTATCGTTGATAAACGCTGGACCTCCGCCCGGCAAAAAGTTTTACGTGACAGCCGGATCGCCCTGACTGAAAAGCTGCTGCAAAAAATTTCTGCAGCTAATTTCAAGCCTGAAGTTTTTCTGAGTGGTTCTGCGGTGGGCATTTATGGAAATGGCGGTGATCAGTTGTTGAATGAGCAGGCCGCTGTGGCTAAAGATTTCGGCGCTCATCTGTGCGCTGACTGGGAAGCGGCTGCGAACAGGGCGGCAGACATGGGAATTCGCGTTTGCATCTTACGTACAGGACTGGTGCTGGACGCTGCTGGTGGCATACTGAAGAAAATGCATCTGCCATTCAGTCTCGCTCTGGGCGCGCGCATTGCTGATGGCAAACAATGGATGAGCTGGATTCATGTGCAGGATTATGTGGCCATCGTGCGCTATTTACTGGACGATAAAAATGCAGCTGGACCCTACAATATGGTGGCACCGCATCCGGTAACGAACCGCGAATTCACCCAGACCCTAGCCGCTGCTTTACACCGCCCCGCGCTGTTTGTTGCGCCGGCATTTCTGCTCAAACTGGCGATGGGCGACATGGCAGAGTTACTGACCGGTGGGCAACGCGTGCAACCCATGCACGTTGCTGAGTTGGGTTACGAATTTCAGTATCCGTATCTGGCGGAAGCGCTGCATGATTTACTTTGAGCGATATCTGGCATCGATCAGTTCAGTCTGTAGCGCATTTACATGAACAGTCTTATTGCATGAATTTTTCTGCGATTTCCCCGGCATCAGCTAAACGTGCGATTTGTCAGCGCTGCCTCCGGCCGCAATCTGCTTGTATCTGCAACTGGATAGTACCTGTGAATAATGGGGTAGAGGTATTGATACTGCAGCACCCTCTGGAAGTGAATAATGCGAAAGGCAGCGTACGTCTGCTGGATTTATGTCTGCAGCATTCACGTGTTCTGACGGGCGAGGTTTTTACCGCCGAAACTTTGATGCAGGCCTTGTATGCACCCGCCGATGTGCTTGCCGATGTAGCTGCAGATGTAGTTGCAGATGCGGCGATGGATGTCTCAAATGATACGCGGCCTGTGGCACAAATTCGGCCTGTGTTGCTCTATCCTGATACGTCTCTCATCGAAGCCGCAGATCTGGCCTTGCCTGTGGCAGAAAAATATCAGGAAAGTGAGCAAATACAAGGACTCCGGTTGGTGATTATCGATGCCACCTGGCGTAAAAGTCGCAAAATGTTGTATCTGAATCCCTTACTGCAAGCCTTGCCACGCCTGAGTCTGGAGCAGATGCCTGCATCGCATTACCGGATACGTAAAGCGCACAAAGCAGATCAATTATCGAGTCTGGAAGCCTGTGCTTATGCGCTGATGCGTCTGGAAAACGACGAAGACAAATATCAATGTTTGCTGCAGGCATTTGATGGTTTCGTTGATCAGCAGCTCGGCAGTATTCCGGCAAACCTCAGATAAAAAAAGCCCCGCATCGTGCGGGGCTTTTTTAATATATCAATACTTCAGTTATTACATCAGCACATTGATGATCGCATTACCGATCCCCATCAATGCCGCACCTGAAATCAGGCCGGCACAGATAGGCTCGCAGCCTTCGACCCAGAATTGATGACCAGCCGTACCTTTCTCGGTATGCTTGCGCCCCATCCACCAGAATACGGCTGCACCTATCCACATCGCCAGACAGGCATCCGGTGGTAAGACAACACCCAGACCAATCGCGACTGCTGACAACGGGACTTTACCCTTGGTGATGATTTTAGCGCCTTCGATGACCACCGCAGCAATGGCGGCGATAACCATCGCAATGACGGCTGACGTCGGCAAACTGCTGATGCCTTTGGCAATCAATTCGGCCATGCCTTTCCACTGCATCGCGGATGGATGCGAAAACTGGTCGCTGACGATACTTGCCGTGTCGCGCACACCCTGCGCATCCGCAGGTAAGAACAGCAGGTAGTAAATCGGCACACAAGCGAGTGCGCCAGAAATAATGCCGATGATGTGACCAATTGCCTGTTGGCGAGGTTTTGCACCCAGCATGTAACCCGGTGTAATGTCGGATAACAGGTTAGAAGCATTCGATGCTACTTCGGCGGTCATCCCGGCAGGGATCATGTTGCTGGCCGGGTTGACTCTGTCGATCGCACCCATCGTGATCTGGGTGATTTTTGAGAGTGCGCCGGTTGGTGTCCAGGATGTCAGTGCCATCGAGTTTGCACAAATCACAGACAGCAGAAGAACTAATGGTAAGGCCGCGAACGTCAATACCATAGGCACGCCGAAAAAGCTGAAATTCAGCCATGCGCCGAGCATACTGAATGCCGGAATACCGACATAGGAAATCATCAGCGGCAATTCGATATTTTTCAGCAAATCGTTGTTGCTGCTGATCTCTTTCTTTTTACCGAAAGATTTAAATAAGCTGGTAAAAATTTCAGGCTTCGCTGCCAGCGTGACGATAGAACCGACGACCATGATCGATACCGCCCACCACAGACCCCATTGATTCAGAATTTCGACGCGGGAAATCGGTACGGCTTTACCACTGGGAGCGATACGCGCGACGATATCGCCTTTTTGTATCATCAAGGGGCCAAGTAAAGCAAAATTCAGCAAGCTGCCGAACAACAAGCTGCTGGCAACCCGGATACCCATCAGACCACCGACGCCAAACATCGCCGCATCGACGGTAAAGCGTAAACCCAGTGTGCGGAAATCGATTCCCAGGATTTTTGGCAGCCATAAATCAAATTTCACCGCTGCCATGTAATAGTATTCGTCAAACCTTTCCTGCAGATGCCAGGCTTCTTTCATACCAGCCCATTTATCCATTTGCAGCAGTTTGAATTGCAGCAGTTTCATCCAGCCATCGCTGATCAGGAACTGATAGGCGCCAGCAAACAGCGTCGTCAGACCCAGCAGTTTGGCCTGACGCATGCCTTCTTTGCCATCGCCGGAATACAAAGTGTCGAGTACCACGCCACAAGCACGGCCTTCCGGAAACGGTAACTGATCTTCGTTAATGAAACGGCGTTTCAATGGAAACGCAACGAGCACACCAAGCACAGAGCAGACCACCATCCAGATCATCATGTGCCACCACGGAATAATTTTCCCTGTCACCAACATGTAAGCGGTAATCGGGGCCACCATCGGCATAGTCATATAGCCTGCGGCAGTAGCGATTGATTGCGCACAGTTATTTTCGAGAACGGTAAAGTCTTTAGCGATACCGGTTTTGGACAAAATCCGGAACAGGGCAAAGGCCAGGATCACGGAAGTCAGGCCAACGCCGATATTCACACCGGATTTAGCGGCGATATACAGCGCTGTCGCGGCCAGAATGCCGCCTAATAAAAAGCCAGTCAGTGCTGAACGGAACGTCAGCTGCGGCATGTCGCCACGATAAATATTCTTGAACCACCACTCGTCTTTCTGAGCTCGGGTCCAGGTGCGTACCTGCTCTTCAGATAATTGTTGCAGCGCCATTATGTCTCCGGGATGAAATAGGATACCAACCGCATCAGCGTGCAGATGACGGGCATAGGTATTTGCCAGTTTTATCAACGCTGATGTCGAAATAATGAAAATAATTTTTCAGATGCCGCAGTATCTGAGTCATCAATCTTGCTGTCAAGATGTGTGACGACAAATATCGTTGAACGTAGATTGCCTTCACGGTGATTCTTGACGTAACGCAGCAGAGCGGATGCCAGAGGTATCAGCAGCAGGAAGTTGGCGGGGGAGACGAGTGAAAGGAAGAGGGAATGAAAGCAGTACCGAAAGCAGAATTGACATTCGCAACGAAGAAGGAAATTCTGGTTATTTATTTTCCCCACAAATATGCTGCACGCTGAAATGAAAAAAGCTCTGCAAAATAATTGCAGAGCTTTTTAGTATGCAGCTCAAACTGAGCAGCAAGCGGTATTACATCATGCCGCCCATACCACCCATGCCGCCCATACCACCCATGTCGCCCATGCCACCAGCTGGTTTGTCTTCAGCCAATTCAGCAACCAGAGCGTCAGTAGTCAGGATCAGGCCAGCAACAGACGCTGCATTTTGCAATGCGGAGCGTGTTACTTTTGCTGGATCCAGAATACCCATTTCAATCATGTCGCCGTAAGTGTCATTAGCAGCATTGAAACCGTAGTTGCCAGAGCCGTTGATGATCGCGTTGACCACAACAGATGGTTCGCCACCGGCATTTGCAACGATTTCACGCAATGGTGCTTCGATTGCTTTCAACACCAGCTTGATACCAGCTTCTTGATCTGCATTGTCGCCTTTGATCACGCCAGCTGCTGCACGAGCGCGCAACAGAGCAACGCCACCGCCAGGAACGACGCCTTCTTCTACTGCAGCACGAGTTGCGTGCAGAGCATCTTCAACGCGGGCTTTTTTCTCTTTCATTTCAACTTCAGTTGCAGCACCGACTTTGATCACAGCAACGCCGCCTGCCAGTTTGGCAACGCGTTCTTGCAGTTTTTCACGGTCGTAGTCAGAAGTTGCTTCTTCGATTTGCGCGCGGATTTGTTTTACGCGTGCTTCGATAGCGATAGCCTGACCAGCGCCGTCAATCACTGTCGTGTTTTCTTTACCGATTTCTACACGTTTCGCCTGACCCAGATCTGTCAGAGTTGCTTTTTCCAGTGTCAGACCGACTTCTTCAGCGATCACGTTACCACCAGTCAGGATAGCGATATCTTCCAACATCGCTTTACGACGATCACCAAAGCCCGGCGCTTTTACAGCAGCAGTTTTCAGGATGCCACGGATGTTGTTAACCACCAGAGTTGCCAGTGCTTCACCATCAACATCTTCAGCGATGATCAACAATGGGCGGCCAGATTTAGCCACTTGTTCCAATACTGGGAGCAGATCACGGATGTTCGAGATTTTTTTGTCGAACAACAGGATGAATGGGTTTTCCAGAATAACGGATTGTTTTTCTGGGTTATTGATGAAGTATGGTGACAGGTAGCCACGGTCAAACTGCATACCTTCAACGATGTCGAGTTCGTTGTTGAGGGATTTGCCATCTTCAACAGTGATCACGCCTTCTTTGCCCACTTTGTCCATTGCGTTTGCAATGATGTCGCCGATGTCAGCGTCAGAGTTAGCAGAGATAGAACCAACCTGAGCGATTTCTTTATTCGTTGTCGTTGGGCGGGACAGTGTTTTGACTTCAGCAACCAAAGCGGTTACTGCTTTGTCGATACCGCGTTTCAGGTCTGTTGGGTTGAAACCCGCTGCAACGTATTTGAAACCTTCGCGAACGATGGCTTGTGCCAACACTGTCGCTGTCGTTGTGCCGTCACCAGCGTTGTCGGAAGTGCGTGAAGCTACTTCTTTCACGAGCTGCGCGCCCATGTTTTCCAGCTTGTCTTTCAGTTCGATTTCTTTAGCAACAGAAACGCCGTCTTTAGTTACTGTAGGCGCGCCGAAAGAGCGTTCCAGAACAACGTTACGGCCTTTAGGGCCCAGAGTGACTTTTACTGCATTTGCCAGAATATTTACGCCATTAACGATTTTCGCACGTGCGTCATCGCCAAAAATTACTTGTTTAGCTGCCATGTTATTTTCTCCAGAATCTTGTGGATTTCTATAGTGCTACAGGGAAAGAATTACTTCTGTACGATCGCGAAGATATCTTCTTCACGCATGACCAGCACTTCGTTGCCGTCAACTTTGACAGCCTGGCCAGAGTATTTGCCGAACAAAACGCGGTCGCCGACTTTCACTTCCAGTGCGCGGATCGAACCGTTATCCAACTGCTTGCCAGCGCCAACGGCCAATACTTCACCTTGATCTGGTTTTTCAGCTGCTGCGTCTGGCAGAACGATACCGGATGCAGTTTTTGTTTCTTGATCCAGACGTTTGACGATAATGCGATCGTGCAGGGGACGAAGATTCATATTAACTCCTAAAATAATTACAAAAGTAAAACTACCGAAGTAAAACGGGGCTTATCACAAATTCAGACAGAATGACATTGAAGCATCACCTGATTTGCATAAGTCCCATCAGCAAACAAACAAAAATGTGCGCCGTAGATGGTGTCAGTGTTCGCCACTTTCAAGCCCTTTACTTCACACATACATGTGCTGCACAAGAGCCACCACGCTAACAGCGGCTAAGTTGCCTGCAATGCTGAAACCAGTCGATTTTAACATTGTTAGCACTCTCTTGTGTGGAGTGCTAATTGTATGGACGAGGTCAGGTTTTTTCAAGGAAGAATGTTGAAAAAGCAGTTTTATTTTAAAAATCAGAGGCTTAGCGACGCTTTTGGCTGGTTATCATTTTCAACGTCCACATAACAAGCCCGGCAAGTTCTCGCAAACTGTCTGATAGGCGATTAGGGCAGGCGCATTCTCGCGGCAAACTTGCTGCATATCTTAATTTTCCGTTCTTCACGTACTGACCACTTTAAGCAGATGGGCGCGATGTATTTTTGTGCCCGGCGGTGTCGGCAGTCTCAGGCGTGTTCGATGCCCTCAAAACCCGGAAAATATACTCCCCGGAGTATGTATACAAGCCCAATGTTTCTGATGAGATTTGGGGTGTTTTGCCAAAAACAGGGGGGAGTATGCGGATTTTCGCTTTTTCTTTACCATGCCGTTTGCCGATGCAGGCTTGCTGTGTCGCGGCCGATGTGATGGCTTCGGGTGTTGTTGCGTTCGCGAACGATAAAAACTGCCTTAGAGGGCGCGGCGTGATCTGTCAGTGTATGATGGGCTGGTGCTATCGGTGTATGCCGTAGTTTTGGCTGCAACCAGCGTCTGGAATGTGGATAGGCATGTGCATGAAAATGCGTCAAAGGCGACGTCAACATGAGTAATGCGAATCGTGAAATGTTGCTGCATGGAAATTAATTGTCTAGTATACGAACGCTTTGAAATACGCACGCTTTGAAACTAAGGCAGTTTTTAATATCAGGCTTTTCCGCTCGCCAGCTTCATTTTCCGGTTGACTTCTGACAATATGAGGGCAAGAGCCTTCAATGCACGAACATGCGCCGGGAAAATTCAGAAAGCTCATTTTCTGATCAAACACAGTTCGGATATTTCTTGTGGTAACAAGACCGGTTTTACGTTCTATCAATTGCTGCTTACTACAATGAAATGCACAGAGAGACGTGGATACTCAGACATTTATTATTTTTTCACTGGTGGTCGATGTCATTCTGATCATCACCATGATTCTGCCGTGGCTACATGAGCGCGATGACTGGCATGCGCTGTTCTGGGCCGCAGGTCAGGCTGGCATTACCTGTGGCAGTGGGCTGGCATTTCAGCAATTGCCGCAACAGCTGAATCCTTTGCTTTCTGCCGGTTTGCTGACCATCAGTATCAGCGGATTCTGGGCAGGCACCGAATATTTCATCGGCAATCTGCGCCGTAAGCATGTCATGCCTATCGCGGCTGCATCTGCACTTTTTTGTCTTCTTCTCACGCTGTTTTTTTTCAACGTGCCAGCCATGAGAGAGGCAACAACGAAGATGTTGCTTGGCACCGTGATTTTGTGGTCCGGCATCCGTGTATTGTGCATGCAGCGTCACTTTCGTCTTTTGGGGATGATTTTAATCATTCGCGGTGGCTACAATTTACTCACGGTGCTGAACCTGATCCCCGACCGTTTGGACGTCTGGTTCATGTTTGGATTAATCGTCAAAACATCGTCAACCCTTTGTCTGATTTATGCGGTACTCGAAAAAATACGTGAACGTTACGCCAGTACCATTGATTGTCTGAGTAATGGCCTGTTGATTCTGAACATGGATGGCATCATTCATGTCATTAACGAACGCGGCGCGCGTTTGCTTGGATATTCCTCAACGAAAGGCATGGCCGGCTCGCCCGTGGTGAACCACGTGAACGGGCTGGATGCTCATGCGGTCAAGAGCTATTTCAAACGATTCGCCGCTGCGGCCGGCAATTATCCTTTGGTCGAGAATATTGTCGTTCTGCTGCCAGACAAAGGACAGGTGCCCTTAGAGCTGATTTCCTCGCCCTATTATGAACGTGGGCGTCCTTACTGCATGGTGCAGATGATGGATATCAGCGAGCGTAAACAAAAAGAGGCGATACTGCACAAGGCTGCGCACTACGATGATCTGACTGGGCTCTTCAATCGTCATGGCTTTTCCCAGGAGCTGGCGCGGGTGATCGCTCAATCGCAGGAAAAGGGGCAAGAGTGCGTCGTGTTACTGGTGGACATCGACAGGTTTAAACGAATCAATGATTCCTTCGGGCACCTCGCCGGTGAACAGTTGCTGCGGGAAATCGGGGGGCGATTACAGCGCGCGTTACCAGATAACAGCCTGGCCGCCCGTTTCGGCGGCGACGAGTTTGCAATTGCGATGTATGGTCTGGAGCCCGGTTCCGCAGCACAAACAGCAGCCCTCTGCGGCGGCGATCTGTTTCAGATACTGACCAGCGGAATACCTTTGTTGCAGCAAAATATACAGTTCTCGGCAAGTATTGGCGTTACATGTATTCCTGAACATGGTACCGATACCGACTCCGTTATTCAGCATGCCTATATCGCGATGTATGACGGAAAAAAAGCGGGGCGGAATCAACTGCGCTTTTTTTCTTCCAGCATGATTTCTCATGCGCGGGAGGCGGTCATCGATACCGCGTTGCGCAGCGCTATTTCTTCCGATGAACTCTATCTTTTATATCAACCGGTCGCGAATGCGAAAACGGGCAGAATTGATAAGGTAGAAGCTTTACTCCGTTGGAACAGCCGCACACTTAATAATGTTTCGCCGGATCATTTCATTCCGATTGCAGAGGAAAGCGGCATCATAGTCGAAATCGGCACCTGGGTACTCAATCAGGCATGTCGGCAGCTGGCGGAATGGCAGGGCAGTGGCGTGCATCTGACCATGTGTGTCAATGTATCAGCGAGTCAGTTGCTCGACACACGATTCATTACCTATGTGGAGCGCGCGCTGCAAATACATCAGTTAAATCCGGCGCAGCTTGAACTGGAACTGACCGAGCGTGTGCTGATCGACGATGGCGCTCATGTGAGAACGACCTTAAATCATCTCCGCGCGATGGGGGTGCGATTGTCGTTGGATGACTTTGGCACCGGATATTCGTCGCTGAGTTATCTGACACAGTTTCATTTGAATACGCTGAAAATCGATCGGTCATTTGTGATGGCGCTGGAAAGCAGTGCGCGACATCAAAGCCTGGTTTCCACCATTATTGCGATGGGACACAATCTGGATCTGGAACTGGTTGCCGAAGGGGTCGAGACAGAACAGCAAATCAGTATGCTGCAGAAAATGGGATGCCACTATTTGCAGGGGTATTACATTTCCAGACCCATCGCTGCGGAAAACATACCATTGATCTGTTCGTCACCAGTGAAAATTCATTGATGTCAGCGGAGGAAATATCTTACCGTCGATAGTCCGCCATCGATCATTTTCTGGCACGTCGTTTGCCTGCATAACGTCGATGTTGCTCGGACTACTCCGCTTTGAGCCGCGGAAGTGTTTTATAATCTCAGCTTTCAGCAGTCAACTTCAGCATTCCACCGCCATCGTCAGTTTATCGACCCCCGGATTTACAACCCGGTCCGGCCAGATGCTTCCACATAATAATCCAGAGAACTTGCACCGCCGCTTTCACCAGCGGTGAATACGGTGACGAGGAAAAGTTCCGGCAACCGGGCATATCGTCCGGTTTTTGAATCGCTTTGAATAATACTGAAGCTAAGACTAGTGGCGCGTTCGTGTGCAGTTGACATAGCTTCTTCAGATGAACAGGTCAGGGGAGTGACATGGCGGGTGAAACAACCGGCGCAGTGCGCTGGATTCTGCGGCTGGAAGGGATATGCGTGCTCGCTGCCGCCATCTTTTTTTATCCGGCACCTGATTTTGGCTGGGGATGTTTCGCACTATTCTTTCTTGCGCCCGATCTTTCTCTGCTTGGATATGCGTTCGGATCACGTGTTGGTGCCGTCGCTTACAACGCCGCGCATTCTTATGCCGGCGCTATTGTTTGCCTCGTCGCCGGATCCTTGTTCGCGTTACCAGTGTTCTCTTGTGCGGGTGTGATTTGGTGCGCACACATAGGTTTTGACCGGGCGTTGGGCTATGGTCTTAAATATCCGGGTGATTTCAACATGACGCACTTAGGCAGAATTGGTTTTCAATCTGGCCCGAGGTAAAAGGTCGGTATGTTCGCAAATGATCGCCCGCTTTTGTGCCGATATTTTGTGCCGATAGGCATTGACTAGGTTTTATTTCTGGAGAAGATATGTGTTGGCTTCGCAGCGTGCTCATTTTTAGTCTCAGTCTGGGATATTTCCTTTGCTGTGACGCCGCTGCGATGTCGGTTACATTTCTGAATCCCGGGAAGTCGGATGAAATCTACTGGCTGACGGCAAGCAATAGTATGTTGGCCGCAGCGAAAGATCTGGATGTCAGGCTGGAAGTGCTGTACGCCAACCGTAATCACCTCAATACTTTGACGCAGGCAAAACAGCTGGCTGCCCGTGAGGTGAAAGACCGGCCGGACTATGTCATTCTGTCGAATGATCATGCCGTGGGATTTGAAGTCATCCGCATTCTGGATACAGCCAATATCAAGACTTTCCTGGCATTCAGTGGTTTACGCGAACAAAGTGAGCGTCTGCTTGCCACTGTTCCGCGACTACACTTTCCGGGATGGCTGGGTTCACTTGAACCACGCGCAGAAGAGGCCGGGTATCTGACAGCGCGGGCGCTGATTCTACACGGTCAGCAACATCACATGCAGGGATCAGATGGTCGTCTGCACATGCTGGCGATTGCCGGAGATCGTTCTACGCCGGCCTCACTTAAACGCAATGAAGGTATGCGCCGAGCGGTCGCCGAAGCAAAAGATGTGGTGGTTGATCAGGAAGTGTATGCAGAGTGGAGTCGCGCCAAAGCGCAGGAACAAAGTGAGTGGCTTTTTCAACGCCACCCCCAGGCAAGGCTGATCTGGGCAGGAAGTGATCTGATGGCATTCGGTGCGATGGACAGCTGGAAAAATAAAGGTGGGCAACCAGGCAAGGATGCTTACTTCAGTGCTGTCAATACTTCATCTGAGGCATTGGCTGCGCTGGAATCGGGTAGTCTGACTGCTCTGGTTGGCGGGCATTTTATCGCTGGTGCCTTTGGTCTTGTAATGCTGTATGACTATCATCATGGTAAAGATTTCAAAGATGAAGGGCTGGAACTGGATCGCTCCATGTTTATTCTTTTTAACAAGGATGATGCGCGCAGATTTCAGCGTCATTTTGGCAGACTCGATTTTAGCCAGGTTGATTTTAAAAAATTTAGTAAAGTGCTGAATCCGAAGTTAAAAAAATACGACTTTAATTTCCGGCAGATATTAACGCAGGTCGAAAAACATCAATGAAACTCCGATTGTCACAACCTATTGCAAGCCTGCTGTTCCGGCGGGTGTTTAAATGGGTCATTCTGTGTATTTTGCTGTTCAGCAGTTTGCAAGCCTATCTGAATTACAGAGCGATAGAGCGTAACTTTGATATGACCATCAGAGACGTTGCCAACACGCATATCCCCTTGTTATCTCTGGCGATTTGGGACATCGAATTACAGGCAATACACAAGCAGATTTCTTTGCTGACGAAAAACACGAATATTGCTTATGTTGTTATCAAGGCCAGCACTGGGCAACAGTTTGTCGGTGGAAATGGTGGGCAATCAATTTCAGATGAACATCTGATGTTTGATATTCCGTCGCCGGACGGTGTGGGTCCGCGTGTCGGAACGATGGAATTAGTTGTTGATCGCAGCGTATTACGTCATGAGGTAATGCGCAGCTTTTTTATTGTCCTCGCTGAAGTGCTCTTACTTACGGTATTTATTTTTGCTGCTGTCTTCGCAATCTTGCGACGCGATCTTGAACGTCCTATGCGTCAATTGGCCGATTTCGTCAAAAATCTTCAGGCAAATAAAATAGCTACCCGCCTTGATTTAGAGCTCGGGCCGCGGCACGTCTACAATGAAATTGATCTGGTTGTGGATGGTTTCCGCACTATGCAGGATCGTTTGCAGAAACACATAGAAAATCAGGATGCCCTGGTGTCAGAGCGGACTACCCAGCTACAACAGGCGATGGACAGATTAAAGAAACTATCGGTGACGGATGTTCTGACCGGCTGTTATAACCGTTTGTTTTTCAACGAACGCATGCCCGGCGAAATGCACAGAGCGATACGCTATGAGCGGGATTTGGCTGTGGTGTTTTGCGACATCGATTTTTTCAAGTCGGTGAATGATCAATATGGCCATGCTGTCGGTGATGATGTGCTGATCGTTTTCGTGGAGTCCTTGCAAAGAGAGTTGCGCGCGGAAATCGACTGGCTGGTACGGTATGGTGGCGAAGAATTTCTGATTGTCTTGCCTGAGACTTCGCTTCCGGCTGCCATTGAGGTCGCCGAGAGAATGCGCCTGAACGTCGAACGGGATCTGAAGGTGCCTTTGCCGGATGGGCAGCATCTGAATATCACCGCCAGTTTTGGTGTTGCCGAAAGATTGGCAGATGACACGCTGGAGACACTGGTTCAACGTGCTGATCAATGGCTCTATTTTTCAAAATCGCTGGGGCGCAATCAGGTACAGCCTGTGAGCGGCCGTGTGACGCGGGATGTGGAGTCACTTTGATGTCGTCGGTGGTCGCGCAGACTGAATTATGGTAAGTTCTCATTCATGAAATCTGGTTCCTGGCGTTTTCTGTTGATTTGTCTGATGCTGGTGCTGCTGCCTTTGCAAGGCTTTGCAGCCACTGGCATGTGGGCATTTGTGCATGGAAATAGTACGCAAACGGCATCAGGTGCAGAGACAAACGATACTGTGAGTCGTCCTGAGCATTGCGATACGATGAAGCAAAGCCAGCAGGGATCTGCGCAGGATGCACACATAGTGAAGCCCGATACCCAGAATCATTGCAAAGGGGCGTCACCTTGCTGCATTGGCATCGCCTTACTACTGCAGCAAGCGGATCAATGCTGTTCACCCGGCACGATCACGGTGTATCCGCTTGATTTTCACTCATTTTCATCAGCTCCTGCGCGTGCGCTGGAACGTCCGCCTAAACATTTTCCCGTTTAAATTGTTTTTGTAACTCAGTTGATTGCTGCCAGACTTCATGTTTTAGGCACGACAATACTGAGTTCAACTATGCCTGAGAGTATCAGGTCAGATTTGACTTTTTAACGAGGACGACATGTCGCCACCTTTACCAAGTTCTTTTGGTGTTGTACTTCCATTCGTGTCAGCCATGTTGCTGGCTGGCTGCACCAGTTTTGAACCGGAACAATCTGTTGATCAAATCAATCAGCAGTATTCTGCGTTCACACAATCGTCGCTGAAACCAGCGTTTAATTCCGAACAAAAATCCCGTTTGCAAGCGACTGCGGATCGTTTGCTTCAAGAACCGATTTCACAAAACGATGCAGTGCAGATTGCACTGACGAATAGCCCGGCATTCCAGGCCATGCTTGCGCAATACTGGGCAAGCGGGGCGAACGCCGCACAGCAAGGGCGAATTGCTAACCCGCTCTTCAGTATCGAGCGCAGCCGCTTCGTCGATGAACTTGAAATTGCGCGCACGATCAGTTTTGGTTTGCTTGACGTGCTGACCTTACCGCGCCGAAACGCGATTGCTCAAAGCAAAATAGAGGCGGCGCAATGGCAGTTCAGCAGTGAGGTGATTGATCGGATCACGCAGGTGCGGGCAGCGTGGGTAAAGGCAGTCGCCGCGCAGCAAGTCCTGGGTTATGCGATGCAAGTCAGTGATGCCGCAGAGGCCAGTGCAGAACTGGCGCAACGTATGCGCAGCGCAGGTAATTTCAATCAGTTGCAAGCCGCCAGACAGCGCGCTTTCTATGCGGACGCTGTCGCACAACTGGCGGCGGCACGCCACAGCAATACGGCGGCCCGCGAGGGATTGGTGCGCTTGCTGGGACTGACAAGCGATCAGCTGGCACGTTTGCGTTTGCCCGAGCGTCTGCCCGATTTGCCGACAGCCGTTTATCCAGCCGAAAAAATCGCGGCAGTTGCGACTGAAAATCGCCTCGATGTCCGTATGGCGCAAGCCTTGCTGGATACCGCCGCAAAGCAGCAAGGTTTGACGCTGGCGACCAGCATGACGGATATCGAACTTACGGTGAAGCGTAATACGATTTTTGATAACGCAAGTAAAACCAGTGATGTAAAACGAGGCGTGGAAATCGGCGTGCGTCTGCCTGTGTTTGACAGCGGACAATTGCAACGTGATGCGATGAATGCAGCGACGCTGGCAGGCAGTTATCGTCTCGAAAATATTGTGCGTAACGCGGCCTCTGAGTTGCGTGAAAGTTATTCGGCGTATCGCACCAGTTACGATATTGCACATCACTACCAACATGAAATTCTGCCTTTGCGCAAACGTATTTCTCAGGAAAATCAACTCCGCTACAACGGCATGTTCATCAGTGTTTTTGAGCTGTTGGCGGATAGCCGTGAGCAGATCAGTAGTGTGATGGCGGCGATTAACGCTGAACAGCAATTCTGGCTCGCAGATGCCGCTTTGCAGGCATCGCTGATCGGGCGGCCCGAACGTATCAGCGTGACTGGCACTAGCAACATCAATGAATCAGCCGCTGCGCACTGATAACGGAATTGAGAAGGAATAAAAATGAACTCAAGAAGAAACTTTTTCAAATTTGCCGGCATCGCCGGTGGCGCACTGGCAGCCAGCGCAGTGAGTAAAGTCGCGTTGGCCGCATTGCCAGAAATTACGACACAAACCAGCCCGGATACCATGCCGCCTTTAGTGCCAGGTAATGGACGTCCATATAATCCTGTTGTCACTTTAAACGGCTGGACGCTGCCGTGGCGGATGAAGAATGGGGTGAAGGAATTTCATCTGGTCGCTGAGCCTGTCGTGCGGGAAATGGCCCCCGGAATGAAAGCACATTTATGGGGTTATAACGGTCAGAGCCCGGGTCCGACGATAGAGGTGGTGGAAGGCGATCATGTCCGTATTTTTGTCACCAACCGCTTGCCTGAACACACCAGTGTGCATTGGCATGGGCAACGTGTACCGAATGGCATGGATGGCGTCAGCGGTTTGACACAACCTGCGATTCAACCAGGTAAAACCTTTGTGTATGAATTTGTCGCCCGCCGTCCCGGCACATTTATGTATCACCCGCACGCGGATGAAATGACGCAGATGGCAATGGGTATGATGGGTTCGTGGATCACGCATCCAAAAAATAAACATCCACTGATCGCAGATGTGGACAGGGATTTCGTCTTTTTGCTCAATGCCTATGACGTTGAACCGGGGGCTTCCCGGCCTAACATCATGACCATGACGGAATTTAATTTGTGGTCGTGGAATAGTCGTGTCTTTCCCGGCATCGATACCCTGAACGTCCGCAAAAATGACAGAGTCAGAATCCGTGTCGGTAATCTGACGATGACGAATCATCCGATTCATCTTCATGGACATGAGTTCACGGTCACCGGTACCGACGGTGGTGCGATTCCCAAAACTGCGCGCTGGCCGGAAGTGACGACCGATATCGGTGTCGGGCAAATGCGTCAGATCGAATTTATTGCGGATGAAGAGGGTGACTGGGCGTTGCACTGCCATAAAAGCCATCACACTATGAATGCAATGGGACATAGTGTGCCGAGCATGATAGGCGTGGATCATAAAGATGTTGCCGATAAGATCAATCGCTTGATCCCTGCATATATGACGATGGGCGATAAAGGTATGGCGGATATGGGCATGATGGAAATGCCTTTACCGGAAAATACCCTGCCGATGATGACAGGCGAGGGCCCGTTTGGCGGAGTAGAAATGGGCGGCATGTTCAGCGTTCTGAAAGTACGTAAGGATCAGAAGCCGGGTGATTACAAAGATCCGGGTTGGTATATGCATCCGAAAGGAACTGCTGCGTATGAATACCAGGGGGATGCCGCGGGATTAGGTGAACCAGTCAGACCTGCTGCCGCTGCCGATCATGCCGGCATGCACCATCATCACGAGCCAGCATCTGCGGAAAAAGAAATCGAGGTGCAGGTCGTGAAACCCAAGGGGCACGCCGGACACTGATATGCGCAAGCTTGGTCGTGAATCCATGTTTTGATCATGCAGAACAGGATCAATGCGATTCCAAAAACGTCAGTCAGCTTTGCTGGTCTGACGTTTTTTTTCTTCGAGCTCGGCCACCTTGGAGAGTAACTGCTCTATCGTCCAGTGTCTGCTCAGCCATATCGTCAGCGCACCGCCGGATAACTGCTGCCACATGACACCCTCGTGTGCATGATGCTGGCGCTGATACGAGGAAGCGACACGCCACGCAAACAAAGTCACCGGCGGTGGCGCGTCTTGTCCCGCTGCAGACAAAATATACGATACTGGATTTAATGCGACTGATTCAGGCTGCCCCTCATAGCCGGACTCGGCCCAGATTTTTTGCTGCATGTCACCGGAGATCATGTGTGCCGGTAAGTCTGGCTTACCGTCGATATCTTTCAGACCAAGATAATACAAACCCCACGGAATACTGAAAACAAGAGCGATGATGAACAGAACGATGGCGATCAGACTGCGTTGCAGGATGCTTAATGTGGGCATGGTGGATGAGTCAACAGGGGTGGATAGGGAATAAGGGATTGCAAAATACAGTGCTGATCTAAGCGATATGCAGTTTTTTTGCCCAAAGCATCGTTGCCTGCTGCCAGAATTCATGCAGATTGCTTGCCGGGCTGAGCTGCAAGCCCAGAAAACGCGCGGCGGGCAGTAACGCTTCATGTAATAAATCATTATCGCCGCGATCAAATGCCAGTGCGCCGGTTTGTTTCGATAATTTTTCACCGTTGGCATTGGTGACCACGGCAACGTGCAGGTAACTGGGTGTCGGTAAACCAAGTAAACCTTGTAAATATATCTGACGCGCAGTGGAGTCGATAAGATCGGCACCACGCACAATATGATTGATTCCTTGCGCCGCATCATCAACGACAACGGCGAGCTGATACGCCCAGAAACCATCGGCGCGCTTTAAAACGAAATCGCCGACTTCCGTTGCCAGGTTCTGACTTTGCGAGCCGCATAAACGATCTTCAAAACAGATGATGCCTTGTTCCGGTTCAGGCACACGCAGACGCCATGCGCGCGCCGTTTTTCCTGCGGCGATGCCATGTCTGCATGTGCCCGGATAAATCTGACTGGCGGTATCGCCGAGACGTAGGCGTGAGTCAGCAATTTCCTTGCGTGAGCAGGCACAGGGATAAACATAGTCGCCCAACTGTCGTAATGCCGCCTCATACAAATCCTGACGCTGGCTTTGCCAGACGACTTCGCCATCCCATTGCATACCGCAACGTTGCAGTGATTGCAGAATCTGCTGATCTGCACCGGCGACATTTCTGTCGAAATCCAGATCTTCTATACGCAGCAACCATGTGCCCTGGTGCGCTTTGGCGTCGAGGTAACTCGCCATGGCGGCGACCAGTGAGCCCATGTGCAGCGGGCCTGTCGGGGAGGGCGCAAAACGCCCGATGTAATCAGTCGTAGCAGACATGTTCGGTCTAATTCATTTTGTAGTATGGCTCAGCGCAACGTCAGTTACCCATCAACATTTTCTGCACTATCGGGTCATTCAGTTTTTGTAAAAACCATTGCAGGGCTTTGCCTTTATTTGTACTGCGCCATACGATGCGGTTGTTACCCAGCAGGCGATTGGCGTTGGTTTTCTTTTCAATCAGCATGCCCGACTGCAAATAAGGTTGAGCAATTCTTCGCGGTAAGTGCCCGCAGCCCAAGCCTGCCAGTTGCGCGGACAGTTTTGCTTGTATTGACGGCACTGTCAGTGTGTCCTGTCCACTCAATAACCCCGCTGTCATTGATGGCAGTGTCAGGCTGGTATCGCCAACCGCAACGGCGCGGTGCTCCAAGATTACTGCATGGCTGAGTGGCTCCGTCGCATTGGCTAAAGGGTGCTCGGGTGCAACCGCAAACACCCAATCAATGTTGCCAAGTGAGCGGGTCTGAAACTCTCCCTGCATGCGGATGGCATCGGGGCCATCGTATGCGGCACCAATGGCCAGATCGGCGCGCCCGGTGATCAGACTTTCCCAGACGCCGGATAAAATTTCCTGTGAAATACGGATGCGTGTGCCGCAGCCTTGTTGTTCAAATTCTTTAATTAAGGGGATCAGATCTTCAAAGCGGATGATGCCATCGATCACAATATGAAAGTCTGCTTCCCAGCCGCTCGCTGCGCGTTTGACGCGATTTTCAAGATCCTGTGCCGCATGCAATAAGTTTCTGCCCTGAGTTAACAACTCTTCGCCAGCGCTGGTCAGTTTTGCTCTGTGTCCCCGCCGGTCGTACAGCAAGACATCCAGATCTTCTTCGAGTTTGCGTATGCTGTAAGTAATTGCCGACGGCACTTTATCCAGCGCAGCTGCAGCTGCGGCAAAGCTGCCTTTGCGAGCGATGGCATCGAGAATTTGCAAGGCTTCCAGCGTCAGATTCATTTTATTCAATTAATTTGAATGATGTGTAGAAAATTTTACCCTTATCTTGCTTACCCTGCATGTATATAGTGTAGGTGCCGCATCAATTATTTTGAATAAGACAGATTTATCCGGGCTGACTTTGTGTGTGCTTGCTTGATGCTGATCGGCCATGTGCTGACGATGGTTTGAACATCGGAATAAAAGATTGTTGACGAGATTCATCGGTTGTCATGGATGCGGATGATTTTTAATGAACCTAATGAACCAAAAGGAATATGACATGAAAAAAGTAGCGATTGTTTATCACTCAGGTTACGGACACACCACCAAAGCAGCTGAAGCGGTGCAGGCGGGTGTTGCCGCCAATGGCGCGGCAGCAGAATTGATACTGATTGATGCCGAAGGCAATATCACCGAAGCACAATGGGCCAGCCTGGCTGCGGCAGATGCGATAGTGTTTGGCTCGCCGACATACATGGGCACCGTTTCGTGGCAATTCAAGAAATTTGCCGATGCGTCATCCAAGCCTTGGTATCACCAGCAATGGAAAAACAAGATTGCAGCAGGTTTCACGAACTCCGCAACGATGAATGGCGACAAACTAAGCACGCTGCAATATCTGTTCACGTTCTCACAGCAGCATTCTATGATCTGGGTCGGTACTGGTCTGATGCCATCGAACAGTAAAGCTGCGCAACGCAACGATGTTAATTATGTCGGCAGTTTCAGCGGTCTGATGACGCAATCTCCGTCAGACTCTTCACCGGAAGAAGGTCCATTGCCAGGTGATCTGGAAACAGCGAAACTGTTTGGTCAGCGTATTGCTGAAGTGGCGAAAAAATTTAGTTAATCGCTCATTTTTATTTGATCGTATATGAAAAAGTCCGCTGCAACAGCGGACTTTTTTTGTTTCTCAGTTACCAGATCAGTTGCCAGATTCAGTTACCAGATGCTGACGCGCTTGTTTTCCGGCAGGTACATGCCGTCACCCGGTTTCACGTTAAATGCGTCATAGAATGTTGTGTTATTTCTGAGGCTGCCATTGACGCGGAATTCACCGGGAGAATGTGGGTCAGTCTTAATCAGGGCGAGCGCACGTTGTTCGCGGGATTTGCTGCGACGTGCTTGCGCAAGGCCGAGGAACAGGCGTTGCTCACCCGACCAGCCATCGAGAATTGGAGATGGTTTCCCTTCCAGCGACAGACGGTAAGCTTTTAAGGCCATCACGATACCGACGTTATCCGCAATGTTTTCACCCAGCGTCAGTTCGCCATTCAGGAAATGACCCGGAACTGGGCTGTAGCCATTGTATTGTTCAACCAGAACCTTGGTTTTGCGGTTGAATTTTTCACGGTCTTCTTTGGTCCACCAATCACGCAAGTTGCCGTCACCATCGTATTGTGATCCGGCATCGTCAAAGGCATGGCTGATTTCATGACCAATTGAAATACCGAGCGCGCCATAGTTAACCGCATCTTCTGCCTCGACATTAAACAACGGTGCTTGCAAACGCGCTGCCGGGAACACGATTTCATTCATCTCCGGGCTGTAATAGGCATTCACGGTTTGTGGTGTCATATGCCATTCACTGCGATCAACCGGGGTTCCCAATCGCTTCACGTTTTTCTCGAAATCCGCGCTGCGGATACGTTTCAGATTACCAGCCAGATCATCTTTACTGATTTGTATTGCGGAGTAATCTTTCCACTTCTCAGGATAGCCAATCTTGACGCTGATTTTTGAGAGTTTTATCTGCGCCTGTTTTTTTGTTTCGGCGCTCATCCAATCCAGAGAGTCTATGCTGTCTTTGAACGCTGCCAGAAAATATTTCACCATTTTTTCCGTGCGGACTTTGGTTTCTGGGGCGAAATATTTTTCAACGTACAGCTTGCCAACGGCTTCGCCCAGCATCTGATCTGTCAATGCAACCGCGCGTTGTTCGCGTGTGCGGTTGACTTTGATTCCGGCCAGCGTGGTGCCACGGAAGGCAAAATTTTCATTCGCAAATGCGCTGGACAAGTAGGGGCTGTAGGCACTCAGCAGTTGCCATTCGGCATAACTTTTCCAGGTAGATAAAGGAAAACTTTTCAGTGCATGGCTGAATCCGCTCAGATAACTTGGTTGCTGTACCAGAACCTGATCTGCTTTTCCGGCGATACCGTTAGTCTGGAAATAGGATTTCCACTGATAGCCCGGCGCAAGCGTATCGAGTTTTGATACGGTCATTTTGTTATAGGTCTTGAGCGGATCGCGGTTTTCCACATTCGTCCATTGTGCTTTAGCGAGTTCCGTTTCTATCGCCAGTACCTGCTTCGCATTTACTGCAGCATCTTTATCGCCTGCCAGTGTCAGTATTTTTTCCACATGCGTCAGATAAGCAGCGCGGATATCGCTCATTTTCTTGTCGTCGGTTTTCAGATAATAATCGCGATTCGGTAAGCCTAATCCTGATTGTGCGATATCGACGATGTATTGACTGGATTGCTTGCTGTCTTGTTCAACACGCACCCGGAACGGGATAGTGACACCGATTTTCTGAAGCTGAGCAAAAAGTACGGCAAGCCCCTCTTTATTTTTCACTGCTGCAATGGTGTCGAGTTCAGATTTCAGTGCCGCTGCACCCAGCGTTTCCAACTTTTCTTCGTTCATGAAGCTGTTGAAAAGATCAGCAATTTTCTGTTTTTCTGTGCCGGCAGGATTTTTATCGTCTTTAGCGACATCGCTGATCAGTGCGTGCAATTGTCGTTGTACGTTTTCACGGGCTTCCATGAAGGAACCCCAGTCTGATTTGTCGGCTGGGATTTCATTGGCTCTTAACCAGCCACCTTGCGCATGTCTGAAAAAATTATCCTGACCACGAGTCGTTGGTTCAAAATTACGCGGAATGATCCCGGAACCGAGTGTAAATGCGACGGCAGTTGTTGGTGCAGCGGCTGGTTCGGCGGCGTAAACGGCGTTAGACAACAGGCTAAGGGCGAGAGTACTCAGTAAAAAACGTTTCATGGATTAGTCTCGTTTGTATTGTGGATAGATGAAAAGAATGTAGTGCGATTGTGACATGGTGTGGCGCCGGAAGTTCAGACCCGGAATGAAAAAAGCTCATTTAACGGACTTGCGTCAAATGAGCTTTTATGAAGAAAAACGGAATTATCAAGCTTGGGTCTGCGCTGATTCCTTTTTACAGTGAGGGCAGGATTTACCCGGCACGTACCATGGTGACAGTTGTTCACGCGGTGTGACGACGGCACGGCAGGCAAAGCATTGCTTGGTATCTGTTGCCTCTAACTGTGGATTCAGCGCGGTACGATAGTCAAACACAAAACAGTCACCGTGATAATGATCGCCACCGACTTCTTCGAAATACTTGAGAATGCCGCCTTCCAGCTGATACACGCTTTCAAAGCCAACGTTTTGCATGTGAATTGCCGCTTTCTCGCAACGAATACCACCAGTGCAGAAGGTCACAACGGTTTTGTCATTCAACACGTCACGATTGGCAGCGATGACTTGCGGGAATTCCGTGAATTTGGTAATGCGATAATCGATCGTATTATCAAAACTGCCGACATCGACTTCAAAATCATTACGGGTGTCGACCATCACGACCGGCTTGCCGTTATCGTCATGGCCCTGATCCAGCCAGCGTTTCAGAGTTTGCGCATCGACTGAGGGCGCGCGGCCTTCTTCGGGCTTGATCAGCGGCATGCGCATGGTAATGATTTCTGCTTTCAGCTTGACCAGCAATTTGGTAAACGGCTGACGATCAGAGTAACTTTCTTTGGCAACGATGTCGGCGAACCTTGGATCACTATGCAACCAGTCCATGTAAGCGTCGATCTCATGGCGCAGCCCTGCGAGGAACATATTGATGCCTTCCGGCGTCAGCAGAATGGTACCCTTGAGATTGAGTTCCTGGCATTTATCAATAAACGCCTGCCGCTTTTCAGCGGTGTCGTTGAAGGTGATAAATTTGTAAGCAGAGATATTGACGTAAGGTGTTTCTGGGGATAACTGTGCGACCGGCATAATAGAAGAATTCACTCATTTTCAGTAAGTCATTGATTTATCTCAATTATAGTTGAATTCACTGGTCGCTTGCTGGCAGCAACATGATCAGGTGCGGAATCTCGTCTTCGAGGTAGATATCGGAAACTGTCTGAAAGCCGAAGCTGGCATAAAATTTCTCAAGATAGGCTTGCGCACCGATACGTACAGAGGCGGCTGGATAAAGCTGGCGCAGTGCCTTGATGCCGTTCGCAATCAATTCTTTTCCTACACCAGTCCCGCGCCATGCCTGCGTACTCAGAACACGACCCAGCGATGGTTCTGCATAGCTGATGCCGGGAGGAACTATGCGTAAATACGCGGCAATGTCACCGTTGTCATCCCAGGCTACAAGATGATGGGATTGCGGATCTTTGCTGTCAATATCTTGATACGGGCAATTTTGTTCAACGATAAATACGGCGCACCTGGCCTGATACACCTTGTGTAACTGCTCAGGGTTGAATTCTGAAAAAGCTGATAATTGCCAGCGTAGTTGAGTGAGTTGATTTGTCATGTGCGTTAGGGAATTAGGCAAAGTTGAAGCATTGCGATGGCGATTACATTTGCCGGAATAAATGTGAATAAACTCTGCTGACAGTCAGCTTATCATCGCTATCCCTCAATTTCAGCGTCATTTTTCCGCTTTCATCTTTGTGGGCGGCGAGAATTTTTTTACTGTTAACCACAGTGCTGCGATGGATCTGCCAGAACACATCGGAATCGATTTGCGGCAATAATTCGCGCAAGCTGCTGCGGATCAGTGATGAATGTTCTTTGGTGACAACGTTAATGTATTTGTCTGTGGCTTCAAAATATAAAACGTCTTCGACCGGAATCATGCGGATCTGATTACCAACGGCGGCACGTATCATATGCAAAGGTTTGTGCGCAGCAGAGCCACTGGCGTGTACGTGCCCGGGCATTAAGCTGCGTAATTGTCCCAGCACGCGTTCGAGTTCTGTGCCGCTTTGCGACTGGTCAGTCAGACGCATCTGCAGACGCTGCACTGTTTTACTGAGACGTTCTTCACTGACTGGTTTGAGTACATAATCTGACGCCGAATGTTCAAATGCCTGAATCGCAAATTCGTCGTAAGCGGTCACATAGACGATCAAAGGGAACGCGCGGTTTTCCGGCCATTCTTCTGCCAGTTCCTGTGCGACTTCCAAGCCGGTTTTACCTGGCATTTTAATATCCAGAAATAGAATGTCCGGTGCGTGATGCAAGGCTTCCCGCACGGCTTCAACACCATTTTCCACTACGCTGCACAATACTAATTCCGGCCAGAGTTTTTCCAGCATTTTTTGCAGGGTGAGTGAGAGTATGACTTCATCTTCAGCAATCAGGGCGCGTATATTCATAATGATGTATGTAGGATTAAAGGGATAGAAATCCGTGCAATCGCGCCTTCCGGCTGATTTGCTTCTAATGTGAATGCGGCTGATGGGCCAAAGAGTGCTTGCAGGCGTTCACGGAGATTGATATTGCCAAGCCCCAGCCCGGCGTGATGTGTTTCTGGCGACGCCGCATGAGGCGCAGATAATCCAAGACCGGTATCCTTAACGGTCAGATACAGAAAATGCGCATCATTTTCTGCTGCAACATGAATGTTTCCACCGTTGATTTTTGGCTCCAGCCCATGTTTGATCGCGTTTTCTACCAGCGGTTGTAAAAGCATGGGTGGGATGGTTTGTTCCCGCAACTCTGATGGCAGAGATAAGGTATAAGTCAGACGTTTTCCCATACGTATCGCGAGCAGCTCCAGATAGGCTTCGATCAGAGAAAATTCCTGTTGTAAGGTGGTTTTTTCTGCTCTGGAAGCACTCAGTGTATTGCGCAGATACACAATCAACTGCGACAGCATATGTTGCGCGCGTGGTGGGTCAAGTGCGATCAGTCCTTGCAGATTAGCCAGTGTGTTAAACAGCATATGCGGTTCTATTTGAGCCTGCAGCATTTGCAGTTGCGCTTGCAAGGCCTGTCGCTCTATCGCGGAAGATTTCGCTTTTTCTGCCTCCGCTTCCGCGGCCAGTTCTGATATTTTTGCTTTATTCCAGAACGACCAGACCGAAATCAGACTGATGACCATGGTCAGCCCGATGAAACTGCTGAAGTATGCCCATTGCATTGAAAAAATACTCAGCAGCGGATAGGAAAAAATAGCGGCAGCAAGCGTTGATCCTGCGACAAATCCCAGTGGGGTAATGAGCAAGCAGACCAGAAAAAAAAAGAATGGCTGCGGTTTGCGTGTACTCCAGAATAAATGCTGGATGATTCGTACCAGCGCATAGCAACTGAATCCTATGCAATTGGAAAATACCCAACTTTGCAGCAAGGGACTGTGTGTCCGCATCACATAGGTGACGATCAGTGTGCAGATGGCATTGATGAGCAGTAGCCGTGGCAGATCCTGCAGAAATTTCCGTAGCTGCGTTTCTGCGCAAGGCTTCTGGTCAGGTGAGTTGCTGTTCTTTGGCTTAGGAATTGATGGCGTTATCATTTTTGCGCTGAGTATCTGATGCAATATTTTGTCCGGAGTTGATGTTAGCGCGCACAAGCGGGGTCGGACATCTGATTGCGATGGAGAGTACAGAATCTGTCGTCAAGCCCACTTTATCCGGCGCGAAATACCGCACGGATTCTCGCCTCATGTCAGATCATCTGCTTCAGATAATGCCGCGCTGCCTGAGTAGACTCAATTGTTCATCGTCATATCCAAGCACGGATTTTAAAATCTGATCCGTGTGTTGCCCTAGCAATGGCGGCGGCGACTGATAATCCGGTGGCGTGGCCGATAGTTTCATTGGGCTACCAACTAACTTCACGCTGCCGGCGCTTGGATGCGGCAAGGTAATCTGCATACCGCGCGCCTTTACCTGAGGATCATTAAACACGTCGTCCAGCCGGTTAATCGGTCCACACGGAACACCGGCGTCCTCCAGCAGCGCTATCCACTCTTGTCTGGATTTGCGTTTCACCATGTCCGCCAGCAATGGAATCAATACCTCACGGTTTGCCACGCGCGCTGGATTCGTGCTGAAGCGTTCATCAGTCGCAAGCTGTTCTTCGCCACCGGCCGCGACAAATTTTTTGTATTGGCCGTCATTGCCGGCTGCGACAATAATATGCCCATCGGACGTAGCGAATGTCTGATAGGGAACGATGTTGGGATGGGCGTTGCCCCAGCGTACCGGCGGTTTTCCGCTGGCCAGATAATTCGTATTCATGTTTGCCAGCATGGCGACCTGCACATCAAGTAAAGCCATATCGATGTACTGACCTTCACCTGTGCGGTCACGATGTGTCAGTGCTGCCATCACCGCGATAGTGGCGTACATGCCGGTCATCAGATCGGCAATCGCAACCCCCGCTTTTTGCGGCCCGCCACCGGGCAGATCATCGCGCTCCCCGGTCAGCGACATAAATCCGCCCATACCCTGAACGATAAAATCATAGCCAGCGCGATGAGCGTAGGGGCCATCCTGACCGAAACCGGTAATCGAACAGTAAATCAGATCCGGTTTGATTTCTTTCAGGAACGCGTAATCAAGCCCATATTTTTTTAACTGACCGACTTTGTAGTTTTCTAGAACTACGTCGGATTGTGCCGCCAGTTTTCTGATAATTTCCTGACCTTCAGGGGTGGAAATATCCACCGTGATGGCTTGCTTTCCACGGTTCGCAGCCAGATAGTAGGCCGCTTCTGTTGTGTTGTTGCCATTCTGATCGCGCAGATAAGGAGGGCCCCAGGAACGCGTATCATCGCCATTCCCTGGACGTTCGACCTTAATGACTTCGGCTCCCAGGTCGGCAAAATTCTGCGCACACCAAGGGCCAGCCAGCACGCGCGTCAGATCAAGAATGCGTATATGGCCGAGTGCTTTTTTTTGTAGCGACGTCGCTGTCATCCTGGATTATCCTTTTGTCTGCAATATTTTTCTGGAGATCAATATGTGGTCGTATCCCAAAGTTCTTGCGCACCGAGGTGGCGGTGTACTTGCGCCCGAGAACACGTTGGCGGCAATGAAGTGTGGAGCGGCGCACGGTTTCACTGCGGTGGAATTTGATGTCATGTTATCAAAGGATGGCGTTCCTGTGCTGATGCACGACCCTGAATTTGGCCGCACCATCATCGGTCGCGGGCATGTGGCGGATACGCTTGCCGCTGATTTGCAAAAAATGGATGCAGGCGCGTGGTTTAGCTCCTGCTACAAAGGGGAACCGGTGCCGCTGTATTCTGATGTCGTCCGTTTCTGCCGTCAGCATGACATCTGGATGAACGTGGAAATCAAGCCAGCCCCGGATTTTGAAGAGGAAACCGGGCATATCGTTGCCGCCCGGAGTTCTGAACTATTTGCAGATGTAGCTGTGAGCGATGTAAAGCACCTACCTTTGTTTTCCTCGTTTTCTTTTGTTGCCCTGATGGCCGCCAAACGTGCCGCCCCCACTATTCCGCGCGGTCTGCTGATGGATGAGCTCACGTCGGATTGGAAATCGAAATTGCAGGAAGTAGGTGCAGTGTCCCTGCACACGAATCACAAGTATCTGAGTCCATCTCTGGCAAAAAATGTGAAAGACGCTGGCTACGGATTATTTTGCTATACCGTCAACAGTGCCGAGCGCGCAGCGGAAATTTTACGTTGGGGCGTCGATGGATTCTGTACTGACAGGATTGATCTGATACCTGCCGGATTCTGAGATTCATGTCTGCTTACCGCTTGTTACATGACTATACAAATACTTGTCATCGCCGAAGGTTTGCGCTCCGTTGTGGAGTCTATGGGAACAACCCATTGATTTCACTCCCCGGAAACATGTTTCTACATTGAAAGGTACAACATGAAAACGATACAGATGACGGCATTCATTCTTGCCACTGCTTTTGTTGCGCCAGTGTTTGCGCAGACTGCAACACCGAATATCGATAAACGTCAGGCTCGTCAGCAGGAACGGGTCGCCAAAGGCATCAGCAATGGCGAATTGAATGCGAAAGAAAGCGCAAATCTGGAAAAACGCGAAGCGAAGATTGAAGCAAACAAAGAGGCTGCTGCGGCTGACGGTGTTGTGACCAAACAGGAACGCGCAAAGCTTGAACATCAGGAAAATGTTGCCAGCAAACGTATTTATACAAAAAAACATAACGCCAGAAAAGTTGAAACCAGTCAGTAAGATCATCCTTATCAGAAAAAACCGTCAGTGCATTCAGTGTTGACGGTTTTTTTCTTTTAAAGTCTGCGAACAGCTTTAGTCGTTTTGTGTGCTGGCGCAATGGCAATCACGGATCGCTATTTTATTGACGAATCTTCGGATTTCACAGCGCTGACTCCTGTTATAAGGCAGAATTTATACCGTATAATCAGAAGTTAACTCATTTTCAGCTTTGGCCTATCTCTCTATGAACTCGTCAGAAATCCGCGATAAATTCCTCAGTTTTTTCGAATCTAAAGGCCACACCCGTGTGCGTTCATCCAGCCTGATTCCCGGCAATGACCCGACTTTATTGTTCACCAATTCTGGAATGGTGCAATTTAAAGACGTGTTTCTGGGGCAAGACAAGCGTAGTTATACGCGTGCCACAACGGCGCAACGCAGTGTTCGTGCGGGTGGTAAGCACAATGATCTGGAAAACGTTGGCTATACGGCGCGTCACCATACTTTCTTTGAAATGCTGGGCAATTTCTCTTTCGGCGATTATTTCAAAAAAGATGCAATTCACTATGCGTGGGAATTGCTGACTTCTGTTTATGGACTGCCAAAAGACAAGCTGACCGTCACTGTTTATCAGGAAGACGACGAAGCTTACGAAATCTGGAAAAACGAGATCGGCGTACCGGTAGAACGCATCATCCGCATCGGTGATAACAAAGGTGCGCGCTACGCATCTGATAACTTCTGGCAGATGGCGGATACTGGTCCTTGCGGCCCGTGTACCGAAATTTTCTATGACCACGGCCCTGAAATCTGGGGTGGCCCTCCGGGTTCACCAGACGAAGACGGCGATCGTTTCATCGAAATCTGGAATCTGGTGTTCATGCAGTTTAATAAGGATGAAGCCGGTGTTTTGCATCCATTGCCTAAACCATGCGTGGATACGGGCATGGGTCTGGAACGTTTGTCCGCGGTGTTGCAGCACGTACACTCCAACTATGAAATCGATACTTTCCAAAACCTGATCAAGGCGGCTGCGCGTGAAACTGGTTGTACCGATCTGGAAAACAATTCCCTGCGCGTGATTGCTGATCATATCCGTTGCGCTGGTTTCCTGATTGTTGATGGCATCATTCCTGGCAATGAAGGCCGTGGCTATGTGCTGCGCCGTATTACCCGTCGTGCTTTGCGTCATGGCCATAAATTGGGTCAAAGCCAGCCTTTCTTCTACAAGCTGGTGGCGGATCTGGTCAAGGAAATGGGTGGTGCTTATCCCGAGCTGGCCGAGGTTGCTGACCGCGTTGCCCAAGTCTTGAAGACCGAAGAAGAGCGTTTCGGCGAGACGCTGGAACACGGTATGAAAATTCTGGAAGCGGCACTCGTCAAAGACGGTAAAAACCTTGACGGTGAAACTGCGTTCACCTTGTATGACACTTATGGTTTCCCACTCGATCTGACCGCAGATATCTGTCGTGAGCGTAATGTCGTGCTGGATGAGGCTGGTTTCAATGCCGCGATGGAAAGACAAAGACAGACTGCGCGCGCTGCCGGTAAATTCAAAATGGCGACTGCCATTGAATACAGCGGCGATAAGACCAAGTTCGTCGGCTACGATCAGTTGCAACACGAAGCGAAGGTTGTGGCGCTGTATGTTGATGGTAGTGCTGTCAATGAAATCAAAGCAGGTCAACAAGCGATCGTTGTGCTTGACACGACCCCTTTCTATGCTGAATCCGGCGGTCAGTGCGGTGACTCAGGTGTATTGATGGGCTTGGATGGCGCGGTATTTGAAGTTGCAGACACTCAAAAAATTCAGGCTGATGTGTTCGGTCATCACGGTGTATTGAAATCAGGTAGCCTGACGATCGTACAAAACGTCAAGGCTGAAGTGAATGCGGAAATTCGTGCGCAAACCATGCGCAATCACTCAGCCACACATCTGATGCACAAGGCATTGCGTGAAGTGTTGGGTAGCCATGTCGCGCAAAAAGGTTCTTTGGTTGACGTTGAAAAAACCCGTTTTGACTTCAGTCACAACGGCCCGATGACTGCTGATGAAATCCGTCAGGTAGAGTCCATTGTTAATCGTGAAATTCTGGCGAATGCTGCCACCCGGGCGCAAGTGATGGGTTATGACGATGCCGTCAAACATGGTGCGATGGCATTGTTCGGCGAAAAATATGGTGATGAGGTCCGCGTACTGGATATCGGTTCTTCCCGCGAGTTGTGCGGTGGTACGCATGTTTCCCGTACCGGTGATATCGGCCTGTTCAAGATCGTTGCAGAGAGTGGTGTGGCGGCCGGTATTCGCCGTGTCGAGGCAGTGACAGGTGAAGTTGCGCTAGCGCTGGTACAGAATCTGAACAGCCGTATCAATGAAGCGGCTGCAGCCTTGAAAGCACAGCCAGAAGAATTGACGCAGCGGATCGGACAAGTACAAGATCACGTCAAAGCTTTGGAAAAAGAACTGGCGATGCTGAAATCCAAAATGGCATCGAGTCAGGGCGATGATCTGGTCGGTAAAGCGGTTGATGTTAAAGGTATCAAAGTGTTGGCAGCGACACTGGAAGGTGCCGATGTCACAGCTTTGCGTGAGACTATGGACAAGCTGAAAGATAAATTGAAAACTGCTGCGATTGTATTGGCCGCCGTGAACGACGGTAAGGTCAGCCTGATTGCTGGTGTGACAGCAGATAGCACATCTAAAGTCAAAGCAGGTGATCTGGTTAACTTTGTGGCGCAGCAAGTTGGCGGCAAAGGTGGTGGCCGCCCAGACATGGCGCAAGCCGGTGGTACTGATCCTTCAGGCTTGCCAAATGCGCTCGCAGGTGTGGCAGATTGGATCGGCGCCAAGCTGGGTTGATCGTCGAGATCGCTACAGTTATTGCTACAGATGTAAAAGTAGATTTTAGTCAATAAAAAAAGCCGGCATGTGTGCCGGTTTTTTATTTTCAATGCGTGAGCCTGACGCTTACTTTCGTTTATCAATAACGGTAAATAACAGTAACGAAATGGACGCTGCTACACCAGATTATTTTCTAAAAAATATCTGAATTTCACCTATGATGAAACATTAAGTTAGCTATTGGATTCTAATATTTTAGTTAACGTTGATATCACCTGATTTTCTTCTTCACCTTGTTTTTGCCGAGATGTTTTTTTGAAAATAGGACAGATTTAAAAAAAGCGATTTGCCATATTTTGGTGCATAACTTGAGTAAATAAACAGGGTAAATGTTGTTAGTGTGCTGCATCGCACCATGCCAATGAAAATTCCGGTAGAATTGGTGCGTCAAATGTTTTGCAAATGAGCTACATCGTTTGCTGCTACAGGAAAAATCATGCAATTCAATAAAGAACTTGACGCTCGTGGACTGAATTGTCCTTTGCCTATTTTGAAGACGAAAAAGGCACTTGCTGAAATGATTACCGGTGAGGTCTTGCACGTGCTTGCAACTGATCCCGGATCTGTTCGTGACTTCAAAGCATTTTCAAAACAAACAGGAAATGAATTATTGTCGCATCAGGAAAGTAGTAACGAATTTGAGTATTTTATTAAGCGCAAATAAATCTCAAATTTCAAAAAAACCCGCAAATTTTGCGGGTTTTTTTATATTCTGAACTTCTTCAATTTTTTAAAGTGACTGCTTATTTTCATTTTAAGTAGTGCATCAGCGATAACAAGGCAACCTGACTGCCCAATTAAAAAAAATTGTGAGGTGTATGCGCATAAAAAGTCATGAAAGGTGTTGATTAGATACTCTGCTCTAGTATCAATACAAACAAAAAAGGAACGATCGTGCTAAATTGTGCGAAATCTTCTCATTTCGATTTATAATCAAACGGATTTACTTTACGTATACGTCAATCAGCATTAAATCAGCTTTAAAAGTACGTGTCGCGCAAAAAGTCGGCGCAGCGATTTGGTTAACCTGATTGTTCAGCATGACTTAGCATTAATTAGCAATAAATCCGATAGAAGTAAGTACATCTGTATTTCCAATTAGCTCACAAAAAGGCAGAACTATGAAAGTCCTGGTACCAGTCAAACGAGTAGTCGATTACAACGTCAAAGTACGTGTCAAATCTGATGGCACAGGCGTTGATATTGCCAACGTCAAAATGTCGATGAACCCATTCGATGAAATTGCCGTCGAAGAAGCAACGCGCCTAAAAGAAGCTGGTGCTGTTACTGAGATTGTTGCCGTGTCCTGCGGCGTTGCACAATGCCAGGAAACATTGCGTACAGCAATGGCAATCGGTGCGGATCGCGGCATTTTGGTCGAAACTGATGCCGAGCTGCAGCCACTGGCAGTGGCAAAACTGCTCAAGGCGCTGGCCGACAAAGAGCAGCCACAATTAATCATTCTGGGTAAGCAAGCCATTGATGATGACTGTAATCAGACAGGTCAGATGCTGGCAGCTTTGCTGGGCTGGCCACAGGCAACTTTCGCATCAAAAGTAACTGTTGCAGACGGTAAGGCAACAGTCACTCGCGAAGTGGATGGCGGTCTGGAAACTGTTGCCCTGACCTTGCCAGCGATCGTGACAACGGACTTGCGCCTGAATGAGCCACGTTATGTGACTTTGCCTAACATTATGAAAGCGAAGAAAAAGCAGTTGGATAACGTCAAACCAGCTGATCTGGGTGTCGATGTTGCGTCCCGCGTCAAGACGCTGAAAGTGGTTGAACCAGCTAAACGCAGCGCAGGCATTATTGTTCCTGACGTAGCGACACTGGTTTCCAAACTGAAAAACGAAGCAAAAGTGATTGGTTGATTCGCTGGTTATAGCTGATTCACCGACAGTTTGCTTTATCGCATCTTATTTACAAATTTTTTCACCAGAGTGCATTCTGGTGATTTATTAAGTGGAAAACATCATGACTACACTCGTCATCGCTGAACACGACAATGCTGGCCTCAAGGGCAGCACTTTGAATACCGTTACTGCCGCGACTCAATGCGGCGGTGATGTTCATGTACTGATTGCTGGCTCGAATGCCGGTACTGCAGCTGCAGAAGCAGCTAAAATCGCTGGCGTCAGCAAGGTTTTGCACGCTGACGCAGCACATTTTGCGGATGGCCTGGCGGAGAACGTCGCTGAGCAGGTATTGGCTGTTGCTGCTGGTTACAGTCATATTCTGGCTCCGGCAACTGCTTACGGCAAAAATATCCTGCCACGCGTCGCCGCTAAACTGGACGTTTCTCAGATTTCTGAAATTACCAAAGTCGATGCTCCTGACACATTTGAGCGCCCGATTTATGCAGGTAATGCAATCGCAACCGTGCAATCCACCGATGCTGTGAAAGTGATTACTGTCCGCACAACCGGCTTTGACGCTGCTGCAGCAACTGGTGGTTCAGCGGCTGTTGAGACTATCTCGGCAGTTGCTGATTCTGGTAAATCAGTTTTTGTTTCGCGTGAAGTTGCCAAGTCTGATCGTCCTGAACTGACCGCTGCGAAAATCATCGTTTCCGGTGGTCGCGGTATGGGTTCTGCGGATGCATTCAAAGTGCTGGAACCATTGGCAGACAAACTCGGCGCAGCGATGGGTGCATCTCGCGCTGCAGTCGATGCGGGCTTCGTCCCTAACGACTGGCAGGTTGGTCAGACCGGTAAGATCGTTGCGCCTCAACTGTATATCGCCGTTGGTATCTCTGGCGCGATCCAGCATCTGGCGGGTATGAAGGATTCCAAGACGATTGTCGCAATCAACAAAGATCCGGAAGCACCAATTTTCTCTGTCGCTGATTACGGTATCGTTGGCGATCTGTTTGAAATCGTGCCACAACTGGTTGCTGAATTAGGCTGATTTTAATGAATTCGCGGGCCGTTAATTTGTTAACCGGCTCAGATTGGACAGAATGAGTGGTTTGTCGCGCCATTGACAGCAGTGTTTTTGTTGTTGTGACACATTGCTGATTCTGTCCTTTTTTCTTTTCTATCTTTAGGAAATGTTATGACTTATGTCGCACCTGTGAAAGACATGCTGTTCGCGATGAACGAACTTGCGGGCTTGTCGGAAGTGAATGCTTTACCCGGTTGTGAAGATGCCACATCTGAAACTGTAGAGGCGGTACTGGAAGAGAACGCAAAATTCGCTGGCGAGGTCGTTGCACCGCTGAATTGGGAAGGTGATAAAGCGCCGAGTTACTGGCAGGACGGACAGGTTTTTACCACTAAAGGTTTTAAAGAAGCATTCAAGATGTTCGGCGAAGCAGGTTGGCAGGGCGTGCAACATCCGCAGGAATTTGGTGGTCAGGGCTTGCCTAAGCTGGTCGCTACTCCATGCATAGAAATGCTGAACTCGGCCAGCATTTCGTTTGCACTGTGTCCATTGTTGACTGACGGCGCGATTGAAGCACTGCTGACTGCGGGTAGTGACGAGCAAAAAGCAATTTATCTGGAAAATCTGATTTCAGGTAAATGGACTGGCACCATGAACCTGACTGAGCCGCAGGCGGGTTCAGATCTGGCGATGGTTCGCAGCCGTGCTGTTCCTCAGGGCGACGGCACATACAAAATTTTTGGCACCAAAATTTTCATCACTTATGGTGAGCACGATATGGCCGAAAATATCGTCCATCTGGTGCTGGCTCGCACGCCGGATGCACCGGAAGGTGTGAAAGGTATCTCCCTGTTTATCGTGCCGAAATTCCTGGTCAATGCTGATGGCAGTCTGGGTGCTCGCAATGACGCACACTGTGTCTCGATCGAGCATAAGCTGGGCATTAAAGCCAGCCCGACGGCAGTGTTGCAATTCGGCGACCATGGCGGTGCGATTGGTACGCTGGTCGGCGAAGAAAACCGCGGTCTGGAATACATGTTCATCATGATGAATGCGGCACGTTTCGGCGTGGGCATGCAAGGTATCGGTGTGGCAGAGCGTGCGTATCAAAAAGCGGTGCAGTACGCCAAAGACCGCGTCCAGTCGCGTGATCTGGCTGGCTCCGCTGGCCCAGTCGCGATCATCAATCATCCGGATGTGCGCCGTATGCTGATGTCTATGCGTGCACAGATCGAAGGAGCGCGTTCGTTGGCGTATGTGGCGGCAGGGTTGAGTGATATTGCGCATCACCACGCAGACGAAGCGACTCGCAAAGTCAATCAGGCTGTGTATGAATATCTGGTTCCTATCGTGAAGGGCTGGTCCACTGAAATGTCGCTGGATGTGACATCAACAGGTGTGCAGGTGCATGGCGGCATGGGCTTTATTGAAGAAACCGGTGCGGCACAGCATTACCGTGATGCCAAAATCCTCACGATTTACGAAGGTACGACGGCAATTCAGGCCAACGATCTGGTTGGTCGTAAAACGGCGCGTGATGGCGGTACTACAGCGAAAGCGTTAATTGCTCGTATTCGTGAAACGGAAGTTGCATTAGCTGCTACCAATCAGCCTGAGTTGTTGGCGATTCAAAAGCAATTGGCGGCTGGCTCTGCTGCGCTGGAGGATGTCGTTGCTTATGTTGTTGCCAATTTCAAGCAAGACATCAAAGGCGTATTTGCGGGCAGTGTGCCGTACCTGAAGCTGGCCGGTATCGTGCTGGGTGGCTGGCAGATGGCGCGTGCCGCATTGATCGCACAGCAGAAGCTGCAATCAGAGTCCGGTGACGCGGCTTTTTATCAGGCAAAAATCGCTACTGCCAGATTCTTCGCTGACCATATCCTGTCTGCAGCACAAGGACTGCGTTCTGCTATCGTTGATGGTAGTGCCGGAGTGCTCGCCTTGAATGAAGATCAGTTCTGATTTCATCTGACGCAGAACCCAAAAAAAGGACTCATTTCTGAGTCCTTTTTTTATTGCTGATCTGACTTAGCCGTAGGCTCCACCTGTATATAGCAGATCAAATGCACGGGCAATGACACCTATCAGAGCGATAGCGCCGATGCCTGTGGTTAAGACCAGTATTAGTGCCAGCGGCCAGGATGATGCGCTAGTTTTTGTTGAATTCGGGTTATGTCTGGCATCCCATTTTTCATCGGGTGTCAGTCCTGTCACCAGTGCTTCGAGTAAAGCAATTAAGAATGACAAAATAAACAGGCTGTAAGTCAGTAGCGGTTGTGAGCCGAAGTACAAATGACTGATCAGGAATGAAATGGGTAAGCTGATAAGATGAGCCCATCCCCAATAATCGCTTTTGCCAAACAAATAAAATCTGTGCGCACCAACGCTGCCAGCCAGTGCTGCCAGTAACGTCGTGAAGGTTTTGTTCTTGTGTGCCGCTATCATCAGGTTTTTCTTAAATTTTATGAGATGAATGATTGTAGCTGACGCTGTGACTGGTATCCTAATCAACACGTTTATGGCACATATCTCTGATAGTCCTTGCTTGTTTTGTTTTGGACGGGCTATAATCTACAGCTTTTTCCGCGTTTAGAACAATTTTTTTGGAAATATTATGGTCGTTATTCGTTTAGCTCGTGGTGGCGCAAAAAAGCGTCCTTTTTACAATATCGTTGCAACTGATTCCCGTAATCGTCGCGATGGCCGCTTTATCGAGCGTATCGGTTTTTACAATCCAGTAGCAACTGGCAATGCAGAAACAGTACGTGTTGCTGCTGATCGTCTGGCTTACTGGCAAGGCGTTGGCGCACAATTGTCTCCGGCAGTTGCTCGTCTGGTAGCTCAGTCTGGCAAAGCAGCAGCTTAATAGTTTGCTCTCAATGTCAGTTGAAGTTCATGTTCCTGAAGATCTGGTCCTGGTGGGCTATATCTCGGGAGCATTTGGTATTCATGGGTGGGTAAAGATTCGTCCTTATTCGCCAGATGCTGATGCCATGTTGTCTGCTAAAACCTGGTGGATAGATAAACCAGATTTACACGACGTTAATCGCCTTGAAGCAAAAATTCATGGCGAAGATGTAGTTGCAAGACTGGTGGGCGTTCCAGACAGGAATGCTGCTGAGGCACTGAAAGGTGCGACCATCAAAATATCACGTAAACACTTCCCAGCTTTGTCTGAGGGAGAGTTTTACTGGCAGGATTTGATGGGCTTGGCGGTCGAGAATTTGCAGGGTGAAAGTCTCGGCGTGGTTCGTGATCTGATGGATAATGGTGCTCACCCTATCCTTCGGGTTGCTGCTGCCGATGTGCCGGAATCTGAATTGCAAAAGCATGAAAAGTTGATCCCTTTTGTTGATAATTTTGTCAAAGAGGTCGATCAGGCAGCTCGCAAAATTCAGGTTGATTGGGGTACAGATTATTAATACGATGCAATCAGAAGGCATTTGTATGCAGTTTGATGTCATCACGCTGTTTCCCGAAATGTTTGGCGCCATTACGCAATCGGGTGTCACTCGACGGGCATTTGATCAGCACAAGTGCGAGTTGAAACTGTGGAATCCGCGTGATTTCACAACTGACCGTCACCGTACTGTAGATGATCGTCCGTATGGTGGTGGCCCGGGTATGGTCATGCTGGCTAAGCCGTTGCAGTCGGCGATTGACGCAGCTAAAGCGCGTCAGGCAGCACTGGCGAAACCTGCTCCGAAGGTTATTTATCTGTCACCGCAGGGACAGCGTCTGACGCATAAACGCGTGATGCAGATATCTGAGTTGTCAGGACTGATCTTGCTGTGCGGCCGTTACGAGGCTGTTGATCAGCGTTTGCTCGATACGTATGTTGATGAAGAGATCAGCCTCGGCGATTTTGTTTTATCTGGTGGTGAATTGCCAGCGATGGCGTTAATGGATGCGGTGATTCGCCAGATTCCGGGCGTTTTGCACGATGATGATTCTGCCGTGCAGGATAGTTTTGTAAATGGTTTACTGGATTGTCCGCACTACACCAGACCAGAGATATTTGCGCAGCAAACTGTACCGGCTGTGCTGATGAGCGGCAATCATGCTGAAATTGAAAAATGGCGACGCCAGCGAGCGCTTGAAGCAAGTGCCTTGAAACGTCCTGATTTGATTTTAGCCGCGCGTCAAGCAGGTTTGCTGAGTCGGGCGGATGAGAAATTTTTGAGTAGTTTGTAAGATTCCTTGTGTATGCAGGGATGTGAAAAGAGCGTTCCTATTGGGTTCGCATGTTAAACCCCATCCTCTACCGGGCAGAAGTCAGACTATGTCTGCAGCGTCGGCAAGATGGTTATCGGAGTATAAAAATGGATCTGATCCAAAAATTAGAGCAAGAAGAAATTGCTCGTCTCGGTAAAAGTATTCCTGACTTTGCGCCAGGCGATACTGTTGTTGTCAGCGTTAACGTTGTTGAAGGTACACGTAAACGTACACAGGCTTACGAGGGTGTTGTTATTTCCCGCCGTAATCGTGGTTTGAATTCCAACTTCATCGTTCGTAAAATTTCTTCCGGTGAAGGCGTTGAGCGTACATTCCAGTTGTATTCTCCACTGATCGCTTCTATCGAAGTCAAACGTCGCGGTGACGTACGTCGCGCTAAGTTGTACTACCTGCGTGAACGTTCAGGCAAATCTGCTCGTATTAAAGAGAAATTGCCAGCACGTAAAGTTGCAGCAGCGAAAGCAGAGTAATATCTGTTTATGCCGTAACAAAAAAAGGGATGCCTTCGGCGTCCCTTTTTTTTATGTTGTATTGAAAAATAAGATCTAAGCGAATAAGAGTTTATTTCCGTGACTAAATTGATTTTGACTCCCGAGCATTTACCGATTCACTCGATTGCGGATGAGGCTGCGATCGACGCGGATAGGCTGACACCAGAGTGGTTGCGGCAACGTTTTTCCAGTCCTCCGATATGGACACCGGAATCCAATAACGAAGAGTTGATGGCGGCAGGACGGATATTTCGTCCGGCATCAGTACTGATCCCCATCGTGATGCGTGAAAAAGAACTGACGTTGTTATTGACCGAACGTGCCGCGCATTTACAGCAACATGCGGGACAGATCAGTTTTCCGGGCGGGCGTTTTGAAATCGCTGATGGCAGTGCTGCCGAAACCGCTTTGCGTGAAACTGAAGAGGAGGTTGGATTGCCGCGTTCCCATATTGATATTCTGGGGGCTTTACCTGACTATAAAACTGGCACGGGTTACCAGGTAAGCCCCATCGTTTCTTTAGTCAAGCCACCTTTTGACACGGTCACTGATCCTGGTGAAGTTGCTTCTGTATTTGAGGTGCCGCTGGCATTTTTAATGAATGCGCGTCACCACCAGCGACGTGTATTTCAAATGCCGGATGGAAGCGGGAGCAGAATGTTTTACGCGATGCCTTATCAGGACAGATTTATCTGGGGGGCGACTGCTGGCATGTTGCGTAATCTGTTTCATTTTCTGCGAGCATGACGAGAACGCATTTCTCAGAGGAACAAAGCTTCATAATCTGGGGAAATCGGTTTACACTTGCCGCACCGGTAAATTCTTCTAAGACAGTCGCCTGACTGCGAATCTAGTTCAGCCTATCATGACATTTATTTCTATTTTGTTTGCCCTCCTTTTTGAGCAACTCAAACCCTTGCGTGCAGATAATCCTATCTATGCACAGATACAGGCGCTGGCAAATAAAATTGAAGCCTCGTTCAATGCTGGTAAGGTTGCCCATGGCCGACTGGGCTGGTGGATTGTGGTCGGCTCGCTGACAATTCCGACCGCCTTGATCTACTGGCTTTGTCTGCGTCTGAGCCCGTTTGCCGCATTTGCATGGAATGTGGTGATTGTTTATCTGACGCTGGGATTCCGTCGTTACAGCCATTACTTTACCTCGATACAACTGGCCCTTAGCGCGGGCGACGAGGATGCTGCCAGACGTCATCTGTCAGATTGGATACACCGCGATACCAGTGATCTTGATGTATCGGAGATTTCCCGCCTTGCGGTTGAGCGTTCACTCATCGCCACGCACCGTAATGTATTCGGGGTGTTTTTCTGGTTTCTGATGCCTGTCGGGCCGGCTTGTGCTGTGATGTACCGGGTTGCCGAATATCTTGCTCATGCCTGGACAGAGCCTGAGCATATGAAAAATGAAGAGTTCGGTGTTTATGCTGCAAAAGTATTCTATTGGATAGACTGGGTTCCAGCTCGTTTGACTGCCGTCGCATTTGCCATTGTCGGCAATTTCGAAGACGCTGTGTATTCTTGGCGCAATTATGCTGATCGCTGGTCGGATGAGGCGGTTGGTATTATTTTGTCCGCTGGCGGTGGTGCGTTGGGTTTGCGATTAGGTGAGCCCGAAGAAAAAGCGATGGTGTTGCAAGCAGATGCAACGGCAGTGGACGTTGACAGCCTCGAGCTGGAAAGTCAGCCGGGAAGCGAAGCAACGCCACGTGCGCTGCAAAGCGTCGTCGGTCTGGTCTGGCGTGCGCTGTTGTTGTGGATGTTGCTGCTGGCATTATTGTCGTTTTCAGTCTGGGTCTGATTGCCATTTTGTGTTCACATCTGTTCGCAACGGATGAAGCAATGAAACATGCCTGATATCTTCTTACGCGCATTGGAAAAAAATGATGCGGCCGCATTTGCCGCCATTGCGCGAGAATCTGCGATCAATGCAGATCCATGGATGGGATGGTGTGACCGTCAATACACAGAAGAGCAAGCGTTGGAATGGTTCGCGGTCTGCGCGCAAGAGCGGGCATTTCAGACTGCCTATGAATTTGGTGTGTTCGATAAAGAGTCAGGCCAACTGTTAGGCGCGGCAGGCGTCAATATGATAGACCGCATCCACCAGCGTGGTAATCTCAGTTACTGGGTAGCGCCTCGCTGGCAAGGGCAGGGCATTGCCACAAAGGTAGCGTCCTTTCTTACCCAATACGCTTTTACAGAATTACGACTGCTCAGAGTTGAATTGGTGATTGCCATCGCTAATCTGGCGAGTCGTCGGGTTGCTGACAAGGTCGGCGCGCAGCTTGAGTGTCTGGCGCGCAATCGTCTGCGTCTGAACGGAAATAGTGTTGATGCGGCAGTGTATTCATTGATTCCCGGCGAAGTACGTGCCGCCTCTTGCCTGATCCAAACCTAGCCACGCACCTGCACACTTTCTGTCGTTCTGACGTCGTTTTTAAGTGCGATGCCAAATTTCTGACATGTTTTTTTTCCTGTTTGGCGTGAAGTCTGGATTTGACGGGGAACTGTTGTCCTTTTATTCCAGACGGTGTTGCAGCCTTGTTAATGCCGATACGCAAAAAGGATATGCCCGGAATCTGGTTGCTTTTTACAATAAATGGCCGTAGTGCTAATAAAACGGTAGACCCTGACGACGTGACTGTATCTATTTGTAAAGTTTACGTCGCTGAAAATGCACTATATTGAGAGGTGACGTGATCATGGTTGGCCTGTTTGGATATTTATCTGACGCTCAGGTTTCGATCCAAGTCTTCTATAAGATATAATACTCATGTATTTTGAAAGCTTAGTGTCACATAATGGCATTGATGCTTTTTTATTTTGCTTCATAGCGAGCCGAGCACATGGCCGATTCAAAAAAAACTCATCATAAGCCCGTACGCGAGTTTTTCATCCAGGGAATCACCAGCGATGGAAAACAATTTCGCCCCAGCGATTGGGCGGAGCGTCTTTGCGGCGCCATGTCCTGTTTCAGCCCGGACGGTGGACGGCATTCGCATCTGCAATACTCGCCTTATGTTCGCCCGATTCTTTTAAATGGTGTGCGTTCTGTTGTGGTGAACGAAGCGATTCGTGATATTGAACCGTTGGCATATCATTTCGTGGTGAATTTTGCGAAAGACAATGATTTGCAAATCATCGATGCCTGTTTGTTACCTGATGAGCCACCAGCCGGCAAGTAAGTTATCAGTGCTATACATCGATCTGTGACGCCACCGCGTCGTCTTTTTTTCTTCTGTTTTCCCCCTGCCATTGTCCGTGGTATCGTGAACGTGGTACTTATGTGATCGGCATTGCGTACGACACTGCTCAGTAGTCCTACTCTGTTGTGACTCTTTTAAGGTGCAAAGTTTTCTTTGCGGTCTTGCTCTTCATTCCTTTCCAATTTTTATTTTCTCGTTTCTCGCAGTTCGTCATTGTCCTGAGCCTCTTTGTATTTTGATGGCATTCAGGATTTTGTTACCGGACGATACCGCTTCCGCCGAGCTTTCACTCTCTGTCTGCGTCATAACATTGTTTCCTTGTAATTATTGGTTACAAAGTATCAATTATGTATAAAAATATAACTAGATAAAATGTAGTGGCTTCTTTCAGGTGACTCTTGGCAATCGCATGTCCGTATTGCATCAGCCCTGCAAGGATTTGATCAAGTCATTTAATGAAAGTAACTATATGCTGAGTCGTGTAATGAAAATGCTGAAAGTCGCAATGATCGCGCCACTGCTCTTGAGCGCGGGTTTAGCTGGCGCTACTCCGCCGGAAAATGGCTGGTGGTGGAATCCTGCGGAAAGTGGTCGCGGTTTTGCGATTGAAGTGCAAAATGGCTCCATGTTTATGGCTGGATTTATGTATGACAATGCCGGTACGCCAGTCTGGTATGTCTCAGGCCCGGCACCGATGACGTCTGACACTTTATATCAGGGGAAGTGGATTTCGTACGGCGGTGGTCAGACTTTAAATGGACAGTACAAAAGTGCGGTAGTGACTAACGATGCGGTAGGTTCCGTGGTGATTAACTTTACCAGTACGACGACTGCCACTTTGCAATTGCCGAATGGGACGGTCATGCCATTGGTGCGTTTTGGTTTTACGCCACAGCAGCCGGGTACGGTTTCCGCGACCTGTACATCAGCGAATATCAATCTCGACAAATACAATCGCATTACCGTTGGTATGACGATGGCCCAGGTTAACCAGACTTTAGGTTGCACTTATCTGCCGGGCTCAACCAAGCGGGGCGCGACTTACGCGCTCAACACCTGGATGTCGTATGACAATGGCATCAGAGGCATACTGATTTACTTTGATACGACAAATTCCGTTGTCACCGCACAGGGTGGTAGTGTGTTTAAAAGTGCGTCTGGATTTTAATGTCAGTATCTTCAAATTGATATCCTGAAGCTAGATAAGCAGCTCTTTGCTGTTGCCGACTCATCGCAGATTGTTTACGGTGTGTCGGCATCTGTTTTATGTTTTGCCGGATCACTAAAATCAGTACGTAAAGCACAAAAACATATCTCATTTCCCCGATACCGACTGAATTACCTGCTCGCGTAACCAGCGGTTGGCGGGATCATGTTCCACATTCTGATGCCAGTACAGATAGACATCCCACGACGGCATGCTGACAGGCAATGGCAGAATCTGATTGCCAAATTGCTGATTCGCAATACGCGCGTAACCCTCTGGCATGGTCAGTAATAAATCGGTCTGACTGACGACGCGGCAAGCGGCAAAATAATGCTGACAGCGCAGCCGGATTCTTCTCTGCAATCCTAAGCGACTGAGTTCGAAATCCTCCAGCCCCATTCCTTTGCGACGCGAGCTGGCGAGGATATGTTCCGCCTGCAAATAGGTATCCAGATCCAGTGTCCCTTTGATGAGCGGATGATCATGGCGCGCCAGCACGACGGTCGTGTCGCGTGAAATTTGCTGCCGCCGGATTTCATTCGGCAAGGGCAGCAGCATATCGATTGCCAGATCTAATGTGCCGGCTGCGAGTTCACTGACCAGCTCACGACGTTCAACCTGGATTGCGGCCAGATTGATTTCCGGTGCCTGCTGCGTAATGCGTTCCAGTAGCGGTGGTAAAACCGTCGATTCAAGTACATCGCGTAAAGCCAGATTGAACAGCTTCACCGCTTGCGCCGGATCGAAATTGCCATTGTCGGTCAGCGTCATCTCTAAGCCGCGCAAGGCCTGTCGCACCGGTTCGATGATGCTGCGCGCTAGTGGCGTCGAGACCATGGTTTGTCCTTGCCGCACAAACAGTGGGTCATCAAACATCTGCCGCAGACGATTCAGCGCATGGCTGATCGCCGGCTGGGTCAGATGCAGTTGCTGGCTGGCGCGGGTCACGCTGCCCTCGCTGTAAATCGCTTCAAAAACGGTAAACAGATTCAGATCAACTCTGGATATATGCATGATATTAATAGTGTTTGATAATAACTATTCATTTGATCAATTATATCCGTCGTCTTACACTCAGTGCTCAGATAGTTGGCACAACGAGGAAACAATGGCACAGATTTACCTGGTACGTCACGGGCAGGCATCGTTTGGCAGTCAGAACTACGATCAGCTTTCTGATCTGGGGCAGCAACAGGCGCAACATCTGGGACGCTGGTGGGCGCAGCGTGAGTTGAACATCGGCCGCATCGTTACCGGCGGCATGCAACGTCATCAGCAAACGGCACTCGCCTGTATATCCACGCTGCAATCGCAAGAGGCGAGCCAGACCGACACCTCAGCATGGCACACCGACGCTGATTTTAATGAATACAACCACCATGAAGTGCTGGCGCGTCATGTGCCGGAGTTCGATGATCCGGCCGCGGTCAAACATTTTCTGATGCATACGCCGAACGGCAAACAGGCGTTTCAGGATATTTTTTCGCAAGCTGTCGCACGCTGGGTTTCCGGCCAACACGATGCGGATTACAGCGAAACCTGGCAGGCGTTTCAAACGCGTTGTGTGCAGGCCTTGCAGCGGCAACTGGCACTCGATGATGGCGCCAAAAACATTGCGATTTTCACTTCCGGCGGCACGATTTCCGCCATTTGTCAGCATGTGCTGGGCTTTCCCGACCCTCGTTTTGCCGAACTCAACTGGTCGCTGGTCAACAGCGCCGTAACCCGGCTGCATGTACAAACCGCCACGCCGGAGCGCCCGGTGCGTCTGGCACTCGCGTATCTGAACAATTTTTCTCATCTCGAAATATTGAATAACCCCAAAAGCATTACCTACGTTTAGGAGTAAAGAATGACAGATATGTTTGATCTGAGCGGCAAAGTCGCTCTGGTGACCGGTGCCAGCCGGGGGATTGGTGAATCGATTGCAAAAACGCTGGCTGCACGCGGCGCGCATGTGATTGTGTCCAGTCGCAAAGCGGAAGCCTGTGAGGCAGTCGTGGCGGCGATTGTGGCTGCTGGCGGCACGGCAGAGGCACGTGCTTGCCATATCGGTGAAATGGCGCAGATCGATGTCTTGTTTGCTGACATCACTGCGGCGCATGGACGGCTCGATATTCTGGTAAACAATGCGGCGACCAATCCGCATTTCGGCCACATCACGGAAACCGATGTCGGCGCATTTCAAAAAACGGTGGATGTGAATATCCGCGGCTATTTCTTTATGTGCAGTGCAGGCGCGAAGCTGATGGCAAAAAATGGCGGCGGCAGCATCATCAACGTTGCCTCTGTGAATGGTGTTATTCCGGGCGCGATGCAGGGCATTTATTCGATCACCAAAGCAGCGGTGATTGCGATGACCAAATCCTTCGCGCAGGAATGCGCACCGATGGGCGTACGTGTGAACGCATTGCTGCCGGGGGCGACCGATACTAAATTTGCTTCCGCTTTATTCCACAATCCGGCGATTCTGGAAAAAGCCCTGACCCGCATACCGATGAAACGCATTGCCGAACCGGATGAGATGGCGGGAACCGTGTTGTATCTCGCTTCCAACGCGTCAAGCTATACGACGGGTGCCTGCATCAATGTCGATGGCGGTTACTTAGTCAGCTGAAGTCATCAGTTAATCAAATCGGATGCTTCAGGCATCGCAGATTTTCTTTATATCAGAGGATCATCATGGATTTCCAGTACAGCCCTAAAGTCAAAGAGTTGCAAGCCCGTCTGATCGCATTTATGGACGAACACATTTATCCGAATGAAAAAGTATTTTTCGGTGAAATCGCCGCGAACCGTCAAGCGGGCGACGCGTGGATACCGACGAAAATTGTCGAACAACTGAAAGCCAAAGCCCGTGCCGCTGGCTTGTGGAATTTATTTCTGCCTGAATCCGATCAGGGCGCAGGCCTGACGAATCTGGAATACGCACCATTGTGCGAAATCATGGGGCGCGCCTTGTGGTCCGCAGAAGTGTTTAACTGCTCCGCACCGGATACCGGGAATATGGAAGTGCTGGCGCGTTACGGCACGCCTGCGCAACAGCAGCAATGGCTGACGCCGTTATTAAATGGCGAAATCCGTTCTTGCTTCGCAATGACCGAGCCAGGTGTTGCTTCATCCGATGCGACTAATATCGAATCTTCTATCGTCCGCGATGGCGACGAGTACGTGATCAACGGTCGCAAATGGTGGTCGTCCGGCGCCAATGATCCGCGCTGCAAAGTGTTTATTTTCATGGGTAAAAGCGATCCGCAGAATGAAAACCGCCACAAGCAGCAATCGATGATCATCGTGCCGCGCGATACGCCGGGCGTGACGATATTGCGTGCCTTACCGGTGTTCGGTTATGACGACGCGCCGCATGGTCATGGCGAAGTCTTGTTTGAAAATGTGCGCGTACCGGCATCGAATATGTTGCTCGGTGAAGGCCGTGGTTTTGAAATTGCACAAGGGCGTCTTGGACCTGGACGCATACATCACTGCATGCGCCTGATTGGTCTGGCAGAGCGCGCGTTGGAAGACATGTGCAAACGTTCTCTGAGCCGGGTTGCTTTCGGTAAGCGGGTGGCCGAGCAGGGCGTGACGCTGGAGCGGATTGCGAACGCCCGCATCCTGATTGATCAGGCGCGGTTTTTGGTACTGAATGCCGCACAGATGATGGATACCGTTGGTAATAAAGCGGCAGCCAAAGAAATCGCGATGATTAAAGTTGCAGCGCCGAATATGGCTTGTCAGGTGATCGACTGGGCGATACAGGCGCATGGCGGTGGCGGTGTGTCGGATGATTTCGGCGTTGCGTATGCGTATGCGCAGGCGCGTACCTTGCGCCTTGCCGATGGCCCGGACGAAGTACATCGTAACCAGATCGGCAAAATGGAATTGAAAAAATATATGCCAGCGAAGTGACAATATTCCGCTGTCTCTGTGGCGGTTTGATCACAGCGATGGCGGGATTTTTTCCTGCATTGATCGTTGCATTTATCGTTGTATTTGTCGTTACTTCTGCGACAGTGACACTGACCGGTTTTTCCGGTCTTTTGTCGTTCATAGCGTCGCCTGAAAAAATCCGGCATCTATCGGTAGCCGATCTGTATTGAAACTGTATTCAAACCGCATTTTTATGAATTTTAGGGGAGTATCTTTAAAAAACAGCTTATTCTCAGCATAAATAAAGGGGTTTAAAAAATACTCCCGGGGAGTATTTTTCATGCTTCTGGCGATCTGTTGTGCTTAATTTTCCAAAAAAACCATTATTCAGGAGACAAAAATGAGCGACACACCTTGGATCAATTCTTACCCTGCGGGCGTACACTGGGATGCCGCATTAACACTCAGCAGCGTGCCGCAACTGCTGCATGACGCAGTTGCACGCTGGCCGGATTTACCCGCACTGGAATTCATGGGCAAGAAAACCAGCTACCGTGAATTGCAGACACTGGTCGATCAGGCGACCAAAGGATTTCAGCAGCTCGGCGTTAAGCCGGGCGTGCACGTCGGTTTGTTTTTGCCGAATACGCCGCATTATGTGATCAGCTTTTTTGCGATTTTGCAGGCTGGTGGCACGGTCGTGAATTACTCACCGCTGGATGCCGAAAAAGTACTGGAACATAAAATCGAAGACAGCCATACCGATATGCTGGTGACGCTGGACATGAGCATGTTGTATCCGCAGATGGCGAAAATGCTGGCACATACGCGCTTGCAAAAACTCATCATCGGCAATATCGCTGAAATGACACCGTATCCTGAAGCGGTGCGCGCTAATCTCGATAAAGCTGCGCAGTTGTGCCCGATTCCGCAGGATGCGCAACATGTGCTGTTTGCTGATTTGCTGGCGAATGATGGCCAGTACACACCGGTGGCTGCGACCGATCCTGTCGAAACGATCGCGGTGTTGCAATACACCGGCGGCACCACCGGGCTGGCGAAAGGCGCGATGCTGACGCATGCGAATCTGACTGCTGCCTGCAGCCAGATCGTTGAAACCACGCAGACCGAGCCACGCTTGTTAGAAGAAGGCAAAGAGCGTTTGCTGGCGGTGTTACCGCTGTTCCACATTTATGCGCTGACGGTGGATATGTTGTTCGGTATTCGCCTCGGGGCAGAAATTGTGCTGCATACCCGCTTTGATGTGGAAGCCGTGGTCAAGGATCTGGCCGCAAAAAAAATCACGGTATTTCCTGGTGTGCCGACGATGTACACCGCCATCATTCATTATCCGCAGATCAAAGACTTCGATCTGCGTTCGCTCAAATTTTGTAATTCCGGCGGCGCCCCTTTACCAGTCGAAGTGTTGCAGCAATTTCAGAATATGACCGGCTGCACGTTACTCGAAGGTTGGGGCATGACTGAGACCTCACCGACTGGCACTTTCACGCCTGTTTCCGGTGTGCGTAAAGCAGGTTCCTGCGGTTTGCCGACACCGGGCATACGCTTTAAATTTGCCAGCATCGATGACCCGCGCACGTTTGTGGCGAGAGGTGAACGTGGCGAAATCTGCGTTGCCGGAGCGAACGTCATGAAAGGCTATTGGAACAAGCCAGATGCAACCCGCGATGCGTTTACCGCCGATGGCTATTTCCGCACCGGCGACGTCGGCTATATGGATGAAGACGGTTTCATCTATATCGTGGACCGCACCAAAGATATGATTTTATCGGGAGGCTACAATGTCTATCCGCGCAATATCGAGGAAGCGATTTACCAGCATCCGGCAGTGGCGGAAGTCAGTGTGATCGGTATTCCCGATGAATATCGTGGTCAGGCGGCGAAAGCGTTTATCAAACTCAAAACAGGACAGACGCCGTTTAGTTTCGATGTGTTGAAAGAGTTTTTGAAAGACAAACTCGGCAAACATGAAATGCCGCAGGCGATGGAAATTCGCTCGGAATTGCCGAAAACGCCGGTCGGCAAATTGTCGAAAAAAGAGCTCTACGATGAAGAAGCGAAGAAACGCGTTGCTGCATAAAACTGCGATGTAAAGCGACATAAAAAAAGGGAGCAATCGCTCCCTTTTTTATATGCTCTGTCGCTTAGCGTTAACCTTAGATTAAGGATTCGTACACAGACAATGCGTCAGTGCCGTATAGCCTTTGCCGTCTTTATTAATGTCGGCGAGCCAGCTCAGTTCGGATGCCATTTGCAATGCTGCTGCCGGCGGTACGCCGGTCGGTACCAGTGCGACCTTGAATTGCTGTTGCAATACTTTGGCCGTTTGTGAACCGAGCAAATCAAAAATACGGTCAACTTTCGACATTTCCGGTTCTACATAACTGACGCGGAAATCGCTGCCGAGTTTGGCGCGATTCGCAGCCGATTTTAAGGCGTCGGAATAGCTGCCGACGGTATCAACTAGATTGCGTTCTTTTGCCTGCGCACCAGTCCAGACACGTCCCTGCGCGACAGCATCGATTTTCTCTGGAGTCGTTTTACGGGCGGCTGCGGCTTTACCGGTAAATTCCGAGTAAATGTGATTGATACTGCTTTGTACCAGTTCACCGAATTTCGGATTCAGCGGACGCAAAGGATTAAAACCGTCGCCCAGCCAAGTGGTCGTGGTGCCGCCGGTGTGCACGCCGAGTTTATCTAGCGCTTTTTCTGCGGTCGGCAGAATCGCAAACACGCCGATAGAACCGGTGACAGTCGCTTCATCAGCGATCACTTCGTCGGCCGCCATGGAAATCCAGTAACCGCCTGATGCCGCAACGTTACCCATGGAAACCACGACAGGTTTGCCTGCCTTGCGCGTCAGCTCGAGCTCGCGACGGATTAACTCGGAACCGAAAGCACTGCCGCCAGGCGAATCAACACGCAAGACGATGGCTTTGATACTGTCATCTTCCCGCGCTTTGCGGATCAGTTTCGATGTCGACAAACCACCGATAGAACCCGCGGTCGCATTTCCTTCGCTGATTTCACCGGAAGCCACCACAACGCCAACCGCGTTACCGAACAACTGTGGCTTTTGACGAGCGAGATAATCGTCAAAGGCAATCTGACGGAATGTTTTACCTTGTTCGTCTCTGGCACCGTTTTTCAGCATCAGATCACGCAATTCATCGCGGGTTTTCAAACCATCGACAAGCTTCAGATTTAACGCCAGTTTGGCGCTGTCGTCGCCTGCGGCTTTCATTTGTTCCGGCAGTTCATTAATGCCTTGCATGATGCTACCGGCAGGCAGTTTGCGCGCTTTCTCTACATTGTCGGTATAGGTTTTCCACATCGCGTTGTAGAGGAAAGTATCGGCTTCCATTGCGGCTGGCGATGGCTCGTTCGCAATGTAAGGCTCAGCAAAGCTTTTGTAGGTACCGACCTTGAGCAGATTGACGGTCACACCGACTTTGTCGAGTGCATCGCGGTAGTAGTTACGATAGCGGCCGAAGCCCGTCATCATCACGGAACCCATAGGGTGCAGATAAACCTGATTCGCATGTGCCGCCAGAAAATACTGACGCTGATCGAAATTTGAACCCCATGCGATCACGGGCTTGCCGGACGCTTTGAAGCGATCAATCGCCGCTGCGACTTCACGCAACATCGGCAAGCCAGCGCCACCCATATCGTCAAGCAGCAGAACGGCGCTGTGTATCTTGTCGTCTTTGGCGGCGCTATCAAGCACGCTCAGTATATCGCGCAATTGCGTACTCTTTTTAGCGTTACCCTGTGCTTCAGCGAGCAAAGCTTCGCGGGCATTGCCCGAATGTTGTTCAACCAGCGCCCCTTTGAAATCCAGAATCAGGGCGGTCTTGTCTTCCAGCTTTTTGACTCCACCGGAAAAAATGCCGATCAGCAGCGCGATGAAAAATACCAGCAGCAGTAAATTCAACAAAACCCGGCGGCTGAAATCCAGCGCGCGCCACAGATATCGGAAGCCCTGGCCTATCCAGCGAAATGGAGAGAAACTCATAGTAGTCCTTTGGTAGCGGAGTGATTATTCTGGCCAGACAGTTTGTAAGATCTGCGCCAGATGTGCACCTGCACGCACTAAGGCATCTTCTTTCATGCTGACCATGGTTTTTTCATATTCCAGCGGCAGCGCGATAGACCAGCTGTTGCCGCGCTGATTCGGTGTGCTTTTGCTGAACTGTGTTCCTGCAAATAATTTTTTGGCGTCACTGACGGCATCATCTGCCCACAAGGCAGGTAATTGTTCCAGCGGTGCTTTTGCCACGTTCAGCGTGCGCGCTTTTTTGGTTAATGCTTCATTCATGCGGCCGCGTTTAAATTGCTGCGGCAAATCATCCCATAAAGAATGCAGATTGCCGCAAGGGCACTGCAAAGCATTGCCGCCGACGGTATTGCTGCCACGGTCGTACTCGCCTTCATCCGGATTGACGATCTTGCCTTCCGCGTTCAGAAATACCGAACCTACGTGCAGCGGTTGATGGATGTCGCCGACATAGTGCGTCAGTAAGGCCAGTGCTTCCTGCTTATCTTTAAATGCAAATGGCTTAGGCTGCGGTTTCCCCTGCAAGACCAGCGCAGCGGCACGAATCGCATTCACGACATCATGATCGCTGGTGCCGACATAGCCGGTCTTGTAATGATCGTGCTGCAGAGCGACATCGGCATAGTGATATTGCTTATGGCAGTTTTCTTCATCAAAAGCCGGATTGCAATTCGTATTGTTGCGACGGACATAATCGGCCATTGCGGCGATGCCGGCTGGATTTTCAAACGGTGCGCATTCCGGATAGCGTCCGGCTGATGTGTACGCATAATCCTTTTCAGGCGAAATGCCTTTAACGCAGTCGCCCCATACCGCCATTTTTTCCAGCGTGTTGTCACCCAGCAGAGCTTTGACCTGGGCACCGGCCTTGGTACCGCTCAGTAATTGATCAGCAATCGCCCCGACCGTCTGGTGACCATCGGCACCCCAGGCAAAACTGAGTTGCGGCAGGCTGGTCGCGCATAACATCATGGCTGAAATGAATATCTTTTTCATAGAGGTTCAGATAGGGTTGGGAAAATAGCATCAATGGTAGTACACAAAGATGACGAGGGTATAGCAAACTGCAAAAATTTTATTCAGATCACGGCTGTTGTTTGCTGCGTGAACTTTCTTTTCTTGTTTTTCTGTTGTACTGGGAATGCGGTTTTGCCCTGCTGTGGGTAATAAAAAAATATCAAAATATCTACCAACCTTTGCATTGATGATTGACACAAGTCAGCATCGCCCGACTACACTGGAGCATCATCTCTGGAGTGCAGACAGCGGGCAGCCTTACTGTGTCCGCCGTTGAAAAATAATTGCTGTTCCTGGTTTTTTGCTAAAGAAAGCAGACAAGCATGAAACAACGTTGTTTATTTCTGTTGTCATCGATATCTACGATAGCGCTACTGATCCTGAACCTGCTTCTGGCGATACCACTTGCCAGTGCGGCAGATGCGGCGAAAAAAACAGCATTGATCTGCTATCCTCTGGTCTCACTCAATGCCGACCCGCATGCAGACTATGTGTTGGAAATTCTCCGACATGCTGTGAAGGCGAGTGGCCAGCCGTATCAGTTGCAGGCGAGTGAGGTCGCGATGCAGCAGGCTCGTGCTATTTATGAACTGACTTCGCCAAATGGAGTCGTTGATATCCTGTGGACGATGAGCACGGATCAGAGAGAAGCACAACTGATCCCTATCCGCATTCCTATCGACAAAGGTTTGCTGGGATGGCGTCTGGCGCTGGTCAGAGCGGCGGATGCAGAGATTTTTCGTGAAGTAAGGACATTGAAAGATCTGAGTGCTTTCAGCGCCGGGCAGGAAATGGATTGGCCCGATGTCGCGATTCTGAGAAATAATGGGTTGCCGGTCAAAACATCTGCTTCTTATGACCCTTTATTTACGATGCTGAAGGCCGGACGTTTTGATTATTTTCCACGCGCTGTTTTTGAAATTCAGAATGAGCTTGATCAGCGGCCCTTTCTCGACCTGGTGATTGATAAGCACATCGTTTTGTATTACCCATCCGCCTTGTATTTTTTTGTCAGTCCACGTGAGCCAAAAATGGCTCAGGATATACAACGCGGGTTGGAAGAGCTGATTAAAAACGGCACTTTTGAAAAAATTTTTCAGCGGGCCAATCAGGATGCGATTAAAAATGCAAATTTGAAGTCCCGCACTATCATCACCTTGCGTAATCCGTTTCTGAGTCCGGAAAAAATGCCTTTACATCGACCCGGCTTATGGTTCCGGCCATGAGTTGCAGAATGACTACCGCAGCTGTGCTGGTATAAGTCTGGCAAAACTAAGGCGATTCTGATCTGCAAAGCGGATGCGTATTCGACTTCATTCTCAATACCAGCTAAACTTGCGTGTTTTTCTTCCATTTTTGCGGCATCTGCAATGACTACCAACCACGAATCCACAGACGACATCCCAGAATCCGCATCGGCATCAGCGGCGGACACGACGCAAGGCCATGCTGCGTCAAAAGATCTGATCAGCCGCGAAGTTAAGCGTCGTCGCACTTTCGGCATTATTTCCCATCCGGATGCGGGTAAAACGACGCTGACAGAAAAACTGCTGATGTTTTCCGGTGCGATTCAGCTGGCCGGTACCGTCAAGGCGCGTAAGAGCGGTCGTCATGCGACTTCGGACTGGATGGAAATCGAAAAGCAACGTGGTATTTCGGTTGCTTCGTCCGTCATGCAGTTTGAATACCGCGATCACGTCGTGAATCTGCTCGATACGCCGGGTCACCAGGATTTTTCTGAAGATACCTATCGCGTGTTGACGGCGGTGGACTCTGCGCTGATGGTGATTGATGCGGCGAAAGGTGTGGAAGAACAAACGATCAAACTGTTGAACGTTTGCCGTATGCGTAATACGCCTATCATCAGTTTCGTCAACAAGATGGACCGGGAAACGCGCGATCCGCTGGAGTTGCTCGATGAGCTGGAATCCGTTTTAAAGATTCAATGTTCGCCGGTCACCTGGCCTATCGGCATGGGCAAAACCTTCCGCGGTGTGTACCATATTCTGCGCGATGAAATTCTGTTGTTCACGCCGGGTAGCGAGCGTGCCGATCAGGAATTTGAAGTTATCAAAGGCATCGATAATCCACGTCTGGCGGAGATGTTCCCGCTGGAAATCGAACAACTGAAGATGGAAGTGGAACTGGTGCATGGCGCATCGCATCCGTTCAGTCTGGAAGATTTCCTGGCTGGTGTGCAGACGCCGGTGTTCTTTGGTTCCGCGATTAATAACTTCGGTGTGCGTGAAATTCTGAATGCCTTGCTGGACTGGGCGCCGCCGCCACGCGAACGCGATGCGACCGTGCGTTCTGTCGAGCCGACCGAACAGGCTTTTTCCGGATTTGTATTCAAGATTCAGGCGAATATGGACCCGGCGCATCGTGACCGTATTGCGTTTTTGCGCGTGTGTTCAGGGCGTTTCGAGCGCGGCATGAAGCTCAAACATTTACGTCTGAATCGTGAGATTAAAGTATCGTCAGTCGTGACCTTCATGGCGTCCTCGCGTGAACAGGTAGAAGAAGCGTACGCTGGCGATATCATTGGCTTACCGAATCACGGCAATATGCAGATCGGTGACAGTTTTTCTGAAGGAGAACTGCTGCAATTTACTGGTATTCCTTACTTCGCACCGGATTTTTTCCGCACGGCGCGTATTCTGAATCCACTGAAAATCAAGCAATTGCAAAAAGGCTTGCAGCAACTTGGTGAAGAAGGCGCGGTACAGGTATTCAAGCCCGTGGTCAGCAGTGATCTGGTGCTGGGTGCGGTCGGTGTCTTGCAGTTTGAAGTTGTCGCCAGCCGTCTCAAAAATGAATACGGCGTGGATGCTGTGTTTGAAGGCACCAGCATCAGCAGCGCGCGCTGGATTACTTGTGACGACAAAAAAATGCTGGCCGATTTTGAACGCTCATCTGCTGGCGCAAACATCGCATTTGATGCGGCAGGTAACATGGCGTATCTGGCAACTTCCGGTGTGAATCTGAAACTCACGCAAGAACGCTGGCCTGGCGTCACGTTCCACGCGACCCGCGAACATGCGGCGAAGCTGGGTTAAAGCGACGGCTTGCTACCTTGTGAGCGGATAAAAATTCGATACAGATTAAACACGGATCAATAGCAAAGACCCAATTCTTATGCGGCTCGTAAAGGTTTTTTCCTTTGCGAGCCGCTTTGTTATTGAGACTGATAACGAGAGTTGAAATCGCGTTTTTATTTGCTACTATTCCACCTGCATATCGTAAACGGTATGCCTGCAGCAGAGTATGCTGCGGACGACCCTTCTGAAATATCGAATTGACTTCCGTTTTTTGATTCATCGTCAGGGAGATTCATCATGGCATTATTCTTTATTGAAGCAGTCAGGTTTGATGACAGTGGCAAGCGTATTGAAAAAGTACGCTGGGGACGAAGTAAAGGCGGGCAGGTGATGCCACCGGCGATCGTGGATGATCCACAGGAGGTTGATGTCGGTGTGGTCTGGGATACCATTGCCAATGGCGATGAGGTGGTGACGAAATTCCATGGCGATCATGGCATCGTGTTGGGCGAGAAAGTGACCGGTGTGCTGTACGAAGACGGTATGCGCGGGCTATGCGGTGATGCAAATGGCAGTGATGGCATCCGCTTGCAGGATCTACCGTCTTTTTAAGCACAACAATTCATACTCTTCTGCTTTGAAAAGTAAAATTGTTTGAATCGCCTAACTCGTCTAATGTTTTTCTGCTCTTTGCTCTGCAAAAGATGCGGTACCAGATGTCATCTGATGCAGGGCAAAGGCGGTTGTTTACTAATGGTTCGGTTATTGTTTGTATGTGGTTTTCACCTGTATCGTTCAGACTTAGCTGCGACGTCGTAGCCACAACCATATTCCGCTGAGCATAAACAGCAGTGGCATTATTCCGGTAAGACTGATAAAAATTCTGCCCGCAATTCCAAATGCTTCTCCTGTATGTAAGGGGAAAAACCAGTTCAATACTAAGTTCCCGCCTTGTAGTCGTTCCGGATCTGTGATCTGTAATATGCTGGCGTCACGCATGTCGATAGCGATGCGGGTAGACCCTGCTCCTTTTCTGACCTCGTTGGGTTGACGCATCCGCACTTCCAGCACGTTTGCGGATTTTGCCGGAAAAGTCAGACGGGTCATTTTCGCTTCGGGGAATTGTTGTTGTGCGACCGATAAAATTTGGCGAAGTGGTAGTGCTGGATTTTCTGCAGATGTCCGCTCAGTTTTTTTGACTTGCGTCGAGATGGGCATGATCTGCGCGATCAGCGGCGTTATCCATTGGGGAAAGTTAAAGTAGATTCCCGTTATTGCAAGAGTAAGAAACACAGGTGCAAAGTAAAACCCTGCCGCCCGGTGCAGCCGGAAATTCAGTGCGCGCCAACTGACGAATTTACCTGTGGTTAATGCTTGTCGCAGCGCTTGCCAGCGTGCTTTGGGCCACCAGAGCAGAATGCCCGATAAACTCAGCGTAACGATGATGATGGCTGCGATCGATAAAATGAATTTCCCGGTTTCCCCTGCCAGCAAATAATGATGCAAATGAAAAATTGTTGGCATGATTTGTTCACGGCTGAAGCCGCTCTTACCCCAATATCGCTCACCCAGAATGACCCCGGTATCAGGATTCAGCATGAGTTGACGAGATACTCCTTTTTCTTTGTCAGCGCTTAATTTATACCAGACGACCATCGCATGCTGGTTATCTTCCGGCAATTCGATACGGCTCGGTGCGGATGCTTGTGTTTCCGAAAGTTTTGCCAGCAAACGTTGCAGGTCGTCAGGACGTTGCGCGAGCGGTGCTTTCTGAGTGTTTGCCGATACAGTCAGTAAGCCGGGGTTGAGCCACTGATCAATTTCATGCCGCCAGCTGAGTACGCTGCCGGTTAGTCCCAACAGCACAAAGAAGAGGCTAGCCGTCAGTGCAAAGCATAAGTGCAGACGTCGGAAAATTTTTTTATACGACATGGCTATGTAATAAATAAAAAAGCACCGCAAGGTTGCGGTGCGTTTGATTGGAGGAGATTATTTCTACGTGTCTGCGTGTTAAAAGCGGTAGCGTGTCGTCATATACAGACCCCGGCTTTCACCCGGCATATTGTAGTCATTCGCGCCGCTGTGAGCGGCGACAAAATAACGACGATTGAACAGATTACGCAGGCTGACATTGAATTCCAGTTTTCCGGCCTGATAACCGGTTGCCAGGTTAATAACGGTGTAGCCAGGTAAGGTAACGAGATTATCCGGCGACGCATAACGTGCCGATTCTGCACGTCCGCCACCGGCAACATACCATGCCGGATTGATTGTATATTTCAGCCACAGGTTCGCGCTATGTTTCGGCGTAAGTGCTGAGGTGTTGCCTTTGAACGGTGTGCCGGCACTGGTGAGTTCTGTGGATTCGAGAATCTCACCGCGCATGTAGGCGTAACCGGCGAGGACGTCCCAGCCCTTGGCGATCTCGCCTGTGTACTGCAGTTCTACACCTTTCGTGCCTTGTTTTCCGACAGGCAGAGAAGCATTTTTATTCAGCGGATCCTGTACCTGTACGTTATTCTGGCGCATGTCGAATACGGCGAGTGTCAGACTTGCTTTGGCATCGATGTCGAGCTTTAAGCCTATCTCGTTATTCGTCGTTTTCGTCGGCTCTAGCTTATCGGTGTTGGTACGTATCGTAAAGGTGTCGGCCAGTGGCTGGAATGAGGTGCTATTGCTGGCGTAAAAGCTTAACGCATCGCTGGCGTGATAGACAAAGCCAAGTCGGGGCGCGAAATTATTATCCTGGCGAGATTGATCCAGATTCTTTGAAGTGCGGTCATCGCGATTCTGGCGCAAACTGTCGTAGCGCAGACCCGCCAGAATTTTCCATTGCGGTGTCAGGCTGATCAAATCCTGCACATACGCCGCAGCAAACTCATAGCGGTTCAATGTATTGGTTCCCGGAACAAGTGTCGTCGGCATTGCCGCTAAATTGACTCTGACCGGCTGGAATAAATTGTAGGTCGCGACGTTATTCCGGCTCCAGAGAATTTCTTCTTTGTCTTGTGTCCCTAATTCCACGCCGTACATCAACTGATGGCGCGTGTCACCCCATTGCGCTTTTTGGGATAACTCGGTTTGCCAGTAAGTGCCGTTCTCATTACGTAATCGCTTGGATTGACCGATAGATACCGTCGGTGTTGCGCCGTCTTTGATGTCACCGATACCGGTGTAATTTCTGTCAAGTTTGAAATCATAAGAGCGGATCGCGCTGTGTAGCGAGAGGCTCTCATTAATTGTATGGTCGAGGGTAATTGTGCCGCTGACGACATCTGACTGCACATAGCCAACATCACTCGCATTTGCTGCACCATAAAAGGTATTGACAGGGACATCCACGGGACGGCCACGGTAGGCTGGTAAGCCCTGATCTGCGATGCGTTTGTCTTTCAGATAGTCGGCTTGAGCCGTGATGCGTGTTGCAGGACTTAGCTGCCAGGTTACAGAAGGTGCAACAGCCTGACGCTTGAGTGAAAACTGATCGCGGAAATTACTGCTGTCTTCCAGCGCACCGTTAATACGGAAGTTCAGTTGTTCACTCGCGCCGCCCACATCGAAGCTAGTGCGCTTCTGACCTTGTGAACTCAGACTCAGTGCAACCTCGGATTCCGGATGCGCTTGCGGCTTTTTGGTGATGCGATTGATCAGTCCGCCGGCAGAACCGCGCCCATACAACACCGATGCCGGGCCTTTCAGAACTTCAATGCGTTCAATATTCGATAAATCTCGGAAGTACATCGCGTCATCGCGGATGCCGTCGATGTACTGGTCGTAAATCGCGGTAAAGCCGCGAATGGCAACCTGATCGCGCTGGCCATCACCAACGCTGAAGCTGAGCCCGACCACATTTTGCAAGGCGTCCTGAACCGAGCTGGCATTTTGTTCGCGCATGACGATGTCTGGCACGACGTTAACAATTTGTGGAATATTGCGCAGTGCAATTTTTTGCTTGGTCGCACTGCTGGCTTCAGTAACATCGTATTGATCCGTTTTTTCGGCTTTAACTTTTACCTGAATTTCCGGCAGTTGATTGTCTGCTTGCACATAGCTTGAAAATAGCCCGCCAGCCAGAATGCCGGCAATCGTTTTTAATTGAAAGTTCTTCATATCGGAATTGAGAGAGATCGTCGTTACACAGTTGCTGCTTCTTACATTGCGTTGGCGAATAAACGCGATGTAGCCAGGAATCGACCTGATTGGGTATTCAGCAAGAGCAAGTGCTGATTATATTAACGCAAATGAGAATGATTCGCAATAATGATTGTGTGCGTGTTGTTTTATTGATTCAGGCGTGGAATTGTTGGTGGCAGGAAATTCTTAGGTAGGATGGGAGTGGCTTTTATAGCGTTTGTCAGTGTGCGCATCTCATTTTTTTATACACTTTTTTGCGCACTTCTTCTCTGACTTTTTATCTCATTTTTTTCTTGTATTCAAGCTACTGAACATTCTTGGATATATGTCTGGCGTGAGGGGGCTTTAGTTAATGACTTCATCATTGCTTCAGCTGTTCTTTGATATTCGGCGCCAGTGATAGGATGATCAGCGCGATGGACAGTGGCACGGTAGAGATAAAACCGACATGTTTAAAACCGGTTGCGCCAAGAATGCCGCCGATAAAAAATGCGATGACCAAGCGCAAGTGCAGGCGCAGTTTTTGCAGATTCGCATTGATTTCCTGCTCGGGATGCAGCTCGTCTTTATTTTTATTCCAGTAAATCAGTTTCCCCATTTCTATACCGATGTCGGTCACCAGACCAGTCACATGCGTGGTGCGGATTTCAGCCCGTGAAATTTTGGTAATCAAGGCGTTTTGCAGCCCCATCAGGTAACACAGCAGCACCGTGGTGAAGGATACAGTCACGACCGCGTGTTCCTGTAATTCTGTGCCGACCAGACCGAACACCAGCAACAATACCGATTCCAGCAGCAGCACCGGTGTGTACATATAGCGCATGTGATTACGTTTTGCATAGTTCACCATCAGCGAGGTGCAGGCAGCGCCCCAGCCAAATGCAATCAGCATAAAGATAGATGCAAACGCCGGAATAAATTTTCCCAATACCAGATCGTCGGCGGCGCTCGAAATCATGCCTGACATGTGCGACGTGTATTGGCCGACGGCCAGAAAGCCCCCAGCATTCACCGCACCGGCAATGCAGGCGAGGGTAATGCCCAGATGCATATTCGAGCGCGGCGTTCTTTTGGGAGATGTCAGTTTGGCGAGGTAATTAATCGGAATGGAGATGGGCATCGCAGACGGCCTTAAGTGATGAAAACCTGGTCTTAGTGTAACCGACACAGGGGCGTGCTGTGAATGTTCTGGCACGGTGTGTGCATTGCTAATAGAAAAAGATGATGCTTAGCTTGTGCTTAATTGCAATACCACTTAAATACCTATTGACGACCACTATGAAAATAATTACATTCGTACCTGGTTTTTCAGTGGAGCAATCTCAGCCTGGAATTTCTGCGTACGCGCAAGACGGATCGGCTGACGAAGCCCGTTTCTCAGCGTGCCGCAAAAAAAGGATGAACAAACTCTTGATGACACAAGCGAAGACAAAAGCGCAGACAAAACCGTGGCGTGAGACAGCGCCGGCAATCGCTTACCTGATCGGCGTCGATGGTGGCGGTACTGGTACGCGGGTCGTGCTGGCAGACCCAGATGGAACGCCACTGGCACGCGGCATAGCAGGCCCTTCAGCGCTTGCGCATGGTCGTCAACAGGCATGGGATGCGATTCTGCTGGCCATCGCCGACGCATTTGCGCAGGCAAATCTGGCGCTTCCGGCCTTGTCTGTGATCGCTATCGCGTGCGGCCTTTCCGGCGTGAATAATCTGCAATGGGCCGTCGAGCTGAAGACGCTTAATCCCGGCTTTGCGCTGTTGCTGACAGAAACCGATGCCGGTACAACCTTGATTGGTGCGCATCAGGGCGCGCCGGGCGCGGTGATTGCACTCGGTACCGGTAGTGTCGGTGAAGTCTTGCAAAGCGATGGACAACGGCGTGAAGTCGGCGGCTGGGGTTTTCCTGTCAGCGATGAAGCCAGCGGGGCGTGGCTGGGAATGCGAGCCGTTAATTATCTGCAACGCGTGCTGGACGGTCGTGCCGTCACCAGCAGCTTTGCCGATGCCATCTATGCCCACTGCGGCGGCGACAAAGACGCGGTATTCAGATGGCTGGCACAAGCGAACCAGACCCGTTATGCCGAAGTGGCACCGCTGGTCTTTCAACACGCGGCAGAATCAGCGTTTGCGCGTGATATGTTGCTTGATGCAGGTCGCGAAGTAGAGGCGATTGCGGATGCGCTTGATCCAGCACATGCATTACCACTGGCGTTGTGCGGTGGGCTGGCCGCTGCGCTGATGCCGTTTCTGCCAGATACCTTGCGGCAAAGGGTACGCGCGCCTTTGGGCGATTCCGCCAGCGGTGCGCTGATTTTGCTGCAACAACATTTACGTTCAACCTGAATCCATACTGAAAAGATCGAGGCGACATGCTGTCTTCCCTGCGCGATTTCAAACCTGATAGCGACAATGCCACGCCCTTGTATCTGCAACTGGCGAACAAGCTGGCACAAGGCATACAAAGCGGACGCTGGCAGCCGGATGAGGCCTTGCCATCCGAGCGCCTGCTGGCAGAGACACTGGAAATTTCGCGTGTCACCGCACGCAAGGCGTTGGCGATGTTATGCGAGCGCGGCTTGCTGAGCCGCAGACATGGTTCCGGCACGTATATCACACCGAAACTGGAACAGCCTTTATCACGGCTCACCAGCTTCAGCGAAGAATTACGCCAGCGTGGCTTTGTGCCCGGCTCGCGCTGGATACAACGTGACAGCGGCATCGCTTCACCGGAAGAAATTTTATCGCTGGGTTTATCGCCGAATACCGCGGTCTCGCGCCTGAAGCGCTTGCGTACTGCAGACAATGTGGTCATGGCGATAGAAACCACCACCATCCCGGCGGCGTATATGCCGCAGCCGCAACTGGTGACGGATAGTCTGTACGGCTATCTCGATGCCCATCATTGCGCACCGACACGCGCCTTGCAGCATATCCGCGCCATCAATGCGACCGCGGAACAGGCACACCTCGCGGATATCAAGCCCGGCGCTGCGATGCTGTTCATTACCCGTATCGGTTATCTGCCAGATGGAAGCGCAATCGAGCTCACGCATTCGTATTGCCGCAGTGACTATTACGATTTTGTCGCGGAGTTATTCAGATGAGCGATCAGCAATTACACGGACAGATACTGACGCCGGATGGCTGGGTACACGGCACGATAGCTTTCAGCGAAAAAATTCAGCGTATCCAGAGCGCACCGCTGCCGCGCGATACCGTCCATTACATCCTGCCCGGATTCATTGATCTGCACGTGCATGGTGCCGGTGGCAAAGACACGATGGAAGCGGGGAATGCGGTCGAAACCATCGCCCGCCTGCATGCGCAACACGGCACTACCAGTTTGCTGGCAACCACCATGACTGCACCGCTGAGCGATATTGAAGCGGCACTCAGCGCGATACAACCGCTGCTACAGCAGCGCCCCGCAGGCACCGCGCGTGTGCTGGGTGTGCATCTGGAAGGGCCGTATATCAATCCGGGCAAGCTTGGTGCCCAGCCAGCCTTTGCGGGCATAGGCTCGCTCGCGCAGGTGCAGGCGCTCGATGCGATTGCTGCCATTAAATTGATTACGCTGGCACCTGAAATGGAAGGCCATCTGGCGCTGGTGCGCGAACTGACGGCGCTGGGCATACGGGTGCAACTTGGTCACAGCACCGGCAGTTATGAAGAAGGTGTCGCCGCGCTGGAGAACGGTGCCAGCGGCTTCACGCATTTGTACAACGCCATGTCACGACTCGATCACCGCGCGCCCGGCATGGTCGGCGCAGCGTTGGCGCATGCGCAGTTTTCTGAAATTATTCCCGACCTGTTACATGTGCATCCGGGCGCGATTAAAGCCGCATTAAGAGCGATACCGTATTTGTATTGCGTGACTGATTCAACCGCTGCCACCGGCATGCCTGATGGCGAATATATGCTGGGGCGGCAGCGTGTGCATAAATGTCTGGGCGGCGTGCGTCTGGCCGATGGTTCGCTGGCGGGCAGTGCGCTGACGATGGATCAGGCGCTGCGCAATCTGGTCAGCATAGGCCTGACGCTGGATGATGCTGCGCGCCGGGTTTCCACCTATGCCGCTGATTATCTCGGGCTGCCTGAACGTGGCCGCTTAGCGCCGGGCGCATTTGCCGATATCGTCGTACTTGATCAGGACTTGCAACTGCTGGCCGTTTATACCGAAGGAGAAAAGATTGAATTCGCAAATGCTTAAAGAAGCCTGTGCTTCCGCAGAACAGGTCGCCATACAACTGACGCACGATGACGATCGTTATGCGCAGCTGGGGGCGCATTTGCGGGCGCAGCCTCCATCGTCGGTGCTGACGATTGCGCGCGGCAGTTCTGATCATGCGAGCAATTACGCGGCGTATCTGATCATGGCACGTCTGGGTCGTATCGTCGCATCGTTGCCGCTGTCACTGGTGACCTTGAATCATGCGCCTTTGCAGGTCAACGATGCGCTGGCGATTGCGATTTCACAATCGGGACAAAGCCCGGACGTGGTTGAACCCATGCGCTATTTCCGTGATGCCGGTGCGACCACGGTGGCGCTGGTGAATGATGTCAGCTCGCCGTTAGCGGCGGCAGCAGAATGGACGATGCCTTTGCATGCAGGGCCGGAACGCAGTGTCGCCGCCACCAAAAGTTTCATCACCTCGCTGGTGGCGGCCGCTCGTCTGGTCGCGCATTGGCAAAACGATGCGGTATTGCTGAACGCGATAGAACAATTACCCGCCGCGCTTGATGCTGCCAGCAAAACAGACTGGTCGGCAGCGCTGGAGGTGCTGGTACCCACGCAGCGCATGATGGTGGTCGGACGCGGCATCAGTTTTTCGGTGGCGCTCGAAGCGGCGTTGAAATTCAAGGAAACTTCGGCCATACAGGCAGAAGCGTTCAGTGGCGCAGAAATCAAACATGGCCCGATGGCCTTGATTGAAGAAGGCTATCCGTTGTTGATATTGGCGACCCGCGGCCCGGCACAGGAAAGCCTGATCCTGCTCGCAGAAGACATGCGTGGCCGCGGTGCCGATGTGTTGCTGGCCGCGCCAGATAATGTAGGCGAACGCAATCTGACTCTGCCCGTGGCAGCGACGCCGGATCTTGATCCCATCGTCGCGATTCAGGCGTTTTATGTGATGGCAGCGCAACTGGCGGTCGCACGCGGGCTGGACCCCGATCAGCCGCGCCATTTGAGTAAAGTGACCAGAACCAGTTAACTCACCGAAATCATCGGATTAGAGCCATATATATACTCCCCCCAGTATGTTTTAAGCCCCTTATTCTATGCTGACAATAGGGGTGTTTTGTATAAAAACAGGGGGAGTATCCATCTTCAGACGCATGTGCCGGGTCGGAATAAGACCGGCAATAGCAGCAACATCAGCAACATCAGTGACACCAGCCACCAGATACCTATGACAAATACCAATCCTGCCCTGCCTGTTGATCAGCAACCTCCTCATACCGCGCCGCTGAGTCTGGACCAAGCAATGCGTCTGGCCGGGCAACTGGTGATGGTGCGCATCAGCGTCACCAATATGGATGAGAATCTGGCGCAATTTTTGCGCGAGCATCATATCCGTGCGGTTTGCCTGTTCCGCAATAATATGACGGACGAAGCGCAACTCAAAAAGCTGACATCCGATCTGCGCGCCGTGATGGGGCCGGAAGCGCTGATCGCGCTCGATCAGGAAGGCGGCGCAGTCGTGCGGCCAACCTGGGTGCCACAGCCACCATCAGCCATGGCGCTGGGTGCCAGTGACGATGCTGATCTGTGCTATCAGGTTGGTGCGGCGGTTGCCCGTGGCATTAAGGCGCTGGGCTTCAACTGGAATTTTGCACCGGTGCTGGACTTGAATAATAACGTCGATAATCCGGTGATTGCCGAGCGCTCATTCGGCGCCGATCCGCAGCGTGCCAGCACGCTGGCGCTGGCGTGGATGGATGGCAGCCTGTCCGAAGGCGTGGCGTGTTGTGTCAAACATTTTCCCGGGCATGGCGACACCAATGTTGATTCCCACCGTGCGCTGCCGACTGTCAATAAATCGCTGGCCGAATTGCAGGCAATGGAGTTCGCGCCATTCCAGATCGCTGTCAGCCGCAATGCACCGGCGATGATGACGGCGCATATCGTTTATCCGGCGCTGGATGCCGACAATCCGGCGACCATGTCGCCGACGATACTGACGGATTTATTGCGCGAGCAGTGGCAGTATCGCGGCGTCGTGATTACCGATGGCATGGATATGCAGGCGATTGCCGGGCGCTACGGCGTCGGCAATGCGGCGGTGAAAGCATTGCTGGCCGGTGCCGATATGGTGATGGCGATCGGCAGCCGCGAGGCGCAAACCGAAACGCTGGCAGCACTGACTGAAGTCATTCTGTCGGGGCAGATTTCTTACCAGGCCGTACAGCAGAAACTGCAGCGCATAAGTGAACTGACAGCGGCTTATCCGTGTATCGACACGGACTGTCAGACAGAGGCTGCCGACCGCTTGCTGATGGCACATGCGTGGCAGCGTGGCCTGACCAGTGTTGGTGATCCGCAGCCGCCGGCAAAAGGCAGCCGGGTGCGTCTGGTGATTCGTGCCGATGCGGTCAGCGATGGCGTTTCTGAATCGGGTATCCGTGCCGACAAAGTGGCGACTATGCTGGCCGGTTTATATGATGTCGAGACCGTCACTTTCAGCGACGCAGCGCAATTTGACTGGCACAGTCTGCCGCAGGACGATCGCTTCGTCATCCTCGCCTCTACCGTACGCATACGCTATGGCGAGTCAGCGCGCAAGTCATGGCAGCCGGATCTGCATCTGGTGTTGTGGAATCCATTTCATATGCTCGATATTCAGGCGCCGGCGCTGATCACTTACGGTTTCGCATCACCTGCAATCGAAGCTGCGCGCGCGTGGCTGGCTGGTGACGTCAGTGCGCAAGGACGCATTCCTGTGGATATTGCTGGCAAGCGACACTGTACATAGACTTAGTTTGGATCGGAGTAAGCATTGTGGAATATCAATGCAAAAAGCCGGTATTCCGCAAATCATTTGGTCTGAATATTCGACCTAAAATTCACCGTATGCTGACGCTAAACTTACGGATAACAGGTGGTTTGTTGCATCAGGAACACCGCATGTGAACGAATGTCATTTTTCCCCTGCGCTGATCGGCAAAAGCGAACTGCTATCGGATAATATGCAGCAATACCTGCAAATAAATGTGCTGTTCGCTTCCTGACGAATTGACCTCTGACTCAGATCAGAGGGGGCTGGCATAGCGGGCAGACAAAGGAGACAAGGTCTTAATGATGTCGATGGAATTCCACACGCCGCTGATGCCGGTATCTAAATGCACGCCAGTCAGTCATGCTGTTTTTTTCGCGTTGTCGTTTTGCTTGCAGGCGGATGCGCCTGACACCCGTGTGGAGCAGGCGAGGTAATGTTGAAGCTGTCTTTGCGCTGGAAGCTGATTCTCGTCAGCGTGCTCGTCGAAGTTGTGATGCTGTCTATCCTTGTCGGAAACAGCTTGCGATTCAATGAAAGAAATTTATCGCAACTGACAGACATGCGGGCGCGGGAAATGTCGCATTTACTCAGCACTGCAATCGCACCATCGCTGGCGCAAAAAGATTATGGCGCCATCCGAGATATCTTCCGTACACATGAACATGGCGTCGATTATTTTCTGTTGTTTGGTCAGGAACATCAGCTGATACTGCATTCTGGCTGGACTAAATCCTTGCCCGCCACCAGCGATGCATTGCAATTGCCCGTTGCCAGCGACCGGCAGGATGTGCGCGTTCCCATCGTGTCTGGCGGCATCAATCATGGTGAACTGGTATTTGGATTATCAACCCGGTTTGTCCAGGACGCACAAAAAAAATTATTTGAAGAATCCGTTCTGATCTCTTTTTTCGAAGTCATACTCTCGACGATTTTCCTGTTTTTACTGGGGCTGTGGCTGACCCGTCATTTACGACAACTGGAAGCCGCTGCCAATGCTATTTCGGCCGGAGAGTTTGATACAAAAGTTCAGTACACGGGTCAGGATGAAATCGGTGTCGTCGGTCACGCACTGAACGTGATGAGTGATCAGTTGGCCAATGAAATTGCTGCACTCCGGCATAGCGAGCAGCAGCAGCGCGAAACGGCAAATCGTCTGCTGGCGGTGTTCGAAGCCGTGCCTGACTATATGACGTTGAGTCAGTTTGATACTGGCCGCATACTCTATGCGAATGCCGGATTTGAAAGACTCACAGGTCATAGCAAGCAAGATGCAATAGGAAAAACGTCACTGGAATTAGGTATCTGGTCAGATCCGGAACAGCGAAAAATCTGGACCAGTATGATCGCTGTGCAAGGTACGGTGAGTGATTTTCAGGGGAAAATGCAGACCAAGGACGGCCAATTCAAATCTGGATTGCTGTCTGCTGCTATCGTTGAGGTTGACGGTGCCAGACACATCGTTGCGATCTGTAAGGATATTACCGATCGTCTGGAGGCTGAAACTAAGGTGGAAGCCGCGCGACGTGATCTGCAGTCCGTACTCGATGCTGCCTCAGAAATTTCAATTATCGCGACGAATAAAGAAGGGCTGGTCACGATCTTTAATCGTGGTGCGGAAAAAATGCTGGGCTACCGTGCTTACGAAAGTGTCGGCCAGTTACATGCGGCAGATTTTCATGATGCCGATGAATTGGAACAGCGCGGCCGTGAATTATCACAAAAATTCGGGCGTGAGATTTCCGGTATCGATATTTTTTCAACCATTGCCACTATGTATGGCATGGAGACACGCAACTGGATTTACATTACCAAGTACGGTAAAAAAATTCATGTATCTCTGAGCGTGACGGCGCTGGCCAATGCCGATCAGGAAATTACCGGTTATCTTGGTATTGCCCGCGACATCACGCCGCAGATTGAAGCGCGCGCAGCCTTGAATCAGTTGAACAGTGAGCTCGAATCAAGGGTACAACAACGAACTGCAGAGCTGGAATTGGCGAATCATGAACTTGCTTCGACGATGGGACATTTGCAAATGGCGCAAACCGAGTTATTGCGCTCGGAAAAATTGCGCGCGCTTGGCGATGTCGTCGCTGTTGTCGCGCACGAACTCAATACACCTATCGGTAATTGCCTGACGGTTGCCAGCACGCTGATGGAAAAGTCCCGCGAGATTAGCAGCGCTTTTGATGACGGCAGCTTAAAGCGTTCTATACTCGCAGCGTATTTGCAGGACACTGAGCAAGGCATGGGGATACTGTTACGCGGACTTAACCGTTCGAGCGAATTGGTCATCAATTTCAAGCAAGTGGCTGCGGATCAGGTATCTGATCAACGCCGTCCTTTTGATTTACGGGCAGTGGTTCACGATGTCACCAGTTTATTGCAACCAATGCTGCGTAAAACACCGTTTGTACTCCATGTCGACATTCCGGAAAAACTGAAGATGGACAGTTTTCCCGGTGCGCTCGAACAGATTGTCACGAATCTGATTAATAACGCAGTCACACACGCTTTTGAGGGGCGATCATCTGGCACGATGACTATTCATGCCGAACTGATCGGGCCGGATAAGGTAAAAATTATTTTTGCTGACGATGGCATAGGCATAGAAGCCGCGCATATGTCGCGTGTTTTCGATCCTTTTTATACGACAAAAATGGGGCGTGGCGGAACGGGCCTTGGCTTAAATATCGTTCACAATATCGTCATAAAAATGTTGGGTGGAAAGCTGGAAGTCGAGAGCATCGTTGGCACGGGCACACGTTTCATCATTTATCTGCCACTCACCGCACCCCATACGGATACGGTACCGGGTGATACGAACAATGCTTTGTTTACGGCGCGATAATACAAATAGCCAGCGTCATCTGCACATGTAGCAAATGGCGCACATGCAGAAAAGCCAGCATGTTCTGTCGAATCAGTAGTTCACTTTTTTTGACGTAGTCCCTCCATGTGTGTTTCACTGAGCGGCGTTCTGTTTTCAGCGCACGCACAACGTGACACTGATCAGAAATTAGCTCGCGTTATTCATCTGAAGTCCATCGAAGGAGAAATAATTTTGCGTACACTGATCCCCTTATGTATCGTCGGTTTGCTTTATTGTTCTTTGAATGGCGCTCTGGCTGGCACGATATACAAATCGGTGACACCTGACGGGCGCGTTGTCTTTAGTGACCAGCAGCCGAGAGAAGGGCGGCTGGAGAAAGTGATGCAATTTAAGGATCAGCCTGCCAGTGATATTCCTGCATCGACTCTATCTGAGATTGAACGCCTGAAAAAAGCAGGAGCAAATCCTGCGACAGATTCTGCTATCGCGAGTAAAGACTTGATTCTGTACTCGGCCTCCTGGTGTGGATATTGTAAAAAAGCGAAATCCTATCTGGCAGGAAAAGGCATTAGCTATCGGGAGGTGGATATCGACACCAACTATGGCAAGGTCGCATTTGCAGAGGTTCGTGGTGGTCGGGGCGTGCCGCTCATGTTGTCCGGCACTAAGCGTATGCAGGGCTTTTCGAAGGAAGGCTACGACGCATTCTTCGCAAACCGGGATTAGTCAGACGGCAGTGCAGACGCTCGTTGTGCTGTTTTTTTCACGACAATGAACAGAATGTCGCACCTGAGAAACGTTGTCTGTAAGCCATTCTGATTTTCCTGTCGGGTCAACGCAAGGCACGTTACTATGCTCTCTCTGTGCCATCGCTCAGCAGGTCAGGCTTGAGCTGATTGCGCAGCTTTTTAAGCGGCCTCTCATTACTATTTTTATTTTCGACAGATTATTCATGAATATCCATCTTTCTCTTATGCCCGTACTGGCACTGGTTGCCGGTCTTTGTATTCTGGTTAAACCGAAATTAGTCAGCTTTATTGTCGCCTTGTACCTGATTATTGTCGGCTTGGTCGGCATACTGGGTCTGGGGCGCTTTCATCTGTTCTGAAGAACATCATTCACACGAATACTAAATAAAAAATCCCCGTTTGCCGCGAAGCAAACGGGGATACTGAATAGTCAGTCTTAGTTAAAGCTGGCTGAGCTGGTATTACTGTTTGTCAGTGTCTGGGTTTTGAAGTTGACAGTGAAGTGATCACTTGGCTTACCTGATCCCAGGCCTTTGAGAATACTGAATACCTGCTTGAATTGATTTTGGAACGGCACGTTGACAGCATTCTGGTCTGATGGCTTACCACTTAACATGGTGATTGCCGTCGGATTGGCAGGGAAGGCATTCATCAAGACCTTGTACTGTTTGACCCGGTCTGTTCCCATATCACGCAAGGCCAGCTCACCGGCGTACACGGTACGGTGGAAGTCGCCATAAAATTCATACGCCGTGATTTTGGCAAAATCATCCAGTTTATAACCGGCCGCGGTTGCCAATGCGGCCGCTTTGGTCGTCGCCACCGCCCAGTCAGCAGTCAACTGGCTGGCGGATACCGGCGTGCCGCTGACACTGCCTTTCGCCATACAATTTGCTGTCAATGGCAGAACTCCCGGCACGTCTTTCAATTGGGCGAAAGTAACCTGAGTCTGCAACTGCGAAAGAATCAACATCTGTTTTCCATCAAGCGTCGTCGCTGCTTCTTTCATTTCGCACGGCCAGTAATCATCCATGAAGCGCAGACGTGACAGCTCACCAAAATAGTAGCGCGTAAATTCGCCATAGGATTTGGTGTTGAGAATATCCTTGCTCCAGCGTTTGCTGATATCAGAAGCAAGGTTGCTGTTTTGCAGATAATCGTATTCGGTCTGGTAATACTTGAAGAGCTCGTTGTAGCGCGCCACATTGTTCAGGGACACTGTTTCAATATCCACTGTGTCCTGATCTTTGTATTTGACGACCTTGTACGACGCACCAAATACCGCTAAGGATGGCGACTGCACGTTGACGAAATAATTGCCGGCCGCATCTTTGTAATCATTGGTTCCGTTGAAATGCATATGACCACCCATGTGCAACTGCATACCGGTGGCTGCCAGCGCCGTTGTTGTGGCTGCATCTGGCACGCGTGTGACCTGGAAGGCGCCGGATTTGAAGACGGCTTTCATGGCGTCGGTTTGGTTTGCGTAGAAATCCATGGTTGGATAATGCGAGAACGCAATCAGGCGTTTTCCTTGCGATTTAGCGCGGGCAGTCACGGTTTTGATCCACGCCAGCAAATGCTTTTTATGCGTCAGCACTTTGTTCCAGCCGGCATTGCCTGCGCCGTCAAAGCCTTTGAATGCTTTTGCGTTGACCGGGTCAAACGCGCTGTTAGGGATATGCACATTCGCGTCTATCGACAATAACCAGACACCTTTAACCGGCTCTACCAGATAACTGGAATCAATAATGCTGGTGCATCGGGTAAAGGCTTTACCGAGATTTTTTTCACCTTCTGCTTTATAACTGCCGCCTTCGCCTTCAGCGCAAATTTCAAACTGGCGGTTTTTGACGTCAGCACTGGTGAGCGCTGCATCATAACTGTAGGCTGTGCTGCCATAGTTGGAAAACGGGGTTTCCCAATATACGTCAGCCTTGTTCGGCATATAGCCAAATTCACCGAGTTGCGCGATCAATTTTTCGTAGCCCAGTTCCATTAACTGATTGGTACAGGCAACGCTGGCATCCTGAGATTTACAGCCGGAATAATTGACGGCATATACTTTTTGTTCTTTACCTTCCGCCGTCAGAAAATCGCTTTTGCCAGCTTCGTCATTATCAAACGGCTCGTTAGGATCGTGATTGCCGGGTGCGATGAAGAAGCGCATGCCTTTTGCCTGGTATTCCTTCAGTATCGCGGCGATACCATCAATGTTGACTGGTTGCGCATCATCGGAATAGTCGCCGGATAAAGCGACAAGTCGGATGCCGCGCGCATACGCGTCATCCAGCGCACCACGGAAGGCGAAATAGTTTTCATTGAAAAGACGGGTCGAAGTCAATTGCGCATACATGGTACGGATAGTCGCAAACTTGCCGTCAGCGGTAGGGATGCCGGAAAACTTGGGATTTTTAAGATCGCCGTAGACATTTTCAAAATGCACGTCCGACATTACGGCCACGGCCGGTGTGTCCGCTTCAGCAGGTGCCGGTACTGCGGCATCCTTGCTGTCACCGCAAGCGATCAGTGCCAACGGCAAACAGAATGAAAGCAAATGCTTTGCAGCTTTGCCTTCATTTAAAAAATGAAGAGCCATGATAATTCCTGTTAAATTTTTTGAGTGACGCATCAGGACGGATCAGATGCCAGAAGAAAAACTGAAAGCGGTCCGTAAGAAAGGAAAAAACAGAGTAATTTCAGTCATCCGATTGTAAAGTTGCTTAATGACAAGCCTGTGACTCCCCTCTTCAGCGTGGGGTGAATTGCAACAGTCAAAGCGGATGGCTGAGGTCAGATACTCCCGGGTGAGTGGATGGTTGTGGCGATCGTTGCGGAAATAATTGTTGAGATCGTTTCGATATTCAGTATTCCAGATGCAAGCGGTCAGCGATTGATTCCCAGCGAACGTATTTGAAGTTCTGCGGCCCATCCGGCAAACGTTTGTAGCCGTCCTGTACGACCAGCATGCCTTTGGGAAAATGTGATCCGAGATAGGCAGAACTGACTTCAATGCCATCAGTCTCCGAAGTGCCGTCGATACCAGCGCTCAGATTGGTACCGATACGGAATTTTCCTCGCAGTTGGTATGGCGGTTGCGCATTGAGCACCAGATAGCTGTTATCTCCCTGGCTTGATACCAGTAAATACGACGATTTTTTCCCCTGATACAGCGCCAGACCCTCGACATCAGCAACCAACTGCTTCCCGACCGGCATCACCAGATGTAATATCGCCGCTTGCTCCGCGTTGGCTGAGGTGACCCAGATGCCATGTTTTTCCTCGCCGATAAAAATACGTGCATGCTGATCGTCAACGACACAGCCTTCAGGTTGTGTCGCGAGTTTAAAACTCCGTACTAACTGACTGCTGAAATTTCCGTCTATGTATCTGATCCGGTATTGCTGATAACGTCCATCTTTGTCATTGACGAATGCTTCCAGTCCTCCGCTTTGCGGACGGTACAGACAAAACCCATATATTTTTTCCAGCGTGGTTGGCAGGCGTGCCGCTTCACGTACTTCGCCATCGTTTGCAATTGTGTACAACGCTAGGCTGTTGTCATCGCGTTGTGTTGCCAGCGCGAGATCGAAACGCTGCTGTTCATCGGTGCTTTCGAAGTGGATGTTCTGGCGTACATCAACATTGTTCAGGCGTCCGCTTTCCAGCAACTGCAATTGCTTTCCTTGCAGGTCATAGACCAGCAAACCTTGCTTTTTATTCGTGCCAAGAATGCGTGACTGCGCCGGGTCTGAGGGGTGTACCCAAATCGCCGGATCATCAGCCGCGTCGCCGTAGCGGGCGACAACCTCAGTTTGTGCATCGGCTGCAATAATGATGCTGTTATCGTTTGTCGCTGGTGTTTTTTTCCAGGAAATGGTGTGCATCTGCCAAGCCTTGGTTGTACTGTTTTTTCTCAGTAAAAGAGGAAACTCAGATGAGGTTGTCGTTGTAATTTTCTTCGTTGAGGTCGCCCGTGCCAGCTTGCTGAGATTGCTTTGTTGGAGCGGCTGAGATGCTAATTTTTCCCAATGCGTTCCTTGTTGACGGTAGCGATGCAGTTGCTGCGTTTGTTCGTCCACGATTGCGACGCCGCCCGCTAAGGCAACGATTGTCGGCGCACCTTCGGAGATTTGTACTGCGGTACGCTGTGTTTCAACAGGCCAGTGATGCAATAAATTTTCGGCATCCGCGCTGACTGCCCATACACCTGTTTCTGCGGTGCTGACATACAGGGTATGTTGGCTGTCATCGCTGCGGCAATGACGAATATGTGGCGGCAACGCAAGCCTGCGTAGCAGTTGAAAGCTGCTGCCGTAGCGTATCCATTGTTCACTGATTCCTTCTTTACCGATCAAAAATACGTGATCCTGTTGTTGCGCATCACGATACAGGCAGCTACTCTCGAGGGAAAATGCCGGCGATGGCAGTGATGGCTGGGCGAGCAATTCGCCAGTATGTGTTTCTACGATAAAAGGTAGACTGCGCTGTGTATCTGCTTCGAGCAACATCGCATAAGCGCCTTGTGGATGCGGGCGGGTATCGAGATGCTTTGCCCGCACGAGAACGCGTGCCCGTTCCGTGCCGTCGGCACTCATCAGGCGCAGGCTGTTTTTATCCAGCATCAACCAGCCGCCATCCGGCAATCTCACCAGTTCCTGTGCCCGCTGAAGTGCTACCTGCACATCTTTCGTGTATGCGTGGAGTGACGGAGCCGGCGGTGCAGCATTGCTCAACGGTGACAGTGTAAGTAAGCTAAAAGCCAGCAGCAGATGAGCTTGTAGAGAAAGAGTACGCATAAATAAAATGAAAAAATAAAAAGGAATGCCGCGTTCACAGACTGCGTAAAAGCACGGAAAGGAGATGTCTGACGAGTGCGCTGCGCGGACTTCTCCGGCGGACACACCAGGAGAAGTCCCGCCACAGAAGCCCTCAGGCATGCTGTGTTGCTGAGCCTTAAAAGACGCTGGCTTTCAGACTGACTTTATAGGTGCGTCCGTATTGTTCGTATTGCGCGTTGTATTGTGGCGACCCTTGATAAACATAGTATTTTTCATTGTTCAGGTTGGTCGCTTCAAACACTAACTGGAAGCGTTTGTTTAACTGATATGACAAAGAAAAATCGAGCTGTTTTTGGGTTTCAACGATGCGATCCTGATCCGCCCGCAGAATATCGGAGCCGAGTTCCAGCAGATACGGTGACTTGTAATTCAACGCGAGGCGCGTACTGACGGCGCCATGTTCATAGCCCAGCATCAGATTCATCACGCGTTTCGACTGACCTGGAAAACGTATGCTGCGTGCCAGCGTTTTACCACTGGCAACATCGAAGCGACTGATATTGGCGTCAGAATTGGTAAACGACGCATTGGCGCCTATCAGTACATATTTCCAGGGGGCGGGTAACATGCGCAACGGTTGTGAATACGCGAGCTCTATTCCTTGAATGCTGGCCGTGTCACCGTTCGCGTATGAAGTTGCTGTCGTATAGTTTTTCCATTGACCTGTGCCAGCAAGGTTGGTTGTATAAGTGAAATTTTTAATATCTTTATGAAACAGGTAAGCGGATATGACGCCGTCGTGTTCTAACTGACGCTCGATACCCAGATCAAGATTCGATGCTTTCAAGGCCGCCAGATCTGGATTGCCTATCGTCGCTTCTGTGTTGCTGGCGAGATTGATGCCGGGTGCCAGTTGGCTGAAATTCGCACGCACCACGGCACTTGTCCAGGCAGCGCGCAAGCTGGTATGTTTGTCCAGATCATAGCGTGTATGCAGCGATGGTAACCAGTTGGTGTAGGAGCGCTCACGAGTAACAGGTTGGATGGTGCTGCCGCTGACCTGGCTTCCTGCTGCGTTAAATTTAGTACGCTCAACTCGTGCGCCGGCAAGAATATTCCAGTGACCAAAATCAAATGTATTCTGCAGATAGGCTGCATCGATATCTTCATTCAGAGTGAAGTCATTGATCGCGGACTCCAGCGCGAGTTTTGCATTCGCCCGGTTGAGTCCGGCAATACGGGCGCGGATCAGAGCTGGGCTGATAGCTGCACCAATGTTCGTAAATGGATAATCTAGCGTGCCCTGAACAAAACTGCTGAGAGAAGTAGAACCGGTACCCCAATAATTTCCGCTGGTGGTTTTGCTGCTGTTATAAGTCCATTGATCGGTATCATTGGTCTTTTCGCGACGACTGACTTTCGCGCCGAATTTTAAGGTGGATTCCAGCTGATCGAATGTCAGTTTGCGACTCATATCCAGCTGCGCATGCTGCTCGGTATCCTTTGAGTAGCGCTGCTGTAATGTGATCGCATTTAATCCATAGCTGGCTGGATCAGACAGGCTTGCAGGTGCAATCAGTTTCGGTAACTGGCTATCCGTAAATCCCACGCCGGCAAAGTTAGCTGTACCTCTGAACCGTGCATCATTAATTGATTCCGGCGTATCGTCGGTTGCACGGCTCGACGCTGCGGCGGCCTCCATTTTCCAGCCTGAGATGTGTTGCTCTGTACCTGCAACCAAAGAACTGATCTGTTGCGTATATTTACGTTGCCGCAGGCGGCGTTCTGCACGCGCAGTCGAGGTGTTGCCTTCACTGATGCTGCCACCGCTGAAATTGCTGACAGTCAGACGGTCGCGTACCTCGTCATCGCTGAAATCACTGAGAAAACTGCGCAGATAATATTGCTGCTCTCTGGATGCGCGATAATCAAGATTAAGAGCATAAGCATGGCGTTCACGTTCCGGCAGATAATCGCGGAATTCAATGCCGCCGAGCCGGTTGTTATCCCATGCTCCGCCAGTTTCTACGTTGTCTGAACCAAAACTGCGTTTCTCAGCGCTGATGCCGGCGGCAATGCCCAGTTTCCCGTCCAGAAAGCGATCAGCCCACAATGCGCCCGCATTCGGGCTGGTTTTTCCGGTTACCTGATCGTAGCTTGCTCCGGTATTCACAGTCAGCGTTTTCCCCGGCATGTCGAATGCTGTCAGCGATTTGACTTCTACTGAACCGCCGAGTGAGTTGGCATCCTGATCGGGACGCAGGGTTTTAGTTACCTCCAGTGAGCGGATCAGACCCGATGGCAGCACATCCAGTGCGACAGCACGCCGGCTCGCTTCCGGCGAAGGCACCAGTGCACCATTGATCGTCACTGCATTTAAATCTGCACCGAGACCGCGCACAACCACATAGCGGCCTTCGCCCTGATCGCGTTGTACCGACACGCCCGGCAGGCGGGCAAGTGCTTCTGCTGCATTTTTATCCGGCAGACTGCCTATGTCATCGCTGCTGATGACGCTGATGATGTTATTCGCTTTCTCTTGCGCCTCAATGGCTTTGCGCATGCTCACGCGTTGCCCGCTGATGACAACATCACTGGCAGCAGCGAGGGTGATGTCGTTCGCTTGCGCTGTGCTGATCAGGCCAAGAACGCCGATGGTGAGTGCCGACAGACGGAAGATTGCCTGTACGTCAGGATTGGAAAAGGATGTAGCAGGTCTTTGTCGGGTTCTCATTTTTTTGTCATTCATCAGTAAAAAGAATGAGCGGATTCTGGAGCCCGAATATGTCGTTTCGATGACAGGAATCAGACAGAAAGAGGCATAGTCCAGGAAACGATGCGACGACGAGGAGAAATGAGCTGAATTGACTTGCGTTGACGTTGTTAATCGCTGTCATTGCCGCTGTAACCGGGGACGGCAAAGAGTATAGAGATGAATTCGCTGTGTTTTTTGCGGTAATACCTGAGCTGTTTGCACCCCTGTTGTTTTTTGCTGCAGCAATACTGGTCATTGATTTTGATGTCATGAATTTGTCATGCAGGCCAGTTATTCTCGCGCCAGTTTTTATCCGGGGACTTGCATGCTGCACTTACATCGTAATCTGATTCTGGCGAGTATCGTCGCGCTGATCGCATTGAGTGGCTTGTACGCTTATGTCGGTGTACTCAAACCGTTCTATAAATGGCATTGGATGGATATTGTCGGTGAAGGCGGCACTGCCATCATGGCGGGTGTCTGGTTGCTGATGACGCTTAGCAGCCGGCCTAAAGGACGGGTCACGCTGCTGTTGGCGCTTGGCCTCGCCTCTATTATGTCGGGTTCCTGGGCTGATTGTATGGATGAGTTTTTTGCGATCCCCAAGGAGGATGTCTGGGATAACTGGCTGGAAGACACCCTGACTTTAGGCGGTATGCTGATTTTGACGGCGGGTATGTATTACTGGCGCATAGAGCAATTCAGTCTGAATGAACATTTACAAAAGCGTGAACGTTTATTTCGAGAACACAAACCGTACGACAGAGTGACGCAACTCAGTGATGCGGATTATCTGCGCTTGCAAATCCGTCTAGAAAAAGAAAATCACCCCTCGGCGGTTTGTTCCGTCGTCTTATTGGACATCAATTCCTTTCATCAGATTAATCGTCACTTCGGCCAGCATGAGGGCGACCGCGTGCTGCAAGCGGTCAGTCACATGCTGCTGCTGAATTTAAGAAATGAAGATGTACTGTGTCGTTATGCCGGTGATCGTTTTGCGATTGTCATGCCTGAAACGACCGTGGCAGATGCCGATGAGCTGGCAAAACATTTGTGCCACATGGTGCAGGGAATGCGTCATTTCGCAAAACGCGAGCTGGTGCGGCTTGGTTTGCGCTATACCTGCGCTGTATCAGACGGAGATGCAGACAGTCTGTTGCAGGAACTCAGCCGTGGAATTGACTGTCCCGGGACGACGCCTTCAGAACTGGCGACCGCTAGCCGCGCCTGTGCAGCATGATTGCATACCACCAGATTAGTGATGCGCATATTGCCATGCGTCAGCATCCGGCGATGCTGATCGAATTTGCCCGTAACCGGGAAGTAAGCGAAGCGCAGATATTGCTCGATACAGGCATCGATATCGCGGCAACCGAAGACGCACAAAGGATGATCAGCCCGCAGCAATATTTACGCTTACTGATGAACGTGACTAAAGCCCTGGATGCCAACGACACCAGCTTTTTAATCGGTGAGCAGATGTTGCCGGGTCATATTGACGGTGTCAGTCATGCTTTATTACACGCCGGAAGTTTGCGTGAAGCACTCGAGATATTAATTGCATACGCAACGCAACTATCGCCCTTAATGTGCCCCAGACTCAAGCGTGGTAAAGGTTGGGTTGTCGTTTACTGGATGGACAGTTATGGAGCCCCGGCACAGCGTTCGGTATTAACGGAGATGCACATGGCCGCTTTGGTCGCTATGTGTCGCTGGCTGAGTGGGGAGCGCTTGCCATGGCGCTTTTGTTTTAACCGGAGGGCGCCGCGTTACATCGAACAATATGAAGTACATCTGGGATCGGAAATGAAATTCAATTGCCACTTTGATGCCATGCTGATTGAAGAAGACATGCTCGACCGACGATGGCCGCGCGGCAATCCGGTGGCGGTTAAGCTGGCGTTGCAAGCGAGTGTCGCAGAACAAAAACAGAATACGCCCAGTTTATTAAATGCACTGTACGACTATCTTTTAAAGCACATACGCTGTGCACCGACGCTGGATCAGGCAGCACAGGAATTTTTCTGCAGCCCTGCGACGCTGAAACGCTATTTTGCAAAACACGGCACGCATTTTCAGGCGGAGTTAGACCAGGTGCGATCACATGCTGCTCTGCATTTGTTCTTAACGCAGCAAATTGACAATGAGGCGGTGGCACAGCATCTTGGCTTTCACGACGCGAATAATTTCCGTCGTTCGTTTAAGCGCTGGACCGGCCTGACACCCAGCTTAATCCGGGAAGGTATGCATGCCGATCTGGCGAAATGGATTTAAGTCGTTATGACGCCGCGTCGATTTTATTCATCCCTGCGCAGACGTTTGATGTAAATCCGTTGTTGCTGATAAGACTGAGATGTCTGCTGATCGTAAGTGTGATTTTGCTGCGGCGTTTTGAGCAGGCCGAGAAATACTCTCAGTAAAACAAACAGCACAAATAAGCTCAGTACAAATGGAATCAGACTGATCGCGAGAGCAATCGCGATACAGATGACGAAAATACGCGGCAGCGGTGTACGCAACATCGCCAGCGCACATTTCGATGCGAACTGGCGGAATTCCTGCGTTGCCTGGTGCAGGACAGAATACATATATTGTGAAAAGGCGTTCATAGTGACTTTCTTATAGCGTCTTGTTCGAGAGTAAAGTGCAAGAGATTATTGCGTGTATCAGTGTCGCTCACAACGGTAATAATTTCTCCAATTTGCCGTGACGATATTGATCGTAAAAGCTCATTACAGATCAGCGTACGCTGTGTTTGGTATGGCACATACGCTTGGTGCTTGCGAAAATGCAGTATGCGTTGCTCAATAAAAACTCCCGCATTGCGCGGGAGTGCAGAGAAAACAGAGTGACGATGCGTGTAAATGCCTCATTCAACGTCACTCAGATTTATCTGTTTTATTTATTTCCTGAGCCTAAATGTTGCAAGAAAAAGGCTTCGTATTTTTTATGCCAGGCTTTGGCTTTGATCGCACCGCCCAGCGCATGTTCTCCATCCGGGTCGAGGAAAAGATCGACCAGCGTTTCTTTCCCATTTTCCAGCAGTGCGCGATAGACGTTCACCGTGTCCTGATACAGCACGTTAGGATCTTGCATACCGTGTACCAGCAGCAGTGGTTTTTTCAACCCCGCTGTCAGCGGCAATAAAGAATACTTGCGCAGATTAGGCTTGCTGCGCTCAGTCTTGCCTATGGTGCGACCGCTGTACCAACTGTTGTAGTTTTCCCATTCGGTTGGACCAGCACCTGCAATCCCTGCAGCGAAGGTATCCGGGCTGGTGTACATCGTGTATTGGGTCTGGAAACCGCCGAAACTCCATCCTGTCAGACCGATACGATGGCCATCAACACCCAAGTTTTTTTGCATGAATTGCGCCAGATCTTCGAGGTCTTCGGTTTGCGGTTTGCCAGCCTGTTCCCAGTTTGCATCGCTGAATTTGCGACCGTAATTGGAATGTCCGCGCGGATCAACGGCAACCGTCACATAACCATTTTTTGCCGACATATACATGCCAAACATATAGGCAGTCTGCTGGAAACTGTCGGTTTCAATGATGTGTCTGTCATTCAACGGGCCGCCGTAGGTGTACACGATGGCGGGACGCAGATCGCTGGTTTTCCAGTTCGCTGGCTTGAAAACATACGCTTGTATCTGGTCGCCGTGGCGGTTTTTATAACTGAAACGTTCCGGTTGTTGTACATCAATCGCTTGCCACTGAGGATCGTGACTTTGCGTGAGGGGTGTGATTTTGCTGGTCTTCACGTCGATCAGTTTTAATTCCGGACGGTTTGACCACTGGCCTGCAACGCTGGCAAGTTTGTCGCCGCTGTCGGCAACATCGCTGGCACGATGGAAGTCGCCGGGCTGTCCCAGTGCTTTCATTTCGCCACTGGCGATATCGACTTTGTATGCATTCATTGACGCGAAGTCGTCTTTATTTGCCAGCACGAACATCGATTTACTGTCGGGTGTAAAACCGATAATCTGATGCACTTCAAAATCACCTTTCAGAATGGCTTTAGCGCTGCCGCTGCCGTTGTTGTTATCGGTACTGATGATGTAGGGCTGGCGATATCCCTGCTCGTCAAGTACCGCGATCAACTGTTTTCCGTCAGGAGTAAATTTTGGCTCCAGCACATTCACGACTTCATGACCAACATTGCCGCGACGTTCAAACACCAGTGCTGGCTTGACACCTTCTTCTGCTTTACCTACATAAATGCGCAGCAGATTTTTTTCGCGTTCCCAGGTTGAAAACGTATAGCGACTGCCATCTTTCGCCCAGCTGACTTTACTCATTTCAAACCAGACATCGCCGCCGTTGTTAGTGAATACCGGTTGTGGCTGACGGACAGATGTATCGGTCACGCGGCGAATGTACAAGGCCGTTGCCGGGATTTTACGCTTATCATCCGACACTTCGCGCGGCACTTTTTTTGCTGTCGCAAAGCGCTCGTTGTAATTCATGATTTCAACCTGACGCTCAGAAGATGGTTTCACTTTACCGGTTTCTTCGTCGACATCGGGTGCCACTGCGGAGATCGCCATCCATTGTTTATCTTCGCTCAGCACCGTGTTGGCGATGCTGTATTTTTTCTCTGCATCATCTGGATGAATCAGTTCGCGATTCAACTGACGAATCGCACTGTTGTCAAAGGCGGCACTGTAGAGACTCTTGCTATCCATGTAGATATAGCCTTTGTCATCCGCACGATAAGCGACGATGCGTTCTGCTTTGTCGGTTTGCGTCAGCCTTTCTACCTTGCCGCTGGCTGCCTGCAGACGGAATAAATCGCCGCGATACTGGAATATCAGTTCATTCTTTTTATTTGCCCAGACCAGATAATCGACACCGGGATAGAGGTCACTGGGTTTCAGTTTTTCTTTGGCGATTTTCTTTTTCAGTTCATCGCGTAATTCCCATAATTCTTTTTGTTTGTCGCTGTCTTTGTCCGCTTTACTGTCTTTTTTTTCATCCGCTTTTGCTACTGCAGTATCGGTCGTGCCACTGGTTTTTGCTGCTGCTTTCTCGGCAGCTTTTTCTTTTGCAGATTCTGCATCAGCTTCGGCTTTCTTCTTCGCATCGCGGGCTTTTTTATCGGCTAGCTCACGCTTCACTTCTTCTAAGCCAGCTTCTTCCCATTGTTGCAGATTGACTTTTTCGCCACGCAGATAAGCCGCGTGGGCTTCTGCTTTTGCCTGACGCTCGGTTTCTTCTTTTTCTTTTTGCTTCGATTTCTTCTCGAATCGATCCCACACTTCCGGTGCATCGAAAGTCTTCATCAGCGCTGGCGAAGTAATGCGGCGGGTTTCGCCCGTTTGTGTGTCGTGCACATATAAATCAGAGCCGATTTCATTAAACGGATTCCAGACGTAAGCAAGGTAACGACCATCGTGGCTGAAGCTGATCACTTTCGCAGACTGCCCGACGTAGGGCTTGGCACGAAAAACCTGTTCCAATGTCAGCTCGGCAGGGGTGACCTTAGCAATGACATTGCTGGCTGGCGCTGCATGGGCGATTTGCTGCGGTAACAGCGCTGCGCCTGAGCATGCAAGGGCAATACTGAGGGGGATAAATTTCGGAAACATAGCACTTGCCTTCATTTTTTTTATAGATTGGAACGGAGAGAACAACTGATCAGTTGTTCTTCGATGCGAAAAATACAGGATGTATCTGCGTTTTCCACATGCAAAAAGAGACACCTATTTTGCAGACGAACTGCATAGACTTGCACCTGTGGACAGAGTTCCTGGCAGTTATAACTATTTTTATCTGCTTCCTTTCATTTGGCTTGGGATGCGCGAAATTGCTGAGAATAAAAGTTATCAAAAGTTCTTGATGCTTATTGTTTTGGTGTTATAGTTAACTACAACACTAATTCATGTCGAAGTGGAGTGTGCATGTAGCGATATATCGAAGCTGAATGGATGACGGCATCGCGTTTGGTGCAGTCAATGAAAATGAGGAGGGAATATGAGTGTCAACTGGCATGATCAGTCGCCGATCTATCGGCAACTGAAGGAGAAGGTGCAAGCCATGATACTGGACGGTGTTCTGAAACCAGGCGATGCCTTGCCTTCTGTCAGACAGATTGCTGCGGATTATCAGATTAATCCGATTACGGTATCGAAGGCGTATCAGGAACTGGTCGATGAATCTTTAGTGGAAAAACGCAGGGGAATAGGTATGTATGTGACGGAAGGTGCATCAGACAAATTGCTGGCGACCGAGCGGCAGCGTTTTATCGAAGAAGAATGGCCAGCCATGCTGGGTCGCATTCGCCGTTTAGGGATAGGCGCAGATGAATTGCTGGCGCAAATGAAACGCGGCCAGACTAAAGGAGATGAATCATGAGCGTCGTGGTTTCCGCAAAAAATCTTTGTAAAAAATACGGTAAGCAGAGTGTTCTGGACAATATCAGTTTTGAGATTCCGGCTGGACGTATTGTTGGTCTGATCGGACCAAATGGTTCCGGCAAAACGACTACGCTCAAAGCCATACTTGGGCTAACGCCGTTTGACGGTGAAATGCAGGTACTGGGGCTGAATCCGCGCAGTGAGCGTGACGCATTAATGCAGGAAATCAGTTTTATTGCTGACGTGGCGATATTACCTTCGTGGCTGACCGTACGTCAGGCAATCGATTTTGTTGAGGGCGTGCATCCGAAATTCAATCGTACGAAAGCGGAGCGTTTTCTGGCAAAGACCAAATTGCAACCGCAACAGAAAGTTAAATCCATGTCGAAAGGCATGGTGGTGCAACTGCATCTGGCACTGGTGATGGCGATTGATGCAAAGCTGCTGGTGCTGGATGAACCAACGCTGGGTTTGGATATTCTCTATCGCAAACAGTTCTATCAGGATTTGTTGGAAGATTATTTTGATCAGAACAAAACCATCATTATCACCACGCACCAGGTCGAGGAAATCGAGCACGTACTCAGCGATGTCATGTTCGTCCAGGATGGGCAAATCCGCCTCTCTTCCAGTATGGAGGAACTGGAGCGTCGTTTTATCGAATTGATTGTGCGTGATGAATTTGTCGATCGTGCGCAAGCCTTGCAGCCTATCGATCAACGGAAAACATTTGGGCAGACAACGATGCTGTTCGACGGTGTTAACCGTGAACAATTGGCTCAATTTGGAGAAACCAGACAACCGAGCGTCGCCGACTTATTTGTGGCGATGATGAAGGGGGGGAAAGTATGAAAACGATGAAGTTTTTATTATTGCGGGAATGGTGGGAGAGCCGTCAGTTATTTATCCGGACGGGTTTGATCCTGATAGCTTTATCTGTCGTATCCGCAATTATTTCTGCCATCGTGATGCAAGACCCTGGCGCATCCCGTATCTTGCCTGGTGCTGTACTGACAGCCGAGCAACTGAGTAACGAAGTGGATGGCATTGCCGGACATAGCCTGGCAGGACGGATGTTTGGTTTTTGCGTTGCCATGATTTTTTTCATGTACTCGTATTTTTCCGGAGCCCTGAGTGAGGAAAGAAAAGACCGCAGTATTCTGTTCTGGAAATCTTTGCCGGTCTCTGACGCGCAAACGGTGATGGCCAAAGTGTTGTTCGGAGTGCTGGCGATTCCTCTTTTCATGTTGGTCGCTTCAATTATTTCCAATATTCTGGCGTTAAGCATCTTATGCATCGGCCATGCTTTACAAGGGCGCTGGCTGTTTTTATCGGTATTCAGTCATGCAGGACTCTGGTCGCCGGTTCTTGATGCCATAAGAGTTTTTCCGGTGTTTGTTTTGTGGTCATTACCAACGGTGGGCTGGTTGTTACTGGTCTCCAGCGTGCTGACCAAGCGGGTCGGTTTGTGGGCAGTACTGGGGCCGGTCGCCGTCTTTTTGCTGCTGGTTCTGCTCTGCAAATCGTTGAATATGACGCTCGATCCTTTTGTCTATTTGTGGCTGGGGCGCTTGTTATTTAGTCTTTTGCCATTCAGCTGGTTATTGAATGCTGAATTACTCAAGCAGCATAACGGGTTTAAAAATATACTGGATTCTATCGTGCGTTCAGCACCAACGGATAGCTGGGATACATTCCTGCATCTGAATATCTGGTGCGGAGTGCTGGTCGGTGCATTGTTCATTTACGGTGCTATCCGTATGCGGACTTACCGCGAGTGATCGTTAAAAAGGCCTGAAACACATCGGTTTCAGGCCTTTTTATTTTTTAATTTCTTATGTCAGCGTGCCGGTCTGACGACCAAGGCCACGCCTGCCAGCGCAATACTCATTCCTGCTAACGCGGTCAGGGTGAATTGCTCACCAAACATCAGCCACGCCATCGCAGCGGTGACGGCCGGTACCAGATACATATAGCTGGTGACTTTGGTTGCTTCGCCGTGCCGTATCATGATGTACAAAACGGAGATGCCGATACCGGATAGCACCAGAACAGACCATGCAAGTGCGCCGAAAAATTGTGGTGTCCACAATATAGTTTGCGTTTCCAACATCCATGCAAATGGTGCGGTAACCAGCAGCGACGCCGCAAATTGAATCACTTGCCCGGTGCGCACATCAAACGAAGGGCAGGTTTTTTTCTGATACAGCGTGCCTATCGTCATCGCAAATAAGGCCATCACGGCCAGACTGACACTGGTCAGCGACAAAGCGACGACAGAAATTTTATTCGCCACGACCAGACCCACGCCAGCGATACCGAAAGCCAGCCCCAGCCATTGTTTACCACGGATGCGTTCGCCGATGAACGGCCCCATGACCGCAGTCAGAATAGGTTGGATATTAGCGATCAGCGCCGCCACACCAGCAGGCATGCCGAGTTTGACGGCACACCAGATACCGCCGAGATACAAGGCTTGCATCAGTATGCCCGCGATGGCAATTGGTAACAGGTCTTTGCGGGCGGGCCACGGTGCACGCATGATTATGGCGAGCGTCAGCATCATAACGACCACGCCCAGATAGCGCATGCATAAAAACGTCAGCGGCTCTGCATAGGGCAGACCATACTTGGCGACCACATAACCGGACGCCCAGATAAAGATGAAAATGGCGGGCAAAGATTTCAGTAACAAGCTCTGGTTTGATTGCATACGAGATTCATTCGTTCAGGGTGGATGTTTAATGGTTTTGCGTTGTTGTCCGGGTGTTGGATGCGAGCGTCGCTACCAGATATTGGCGACCATTTTTCTATATCTTCGCATAAAGCATTTTTGGCATAGATGAAAAAAAACCTGTGATGCCGAAACATGCACAGGTTTTTTTCATCTGTTCCAACTGATGTCAGAACAGACCCGGTAACACGGTAACTTACGCCAGGTTCGCTGCAGCGAAATCCCAGTTAACCAGCGCCCAGAATGCTTCCAGATATTTTGGACGGGCATTACGGTAGTCGATGTAGTAAGCGTGTTCCCACAGATCGCAAGTGATCAGTGGTTTGTCTGTTGTTGTCAGCGGTGTCGCTGCATTCGATGTGTTGACGATATCCAATGTACCGTCAGCTTTTTTCACCAGCCATGTCCATGAAGAACCGAAGTTGCCGACAGCTGATTTATTGAAGGCTTCTTTGAATGCATCGAAAGAACCCCATTTTGCGTTGATCGCGTCAGCCAGTGCACCAGTAGGAGCGCCACCACCATTAGGTTTCAGGCCATTCCAGTAGAAAGTGTGATTCCAGATTTGCGCAGCATTGTTGAATACGCCAGCGGAAGATTTTTTAACGATTTCTTCGAGTGTGGAATTTTCGAATTCCGTACCTTTGATCAGGTTGTTCAGGTTGGTCACATAAGTCTGGTGATGTTTGCCGTAGTGATATTCCAGTGTTTCTTTGGAAATGTGCGGAGCCAGAGCGTCCAATGCATAGGGCAATGCCGGTAAGGTATGTTCCATGATGTGTCCTTTTAGTTTTCTTCAGTGGGTTCCGTTTGAACGACGAACGGGTAAAACAGCCATTGTAAGCGTTTGTGCAAAAGCTTGCAGCGCCGCCGTGTGGTTTTCCGGATTTACGTCTGCATCGACAGATAGCGTGGGCCAGTTCAGACTATGCTATCAACGTCATCGGGTCGCCTGGTTTGCTCTCATTGATCCAGACTGGTCTGGACGCTGCTGATGCCGACGTCAGCACTGCCGTTTGCCAGACGGATGTTGACCAGACTCTGCGGGTGCAACTCGTGTGTTGAACGCAGGAGTTTGCCTTTGTGGTCGCGGATAATCGCGTATCCACGATCCAGCGTGCGTTGCGGATTCAGTAATTCCAGCTGTGTTTGCAGCGCGCTTAATTGCTGGCGTTGCTGTGACAGCGCGTGGCGCTGGCATTGCTGCAAGCGATGCCGGAGTTCGTTGACTTGTGTACGTGCCGAATTCACATCAGGGCGTTGGTTTTTCAGTTGCGTGTTTAGTTGTGCCAGTGCGTGGCGCGAGCGTTGCAAGGGAATTCCGCTGCTGTAACGCAAACTTTGCAGGCAATGCTGCAATTGCTGTCGTTTTAAATTTATCGCTGCCGCCGGGCTGAGCAGGCGGCGTGAAAGCCAGTCCAGCGTCTGACTCTGGGTCGCGAGTTGTCTGTGCGTTGCTCTTTGCATGCGTTGCTGCTGCTGCTCCAACTCTGCGATCCAGTCGGCACGCGGTGTGGCCGCGAGCTCTGCGGCGGCCGTCGGCGTTGCTGCGCGCATATCGGCGGCGAAATCGGCAATCGTAAAATCGGTTTCATGGCCAATGCCCGCGATCACTGGCATGGGGCAGTTGGCGATGGTGCGCGCGACGATTTCTTCATTGAATGCCCATAAGTCTTCTATGCTGCCACCGCCGCGGCAAACCAGCAGCACATCGCATTCTTCGCGCGCGGCAGCGGTGGCTATCGCCTGCGCGATTTTGGCACCAGACCCTTCGCCTTGTACCAGCGTCGGATACAGAATGACCTGAATATGCGGCACACGACGGCGCAATGTCGTTAGCACGTCACGCAATGCGGCTGCCTGCGGGCTGGTGACGATGCCTATGGTTTTTGGAAACACCGGCAGCGGGCGTTTGCGTTCCTGATCAAATAAGCCTTCCTGGCCCAGTTGCGCCTTCAGACGTAAAAAAGCTTCATACAGGTTGCCGACTCCGGCACGACGTATCGCTTCCACGCTTAGCTGGTAATCACCGCGCGGCGCATACAGCGTCACCAGCGCCCGCACCTCGACTTTATCGCCCTCGCGCGGCTGGAAATCAGCATACTGGGCGCGCCCCCGAAACATGACGGCACGCACCTGAGCCGCGCTGTCTTTGAGGGTGAAATACCAATGTCCAGAGCTGGCGCGGGTGAAATTCGATATTTCGCCGGAAACCCAGGTCAGCGGGATATTGCGTTCCAATAATTGCGCTACGGCGCTGTTAAGCGCCGAAACACCGATGACAGCGCTTGTCGCAATTGAGTTTGAAGGGCGGGAATCAGTGTTCATGAGGCATACAATCAAAAAAGCTGTCCACAGAAGCTTGTGGCGGTCACCAGCATGTCATTACGACAGTAATAAGTCAAAAGAAATGCAAATTCTGAATATAAGTCCTTGATTTTTATTATCAATCTCCCTGCAAATAAATCAGGCAATATGAAAAAATCCTTACAAATCAATGGAGTTACAGAACGATACAAGGCTTGTGCACAAACTTATCCACAGAATAAGTGCATAAACTGTGGGTATCTTCAATGCAGTGGCGGGAAGCAGGTTTTGCTTATATTTTATGCAGAACAGTATTTCTGAATAAAATCATGGAGTTAGTGCGTTTTCTTTTCCTTTTGCACAGTCTTGTCCACAAAAAATGTGAGAAAAATGGACTTGTTCACAGAAAAACTTGCTTTGTAAGTAATTATTTCTTTGCGATCTCGTCTTTTTAGCGTGTGCTTAAAAAACAGGCTTTATAAAATAGTTGATATAAATCATGGAGTTAACATGATTCCCCAGTCTTTTTCACAATGTTGTCCACAAAAAATGTGCAAAAAGTCAGAGTTATCCTCTGCAGAGGCCGGATACTTTCGGTTTTGTAATCATAAAAAGGTAATGAACAGCCTCAAAACCTGATTTGCCCAATTTTTAAGCTGATTATATTTATCTATATAAATCAATTAATTGCAGCTCTTTTTCAGAATTCTGCACAAATTTGTCCACATAATTTGTGCAAAACAATGGAGTTGTCCACTGCGCGCACAGGCTTGCTGTTATTTTGAGCAAAATGGCTGGAAAAAAGCACTTTGCCTAAATAATTTGCAGAAGATTAATCTATTTATAAATCAGGGACTTAACTTGTTTCGCAGCGCTTGTGCACAAGCTTGTCCACATAAAGTGTGCAGAAATAAGAAAAAATATGGCCGGGAAAACCCGGTATTTACCCTGATCAAGGTTGCCTAATTCTTGAGCGTTACCGGAAATCTTTTTTATTTCAAAGGCTTACGGTGCTATGCCATACTTATCCACAAGCTTGCGCACAGATTTTGTGTAAAACATGGGAGATATGCACAGACGTCGTTTTTTTCATCAGTGCCCTTGCCCGTCAGCACACAAAGCGCTACATTGCGGGGTTGGATTTCTGAACCTACTAGGAGTGCGCTTTGTTCGCCATCATTCAAGCTGCCGGCTGGCCTATTTATCTGTTGTTGATCTCTTCCGTGATCGCCTTAACGCTGATTATTGAGCGCAGTTTTTCCTTGCGTCGCAATAAAATTCTGCCATCGACGCTGCTCGATGAAGTGATACGGGTGTATCAGTCGGGTAAGGTAAAGCCTGAAGTAATACAGCAGCTCGCTGGCAATTCCCCTCTGGGTAAAGTACTGGCTGCGGGTTTGCGCAACGTCAGCGCGCCACGCGAAGTGATGAAAGAGTCCATCGAAGAAGCTGGTGCGGCGGTCGCACATGAGCTGGAGCGGTTCTTGACGACGCTGGGCACGATTGCCTCATTGGCGCCATTGATGGGCTTGTTCGGCACAGTGGTCGGGATGATAGAAATTTTCGGTTCACAAACGGCGACGGGCGCGAATCCGGCGCAATTGGCGCATGGTATTTCGGTTGCCTTGTACAACACGGGTTTTGGTCTGCTGATCGCGATGCCGGCGCTGGTCGCTTATCGCCATTTCAGAGCCCTGGTGGACAGCCTTGTGGTCGATATGGAACAACAGGCAGTCAAATTCGTTGATGTCGTGCATAGCGCCAGAAAGTAAATATGAACTTTCGTAAAGGAAAGGGCAGGGAAGAGCCTGAAATTAACCTGATCCCGTTTATTGACGTGCTGCTGGTCATCCTGATTTTTCTGATGGTGACGACGACGTATAGCCGTTTCACCGAATTACAAATCACACTGCCAACTGCAGACGCCGAAAAAGCACAGGAAAAGCCAAATCAGATTGATATCGGTATCGATGCGCAAGGGCGATACAAGATCAATAATCAGGCGGTTTCTTTTCTGGATACTGCGACGCTGGCCGAGGATTTGCGGCGTGCCAGTGCCGCGCTGGCCGAGGGCTCGACTGGCGCGCAGGCTGAGCCCGTTGTGATCATCAATGCAGATCGGGCGGCGACGCACCAATCGGTGATCGATGTGCTGGAAGCGGCGCGTATCGCCGGATTAGCCAAAGTGACATTCGCAGCCCAGGCTGGAAGCCGCAGCAAATAAGCCTCTCCGGGGTGGTGATTTTGGGGAGTATATGAATACGATGCCCATAACCCCAATGTTTTAGCGGGCAATCTCATTTTTAAGTAGCATACTACCGGGGAGTATCTTACTCCCCGCTTGTTTTTTAGCAGAGGAAGAAAGATGCGGGTCTGGCTGGAATCCTGGCTGTTGCAGGCGTGGCAAAAGCGCGGCGTCGTGGCGTGCTTGTTGTGGCCGCTGTCCAGACTGTTTCAGCTGATTGTCACTTTCCGCTTCGGCTTGTTTGTGCTGGGTTACAAACCGCAAGCGAAACTCAGTGTGCCGGTGATTGTGGTCGGCAATATCTATGTCGGTGGCACCGGCAAAACCCCGTTGGTGATCTGGCTGGTGCAGCAATTGCAGGAGGCGGGTTATCGGCCTGGCGTCATTTCGCGTGGCTATGGGGCGCAAGCCGATAACGTGACGCTGCTGACGGCGGATGCGCTGGCGTCACAGGTCGGCGATGAGCCGCTGTTGATCGCGCAACGCACTGGTGTTCCGGTGGCCGTCGGGCGGGATCGCGTTGCGGCCGGGCGCGCATTGCTGGCGTCGCATACGGAGGTGGATATCCTGATTGCCGACGATGGCTTGCAGCATTATTTTCTGGCGCGCGATATCGAAATCATGTTGTTCGATCAGCGTGGTGCCGGTAATGGCTGGATGTTGCCGGCGGGTCCTTTACGCGAACCGGTACAAAGACGACGTGATTTCACCGTCCTCAATGCGCCCGCTGAGATCAGCGCCGCAGCGGTGCCCGGTATTCCGGCTGACGCGGTTCGCATGCAATTACAGGTGCAACAGGCGTATCAATTGGTGCATCCTGAATGTCGTCAGCCCCTCGTCAATTTTGCTGCAAAGCGTTTGTGTGCGGTTGCTGGCATAGGTCATCCGCAGCGTTTTTTCACGACGCTGGCTAACGCGGGGTTGCAATGTGAAGGCGTGGCGTTGCCGGATCATTTCGCTTTTGACGCCGCGACTTTTCAGGCCATCGCTGCCGATTGCATTCTGATCACGGAAAAGGATGCAGTAAAATGTCGACAAATTCCTGCATTGCAAAACGATGCCCGCATCTGGGTTGTGCCTGTTGAGGCGCAACTCGGCAGCACATTTGCAGCAGATCTACTTCAAATGATTTCGGAGAAAAAGCATGGAAGCTCGCCTGCTTGATATTTTGGTTTGTCCTGTCTGCAAGGGACCATTGGTCTACAACAAAGCTGCGCAAGAATTAATTTGCTACGCCGACAAATTGGCGTTTCCTGTGCGTGACGATATTCCTGTCATGTGGACAGATCAGGCGCGCACCCTGACGCAAGAAGAAATCGACGCGCGCTGAACGGGGTGCCGTATGAGTTTTATCGCCATTATTCCGGCGCGACTGGCATCGAGTCGCCTGCCAAATAAACCGCTTGCGGATATCGCTGGTAAACCGATGGTGGTGCGCACTGCCGAACGTGCGCTGGCATCCGGCGCCAGTGCGATCATGGTGGCAACCGATCACGCCGATATTGTCGCTGCCTGCGAGGCGCACGGCGTGCCTGTGTGCATGACGCGCCCGGATCATCCATCTGGTACCGATAGGATTGCTGAAGTCGCGGCCAGCATGCAGTTGCCCGCAGATGCCGTGGTGGTGAATGTGCAGGGCGACGAGCCCTTAATCGACCCGGCGCTGATTGCGGCAACTGCTGCGCTGGTGAATGCGCAGGTGCCGATGGCGACCGCCGCACATCCCTTGCACGAAGTGGCCGAAGTTTTTAATCCGAATGTGGTGAAAGTGGTGCTGGATAAATCCGGCCGCGCTTTGTATTTTTCGCGCGCAACAATCCCCTGGCACCGCGATGCGTTTGCCACGAGTCGTAATCATCTGCCGGCTGGCTATACGCCGCTGCGCCACATCGGTTTGTATGCGTACCGCAATGATTTTTTACAACAATACCCACAACTCGATATCTCGCCTCTGGAGCAGATCGAGGCGCTGGAGCAGTTGCGCGTGCTGTGGCATGGATATCCGATTGCGGTGCATGTGACGCAGGATAGCCCGGCAGCCGGTGTGGATACGCAGGAAGATCTGGAACGGGTTCGTCGTATTTTTTCAGGAAAATGAGCTAAAACATTGATGAACTCTGGATTGATTTCATATTCAGACAGCAATAAGCCCTGAAATTGTGGTAAGTTTCGTGAAAAGATTCTGTGTTATTACTACTAAAAGAAAAACAATTCCGTAGTGTTACGCAGTAAATTAAAAAAGATTCCGCATGCTCCCTTGCGAGCGTGCAAGCAAATTCAAACTCGTCTTAGGAAATAAAATGCGTCTTATTTTGTTAGGAGCGCCAGGTGCTGGTAAAGGCACGCAGGCTAATTACATCAAAGAAAAATTCAATATTCCGCAAATCTCGACAGGCGATATGTTACGCGCCGCAGTCAAAGCCGGTACCGCACTCGGTCTGGAAGCTAAAAAAGTCATGGATGCAGGTGGTTTGGTTTCTGATGACATCATCATCGGTCTGGTCAAAGATCGTTTGAAAGAAAGCGATTGTGCAAACGGTTATCTGTTCGATGGTTTTCCGCGCACAACGCCACAAGCCGATGCGATGAAAGAAGCTGGTGTCGCGATTGATTACGTATTGGAAATCGATGTTCCTGATGAAGCGATTGTTGACCGTATGAGCGGCCGTCGTGTGCATCCGGGTTCAGGTCGTACTTATCACGTTAAATACAATCCGCCAAAAGTGGCTGGGAAAGATGACGTGACAGGTGAAGATCTGATACAGCGTGACGACGATAAAGAAGAAACCGTTAAAAAACGTTTGTCTGTCTATCACGAACAAACAGAAGTGCTGGTTGGCTATTATGGTGACTGGGCGAAATCAGGTCAGCCCGGCGCGCCTAAATACCGCAAGATTGCGGGAGTAGGGCCAGTCGAGACCATACGCGACAGCGCCTTCGCTGCATTAGCGGAATAAGAGGAGTAAGAGGAAGCGGACAATATGTCCGCTTTTTTTTTCGTCTCTGCTCCTGTTGTGCCTGAACTGGTCATGTACTGAGTTTTTCTGTCGTCTCTGAGCATACGCCGCAGATGACGCTGTCTGACAACTACAACAACAGGAGGAGTCACCATGGTAACGAGTCTCTGGTTTGTGATCGCATGCGGCATGATTGCCGTGCTATACGGTTTGCTGTCGCGCCGCTGGATATTAAAGCAGGACGCTGGCACACCGCGTATGCAGGAAATCGCGGCGGCGATACAGCAAGGCGCATCGGCTTATCTGGCACGACAATACCGCACGATAGCACTGGTGGGCGTGATCCTGTTCATTGCGATTGCCGCGATTCCCGGGCTTGGGCTGACAACTGCCTGCGGCTTTCTGATCGGTGCGGTATTGTCGGGTGCCTGTGGTTTTATCGGCATGAATGTATCGGTACGGGCGAATGTGCGTACCGCGCAGGCCGCGACCAAAGGGATGAATGAAGCGCTGGATGTCGCCTTTCGTGGCGGTGCGATTACCGGCATGCTGGTCGTCGGGCTGGGCTTGTTAGGTGTCACAGGTTTTTATTGGATACTCATTGTTTCTGCGCCGCATGGCATGGGAATGACGCTGAGTCAGCACGATGTGATTCAGCCCTTGATCGGACTCGCCTTTGGCGCTTCGCTGATTTCTATTTTTGCACGGCTGGGCGGTGGGATTTTCACTAAAGGTGCCGATGTTGGAGCAGATCTGGTCGGTAAAGTCGAAGCCGGTATTCCTGAGGATGATCCGCGCAACCCTGCCGTGATTGCCGATAACGTGGGTGACAACGTCGGTGATTGTGCCGGTATGGCAGCAGATTTATTTGAAACTTACGTCGTGACGCTGATTGCGACGATGTTACTGGGCGCACTGGTCGTCACTAACGCTTTCACGCAAGCGATTGTTTATCCCTTGCTGCTCGGGGCGGTGTCGATACTGGCCTCGATTGTCGGTTGTTCTGCTGTCAAAGCCAGACCCGGTAAAAAAATCATGTCAGCGCTGTATACCGGCTTATGGTGGGCGGCCGGTTTGTCGCTGATCGGCTTTGCGATCGTTACCTGGCTGGTGTGGCCCGACGACGCAATGCGCTGGCGCATGATGGGCGCGACCGTGGTTGGTATCGTGCTGACTGGCCTGATGGTGTACATCACTGAATATTACACAGGAACCGATTTTAAGCCGGTGCAACATGTTGCCCAGGCATCGACGACCGGCCACGGCACCAACATTATTGCCGGTCTGGGGGTGTCGATGAAATCGACCGCGTGGCCGGTGCTGGCGGTGTGCGCTGCCATTCTGTGCTCTTACAGCTTTGGCGGCTTATATGGCATCGCGATTGCTGCGACGGCGATGCTGTCGATGGCGGGCATCATCGTCGCGCTGGATGCGTATGGCCCGATTACAGATAACGCCGGTGGTATTGCTGAAATGTCAGAAATGCCAGCGTCTGTCAGGGCCATTACCGATCCGCTGGATGCGGTTGGCAACACCACAAAAGCGGTGACCAAGGGCTATGCGATAGGCTCAGCGGGTCTGGCTGCATTGGTATTGTTTGCCGACTACACCCATGCTTTAGATGCGGTCGGTAAATCGACGGCGTTTGATTTGTCTAATCCTCAGGTCATTGTCGGGCTGTTTATCGGTGGCTTGATTCCCTATCTGTTTGGCGCGATGGCGATGGAAGCTGTGGGGCGTGCCGCTGGTGCCGTGGTGGTGGAGGTGCGCCGCCAGTTCCGCGAGATCAAAGGCATTATGGATGGCAGCGGCAAACCAGAGTACGACAAGGCGGTCGATATGCTGACCACGTCAGCTATCCGGGAAATGATCTTGCCGTCGCTGTTGCCCGTGATTGTGCCGGTGCTCGTTGGTTTGCTGTTGGGGCCAGCCGCTTTGGGCGGATTATTAATGGGGACGATAGTGACAGGATTATTCGTCGCCATTTCGATGACGACGGGTGGCGGTGCCTGGGATAACGCAAAGAAATATATCGAGGATGGTCATTACGGTGGCAAAGGCTCAGAGGCGCATAAGGCGGCTGTGACCGGTGATACGGTGGGCGACCCATATAAAGACACTGCCGGACCAGCCGTGAATCCTTTGATCAAAATTATTAATATTGTTGCCTTGTTACTTGTGCCGCTGTTGCCGCATCCGCATCCAGTACTACAGTCGGTTGGCGGTATTGCTGCAAGTGTTTCTACCTCATCTGCCGCTGTCGTCCTCGTTCCTGCTGTACCTCCACCCGAGGGAATTCTGTCATTGTCGGTACAGAAATAGATGCAAGATCAAATTAGAAAAAGACACAGATATAAACGGAATATTTGATTCAGATAAAAAAGATGCGTGCCGGAACGGCGGAGCATCTTTTTTCTTTTAGCAGTGCGGCAAACTTGGATACAATACAGATATGACGTTTACGTAAACGTAATGCGTTTGCATTGCACGTTTGAATGCAAGCCCAATATCTGGTCAGGTTTTCACATCAATAGCATTAGTTTGCTATTTCTTAACCAAAACGAAAGAGACAGAACATGCAAATCCAACATGGTGTTTTTATTATTACTGGTGGTGCTTCCGGCTTGGGTGCCGCGACGGCGAAGATGATTGCTGCCAATGGCGGTAAAGTTGTACTGGCAGATGTGCAGGTGGATGCTGGTGAGAAACTGGCTGCAGAATTGGGTGGGATCTTCGTGAAGTGTGACGTGACTTCAGAAGCTGATGGCAAAGCGGTTGTCGAAGCCGCGACTGCTTTGGGTACCGTACGTGGTCTGGTGAATTGCGCGGGTGTTGCGCCTGCGGTTAAAACTGTCGGTAAAGACGGACCACATCCGCTCGACGTATTTCAGCGTGTCGTCAATATTAATCTGATTGGCACGTTCAATATGTGTCGTCTGGCTGCTGATGCGATGGCAAAAACAGACGCGACAGAACAAGGCGAGCGTGGTGTGATTATTAATACCGCATCGGTCGCGGCGTATGATGGACAAATTGGTCAGGCAGCATATGCATCCTCTAAAGCAGCGGTTGTCGGGCTGACCTTGCCGATGGCACGTGATTTATCCCGCAGTGGGATTCGTGTCATGACAATTGCGCCGGGTATTTTTGAAACACCGATGTTGCTGGGCATGCCGCAAGAAGTGCAGGACGCGTTAGGAAAGATGGTGCCGTTCCCACCTCGTCTCGGCAAGCCGGAAGAATATGCGCATTTGTCCAAAACGATTATTGAAAACGTCATGCTGAACGGTGAAACTATCCGTCTGGATGGCGCTATACGTATGCAGCCAAAATAACGTTGCGATATCGTTGATGTATCGTTGATGTTGTCAGAGAGCGCAGCGTCTGTGCCTGATCTGATGACAATTTCGTTACAGGCTAATACACTAGGGCGAACACTTGTTTGCCCTTTTTTTATTGTCGGAGTCTGATGAATTCTCATTCTGAAACTGGATTAATCCTGACCGGTGGTGGCGCTCGCGCTGCCTACCAGGTTGGCGTGCTGGATGAAATTGCCAGGATTCTGGTTGAGGAAGCATCCTGGTCTCCTGCCACTAACCCTTTCGGTATTATCTGCGGCACCTCTGCCGGTGCCATCAATGCGACGGCTCTGGCTTGTCGTGCCGATCATTTTGGCGAGTCGGTCGCGCATGTGCTCAAGGTGTGGGAAAACTTTGAAGCAGCACAGGTCTACCGGTCTGATTCTTTAGGTGTCATCCGGACAGGCGCTCGCTGGCTGACCTTGTGGTCATTTGGCTGGTTGCTGAATAAATGGCGTCAGTCGCCACCCAATTCTCTGCTGGATAGTTCCCCGCTTGCAGATTTGCTGAACCGGATGCTGGATTTGCCGCGATTAGACGCCGCACTGCAATCGGGCGCTTTGCGGGCTTTGGCGGTAACAGCCTCGTCGTACACGTCTGGTCATCACTTAACTTTTTATCAGACTCTGGCAGATATTGCACCGTGGGTACGCAGTCAGCGTTTGTCGCAACGTGACTTTATCGCTGTCTCACATTTAATGGCATCGGCAGCAATTCCATTTATTTTTCCCGCCGTTCCATTGAATTGGGGAGGACATCTTCAATATTGCGGCGACGGTTCTATGCGCCAGTTGGCGCCGATTTCCCCGGCGATCCATCTGGGGGCGAAGAAAGTGCTGATCGTGGGGGCTGGCAGGCTGGCGGAACCACCTGCCGCAAGTGCGGATCATGCGCAATATCCCAGTCTTGCTCAAATTGCCGGTCATGCTCTTTCCAGTATTTTTCTCGATAGTCTCGCCGTTGATATTGAACGGTTGACGCGGATTAATAAAACCCTGTCCTTGTTGCCCAAAGAAGCCCTCGCAAATGCACCGTTGCGCCCAGTAGAGTTACTGGTGATTGCACCTTCTGAACGTCTGGATGAAATTGCGAGTTGCCATACCGGCAGCTTACCTTTGCCCGTTCGAACCATGCTGGGAGGAGTAGGTGCAACCGAGGCACGTGGCGCAGCATTAGCGTCTTACCTTTTGTTTGAAGCGAGTTATACGCGAGAACTGATTGCGCTGGGCAGACGTGATACCAGGGCAAAGCAAGAAGATGTATTAAATTTTTTTCGTTCAGAAGACGACATTCTTAAACGATAACAGGCCGGTCAGCTATGAATGAAGGTTGATACATGGCGAGCAAACCGTTAATCTACGGTTTAGTTCACCGTTTGCATAATGCTAAATTAATGAGTAGTTAATGAGAAATTTTCGATTTTTTCGCCAGTACTTTCTCTTTTTGACGATTGCTTTACTTGCTTCTGTTGCATTTGCAAAAGATAATGTCGGCATCGTGTTCGTCAGCGAACTTCCGCGCGAAGCACAGACAACCCTGATGCTGATTAAGCAAGGTGGCCCGTTTCCATACGAAAAAGATGGCGTTGTTTTTGGTAATTACGAGTCCAGACTTCCAAAGCAAAAGCGTGGCTATTATCACGAATACACAGTCAAAACCCCGAGAGCACGCAATCGCGGTGCTCGCCGCATCATCGCTGGCGGAATACCGGCTCAATCCGGGGAGTACTACTATACCGATGACCATTACGAAAGTTTTCGGCGTATCAGAGAATAATTATGATCTCATCACCTGAGGGAGAAATGGATTTATTAGTAACAGTGGCGCCGAATACCGTGCAGTCGATTCGGGCTTTTCGTGTTCCTGACCTGCAGGCGGAAGCGGCACATCTGGGGCAGCACTTTTTGTACGCATATTGTCTTGACACGACGACCAAGCAACAAGTTTTGGCTAAAATTGCTGCATCTTTCGGTTTTCCAAAACATTTCGGGAAAAATTTTGACGCTCTGTATGATTGCCTGACAGATATGATTCATCAGGCAGGCCCACAACCCGGCTTTGTCATTGTTCTGGAGCAATTACCAAATACACCGAAATTCGATAAGGAAGCGCGTGAAATTTTATTAGACGTGTTTCGTGATGCCGCCGATTTCTGGGCAGAAAAGAAAGTTGCTTTTCGGGTATTTTATTCGTTTGAATAATGATCTCAATGTTGCCAGACTAAAATGCCGGCGCTGATGACCGGCATTTTTATTTGGGAGTCAGTGCCTTACAGCGTTACAATGCCGCCATGAAAAAGATCGTTATTCTCATTTCTGGTCGTGGTAGTAATATGCGGGCAATCGTTGATGCCTGCATTTCACAAAAATGGCCAGCACAGATTGCTGCCGTAATCAGTAACAAAGCCGATGCCAGCGGTTTGGCCTACGCTGCCGGACTTGGCATAGATATAGCCGTTGTCGTCAGTAAAGAATTTTCATCTCGCGAAGCATTCGATCATGTGCTGCAGCAGAAGATTGACGAATATTCGCCTGATCTTGTTGTCCTGGCGGGTTTTATGCGGATTCTCACACCTGCATTCGTAGAGCATTATGCCGGGCGTTTGCTGAATATACATCCATCATTGTTGCCGAGTTTTACTGGCCTTGCGACACACCGGCAGGCACTGGATGCTGGCGTCAAGGTACATGGCGCGACGGTGCATTTTGTGACTGCTGAGCTCGATCACGGGCCGATTGTTGCTCAGGCAGTTGTTCCTGTCAAAGCGGATGATACCGAGGACAGTCTGGCTCTTCGCGTACTGGAGCAGGAGCATGTCATTTATCCACAGGCGGTACGCCTGTTTGTGGAAGACAAAATCAATATTACTGGCCATATCGTTACGGTCAGTGAATAAACAGGTCAACATTGACCGATATAGAATTTTAAGGAAGCAGCATGAGATTACCTCCCGCCATTACTGGCCACACAGAAGAAGTTTTACGCGAGATTTTACGTTTTACCGGTCCAGCCGATGGTACTTTATCCCGCTATTTCCGCGAACATCCGCGCCTTGGTTCGCGTGAACGCGGCGTGATCGCTGAAGCGATTTACGGCTTGTTGCGGAATAAATCGGTATATACCAATTTTGCTGAATCTGGTTCTGGTTCGCCGATGCGACGTCTGACCTTGCTTGGTCTGGCAGATGCTGTTGGTGCTGAGTCGCTAGGTGGGCTCACCGAAGAAGAAACCAGTTGGTTAGAACGGGTGATGCAAATCGATCGCTCACATTTACCCGTCGTAATGAAGGCTAATTTACCTGCCTGGCTGTGGGAAAAATTAAGTGAGCGTTTTGGTGAAGAGAAGGCGCTGGCGCTGGCGGAATCATTGAATACACCTGCGTCTCTTGATTTACGTGTGAACTCGATGAAAGCTAATCGTGATGATGTCGCTGCGGCACTTGCGCAGGCACCGATTATTGCCGAGCCGACACCGTATTCCAGCACTTGTTTGCGGGTAAAGAAAAAGCCATCGATACAGAATTTGCCGTTATTTAAAGACGGCACGATAGAAGTTCAGGACGAAGGTAGTCAGTTACTCGCGCAACTGGTTGGCGCCCGACGTGGTGAAATGGTTGCCGATTTTTGTGCTGGTGCTGGTGGTAAGACATTGGCACTCGGTGCAACGATGCGCAACACAGGTCGTTTATACGCATTTGATATTTCTGAGAAGCGTCTGGCGAAGCTGAAACCACGTCTCGCCCGCAGTGGTTTATCAAACGTGCATCCGGTTGTGATTGCGCATGAGAAGGACGCAAAAATTAAGCGCTTGGCAGGCAAGCTTGATCGTGTGCTGGTTGATGCACCATGCAGTGGCCTCGGGACTTTACGCCGCAATCCTGACGTCAAATGGCGCCAGACGGTCGAAGGTGTGGCGGAACTGAATGTAAAGCAAGCTTCTATTCTGGCGAGTGCCTCTCGCATGGTGAAAGCTGGTGGTCGTTTGGTGTATGCGACATGCAGTATTCTGGATGAAGAGAATGAAGCGATTGTTCAGGCTTTCCTGGCGGAACATGCTGATTTCACTTTAGTTCCGGCATCAAAAGTCTTGGCTGAGCAAAAGATAGAACTGGAGATGGGCGACTATCTGAAGTTGTATCCACATATTCATCAGACTGACGGTTTCTTTGCTGCGATATTAGAACGCAATAAATAATTTGTTCCTTCTATAGTCCTCTTCGTTATGCGAAGAGGACATTTTTATTTTCCCGATTTATTTTCCCAATATGAGCGCACCATTACTCGCCAGTTTATTGTCAGATCTGGCCACCGATTTTCGTGAGCCTCAGTTTTTTTGGCAAGTGGGGACCGTGTTATGTTGTTTTGCGCTTGCCTGGGTCATTTCGCGCTTTCTTAAAAGTAGTGTCGCGGGTAGTCGTGAGCATGCCAGCTCAGGTGTTGTCCAATTAGGTGTCGGTAGTTTTTCACGTGTGCTGACGCCCGCGCTGACCTTATTGTTTTTACTGATCGGTAAAGCGATTTTGGGACAATGGCAGCATACCAATCTGATCCGGTTACTATTTCCAGTGATAGGTTCTCTGGCACTCATACGCTTTGGGTTTTATGTTGTACGTAAGACTTTTGCCAGGGATGGAAGCTTAGGTAAGTTTCTGGCTCTTTTTGAAAAGCTATTCGCAGGCTTGGTGTGGGTCGGTGTTGTCCTGCACTTCAGTGGTTTGTGGCCAGATTTATTGGAAGCAATGGATGACCTGGTCATTCCAGTCGGTAAGAATAAAATCTCCTTGCTGACGATTTTTCAGGCAAGTATCTCCGTCGCGATTACTTTAATTGTCGCATTGTGGGCCAGCGCCGCACTTGAAACCCGGCTGATGATGTTGCCAACGGTGCATACATCGTTGAAAGTTGTTCTCTCCCGTGTCGGGCGCGCATTGCTTATTCTCGTCGCAATTCTGATGAGTCTGACCATTGTCGGGATAGACTTAACCGTCCTTTCCGTATTTGGCGGCGCACTTGGGGTTGGTTTAGGATTTGGTTTACAGAAAATTGCCAGTAGTTATGTGTCGGGATTCATTATTTTGCTCGACCGCAGCATGTCTATCGGAGATATGATTACCGTAGATAAATTCAGCGGAAAAGTCACTCAGATCAATACCCGGTACACTGTTGTGTTGGGGACCGATGGTTCGGAATCCGTGATTCCAAACGAAATGCTTGTTTCAACGCCGGTACAAAATTATTCGTTAACCAATAGCAAGGTGGCGATGTCGACGGATCTGACGGTTTCCTATCAGACTGATCTGGATACTCTGCTGGCTCTGTTAGCATCTGCGGTCGCTAAGGTTGCACGGGTTGCACAAGATCCTGCCCCGTCGGCATCTCTGATTAAGTTTGGCGCCGATGGTTTTGAGATCCGTGTTGGATTCTGGATATCTGATCCAGAGAATGGGCGTGTCGGCGTGCTGTCCGAGGTTAATCTGGCGATCTGGCAAGTTATTAAAGAGCACAACATAGATCTGCCGTTTCCACAAAGAGTGGTGACATTACTCAAAAACGAGCCGTCGGAGGCTGCAAAGTTGAGCTGATGGACGCATATAAATTGGTGGAACCCCTCTAAAAACGCGTACAATACCCGCGCACGTGCCACTAAGGTTGTGCGTATATTTATACAACATAAGCTACGAAGCAAGCGATAACGACGGAGTACATGATATTTTGAGCACTTTTATTGAAACCGCAATAGATTTTCTTTCCAATGGCATTACCCGTGCCACCGGCTGGCAAGTTTTTGTATTCACAGCAATCGTTACTCATATTACGATTGCCAGCGTAACGATTTTTCTCCATCGTTGTCAGGCGCATCGCGCACTGGAATTGCACGCTATTCCTAGTCATTTTTTCCGTTTCTGGCTGTGGCTGACCACTGGTCAGGTCACGAAAGAATGGGCTGCTATCCATCGTAAACATCACGCAAAGTGTGAGACTGAAGAGGATCCGCACAGTCCGCAGACGCGTGGCATCAAGAAAGTGTTGTTCGAGGGCGCCGAATTATATCGTAGCGAATGCAAGAACTTGGAAACCATGCAGAAATACGGTCATGGTACTCCTGACGATTGGCTGGAGAGGAATGTCTACACCCGCTTCAGCGGGCGAGGTATTGTGTTAATGCTGCTTATCGACTTTCTCCTGTTTGGCGTAATCGGTATTACTGTCTGGGCAGTGCAGATGGTATGGATTCCGATTACTGCCGCCGGAATAATTAACGGTATCGGTCACTACTGGGGCTATCGTAACTATGATTGTGTTGATGCTTCTACCAATATATTTCCATTGGGAATATTGATTGGGGGCGAAGAGTTACACAATAACCACCACACGTTTGGCACTTCGGCGAAGTTGTCATCTAAGTGGTACGAGTTTGATATTGGCTGGATGTATATCCGCACCATGGAAATGGTTGGTTGGGCGACGGTGAAAAAAGTGGCGCCGGAACCAAAATTTGTCGAGTTGAAATCCGCAGTCGATATGGAAACTTTGCAGGCGGTGATCACAAATCGCTACGATGTCATGGCTAAGTATGCAAAATCCTTGCGTAAAACCTGGCATGATGAAGTTGTTTTATTACGCGAGAAAGCCCAGTTTGAAGCGGCACGTCTGAAAGTCACAAAAAAACTGTTGCAGCGTGAACCGACCAAGCTGGAAGTATCTCAGAAACAGGAATTGTCAGAAGTGTTGGCTCACAGTACCGTATTGCAGACGATGCATGATATGCGTGTTGAATTAGGACTGATCTGGGAGCGTTCGACAGTCAGCCGTGAACAACTGGTGCATCAACTGCAGGATTGGTGTCTGCGTGCTGAAGCGTCGGGTATTCAGACTTTACACGATTTTTCCCGCAGGTTGCGCACCTACGCCTGATACGGCATAGCGTATAAGAAACGGCGTGAGTAGCGCCGTTTTTTTATGGTTAATCGAGAACATTCAGGGAAACGAAAGACGAAAAAAAAACCTCGCAATGCGAGGTTTTTTTATTGCTACTAAAAACGCAAAATTATTTAATTTTGGTTTCTTTGTAGATTACATGCTTACGTGCCTTAGGATCAAATTTCATGATCTCCATTTTTTCAGGCATCGTGCGCTTGTTTTTAGATGTTGTGTAGAAGTGACCTGTACCAGCAGTCGATTCCAGTTTGATTTTGTCGCGACCAGATTTAGCCATGATGATTTCCTAACAATAGTTTAGCTTAAACTTTTTCGCCGCGAGCACGCAGGTCAGCCAAAACCGCATCAATACCGATTTTGTCAATGACGCGCAGACCAGCGTTAGATAAACGCAGAGAAACCCAACGGTTTTCTGATTCTACGAAAAAGCGACGGTTTTGCAGGTTAGGCAAAAAGCGACGTTTTGTTTTGTTATTAGCGTGGGAAACGTTGTTGCCAACCATCGGCCCTTTCCCAGTTACTTGGCAGACACGTGCCATATTTAACTCCTTGATAGTTTCCGAAATTGGAAAAAATGAGAGTATAAACAAAATCCCATGAATTATCAATGACTTGCGAAAAACAATTGTGTCTTAATTTGAAAATTAATTTAACAATTTAAAATTCAGAGTAAACCATGCTCTGCGAAGGAGTAAACGTCTGGGTTTGCAATAATAAAATGATCCAGTACTCGTACATCGACCAGTGCCAGTGCCTGCTTCAGAGTTTGCGTTAGTCGCACATCGGCATCGCTGGGTTCGCAGGAGCCTGACGGGTGGTTGTGAGCAAGAATAATGGCCGCTGCGTTGTGTTGCAAGGCTGTTTTAACTACTTCTCTAGGGTATACGCTGGCATGATTGAGGGTGCCCCGAAATAATTCTTCTGATGTAATCAGCCTGTTTTTCGTGTCGAGAAACAGAACCGCAAATGATTCATGTGTTTTGTTTCCGATTAATAGTTGCAGATAATGCTTAACAGCTTGCGGTGAAGAGAGGGCGGCGTTGATCTGCAACTCTTCGTGAATAGACCTTCTGGCCAATTCAAGCACAGCTTGCAATTGTGCGTATTTAGCATGCCCTAATCCGTGAATGGCCGAGAACTCGGTAATGGTGGCGTTAAATAACTTTGATAAAGAGCCAAAGCTATTGATCATCTCGCGACCCAGGTCCACCGCGCTTTTCCCGGTAACGCCGGTTCGTAAAAACACAGCCAGGAGTTCAGCGTCCGATAACGCAGCCGCGCCAAATCTGATCAGTCTTTCCCTTGGCCTCTGATCTTCAGGCCAATCGTTAATTGCCATATTTACGTCACTCCGGAATTTTCAGAAAAGAATCGAAGTACAAAAGCTGGCTTACAATAGACACTTATTTGTTAAAGCCATTGATCATGACCACTTCCAAAACACCCATTGTTACTAAAGATGCTTATCTTACTTTGCATTACCGGCTCGCGACCTTAGATGGTGAAGACATTATCAGCACATTCAAAGAAAGCCCGGCAACATTGCAGATGGGAACCGGCCAGCTTGCTCCTGAGCTTGAACTGTCTCTGATTGGCTTGACAGAGGGAGCTCATGTAACGCAAGAATTATCGCCGGAAAAAGCGTTCGGTCCACGTAATCCTGACTTGGTTCAGCGTGTGTCTGTCGCTACTTTAAAAGAAAATTCGGCATCTGGCGAACAATACGTCGTTGGAGATCTGGTTGATTTTGCCGCTCCTTCCGGTGGACGTTTTGCCGGAGTGTTACGTTCAGTGGATGAACAGGGATATATTTTTGATTTCAATCATCCCCTTGCCGGGCAGACCTTATTGTTTGAAACAAAAATCATAGGGATTTTGTAAACACATGGAAAAAGAGATTTTATTGGCTCAGCCCCGTGGTTTTTGCGCCGGGGTAGATCGTGCAATTGAAATCGTGGAGAGGGCATTAGAGAAATTTGGTGCACCTATCTATGTCAGGCATGAAATCGTACACAACGCTTATGTTGTGAATGATTTGAAAGAAAAAGGGGCTATTTTTATCGAAGACCTGAACGACGTTCCTCGCGGAAATACCTTGGTTTTTTCTGCGCATGGTGTATCTCAGGCCGTCCGTAAAGAAGCAGAAGAACGTGGCGTACAGATTTTTGATGCTACCTGTCCTTTGGTCTCAAAGGTTCATTCTGAAGTTGTTAAGATGCGTGATGAGGGCCGGGAAATTATCATGATCGGTCACCAGGGGCATCCGGAAGTCGAAGGTACGATGGGACAGGCAGAAAGCGGGATGTATCTGGTTGAGACAATTGAGGATGTAGATCGCTTGATCGTTTCGGATCCTGCGATGCTGGCTTATGTCTCGCAGACTACGCTGTCGGTTGATGATACTGCCGAAATTATCGCCGCTCTGAAGCGGCGCTTTCCATCCATCAGTGAACCCAAAAAGGGGGATATCTGTTACGCAACAACTAACCGTCAGGAGGCTGTAAAGTTCATGGCACCTCAAGTCGATCTGGTGTTGGTGGTTGGAAGTCCAAACAGTTCGAATTCAAATCGTTTACGTGAACTTGCCGAAAAAATTGGGGTACCTGCATTTATGGTCGACAATGCGGCGCAGATCAATCCTGTCTGGCTGGAAAATGTCCTGCGCATTGGTGTTACTGCTGGCGCGTCTGCTCCAGAAGTATTGGTGGCTGAGGTGATTGCGCGTTTGCGCGATCTTGGTGCACGCAGCGTCCGGGCTTTAGATGGTGTTCAGGAGCATGTGACGTTTCCTATGCCAAAAGGACTCAGTGCCAATAAGGAAATATCACACCAGGCAAACTCATCGACATAACAATTGAAAAATTTGTTTTCTATCGATATTCAATATTTTATTTTGCCAATTCGTATTTAAGATTGTTCCGCACATCAATGCGGATATTGACCAAATTGATCAAGTGTTGACAGTCGCCATTGATTTTTGTGGAAAATACGTAGCATCGGGTGGTTTTTTTACCACTCGTACAGAGTGTCGCATCTGTATAATTCCGCCCACTTCAATGGCGTAACAAAGAAGTCTAAATATTAGAAAAACTTTTACAAAAAGTTGCAGAGGAGAATTGATCATGTGCATTACACGTACTATTGGCACTCTCGATATGATGACGCGCCTTTTCGGATAGCAAATTGTTAAAACACGAGCGGCCCCCTGATTAACGGGAGCCGTTTTTTGTTAACAGGAATGATTTTTGCTGATTACGAACTAGCTTATCCAGTTCAAAGTCGTCGTTTAGCTGAAATTCCGATTCGTTTATAGAGAGAGATGCGAAATATGGATACCTTTATCCAACAAATTATTAATGGGCTTGTCTTAGGTAGTATGTATGCTCTGGTTGCCCTGGGGTACACCATGGTCTATGGGGTGCTGAATCTGATTAACTTCGCACACGGTGATGTGCTGATGGTGGGCGCGATGGCGGGGCTGAGTATCATCAAGCTTTTGCAGGTCTATGCGCCCGGACTTCCTGGTTTCGTCATGTTGCTGATTGCAATTCTTGGCGCAATTCCAGTCTGTATTGCTGTCAATCTGCTTATTGAGCGTGTGGCATATCGCCGTTTGCGCAATGCGCCTCGTCTGGCTCCATTGATCACGGCAATTGGTGTTTCACTTCTGGTGCAGACCTTTGCCATGATGATCTGGGGGCGTAGTCCTATCTCATTCCCTTCTGTCATGCCGACTATCCCTGTTGAGGTTGGCGGGGCAGTGATTTCTCAGGTGCAAATTTTACTGCTGGTACTGGCTACCGTGGCGATGATAGCGCTGGTGCTGCTGGTAGAAAAAACCAAGATGGGACGTGCAATGCGGGCGACGGCTGAAAATCCCCGTGTTGCTGGCTTAATGGGTGTTGATTCGAATAAGGTGATCGTCGCCACGTTTGCAATTGGTGCCGCACTTGCTGCCATTGCAGGCGTAATGTGGGCTGCCAATTATTCGTCTGCACAGTTCGCCATGGGATTTGTTCCCGGCTTAAAAGCTTTCTCTGCGGCTGTATTAGGCGGAATCGGTAATATTTATGGTGCGATGGTTGGCGGCATCATTCTCGGGTTAATCGAAAGTATGGGAGCAGGATATATCGGTGATTTAACCGGAGGCGTACTCGGTAGCCAATACCAGGATATTTTTGCTTTTATTGTTTTGATTATCGTACTGACATTGCGACCATCCGGCATCATGGGTGAACGCGTTGCTGACCGTGCGTAAGGGGAAGATCAATGTCAACTATATTTGATGTCAAAGCAAATCCTAAAAAGGCCTACACCAGCTTTGCTGTGTTGGGGGTAGTGCTGGTTCTTTTCCCGTTTGTTGCTGCAAATTTTGGTAATTCCTGGGTTCGTATTATTGACTTCGCATTACTCTACATCATGCTGGCGCTTGGTTTAAATATTGTGGTCGGTTTTGCCGGGTTGCTCGATCTTGGCTATATCGCGTTTTATGCGGTAGGTGCTTATCTGGCAGCACTTTTCGGTTCACCACAGTTTGCGACTGTTCTGGCGTCGTTTGTTGAAAATTACCCGGCACTCGGGAATTTTCTGGTAACGCTGTTTGGCCCGGAAATCGCACAAAAGGGTATTCATCTTTCGGTCTGGATCATTATTCCTTTTGCTGCAGCCATTGCGGGCTTATTTGGTGCATTGCTTGGTGCGCCTACATTAAAGCTGCGCGGCGATTACCTTGCGATCGTGACGCTGGGTTTCGGTGAGATTATCCGCATTTTTATGAATAATATGAATGCGCCGGTCAATATTACGAACGGACCTCAGGGGATCAACATGATTGATCCGGTCAGTGTCTTAGGTGTTTCGCTGGCAGGTGAAGCGGGTTCCAATGCGACGATTAATCTGGCTGGTTTCAGCATGCCATCGGTGAATGCCTATTATTTCCTGTTTTTATTTTTGTGTATCGCCATCGTGATTGTATCGACACGTTTGCAGCACTCGCGTCTCGGAAGAGCCTGGGTAGCGATTCGGGAAGATGAAATCGCTGCAAAAGCGATGGGTATCAATACGCGTAACGTGAAATTGCTGGCGTTTTCCATGGGCGCATCATTTGGTGGTATTTCTGGTGCCATGTTCGCGTCGTTTCAGGGATTCGTTTCACCAGAGTCTTTTTCTCTGACCGAGTCTATGGTAATTCTCGCCATGGTCGTACTGGGAGGGATCGGTCATATTCCCGGCGTGATTCTGGGCGCGATTCTGATCGCGGCATTACCTGAAGTGTTACGTCACGTGGTTGAGCCAGTGCAGATGTTGATATTCGGAAAAATCTGGATTGATGCGGAGGTATTGCGCCAACTGTTGTACGGTCTGGCAATGGTGGTTGTCATGTTGAATCGTCCGGCCGGTTTATGGCCTGCGCCGAAACATGAAGACAGAATGGCCAAAACGAATGACGCAGCAGCATAAGGAAGATCAAGATGACTGAACAAACAATGTTGAAAATTGAGGGTGCGAACAAGCGTTTTGGTGGTTTGCAAGCATTGTCAAACGTAGGGATTGACATCAAGAAAGGTCAGATTTACGGTTTGATCGGCCCGAATGGCGCTGGTAAAACAACTTTTTTTAATGTGATCACCGGCTTGTATCAACCTGATACCGGCAGCTTCGAGCTGGATGGTAAGCCGTATTCGCCTTCGGCACCGCATGAGGTCGCTAAGGCGGGGATTGCCCGTACCTTCCAGAATATCCGTCTGTTTGGCGAAATGACTGCACTCGAAAACGTGATGGTGGGGCGTCATATCCGTACCAAACAAGGTGTATTTGGCGCTATATTCCAACACGCTGCAGCGCGTGAAGAGGAGGCGGCAATCCGTCGCCGGGCGCAGGAATTGCTCGATTTTGTCGGTATTGGACAATTCGCCGGACGTACATCCAAGTTTCTTTCTTACGGTGATCAGCGCAGACTTGAAATTGCCCGCGCGTTAGCGACTGATCCGAAATTACTTGCTCTTGATGAGCCTGCGGCAGGTATGAATGCGACTGAAAAACTTGCACTCAGAGAACTGCTGGTGAAAATCAAGGCCGAAGGAAAGACCGTACTCTTGATTGAGCATGACGTGAAATTGATGATGGGCCTGTGTGACCGTATTACCGTATTGGATTATGGCAAACCGATTGCAGAAGGTGTTCCGGCTGATATTCAGAAAAATCCTGCGGTAATCGAAGCATATTTGGGAGGTGCTCATTAATGGCTGAGAACATTTTAAAGATCAGTAATCTGAAGGTTGCTTACGGTGGGATTAAGGCCGTTAAAGGCATAGACCTTGAGGTGAATAAGGGCGAATTGATCACGTTGATTGGTGCGAACGGCGCGGGGAAAACCACTACATTAAAAGCGGTCACCGGTACTTTGCCGAGCTGTACGGTGGAAGGTGATATCTTTTACTTAGGCAAATCCATCAGAGGAAAAAACTCTTTTGAACTGGTGACGAACCATCTGGCAATGGTACCTGAAGGACGAGGCGTCTTTACCCGTATGACGATTCTTGAAAATCTGATGATGGGTGCTTTTACCAGAAATGATAAAGCCGGTATTGAAAGTGATATCGATAAATGGTTCTCGATTTTCCCTCGCCTGAAAGAACGCTCTGCTCAACTGGCAGGCACCCTTTCCGGTGGCGAGCAACAGATGTTGGCGATGGCAAGAGCATTGATGAGCCATCCTGAATTATTGTTGTTGGATGAGCCTTCAATGGGGTTGTCACCCATTATGGTTGAGAAGATTTTTGAAGTCATCAGAAATGTTTCAGCACAGGGTATTACGATTTTGCTGGTAGAACAAAATGCAAAATTAGCTCTGCAGGCCGCTCATCGTGGTTATGTGATGGAGTCAGGCACCATCACCATGAACGGTAACGCCAAAGACATGCTGGATGATCCAAAAGTTCAGGCGGCGTATTTAGGTGAAGCCTGATTATTTCCCTTCATAAAAAAAGCCCCGGAAACTTCCGGGGCTTTTTTTTACAACTGAAGCCCCTGAATGTCGGGGGCTTATATACGTTTATTTCTTTGTAGCACGAGGAGTTGCTTTTTCTGTTGCTTGGGAGATTTGTGCGACTGTGTTGTTCAGATTAGCTTCTATTGCGTCTACGGCTTGTTTAGTGGTTTTACTTAATTGCTCGTATCCGGAATTCATATTCGTGATCGCTGTTTTAAAAAACGAAACGAATTGTTCTGATCCTGCAGGCGCATTTTTCGAAACTTCATCAAACAATGCCTGAAACTTGCGGTTGCTTTCAGTTATTTGTGCTTCTGCAGCATGCGTGAGTTCTGCTTGTGCGGCAGATGCTATTGATGTCAGATGGCGACTGTAGTCGAGTAATTTTTCTGCACTTGGCTGAGCGTGTGAACTGCTCAGAGCAAAAAATTCCTGAGGATCTTTTGCTGCCAGCAATTGTTTTGTGGTTGCCGCAGACGATTCGAATGAGCTTTTAATTGCATTCAGATTCAATTCAATTAATTTCTCAACACCTTCGAAGGTTTTACCGCTCAGGTTAGAAAATAACGCGAGTTGTGCGTCTAAGTTTGCTTTAGTTGCATTGGAAAGTTGTTCAGGTACGGAAAACATGATGATCTCCTGTTTAAAAGGGGGAATCAGATAGAGGGTGTTTTCAGCATTTATTGAAACAGAACAAATACAATCGATAAATGCAGTCGTTCGTTAAATTTGTGCATTGCAGTAATTATTATATTGCTTCATCGCGCTTAATCAAGCGTAATTATGCAATTAATGCAATATTTTAACGTCTTCATTTTTGATCAAACTCTGACCTTGCCTGCCGAGTCAGGAGAAATGTCGATTCTCAACGCGTAGTCTCCCTTTTCTGTATGACAGGATAATGAATTTGTAAGCTTATGTTAGACTTTTATTCCAGTCAAAAGCGGCCAGCTGAGCCGATGTAAAAGGGGACTAATGAAGATACAAGCGAAAAGCCGTAGCGACTTCCGCCATTTCCATGAAATAACCACACGCTGGATGGATAATGATGCGTATGGTCATGTGAATAATGTGGTGTATTACAGCTGGTTTGATACCGTCGTCAATGAATTTCTGATCAGTCATCAGGTACTTGATGTTGAGAAAAGTAATGTGATTGGGCTCGTGATAGAAACTCAGTGTAATTATTTTGCTTCCGTCGCTTTTCCTGACAAAGTGACCGCCGGTGTTTCTGTGAGTAAATTGGGAAATTCCAGTGTGCGTTACGAACTGGGTATTTTTAAAGCAGATGAGACTGAAGCGTGCGCACAAGGTCATTTCGTCCACGTCTATGTGGATAGGGCGAGCCGCCGTCCGGTCCTGCTCCCAGACGCTTTGCGCTTACTTTTGCAATCAATAAAAAGTGATTCATGATGATAGCTTCCCCTTCCCAGCAAATTGTTGACCAGATTATTACTGAACGCCGTTCGGTTCGTGCATTTTTACCTGATTTAGTGGCGTCCGAAGACATACAGCGCATTCTTGAGGTGGCATCGCGCGCACCATCCGGGAGCAATACGCAGCCATGGAAAGTCTATGTATTGACGGGCGATAGTCTGGCGCAGCTGTCTGAAAAAATTCTGCATGCCCATCAACATCCCTCGACAGAAGAGCCGCATACTGAGGAATATAATTATTACCCCGTAAAATGGGTCAGTCCCTATCTGGAGCGGCGACGTAAAGTTGGTTGGGACTTATATGCCTTGCTTGGACTTGCACGTGAAAATAAACAGGGAATGCATGCGCAACATGGCAGGAATTATGCTTTTTTTGATGCACCGGTGGGATTGATTTTCACCATTGATCGCGTAATGGAACAAGGCTCCTGGTTAGACTACGGCATGTTTTTACAAAATATCATGCTTGCAGCAAAAGCCCGTGGTCTGGATACTTGCCCACAGGCCGCTTTTACCCAGTATCATAAAATTATCCGTGAGCAACTACAGTTTTCTGAAAATGAAATGCTTGTTTGTGGCATGGCTTTGGGTTACGCAGATACGTCGAAAGTGGAAAATACGCTGGTCACTGAACGTGAGTCTATATCTGCGTTCGTTAAATTTTTAACATGATGTATTGCTTCAAAAACTTACGCTAAGTTATTAATTATCTTGCGATTTTTTTGAGATTTGCTAAACTGCATCAAATTTTTTGGCATATTTTAATAGGAGTTAGTGACAGTGAAATTTGCCCGTCAAGCCTTAATCCTCTCTTTTGTTAGCCTGTTCCCCGCCACGATTTTATCGGCGCAGGCGACCGAACATAAACACACCTCGCATAAGAAACATATTGTCCACAAAAAAGTGGTCAAAACAGCCGCTGCAAAAACGACTAAACGTTATGCTGTTGTTAACGGTAAACGCAGAGTGATCACTGAACGTGTTGCGGCGGTACCTGTGGTGCCAGAAAAGCCCAGTGTTGGCGATACTGTAGGACTCAATCATTCACACGATCCTTTGGCCTTACAATCAAACGTTGCCTACGTGGTTGATCAGGCGAGTTCTAAGGTCTTGTTTGAAAAAAATTCCAATGTATCTTTACCGATTGCCTCCATTACCAAACTCATGACGAGTCTGGTTGTCGTCGAAGCGAATCAGGATTTGAATGAGCTGATAGAAATTACGACAGATGACATCGATAAAGAAAAGGGAACAGGTTCCCGTCTGAAGATCGGTGCGAAGTTGTCGCGCTCAGATATGTTGCATATCGCTTTAATGAGTTCTGAGAATCGCGCTGCATCGGCGTTAGGGCGGAGTTACCCAGGTGGCTTGCCAGCCTTTGTCAACGCGATGAATGCGAAAGCGCACCAACTGGGAATGTCGGAAACGCACTATGTTGATTCCAGTGGCTTATCGAGCCAGAACCGTGCAAGTGCAAAAGATCTGGTCAAGCTAGTTAATGCTGCGTATCAGCACCCTGTCATTCGCGAGTATTCAACTGACTCCAAATATGTGGTCAATCCTGGCGGTCGTCAGCTTGAATACGGTACCTCGAATAAACTGGTCTCGAATCCTGCATGGGAAATCGGTTTACAAAAAACCGGTTACATTGCAGAGGCTGGTCGCTGCCTGGTAATGCAGGCGATGATAGAAGGTCGTGCAATTGTCATGGTATTCCTTGATTCCAAGGGAAAATACTCTCGTCTGGCAGACGCTGGCCGTATTAAAAAATGGTTGGAAAGCGCTAAACCACAAGTCTGATTCTGCGCTTGATCAATGCTGATTTAACCGATATCAGCACGGATGGCATCACCGTTTTTTTGTCTGTGATGCCATCAAATAACTTCTGATTATCCCCACATCTTCCACGCATTTGCATTACTTCATCAATATGTTTGAGGCTCCGCTGTAGCTAGCTCAGATATGCGAATCCTTTGTTCATTGTTCTTATAGTCCAGTTTTTTAGGGCTGACATCCCATTGAGTCGTCACTCAATATCATCGTCACCAGCAGGCGCTTTCTTCCCGGTGAGCATGGCGGCGATCAGGTTTTCATGATGCTGCCAACTGGTAAATAAGACGCCGCTGATATGCAAAGCAATCAGTCCGATTAAGGCCCAGGCGATGGTGGTGTGTAACAGCACCGGCCACGCATAGCCCCACAATAAATCGGTGGTCGTGAGCCAGCCGCTGACAACGAGCAGGCCGACACAGCTTAGCAATGCAATGACCATCCATCCGCCCAAAGGATTATGTCCCAGATAGCGAGCTGCATGACCTTGCACCACTTCACGCAGATACTGCAGCGTCAGCGGGGCAGGGCGAACGAATTGCCGGAAGCGGGCATAACGGTTGCCAGTAAAACCCCACAGTAGCCGCAGCAAAACGATCATGCCGGCACCGTAGCCAATGTATTCGTGCGCTGAGCCAGTACGATGGCTGCTGATCCAGGCTGCTGTAATCGTTGCAACCAACAGCCAGTGCAGCAGGCGTACTGGCAAATCCCAGACTGACTGCTTAATTTTCTTCAACACGCTTGAATGTCACCGGATCAAAAAAAGCCTCGATGCGCTTGCCTTGCGGATCTTTGGCATAGACTTCGTAGCAGCTTGAAGTCATTTCCATGCGGCGTATAACCCAACCTTCCTTGGTCAGTTTCTGGTGTAATTCCGTGTGTGGTCGCCATTCCGATTTGGGCTGGCTCGTACACTTCACATCTCCGTGGGCTGACGCATAGCTTGCTGAAAAAGCGAGAAGCAGTGGAATAATTTTTTTGATTATCGATGTCATACAAACTCCTTGGTGAAGGTAATGCTCAATGGTGATTCAGGTAATCGACCAGCGGCGCAGCAGGTTATGGTAAATACCCGTGAGTTTCAGCAAACGAGGATCATTTGCGTCAATGGACGGTGTCAGTTTTTGTATGGTTTGATCGAGGTCGAACAGCATCGCACGTTCGCCTTCATCATTGACCAGGCTTTCTATCCAAAAAAATGAAGCGACTCTGGCTCCTTCGGTGACTGGCATCACCCGGTGCAGACTGGATGATGGGTACAACACCATGTTGCCGGCTTCCAGTTTGACTGCCTGTACACCGAATTCTGTTTCGATCTCTAACTCGCCGCCTTCATATTCATCCGGCTCAGCCAGAAATAATGTGGCGGATAAGTCGGTGCGCAGGCTCAGATTGGTGCCGGGTATCTGCATGATCGCACTGTCCACATGCGTGCCGTAGGTGCCGCCGTCAGCGTAGCGATTGAATTTTGGTGGATATATTTTGCGCGGTAACGCCGCCGAGACGAACAGCGGATTATTCCCGAGCGAACGCAGAATATGGTTGCCCAGGCTGATTGCGACTTCCGTACTATCATCAATCTGTGCATTACGTTTGACGTTACGCGCCAGTGTTCCTGCTGTTTTGGTGCCGTCATTCCACTCAGCATTATCCAGATAGCGACGGAATTGTTTTACTTCATCCTTACTCAATACGTGATCGATAGTAATCAGCATAATTTCATCTCATTTATTTGTGACTGTTGTCGCGAGGCGGAAAATCAGTGGACGTGGCCGATGTGCCGCATCGCACTAAAGCGCCGCGATTGATTTCCTTCAGTGTCGCGCAACCTGCCAGCGACATACATATTTCGAGTTCTTCACACAGCAGCTTGATCATGTGGGCGACGCCCAGAGCACCGGCGACACTCAGTGCGTACATTTGCAGACGGCCTATGAGAACGGCATCTGCACCCAACGCCAGGGCTTTGAAGATATCGCTGCCAGAGCGTATGCCGCTGTCAAGCAATAAGGGAAAACTGGTACCGACGGCAGCACGAATGGCAGGTAGCGCATCGAGGCTGGCAGGGGCACCGTCCAGACTACGCCCGCCGTGATTCGAGACGATGATGCCAGCCACGCCCATGTTTTGCAGTGCGCGTGCATCGTCGGGATGTAACACACCTTTTACCCAGACTGGCAGCGATGTCTGGGTCATCAGCCACTCAAGATCTTTCCAGGTTGGCGCGTCGCGCATGATGCCCTGAAAGACGCGGCTTTCACCGGGGCTGAGAGTGATGTTTGCAGGTGCAGTATGATCGCGCAGATTGGCTGCCACACAGTCTTGTGGCATACGAAAGCCTGCGCGCTGGGCGCGTAAGCTGGCAGCCTGAATCGATGCATCTAAAGTGACGACAATGGCGCTATAGCCTGTATTTACTGCTCTGTTGATGAGATCCAGTGTGTCATTTTGTTGGGGCTGAAAATACAGCTGGAACCAGCGCGGCGAGCCACCATTACTGGCGACAGTCGCAACGTCTTCCATGCGGACGGATGACAGCGTGCTGCTGACCATACAGCTCTGCATCGCCTGCGCAGCACGGGCAGTATCTATTTCTCCGGCCGGATGAGCGAGTTGCTGAAACGCGACCGGTGCCATAAAAACCGGGTGGGGGAATGTTTGCTGCCCCAACGTCAGCCGGGTGTGACCAGCGGTGACATCTCGTAGCAGACGGGGATAAATGGCCCATAGGGCGAAGGCGTTCAGATTTGCCGCGACAGTGATGTCGCGACCACAACCACCTGCAACATATTCGTAGTGGGGGAGCACCATGAATTGTTGCGCCAGACGCTCGTAATCCTGTGCGCAGCGTATGTCCGGTGGAATAGTGCTGAGCGCAGCTTGCGCCGTTGCGGTGGTTGTATTAGTCATATCAGCAAATGTCGGGCAAGTGCCCGACATTGTATCTAACGTTATGAAGCGTTGATGATGGTTTTTGCAGCGAACTTACATTTCATAGTTCAGCGTTAACCGTACTGCACGGGCATCGCCTTTATACAGGAATGAGCCGGAACGATAAACCGCCGTGTAGTAGTCCTTGTTCGTTGCGTTTAATACGTTCACGCGCAGATCCAGCTTTTTGGAAAAACGATACGCAGCAAATACATCGTAGACAGCAAATGACGGCACTGGTTGCGAGCAATAGCCAGTCGCAGTGTAACCAGCCGCAGTGTCTGGTTGACCACCACAACGGTCGCTTTCGTAGCGGGCAGTAGCCCCGAACGAGAATGCGTTTGTCAATTGATACTTAGCTTGTGCAGAGAATGATTTTTCAGCAAAGTTACTCAAAGGACGACCAATATTTGATGCCGTTGCAGAATCCAGCACTTTTGATCGCAAAATCGCCAGACCGACTTGTGCTGACAGTTTTTCAGTCACATCACCAGCGAGGCCAAACTCTATACCTTGTACACGATTTTTACCTGTGTTGAATGTACCGATGGTGTCGTAATTGGCGCCTTCCATCACATCAGATTTTTTGGTCTGGAATATCGCTGCCGTTGCAAGCAATTTGTCGTCGAACAGATTCCATTTTGCACCCAGCTCCAGATTGATCGAGGTTTCAGGCTTAGCACCTGCGATCTGATTTTGATACAAGACAGCGCCACCGTAACCGCTGCTGGTACCAGCATCGGCTTCACCGCCGTTGATATCCTGCGCACTTGCCATGCTGCCGTAGACGATCAGTTTTGGCGTGACTTTATAGCTCAGCCCAAGGTGACCGTTGACCAGTGTATCGTTGTAGCTGTAGTCGCCAGTGATAGCGGCTGTAGTATTGTTGCGGCGGATCAGTGACAGGTCAAAATAATCGGCACGCAAACCACCAAATGCAGTGAAGCGATCGGTCAGATCAACTGTATCCATCGCTGTCAGTGCGATCGTTTTTACCTGCCAGTTCTGAGTCCAGCCCTGACGGGTGCCGTTGCGACCTGCGAGTGTATTCAGGTTGCTGACTGGCACACCATTACTATCAGTAAAGCAATAGCCATTATTCGCGCCGATACCTGCGGTTGTTTTACAGTTAAACGCACCGCTGTTGCTGACGGCGAAGTTACCAGAAACGACTTTGTGATCGGTGTATTCTGCGCCGAAGATGAATTCGTGTTTCAGACCCAGCAATTCTTTATCCCAGCGCAGATTACTTTGATGCGCGAAATAATCGACATCCTGCCAGCCGGTATGCCCGCCATCCAGCACGCCTGTCGTGTACGCTTTGCCCGTCGCACCATCGTAACGGGTTGCACTGGATGCGCCGGTCGTGACATAGGAATTACCGGATTTGCCATAACGTGTCAGGCTGTTGAGCGTGAGCGCCGGTGCGATTTTCCACTTGACGCGTGCGGTCAGGGTATCAACATCCGACTTGAGAAAATCATTGGCTTGGGCATAGACCGGAACATTTTTTGCCGGAACGCGGTCAGGTACGGTGCCAACCAGATAGTAACCAAGATCCGGTGCTTTATCTTCGGTACGCAAACCGTAGTAATCCAGCGTCACAAACAGATTTTCATTAGCTTCCCACAGACCGGACAGTGCCACACCTTTACGATTGCGGTTTGACGGTGAGCGGTCTGGTATGCCTTCATCACCGTAGAGAACGTTGGCACGCAAAGCGAAGTTATCACCAAAGCCTTTGTTAATATCGGCAGTCACACGTTTTTGATTGTCGGTACCTGCACCGATAGACACTTTGGAGAAATCTTTATCTAAAGTTGCTTGTTTCGTGATGGCATTCACCGCACCGCCAGCACTGCCGCGACCAGCAAAGCTGGAGCTTGGTCCCTTGGAAATTTCCAGCTGTTCAATCGCGAAACTTTCGCGTGTCGTCATTCCCGGGTCGCGCAGACCGTCAACGAATACGTCACTACGGGCTTCCTGGCCACGAATGATGTAACGGTCGCCAAAGGCGTTACCATTTTCACCGGTACCGAGGGTAATGCCAGGCTGTGCGCTCAGAATCTGTTTCAGTTCAGTCAGTCCGGAATCATCAATAGCAGCTTTAGTAATGACAGAAATGGTTTGTGGTGTCTCGGCCAGCGGGCGGGTGTGACGGGAATCTCCAGACGTTTTTGCTTTGTAAGGCACGCCCGATTCTGCATTCGGGTTCGGATCCAATGCTTTGCCATAAATTTGCACTTCTGGCAGTGCCTGCGTTTTGTCATCGGCAGGTTTTGCTGGTGCTGTTTGCGCCATCGCCACTAATGGAATAAACATCGCGGTGGAAATGCCCATGGCAATGCTGGTTTTATTCATAGAAATGAATGTCGTGTCATTGATGCGTAGGCTATTTGGCTGGCGCGTTTGCTTATTTCTCAAGGTGTGCTCCTGGTTGAAGTTAAAGGTTTGCGCGTAGTGTAAACAACATTTTAATTAATGTAAATAGGAATTAGTCTCATTTGCATTGTTGTTACTTATTCCCTTGGTGAGTGCACGGTTATGGTATTGGCGCTTGTGTGTGAGGTTTGGGCGCAAATATAGTGCCGTTGGTTGTGGAAAAACGGAACGCGCCAACGCATGTCTGCTGCCGCGATTAACTGAGCAGGCTGCATGCGTTGGGAATGACGCTGGAGGAAATGCTGGCGGATAGTCGCCGGAGTCAGATACAGGCCAAAGCGTTGCGATGTCGGCTGTGCCCTGTATCTGGAAGATAAGCTTAGAGGGATCTATGCCGGTGTGATGTCGTCGCCAAACAGCGACGCCCATAATTGCCGCGTTGCTGCTACTTCCTGAGTAACTTTGGTGGCGGTGATGCGTGCACGGTCTTCCCCTTGCAGGCGGATGCCATGTTGCAATTTGCGCAGCCAGCGGTAAGCTTTGGCAGTTTTTCCTGCCAGATCGGCATCAATCAGAGCGAGTTCGCCACATAGTTTCAGCAAGGCGATATTGCCGATATTGGCTGTGAGTTGCGGATATTGATGGGCATGTCTGAGAACCAGATACTGCACCATAAATTCGATATCGATCATGCCGCCAGCATCATGCTTGAGGTCAAATAATTCGCTGCGGTTAATGTTCGCATCACGCATTTTTTTACGCATACTGACGACTTCCAGCGATAACCCGGCAACATCTCTGGGCTGACGCAATACCTGATCGCGGATGCGTTCAAATTCCTGCGCGATCATGCCATCACCAGCACAAAAGCGGGCACGGGTCAGTGCCTGATGTTCCCATAACCAGGCGGATTTTTCCTGGTAACGGGCGAAAGAACCCAGCGAAGACACCAATAAGCCACTCGCACCATCAGGACGCAGCGCGATATCGATGTCGAACAGTATGCCCGCCGGCGTGTGGCTGGTCATCCAGGTGATGAAGCGCTGTGCGAGTTTGGCGTAATTGCCGGGCGCTTCCTGATCGTCATCGTCATACAGAAAAATCACATCCAGATCCGACGCGTAACTGAGTTCTTTGCCACCCAGTTTGCCGTAGGCAATCACGGCAAAACGCGGCACCTCGCGATGCCGGCTGGCGATGGTTTCCCATGCGGCCTGTATCGTCGCCGCCACGATCAGATCAGCGAGTCTGGAGAGTTCATCTGCCAGATGTTCTACGCTGAGTTGGCCTTCCAGATCTTGTGCCAGTAAGCGGAACTGCATTGCATGGTGCAGCTCACGCAAGGTTTCCATCTGGCGTTCCGTGTCACCCTGGTGCTGGCTGAGTTGTCGCTTCAGATCCTGCTCAAAACTGCCCCAATCAGGACGCTGGTGCAGCGATGACTCATCGAGCAATTCGTCCAGCAGGATGGGATGGCGGGTCAGGAACTTGGCGGCCCAGTCGCTGGCTTCCATCATGCGGATCACGCGTGCTAGCGCATGCGGATATTCAGTCAGCAAAGACAGATAGGCCGAGCGGCGTGCAATGGTTTCGAGAAAATCGAGCAGGCGGTTCCAGCAAGCCAGTTGCATTTCTTCTTGTCTGGCGATCTGGGGCAAAGCATTGTTGATCAGCGCAATCATTTTATTGCGGCTGGACTCTGACAAGCTTTGAATTTTCCCCGACTGCCAGCTGGCGATCAGTCTGCGTGCAACATCGCCCGCCTCATGAAAGCCCGCGTTGCTTAATTGTGATGTCAGTAATTCTTCGCTGTCGCTGCTGCCGAGATTGGCTGTCAGCAGATATTGGGCGGCTTCTGTGCTGTTGTCTGCTTTATCTTTAAAAATGGCGTCGAACTGTTCTGCGACAAAGGCGCGATGCGGCTGCAATTGCGCCAGCAGTTCTTCCACACTCTGGCAACGCATCATTTGCGCAATGCGCAACTGGTCTTCTGTTTGCGCCGGGAAGGTATGCGTTTGCGCATCATCCAGATATTGCAAACGATGTTCGAGGTTGCGCAAAAAAGTGTAAGAAGTAATCAACTGTTGCACCATACGGGTGTCGAGTATTCCTTTTTCGGCCAGCGTCAATAAGGTATTGCGGGTCGAGCGGTCACGCAGGCTGGTGTCGCGGCCGCCGCGTATCAGTTGAAATACCTGCGCCAGAAATTCCACTTCACGGATGCCGCCGCGTCCCAGCTTCACATTGTTGCTGCGTTCGGGATGTTTGCTTTCCTGGCGTACCACCTCGGCGCGGATCTGCGCATGCATGGAACGCAGCGAATCAATCGAGCCGTAATCAAGATAGCGACGATAGACAAACGGCCGGATAATTTTTTCCAGCGTGGTTATATCTTCCGCTGTGCCAGTCATGGCGCGTGCTTTGACCCAGGCATAACGCTCCCATTCGCGCCCCTGAATCAGGAAATATTCCTCAACCATACCAAAGCTGGCGACTAGCGGCCCGGAGGCGCCATTCGGGCGCAATGCCATATCGACGCGGAAACTGAAGCCGTCTTCGGTCACTTCAGAAATCGCGGCAATCAGTTTTTTGCCGAGGCGGGTGAAATATTCATGATTCGACAAGCTGCGTTGCGTGCTGTCGCTGGTAACGGTGTCGCCATCTTCGGCATAGCAAAAGATCAGATCGATATCCGACGAGACATTGAGTTCATAGCCGCCGAGCTTGCCCATGCCGAGCACGATCATTTCCTGCACGCGGCCGCTGTCTTCCCCGGTCGGTGTGCCGTATAAACTCTGCATTTCAGCGCTGAGTGCGGCCAGATGCTGCTGCACGACGAAGTCGGCAAATTCACTGATCGTCGTCACCACTTCGTGCATGTCTGCGTCGCCGCACAGATCGCGTTTGATCAGGGTGCAGACGACGAGGTTGCGCAAACGACGCATGGCTTTGTTCAGCGTCGCACCAGATGAAATTTCTTTTTGTAAAATCTGAGCAAAAATTGCCGGGGTCAAGGATAATCTTGAAATCTCGTCCAACATTGTCTGACGGTCGCTGCCGCCTTGCAGCCAGCGTTGCAGGAAACGCGATGCATTCAGAATATCGGGGATGTCAGTTTGGTCGGGTGGCGTGATAGTCATAGTCAGTCGTTGGGAAAGCGCGGTGTCGCAGTGTTGCTTCGATTCTAAGTCATCTTGATCGGCTGCGGGCGTCTTAATCAAAGAAGTGTGAAGTTCCTCCTGGAAGGCGTAAATATACTCCGGGGGAGTATTATTTAAAGCCCAATGTTTCTGCGGACAATTGGGCGAAATGAAGAAAAATATAGGGGAGTATGTTGAAAATAGCGGTATATCCAGTGACCAGCGCCTTGTCGGCAGAATAGTGTCATTGCTTAAATGAAAACGGATATCCCCGCCTCTCAGCCTTCTGCTGCGGAAGATCAGGAGCCAGTATTGCCAGCACGCTCGCGCTGGCGTCGGCTGTCGTCGCATACTTTTGCCGCTTGCGGTGGCAGCATCCGCTTTGTTCTCCGCGCTGCTTTATTGCTGTACTTTGTGTTCTGCATTCTCGTATTGGTACTGCGCTATCTGGTGTTGCCACATGTTGCCGATTACAAGCCGGAAGTGGAAGCGATGGTCAGCCGGGCAATCGGACGCGAATTGCACATGGCATCTTTGCAGGCATCCTGGCAAGGGCTTAATCCACAACTGGTATTACAGAATGTGGAGATGCTTGATCAGCATGGCAAAGCGGCCTTGCGTTTGCCCGAAGTCAGGACGACGCTGTCGTGGTGGAGTCTGGCGCTGTTAGATCTGCGCTTCGACAAGATAGAGTTGCATCAGCCGGTACTCGATATACAGCGCGATGCCGATGGCAAATTGTATATCGGCGGGTTTTTTATTGATCCGAAAAAGAAAAGCGATGGCAAAGGCCTCGATTGGGTGCTGGCGCAGCATCAGATTGTGATCAAACAAGGCTTGCTGCGCTGGAATGACCAGGCACGCAACGCCCCGGAATTACAGCTCAACGATGTCAGTCTGATTTTGCGCAATCGCTGGCAGCATCATCAGTTTGCACTGCGTGCAACGCCGCCAGCGGCATTGACAGCGCCGGTCGATATCCGCGGTGATTTGCAGCATCCGCCATTTAGCAGACAAGTGTCTGATTTCTCCAACTGGAGCGGTGAGCTGTATGCCGATCTGCAAAGTACTGACCTGCACGCATTGCGCTCGTATATTGATTATCCGGCCGATATCAGTCAGGGCTATGGCGCAGTAAGATCATGGTTGCGGCTCGATCGCGGCCGAGTTGCTGATGTCAGCGCCGACCTGAAACTTGCGGATGTGCAGGGTAAATTTGCCAAAGACTTGCCTGAGCTGGATATGGCAGAAATTCGTGGTCGGGTGACCGCCAGCGAAAAAGCCGATCTGGGGAAAAAGTATCTGCCATCTTTGTTCGGCAAAGCAGGACACACGGTTGCACTCACCGATTTTTACATGAAAGCCAGAGATGGCGCGGTCATGCCAGCGACCACCATCAGGGAAAGTTTTACCCCCGGCATAGGAAACCAGCCAGCGAAGGTTGAGTTGTATGCCAAATTTCTTGATTTGCAAATTCTGGCCAATTTTGCCGGACATCTGCCTTTACCTGCCGATCAGCGGCAGATGCTGGCGGATTTTGCACCCAAGGGGCAATTAAAAGAATTCTCCGCTTCCTGGCAAGGGACTTATCCGGATGTCGCAGCCTACAAAGTCAAGGGCGAATTTATCAATTTGTCCATGCAGCCACAGCCAGCGCAGTTAGCTCGCGCCAAAACCGCAAAAATTCCGGCGAAAGCAGCAGTTCCGGCGATTCCGGGATTTGAAAATTTATCCGGCACCGTGGATGCCAGCGACCGTGGTGGCACTTTTTCGCTGGATTCAAAAGACTTGTCCTTGCGCCTTGCCAGCTATTTCATTGACCCGGTGATGCCGTTTAATCGCTTGCAAATGCAGGCAAACTGGAAATTTCAAGCCGACGATAAGCTGATGTTCCAGATTAATCATATGGATATGACGCAGGAGAGTATGCATGCCACTTTATCCGGCAAACACATCATGTCCATGCGTGCATCGGCGCAGCCGCAGCCCGGCGACGTCGATTTAACGGCGCATATAGATGGTTTCGACCTGAAGCAGCTGGATCGTTATATTCCGACGGTCGCCGAGCCGGATTTACGACATTGGCTGACGAAAAGCATCCTTGATGGGCGCGCCGACGATGTCACCGTGCGCATTCGCGGCGACCTCGCGCATTTCCCATTTTCAGCCAGTGAACCTCATTCCAGAAACAAAGGTGAATTTCTGGTCAGAGGTAATCTGACTGGCGGCAAACTGGATTTCACTGCCGGTGAGCTGGCGGAAGGCGGCAAAGCGCCTTTATGGCCAGTGATAGACGATATCAAAGGGAATTTCATCTTTGAGCGCGCCAGAATGGAAATTAACGGCGATACGGCGAAAACCCTGGGCGCTGATCTGCGTAAAGTCAAAGCGGTGATTCCCGATTTATTAAGTGCGGGATCTGTCCTGAATATCGATGGCAACGCCAGCGGTCAATTGCAGACCATGCTGGCTTACGTCAGCGCCAGTCCTGTCGATGGCTGGTTGGGGCATTTTCTGGCGGAATCGAAAGCCAGCGCGACTGCTGGTCTGACTTTAAAGCTGCAATTACCGTTGCGACATATGATCGACGCAAAAGTCAACGGTGTGCTGCAGTTTCCCAATAATGACGTAGTGCTGCAACCCGGCATTCCGCTGGTGACCGGCGTCAACGGCAAGTTGGAATTTAATGAGCGCGGCGTTAATCTGGGGACGCTGAAGGGAACTGCGCTGGGTGGACCAATTGTGATTAGCGGCGGCTCGCAAAAAGATAGCAGTATCCGCGTCCGGCTTGATGGCAGCGTCACTGGTGAGGGTTTGCGGCAGATGCTGCCAGCGGCTAATCGCGAGCAAATCAAGATTGACGGTACCAGCCGCTACATCGCAACGATCGCCGTGAAAAAGCAATTACCGGAAATCGTGATTGAATCAAATTTACAGGGAATGGCGCTCAATTTTCCTGCACCGTTGAAAAAAGGCGCGACGGAAGCAATGCCCTTGCGCATCGAACTGGTGCCGCAGATAAACACTGACAGCAGCGTTTTACAGGATGAATTGCGCATTCATCTTGGCAATGCAGTGCATGCAAAATACGTACGACAGAAAAGTACGGATAAGCAGGCGAGTTGGCAGCTTCTGCGTGGCGGCATCGGTGTGAATGTGCCTGCGCCTGAGCCTTTGCGCGGAGTGGCGGTCAATATTGAATCGAATGTACTGCATGTCGATGAGTGGCGCAGCGTCTTGAACACAAGTTCTGCTGGCGCGGCAATGGCAAATAACAATACGGCGACTTCTGCGCTGAACGGCGCTGCTGGCAAAGTGGTGCAGGCTGTCACCGCTTTAAATATTGCACCGTATCTGGACGTCAGCACCCTGGCATTAAAAACCGGTCAGTTGCATATCATGGGTAAGCAACTGGATCATGTTGTGATGGGAGTTTCTCATCATAATGATCTCTGGCAGGCGAACATCGATGCCAATCAGGTTTCCGGCCATATCAGCTGGAGTGACGGCAGTGCTAAAACTGGCGCTGCGGCAGCCGGACCGGGCAGCGTGACGGCCCGTTTAAGCAAGCTGATTATCCAGCAATCGGCGGCAAGCGATGCGGGTGATTTGTTCGATGAAAAGCGTAGCAGTACCCAGATACCGGGGCTCGATATCGTTGCGGATAATGTTGAATTATTCAACAAGAAGCTGGGCAGATTAGAGTTGCAAGCCAGTAATCAGATGAGTGGCGCTTCCAGTGAATGGCTGCTCAGTAAGGTATTGTTGAAAAATCCGGATGCGGAACTCAGGGCGACTGGACGCTGGGGAAGTCGCACCGGGAATAGCACCGGGAATAGCGCCGGAAATAGCGTGACCCAACTCAATTACGTGCTCGATATTGCGAATGCCGGACAATTGCTGGACAGGCTTGGGTTTGCCAATGTCGTACGCGGTGGACGTGGACGACTGGATGGCGACGTGAAATGGAATGGCTTGCCGTATGCGATGGATATTCCCAGCATGAGCGGTAAGGTGCAGCTTGATCTGGCCGCCGGGCAGTTTTTAAAAGTCGATCCAGGCGCTGCGAAGTTACTCGGTGTGCTGAGTATGCAGTCATTGCCGCGACGCCTGACTCTGGATTTCCGGGATATATTTTCTGAAGGATTCGCTTTTGATGCGATTACCGGCAGCGCACAAATTATGCAGGGTGTGGCACGTACCGATAATCTGAAAATGCGCGGAGTGAATGCGACCGTGGTGATGGCTGGCAACGCTGACATCGTGAATGAATCTCAGCAATTGCATGTTGTGGTTATTCCTGTTATCAATGCGGGTGCGGCGTCGGTTGTGTATGGGCTGGCGGTCAATCCCGTTATTGGCTTGGGTACTTTCCTGGCGCAATTATTCTTACGTGAACCGCTGGCAAAGGCTTTCACCTTCGAATATATGGTGAGCGGCCCGTGGAAAGATCCTCTGGTGAAAAAAATTGAACGTCAGGAAAATCAGGACGTTGCAGGTGAGCATCGCGTGCAAGATGCCAAGAAAGGTGAATGATGAAAGTTGCAGCTATACAGATGGTTTCTTCCAATGCTTTGGCCGACAATATGGCAACGGCAAAACGCCTGTTGATCGCAGCGGCAGGCGAGGGGGCCGGATTATTGTTGCTACCGGAATACTGGCCTTTAATGGGTTTGCAGGATACCGACAAACTGGCGATCGCTGAACCGGCCGGTCGCGGCATTATGCAGGAATTTTTAGCGGAGATGGCGCGTTCGTTGAAGGTCTGGATCATCGGCGGCACAATTCCGTTGCAGTCGGCTGAAGCTGGCAAAGTCATGAATGCGACACTGGTATTTGACCCGCAGGGCGTGCAGCGCGTCCGCTACGACAAAATCCACTTATTTGGTTTTTCTAAAGGCGAGGAGTCTTACGAAGAGGCTCGTACCATTACTGCCGGCGAACAGGTAGCCACCTTTGAAACTGAGGCCGGCCGGGTAGGCCTGTCTATTTGCTATGACTTACGCTTTCCGGAATTATTCCGTGCGATGGGACCTTGTTCCCTGATCGTTGTTCCTGCTGCTTTTACTTACACCACAGGTCAGGCGCACTGGGAAATTCTGTTGCGAGCCAGAGCGATAGAGAATCAGTGTTATGTTCTGGCATCGGGGCAGGGCGGCAAACATCTGAACGGGCGTCGCACCTGGGGACATAGTATGCTGATTGACCCTTGGGGTAAGATCGTCGCAGAATTGCCCGAAGGTGAAGGCTTTGTCAGCGGCGAAATAGATGCTGAACTGTTACATCAGATCCGCACCAGCCTGCCCGCGTTGCAACATCGGAAATTATAGTTGCCCTCCAGCTTACCTCTCAGGGCGATTCAACTTCAAGTGTAAGTTATCAGCATACTGTTGTCGTCGCTGAGTTGTTTTACAATGCATATATTGCATTCTTTTGTATTGGTTAATCTACTTTATGAGTTCTTCAAATTCAGCCTTGAACCACCTTGCTATTGCTCGCGACATTTTATTGACGCCATTTGGTCTGGACGACCATAAATTGTCGAAAGTGCTTGGTTCTATGTTCACTCACCGTGTGGACTATGCTGATCTGTATTTTCAGTTCACTCGCAGCGAAGGCTGGAGTCTTGAGGAAGGTATAGTCAAAACCGGCAGTTTTTCGATTGACCAGGGTGTTGGTGTTCGCGCTGTTTCAGGTGATAAGACCGCCTTTGCTTACTCCGATGAAATTTCTGAAAAGGCTTTGTCTGACGCAGCCAAAGCAACCAGAACGATTGCGGTTCAGGGCGCTGGCAAAATTAAAGTGGCTTCCGCTTTACACGGAATTCAGGGGCGGGATTTATATTTGCGTGATGATCCTCTGCATTCTCTTGATGCAAATGAAAAAGTGCGTTTGCTTGAGCGTATAGAAAAAATTGCGCGGGCAAAAGATCCGCGCATCGTACAGGTGATGGCATCGCTGGCTGGCGAGTATGACGTTATTCTGGTTGCCCGCAGTGATGGTGCGCTGGCGGCAGATATACGCCCTCTGGTACGCGTTTCCCTGACCGTGATTGCGGAGCAGAATGGTCGCCGTGAAATGGGTTCCAGCGGTGGCGGCGGTCGTTATGATTACTCTTATTTTTCCGATGTTTTGCTTGAACAGTATGCAGATGAAGCAGTGAAATCGGCGCTGGTAAATCTGGATGCCCGTCCTGCGCCGGCGGGACCGATGACGGTAGTACTTGGGCCAGGCTGGCCTGGTGTGCTGCTGCACGAAGCGATAGGGCACGGTCTGGAAGGCGACTTCAATCGCAAAGGATCCAGTACGTTTTCTGGCCGTATCGGTGAACGTGTTGCGGCAAAAGGTGTGACAGTTGTTGATGACGGTACGATGCAACATCGCCGCGGTTCGCTCAATATTGACGATGAAGGTAATCCTACGCAATGCAGCACGCTGATTGAAGACGGCATACTGAAGGGATACATGCAGGACACGATGAACGCGCGTCTGATGAAAATGGCCGTCACTGGTAATGCCCGGCGCGAATCGTTCGCGCATTTACCTATGCCGCGCATGACCAACACCTATATGCTGGCCGGAGATAAAGATCCGGCTGAGATTCTTGCTTCTGTGAAAAACGGCTTATATGCAGTGAATTTTGGCGGTGGTCAGGTTGACATCACCAATGGCAAATTTGTGTTCTCTGCCAGCGAAGCCTACATGATAGAAAACGGTAAGCTTAGTTATCCGGTCAAAGGCGCAACCCTGATCGGTAACGGACCTGAAGTACTTAACCACGTGTCTATGATAGGTAATGATTTACGACTCGATTCCGGTATTGGCGTGTGTGGAAAAGAAGGGCAGAGTCTGCCGGTTGGTGTTGGTCAGCCGAGTCTGCGTATTGATGGCCTGACCGTCGGTGGGACTGCGTAATTTTGCGATCGGTTTTCTGGTTTTGATTGAGGACAACGCCCCATGTTTGTGATCGCTGTTGTTTCAGCAAAAGGTGGCGTAGGAAAGACTACGCTGTCAGCCAACCTTGCGGTTGGTATTGCGCAGCGTGGTCACCCCACTCTGGTGGTTGATCTCGATCCGCAGAATGCGCTGCAATGGCATCTCGGCGGGCTGGATCAGAACGAATGCAAGGGGATCAGTGCATTGACCGGTACACGCACCAGACTTGCAGGTGTGACACATGCAAGCCCTTATCATGTTTATTTTTCTCCTTATGGACGTGGCGGAGAGGTGCAGCGTCAGCGTTTTGAGAGTATTTTGGAAAAACAAGATGATTGGCTACGCGGTAAGTTACAAAAAGCGAATTTGTCAGAAAACGCGATTGTGTTGTTGGATACCCCACCTGGGCCTTCTGTATATCTGAAGCAGGCAATTCATGCCGCAGATTATGTTCTTGCCGTGGTGCTGGCTGATGCGGCGTCGTACTCGACCTTGCCAGAAATGGAAGAACTGATCTCTGCGTATGGACCACCAAGCGCGCAGGTGACAGGATCCGCCTATGTGATTAATCAATCGGCAAAGCGGCAATTGGCGCAAGATGTATTGGCACTGTTTCACACACAATTAGGTGAGCGTATGGTGCCTTGGGTCATACCGGAAGACGCTGAGGTTGAAGAGGCTTTGGCCTACGAGTGTCCACTTCTGCATTATCGCCCGGATAATCCGGCCACAAAGAAAATACAGTCTGTCGTCGATTGGCTGCTTTTGCATGCCCCAAAATCTCATTGAATGAAAAAATTTCCTCCTCTTTTTTTCTCTGCTTGAGTGGGCGGTTGGACGACATCCACTCTGTATCTGAAGATCTGCCCCACGAAAAACCTTTTGCGTTTGCCAGCTTATATAGATAGTTAATCCATATAAGCGAGCTATCAGAAAATAAAAATCAATTAATTGCCAATGTAATAATGTTTTTTATCATGTGTCATGGTCAAATGCCGGGTAATTGTAAGTAAATGAAATGACTATTTACTTCTGACGGATTCTGATCTAACGCAAACTAATGTTTTTGCTTTGAAACTTATTTAGAAAAAATGACTCTGCATTGATGTTTGGATATTCCTAATTATAAATTGTTGACATTTGTTTACTGTGTATCGCTAGACGATCAATTCTGCTGGGTGTTAAAGTTTCAGGCGATGAATCTGGCTTTGTTGCAGACGCCGGGTGCAGAAAGAACAGCAAAATAATGAATGGAAGTGTTTAGTATGTTGAAGAAAAATCTGCAGTATTACGAGTCTCAACAGTGCTCGAATCAATGGAGAACATTTCTTGCTGCGTTTTCTGCTGAGTTTGCCTCTAAAGGCGAGGTGTCTGATTTGCGGGCGTTTATGTATCAGATGGGGCGGACCATGGCAGCCGCTTTTCCGGCGCTCAACGGCAGTAGTTTGCAAGTACTTGAGGATGGTATTAATTCTCACTGGTCGCAAATCGATTGGGGCTGGGTGGAACTGATAGAGCAAGCAGAGAGTCTCGTTGTTGAGCACCATGCTTCTCCGTTGAAAGTGGCTTTTGGTGAGGATGCGCTGGTATGGTCGTCCGCGCTACTCGAAGGTGTTTATGCACAATTGTTTGATAATCTTGGAATGGACAAATCACTTTGCTTAACGCAGCGCGGTGATGCTTTGGAAGATGGTCAGTTGTTTGTTTTTGAACTAAAGAAACAGCTCAATGAGCCGACATATTTCACGCGTCGTTGATTGTCGGATAAAGATGTATTAAGTATTGAAAAGGGCTGTAAAGATTATGGATGATGACGTTAAAAATCTTTTTCAAAAGTTTGGGCAACCAGCGACAGCATACCAAGAGATAAATCGAGACGTGGAGAGTGAGCAAGCTAAAAAGCGCTGGCCGCTTTTACGTGATGTCAGGGTGCATGCAATTCCTGACAACTCGATGCCCGAAGACATGGAACCGCTCCCGGTGCCGCAAGCCTCGCCATCAATAAGGCCAGAAATTATGCCCGGAATTGATCGTAAGCCAGTGTTAAAAGAAAGTATTGGTAGCAGTTCTCATGGAGCGAGTGATATTTTCGGCAGAAAACAAGAACTTACACCGACAGAGTCGGTCGTTGCTGTTCCTGAAAAGATCAATGGCTCTGCAAGCTTATTCAGATCTGAGCGTCAGCAAAAAGCCACTTTATTCCAGACGGATGAGCAACTGCAACAAAACAGCAGTTTGTTTCGCCGTTTGCCTGCGGATGCAGTGAGCGCGCAAGGGAATGGGTCTGGCTCTCAGGAAAAAGTAGCAGTTTTACCTGTTCATGCAGATAAACATCAAGCTGTCTCTGACATTTTTAAACGACTGGCTAAGCAACCGGAGCCAGCTAAAACCGTTGATACGCCAGTGAATTCCTTTTTCAAAAAAATCTTCAAATCATGAGGATAGTTGCAGTCATTTCTCCCAAAGGAGGGGTAGGAAAGACAACGGTCACGGCGAACCTCGCGGCATCGCTTGCGCGCATGGGCGCTAAGGTAGTTGTGTTAGATTTGGATCCGCAGAATGCGCTGAGATTGCATTTCGGAATACCTTACGAGGATGCTTCCGGAATCGCGATCCGAAATCTGGCAGACGATCGCTGGTCGCATGTGTTGTACCAAAGTACTTATGGCGTTGACTTCTTACCATATGGAACGGTGGAAGAAGATCAGCGGGCGATATTTGAAGATGCGGTCAGGAAAAATCCGGATTGGTTGCTTTCCCATTTGCAGAATTTATTTCTGGAGCCGGAGACCGTCGTTTTAATTGATACGCCGCCGGGTCCAAGCATTTATTTGCAGCAAGTGCTCAGTGTCGCGCATATCGGGCTGGTTGTGCTGAAGCCTGACGCTGCTTCATATTCGACTATCCCTTCGATTGAGTCCTTGATTCAATATTACACCGCAGGAAGAAAAGACTTTCTCGGCTACTGTTATGTCTTGAATCAAATGGATGCCTCAAGACAATTATGCCGTGATGTCCATGGCATGCTGCGGACAACGCTGGGAGACAAATTTGTTCCTTCCACGATACATAAGGATGAAGCCGTGAGCGAGGCGCTGGCGTGCCAGATGCCGGTTTCTTACTACGCACAACACAGTTCAGCGACACATGATGTGCAGCAACTTGCTGCATGGCTGCAGGAAAATTTTGGACTGATTGATTAATGCGCTCAATACTGAACTCCAGATATTTATACGGCCGGCTCAATGAGTTTGGGCGATTGATGGTTAACTGGTCCGGGTGGAATTCGAAGTTACCCCGCGTGTTGGCGTTGATTGTTGCCGCCGTGCTGTTCTGGATTTCGATCAGTATTCCAATGGAGTTGCCATATCAGACTTTTTTCTCGGCAGTGATATTTTCTACCGCGATGTATTTACGCCGGTACACAGGAACGCTGATTTCACTGATCATGGTGATGTTTTCCGTCAGCGCAACCAGCCGTTATATTTACTGGCGGGTCAATTACACGATAGATACTGAAAATCTGGTCGATTTGTTTTTTGCGCTGGTACTGATTCTGGCAGAAGTTTACGCGTGGCTGGTGTTGCTGTTGGGATATCTGCAAACTGCCTGGCCTCTGAGGCGCAAACCTGTCATCTTACCGACCGATACATCAAGCTGGCCAGTTGTTGATCTGTTTATTCCGACATATAACGAAGATTTGGCCGTCGTCAAACCGACCGTCATGGCGGCGATGGGCATAGACTGGCCTAAAGATAAATTGAATATCATTATTCTGGACGATGGGCGGCGTCCGGAATTTGCTGAGTTTGCTGAGACGATTGGTGTCCAGTGTTTTACGCGCTCGGATAATAACCACGCCAAAGCAGGCAACATTAACGCAGCGCTGAAGCGCACCACGGGTGAATTTGTCGCGATTTTTGACTGCGATCACATGCCGACCCGCTCGTTTTTGCAATACACGATGGGATGGTTTCTGGTCGATCCGAAACTGGCGATGATACAGACGCCCCATCATTTTTTGTCACCCGACCCGTTCGAGAGAAATCTGCATACGTTCCGACATGTACCCAACGAAGGCGAGCTGTTTTACGGCTTGATTCAGGATGGAAATGATTTATGGAACGCGACTTTCTTTTGTGGCTCCTGCGCAATTTTGCGGCGTACTTATCTGGAAGAGATTGGTGGTATCGCCGTTGAAACCGTGACTGAAGATGCGCACACCGCATTAAAAATGCAGCGGCTTGGATATAACACGGCGTATCTGGCACTGCCACAAGCGGCGGGGCTGGCAACCGAAAGTTTGTCTGCGCACGTGGGTCAACGCATACGCTGGGCGCGTGGAATGGCGCAGATTTTCAGGGTGGATAATCCTCTGCTTGGTAAAGGGCTGACTTTTGGTCAGCGACTTTGCTACAGCAACGCGATGCTACATTTCTTTTACGGTCTGCCGCGCATGGTTTTCCTGTTGGCACCCATCTCGTATCTGTTTTTTGAAGTTCACATCATCAAGGCATCAGCGATTTCTATTGCGGCATATTCCTTGCCACATTTGCTGCACGCCAACTTGACCAACTCCCGTATTCAGGGCGCTCACCGGCATTCATTCTGGGCTGAAGTCTATGAGGCAACGCTTGCCTGGTATATCTTCCGGCCAACGATGGTGGCGTTGATTAATCCAAAATTAGGTAAGTTCAACGTAACCGCAAAAGGTGGTTTAGTTGAAGAGGAACACTTTGACTGGGTGATTTCTAAACCCTATCTGGTGATGCTGGCCTTGAATATTTTAGGTTTCATCGTCGGTATCGGACGGGCAATCTGGTGGAATAGCTATGAGCTCGACACAGTTTTGCTGAACATGTTATGGACGATTTATAACCTGATTATTCTTGGCGCGACTCTCGCCGTGGCAACTGAGTCCAAGCAGGTACGGCGCTCGCACCGCGTCCGTGCAGAATTGAGCGCCACATTGCGTTTGCCAAACGGACACTCCTTTGTTTGTCAGACCGAGGATTTCTCTATGGGTGGAATGTCACTCAAAGTACCCGAGGGTTTCAAAATGGAAAAAGGCCAAGAGGCAATGATTTCGCTGTATGGCACCAATGGCGAATGTTTATTTCCATCGAAAGTCATTTTCTCAAAAGAGAATTTATTGAGTCTGCAATTTCTGGATCTGAGTTTACAGCAACAGATGGATCTGATCAGTTGCACAATTGGCCGGGCAGACGTTTGGTTGAATTGGTCCGAGGAACGCGATCTGGATCATCCTTTGAATGGTTTAAAAGAAATTGCCTTTCATAGTATGCGTGGTTTTATCCGGTTCGGAGCCGGATTGAGGCAATACTTAGGAAAAAGCGCTTAGCACATGAATACACTTACTGAAGCGAACATTGTGAAAAACATGAAATCAACATTGCCTTGGAAAAAAACTGTCAAAACCACGCTTGCCCTGGCAATTGCATTTGGCATGAGTGTGACGGCGCATGATGACGTTTTTGCGAAATCGAAGCGCGCAAAATCTGCTGAAGCGCAAACGGAAGAAACGGAAAAAACACTGGCAAGTGATGCCTCTGCCGTTGTTTCAACACCAGTTCCTGGCCAAAAAGTGTATACCATCAGCCTCAAGCAGATGGGGCAGGGCTCGAATATCGAATTGCGTGGTGTTGAAGGTGAGCGTACATTTCCTTTCACAGTCCGCAGTGACGAAGTGATTACTTCGGCAAAAATACGTTATGGCATTGCGTATTCGCCAGCGCTGTTGCCGGACTTATCCCATATCAAAGTTTCGGTTAACAATGAGCTGGTCAGCGTTGTGCCCCTGCCGAAAGATAATCCTAAGGGGATCGTCCGCGAAGATAATATCGATCCACGGTTTTTTGCAGACTTTAATCAGCTCAGTTTCAAACTGATAGGGCATTACACCAGAGAATGTGAAGACCCATATCATTCCAGTTTGTGGGCGAAAATCAGTAATACGACGCAATTGGAGCTGACCGTCAGCACAATCGATCTGGCGAATGATCTGGCGCTGTTGCCTGGGCCATTCTTTGACAAGCGCGACTCCAAATTGCTGGAGTTACCGTTTGTGTTACCGAGCGGCGCATCATTGGAATTGTTGCGCAATGCCGGTGTTGTTGCTTCCTGGTTTGGTCAGTTGGCGTCCTATCGCGGTGCTCGTTTCCCGGTCGCTGACGGTATGCCTAAATCGCATGCGATCGTATTTGCAACGACAAAGGAAGCACCCGCCGGTGTGCAATTACCTGTAATTAATGGTCCGACCTTGATGGTGGTACCAAATCCGCAAAACCCGAAAACAAAGTTGTTGTTAGTTTTAGGACGTGACAATGCAGAGCTGAAAATTGCGACGCAAGCGTTGACACTGGGACAAACGGCATTGGCAGGTCAGACGGCGATTATCCGTAACTTTAAAGAGCCCGCGCTGCGTAAAGCCTATGATGCGCCTAAATGGCTGCCAACTTCGCGGCCGGTTAAATTCGGCGAACTGACCCCGCTGCAAAGTTTGCAGGTGAATGGCCTGACGCCCGATCTGATCCGGATTAACATGCGGGTGGCACCTGACTTGTTCACCTGGCAGACCGAGGGTGTTCCTATGGATCTGCGCTATCGCTTCACACCCAGACCAACGATAGACAAGTCGACGTTAAATATCGGTATTAATGATGGTTTTGTCCGCGCATTGTCTTTGTCTGGTGCAGAACCGGAAAAAGGTAAGATCAAAGAATCTGTGATGCTTTTCTTCAAGTCGGGCTTGCGTTACGCTCAGGAGGAGATACAAGTACCGACATTCAGAATCGGTGCAGAAAATCAACTGCAATTTCACTTCTTCTATGACTATCCTAAGCAAGGCGCTTGTAAAGATGTGTATCTGGATAACGTGCGGTCTACGATTGACCCGGATTCGACCATAGATTTTTCACACATGCCGCATTACGCGACATACCCCAACCTTGCCTACATTGCGAATGCCGGCTTCCCGTTTACCAAATTGGCAGATTTATCTGAAACGGCTGTCATTCTTCCTGAGCGCGCCAGTAATCAGGAGCTGGAAGTCTTTTTCAATCTGATGGGGCGTATGGGGGAATCAACCGGCTATCCGGTCACTAACAATACCGTGATCTACGGTAACGATGTCGAAAAACACAGCAATAAAGATTTGCTCGTGATAGCGACTAACGGTAACCAGCCTCTGCTGAAACAATGGTCAAAATATATGCCACTGACCATTGATGAAACAGGGAATCGTTTGCAATTGCCGACCGGATTTTTACGTGTTCTGGCGCGCTGGGCTGGTAAAGATCTGGATGAACTCGAGCGTAAATCCGGCGAAATGTTAGCCAGCACCGGAAGTGCATTTGGCACCGTTATGCAGTTTGAATCGCCATTGTCTGGCGGTCACAGCGTCGTCGTCGTGACTTCTGGCAGCCCCCGTGGCTTACTGGATGTGACAGATGGTTTGAATAAAGCCGATCTTCGCAGCCAATTCCAGGGCGATCTGGTGTTGATTAAAGGTGATAAGGTCATCAATGCATTGATCGGTAACACCTATTATTCCGGTCATCTGCCTTTATGGACCTGGCTGAAGTGGAATCTCTCAACAAAACCTGTCTTGCTGATTGCTTTCCTGATGTTGGCGTCATTGATTGCCGCCGCTTTACTGTTCCGTTATTTACGGAAAAAGGCAGCCCAGCGCTTGAAGGCGAATGAGCCCAAAGATCAACATTGATACATCAAAAATAACTGAATAAAAGAGTAAATTTACGCAGGCAGACCACATTGTTGTGGTCTGCCTGTTTATAATTTAATGCCAGTTTTAAAGCAGATTTCAAAATCTCCAATTGAGGTAGAGATCGCTTCATCAAAGTGTTGAATAGGGGATGGTAATGGTTTTCAAAAGAAAAGCGATGGCGTTGGCGCTTTTAGCGATGTGTGTGGAATGCAGCACTGCTTTTGCAAACTCTCCTCTGACCCAGAAATTAGTTGAACAGGCACATTTTTGGGAGCAACGTGGTCGTGACGATAACGCCGCCGATGCCTGGCGTAAGGTACTGAAAGTCGATGCGAATAATATTGAGGCATTGGTCGCACTGGGTATATTCGACGCTCACAGCGGCAATGCTGATTTAGCGAAAAATCACCTTGATAAGCTGAAAGAAATCAAAGCAGGCAGTGCGCAAATTCGTCTGGTAGAAAAAGCGATCAGTCTCGGTACTGCCGGGGGCAAGTCTCAGCTTGAAAATGCCAGAAGACTGGCGCAGCAAGGCGATACCGAAGCCGCGGCGGACAGTTATCGTATGATCGGCGATGCGTCCCGCCTGAAAGGTGATGCGGCGCTTGAATATTATCAGGTGCTGGCCGGTACTAAATCTGGTTATGCCGAGGCAAAACGCGGCCTTGAAAAACTGGCGAAAGAAAATCCCTCCAACCATAAATATGCTTTGGCTTATGCGCAAACGCTGACTTACCGCGATGCCAGCAGACCGGAAGGCCTAGCCTTGCTGGAGAGTCTGACCAGTAAAGCTGACGTATCCAGGCAGGCGGAAGAGGCATGGCGTCAGGCATTAACCTGGATGGGGCTGCAAAGCAGCAACAGTAAGTATTTCCGGAACTATCTGGAAAAACACCCGCAGGATAAAACCATACAAGACAAACTTGCGAGCGTGAATCGTCCGGTCAGGAATGATGCGCAGGAAGAGCGTCGTCCCGTGAATAAGCCGAAGCCTGAGAGTCCTTTAGCAAAAGGATCTGCAATCGGGTTTAAAGCGCTGGATGCCAATGATGTGCCGACGGCAGAGAAAGAATTCCAGTCACTGATCAAATCTCATCCTAAAGATCCTGTTGGTTATGGTGGCATGGGGCTGGTCAAAATGCGCCAGGAAGAATTTATTGAAGCGCGTAAATTCCTGCAAAAAGCCTTAGATTTTTCATCCGCAAAAGCCAAATCGAATTGGAAGCAAGCATTTGATGGTGCCAATTATTGGGCACTGATCGAAGATGCACGCACCGCTTTTGAAGATGCTGACAGCGTAAAAGGGATCGCCTTATTGCGTAAAGCAGTTGAGATCAATGGCACCGAGCCATCCGGACTTTTACAACTCGCCGATGCGTTGCAGGCTGAAAACGATATGGCTGGCGCAGAAGAAAACTTTAAGCGTGTTTTTAATGCAGATAAAAAAGAAATGCGCGCGCTCGATGGCCTGATCGGGATTTATGTTTTGCAGAAGCGGCTCAGTGATCTGGAGGCGCTCGGTGAATATTTATTACCTCGTCACCTCGCGATCGTCGCGAATCTGAAGTCTGAACAAATGGCGGCTCAGGCCAAGCAACTTGAAGCAGCAGGCGATATCGTCGGCGCGCAAAGGGTGTTGGAAGACGCGATTCTGATCAAGCCGGAAGATGCCTGGTTAAGAATGTCGCTGGCCAAAATTTATCTGAAACGGAACATGGCACCGCAGGCGCAGGCATTGTTAGATGCGCTGACCAATGTTGAAAAGCCCGATGCAGAGGCGCTTTATGTCAGCGCCTTGCTCAGTCAGATGCAGCAGCTCTGGTGGGAGGGTTTGCAAACATTGGAGCGCGTCCCTGCTAACGCGCGCAAACCAGAAATGTTTGCCTTGCAAAAGCAATTATGGATACGCGTCCAGCTTGACCGTATCGATCTTCTGAACAAACGTGGGTATGTCGATCAGGTCAGGGAAATCCTGACACAGATTGAAGCTGCCGCAGGAACAGATAACGAGTACATCGGCACTCTTGCGGCCTTGTACATCAAGTTAGGCGATACCGAACGCGGTTTTGCCATGATACGGCAGGCGGTACAAAATACGCAGCAACCTTCCGCCAGCCTTTTGCTGCAATACGCCAGCACCTTGATGCAGGCGAATCAGGAAGCCGAGCTGGAAGCCGTCATGCGTAAGGTGGCAGCGATGCCGAAATTGCAGGAGGATGAAATTAAATCCTTTAAGCAATTACAAAAGGCATTGTCCATGCGTTACTCCGAGCGCGCCAGAGAAGCAAAAGACTACGCGGCGGCTTATGCTTATATCCAGCCTTATCTGATAGAGACGCCGGACGATAATTTATTGCTGCTGACGTTGGCGCGTATTTATTCGTCTGCTGGTGACAGCGAACCGGCAAAAGAGTTGTACACCAAAGTACTGGAAACCGATCCGGATAATCCCGAGGTATTACAAGGACTGGTATTCGCAGCAATACAGATCAAAGATTTCAGTGGCGCCGAAAACTACCTTGATAAATTAATGCGCATGCAGCCAGAGAATCCGCGCTTTATTGCGCTGGCGGGGAATGTTGCACGGGCACAGGGGCATAACGGCAAAGCCTTAGGCTACTTCAAAAAAGCACTGGCACTGGAACAGGCGCAGCGCCCATTGTCCGGCGCAGGTGTTGATGGTTTGCGTCTGGTCACACCAGGTTCGGTTGCTAACAACCTCAACAATTTCAAAGTCAATCCTTTTGCCGAACGTAAGGCTGACGCTGTTCCGGCGGTGACGCAAGTCGCAGCACCAGTAACAGCATCAGCGAGTGCGCCAGCGACGCCCACGCCACCGGTATTGAAAGAGGTGCCACAACTTGCACCGCAATATGCTGCCGCGGCGAAGCCTGCAAGTGCAACATCCGTAGTGGTCGCGCCGGTCTCTGCAACACCGCTTGTTGCGAATGGAGTTACCCCCGGTTCGACAAGTACATCAGGTACAACAACTACGACAGCTATACCCGCCGCCGTCAGTAACTCAACTGGCGTGGCTGTTGCTGGCAATGCCGGCAGCAAACCAGTGAACGCGCCGGCATTACTCAGCGTGCCTGCTGCGCCACCAGTATCTCAGGGTTCTGCGGTGATCCGCAGTAACCCTTTACCACTAGCAAAGCCTGTAGCAGGAAATGCAGTTAGCGGAGCCGAGGTAAAAAAAGTCTCACCGCTATCATCTGCCAAGTCAACGGCACCTGTCAGTGCAGAAGAGGCCGCGCTGATCAAAGAGATTGATGCGCTCAATGAGCTTAATCGTTCTGAAGTCACCGCCGGATTTGCTGCCCGCGCACGCAGCGGACAAAGCGGTTTATCGCAGTTGAAGGATCTGGAAACACCGATAGAAGCACATATCACTACCTTGGGTTATGGCCAGTTTGGCCTGAAGGTGATTCCGGTTGTGATTGATGCCGGTACCTTGCAACTGAATGATGCCAATATCGCAGGTCAGTTCGGTCGCAATACGATACTCAATGAACAGGCCAAATTCGCAAAAGTCGCTTTTTCAACGCAGGCCAGAACGCGCGGCTTATCAGATGCGTCTTCGATAGAGCAGGTGGCGAGAGGAGTTGCGCTGAATCTGAGTTATGAATTAGCCGGCGTGAAGCTCGATGTCGGTTCCAGTCCTTTGAACTTCCCTATCCAGAATGTCGTCGGCGGGCTGCGCTGGAGCACGCAGTCGGACGGTCTGAATTTCAGTGCAGAAGTGTCCCGTCGTTCTGTGACGGATAGTTATCTGTCGTATGCAGGAGCAAAAGACAGCCTGTACGGGCTGAACTGGGGTGGCGTCACCAGAAACGGCTTGCGTCTGGATGCGTCCTACGATGGCGAGGATGGCGGTGTTTACGGAGCGCTTGGCCTGTATGGCATCAATGGTAAAAACGTCGTTAAAAACACGATGGTCGATGCTGGTGCCGGTATTTACTGGCGTGCTTACCGGACCAAAGACACCACAGTCACAACGGGGCTCGGCCTGAATTCGAGTTTCTATAAAAAGAATCTGCGTTACTTCACTTACGGTCACGGTGGGTATTTCAGCCCGCAATCGTATGTCGCTCTGAATGTGCCGCTGGAAATCAGCGGACGTTATGGCAAGTTGTCGTATCAGGCCGGTGCTTCGGTTGGTGTCCAGCATTTCCGCGAAGATGCGGCACCGTATTACCCTTTGATCAGTGCAGATCAGACCGAACTGGAATTATTTGCGGCGGCGAATCCGGCACTGAATATCGCCAGCAGCTATGCGGGGCAGTCGCATACCGGATTGCAATACAAAATTTCCGGCGCATTAGAGTATTTGCTGTCGCCGCATTTTACTTTGGGCGGCAGGTTGTCTGCCGATAATTCCGGTGACTTTACCGATGCCAGCGGCATGCTGTATATCCGTTACACGTTCGAGCCACGGCGAGGTCAGGTCTCGTTCCCGCCGATTGCGCCTAAGCCTTACTATCTGGGAAATTGACCGATGAAAACTATCATGAATACCTTGATCGTTGCGTCGACAACGTTGCTGTTATCAACCCAGGTAAGTGCTGCGGATTTACAGGCAGAAGGGCGGGTACATCTGGCTGAAGGGGATGCCGCTGCAGCCAGTAAAAAATTTGCTGAAGCGGCGAAAGTAAATCCATTTGATGCATCCGCATTAAATAATCAGGCGGTGTCTCTTGCTGCGCAAGGCGATTATGAAAACGCGCTGAATTTGCTGGAGCGCGCCGTCCGGCTTAATCCTGAGCGTCGTGATATTGCGACAAATCTGACCAGTATGCGGCAATGGATGGGGCGTAACGTACCGCAAGTGAAATTGAAAGAGCAGAGCAAACCCATCATGAATGTGTATCCTGAAGGTGATATTCCGCCGGAACCACCAGCGCTCTGGAAAAAATAAATACGAATTGGCGGGATTTGGCTTGCCAATTGCTGATTTTTGATGCAATATCAATGCCGAACTTTTTAAGTTTTATCAAAATTTAATATAGCGATTCAAGCTAAACGCCTAATTTATGAAACTTGCGCACTTCTTTTTCTTTTTTTACTTTAGCTATTCCAAGCCACAGGCGGTCGGAAGAAGGTAAGCGCACAAAGAAAAAAAGCTCAACCAGATTTCTGAAAAAACCGCCAGTCATGGCGGTTTTTTTTTGCCACAAATTCAACCATTTGCACTTATTTATACTTGAAAGACACAGGAGAGAACATGCACCGTACCGATGATTTACGCATACGCGAAATGAAAGAACTGGTTCCACCTTCACATTTGATCCGTGAGTTTGCCTGTTCTGTGAAAGCCTCTGAAACCGCAGCGCATGCGCGCACCGCCTTACACAATATTCTGCACGGCAAAGATGATCGCCTGATGGTGGTGATTGGTCCTTGCTCGATTCACGATACCAAAGCTGCGATGGAATACGCACGTCGTCTGGCGGAGCAGCGCACGCGTTTTGCCGGTGAATTAGAAATCGTCATGCGCGTGTATTTCGAAAAACCGCGCACTACCGTCGGCTGGAAAGGCTTGATTAACGATCCGTACATGGATAACAGCTTCCGCATCAATGATGGCCTGCGTATCGCGCGTGAACTGCTGCTCAATATCAATGAACTCGGCTTGCCTGCCGGTACTGAATTTCTCGATGTGATCAGCCCGCAGTATATTGCTGACCTGATCAGTTGGGGTGCCATCGGTGCCCGCACCACAGAATCGCAAGTTCACCGTGAACTGGCATCAGGTTTGTCTTGCCCGGTTGGTTTTAAGAATGGCACCGACGGCAATGTCAAAATTGCGGTCGATGCGATCAAGGCATCTTCGCAGTCGCATCATTTTTTATCAGTGACAAAAGGCGGTCATTCAGCGATTGTTTCGACCAATGGTAACGAAGATTGTCACATTATTCTGCGCGGTGGAAAAACGCCGAATTACGATGCAGCGAGTGTCGATGCTGCCTGCAAGGATATTGCGAAAGCCGGTCTGGCTGCGCGCCTGATGATCGATGCATCGCATGCCAACAGCTCGAAAAATCCAGCGAACCAGATTCCGGTCTGTGCGGATATCGGCGCTCAGCTTGCTGCTGGCGACACGCGTATTGTCGGCGTGATGGTTGAGTCACATCTGGTGGCCGGACGTCAGGATCTGGTTCCGGGTCAGGAGTTGGTGTACGGTCAGTCTGTGACCGATGGTTGTATCGACTGGGATTCCAGTGTCAAGGTATTGGAAGGTCTGGCAGCGGCGGTCAGACAGCGTCGCGTAGTTGAGGCGCAACCAGCGTAAGTGCTGCCTTATTGGTGTCTGTGACCCTGATCAGAAACGTTTGCTCAGGGTCATCTGATCGCCTTCGCGACGCATTTCCATGCGGTTCAGAAACGACATGCCCAGCAAAGGCATCGTCAGGCCTGCTTCGATGACGGACGCATCCACCTGATGTAATTCGATGTCACCGATCTTGATCGTATCGAGCTTGATCAGATACGTATTGACGACGCCACCAGCCGTATTGGCCCGTCCCATGCGACCCGCTTTGTAATTCAGACCAATGCGCGTCGCGTCGGCTGCTGGCAAAGCGATCAGGCTGGCGCCGGTATCGACCATCATATTCACACTGACGCCGTTGATCATCGCGGGGGCCATAAAATGCCCGCGGTCACCCGCTTTCAGAACCACGCTGTTACCGCTGCTGGCGGCCGAGCGGTGCACGGTTTGCCCCATCACCAGCACGTAGCGTTTGCCGTTGCTGACGATGGTGGCCGATTCGCGATCCGCATCAACCAGTTTCGTATCACTGCTCAGCGCGCTGCCTACCGCATAAGCCTTGGGCGGCGCGCCATCGACCACCAGTATCGCCTTGCCCGGGAATAAACCGACCACACCGACGTCCGTTGCGAAGGACGTCAGTGAACACAATAAAAGAGGCAGCAGGGCAAAGCGTTTCATGGTGACTTTCGGTGTGAGGTCGGAAGGCGGAACGAAGCGGATATCACGGGACATCGTGCAATATCGTCCAAGATTGCGCGATATTGCACAATAGCCGCAGCACAAATCAATCGCGGAAATTATTAAATTCCAGCGGCAAATCTTTGATTTCCTTGCGCAGCAAAGCCATTGCTGCCTGCAGATCATCGCGCTTCGCGCCCTGAACCCGCACCGCATCGCCTTGTATGCTGGCTTGCACTTTCATTTTGCTGTCTTTCAGCACTTTGACGATTTTCTTTGCGTCTTCTGTCTCAATACCATTTTTGACTTTGATGACTTGCTTGACCTTGTCGCCGCCGATTTTTTCGACTTTGCCGAAATCCAGGAAACGCACATCGACTTTACGTTTTCCCATGGTTTGCGTCAGCTCAGTAATAATCTGATCCAGATGGAATTCTGTATCGCCAAAAATCACGACTTCGCGCTCTTTATCTTTGAGTTCGATTTTGGCGCTGGTGCCTTTCATGTCGAAGCGATTGGTGATGACTTTGTTCGATTGCGTGACCGCATTCTTCACTTCTTCCATGTTTGCTTCAGAGACGGTATCAAATGAGGGCATAGTGCTTCCTTGGTGAAATAAATAAACGTGCGTCATTTTATCAAATGCGCGGCTGTCACAAAGCGCAGCAGCTATAATTTGCACCCTATGACGACGAATCTCTCTTTTTCCCGCGACGTTTCGCTGCAACCGTACAATACTTTTGGCATTGCGGCGCAGGCGAATTACTTTTTATCCGTCACCGATATCGACCAGTTACAGGCGTTGCGCGACGACCCTGTGCTGGCTGCAATGCCGCGCCTGATCTTGGGCGGCGGCAGTAATCTGGTGTTGTCGGATCAGGTCGATGCGCTGGTGCTGAAGATGGATTTACTCGGCAAATCCATCATCGGCGAAGATGCTGAATTTGTTTATGTGCAGGCGCAGGCCGGTGAAAACTGGCACGCTTTCGTGCAATGGACGCTGGCGCTGGGTCTGGGCGGGCTGGAAAATTTATCCCTGATTCCCGGCACGGTTGGTGCGGCACCGATACAGAATATCGGCGCGTATGGCATGGAAGTGCAGGACGCTTTGTTTCAGCTAGAAGCGTTTGATTTTGCCACTGGCGAGATACTGGTGCTGGATAAGGCTGCGTGCCAGTTCGCCTACCGCGACAGTATTTTCAAACATGCGCTGAAAGACCGCGTGGCGATTACCAGCGTGCAGTTCGCTTTGCCCAAGCAATGGCAGCCTAAAATTGGTTACGCCGATGTCGCCAGATATCTGCAACTGCAAGCGATCAGCGCGCCTTCGCCACGCGCAGTCAGCGATGCGATTATCGCGATACGTCAGGCGAAATTGCCCGACCCGCAGGTGATAGGTAATGCCGGCAGTTTTTTCAAAAATCCGCTGGTGAGCGCGGCACAGCGCGATGCGCTGTTGCTGAACTATCCCGATCTGGTCAGTTATCCTCAAGCATCCGGCGAGTACAAACTGGCGGCAGGCTGGCTGATTGAACGTTGCGGCTGGAAAGGAAAAAATCTGGGACGTGCCGGTGTCTATGAAAAACAGGCCTTGGTGCTGGTGAATCGCGGCGGTGCGAGTGGCGCAGAAGTGCGCGCGCTGGCGCAGGCGGTGCAGGCCGATGTGCTGGCGAAGTTTGCGGTCACGCTGGAAATTGAACCGGTGTTTGTCTGATTTCTGTTTGATGGCAGCAGCACAGAACGGTGTCGGCTAAGCTCAAGATGCCGTTCATTTCCGCACCGGTTTCAGCACACCTTTCAACGCAGATCAAGCAGGCTGAAAATCTGATGCATTCGCCGCATTTTTTGTCGAAATACGGATACTCCCCCTCTTTTTTAATGAAATCGCCTTTATCTCAGCATAAATAAAGGGCTTCAAAATATACTGGGGGGAGTATATTTAAGGCCTTTTGGCGCGTCTTTGGCCGTATTTTGGCACTATCGGGCAAATTCAAAACCATGCTGACAGCAAAGTCTCATGTGCTGACACGGTTCAACGATCGCAACCCATGCTTTTTAAATCCTTGTCGGCGTTGCCCGCATTGCCTGCCTGACGCAGACTGACCAGCGCTTCACGCACCTTATCGCACATCGCTTTTTTACGCGCCGCTTCGCCATTGTCGGGAGCACTTGCCGATGCGGCTTTTTCGTTGGCAGCAGGTGCCGAGGCCGACGTTGGTGTCGCTGGTGCTGCAGGTTTGGCGGCATTCATTGCACGCTGTTTTTCATCCATGCATTCTTTTTCAACCGCGGCCCGTACATCCGCAGCATTGCCACGTTGCGCGTAAATTTCATTGATCAGTTTCTTGCGCTCTTCGGTACCAGCTTCAGACAAAACACGCTCTTGCGTCGCACCGGCTTCACGCATCCAGATAATTTTTTTAGCGTCTTCGCCACGCAAGCGGCACGACGCATCGACCACCGGTTTATTCGTATTGTCTGTGGTGGCGAGCTTGCCTAAGATCTGCTCTTTCTGGCCTTTGTCGCAGGGTTTGTCCTGATATGAATTGCCGCAGCGATACAGGGTTTGCGCCTGCGCACCCGTCGTCATACTGAGAACCAGCAGCAAGCTGCCGAGCACGGTTGATGCTGAGAATAGTTCGCGTCGTGTCTTCATAGTGACTCCTGTAGTCCAAATGCAGAGAGGTGCCATCCGTGCACCTCTCTTTGCTTTACTGCGGTTGGATTCAGCCTTTACTTCTGGCTTCGATGGTTTCCCATTTATCCAGCGCTGTTAGCAATTCCTCATCGATCTCGGCAAAGCGCGCATTCAATTTATTTGCTTCGTCCGGTCCATTTTTATACAAGTCAGCATCGGCGAGTTGCGCGGTAATCGCGGCTTGCTCTGCTTCCAGTTGCGCGATCAGCTTAGGCAATTCTTCCAACTCGCGTTGCTCTTTGTAGCTGAGCTTTTTGGCTTTCGCGGCGGCTGGGGCCGTCGCCGTCGCTGCTGTATTGGCGACACTCGCGGCTGGTTTGCTGTCCGCTTTCACTGCGGATTTGGCGACGGAATTGCTGTAACGTTCCCAGTCGCTGTAACCGCCGATATATTCGCGCCACTGACCTTCACCTTCAGAGACGATCACCTGTGTAACGACGTTGTCGAGGAAAGTCCGGTCATGGCTGACCAGGAACACCGTGCCGGTATATTCTTCGAGTAATTCTTCGAGCAATTCCAGCGTGTCGATATCAAGATCATTGGTCGGTTCATCGAGCACCAGCACGTTCGCTGGTTTGGCGAACAGGCGCGCCAGCAACAGGCGATTGCGTTCGCCGCCGGACAAAGATTTGACCGGTGAACGGGCACGTTCCGGCGCAAACAGGAAATCGCCCAGATACGACATCACATGTTTGCGCTGACCGTTGATCTCAACAAAATCACTGCCCGGCGCAATCGTTTCTGCCAGACTCATTTCATCGTTTAACTGTGCGCGCATCTGATCGAAATACGCGATCTGCAATTTACTGCCTTGTTTGATGGTGCCGCTATCCGGTGTTTCCTGACCAAGTATCAGTTTCAGCAAGGTGGTTTTACCGGCGCCGTTCTGACCGATCAGACCTATCTTGTCGCCACGCATAATGATGCTGGAAAAATCTCTGACGATGACTTTCTCGCCAAACGATTTGCTGACATTTTCCAATTCGGCGACGATCTTGCCGGAACGCTCGCCGGTGGTGACATCGAGCTTGACCTGACCTTGCAATTCACGTCGCGCACTGCGCGCCAGACGCAATTGTTCCAAGCGTTTGACTCGGCCTTCATCGCGCACGCGGCGCGCTTTCACGCCTTTGCGTATCCAGATTTCTTCCTGCGCCAAAAATTTATCAAACTTGGCATTTTCCACTTCTTCATTTTCCAGTTGCTCTGCTTTGCGGGTCTGATAAGTGGTGAAGTTGCCGGGATACGAAGTCAGCTTGCCGCGATCGAGTTCAACGATGCGGGTCGCCACGTTGTCGAGGAAACTACGGTCATGCGTGATGAACAGTACGCTGCCTTTGAAATCTTTCAGCAAACCTTCGAGCCACTGAATCGAGGAAAAATCCAGATGATTGGTTGGTTCATCGAGCAACAACACATCCGGCGCACTGACCAGCGCGCAGGCCAGCGCCACCCGCTTTTTCATCCCGCCCGATAAGGTGCCCATAATCGCGTCTTTACCGAGATTGAGTTTATCGAGTGTGGTTTCGACTTTATTGCCCAGGCTCCAGGCGTCGGCTGCATCCAGCTTGACCTGGATATCATGCATACGCTCCATCAGCGCATCATCATTATCGCCACCGAATTGGCCGGTCAGGCTTTCATATTCTTGCAACAGCGCAGGCAATTCACCGAGGCCGGAAGCAACCGCGTCAAACACGCTGATGTTCTGGTCAAATTGCGGTTCTTGTTCCACATACGCGATTTTCAGACCTTGTTGCTGCACCAGCAGACCATCATCGATTTTTGAAGTGCGGGCGATAATTTTCAGTAAAGAAGATTTGCCTGTGCCGTTACGGCCGATCAGACCGACGCGCTCGCCGGTTTCAAGAGAAAACTCTGCATGATCGAGCAGAGCAACGTGACCGAATGCCAATTGGGCATCGCTTAATGAGATAACTGCCATAAATACCTGTGAGATCAGTACGGCAGATCATGCCGGACTACATTGGAGAAAACCCGTATTGTACGACAGGCAGCCCGGCGCTTAGCGATCTTGATGTGACCTTGATTGATTGTTAGGGGCTGCTCAGGTAAGATGGCGGGCTTGCTGAACCGCGCCTGCCGCTGTTCACACCGTGTCTCGCCGTAGTTCAATGGATAGAACGTATGCCTCCTAAGCGTAAGATACAGGTTCGATTCCTGTCGGCGGGACCAGTCCTGGCACATCTCATTCCTCAACGTAATCAAAGTAATCAAAGTAATCAAAGTAATCAACGTACTTTTCCGTCTGTTGTTGTGATTAGCGGTCAGTGTTGATCGCCAATGATGCGCGGCTGATTCGTTAAATATTATTTCCTACTGGCAATCAGCCATTGCTGCGGCTGAATATCCTATAGAATCAAACGATTGCACCCATAAACATAAAAACAATGCAACGCTGATTTTTAATCATCTGTCAAATTTAGCGATGTTATTCCGGTGGCTTTTTTCAGCTTATTTTTCGCTTTTAGCGGCATGCGTACTTTCAGCCACGAGCGTGCCGGCCAGAGCGTTCCTTCACGTTCCCAGCGCAGTGGGCTGATTCAGCCATCATCACTGAGTATCAAACATAAAGAGCACCGCCATGAACCAGTCCAGTATCTCTCGCCAGAATGCCTTGATCGAAGCGCTCAACCGCGTGCAGGCGATTATCGAATTTGATCTGCAAGGCAATATCCTGCATGCGAATGAATTATTTCTCTCAACGATGGGCTACGCGCTTGACGAAGTGGTCGGCCAGCATCATAAGATTTTTTGCGAGCCGTCTTATGTCAACGGCATAGGATATAGCCAGTTCTGGAGTAAGTTAGCCAAGGGCGAAACGTATTCGGGTGAATTTCATCGCTACGGTAAAGACGGCAAAACAGTCTGGTTGCATGCGTCTTACAACCCCATCATGGGCGACGATGGCAAGCCCGCACGCATCGTCAAATTTGCGACCGATATCACCGCTGAAAAATTACGACGCGCGAACGATGAGGGAAAAATCAATGCGATAGACCGCGCGCAGGCGGTGATCGAATTTTCTCTTGATGGCAAAGTGTTAGCGGCGAATCAGAATTTTCTGCAGATTTTCGGCTACAACATCGAACAGATAACCGGGCAGCATCATCGCCTGTTTTGCACGCAGGACGAAGCGCGCTCTGTCGAATATCTGAATTTCTGGGAACGCCTCGGGCGTGGTGAATTTGATGCCGGTGTGTATCGACGGCTCGATGTGCATGGCAAGGATATCTGGATACAGGCGTCGTACAACCCGGTGTTTGATCCGGATGGCAAGCCATACAAGATCGTGAAGTTTGCGACCGATATTACAGAGCTGCGTAGCAGACAGGCAGAATCTGAGGGCAAGCAAAATGCGATTTCCCGTTCGCAAGCGGTGATTGAATTCGATTTACAGGGAAATATCCTGACGGCGAATGCTAATTTTTTGCGTACTTTCGGCTTTACCGAACAGGAAATCATCGGCCAGCACCATAAAATTTTTTGTGAAGCAGCACTGGTCAAATCGCTGGAATACAGGCATTTCTGGGCGGATCTGGCGGACGGCCAGTTTAAAAGCGGGCGCTATAAACGGATAGGAAAACACGACGCAGAAGTCTGGATACAGGCAACCTACAATCCTATCCTTGATCTGGAAGGCAAGCCGTACAAGGTCGTGAAATATGCGGTGGATATTACCGAGCAGGTGGATAGAGAAAACCTGATTTCAGAAAAAGTCGAATCGATCACGCGCATACTTGATGAACTGTCCGCATCAATCGACAGTATTTCCAAGAGTTCTGAACACTCGAATGCTCTGGCGCAGAAAACGCAGCAACATGCGGCCGACGGCAGCGGCGTGCTGAAGCGTTCGCAAGAAGCGATACAGGCGATACAGAAATCGTCAAATGACATCAACGAAATTATCAACACGATTGCCGATATCGCGAGCCAGACGAATTTGCTGGCGTTTAATGCGGCGATCGAAGCCGCACGCGCTGGCGAGCAAGGGCTGGGCTTTTCCGTGGTGGCTGACGAAGTGCGTAAGCTGGCAGAAAAATCGACGCTGGCAGCACGCGAGATCGCCAAGTTGATCACGCAAACCGTGACGCGGGTGGATGAGGGCGGGCGCTTGTCGGAACAGGTCGGCGATTCGTTTGCGCGGATTCTCGATTCCATGAATAACACCACGCAATCGATCGCCGCTATTTATGGCGCAACCAGCGAGCAGGCGGATGCGACCCGCAACGTTGTGAACTTGCTCAACGAATTGAATCAATCGACGGAGCGCCTGTGACCCTTGCCGCAACATCGGTAGCGTTGAACGGCGCGCATCGCAACGACAGCAGCCTGAGCATGACATTCTGCCGGCTTGGTGATTTGCGTTTTGCTGTGCCGCTGAAGGATGTCGTGCAGGCGATCCGACAGCCGCAGCTGACGCTGTTGCCACGTCGCGATCAGGCGATTGCAGGTGTGTTTGTGTATAGACAGCAGACCATCCCATTGCTCGATTTGCGGCGTTGGTTACCGTGGCCGGATGAACGCGGCGAGTTGCCGGGACAGATATTGTTATTGAAGCAGAATGCGCATCTGGTCGGTGTGGCGATTGATCAGGTTGAAGGTTTGCAGCGCGTCCCTGGCAGTCAGATTCAGCGCGTGGTTCAGCGTGAGGATGACGAAGAATTGTTTCATTCCACCGTCAGTATTGCCGCTGGTGAGCAAGAGTCGCAGGCTCTGGGTCTGCTTGATGTCGATGCGCTGATCCGGCTGTCACAGGTATGGAGTGCGGCGGATGAGGAGTTTGCGACTTCCATCGCAGCAGCCGATAGCGAATTGGCCGCAACTGCTGCCGCTGCCGCTGGCTCAGCCTCAGCCTCAGCCTCAGCCAGCACAGTGCCACATGCATTGTTTGAACTTGCCGGACAGGTACTGGCGATTCCCGCTGCCGATGTTGCCGCTGTGATTTCCATGCCTGTCGTTACCACGATATTAGGACGCCATCCGGCGTGGCTGGGCATGACCATCTGGCGCGAACGTGATGTGCCGGTCTTGCGCACGATGGCGGCATTAGGCTTACCACCGCAAGCAGCGGATGAATCTGCGCACGACACGACGGCATCAGCGCAAGAAAACTTGCTGGTGATACTGGGCAGCGAGGGACGTTATGCGGGCTTACCGGTGCAGGTCGCCCGCGCGGTGACGCCACTCGATACCAGCGCAGCGCAAACGGCTGCCAGTGCTGGTTTACCTGTCAACACGGTATTAAGCGGCGTGTTGCATCTGAATGCGGCGGAACGCTTATTGCTGGTCGATGGCGCTGAATTAGTGAATACGTGTTCCCTGAGTGCGCTGAGCCAGAAAGCAGAGGGTGCCAAACAAGACCAGCAAACCCAACAACCAGATCAACAGAGTCAGACGGACCTGGATGCTGCGTTACAAGCGCATGTGGTGGTGCAGGGCGGACGTGCCTGGGCGGTCGGCATGCGCTGGCTGGAGGCCATCATTTATTTTCCGGCTCAGCTTGATATAAATACAGCGGGAAACCCTGCGCAGCTGGGTAACTTTATCTGGAATCAGCAGACCCTGGCCTTGTGGGATTTGCGTATGCTGAGCAATCAGACGCCAACGCCGGATAGCCCGGAACGCCGCGTGCTGATCATGCGTATCGACGGCATGCTGATCGGGCTTGCGGTTGAGCAGTTGCTGATACTGCTACCCGCCAGAAGCGGCAAAATTGCGGCATTTGGGCGGCGTCAAAGTGGCGTCACTCAGATCATCACCGTCCGCGATCAGGATCAGGAAAAAACTTACAGCATTCTGAATCCGGCAGAATATTTACCTTTGCAGCAGGCGCTGGCATCCTGAACGCTGACGAAAAATCGCTGCCACGTCGTTTTCCATGCCCCGTCTGACGGCAACTATTTTGCCTCTGCCCTCATCCTTTATTTACTGAAAATAGGGGGAGTATCTGCGATTTCATGCTGATTGTCGGCATGAAATAAAGGGTGTAAAAAATACTCCCCCCAGTATATTTTCATTAAAAAACCTTCATTTACCGCCCGGTAAGGGCATGCTGATACGGTAATGTGCCATCGCCAGATGGCGAGCCTGAGACAAGGATGGAAATCGTCCCGTCATTGTGAGACATCAGAAAATGCCCTCACTAAAAATAAAACTCAGTAAAATAGGCCATATCTATTTTGTAATTTTTCGTGACGGAGTACGAATGAGTGGTAAGGCTTCTCGTGGCATGGTGTGGGCAAGAATCTTCATCGTTTTGATTCTGGTCAGCTTGATGGCATGGTGTGCGACTAATAATCGCAGGATGGCGCAATCAGCACCGCTGCGTATGGAGTTGCAATCCATCTTTCTTGAGCAAGGTTTAATCGATAATAACAACGAGCGCAGCAATCTCGCTGATGTCGCCAGAAAAGCGGGAACCGCCCGCATGAACCGGCTCTTATACGACGTTGCTGGTAGCGCTTCACTGGATAGCCTGAAATGGATCGTGGCGAATGGCGCTGAACCGAAAGACATCGGCATCATGCGCGACATGACTTTGCTGCAGTCCGTGGCGATGCGGGCGCAGGGCGACCGGATAGAGTATTTTCTGGGGCTGGGATTAAATCCGGCCGAACGTAGCCGTGACGGTAAAACCCTGATGCATATCGCTGCGCAAGGCGGCATGGATAATAAAGTGCTGGCGCTGTTGGTGGCCAAGGGCCTGAACATGAATGAGCCGGATAATGTCGGGCGTGTTCCCATACATTACGCCAGCGTTAAAGCAATCAGTGTGCTGGCGGGTGCGGGTGCCGATATTGACGCCAAAGATGCGCTGGGAATGACGCCCCTGCATTACGCGGCCAAAGAGGGGAAGAACGATATCGTTGCCGAGTTATTGCGCAATTCGGCCTCGGTTTATCTCACGGATAAAAAAGGCAGAACTGCATTGCATTTTGCGGCGATGACGGCACAGTCAAATAATGTGGTGGATACCTTGCTGGCCGCCGGTGCCCCGGTGACTGTCAGAGATGAAGACGGCAATACGCCTAAAGATCTCGCCATCGAAGCGCGTGACAATTACCGTTATCACAATGTGAGCGTGATTGACCGTTTGTAAAATCCGACGTCAGTGAAAAAAGTTTTATAAAAAAAGCTTCATAAAAAAATAGCTTCATACGCGCTACTGGCTGTGTATGAAGCTATTTTTTTAGGCTCTTTTTAAGGTGGTTTTGCAGTAGTAGTATCTGTGACGCTTAATGCTTATTACGTTTCAGAATGACGGGATCGCGCCCGTCTGCAGGAGCTGCTTGCAGTTTGTAATCGATGGCTTTTGCGTCTTGCTGGCTGATCTTGTCGTTGAATGTGGATTTCAGAAAATCCCACATATTTCTTTGCAGACCATCACATTCAAGTACATCGCGGCTTTTGCTGGTATAGCGATGGTTGTATTCAAGATCATTTCCTTCTTGTTCTTCACGATAATTTCTTGAACGTGAATTCTCCTTGGCCCGTTCGCGCTCGAACTGACTCATCGGGATACTGCAGTTTTCGCGGAAATTCGACATCAGCAAATGCTCAACAGCGACGTTGCATTGTGAATAGCGATGCGACAGTTGCCAGCAACTTTTCCCCACATCCTGTTCTTTGATGCGTGAGCTGATTTTCTTTAATGCCGCATCGTCACGGACTTCCTTGACTGATTCGCCTGCTTTGCTGGCACAAGGTTGATCTGTGTAGGTAACCGTACCGGAACTGCTGACACATTTTTTTAAATCAGCGTGTGCCGATAGCGGTGCGAGCAGGATAAGCACAACAGAAAAACAGACAACCGGGTTGAGCATGAATACTCCAGTCAAAAATAAAGGTAATGAATTGTTCCCGCGTTTTTTTGACCAGCAATTCAGCGGCGGGAGACAAATATTTTATCGAGGGGTATTGTAAAATATTTGTTACAAAGTGATGGTTTATTTTTTTTGTATGATTACAACGCGGTCCATTGCTGTTCAACCAGCAGGCGGTCGCCGGAATAAATCCTGCCGGTGAAAATTGCGCCGCGCTGTACTGGTCCCACACCTTTCGGTGTGCCCGTCATCAGGATGTCGCCATCATTGAGACTCATAAAACTCTGTATCGATGCCAGCAATTGCAGCGGCTTGAACAGCATCAGCGGTGTGCCGCCATGCTGCACGAGCTGTCCGTTTATCAGCAGTTCCAGTCGCAGTGCTTCCAGATTGCCGTCAAAGCGCACGAAGCGGCTGAACACTGCCGAGCCATCAAATGCTTTTGCCCGTTCCCACGGTAAGCCTTGTTTTTTCAGGCTGGTCTGCACCGCGCGGCGGGTCAGATCGAGGCCGAAGCCGACCGCATCGATCTTGCCATTGTGCAGCAGGAAGCTGATTTCACCTTCGTAATGAATATCGTCGCCATCCGAGCGCAGTTCGTCAGACAGAGCCGAATTTGGTTTAACAAAAATCACGGGTTCCGTCGGAACTTCATTATCGAGTTCGGCGATATGCTCGACATAATTGCGGCCGGCGCAGACGATTTTGGATGGCACGACGGCCTGATTTTCGCGTATTACGGTATGCATGTTTAATCCTGAATTTCTGTCGTCAAAGCGAGCAGTTTGATTGATGCAAGAAACTTTCTCAGCGTTGCGCCAACGCGAGTTTGGCTGCCAGTAAGGCAAACACAGTCGCCGCGCTGCGATTGAGCCAGCGCTGTGCTTGTGCCGAGCGGCGTAAACGCTGACCGACACTGGCGGCGAACCAGGCGATGCCGCCAAAGGTGATCAGCGTCGCGACGATGAAAATAGCACCAAGCTGAAAAAACTGCGGCGCTATCGCACCACGTTCCGCCGATACAAACTGCGGCAGCAACGCGAGGAAAAATAACACGACTTTAGGATTCGTCAGGTTCATGATGATGCCGCGCAAATACAGTTGTGCCGGACGCATGACAGGCGCGCTGTTGCCGGCAGTATCGCCGACCGGAGCATGAAATGCGCCCCACGCCAGATACGCAAGATAAGCTGCACCGACGAATTTGAGAACAAGAAATGCGGTTGCCGAGGCGGCAAACAGAGCGGCCAGCCCCATCGCAATGGCGCAGGTGTGGACGATGATGCCGCTACTGAGACCGAAGACGACCAGCATGCCTGCTTTGCGTCCCTGCGTTGCCGATTGCATCAGCACGAACAGGTTATCGGGGCCGGGCGTCAGTCCCAGCAAAATTGAAATACCAAAGAAAGTCAGTGCGGTTTGTAAAGTCAGCATGGCGTCGTCCGGAAAAAGTACACAGGCAAATCAACATTATCTGCGATTTGCCTTCAACCGGGTATCTGATGTCATGCCGAAATTACAGAGAGTGGCGGCGTCTTTCCGGATGGGTCAGAACACGACCACTGGTGACTGGATCGACATCATTGGCCTGCAGGTATTCCAGTGCGCAACTGGTGCCGTGGCTTTGTTGCAGGCGGATTGCTGTTTCTACATACGCTGCAGTGCGCAGATCGTGGCGCTGAGCGTCAATATTGTCGATACCGGTCAGCGGTGTGGCAGACGCGGGGAAATCAGGAATAGCGGTAATACCGTGGCGGTGCATGTCAGACTCCATAATCAATCCAGCCGCGACATCGTTCTTATGCCCTCTTACTGTTGGACATTCATCATGCAACTGGTGATGGTAATAAGATTGCTGTAACGGGATGGATATTCAATAAGTGGGTATCCGGGAAACACGCTCACATTATAAATCCATCAAGGGCACAAAGATTGCGCGGCATCAACATCCTAGCAAGCCGCTGCGAGAGAGGGGGCAGCCAGGATGTTATGACTTGATTCTTGAGTCAGGTTTGACAGGCACTCATGCTTACAGCGCAGTGCGCAGGGCGAATAATTCCGGAAACAGCACGACATCCAGCATTTTGCGCAGATAGCTGACGCCAGCCGTGCCGCCGGTGCCGGTTTTGAAGCCGATAATGCGTTCTACCGTTGTCACATGACGGAAGCGCCAGATGCGGAATGCGGTTTCCATATCGACCAGCTTTTCTGCCAGCTCATATAAAGACCAGTGCTGTTCCGGCGCACGATAGACTTGCAGCCATGCGGCTTTGACGGATTCGTTGGATGTCGTCGATTGTGTCCAGTCGGCTTGCAAGCGCTCAGCGTCGATCACCAGACCCTGACGTGCCATCAGCATGATGGCTTCATCGTAAATCGATGGCGTATGCAGCGCATCGCTCAGCGTGGCATGGATCGCCGGTTTGCTTTCGTGCACGCTCAGTAAAGCCGCATTCTTATTGCCGAGCAGGTATTCCAGTTCGCGGTACTGATGCGATTGAAAACCGGACGAGGCGCCAAGATAAGGGCGGATCGCCGTGTATTCACTAGGCGTCATCGTTGCCAACACATCCCAGGCATGTACCAGTTGATCCATGATGCGGGCCACGCGTGACAGCATTTTGAATGCGGGCGGCAAATCATTATTGCGTATCTGTACCCGAACGGCATGCAGCTCGTGCAGCATCAGCTTGATCCAGAGTTCGCTGGTCTGGTGTTGGACGATAAACAGCATTTCATTATGATTCGGCGAGCGCGGATGTTGCGCCGTCAGTATCTGATCCAGCCCCAGATAATCGCCGTAGCTCATGTCATTCGAAAAATCCATCTGCGCGCCATGCCATGACATCGGGCATTTGCCTGCGCTGGTATTGTCGTTACTCATTGTGTTCCTCTTTTTTATCGTTGCTGTTGCTTGGTCTGCTCAGTTTCGGTATTGCCGCTGTGATCAGGTCACGGCATGGCGTTTGGCATGCAGATCGTAATCTTCGCGATCAAGGATATCGCGCAAGCTGGCAACGGCGTCCCACACATCGACATAACGCACGTACAAAGGTGTGAATCCAAAACGCATGATGCCGGGCTCGCGGTAGTCGCCGATTACGCCGCGTTCTATCAAGGCCTGGATAATTGCGTAAGCATGCGGATGATGGAAACTTGCCTGACTGCCGCGCTGCGGATGTTGACGCGGCGTGACTAGTTCCAGCGGATGTGCCGCACACTGGCTTTCAACCAGTGCGATGAATAAATCGGTCAATGCCAGTGATTTTTCGCGTATCGCCTGCATCGTGGTTTTGCCGAAGATATCGAGACCACAGCCGACCAGCGCCAGCGAGACCATCGGCTGCGTACCGCACAGCGCGCGGCGGATACTCGCGGTTGGTTCAAAATGCGGCTGCATCGCGAATGGGCTTGCATGTCCCCACCAGCCTGATAATGGATGTTGAAATGCGGCCTGATGGCGTTGCGGTACCCAGATAAACGCCGGGGCACCGGGGCCGCCGTTCAGATATTTATACGTGCAGCCAACCGCGAAATCGGCCTGCGCTGCATTCAGTTCCACCGGTACCGCACCGGCGGAATGCGCCAGATCCCATAAGGCCAGCGTGCCATGCTGATGAATCAGGGCGGTCACCGCGCGCATGTCGTGCAGATAGCCGGTGCGGTAATTCACATGCGTCAGCATCACCAGCGCGGTCTTTTCATTGATCACCGCAGGCAATTCGTCGGGCGAATCTATCAGTTGTATCTGATAGCCGCGATCCAGCCAGCGGGTGATACCCTCGGCCATGTAAATATCGGTAGGGAAATTACTGCGTTCGGTGATGATGACTTTGCGTTGCGCGTCGCCAGACTGCATCTGCAACGCCGCGCTGATGGCTTTGAAAAGGTTAATGGAAGTCGAATCGGTGACGACCACTTCTTCTGCTTCTGCGCCGATCAGCGGTGCAAGCTGATTTCCCAACGTCGACGGCAGATCAAACCAGCCCGCTTTATTCCAGCTTTTGATCAGATCGGTGCCCCATTCTTGCGCGATCACTTCCTGCGCTCTTTGCAGCGATGCTTTCGGGCGCGCGCCGAGTGAATTACCGTCGAGGTAAATCACGCCGTCCGGCAGGATAAATTCGTTGCGTAACGCGGCCAGCGGGTCTTGTCGATCAAGTTGCTCGCAGGCTGCGCGGCTGTGGGCTAAGGTCATATTCATCTCCTGAAAATAATAGTGAGCGTGTTGATGCGTTCGTGTTTTTTTGCGTCGATTATCGTGTGGATTTATCGCAGCGCCCTGAGTACCGCCCGCACCGGGCTGGCATCGAGTCCGGCGAGTTTTAAGGGGAGGCAGATCAGTTCGTAATCGCCCTCCGGCACTTCATCAAGAACGATGCCTTCCAGAATCGCCATCTGATGCTGCTTCATGCGCAGATGTGCATCCAGCGTTTTGGATTCCTGCGGATCGAAAGAAGGGCTGTCGATGCCGATCAGCCTGACACCATGCTGCGCCAGCAGATCGATAGTTGCCGGGGCAATACTCGGGAAATCCGCATCCCATTGCATCAGCGGTGCCTGCAGATAGGTGCGGAATAACACGCGTGGCGGCAGATTGTGCAGATAGTCGCTGACGTGTTCCGGTAAAACCTGTACCACGCCCAGACTATGAATCACGCGGCAGGCACCGATATACGTATCGAGTGCGACCTGGTCGATAGATTTACCATCGACATCGTAATGCGAAGGCGCATCGCAATGCGCGCCGGTGTGGGTGGACATCGTGATCTTGCTGACTTTGACCGGGCAGCCGTCGGCAATTTGCCAGGTGGTTTCCGCGCTGTAAGCACTGTCGCCCGGCCAGACCGGAATCCCCGGCTGTATCGCCGGTGTGATGTCCCACAGGTGGGGCATTTCAGGCAGCTTAGACAGATCAGACATAGCAAACTCCTCAACAGAACAGGCAGAGATTTTATGCCGGATTGCCTGAATAATTGTTGCAAATCACAATATCAAAAACGGTATCGCTAGAATATACTGCGAATAAATGAAGGTTATTTGACGGAAATTGCGAATGTGCGTTTGTGCATCGCGCAAATGCACCAGAAAACAGGAAAACCATGCAACTCGACGCGACCGATCTGAAAATTCTCGATTACCTGCAAACCGATGGCCGTATCAGCAATCAGGAGTTGGCGGACAAAGTGTTTCTGTCGCCTTCATCCTGTCTGCGGCGGGTGCGTATGCTGGAAGAGGCTGGCGTGATTCATCATTATTGCGCCGTGATCGACACCGAAAAAGTCGGGCTGGAAGTGGATGCGTTTGTGCAGGTGACGATGCGGCGCGATGTCGAACAATGGCATGAGAGTTTTTCGCAGGCATTGCAGCAGTGGCCGGAAGTGACCGGTTCCTACATCATCACCGGCGACGCCAATTACCTGCTGCGCGTGCGCGCCCGCAATCTGAAACACTATTCCAGCTTCGTCCTTGAACGCCTCTACAAAACCACTGGTGTGCTGGATATTCGTTCGAACATCGTTTTGCAGACACTGAAAGATACCCAGCAGATTGACACTGCTTTGCTCGCAGAATAAGGCAATTTCAGGGGAGTATCTTTGATTTTTGCCTTATTCTCAGCATAAACAAAGGGCTTTTAAATATACTCCCGGGAGTATATTTTTGCCTCTGGAAGCCGTTTGACAGGCTTATTTACTCTGTAACAGCGCTTTCAGGATTTCTGCTGCCGGGCCCTGATTGTTCCAGGTCTGGGTCAGATCAAGGTCGCCGTTGGTGCTGACGAGGATCAGGATATTGCCGTTTTGGAGGTCGAGCAGATTCAGTATCCGCACACCGGCAATCCAACCCTGGCGCTCGACGATAGTGGTCGGTTTGCGCTCATCAGCGCCTTTGAAAGGATAGACCCAGACGCCGAGCGCGCCGCCGGTGGCATTCGGTTTCAGCATGTCAGCGCGGGCGGCAGACGACAGCAGTTTGCCTGCAATGAAGGCGCGGTCAAACGCCAGCAAGTCTTGCAGCGTGCCATACGATGAACCTGCCGCGCCGTAACTGGCGAAATTCACTTCCGGTTCGGCTTTCCCACCCAGCATGCCGTGCACATGCGCCGGGTTGTCCGGCATCGCGGCGTTGTACATACCGGCGCTTTTCATACCTGAAGGCTGGAACAGGCGCTGTTGCAGTAATTGGGCAAATGGCTGACCGCTGATTTTTTCCAGCAGCGCGCCGAGCAACAGATAGTCGCAGTTGTTGTAATCAAACGTGCTGCCGGGCGCACTCTTCATTGGTCCTGCGCAGATGCCGCTCGCGAAGGCCTGCATGTTGTCGCCATTATTGGCATTGCGCATGTGAAACGTAGGCTCGGCGTTTTCATTGTACAGGCCGGAATAATGCGTCAACAGTTGCCGCAGCGTGATCTGGCGCGCCTGCGGATTCGGATAATCTGGCCAATACTTTCCCAGCGGCTGATCGAGTTGCAAACGTCCAGCATCCACTTCCTGCAGTATCAGTATCGCGGTCATTTGCTTGGTGATTGAGGCGAAACGGAAAGTACGTTGCAGATCGCCAAAGTCGGCGCTGCTTTTTTGCAGCAGAATGCGATCACCGCGCGCTGCCAGTATCGCGCCGCGGAAACCGCTGGCAAACAACTGGCTGGCGGCGGTTTCCAGCGCACCAGGCTGTTTTGCCGCGACATTCTGGGCAGATAGAGAACTCAACAGACTCAGAACGATGAGGGCGCTACTGCGCAGGAAGTGACTAATGTGACAGAGGCGGGGCATAGCTCTACTCCGGGAACAGATCAGAATCCGCAGTGTAACAAATCACGGTAAAAACGGAAGAATGTGCAGTGCAGGATAGGTGTCGCGATATAATGCCGCACCATGAATTTACTCAAAACTCTTGCTTCTATCAGCGGCATGACGATGTTGTCGCGTATTACAGGCCTGGCGCGCGACATTCTGATTAACAGCCAGTTCGGTGCGAATGCACTGTCCGATGCATTCAATATCGCGTTCCGTATTCCGAATCTTTTACGCCGTTTATTTGCCGAAGGCGCGTTCGCGCAAGCCTTTGTGCCGATTCTGGCCGAATATAAAGTCAGACAGGGCGAAGAAGCGACGAAGGCGCTGGTCGATCATGTCGCGACCTTGCTGACCTGGGCTTTGCTGCTGACCTGCGCGGCTGGCATTGTCGGTGCGCCGGTGATTTTATATGTGGCGGCGAACGGTTTGCTTGACCGGCCGGACGTATTTAACGCCAGCGTGGTGATGACGCGCATCATGTTCCCTTACATCGGTTTCATGTCGATGGTGGCGCTGGCTGGCGGCATTTTAAATACCTGGCGCGAATTCAAAATACCCGCTTTTACGCCGGTGATTTATAACCTGACCTCGATTGCAGGTTCTTTGTGGCTGTCACGTTTTCTTGAGCAACCGATCTATGCGCTGGCGATTGCGGTTTTCGTCGGCGGCGTGCTGCAAATGGCGATCCAGATACCGGCTCTGGTCAAAATCGGCATGCTGCCACGCATAGGCTGGCGGCCGCATACCGCATGGCAAGACGAAGGCGTGCGCCGCATTGTGCGCAATATGCTGCCAGCAATATTGGCCGTCTCGGCGTCGCAGATCAGTATTCTGATCAACACCAGTCTGGCCTCCAAAATGGTTGCTGGCAGCACCAGCTGGCTGGCCAGCGCAGATAGGTTAATGGAATTTCCAACCGCGCTGCTCGGTGTGGCCTTAGGCACGATCTTGCTGCCGGGCTTGTCGAAGGCCAATGCCGATGGCGATACCACCGAGTATTCGGCATTGCTCGATTGGGGCTTACGCCTGACGTTCCTGCTGGCGATGCCCGCCGCAGTGGCGCTGGCAACGATACCCGAAGCGCTGACCGCTACCTTGTTCCATCATGGCAAATTTGACGATCATGCGGTGCAGATGACCTCGCATGCCTTGATTTCTTATGGCATCGGCCTGATTGGTCTGATCGTGGTGAAAATTCTGGCACCGGGCTTTTACGCACGGCAGGATATACGCACGCCAGTCAAAATCGCGCTGACCGTGATGATTGCGACGCAATTGCTGAATCTGGTGTTTGTGCCTTTGTTCGCGCATGCCGGTCTGGCTTTATCGGTCGGGCTGGGCGCTTGCGTTAATGCCTTATTGCTGTTTATCGGCTTGCGCCGCCGCAGTATTTTCCATCCGCAAAAAGGCTGGCTGATGTTCCTGATCAAACTGGCTGCCGCATTAATGCTGATGGCGGCGGTGTCGTCGTGGATGTCGGATCAGATACACTGGTTGGCGATGAAACAGACGCCGCTATTGCGCGCAGGCGCTTTGTTCGTATTGATCCTGGTATCCGCTTCCGCGTATTTCGGTGCGCTGGCGGTGATGGGGTTCCGCCCCAAAGATTTCCGGAAAACAGCGAAGGTCTGATGTTGATGATCGTAATAAAAAAGGGATGCCGCGGCATCCCTTTTATTTTGATTCAGCGGAAGGCTGATCAGATGAAATGGCAAACGTAATCGAGGGTTTCCAGCGTTTCGATTTCAAAACTGGAATTGGCTGGTACCTGGAATTGCTGGCCGCCTTCATACACTGACCATTCGCTGTTGCCTTTGACGCGGATGCGGCATTTGCCTGCGTTCAGTTCCATGATTTCAGCCGCACCTGTATTGAATACCAGGCTGGATGGGAAAATCACACCTATGGTTTTTTTTGTGCCGTCAGCCAGCAATACTGTGTGGGAAACGCATTTGCCGTCGAAGTAAATATTCGCTTTTTTTACGACGCTGACCTGATCGAATTGAGTTGTCATGTTGTTCTGTTCCAAAAAAACAGCCCGCATAAAAAGCGGGCTGAGTTGCATTGATAAAAGCGGGTGTATTTCCTGATTACTGACCGCGTTTTGCGCGGGCATTTGCTGCAATACGCATACGCAATGCGTTGAGCTTGATGAAGCCACCAGCATCCGCCTGATTGTAAGCGCCGCCGTCTTCATCAAAAGTAGCAATGTTCATGTCGAACAGAGAATCTGTTTTGGAGTCACGCGATACGGTGATCACATTGCCTTTGTACAGCTTGACGCGTACCCAGCCATTGACCGTTTGCTGCGTCTGGTCGATCAGGGTTTGCAGAGCGATACGCTCTGGCGCCCACCAGTAGCCGTTGTAAATCATGCTGGCGTAACGTGGCATCAGATCATCTTTCAGATGCGCGACTTCGCGATCCAGTGTGATCGATTCAATCGCACGATGCGCACGCAGCATGATGGTACCGCCTGGCGTTTCGTAGCAACCACGGGATTTCATACCGACATAGCGGTTTTCCACCAGATCGAGACGACCGATACCGTGTTTACCACCCAGACGGTTCAATTCAGTCAGCACCGCCGCTGGCGACAAGCGTTTGCCATTCAGGGCGACGATGTCGCCGCGCTCGAATTCGATGTCCAGATATTCTGGCGCATCTGGTGCAGCTTCCGGGCTGACTGTCCAGCGCCACATCGATTCTTCGGCTTCAGCACTTGGGTTTTCCAGGTGGCGACCTTCAAAACTGATGTGCAGCAGATTCGCATCCATGGAATACGGTGCGCCGCCATTTTTGTGTTTCTGGTCGATTTCTATGCCTGCGTCTTCTGCATATTTCATCAGTTTTTCGCGGGACAATAAATCCCATTCACGCCATGGTGCAATGATCTTCACGCCCGGCATCAGCGCATAAGCACCGAGTTCGAAACGAACCTGATCATTACCTTTGCCAGTCGCACCGTGCGAGATCGCATCGGCACCGGTTTCTTTGGCGATTTCGATCAGGCGTTTGGCGATCAACGGACGGGCAATCGATGTGCCGAGCAGGTATTCACCTTCGTAAATTGTGTTGGCACGGAACATAGGGAAAACGAAATCGCGCACGAATTCTTCACGCACGTCATCGATGTAAATGTTTTCCGGCTTGATGCCGAATTTGATCGCTTTGGCACGTGCCGGTTCCAGCTCTTCACCCTGGCCCAGATCGGCAGTGAAGGTCACGATTTCGCATTGATAATTGTCTTGCAGCCATTTCAGAATGACAGAGGTATCCAGACCGCCAGAATAGGCGAGGACGACTTTTTTAATATCGCTCATAGTGTGCTTTCAAAATGTCTATTTAAAACGGTGTGTGCTTGATCCGGCTTAGCTGATTTCGCCAACAACCAGATATTCTAATAAAGCTTTTTGTACGTGCAGACGGTTTTCTGCTTCATCCCAGACCACAGACTGCGGGCCATCGATCACGCCAGCTGATACTTCTTCGCCGCGATGAGCAGGCAGACAGTGCATGAACAGCGCATCCGCATTGGCGCGTGCCATTTTTTCTTCATCCACAATCCAGCCGTCAAATGCTTGCAGACGCGCCTGATTTTCGGCTTCGTAACCCATGCTGGTCCAGACATCAGTATTCACCAGATCAACTCCGGCACAGGCATCAGATGGATTGTCGAACAAGGTGTACTGCGATGGATCGGCGCTGACCAGCGACATATCCATGTCATAGCCTTTGGGTGTCGAAATATGCAGATGGAAATTGAATATCTGGGCGGCCTGCAACCACGAATACAGCATGTTGTTCGCATCGCCTATCCACGCGACTTTTTTACCCGTGATAGAACCGCGATGTTCGATGTAGGTAAACACGTCGGCCAGTACCTGGCAAGGATGGTGCTGGTTGGTTAAACCATTGATGACGGGGACGCGCGAATTGGCCGCGAATTTTTCTATCATCTCTTGTTCGAATGTGCGGATCATGATGATGTCGCACATACGGGACATGACCTGACCTGCGTCTTCGACAGGTTCGCCTCGACCAAGCTGACTGTCACGCGTATTCAGATAAATTGCCGCACCGCCGAGCTGATGCATGCCAGCTTCAAACGACAGACGGGTACGGGTGGAATTTTTCTCGAAAACCATCACCAGCGTTCTGTCGAGCAGAGGGTGATAGGTCTGATAAGCTTTGAACCGTTGTTTGATGATGCGCGCACGTTGCATCACATATTCAAATTCGATCAGCGTGAAATCGGAAAATTGCAGGAAGTGTTTGATAGCCATAAATAAAACCGGCAGCAAGTGAAGCTTGCCGCCGCCTGTTATAACTGCTTCATTATAAAGGATTAAAGCGGCTTTCCCATATTAAATTCAGAAAATGGCGGGTTTGAAAATTAATTTGTGGGCGCTTTTGACATTTATTTGCGAGAAATCAGCTTTGTTGTTGCGATATTGAAATGTTGTTTGATTGCGTACGGAATTGTTAATTTTCGTGAATTAGTAAAAAAAAGTAACTCTACTTGATAATCTTATTGTTCTGACATCATTGGTTCTCGGTAAGCTATTTATAATGCCTCTGATTGTAGAATTTGTTTCTTCAGAGAATTCGTCGTTAATCTGACTGGCATTTGAGCTGGCAGATCATTTGTATTGAACAACATTTACCCGGATTAATTATTATGAGTGCACTTTTAGCCGGACTGACCGTCCTGATTATTGGCGATAGCCATATGTCCACACCAGATTATCTGATCACGACTTTGCACGATGATCTGATGAATAAAGGTGCCGTCGTCTATTCTTTCGGTGCCTGCGGCGTCGCCGCCGGTGACTGGATGGTAAAGAGCCAGTCTTCTTGCGGCGGTGCTGTTCGTCTGAAAGATGGTCCGGTTGAAGTGAAAACCGGGCAGGATGCAATGACGCGTCCGTTCAATGAACTGGTCAAAACCTACAAACCAAATCTGGTGGTTGTGGTGAATGGCGATACGATGGCGTCGTATTCTCAGCCAGAACTGCAAAAAAACTGGGTCTGGCAACAGGTTTCCCGTCTGACTAAAGGCGTCAAAAATAACAATGTGAGTTGCGTCTGGGTTGGCCCGGCCTGGGGTACTGAAGGCGGCAAATTCAATAAAACTTATGCCCGTGCCAAAGAAATGTCTGGTTACCTGTCTGAGATCGTGGCGCCATGCACTTATATCGATTCACTCAGCCTGTCTAAACCTGGCGAATGGGGCACGATTGACGGTCAGCATTTCGACGGTGCTGGCTATAAATCCTGGGGCAGTGCGATCGGTAATGCGATCGCCACACCTGCGATTCTGAATTCAATCAAACGTTAATATCCAGATTGACCGGCCGTGCGCCACCAGATTTTTATCTGTGGCGCACGGGTGTTTTTGGCTGGCATGATGCCTGTTTGTATTGTCGGCTTTGTCTTTGACCGCATAGACTGATTCATCAAAATGAAAAAAATTATCCTTACTTGCCTGGCTTCCGTCTTGTCTCTGAGCGCTTACGCAGATAATCCTTTGTATGAAACCGGACCTGGTCAGGATTCATCCTTCGTGCGCTTTCTGAATGCCAGCAGCGATAAGGCGCTTGTCGTCAACGGCGCGGCTAAAGTGAGTCTGGATGTTAAAAATGAGAGCCGTGTTTCGCGGTTTTATCCGGTCAAGGCCGGCGATAAACTGAAGGCCAGTGTGCAAGTCGGTGCCGCTAAAACCAATGTGGAAGTTGTGGCGAAGCCGGGTGAATTTATTACTGTCACCATCCTGAATAAAGGAACGGCGCTTGAAAGTATGCTGGTGCGCGAAGCGCCAACGGATTTCAATGCCATGCGTTCTTCTATTTCTCTGATGAATGTTGATAGCAGTTGCGCTGCCGCCTCGCTGACAGGTGGTGCCAAGGCCGCGACGATTTTTGAAGGCGTTAAACCAGCCACAACACAACGCCGTCTGGTGAACCCCGTGGCGCTGACAGTGCAGGCGAATTGTGGCGCTGATGCTGCTGGTGCAGCGGTCGATATGTCGCAATTGCAAGCGGGTGAACGCTACAGCATTATCGTGATTCCTGCGAAAAAAGGTCGTCAGACTTTTTTTGTACGCGATTCCACTTCCTGATCTGAATCAGGATTTTTCTCATGGTATTCGCTTCTCTTGAGTTTCTGACGCTATTTCTGCCTCTGTTTTTTGCGCTGTATCTGGTCACACCGCAGCAGTATCGCAATCACACTTTGTTGTTTGGCAGCTGGCTGTTTTATGCATGGTGGACGCCTAAATTTCTGCTGTTGATTATTGCGCTGACCATCCTTGCATGGGGTGCTGCGATCCTGATTGACCGAACCAATGATGAACGCCTGAAAACACGGCTGATGGCGGCAACCATAGTGTTGAATCTGGCGTCGCTGGTCTGGTACAAATACACCAACATGGTGGTGTCGTCGCTGAACACCATACTAACGGGGCGGCAGATGCCCGTCATACCGTGGGAAAACCTGATGCTGCCGATCGGTTTGTCTTTCACGGTATTACATGCGATTTCGTATATCGTGGATGTGCGTCGCAAGACCGTACCCGCACAGTACAGCTTTATTTCTTTCAGTGCGTATATGGCGATGTTCCCGCATCTGATTGCCGGCCCCATCGTCCGTTATAAAGTGATCGACAAAGAACTGCGCGAACGTGTTTTTTCATTTGAAAAATTCACGCTTGGCGCACGTCGTTTCATGATTGGTTTTTCGATGAAGGTCTTGATTGCCGATACGCTGGCACCGGTGGTGGCACTGGCGTTTGGCTTGAAAAATCCCGGCTTTGGCGATGCCTGGGTTGGCTGTATCGCCTATACGTTTCAACTGTATTTTGATTTCGCCGGTTATAGCGCAATGGCGATTGGCCTCGGGCTGATGCTGGGTTTTCATTTTGAGGAAAATTTCAATAACCCGTATCTTGCGGTGTCGATACAGGATTTCTGGCGGCGCTGGCACATGACCCTGTCGTCATGGTTACGGGATTATCTTTACATCAGCCTCGGCGGTAATCGTCAGGGAAAAATCCGCACCTATGTGAATCTGATGCTGACGATGGCAATCGGTGGTTTATGGCACGGTGGTGATAACTGGAATTATCTGATCTGGGGCATCATTCACGGTAGCGCGCTGTGCTGCGATCGCGCCTTTACTCAACGTGGCTGGTCTATGCCGAATTTCGCTTCGCGCAGCCTGACTTTGTTGGCGGTGATGTTTGCCTGGACGATCTTCCGTGCCGCAGGTTTCGACAATGCGCTCGACATGTGGGCGGGGCAACTTGGTTTAAACGGTATGAGTATCGGTGATGAAATTATTCTGGCTTTGCGTCCCGGTATTTTGCTGACCTTTGTGATAGGTCTGACTTGCGTGGTTTATCCTGCGACCCGGATAGCGAAACAGGGTGGTCTCGGTATTATGAGCTGGAGTATGGTCTGGCCTGTGCTTACCTTCGCTTATGCAGTGATCGTGCTGGCCGGGCAAAAGGCAATTCCATTTTTGTACTTCCAGTTTTAAGAGGGAAACATGAGCGAATCTTTTTCCTTTGACGCAAAAAAAGCCGGGGCATGGCGCTATGTGCCTGCCTTGTCGTTTGCGGCGATACTTGCTGCTGGCCTGGTTGCGACGGTATCGTCTTTGCAAGAAGTGCCATTGCAGAAGTGGCGAGAGATGGGGGACGTGCAGAAGATTGTTCAGGGTGAAGCGACGCGGATGTTTACGACGCAGCTCAATGAACATTTTTCATGGAGTAAAACATTTGCCAAATTTGAGCGGGCGGTTCGATGGAATCTTGCACGCGATGCTGGCCCGAATGTGCGTGTCGGTTGTGACGGTTGGTTTTTTTTACAGGAAGAGCTGACGACATTTGACGGCGGCGCACAGAATGCAAATGCGCGCGCATACATGGTCGGACAGATTGCGCAGAGCCTGAAAAAGCAAGGCGTGCAACTGGTGGTGGCAGTCGTTCCGGATAAGTCGCGGGTAGAACAGCAGCACCTGTGTGGCCTGCATCGGCCAGCGGGCTTTGCCCAACGTGGCGATGACTGGATTAAGGCTTTACGTGCAAAACAGGTTGAGGTGATCGATCTGTATCCTGCTCTGAACACTTTCAGTGGTGAGCGTTATTACCGGACCGATTCGCACTGGAGTGAGGCAGGTGCGAATGCAGCGGCGGCGGCGATTGCAAAGCATTTACAAAGTGCTGGCCTGGTTGATAAGTTCAATGCAGAGCTTCCTGCAGGTGCGGTGAAGACCGTGATCGCAGAGCGCATGGGGGATTTATTCCGTGTCGCCAATCTGGATGGATTACCGGCTGCTTTACGTCCCGCAATTGAAAGGACCGCGACCAGTACCGTGGCACCAGTCGCGAATAACAGCGACGATTTGTTTGGTGACGGCGGATTGCCTGCGGTGGCTTTAATCGGCACCTCATTCAGCTTGCGCGGTAATTTTGTGCCGTTTCTGAGTCAGCATCTGGCGGCACCGGTAGCGAATCTGGCCAAAGATGGCGGCGATTTTGACGGTTCCGCCTCAGCCTATCTGCACAGCAAAGCATTGCAGCAGGAACCGCCAAAAGTCGTAGTGTGGGAGATTCCAGAACGCATGTTGCAAAAGCCATTCAAGCCCTCAGAGCGTGCCTGGCTGGAAAGCCTGAAGCAAGGCAAGCTGTAATTCAACGCTGAAAATTCAATGGAAAAGTCAGCGTAAAAATTCAGCAATCCGTAGCGATCAGTAACCGACCGTTTGTGCCGATTCATGCACGAGTTGTTCAAACAGCTCGTGCCGCATAGAGGCGATGCTGCCATCTTTTACTGCGGCCAGAATCGCGCAGCCAGGCTCGGCATGGTGGTGGCAATTGTAGAATTTACAGTGTCCCAGATGCGGTAAAAATTCGGGGAACGCCCGTTCCAGCATGCCTTCACTCAGATGATGCAAGCCAAATTCCTGAAAGCCCGGCGAATCAATCACATACGAGTTTTCATCCATCTGATACAGACGGGTGAACGTCGTCGTGTGCTTGCCTGTATCCAGTGCTGCCGAAATTTCACGCGTGGCGATTTCCGCATCGGGAATCAGCAGATTAATCAGCGAGGATTTCCCCATGCCCGACTGGCCTATCAATATCGTGCTTTGACCCCGCATCAAATTTTCCATCGTGACCCGTGTGCCTTCAGGATCGGCCTTGGCCGAAACCTCATGCACCGGGTAGCCTAGCTTCGCATACAAGCCGACACGTTCACGCGCTTTCGGCAGTGATTCGGTGACATCCACTTTGTTCAGAATCAGATGCGGCTTGATGCCGGAAGATTCTGCCGCAACCAGTGCCCGCGAGACCAGATCGTCAGTAAAGCTGGGCTCTGTCGCCACCACAATCAACAGTTGCGTGAGATTCGCTGCCAGCATTTTTGACTTGTACTGATCTGAGCGATACAGCAAGGTTTTACGCGGCGTAATTGCTTCGATCACACCCTGATTTTTTGACGTCAGCGCGAATTCAACCACGTCACCGACAGAGACATCGCTTTTCTTGCCACGTGTGACGCAATGCAGTTTTTTTACTTCGCCGTTGATCGTCGCCTGTATCAGGTAATGACGGCCATGTGCAGCGATAACCAGACCTTGTAGATGCGCCATCAGGAAAAACTTTGCTCAAAAATGGCGTCGATTTTAGCGGCGCAGATGAAGTCGTTTTCTGAAATGCCGCCGTTGCCGCCGTTCACCGTATGCGTGTCAAAACGAACCACACAACGGTTATAAGTGACGACCAGTTCCGGATGATGGTCTTCTGCATGAATCACATACGCAATCGCGTTGATGAATGATAGTGTTTCGTAATAATTTTTGAACTGATAGGTTTTGGCGATACGCGCGCCATCGACTGCCCAGCCCGGAGTCGCAGCCAGATAAGCAGGCAATTCCGATTCCGGTAATCCGGTGAAGGTTTCTTGCGATTTTTTGGCGAGCAGGTCGGCGGTTTTAATCATGGTCATTCCTGAGATTATTTTTGACGTTATTCATGAAATTACGCGGCTGAAGACGCCGCCAGCAATTTGTTAATCCGTACCGTCGCTGGCGGATGCGAATCATAAAAAGCAGAATGCAGCGGATCTGGCGTCAGGGTAGACGCATTGTCTTCATATAGTTTCACCAGCGCTGCCACCAGATCATTGGCATCAGTATGTTTGGCGGCGAAGGCATCAGCCTCAAATTCATGTTTGCGCGAGCTGATCGAGGTCAGCGGCGAGAACAGGAAGGTGAATACCGGCACGCTCAGCATAAATAAAATCAAGGCCATCGCGTCATTTTTTGCCAGCAGCATTGGTTCAACACCAAGACCGGTATAAAACCATATCTGCTCTTTCAGGTAGCCCAGCAAGCCCAGGAAAACCAGTGACATGCCAAAGATCACGACCATGCGTTTGACGATATGTTTTAGTTTGAAGTGACCGAGTTCGTGCGCCAGTACCGCTTCAATTTCAGCCGGTGCCAGACGCGACAATAAGGTATCAAAAAAGACGATGCGTTTTGATGCGCCAAACCCTGAGAAATACGCATTGCCGTGGGCGCTGCGTTTAGACCCGTCCATCACAAACAGACCTTTCGATGCAAAACCGACGCGCTGCATCAGACCTTCGATACGCGCACGCAGACCATCATCTTCCAGAGGGGTGAATTTATTAAACAGCGGTGCGATCACGCTGGGGTAGATCAGCATCATCAATAACTGAAAACCGCTCCAGAATAGCCACGCATACAGCCACCACAACGCACCAGATTTATCCATCAGCGTCAGCACCACCCAGATCAGGGGCAGGCCAATCACCGCGCCCAGCAGCGTGCTTTTTATCAGGTCGCCAAAGAACAGGCCCGGCGTCATTTTGTTAAAGCCAAACTTCTGTTCGAGCACGAATTGCGAGTAATACGAAAATGGTAGTTCCAGCAAACTGCTGATCACAGCAAATGCGGTGATCAGACTGATCTGATACCACATGCCCGGGCCGGTGATTTTGACCAGTGTGACAGACAGCCACTGCAAGCCGCCAAATAAGGTGAAGCCAATCAGCACCAGCGCATTGAATATCAGCAGCACCAGCCCAAGCTTGGTCTTGGCAATGGTGTAATCGGCGGCTTTCTGATGTGCTGCCAGCGGGATTTTTTCGGCAAATTGCACAGGCACCTGCGCCCGGTGTTGCAGTATGTGGCGAATGTGGCGCGAGCCCAGCCAGAACTGCACCAGCAGCGTGACCAGCAGAAAGGAAATGAAGAAAACCGAAAAGGCGACTGAAATCATGGGAAAATGTGACATTCGTAAAAAAGCTAAGGAAGAATTATGTCACAAGCGACCGACATTCAAGCAAACACACCGCCTGCACGCCCAAATGAAATGAATCTGATCTGGGTGGACATGGAAATGACCGGCCTTGACCCTGATAATGACCGCATTATCGAAGTGGCCGTGGTCGTCACGGATTCGCAATTGAATGTGCTGGCAGAAGGCCCTGTATTTGCCATCCATCAGTCGGATGAGACGCTGAACAAAATGGATGCCTGGAATAAAGGCACACATGGCCGCTCCGGCCTGATCGATAAAGTCAAAGCATCGACGTTCAGCGAAGCCGATGCTGAAGAAGCATTGATCGCATTTCTGAAACCGTATGTGCCAGCCGGTAAATCGCCGATGTGCGGTAACTCGATTTGTCAGGATCGCCGTTTCATGGCGCGCGGCATGCCTAAGCTGGAAGCCTTCTTCCACTACCGCAATCTGGATGTGTCGACACTGAAAGAATTGTGCCGCCGCTGGAAACCAGAATTATCGACAGGCTTTAAAAAACACCAGAAACACACTGCGTTAGCCGACATCGTTGAATCGATTGAGGAGCTCAAGTATTACCGTCAGCATTTCATCAAGGAATAAGCTGAAGGCGATGCTGCCTCTGTGAAGTTGCGTAGTTGCGGACTTGGGCAGACAGCAGCAGACATAAAAAAGCGACGGTGAAAATACCGTCGCATTTTTATCGCCTGATTTTTCATATACTCCCGGGGAGTATGTATTTTGGCATCACTAACATCCTTTGTTTATAAGGAGATGCTCGCAATTGAATAGGATACTCCCTGAAAAATGGCAAAAACAGGGCAAAAATGGCTGTTTTCAGGCCATTTTCAGCGCAGCCAATGCTTATACGCCCAGCAGTTCTACTTCAAAAATCAACGTCGCATTTGGTGGAATCACACCGCCGGCGCCGCGTGGGCCGTAGCCGAGGCTGGATGGGATAGTCAGGATGCGGGTGCCGCCGATTTTCATGCCTTGTACGCCTTCATCCCAGCCTTTGATCACATGACCAGCGCCGAGTGGGAAGGAGAAAGGATCATTACGGTCTTTGCTGGAATCAAATTTCGCGCCAGCGCTGCCATCGGCATTTTGCAGCCAGCCTGTGTAATGAACGACAACGTGATTGCCTGCTTGCGCTTCTGCGCCTTCGCCGACGATTTTATCTTCGTATTGCAAACCGCTGACGGTAGTAATTGTGCTCATGGTTTCCCCTTTATTTGTCAAAAAAGTGGCGCAATTGTAGAGCAAAAACAGAGTCCGGCGCTGGAATCAGCCCGGATGATGCCCTTTTCTTCGCGGCGCGGTGTTTCCTGAGTGAAAGTTGTTGCCTTGATTTTTCTCAATATCGGCTGAAAAGTAAAAAAACAGCAAGCCTGATCTAAGCCGCTGACGACTATGCACGGTAAAATGCAGACTTAATTCATTTATTGGCGGTCTTCTTTCATGCGTAGTCGTTCTTTGTTGGCATCTCTGTTTTTTGGTTTATTGATTCCCGCCGTTGTACCGGCAGCGCAGTCAAACGTTGTGGTCGTGCTGAATTCGCGTGATGCGACGGTCAGTTTGCTGGATCAGCAGACGTACAAAGAAATCAGTACATTTCCTATCGGTAAAGAGCCGCATCACCTGATGGCGACGCCGGATAATAAATCTCTGATTGTGGCGAATGCGATTGGTGATGAGCTGGTGTTTCTTGACCCTAAGAGTGGTCAGATTCAGCGTCGTATCAAGGATATTGCTGATCCGTATCAGATCGGTTTTTCACCGGATCAGAAATGGTTCGTCTCAAATTCGCTGCGCCTTGATCGCGTCGATTTTTATAAATTCGATGGTCAGGATCTGAAGCTGGTGAACCGTGTTCCGCTGGCGAAGTTACCTAGCCATATGGCATTTGATGCGGCCAGCACGACGGTGTTCATTACTCAGCAAGGTAGCGATCAGGTGTCGGCAATTGATCTGGCGACCCAGAAAGTGAAATGGACGATTCCTGTCGGTAAGCTGCCAGCGGGTATCGTGATGACGCCGGATGATAAATATCTGCTGGTCGGCATCATGGGTAAAGATTACGTTGAAGTGATTGACTGGCGTACACAAAAAACCGTCAAGCGTATCAAGGCAGGTGTCGGCACGCATAATTTCCGTGCGCTGGGCGATAAGCGCCATGTGTTTGTCTCTAACCGCACCTCGAATGAAATCAATATCCTCGATCAGCAAACACTGGAAATGGTTGGCAGTATTCCTGTTCCCGGCGGCCCTGATTGCATGGAAGTCAGTGAAGATGGTAAGACTTTGTGGGCGACTCTGCGCTGGATTAAAAAAGTGGCGGTCGTTGATATTCCTTCCAGAAAAGTCATCAAGCTGATTCCGGTCGGCCGCTCCCCACATGGCGTTTTCTTTGCCAATCGTGCCGGCAACATCTAAGCATCATCCTTACCTTGCAGCCGCACTGGCAGCCTTGATTCTGCCGGTGCAGATCAGCGCAGCCGCTGCGACCGCAGCCGCTCACTCTGCCGCATGTAAGGGAACGATTTATCTGACATTTGATACTGGCAGCCAGTCGCAGGCGGAATTGATTGCGGCAACACTGCGTCGCCATCAGATCAAGGCCACCTTTTTTCTGGCGAACGAAAAAACGGTGCGTGACGATTATTCTCTCGATCCATCGTGGGCACCATATTGGAAAACGCTGGCAAATGAAGGCCATGCGTTTGGGTCGCACACTTTCGATCACGTTTATGTGATCGGTGATTTGCCCGATGGTAGGATTGAAGTACGCCCGCAGTTCGGCGCTGATGCCGGAAAAAAACTGGCGTGGACGCCGCAACAATATTGCAGCGAATTGCGTCGTGTGAACCAGCGTTTTCTTCAACTGACCGGTAAGCAACTTGATCCCTACTGGCGCGCGCCTGGCGGTAAGCTGACACCGAATTTATTGAAAGCGGGTGAAGCTTGCGGTTACCGTCATGTGGCATGGGCACCTGCCGGTTTTTCCGGCGACGAATTATCCAGCGAAAAATTCAGTAATGCGCTGCTGTTAAAACGCGCACTTGATCATTTACGTGATGGCGATATTTTCATGGCGCACCTCGGCATCTGGTCGCGCAAGCAGGCCTGGGCACCGGAAAATCTGGAACCCTTAATTACCGGGCTTGAGCAAAAATCCTTTTGTTTTGCTACGCTACGCGAGCATCCTTCCTATACCACTGGCAAATAATGAATTTCATTTCTTACTTCTCAGATTTACTGACCAACCTTCAATCCTGGATTTTTCAAGCCATCGTGCAGCCGACGATGTTTTATGTCGGGCTGGGTGAATATGTGGAAGATTCGTTTGAGGGTGTTGAGTGGTTTATCTTCGGCGTATTACAACTGATTATTTTGTTCCTGATCTTGCGCCCGTTGGAGTCCTGGATACCGGTACATAAGATCACCGACCGTTACGCCCGCTGGAACGATTTTATTTATACCGCCTTGCATCGCCTGGGCGCGTTTTCGATGGTGGTGTTTTTTCTGCTGACACCTGTATTTGATTATCTGACAGCCGTCTTGCATTTGCAGGGCGTCAACCCTTTTAATCTGGAAAATCTGTGGTCAGGTTTCTTGCAATATCCGGCCTTGCTGTTTATTGCTTACCTGTTTGTGCTGGATTTTTTTGATTACTGGTATCACCGCGCCAGCCATCAGTTCAACTGGTGGTGGGGTTTGCACAGCCTGCACCACAGTCAGCGTAATATGAATCTGTGGAGCGATAATCGTAATCATCTGCTGGACGATTTTTTGCGCGATATTTACATGGGCATGATCGCGATTGTGATAGGCGTGGAGCCCGGTCAGTATGTGATGCTGGTGATGGCATCGCAGATGTTGCAGAGTCTGCAGCATGCGAATGTGCGCCTGTATTTCGGCCGGTTCGGTGATTATTTACTGGTGTCGCCACGCTATCATCGCATGCATCACGCGATTGGTCTGGGGCATGAAACGCAAGGCAAAGGCACCTTGGGCGGGCATAATTTTGCCGTGTTATTTCCGCTATGGGATGTGCTGTTTGGTACAGCTTTATTCAGTAAAGAATATGCCGAGACCGGCATCCGTGATCAACTGCCTGCACCGGAAGGATGTTCCCGCGATTATGGTCGTGGATTCTGGGCGCAGCAATGGCTGGGGCTCAAACGCATGACCGGTATGGAAAAGGAAACGCACTCATGAATATTGCTGCTGTGGGGATTGCATGGGGGAGAGCGGTTGCGGCGCAATTACACTTTCGCATGTTGTTACTGACGTTCATTCCATTTCTGGCTGCGCTGTTGATCTGGAGCGTCGCCATGTGGTTTGGTCTGCAGGCGCTGATCGATTATCTGCAACTATGGTTTGCCGATCACAACAGTTTTCAGACCGCTGGTGACATCCTGGGAATGATAGGCTTGTTCACATTGAAAGCGATGGTGGTGCCGCTGGTGGCGATGTGGCTGTTGTTACCGCTGATGGTGTTTACCGCTTTATTGTGCATAGGCTTGTTTGCGATGCCTGCAATCAGCAAACATGTCGGGTCCCGCCATTATCCGCAACTGGAACAACGGCATGGTGGTTCTTTGCTCGGCAGCATAGGGTATTCCCTCAGTTCGTTTGTGATTTTTGCTTTCGTCTGGCTGCTGACATTGCCGCTGACTTTATTTCCACCTGTGAGTCTGGTCTTGCAACCCTTGTTATGGGGTTGGCTCACTTATCGCGTGATCGTCTATGACGCGTTGGCTGAATATGCCGATGTGGATGAACGGCGCGCACTGATGAAACAGCATCGCTGGTCTTTATTGTTCATGGGAACGATTGCGGGTATATTCGGTGCCGCGCCGGGTTTGTTGTGGCTGGGTGGTGTGATGGCGGTGATGTTCTTGCCGGTGATCGCCGGATTTGCGATCTGGCTGTATGTGCTGGTATTTGTTTTTTCCGGTCTGTGGTTCCAGCACTATTGTCTGGCGGCGCTGGCACAACAGCGGGCAGCAGCGTCGTCTGCTCTTGTACAATAAGCGCATCACGAATTCCAACAAAGGAACGCATATGGCTATCGGTCTGATCATCATCGGTGACGAAATTCTTTCAGGGAAACGGCAGGATAAGCACTTGCCGCAAGTGATCGCTGCATTGAATGCGCGCGGTCTGCAACTGGATTGGGCTGAGTACGTCGGTGATAACCGCGAACGGATTACGGCAATCCTGCAACGCAGTTTTGCCAGCGGCGATATCGTTTTTTCGACCGGCGGCATCGGTGCCACACCGGATGATCACACCCGTCAATGTGCTGCCGCAGCACTGAATCTGCCGCTGGAATTACATACTGAAGCGAAGACACTGATACAGCAACGGGTACTGGAAATGGCTGCTGAGGCCGGTAAGACCGTGGATCTGAACAGCCCCGATCATTTGCAGCGCCTCAAAATGGGCGAGTTTCCGCAAGGCGCGGCGCTGATTCCGAATCCTTACAACAAGATTCCCGGCTTTGCGATACGTCAGCATTATTTCGTTCCGGGCTTTCCGGTGATGGCCTGGCCGATGATAGAGTGGGTGCTGGATACGCATTATTCCCATCTGTTTCATCAACAGGCAAGAGCAGAAAAAGCGGTGTTGGTATACGAAGCAATAGAGTCTGTACTGACGCCGTTAATGGAGGCTTTGGAAGCTGAATTCCCGCTGATTAAAGTCTTCAGTCTGCCCAGCGTTGGCACAGAGACGCAGCGCCGACATATTGAGCTGGGCGTCAAAGGTGATCCTGCACAGGTGGAAGCCGCATTTAAGAAAATGCTCGCAGGCCTCGATCATTTCCACTCTGAATATGTGCCGGTACCGCTGAGTTCCGACGCCTGATGCAAAAGATCAAGTTCACCCTGTTTTCGCTGCGCGACCTGATCGTCGCGTTTGGCCCGGTGACACTGATGGTGTTGATCGTCTGCGGCCTTGGATTCTGGCTGGTGGACCCGGCGCCGCCGCGCATTATCGACATTTCCACCGGTCCGGAAAACAGTGCTTACGAACGTTTTGCCAAGTTATATGCTGCGGAGCTGGCGAAAAACCAGATTCAGCTACGGTTTAAAACCTCGCAAGGTTCACAGGAAAACTTGCAACGCATCAGTGACCCAGATTCTGAAATCGAAGTAGGCTTCGTGCGTAGCGGCTCAACCGATCGCACGGAAGCAGCGGAAAAAGGATTGATATCGCTGGGTAGTTTGTTTTATGAGCCGATCTGGATTTTTTACCGCGATAAAAAAGAATTCACGACCATCAGCCAGTTCCGAGGGCGCCGCATTAATGTCGGCCCTGACGGCACCGGTGTTGGCCGTATTTTCGAGCAGATTTTATCGGTCAACAACATGAGTGCCGGCGATGTCAGTTTCCAGCATCTCGACGACACGCCTGCGACAGTGGCATTTCTGGCGGGGCAGTTAGATGTGCTGGTATTCAGCACCGCCAGCGATGCACCGCTGGTGCAGATGCTGCTGCAGACGCCTGGTGTGCGCTTATTTGATTTTGTGCAGGCGGAAGCCTATACCCGGCGTTTTCCTTATCTGTCGCAAGTGACTTTACCGCGCGGCATCGTCGATATCGGCTTGGATTTACCAGCCCGCGATTATCACCTGATCTCACCGACAGCAACGCTGGTGGCGCACGAAAGTCTGCATCCGGCGTTGACTGGTTTGTTGTTGCAGGCAGCAGCTAAAATTCACAGTCGCGCCGACTGGCTGAGCAAGCAGGGTGAGTTTCCCTCCGATCGCTATACGGAAATTCCGGTATCGGGTGAGGCTGAAAAATTCTATAAAAACGGTGCGCCGGTGCTGCAACGTTATCTGACTTTCTGGGTCGCAAATTTTATCGAGCGCATGTGGGTGGTCATCGTTGCGCTGGGGGCTTTGTTTTTGCCTTTGTCCAAAATTATTCCCCCTTTATACGTCTGGCGTATCCGCTCCAGAATTTATCGCTGGTATGGTCAGTTACGTACGGTCGAGCAGATCATCGATAACCTGAGCAGTTCAGATAAAAAAGCGACGCTGGAAAAACAATTGAATTATCTCGATGAAATTGAAGACAAGGTGAACCGCATCAGCGTTCCTCTTTCGTATGCCGAGGAATTATATGGTCTGCGCAGCCATATCCAGTTCGTACGAACCCGGGTGCAATCTTTGCTAAAAAGCAGATAAGTCCTGCGCACCATTTCATCACATTGAAAGGACTGGTGCCTGTACGCCTGCTGCCAGTAAATCTAATGCCTGTCGCAATGTGTTGTCGTTAATGTCCAGCATCTGATCGCCGACATACCATTCAAACATGCAATAACCTGGCAGTGCGGTATGGACAGCATTATTGAATAACCAGATACCTTGTTCGGCAGCGATGCGGTTGCGCAACTGTATGGCGGGTTCTTTGTCTGCCGGCAAATGCAGATGCAGCATATTACAGTGCGGTGTTGCAGGGTTCGCGATGAATGTCGGATAGTCTTTTAATACTACATAAATTTCTCTGGTGCGCTGAAAATACGCTGGCATCGCCGCAAGACGTTGATCGAATTGCATAGCAGCGGCAACGACATACGGTGTGCGCCGGAAAACGTTACCACCTTGCCTGTGCATCCATACTCTGGCCTTCGCGATGAAATCGGTACGACCGACAAGCATAGCACCGGCAAACCCGCCTATGCCTTTGTAAAATGAAACGTAAACGCTGTCAAAGCCCGCGGCAATGTCATTCAACGGTTTGTTGAAACCGCAGGCAGCTTCCCATAACCTTGCGCCATCCATGTGCAGGTGAATGTCTTGCTGACGACAATAGGTTTTTATCGCATTGAGTTCTTCCCAGCCCGGTAATTGCCCGCCTATTTCACGCATAGGTAATTCGTACTGCGCAGCGGCGATGTGTTCGGGCTGGGCTTGCAGGTCTTGCAGTGTCCACGGACGGTGAGGATTACCGATGTTCAATGCAGTGAAATAATGCATAGCCTGAAAGTTACTGCGTTCGTGCAAAAGCAGGTGTGAGGTCGGGTGCAGCGCAACCAGCGAACTGCCGCGTTCTTCGCAGGCCAGTTTTAATGCAATCACCTGAGCCATGGTGCCGCTGATGCAAAACATCGCGGATTCAATTCCCAGCAGCCCGGCAATTTTTTTCTCAAATGACTGCAGAAAATCGCCTTCACCATACACATCATGCTCAATATTATTTGCTTCGCACCAGCTCGCCATCTGTGAAAAACTCTGTGCCGGGGTCTGGGTTTTATGACCGGGTAGGATGGTATGACAGGTGTTTTTCAGGGCAATAATCTCGGCGTTATTCACAGTCTTCTCCGGTCAGATTCTTTTCTTTGGTAGTGCGGATAAAATCGCAGGCTCCAGTATGCCATCTCTGCCATGCGTTTTTGGATAGTCGGAATGTAAGCTAAAATCGAAGCCTTACTCCATTTTGCAGAATCCTGAATATGAGCACGACGCCTACGCTTGGACACCAATTTTTAACTCCCTATGAAACTGGCAATCAGAATCAAACCACCAGTTGGGAAGAGTGCATACAATTCTATCAGCGACTTGCCGCAGCATTTCCCCGGACCTTACAGTTTTTTGAGATAGGCAGATCCGATGGAGGAAGACCTATTCATACGGGCGTCGTGACCGCGGATGGCGTGTTTGATCGTGAGCAGTTGCAAAGCGAAGGCCGCCCCGTCTTTTTTAATAACAATGGTATTCATCCCGGAGAGCCGGAAGGAATTGACGGCTGTATGGCGCTGGTGCGTGACTTTTGCCTGCAGCCGGAGCGGCTGGCCGCATTAGGACGAACCGTGTTTTTGTTTATCCCGGTCTATAACGTTGATGGCTGCGTCAATCGTCAGAATACATCACGTGTGAATCAGGATGGTCCTGAAATGTTCGGCTTTCGCGGTAACAGCCTGCATCTTGATCTGAACCGCGATTTCATCAAATGTGACAGTCTGAATGCGCAGGTGTTCAACCGCTTTTTCAGTGTCTGGAGCCCGGATGTCATGGTCGATACGCATACGTCTAATGGTGCTGATTACCAGTACACGATGACGCTGATACAGACCCAGGCCGATAAGCTGGGGAGTGCGCTCGGCGGCTTTTTGCGCGAGACGATGTTACCTGCAATTTATACGCAGATGAATGAACGTGGCTGGCCGACTTGCCCGTATGTGAATCCGGTGAAAGATATTCCGGATCACGGCATTGAAGATTTTCTGGAAACACCGCGTTTTTCCACAGGCTACGCCGCGTTGCATCACACGATAGGTTTTATGCCTGAAACGCACATGCTTAAACCATTCGCTGATCGCTATGCATCCATGCGTGCATTGGTTGAGACCGTGCTGGATTTCACCATTGCGAATGCGGCGCAGATACAGACATTAAGATCGCAGGCGAGACAGGCTGCCGCAACCAGTACGCACGCCGCCGTCAGCTGGAAGGTAGATCAAAGCCGTCCATCCAGTTTTCTCTTCAAAGGATATCAGGCAGTGTATCGCCCCAGCGTGATCGGTCATTACACTCGCTTAGCCTATGACCGTAGTCAGCCCTGGGAAAAGCCGATTCCTTACTTCAATCACTTTGTCAGCGATGTGACTGTTACACAGCCCAAAGCCTACCTGATTCCGCAAGCCTGGCGCGCCGTAATCGAGCGCCTGCAATGGAATGGTGTGCAGATGCAGCGCGTCGAAAAAGCGCAGATGCTTGAGGTGCAGGCTTACCAGATTGAATCTGTGCAGTCGCATCCGCACGCGTATGAGGGGCATCTTTTTCACGACCAGCTGACGCTCGTCAGCCGCCAGCAGACAGTGCAGGCGGAGCCTGGTGATTACCTGATTGCTCTTAATCAGCCACAGGCACGTTATGTGATGGAAACGCTGGAGCCACAGGCGCATGACAGCTTTTTCCGTTGGGGTTTCTTCAATAGTGTGTTGGAAAAAAAGGAAGCGTATTCCGATTATGTCTTCGAGGATACCGCAGCAGAAATCCTGCGCGATGAACCGGCAACCCGTGCCTTATTTGAAACATGGAAAAACACTCACCCTGAATTACTGAGTAATCAGGAAGCGGTACTCGATTTTATTTTCACGCATTGCGAGCGCTACAGAGAACCTGAATGGCGTTGTTACCCGGTGTTGCGGATAATCTAATGTCGGTAACTTTTGCTTACATTTAAGATGAAACCGAATAGAATGTTTTCTTGGAAGTAATGTCATCAACTTTTACCTGAGAAACACTATGTCAAAACTGCTGGACTATCTGAATTATCTGGATCAAAACGCTGACGCACGTGAAGCATTTGCAGCCAACCCTGTCGCTGCAATGGATAGTTTTGGTCTGAATGAGGAAGAAAAAAATGCCCTGATTTCAGGCGATAAATCGCGGGTGGCCAATTTAATTGGGATTGATGAGGCAAACCTGCCCACGCTCCAGTCTACTGAGACAACCCACTGATGTGTTTAACGTTGTGCGCGTAATAATGAAGGCATTCAAAAAGTTTTTGTTATTATGCGCAATGCTGCTCATCGCATTTCTGCATCAATACAGTCAGGCTGGTACGGATGAAAAAAACGATGCGCTTTTAAAAAATGTCTCGCGGAGTTTACTCAACTCTCCAGATGAATCGCTCAGGAAGTTAGATGAGCTGGTGTTGCAGCAGGCGACATTCTCTACCGAACAAAAAAATAAATTTCTGCTTTTGCGTGCATCGGCGCTCGGTTTTCTCGGAAAACACCGCGAGCGGGTGGAATTTGTTCAGTCTGTCATCTCAGATATTTCTGACATCGACTATCGCGCCCGATTTTTATATCAGCTATCGGATGGCTACATCAATTTGGGTGAGTATGAAAATGCGCTGAGTTATATGAATCAGAGCATAGTAATGCTACCCGGTCTGAAAAATAAAAATGCCAAGATTGATGTTTTGCAATCAGCAATTACTATTCTGAATTCATTGCGCGCGTACGATGAATCGATGGAATACGCACGCCGCTTGCCGGAACTGGATCGTGATGAACTTCCGGGGCCAGCGACTTGTCTTGGGATTGGCAATCAGCTTGAAATCAATTTTTTAATGGGTCGTAGTCAAAAAGCCAATGAGTTGTTAAACGTTGCTATTACGACTTGTGATGCTCAAGGGCGATTTTTTATTTCGCTTTTGATTAAAACCATCGCCAATATTGATGTGATTGAATCAGGTAATTATGCTCTGGGTATCAAAGCCGGAATACCTTTGCTTGAAGAGTTGAAAAAAAATAGTCAGAGTTCTGGTTACTTGATACAGCTGGAAACGGCACTTGCTAAAGCTTACCTAAAAACGGGAGATACGCAGCAGGCTGAGTCATACGGTGTTCAGGCATATACCAGGGCAAAAAAAGAAAATGTCGTTTTGTTATTGGAAAAAGCCAGTGAAATTATGGCGGATATCAAGCGATCACAGGGGCAGTATTTCTCAGCACTGGAGTATGCCGATACGGCGCTGACTTTAAAAAATAAGCTGCTTGATCAACAGTTGCAGAAAAACCTGGCCTACCAGCGTGTTAAGTTCGAGATTCAGGATAAAGCCAATCAAATGGTTTTACTCGAACAAAAGAACAAAATTCTCGATGTTGAAAAAAAATTAGAGAAGAAGAGCAATCAGAATCTATTGCTGATCATCGTCTTGGTACTGTGTTTTATTTGTGTGCTGGGCGTCTGGTTGTGGAAAGTTATCAGGCAGAAAAATATTTTCCAACGCCATGCGGAACTGGATGGGCTGACGCAGATCAGCAATCGTTCACACTTCATGAGTTCAGCAGAAGCCGGGGTTAAGCATCGTACTGCAGCGGTCAGCCTGATCCTGTTCGATATGGATTTTTTCAAAAATGTGAATGACAGTTTTGGCCACCCAACTGGTGACTGGGTATTGAAAAGTGTGAGTCAGGCTGTTGCCGGTGTATTGCGTAAAGGTGATGTTTTTGGGCGTATTGGTGGCGAGGAGTTTGCTATTTTTTTGCCAGCGGCGGAACAGGAAATCGGTTTGCAACTTGCAGAACGTTGTCGGCATGCTATTACTATGATTGATGTCGAATCCCGTGGTATCCGTTGCCCTTTAAGTGCAAGCTTTGGCCTCGCGACAATGACGATGAACACTAACGACATCACTAATTTTCAGGAACTGATGCAAGCGGCTGATAAAGCGCTGTATCAATCCAAAGCAGATGGCCGTAATCGCGTTTCCGTATTTTCATAGAATTCAATGTTAAATAAAAAAGCAGGGAAATTAGTTTGTGTAGGCACTGGTATGCGTATGGCGGGACAATTGACGCCGTTGGCAAAAAGCTATATCGAGTCATTTGACGTGGTGATCGCTGCCGTTCCTAACATGTTCACCCGCAAATGGCTGCAAGGTGTGGCGAAAGAGTATGTCTGTTTATTAGATCATTACGACGATACGAAAGTTGACGGCAAGACCCGGCGGGATACTTATCGTCGCATGGCTGATACGATCCTGCATGAAGTCCGGCAGGGTAAAAAAGTATGCGCGGCATTTTATGGGCATCCCGGTATTTTCGCCTGCATCTCACACATGGCAATTGCTGATGCGCGGCAGGAGGGTTTTGAAGCGCACATGGAGCCGGGGATTTCCGCGCTGGATAGTCTGGTTGCCGATCTGGGAATCGACCCGGGTACTTTCGGTATGCAGTCGATGGAAGCCACGCAATTCATGATTTATCAGCGCCAGATCGATCCGACCGCTTTGCTGGTTTTGTGGCAGATCGGTATTGCAGGTGATCTGACACTCAAACGTTTTGAGACAGAGCCAGCGCATTTGCAGATCATTGTGAATAAGCTCATGAAAACATATTCACCTGATCATGAGGTGATTTTGTATGAGGCTGCTACCCACCCGCTGGAGCAGACACGGGCGGATAAAATTCGTCTCTGTGAATTGCCGCAGGCGGCGCTGAAGCAGATCACCACACTGGTGATTCCGGCTGCAAATAAGATGCAAATTGATCAGGATGTCGTTGATCAGTTGCGAGCCTTGTCAGACACCATACTTGCCTGAGCTTTACCTGTATAGGTATTTATTGAATTAAAAAAAAGCAGCACAATTTCTTTGTGCTGCTTTTTTTCTAATTTCCAGTTCGTCTCCGCAGGCTGATCGGATATGAGTGGAACGGCGTTGAGTGATATTGAGGCAACGCAGGGCTGGCCTGAGTTGTTTATTTTGTCGACTGCCGCAAAGGATTCAGCAGTTCCCGCAGATCATTATGGTCAATCTCATACATCAGCTCCAATAATCTGCCTATCTCTCCTTTGGGAAAACCTTCACGCGCAAACCAGCCCAGATAATGCCCCGGCAAATCGGCGATGTATCTGCCTTCATATTTACCGTAAGGCATTTTCAGTGTCAGCAATCGCTGCAAATCATCTGCTTGCATGGGTTTTTCAAATGGCAGCTTAGTTATCGGCATTCGACTTACTTATTTCTTTACCCGCCTGATCCGGCGCGGCTGATTGTTCAGCCGGCGGTGCCTTTACAGAAGCGCTTTCTTTTTTTTCTGCATCGGGATCATTCGGCATTTGTACACTATCGAGATAGCGTTCAACCAGATCAAAAAACTGGTTATAAAACTGCCCGGTTGGTATCGTTTCGCTGGCAACTTTGACGAGCGCATCATCAGTACTGCCGAATGGCAATGATACCGAACCTATCGCGCTGACGCCGATACTGGCGGAGGTGTTGCTCTTTTTCAGTGAGTAACGATCGCGTACCGCGTTCGCGAATATGGTGGTGCTGTTGCTGCCCTGGCTGTTAGCGACACAAACGACATTAAACTCGATTTCCGCATGGACTTCGGCATCGTGCTGATATTTGCGGCGACCTTTCAGGATGGAAGGTTTCCAGTCGCTGATAACATATCCCTGGCTCAGCAACGCGCGTCGCGCTGCTTCGCAGGCGGATTGCTCCGTACCGGGAAAACTGCGCGTAAATACGCCGCTGGCACCAAATTCCTCATGTTGTTGGGAGGGCGATTTGGTAGTGGAACAGGCACTGACCAGACTCAAAGAAAGTGCGACTGACAAGTACAAAAATAAACGGCGCATTTTTAATCTAAACTTCATGTGAGCAGAGGCTGGTTTTACTATGATCTATCCTCAAGCGAGCGCCTCTTTTGCTGCTTCTTCCGGACTTAAACCATCAAAAAATAAATCGGTGAACCACTCGATTTGTTCTTCTATGTGATCCTGTGCTTGCGCGATGGTCGCACCGCCGGCGACTAAAAAACCTTCAACTTCTGTGCACCATGCGATCAGCGCTTCGGTTTCCGGATCAAGCTCGTTCTTTTTTGCCATGGTAATTTCCTTAATTCAGACTGCATTTTAACTGCTTGGCAGGATGAACGTTGTTACAAGACTGTTACCAGATCATGTCGTAACGTATCAGTCCGGTTGTTGCAACGTGTCAGCGCGGTTTTTCGATGACGTGCTCAGTTATTTTGTCATTAGAAACTGCCAGCAAACTGGTAGCGTTTTCCCGGGTGCCACATAGTCACAACGGTTGCGATTTTTCCATTTGAGCGGGTCTTTCTGTGCAATACCAGACAGGTGTCCTTGACTGCAATCTTCAACATCACGGCGATCTGCTTTGGCGGCATCATCGCTTCTATCCGGTAATCAACGCCTTGCAGCGGTGCTACTGCGACCAGATACTCATTCGGTGTAATGCTGCTGAAATCCTGTTGCAGATAGTCGGGTGTGACACTGGAGTTGACCCAGCGGTCTTCTACCTGAATCGCGACATTATCTTCAAAGTGAACGATGACTGAGTGAAACAGACGATGCCCCGGTTTGACCATAAATTCCTGCGAAAGTTGCTCACTTGCAGGATGCTCCGCCAGCAGATGTAATTCACTTCTATGCACGTGCCCACGCGAACGGATTTCTTCGGCAATGCTTTTGATTTCCACCAGCGTTGCCTGGTATTTTTGTTGTGCAACGTAGGTGCCTGAACCTTGAATCCTGTGCAGAATCTGTTCGCTGGTCAGCTCGCGCACTGCGCGGTTGACCGTCATGCGCGAGACGTTGAATTGTTCTGCCAGCATCGCTTCAGATGGGATTGCATCGCCTTCTTTCCAGGTACCGGACTGAATCTCTTTCAGTAAATAATTTTTGATCGTCTGGAAAACGGGGGCATTAACTTGTACTTTTGGCACGGGATTCCTGCTGAAATAGTTGCGCTATTGTCTCACTAAAAATCCGCTTGCAAAAGTTGTATATACAACTTAAACTCCAAAAAAAGCTGTTCTGATGGGAACGTCAATATTCAGCGCTACCGGCCATCAAAATGTCCGGCTACATTTTCCTCGTAACACCTGAGATCAGGAGACACCGTATGTCCGATATTCTTCAAAACGATCCACGCTGGGATGCCAGCCGTGTTATTCACGCACCGCATGGTGCCGAGAAGGTTTGTAAAACCTGGGTGGCCGAGGCGGCCTATCGCATGATACAAAATAATCTGGACGCGGCCGTTGCTGAAAATCCTAAGCATCTGGTGGTGTATGGCGGCATCGGTCGCGCGGCGCGTAACTGGGAGTGCTACGATCAGATTCTGGCTTCGCTCAAGGCGCTCGAAGCCAATGAAACCCTGTTGATACAGTCAGGCAAACCGGTCGGTGTATTCCAGACGCATGAAGATGCGCCACGCGTACTGATCGCGAATTCCAATCTGGTACCGAAATGGGCCAACTGGGAACACTTCAATGAACTCGATCGCAAGGGCTTGTTCATGTATGGTCAGATGACGGCAGGTAGCTGGATTTACATCGGTACCCAGGGCATCGTGCAGGGGACTTATGAAACCTTCGCTGAAGCCGGACGCCAGCATTACAACGGCGACTGGGGTGGACGCTGGATACTGACCGCCGGCCTCGGTGGCATGGGCGGCGCGCAGCCATTGGCAGCCAGCTTTGCCGGTGCGGTGTCGCTGAATATCGAATGTCAGCAAAGCAGTATCGACTTCCGTCTGCGTACCCGCTATGTCGACAAACAAGCAAAAGACCTGGACGATGCGCTGGCGCTGATACAACAGCATTGCGAACGTAAGGAAGCGGTTTCCATCGCCTTGCTCGGCAATGCCGCTGAAATCCTGCCTGAGCTGGTCAAGCGCGCTAAAGCGGGCGGCATGAAACCCGATCTGGTGACTGACCAGACCTCGGCCCATGATCTGATCAATGGCTATTTGCCTATAGGCTGGAGCGTGCAGCAGTGGAAGGCTGCCCAGCACGATTCGACACAACATGCGAAGCTGACTGCGGATGCGGCTCAGGCTTGTGCGGTGCATGTACAGGCAATGCTGGACTTCCATGCGATGGGCATTCCTACTGTTGACTATGGCAATAATATCCGTCAGGTCGCATTCGATACCGGCGTAAAAAATGCCTTCGATTTCCCCGGCTTTGTACCGGCTTACATCCGTCCGCTGTTCTGCGATGGCAAAGGCCCATTCCGCTGGGTGGCTTTGTCGGGTGATCCGGAAGATATCCGTAAAACCGATGCCAAAATCAAGGAATTATTCCCACACAATAAAGGCGTGCATAAATGGCTGGACATGGCGGGTGAGCGTATCGCCTTCCAGGGCTTACCTGCGCGTATTTGCTGGTTGGGTCTGGGCGAGCGTCACATCGCCGGGCTGGCATTCAATGAGATGGTTAAAAACGGCGAACTCAAAGCACCGATCGTGATCGGTCGCGACCATCTCGATACCGGTTCGGTCGCCAGCCCGAATCGCGAAACAGAAGGGATGCGGGATGGTACCGATGCCGTCTCTGACTGGCCTTTGTTGAATGCCTTGCTGAATACCGCCGGCGGCGCCAGCTGGGTTTCTTTGCATCATGGCGGCGGCGTTGGTATGGGCTATTCCCAGCATTCCGGTATGGTGATTGTGGCCGATGGGACAGATGCCGCAGCGAAACGTCTGGCGCGCGTGCTGGTCAACGATTGCGGTTCCGGCGTGATGCGTCATGCCGATGCCGGCTACGAGCAGGCCGTCGCCTGCGCCAAGCGTGAAGGCTTGAACTTGCCGATGCTTAAATAAGCAGATCGTCTGAATTGACAAGAAAATGCCCGCGTATTACGGGCGTCCTGGCGAAAAAATGCCTGAAGAGGCGCGCAGGCATTGAGACACCTTATTAGAAAGTAAAAAAATGAGTAAGCATCTTGAGATACATCCTGGCGAATTCACGCTGTCAGATTTGCGCCGCATCTGGATCAGTCCGGCACCGTTAAAACTGGTCGCGTCTGCTTACCCGGCGATACACGCATCGTCAGAAATGATACAAAAGATCGTTGCCAAAGGCGATGCGGCTTACGGTATCAACACCGGCTTCGGCAAACTCGCGAAAACTCGCATCCCGGATGATCAGCTTGAGCTCTTGCAACGCAATCTGATTTTGTCTCACTCGGTGGGCTCAGGCGAATTCATTGCCGATGAGGTCGTGCGTCTGATATTGGCGATGAAAATTGCCAGCCTGGCTCGTGGGGTATCCGGCATCCGCGCGGTTGTGATCGACACCATGATCGCGATGCTCAACGCTGGCATTATGCCGACCATACCAGTGAAAGGTTCGGTCGGTGCCTCCGGCGATCTGGCACCGTTATCGCACATGACACTGGCGCTGCTGGGCGAAGGCGATGTGCGCGTCAACGGCACACTGCTACCGGCAAAGCAGGCGCTGACGAACGCTGGTATCACGCCGGTCGTCCTCGCCGCGAAAGAAGGGCTGGCATTGATCAATGGTACTCAGGTATCAACGGCGCTCGCTTTGCATGGTTTATTCATGGCGGAACGTTTGCTGGAAGCGGCCACGATTACCGGCGCTTTGTCAGTCGATGCAGCCAAAGGTAGTGATGCACCGTTTGATCCTCGCATACATAGCAGCCGAGGTCAGCCTGGTCAGATCGCGACGGCAGAAATTTATCGTAAGCTTCTGGTCGGCAGTGAAATCCGTCAATCCCATCTGGTCAACGATGAGCGCGTACAAGACCCATATTGTCTGCGCTGCCAGCCTCAGGTTATGGGTGCCTGCCTCGATATCATCAATAACGCAGCGCGCACTTTGCTGATCGAAGCCAATGCCGTGACCGATAATCCACTGGTATTTATTGATACCGGCGAAGTGATTTCCGGTGGTAATTTCCATGCCGAGCCAGTCGCATTTGCAGCGGATACGCTGGCACTCGCAATTGCCGAGATCGGTGCGATTTCCGAGCGCCGTATCGCCTTGCTGATTGATGCTTCTTTATCTGGTTTGCCGCCATTTCTGGTGCCATCGTCGGGCCTGAATTCCGGCTTCATGATCGCGCATGTGACAGCGGCAGCTCTCGCTTCAGAAAACAAATCTCACGCGCATCCATCCAGCGTCGATTCGATTCCGACCTCGGCCAATCAGGAAGATCATGTCAGCATGGCGACTTATGGCGCACGTCGTTTGCATGAAATGGCGCAGAATACCGCGACCATTGTCGGGATTGAATTGCTGGCTGCGGCGCAAGGCGTGGATTTTCATGCGCCACTGAAAACCTCGTCTATGCTGGCTCAGGTGCATCAGACCTTGCGGGATAAAGTTGCGTTCTATGACAAAGACCGTTTTTTTGCGCCTGATATTGAGGCGGCGAAAGAACTGGTGATCTCAGGGCGCATCAGTGCGGAATGTCAGCATCTGTATCAGCATTTGTATCTGGCCTGACGGAGCATGCTGATGCTGCATTGGTCTGTGAGTGATTATCAAACGATGCCCTGGAAAAATGGCGGTGGCAGCACGACTGAGCTGGCGATTTTTCCGGCTGGCGCCAATCTGGATAATTTTATCTGGCGCCTGAGTACGGCGCAAGTCGCGGTTGATGGACCGTTTTCCAGTTTCCCCGGCATAGACAGAACGCTTGCCGTGTTGTCTGGCGCAGGTTTGATTTTGCATACGAAGGCAGAGCAGGGAACTACACCATCGGGTGCGGTGCATCTGACGCAAAACAGCCCGCCGTATTGCTTTGCAGGCGAGCTTGCGGTAACGGCTGAATTATCAGAGGGCAGCGTGTCGGATCTGAATATGATGACGCGCCGCGATGTCTGCACCCATACCATGCAAAAGCTATTGGCCGGACAACATCGCATCCATGCGCAAGACGCCCGACAAATGTTGTTGTACTGTGTTGCCGGTGGCGCTCGTCTGACAACGCCAGAAACAGCGGGGGAAGTATTTTGCAGCGGCGATCTTATGCTGTTGAACGAAACCCATCCTGCATCAGGCATAGCACTGGAACTGACTGCCGATGAGGGCACCATCGTATATCTGATCACGCTGAGATTCTTTGATAAAGGACCGGACTGATGTTGCACTTGGATAGTCTGTGGACCAACATCCACCTCGCGACCATGACAGATGGTTATGGCGAGATCAATGATGCCGCGCTTGCGGTCCGTGACGGCAAGATCGTCTGGCTGGGGGAGCGCAATGCCTTGCCAGCGAATTATTTGGTAACGACACAGCACGATGGCGCTGGCTGCTGGGTCACGCCGGGGCTGACCGATTGCCACACACATCTGGTGTATGCCGGTAACCGTAGCAATGAATTTGAAGCACGTCTGAATGGCGTCAGTTATGAAACGATTGCCCGCCAAGGTGGCGGTATTCTTTCCACTGTCACGGCGACCAGAGCCGCGACTGAAGATGAGTTATTGCAAGCCACTCTGCCGCGTCTGCACCATCTGCTCAGTGAAGGTGTGACCACACTGGAAATCAAGTCAGGCTATGGTCTCGATTTGCCTAGCGAAGCGCGGCTGCTGCGTGTTGCGCGGCGCATAGGACGTGAGTTTCCGGTTCGCGTCAAGACAACTTTTCTGGGAGCGCACGCTTTGCCAGCGGAATATGCAGGTCGGCCAGATGATTACATCACACTGGTGTGCGAGCACATGCTGCCAGCATTGGTGGCGGAAGAATTGGTGGATGCAGTTGACGTCTTTTGCGAAAAAATCGGTTTTACGCCGGCTCAGACCGAGCGGGTATTCCTGGCCGCGCAGGCACTTGGTTTGCCGGTGAAGCTGCATGCAGAGCAATTATCCGATCAGGGTGGGGCGGCGTTAACTGCGCGTTATCAAGGCTTGTCGGCGGATCATCTGGAATATCTGTCGGAGGAAGGGATCGCCGCCATGGCTGCCAGTGGCACGGTGGCCGTGTTATTACCCGGTGCTTTTTATTTTTTACGCGAGACGCAAATGCCACCGGTGCAGGCCTTACGTGCTGCCGGTGTGAAGATCGCATTGGCGACCGATTGCAATCCTGGCACATCGCCACTGACCTCACTGTTACTGACAATGAACATGGGGTGCACCCTGTTTCGTTTGACGCCGCTGGAAGCCCTGCAGGGCGTGACTTGCCATGCCGCACAGGCATTAGGGGCGAGCAGCGTCAGCGGCACCTTAGAAGTCGGCAAGATGGCCGATTTTATTTTGTGGAAGATACAGCGACCGGCAGATCTGGCCTATCACATCGGTGCGAATCCGCTCTGGAGCAGGGTTTTCGGCGGGCGACCAGAATAACGACAGTTGATTTTTCCAGCTGAGACGCGTGCTTAGCAACCAAGGCCGGACGCGTTTAAGTCAGCAGCCAGCCTGACCGCATGTCTTACTGATTGTATGACTTGTCCTGGCCGGCGCGGTTTTTTTCCATGAAGCGTATGAGGCGGAAACAAAGCCTTGCCGCTGTTGCACCTGATTGACGCTTGTCAACATTAAGCCCTGCCCGGTTCGGCGCTTGTTCACGGTTTGTTGAATCTTTACGCGCTTCCGTTCGAATGCGTATCGATAGCATCTGAACGAACTCTGGTAATCTTTTGACACATTATTTAACCTGCGCAGCCCGGGTTTTCCCCGCTTTGACGTTTAGCGAGACGTATAATGCTGGAAAAATAATATTCAATTGAAAAATGAGGCGCTTCAGCGATTTTTGCTTCATTTTTATCTACACGCAGAGGCTCACAGTGGCATTACCGGTTACTTCTTTTTCGACCCGTTTTCAACGTTGGAGAACGGGGCGCTGGCTTGCCGGGGGACTGGTGCTAGCCGTGCTGCTGATGTTGCTCAGCTATTTATTTTTGCCGGTGTTTGTAAAACGCATGGCGATAGAGCAGGTGCAACAACAAACTGGCCGCAAACTGGACATCGGCGAGGTTAGCTTTTCTCCATTTTCACTTGCCCTGACGGCGACGAATGTGCGTCTCTATGAAGCCGATCAGAAAACGTCGGCTTTAGCGGTGCAAGAGCTGAGAGTCAATCTGTCAATGACATCCTTGTTTCATCGCGCATTGGTACTCGATGAATTTTATCTGACTGCGCCGGATGTACATCTGGTACGTTACAGTGCGGCTCAGCATAGTCGCTATAACGTCAGCGACGTGCTGGATAAAATTGCAGCAGCCCCCAAAAGTGACGCGCCGCTGCGTTTTTCTGTCGCCAACATACAGATCAGCAAAGGCACTATTGTCTTTGATGACCAGGTCTTCGGTAAGCAATTTAAACTGACAGACTTGCAGGTAGGCTTACCTTTCATTTCCAATTTCCCGAAACAGATAGACAGCTTTGTCGAGCCCCGATTATCTGCCCACATCAACGGTGCGGATTTTTCTTTGCAGGCGCGCGCCAAGCCATTTTCTGAAACGCACGAAAGCACGCTGGCGATCGATTTCGATCAATTAGATCTGGCGCAGCTGATTCCTTATGTGCCAGTCGCCTTGCCGGTGCAGGTAAGCAGCGCCAGACTGAGCAGCAAGCTCAATCTGACTTTCAGCCAGAAAAAGCAGATGGAAATTTTTCTGTCCGGTGATTTGCGTTTGCATGATGTTTTCCTGAAAGATAAACAAAGTCAGCCTTTGCTGAAGCTGGAAGGTTTGCAGGCGCAGATTCGTCAGATGAATCTGATGACGGCGGCGACAGAGTTGCAACAATTGAGCCTGAGCGCACCACAGGTATGGCTGGATTTTGATGCGCAGCATGGCCTGAACTGGGCGAATCTGCAAGCTGCACCCGTTGGTAAATCAGGAGCGGCAACGACTGCTGCAGCCGGAAAAACATCCACAGCCACACCAGTAGCGACGGCGGCAACAGCGACAGCAACCCCGGCACCTTTGCCACTCGTGCAGGTACACGATCTGCAGGTCGCGAATGGACAGATACACTTTTCTGATGCCGTGCATGCCAGACCAGAACAAAAACTGGAATTGCAAAACATCAGCCTGCGTGCGCAGCAGTTATCGACCGCGAAAGACGTCAAGCCAGCGCAACTGAAACTGAGTCTGGAAACAAAAGCCGATGAAAAAATCGGGTTTGACGGGCAATTGCAGATTTTCTCCTCTACACTGAATGGCAAGCTTGCCATCAGCGATGTGGCGCTCGCTAATTATCAGGCTTTTCTGAATCCGTTTTTGAAGGCGAATCTGAGTGGCAAACTGGATGCGGAATCCGGCGTCAGTCTGAAGGCTGGCGAATTTCAGCTTAGTGATTTATCGCTCAGACTGCGTGATCTGCTGCTGAAAGGGAACGCCAGTGACGGTAGCATTGCGCTCAAATCTTTTGCGTTGAACAAAACACTACTTGACTCCACGAACCGTGCGATACAAATGGGAACCGCTGAATTTGATGGTTTGCGGGCGGATATCCGGCGCGATAAGTCGGCGGCGATGCTGATGCAGAGCTGGTTGCCTGAGTCAGCTTCCTCTGCGACCAAAGGCAACGTCGTCAGAACTGCCAACGCTGAACTGCCACCTGCCAAGAGCGCAGCAACTGCACCGTGGAAAATCAGCCTGAATCAATTTGATCTGAAAAATAGTGAAATCGATTTTCTCGATCAGTCGGTCACACCGGAAGTGAAATTAAACCTGAACAGCATCAGCCTGAATCTGGGGCAACTGAGCAGCGATTTCTCTAAAGACGTCAGCTTCCGTCTGCAATCGAAACTGAACCGGCGTTCCAAGTTGAATCTGGATGGCAGTAGTTCTGCCGGTATGAAAAAAGTAAATGTGAATGTGGATACAGAGAGTTTGCCGATTGCGCGACTATCTTCGTATTTTTCACAATTTCTGAATGTGCAGATTGTTAAAGGTGGCGGCACTGCCAAGGGCAAGCTGGTACTGACAAATATCCTGGAAGCCGACCGTCAGTTTGATTACGACGGCATGCTGAGCCTGAATAATTTTCAGATATTTGAAAATGGCACAGAGGAGGATTTTCTGGACTGGAAAGCGATATCGGCCGAAGGCATTCACGCGAACATAGGAAAAACCAAACAACTGATTGATGTTAAAAAACTGAGCCTGAATGATTTTTTTGCGCGTCTGGTGTTGTCTGACAAGGCGCGCTTGAATTTACAGAATATCCTGGTGAGCCAAACCGTGAAGGAGGTACCTGCGAACGCAGTGCCGACGTCGAAAGAGATGACGCCGAAAACCACGGCAGGCCTTGCCGGTAGCACCACCGTGACGCAGAAAGTGCAGGTCACCGGTACGCCATCCTCCGTCGTCATGCGCATAGGACAAACCGTCATCACCGGTGGCAACGTAAACTTTACGGATAATTTCATACAGCCGAATTACCATGCAAACCTGACTGGCATCAGCGGTAGCATAGGCACAATTTCATCCGACAACCCACAAGTGGCAACGGTGGAACTGAATGGCAAAGTGGATGATGACGCACCTTTGCTGATTTCAGGCAGCATGAATCCTTTATCTACACCGGTATTTCTGGATATTAAAGGCAGTGCGAACGGGATCGAACTGACCAAGCTGACGCCGTATGCGGCCAAATATGCGGGTTACGTGATTGAAAAAGGCAAATTGTCGGCTCAGGCAAGTTACAAAATAGAGAACCAGCAATTGACGGCTGAGAACGAGGTGAGGCTGGATCAACTGACGTTTGGTGAGCGGGTGGACAGCCCGAGTGCGACCAAATTACCAGTGATGCTGGCAGTGGCGCTGTTGCGTGACAACCAAGGCCGGATAACGATTAATTTACCGATCTCTGGCTCATTAGCCGACCCGCAGTTTTCTGTTAGCAGCATTATTTTTAAAGTGTTTGTGAACATCATTACCAAGGCGGTGACGTCACCGTTTGCCTTACTGGGATCGATGTTTGGTGGTGAAGAGCTGGCTTATCTTGAATTCAATCCCGGCAGTGCAGTTCTGACGCCGGCGGCAACTGAAAAACTCGACAACCTGGCAAAAGCATTGAAAGAACGCAGCAGCCTGCATCTGGATATTACAGGCCGTGTGGACGTCAAAAGCGATACTGAGGGCATACGTCATGAAATGCTGGAAAATCGTTTGCGTGAAGCTAAATGGCGTGAACTTGGACGGAAAAATCGCGGTATCAAAGCGGAGTCGCTGACATTGACGGCAGACGAACGACATAAATTTCTGCAATCCTTATACGATGCTGCAAAATTCAATAAGCCACGGAATGTGCTGGGGCTGGCTAAAACACTGCCAGACGCAGAGGCGGAACAATTGTTATTGCAAAGTCTGACGGTGGATACCGATGATTTGCGGGACTTGGCGCAAAGACGCGCAGATACTGTGCGCGATTATCTCGAAGATGTAGCGCTGGTGAGTCGCGAACGCATGTTCCTGATTGCCCCCAAACTGAATGCGGACGGCATCAAAGATAAGGGCGCTCCTAACCGCGTCGATTTTTCATTGAAGTAATCTGATATCTGATCTCAGGCACAGATTTTTATAACAACGATGATGCTGCGATTAAAGTCCTGCAGAACCGGATATTGTTCTTTGCTGACGGATTGTTTTGAGCATCATCTTGATTTATGCTGATCTGACGGGCGTAACAATTTTGTTTAAGGAGTGAGAATGACATCTGCAAACCTGGTCAACATTTTGTATGTTGAGGACGACTCCGATATACAGACGGTGGCGCAGATTGCCCTTGAAGTTGTTGGCGGCTTTGTTCTGAAGACCTGCAGCTCAGGCAGTCAGGCACTGTCAGAGGTAAAAGCGGGTTTTGTACCGGATTTGCTGTTGCTTGATGTCATGATGCCCAATATGGACGGACCAACGACATTGGCAGAGTTACGTCAACTGCCCGTAACGGCGACGACGCCGGTGGTTTTTATGACGGCGAAAGTGCAGACCTCTGAATTGGAACTGTATTATTCTTTAGGTGCCATCGGCGTGATCGCGAAACCTTTTGATCCTATGGAATTGTCCGCACAGGTCGCTAAACTCTGGCAGGAAAGAAAATAGATGTCAGAAAAAATGGATAACCTGCAAGAAAAACTGCGTAAGCTGGAAGCGCTTTTTTTGCAGAAATTACCCTCCCGGTTTGACGAGATCACTGGTGCATTAGGGCAGTATTTGCACAACCCGCAGGACAAAGAGTCACTGACGGCTTTGCATCGTCATCTGCATACGATGGCTGGTTCCGCAGGCACTTTTGGCTTTGAAGAGTTGGGTGTGCAGGCGCGGGTGTTTGAGTCGCGTCTGAAGCCATTATTAAGCGGCACAGAGTGGAGTCAGACTGAGCTGGACGATTACTCCCGTGATATTCGCGATTACTTTGCTGCCGCACTCAACAATCTCAACAAGGAACATGCGCCGGGTGATATCGCATCCGCAGACGCGAGCGAAGCGGCTTCGACCGATAATCAGTCGCGGCTGATTTATCTGGTCAATCAGGATTGTCGGCAAAATCAGGAAATTACGACCCAGCTTGAGCATTTTGGTTACGAGACCGTCAGCGTGGAACAGTCGAAAAATCTGGCTCTGGCGGTGGCGCGACGACGCCCGGATGTGATTGTGATCGATATGGGATCTGCCGAAGATGGCACTGGCGGGGTCGAAGAAATAAAGAAAGTAGAACAACTGCAACGCTTGCGAATTCCAACGATTTTTATTTCGAAGTCGAGTAGTTTTGATTCTCGCCTGATGGCGGTGCACGCCAAGGGCGACGGCTATTTTACGAAGCCAGTCGATGTGGTCGAGCTGACTGAAAGAATCGATACCATCTTGCAGCGTGATGAGACGAAAGGCTACCGGATACTGATCGTCGATGATGATGTAGTGACGGCGAATTATTACGGTGCGATTTTGCGCAATGCCGGCATGATCGTGCAATTGCTGAATGAGCCGACCCGGATATTGTCTGTCATGACAGATTTCCGCCCTGAGCTGTTGCTGCTCGATGTCTACATGCCGTTGTGCAGTGGCATTGAATTGTCGCATCTGATTCGTCAGGACAATTCGTATGTGGATGTGCCCATCGTATTTTTATCCAGCGAGGCTGACCCACAGAAACAGCTGGAAGCCGTGCGTGCTGGTGCGGATGATTTCATCACCAAACCGGTGGCGCCGGATTATCTGATCTCATCTCTGGCAACGCGTGCCGAGCGCTATCGTTCTTTGCGTGCGCTGATTATGCGCGATGGTCTGACCGGCTTATATAACCATACTGCGATCAAAGAACATCTTGCCGCCGAGATTTTGCAGGCACATCGCAATGCGACGCCACTGGCATTGGCGATGATTGATCTCGATTATTTCAAGCAGGTGAACGACCAGCATGGGCATGCTGCCGGCGACCATGTATTACGTATGTTGGCGCGTTTGTTGCGCCAGCGTCTGCGCCGTACCGATATCGTCGGGCGTTATGGTGGTGAAGAGTTTGCTGTTATTTTTCCGCATACCGATGCGAGTACCGCACGCCGGGTGCTGGATCAGGTTCGCATTGCATTTGCGAAGATTCTTCAGCATTCAGAAAACAGGGAGTTTTCTTCAACGTTTTCTGCCGGGATTGCCGATCTGGAGTTATCTGGCGATGTCGATACCTTGTTTGATGCGGCCGATGCTGCGATGTATGTTTCCAAACAAAGCGGACGCAATTGCATTACGATCGCCTGAGGTCTGAGGTTTGTTCTATAGCTGCCAGTCTTGCTGAGGAAAACGACTTCTTAAAATAAAAAAGCCTGAACATCGTTCAGGCTTTTTTTATCGGTATCAGCTTAGCTCAGGCTTAACTCAGCCCAGCTTCTGCAAGCTGCTGGCCTTGATTTTCGCTTCCAGCGGTTTACCTTTACGGGCGCGTTTGTTGATATGAACAGACAGGGCATTGGCGCTCAGATTCACTTCCTGCACTTTGCCGCCACGTCCGGTTCCCGTTACCCTGACACCTTTCTGGTTGATCGCCTGCGCCGCCAGCAGGGCTTCTTTTTCTTCGAGTTCCATCAGGATAACGCCGCGTCCACCGCTCGACAATTGCTTGATTTCATTCAGACCGAAGACCAGCAAACGGCCATTTTCAGACAAGCAGGCAATCGCGCTGGCATCTTCGCTGATGACCGCTGGCGGCAGCGGCAAATCGTTTTCTTCCAGCGTCATAAAGGCTTTGCCAGCCTTCATACGACCAACCATGTCGCCCACTTTCGCGGTGAAGCCATAACCGGCATCCGATGCCAATAATAAACCGGTGTCATTGCTGCCTGCAAAGTAATGCAGAATCTTGGTACCGGCTGCGAGATCGATCAACGTTGTAATCGGCACGCCGTCGCCACGCGCGCCGGGCAGGGCGGCGACCGCGACAGAATAGACTCTGCCGTTCGAGCCGAATACCAGTAAATGATCAACCGTACGGCATTCAAACGTGCCATACAGACTATCACCCGCCTTGAAGGTGAACTGGCCGGCTTCATGTCCGTGACCAGTGCGGGCGCGCACCCAGCCTTTATCTGAGATGACGACCGTGACCGGCTCATCGACCACTTTTTGTTCTACCGAGGCGCGTACCGCTTCTTCTATCAGCGTGCGGCGTGCATCGCCAAATTGCTTCGCATCGGTTTCGATTTCTTTAATCAGGGTTTTCTTCATCGACGCAGGGTTGTCGAGCAAATCATGCAAGCTAGCTTTTTCTTTACGCAGCTCTGCCAACTCTTGCTGAATTTTAATGGCTTCCAGCCTTGCTAACTGGCGCAGGCGAATTTCAAGGATGTCTTCTGCCTGCCGGTCGGATAAGTGGAAAGCCTGTATCAGCGCGGGTTTCGGCTCATCCGACTCGCGGATGATGCGGATCACTTCATCGATATTCAGCAAAACTGCTTCACGGCCTTCGAGAATATGGATGCGGTCATCGACTTTTTTCAGACGGAATTGGGTGCGACGTGTGACCGTCGTGAAACGGAATGCAATCCACTCGCTGATGATATCGAGCAAGCCTTTCTGGCGTGGGCGACCATCGCCACCGATCATTACCAGATTGATCGACGCCGAACTTTCCAGCGAGGTATGTGCGAGCAACATTTGCATGAACTCGGCCTGATCCTGATTTTTCGATTTCGGTTCCAGCACCAGACGCACAGGCGCATCTTTGCCCGATTCATCACGCACAGTATCGAGCACTGATAAGATCACTTGCTTTAACGCGACCTGTTCTGGCGACAGTGTTTTTTTACCGGTTTTGATTTTCGGATTGGTCAGTTCTTCGATTTCTTCCAATACCTTTTGCGACGACACGCCTGGCGGTAATTCCGTCACCACCGCTTGCCACTGACCGCGCGCCATGTCTTCTATCTTCCAGCGGGCGCGCACTTTCATGCTGCCGCGACCACTCGCATACATCTCCGCAATCGCGGATGCTGGTGTGATGATTTGTCCGCCGCCGGGGAAATCCGGGCCGGGAATATATTCCATCAGCTCGGCTTGTTTCATGGCCGGATTGCGGATCAGCGCGACGGCGGCTTTGGCCACTTCGGTCAGATTGTGCGAAGGAATTTCCGTCGCCAGACCGACCGCGATACCGGAGGCGCCATTCAGCAACACCATAGGCAAACGTGCTGGCAGCAGCTTGGGTTCTTCGGTGGTGCCGTCATAATTCGGCTGAAAATCGACGGTGCCCTGATCGATTTCATCCATCAGCAATTTGGCAATCGGCGTCAGGCGCGCTTCGGTGTAACGCATCGCTGCAGCGCCATCGCCATCGCGTGAACCGAAGTTGCCCTGGCCATCGATCAGCGGATAACGCAGCGAAAAATCCTGCGCCATCCGTACCAGTGCGTCATACACAGACTGATCGCCATGCGGATGCAGCTTACCGAGCACATCACCGACCACCGCAGCCGATTTACGCGGTTTGGCCGACGAATTCAGACCGAGTTCGTTCATCGCAAACAGGATGCGGCGTTGTACCGGTTTCTGACCATCGCAGACGTCCGGTAAGGCGCGTCCTTTGACGACGGAAATTGCGTAATCAAGATAAGCACGTTCGGCGAAACTCGCCAGTGTCAGTGCTTCGCCATCGCCTGGCGGCGGTGTCTGTTCAAATAAATTCGCTTGTTCGCTCATAGTTTTTTATTCTTTGTTGCATCCGGCAAAACGCCACTTTGTTTGCCGATATTCGTCATTTTTGGGGAGTATGTCTGAAAATACACCTTATGTCCGTATATTCATTGGGGTGTTTACATATACTGGGGGGAGTATTTTCAGACCTTAAAAAGCATTTCAGCGCCTTAAATATCGGCCTCGACAGCATTACCGTGTTCTTCTATCCAGGCACGACGGGCCGCAGCTTCGCCTTTTCCCATCAGCATATTGAAGCGCCCCTCGGAAAAATCCTGATCGAATTCACCGAGGCTGACCGGTAACAAACGACGGGTGTCTGGATTCATCGTGGTTTCCCATAACTGTTCTGCATTCATTTCACCCAGACCTTTGAAGCGGGAAATATTCCATGCGCCGTCTTTGACGCCTTCCTTGCGTAACTTGTCTTCGATCGACGTCAGCTCGGCACTGTCCAGCGCATAGATTTTTTGCGCCTGTTTTTTGCCACGTGCCGGCGCATCAACGCGGAACAACGGCGGACGCGCAACGCAGATATGACCACGAGCAATCAGTTGAGGGAAATGTTTGAAAAACAGTGTCAGCAACAGCACTTGAATGTGTGAACCATCGACGTCCGCATCAGACAAAATACAGATCTTGCCGTAACGCAGATTCGAGAGATCGACGTTATCGTTCGTCCCATGCGGATCGACGCCGATGGCGACCGAAATGTCGTGAATTTCATTATTCGCAAACAAGCGGTCACGTTCCGATTCCCAGGTATTCAGCACCTTGCCGCGTAACGGCAGGATCGCCTGAAATTCTTTGTCGCGTCCCATTTTTGCTGAGCCACCAGCGGAATCACCTTCGACTAAAAATAATTCATTACGAGTGATGTCGCTGGATTCGCAGTCCGTCAGTTTGCCCGGTAAAACGGCAACGCCAGAGGATTTTTTCTTTTCGACTTTTTGCGCTGAACGCAAGCGTGACTGAGCTTGTTTGATCACCAGTTCAGCGAGTTTTTTACCGTAATCCACGTGCGAATTGAGCCACAATTCCAGCGGTGGTTTGGTGAAGGAAGACACCAGCCGCACCGCATCACGCGAATTCAGGCGCTCTTTAATCTGCCCCTGAAATTGCGGGTCCAGCACTTTAGCTGACAGCACAAACGAGACGCGCGCAAAAACATCTTCTGGCAGCAGCTTGACGCCTTTCGGCAGCAGCGAATGCATTTCAGCAAAGCTCTTGACCGCGCCGAATAAGCCTTCGCGCAGACCGGATTCATGTGTACCACCAGCTGGCGTCGGAATCAGATTCACATACGATTCACGCACCACATTGCCTTCTTCGGTCCAGGCCACGACCCACGATGCGCCTTCGCCTTCGGCAAAACCTTCGGCGTCCGCACTGGCGAATTGCTCGCCTTCAAACAGCGGAATCAGCGGCTCGCCATGCGAATACTGGGCCAGCGCTTCGGTCAGATAACCACGCAAGCCCTGATCGTATTGCCAGGTTTGCGATTCACCAGTTTTGGCATTGCTCAGTGTGACTTTCACGCCTGGCAGTAAGACCGCTTTTGAGCGCAGCAAACGCTGTAACTCACCTTGCGGTATATTCGCGGAATCGAAATATTTTGCGTCGGGCCAGATACTGACGCGGGTGCCGCTCTTTTTATCGCCGCGAGGAATCGGCTGGCTGCGCAGTGGTTCTATCACATCGCCATCAGCAAAGGTCAGCTGATGTAAGCCAGCTTCACGCCAGACGGTAATTTCCAGGCGTTTGGATAGCGCGTTAGTGACAGAGACACCAACGCCGTGCAGACCGCCGGAAAACGCATAGGCTCCACCAGAACCTTTGTCGAATTTGCCGCCGGCGTGCAAACGTGTGAATACAATTTCGACCGTGGGAACACCTTCGTCCGGATGCAGCCCAACCGGAATACCGCGACCGTCATCTTCAACGCTGACGCTGCCGTCGGTGTTCAGCGTGACTTGTATATGTTTGCAATGACCGCCCAAAGCTTCATCGGACGCATTGTCGATGACTTCCTGGATAATGTGTAGCGGGTTTTCGGTGCGGGTATACATGCCCGGTCTTTGTTTAACCGGTTCCAGCCCTTTGAGGACGCGGATGGATGATTCGCTATAGTCGGACGGAGTCGTATTTTTTTTAGTGGCCATGCAAATAGAAATCTGTTGTTTTGGTTAAAGTGCAATAATATTTTGCAATTTTTAAATACGGAATACATGATTTTAGATGTATTCTTGCATACGTTTTGGCAGCTATTGTAGCTGTAATAGGTAGATGGATAAACGATGTCAATAAAAACTCCAACGATCGCGATCCGACTGCTTGGATTTTCCGCCAAAGAGGAAGAAACTTTTTCTGCAGTACTCGCGGTAGCACGCGAGACCGGTTACAGCTATACGTGTCTGAGGACGGGGTGCGTCCAGGATCCGGACATGTATATCGTCAATGCCAGCAATATCAAAGCGATTGCAACACTGTCCGACCTTAATCCTGGCGATGCGATGCCGGTGTTGTTAATTGGTAAAACCGATATTGATTTACCTTATCAGGTGATGCCAAAGCCTATCCGCTGGCGCAATATTTTCGGCATTCTTGATGAGCTGATCAATAAACGTGAACTGTTACTACATACTTTAGCTGCGCACACCATCAATTTAACCGTGCATGAGCGGCGCGCTCATAAACGCATAGATTTTGATCTTACCGATCCACAGGTGTATCAAAAAATGCGTGATACGCCGATGGCGAAGGGCGGCATTCTGGTCGTTGATAAGGACACGCAATTCCGTGAATACGTGGCGGCCATTATGGATCATTACGGCATTACTGTTACGCTGGCGGCCGATGAGCGTAGCGCTCTGATGCTGGATCGGAATAACCAGCATGCGCTGACCTTAATCAACACGTCTACCCCTGATGTCGATCCTTATCACCTGTGTGACGGGCTGAAAAAACAAAATCACGGTTTAAAGACTTCCGTGATTTTTTTAATCGATCAATCTTTTGATTACAAACTCGGGCTGGCGGAGCGGGTGCGTTGCGACGGTTTTCTGGTAAAACCATTGTCCCGTCGTGTTCTACTCAGTACGATCAGAAAATACTTACACTTATTTAAATAAGCCCGGCGCTTACTTGCTCAGTAATCGCATTCCCCGTTCCAGTCCTTCTATGGTGACCGGAAACATGCGGTTGCTCATGACCTGACGAATAACCGAAATAGACTGCCGGTATTGCCACAAGCCTTCCGGTTCGGGATTGAGCCAGATATATTTGGGAAATGTCGTTGCAAAACGTTGTAGCCAGACAGCACCGGCTTCTTCATTGTTGTATTCGACTGAACCGCCCGGTTGCAGAATTTCATACGGACTCATGGTGGCATCGCCAACGAAGATGAGCTTGGTATCCGGCGGATATTTGCGCAAAACATCCCAGGTCGGAAATTTTTCTGCATGACGGCGACGGTTATTTTTCCAAAGATAGTCGTACACGCAATTATGGAAATAGAAGAATTCCATATTTTTGAATTCGGTTTTTGCTGCTGAAAATAATTCTTCAGTTTGCTGTATGTGATCATCCATTGTGCCACCGACGTCCAGCAACATGAGCACTTTGATATTGTTTTTACGCTCGGGTTGCATCTTGATATCAAGATAACCGGCATTGTTGGCGGTTGCTTTGATGGTGGCGTCCAGCGCCAGTTCTTCCTCTGCACCCTGACGGGCGAATTTACGCAGGCGGCGCAGCGCGACTTTGATGTTGCGTGTGCCAAGTTCACGTTCAGCGTCGTAATCTTTGAACGCGCGCTCTTCCCATACTTTGACCGCACTGCGGTTGCCACCCTTGCCGCCGATGCGTATTCCCTCGGGATTCGTGCCGCCATTACCGAAAGGAGAGGTGCCGCCCGTGCCTATCCATTTACTGCCACCTTCATGCCGTTCTTTTTGTTCGTTCAGCAGCTCTTTAAGTCTGTCCATGAGTTTGTCGTAGCCAAACTTTTCGATCGCCGCTTTTTGCTCGTCGCTCAGTTCGCGTTGCAGTCGCTTGGTCAGCCAATCGAGAGGGATGTCAGGACGTTGCTCAAAGATCGTGTCTATCCCCTTGAAATACATGCCGAACGCTTTATCGAATTTGTCGTAATGCGCTTCATCCTTCACCATGATCGTACGCGACAGGAAATAAAAATCGTCGAGTGACATGTTGATCAGACCTTTATCCAATGCTTCAAGCAGCATCAGAAATTCTTTGATCGAGACAGGAATTTTGGCGTCTTTTAACGTAAAGAAAAAATCAATCAGCACTTGTTTATCTCTCAGTATTTATTTTGCATATATTGCAAATTCTTTTTTAAGCCCGGCCATTCATTTTGCAGAATGCTATACACAACCGTATCACGGATACGTCCGTCGGGTAATATCATGTGATTGCGCAAAACCCCGTCACGTTTGGCACCAAGCCGCTCAATTGCAGCTTGCGAACGTCGGTTAAACCAGTCGGTACGGAATTCTACCGCGATGCAGTTCAGCACTTCAAATGCATGGGTCAGCAGTAATAATTTACATTCCGTGTTGATTGCCGAGCGTTGCACCGATTGCGAATACCAGGTGTAACCGATCTCCAGCCGCTGGTGTTGGTGATCTATATTGCAAAAGCGGGTAGATCCTACAATTTTGCCTCCTGATTTCTCGCGGACGACAAACGGAATTGCCTTTTGCTGGGACTGCATGGCGAGCGCTGTATCAAGCCACTGTTGTGTTTGTTCCGGCGCGGGTACCGAAGTAAAGAATAGTTTCCACAGTTCACCATCGGCAGCCGCATTGCGGATATCCGCAATATGTGCCTGCTCTAAAGGCTCCAGACTGACGCTTGTTCCCTGCAAATGTAGTGGCTGACATTCCATACTGATTCCTCGCGGTAGTTATTTTTTAAGACTGTTGCACAAAAAGTCTGTGAATATCAGCAACAATAATGAAAAAATGGGTGAGTGAAGATGGTTTCACGGGTTATAATCTTCTATTCACTCAAAACAACAGCAATGCTTGCTAACGAAAATAAAAGCCGTTATACTGCAAAGCTGTATAGAATTTTGCGGCGTGGCATTTAATCAAATGTTTTGACCTCGTCGCTTTGACCACGTTTAGGAAATCTCATGGCAAATACCGCACAAGCACGCAAACGTGCTCGTCAAGCAGTAAAACAAAACGCACACAATTCCAGCCAACGCTCGACTCTGCGTACAGCAATCAAAGCTGTTCGTAAAGCAATCGAAGCTGGTGATAAAGCTGCTGCTGCAACAATTTTTCAAGCTTCCGTATCGACTATCGATCGCATCGCTGACAAGAAAATTATTCACAAGAACAAGGCTGCCCGTCATAAAAGCCGCCTGGCTTCCGCTCTGAAAGCTTTAGCTTAATTGCTATTCTGCCTGCAGATAAGTGCAGGCAATTTCAGATGTAAAAAAAACCGCATTTTTTGCGGTTTTTTTGTTTTCTTCTTCGGAATTCATCAGATACACAGGTTTGTTGGGTATCTGATGCGAAATTGCTTAGCGCAGTGGCAGGCCTTCAATTTTGCTGCCTGGTTTAATATTTTTTTGTTTGAACCAACCCTGATTCATTTCCAGTGCGTAGCGCACCGTCTTTTTCGCACAGTGAGAGTCGGTCGTTTCTGGCTGCATATCTTCAATGTTGACGATTTTCCCTTCGCCGTCGATAAATGCGACAGACAATGGGATCAGTGTGTTTTTCATCCACATACAAACGCCGGCCGGAGCGCCAAAATCAAATACCATACCTTCGTTGATCCCCATTTTGGTTCTCAACATCAGACCCTGTTCCCGATCGGCATCACTGGCAGCCACTTCTGCTTGAATGACGTAAATGCCAGCAGAGAGTTGTTTGACAGGCAGTTTTCTTTCAGCGTGCGCGACAGGCATCAGCACGCTGAGCAGAACAATACTTGCCGCTTTCAGTTTGATATTCGGGAAAAGGTTCATCATGGTTGGAATCAGGTTGAAAAAAAATAACAACAGGTATGCTACCGCAAATAAAAAAGGCAGGAATACATCCTGCCTTTTTTATTTTGCGATCAGGTAATTAATTTGCAGTAATTACTTTGTCGCAGATGCGGATGCTGCGGCTTCGGCAGCAGCTTTTTTCGCTTTCTTCGTTTTTTTAACTTTTTTAGCTGGTTTAGCAACTTCAGCCGAAGCGGAAGCAGATGCCGGAGTGGAAGCTGCCGGTGCAGGGGCTTGTGCGAAAGCGGCTGAAGCAAACAGACCAGCAATCAGTGTGGCGATCAATTTTTTCATGTTAACTTCCTTTGCGTGAGTATTTGGGAGGGTGATTCAATAGGAATCATCTGGATAACGCACTCAAACCCAGATAAGTTGACATGATATTGCAGCACATAGGGGAAATCGCAATTAATTATGCTGCAAGGCAATAAAGCAACTCAGGCGCCCACTTCTTGCCATTCTCCTGGCAATAAGGGATGTGTTTCTAATGAAAATCCTCCAATTGCAGTACGTATCAAGCGCAAAGTGGGGAGCCCGACTGCTGCCGTCATTCTTCGAACCTGGCGGTTTTTTCCTTCCGACAGAATAATGCACAGCCAACTGGTCGGAATATTGCTCCGGTGCCGAATTGGCGGTGTTCTTTCCCATAACCACTCAGGTGTTTGTACGTGCATGACAGTGCATGCCTGAGTCACAAAATCCCCCAGATCTAAAGGATTGCGCAAACGCTCCAGCGTTTCTTTATCAGGTATGCCTTCTACTTGCACCAGATAGGTTTTCGCTTGTTTGTGATCGGGATGACTGATGCGATTCTGAAGTTTGCCGTCATCTGTCAGTAAAATTAAGCCCTCACTATCTGCATCAAGACGTCCCGCCGGGTATATATTAGGGATGTGCAAATAGTCCGCCAGAGTTGGCCTGTCCGGATGGGCGGAAAACTGGCACATGACGTTGAATGGTTTGTTAAATAGGATGAGTTTCATGGCAATATGGTAACCGCAATTTTGCAAACAGATGGCATCCAGTAAAATACTAGTGCATAATACGAAATGAAGGTCTTGTGTCTTATAGAAGAGTTAATAGCGATATTGACCGCTATGTTAGCAAGCAAGGCATATTACGAGAAAAGCGTGACCCGCTTGATCGCCTAACTACGGAGAAAACGATGTATCAACATATTAAAGTACCTGCTGAAGGTAAAAAAATTACCGTCAATGCTGACTTTTCATTGAATGTTCCTGATAATCCTATCATTCCTTTTATCGAAGGCGATGGTACTGGTGTTGATATCAGCCCGGTCATGATCAAAGTCGTTGATGCGGCCGTAGCAAAAGCCTACGCAGGCAAGCGCAAAATCAGCTGGATGGAAATCTATGCTGGTGAAAAATCCACGAAAGTATATGGCCCAGATGTCTGGTTGCCAGAAGAAACACTGAAAGTATTGAAAGACTACGTAGTTTCTATTAAAGGTCCATTGACAACGCCAGTTGGCGGCGGCATTCGCTCCCTGAACGTGGCTCTGCGTCAGGAACTTGATCTGTATGTCTGCCTGCGTCCTGTGCGTTATTTCAAAGGCGTACCATCCCCAGTACGTGAACCAGAAAAAACAGACATGGTGATCTTCCGTGAAAACTCAGAAGACATCTATGCCGGTATCGAATTCGCGCAAGGTTCCGATCAGGTTAAAAAACTGATTAAGTTCCTGCAAGACGAAATGGGCGTGAAAAAAATCCGCTTCCCTGAAACTTCAGGCATTGGTATCAAACCAGTTTCTATCGAAGGTACTGAGCGTCTGGTTCGTAAAGCGATTCAATACGCGATCGACAATGACAAGCCATCTGTGACTATCGTCCACAAGGGCAACATCATGAAGTACACCGAAGGTGGCTTCCGTGACTGGGCTTATGCATTGGCGCAAAAAGAATTCGGCGCAGAACTGATCGATGGCGGTCCATGGTGCAAATTCAAAAATCCAAAAACAGGTAAAGAAATTACTGTTAAGGATTCGATTGCTGATGCATTCCTGCAGCAAATTTTGTTGCGTCCGAATGAGTACAGCGTTATTGCTACACTGAACCTGAACGGCGACTATATTTCTGATGCGTTGGCGGCTCAGGTCGGTGGTATCGGTATCGCTCCTGGTGCTAACTTGTCTGATTCAGTTGCTATGTTCGAGGCAACACACGGTACAGCACCTAAATACGCTGGTAAAGATTATGTGAACCCAGGTTCATTGATTTTGTCGGCTGAAATGATGTTGCGTCACATGGGCTGGACTGAAGCTGCTGATTTGTTGATTTCTTCAACAGAAAAAGCAATTACGGTGAAAAAAGTCACTTATGACTTTGCCCGTCTGATGGAAGGTGCGACTCAAGTATCTTGCTCAGGTTTCGGTGACGTTATGATTGAGAACATGTAATTCACATGTGACTGTTTCGAGTAAAGTCTTAAAAAAGCCAGCGTCAGCTGGCTTTTTTATATTTGTGTTACTGGTTGATGTTACTTAGAGCGTAGCGGATGAGATCTGCCTGGCCTTCAATATTCAGCTTGCGCTTGATATTGAGTCTGTGGGTTTCGACCGTCCTGACACTTAAACCTAAATCCAGAGCAATATGTTTGTTCGATTTACCTGTCGCAATGCTGTTCAGAACACACTGTTCCCGCTGAGTCAGTATCTGTGTTACGTTGTTCGTATTGTTTTGCTTAAGGCCTGAGCTGAAATACACCCCGCCAGCCCTTACGGTTTCTATTGCGTTGATAATATCTTCTGCTGGTGCATCCTTCAGCACGTACGCGCGAGCACCTGCTTGTATCGCCTGGCTCACATACTCGGCCTTATCGTGCATAGAGAGCATGATGATCGCGATCTGTGGGTAATCCTGTGTGAATTTTGCGGTCAGATTGATGCCATTGGTACCGCCCAGATTAATGTCCATCAAAATCAGATCGGTTGCGTGAAGCGCCACCATTTTGAGCGCATCTGCTGCGTTACCAGCCTCGCCAACGATGTGAAAATGGGGAATGGTTTCCAGCCTGGCCCTTAATCCATCTCTGACCAGAGGGTGGTCATCGACTAATAGCAGATTGATTGTCTTTTTATCTGTCATCATATTTCTCCATTCGGGATTTTTGCTATCACACTGGTGCCGCCTGCGCCTGAGAGTATATCCAGACTACCATTTACAGTGGCCATGCGCTCATGCATATTACTGAGTCCTATCCCGCGTTTGGGGTGATTCTCTATGCCTTGAATATCAAAGCCGGTTCCGTCGTCTTCGATTGTCAAGGTGATGATTTCTCCACTCTCAACGAGTTGTATGTCCACGTGACTGACGTTGTGCGCATGTTTATGGATGTTGGTCAGCGCTTCCTGCGCAATCCTGAACAGAACTGTATTACTGATTTCTGACAATTTGCTGAAATTTCCTGTTGCCGTGACTCGTACCGGTAAGCCGCAGGCATTTTCAAATTCGCCAGCAAGATGTTCAAATGCTGCGACTAAGCCGAGATCATCCAACATGGCAGGGCGCAGATCATGTGAAATTCTGCGTACTTCATTGAGCGCTTCATTGAGTTGTTGTGTTGCGCGGTGAAACGGCAATCTGCTTGTCTCCTGCGCTTTTTGGGTGTTATCCAGCTTTGCCAGGCCAGACTCTATCTGCAGCTTAATCGAGACCAGTAACTGACTTAATCCATCATGTAAGTCACGTGATAAGCGGGCACGCTCATCCTCCTGAGAGCGAACGACACTTCTTGCCAGAACTTTCAGTTTGGCTTCGGCGATTCTGGATTCGCTGATATTCAACACCAAGCCCGACAGCGCAATCAATAGCGCACAAACCAGAGCGATGACGGCGATCCATATTAAGGTGCCACGTATATTCTTTTCTACCTGTACATCAATTTTATTCAGTGCTGCATCGACATCGTCGAGATAAATGCCGGTGCCAAGCATCCAACCCCAGCGATCAAGCAGAATGACGTAACCGAGCTTTGGCGCAATCTGACCGCTGGACGGCTTTTCCCACAAATAGCGTACCGCGCCACCACCGGCTTTGGCTTTGTTGATCAGATTCTGAATCGTAAAATTTCCTTCTGGATCCTTCAGGTGCCACAAATTTTGCCCCATCAGCTCTGGTTGCCGTGGGTGCATCAGATTATTGCCGTTCATGTCGTAAACGTAAAAATAGCCATCGTCACCAAAATCTAAGGTGGATAGCATCTTCTTGGCGTTTTCCTGATTTTGAACTATGTCCTTACCATTGTTGTAAAAATGCTGAATTGCTGCATTTCCCAGACTGACATAGTGCTTCAGCTCCGCCTCCTTACTTGCCAGATACGCTTGCTCGACGGTGTTTCGCTGTTGCTTTGCCAAATTTGTCGCCTGATAGAAAACTGCCGCAGAAATACCTGCAAGCGAAAGCAAAAGAGGGATGATGGCCAGCAATATAAATTTATAGCGAAGTTTCATTTCGTCGTTGCGTCTTATCGAATGGGCGGTCTGCTATATCGTATTTATACAGTTATTCCAGAAAAATAAAAAACCCCGCAAAAGCGGGGTTTTTCAGAAAGTCCTAAATCCGGAAATTAAGGATTTTGGATGTTAGAAGCTTGCTTGCCTTTAGGGCCTTGCGTGACTTCGAACGCTACTTTTTGACCTTCTTTCAGTGTCTTAAAGCCGTTCATTTGGATTGCGGAAAAGTGGGCGAACAAATCCTCACCACCGTCGTCCGGAGTGATAAAGCCGAAGCCTTTGGAATCATTGAACCACTTGACGGTACCTGTTGCCATAATGCGTCTTTCAAATAAAAACTAATCACACGAGCCGTAAAAGCAAGAAACCTGGCGATATGCCAGCCCCCCCTAAACTTGCCCACTTCATATTGACTAATTACTACTAATGCAGTCAATAAATGTCATTCTTGGCGGAAAAAAAACTAAAGTCAAGAAACTTTTATTTACTTGTATCCTATTGTTGTATTTTTAAGTAATGTCAGCAAATTCCTTTATACATTTAAGTGAAATGTCTGCTTTTCACTTAAAACTTGATCTGTGAGAAATGATCACCATCTGTGAGTTTGTCCGAAAGCAGGTAACATCTGCTCAGAGCAGAAATAAGGTAGTTTTACCTGTTTATTATTTGCCTTTGGAACGAATCAACGTACTAAAATAGACGCATGGGAAACAAGCAAGAAAACGGTACGATACTGGAGCGGCAGACACAACAGCTCAAACCGCCCTCAATGTATCAGGTAATATTATTGAACGACGACTATACCCCTATGGAATTCGTGGTGGCGGTCGTTCAGGAATACTTTCATAAAGACCGAGAGACGGCGATGCAGATCATGCTCAAAGTACATAGAGACGGTAAAGGAATTTGTGGCGTATATTCGAAAGATATTGCACTGACTAAAGTGGAACTCGTTTTGACACACGCTCGTAAGGCAGGACACCCCCTGCAATGTGTGATGGAGGAAGTATGATTGCGCAAGAATTAGAAGTCAGTTTGCATATGGCCTTTGTTGAGGCCAGACAAGCTCGTTATGAGTTCATCACAGTCGAGCATTTATTGCTGGCTCTGCTGGATAATCCTTCGGCAGCCGAGGTGATGCGCGCATGCGCGGTCAATATCGATGACTTACGCAAAACCCTGAGTAACTTCATCACTGATAACACGCCGACTGTGCCTGGCACGACAGAGGTTGATACGCAGCCGACCCTGGGTTTCCAGCGTGTGATTCAACGTGCGATCATGCATGTGCAGTCGTCGTCAAATGGCAAAAAAGAAGTCACCGGTGCGAATGTGCTGGTTGCTATTTTTGGCGAGAAAGACTCGCACGCCGTCTATTACCTGCATCAGCAAGGTGTCACCCGTCTGGATGTCGTGAATTTTATTTCTCATGGTGTCCGTAAAGATAATCTGAACGAGCCGCAAAAATCTCCTGAAGGTGGTGATGAGGGGCAGGCAGATGCGCAGGCGAAAGAAAATCCACTGGATCAGTTCACTCAAAATCTGAATAAGTCGGCAGCGGATGGCAAGATTGATCCCTTGATCGGACGCGACAGTGAAGTCGAACGCGTGATACAGATTTTGTGCCGTCGTCGTAAAAATAACCCCTTACTGGTCGGTGAGGCGGGTGTCGGAAAAACCGCGATTGCCGAAGGGTTGGCGTTACGTATCGTCAAATCAGAAGTACCGGATATCTTGCAAAATGCAGTGGTGTATTCACTCGATATGGGCGCATTACTGGCCGGAACGAAATATCGCGGTGATTTTGAGCAGCGTCTCAAGGGTGTGCTCAAACAGTTGAAAGAGACACCGAACGGTATTTTATTTATCGATGAGATTCATACCATCATTGGTGCCGGTTCGGCATCGGGCGGAACGCTGGACGCGTCCAATCTGTTGAAACCGGCTTTGTCGAGCGGTCAATTGAAATGCATCGGTGCGACAACCTACACCGAATATCGCGGTGTATTTGAAAAAGATCATGCACTGTCACGCCGCTTCCAGAAAATTGATGTGAATGAGCCGACGGTTGAGCAAACTGTGCAGATTCTGCGCGGCCTGAAATCGAAGTTTGAAGAGCATCACAATGTGAAGTATTCAGCATCGGCATTGACGACAGCAGCGGAATTGTCTGCCCGCTTTATCAATGACCGCCATTTGCCGGATAAGGCGATTGACGTGATTGATGAGGCCGGTGCAGCGCAACGCATTCTGCCAAAATCGAAGCAAAAGAAAACGATAGGCAAAGCAGACATTGAGGAAATTATTTCCAAGATTGCCCGCATTCCGCCGCAAACTGTCAATCAGGATGACCGTAGCAAATTGCAGACCATCGATCGCGATCTGAAAAATGTCGTGTTTGGTCAGGAACCTGCGATTGAAGCGCTGGCTTCCGCAATCAAAATGGCTCGTGCCGGTTTGGGTAAAACGGACAAGCCTATCGGTTCCTTCCTGTTTTCAGGTCCGACCGGTGTTGGTAAAACTGAGGTCGCGAAACAGCTTGCCTTCACTTTAGGTATAGAACTGATTCGTTTCGACATGTCGGAATACATGGAGCGTCATGCGGTCAGTCGTTTGATCGGTGCGCCGCCGGGGTATGTCGGTTTTGATCAGGGCGGTTTGCTGACGGAGGCGATTAACAAGAAGCCGCATGCAGTGTTGCTGCTGGATGAGATAGAAAAAGCGCACCCTGATGTCTTCAATATTTTGTTGCAAGTCATGGATCATGGCACGCTGACGGATAACAATGGCCGTAAAGCGGATTTCCGTAACGTGATCATTATCATGACCACGAATGCCGGTGCCGAGAGCTTGCAGAAACGCTCGATTGGCTTTAATGACAGTCGTGAAGCCGGTGATGAAATGGCGGATATCAAGCGCATGTTCACGCCAGAATTCCGCAATCGTCTCGACTCGATCATCAGTTTCCGTGCCTTGGACGAAGAAATTATTCTGCGCGTGGTGGATAAGTTCCTGATGCAACTGGAAGAACAATTGCATGAGAAAAAAGTGGAAGCGACTTTCACTGATCACTTGCGTAAATTCCTCGCGAAGAAAGGTTTTGATCCGTTGATGGGCGCACGTCCTATGGCTCGCCTGATCCAGGACATGATCCGCAAAGCATTGGCCGATGAGCTGTTGTTTGGTCGTCTGGTGTCTGGCGGGCGCGTCGTGGTCGATCTCGATGATAAGGATCAGATTACACTGGACTTCAGCGAAGGTGATGCGACGCCGCCAGAGGCTTCGCAGGAAATCGTTGAAGTGGAATAAATAAAAAAGTGCACAGCGATCGTACTGATCGCTGTGTGTATAACTGATGTGCGGTGTTCACACTCGGGAGATCATAATGGGTAGTTTTGTCGTACCGTTGTATGTGTTGGATTACACAACCAAAACGATTAATGCTGTATTGTCGCCAGCTGCACTGGAAGGCAAAGAAGTAGAGGTCGATGTATATGACCGACGTGACGCAGGGAAAAAATATACGGCAATCGGTCGCCGGATTAAAGGTGAAGACGACACATTTCTGATCTGTGTCACTTTGGATTCCGGGCCACATGAAGACTCCTGGAATTACACCTTACTGCGCGAATCCGCAGGTCGTAGCCGCAAAATGAAAAAATAAAAACCGGAGCTTGCTCCGGTTTTTATTTGCTCTGCCGCCGAGGGTAGGGACGCTGTTGATGTTGTTTACACGTGCAAAGCTTCGTATTTACCCATTTATATACTCCCGGGAGTATATTTCAGAGCCCTTATTTTCTGCGGGGATAAAGGCAAAAATATAAAAAACAGGGGGGAGTATATATATTTCTGGCGTCCCGTTGCTTAATGTTTGCCGGTGCTGCCAAAACCGCCGTCACCGCGTTCGCTGCCGCCAAACTCTTCCACGATGTTAAATCCGACCTGTACCACAGGAACGATAATTAATTGCGCCAGCCTATCCATAGGATTCAACGTGAACGCACTGTGTCCACGATTCCAGGTCGAGATCATCAGCTGACCTTGGTAATCAGAGTCGATCAATCCCACCAGATTTCCCAGTACGATGCCATTTTTATGGCCCATGCCGCTGCGTGGCAGGATCATTGCGGCATAAGCCGGGTCCGCGATATGGATCGCCAGCCCGGTCGGAATCAATACTGTTTCACCCGGTTGTATCGTGACAGACTCGTCCAGACAGGCGCGTAAGTCCAGCCCCGCGCTGCCCGGTGTGCCATAACTTGGCAGCAAGTCTTTCATGCGTGGATCAAGAATTTTGAGATCGATATTTTTCATAAAAACTCAGAAAAAGAAAATGTAAGTGAGGCGAACAGTTTGTTCAATTAATGCGGCAAGCGTCGCGCGATTTCAGCCAACAATTGAATTGCCAGCGTTTGCTTGTCTGCGCGTGGCAGCGCGGTGTGACCGTGCTCGTCAAATAAGACGAGTTCATTGTCGTCTCTGCCGAATGTGTGGTGACCGATGTTGCCCACCAACAGCGGTATATTTTTCTTGATACGTTTCGCGGCACCGTATTCCAGCAGATTTTCTGACTCCGCTGCAAAGCCGACGCAGTAAGGCGCGCCGGGCATCGCGGCAACGGTGGCCAGAATGTCTGGATTTTGTGCAAACACCAGTTGCGGCGTGTCATCGTGCTGCGTTTTTTTCAGTTTGTGCTCACTTGCATTGGCAACGCGCCAATCGGCCACGGCCGCGACGGCAACAAAAATATCCTGCTTGTGTTGTGCGAGGCTTTTCAGCACGGCATCATGCATTTGCAGCGCGGTCTGTACGTGGATGCGGCGCACGCCATGCGGCGCTTCGAGAGCGGTCGGGCCTGATATCAAGGTCACATGTGCACCGGCTTCCCACGCAGCAAGCGCAATCGCGTAACCCATTTTTCCGGAAGATAAATTGGTGATGCCGCGCACCGGGTCGATAGGTTCGAAGGTTGGGCCTGCTGTGATGAGCAGGTGCTTACCAGCCAGTATTTTCGGCTGGAATGCCGCGATGATTTCCGTGAGTAATTGCTCAGGCTCCAGCATACGTCCCATGCCGGTCTCGCCACAAGCCTGGTCGCCTGCAGCGGGCCCCAGAACCTGTATGCCGTCCTCTTCAATCTGAGCGACGTTACGTTGTGTCGCCGCGTTTTGCCACATCTCGACATTCATTGCCGGGGCGATCAGTAAAGGAACGTGACGAGGCCGGGCGATGCACAGCGTGGACAGCAAATCGTCACATGCGCCATGCGCGAGCTTGAACATGAAATCGGTGCTGCAGGGGGCAATGATGATCGCGTCGGCGTCGCGCGTCAGATCAATATGCGGCATATTGTTGTGAATGCGCGCATCCCACTGATCGGTAAATACGGTATTGCCTGACAAAGCTTGCATCGTCACAGGTGTGATGAACTGGGTTGCGGCCCGTGTCATCACCACTTGTACGTGAGCACCTGCTTTACCTAATGCCCGCGTTAATTCAGCGACCTTGTAGCAGGCGACGCCACCGGTCATGCCAAGCACAATTTTTTTTCCAGCCAGTCGCAGACTCATGTTCAGCACTCCTTATTTTTTGACGCGACGCAATTCATCCAGAATGAACAGTGCTGCGCCGACCACAATCGCGCTATCGGCAATATTGAAAGCTGGGAAGTGATAAATCTCCTGGTAATGGAAATCCAGAAAATCAATCACATGACCATACAACAGGCGGTCAATCACATTTCCCAGTGCACCGCCCATAATCATCGCCAGTGCAGCACAAAACAGTTTTTGCGTTGCATGACGCTTCAGAAGATAGGTAATGTACGCCGCTGCAATCAGCCCTATCGCAGTAAAGAAATAGCGCTGCCAACCAGATTCCGCAGCCAGAAAGCTGAATGCCGCGCCTTTGTTATACACCAGCGTCAGATTAAAAAACGAGGTAATGCTCAGCGATTCAGCATAGTCGAATAATTTGGTGATGGTGATTTTACTGACCTGATCAAACAGAATAATGATCGTCGCCAGACCCAGCCAGGGTATCAGGGAGGAACCTGAAGTAGTTGAGCCAGCAGAGAAATTCGAACGTTTTTTGGTAGCCATGGATAGTCTGAAAAGAAGAGAATGGGCGTAACCTTACCTGAAAGCAGGCGATATCAGAAAGTTAAAGCAGTTTCATTTGCCGACTTACGCAACATCGCCGCTCTGGCATGATGGCGTGTTGTCACATCAGGTGTGATGCCTGCGTCACGGTGCCTCGCCGGAACAATTTTGCGTCTGTCCTTCATTTAAACAAGACGGGCAGATGATGTTCTGCTCCACCTTGTTTCTCTGTATTAAAAATTATGCGAAACGACGCGTTTCACCGGCACCAAACAAATTGCTGACGCAGCGGCCACACAAGCCTGTGTGCTCGGCATGGCTGCCAACGTCTGCACGATAATGCCAGCAGCGCTCACATTTTTCATATTTGGATGGTGTCACGACGACGGCTTCTTCCGCCTCTGTCGCGACTTGCTCAACTGTGGCAGCAGAGGTGATCAGGGTAAATTTCAAATCGTCTGCCAGACTGCTCAGCACCGCAAATTTGTCGCCTGCAGCTTTGATGGCGACTTCTGCTTGCAGTGATGAGCCGATTGCACCAGATACACGTACTTCTTCCAGTTGTTTGGTCACATCCGTACGCACTGCACGCAAGGTATTGAATTTGCCGAGCAAGGTTGCAGCATCGGCGATTTCCGGTAACTGGTAATAGGTTTGTGTGAAGATGGTTTCGTCGCTGTCTTTGTAGGCATCGGCTGCGGCAAAGAATTGCCATGCTTCTTCTGCGGTGAACGACAGCATCGGTGCTATCAGACGCAGCAACGATTGCGTGATATGCCAGATCGCTGTCTGTGCCGAACGACGCGCATGCGACGTTGTACCGCTGGTGTACAGACGATCTTTCAGAATATCGAGGTAGAAACCACCGAGATCTTCCGAGCAGAATGACTGCAATTTGCTGACCACAGGGTGGAATTCAAACGCATCAAAATGTGCCAGGATATCTTTCTGCAATGCTGCCATATTGGCGATTGCGTAGCGGTCGATTTCCAGCAGCTCATTGATCGCGACCGCATCTTTTGCCGCATCAAAATCCGACGTATTCGCCAGCAAGAAGCGCAAGGTATTGCGGATGCGGCGATAGGCTTCCGTCACACGTTTCAGGATTTCGTCAGAAATAGATAGTTCACCGGAATAATCAGACGACGCGACCCACAGGCGCAGGATATCTGCGCCAAGGGTGTCGGATATTTTTTGCGGTGCTAAGGTATTGCCCAAAGATTTGGACATTTTTTTACCTTCGCCATCGACAGTAAAACCATGCGTCAGCAAGGCTTTGTATGGCGCACGGCCATCCAGCATGGATGCGGTCAACAGCGAGGAGTGGAACCAGCCGCGATGCTGATCAGAGCCTTCGAGGTACAGGTCAGCAGGGAACTGTAGTTGTTGTTTGTGTGAACCACGTAAAACAGTCTGATGTGTTACGCCGGAATCAAACCAGACATCCAGCGTGTCGCGGTTTTTCACATACATATCTGCTTCATCGCCAAGCAAATCCGCGACTTCGATTTTTTGCCAGGCTTCGATACCTTCTTTTTCCATGCGCAGTGCGATCTGTTCCAGCAATTCTGGTGTGCGTGGATGCAACTGGCCGGTTTCCTTATGCAGGAAGAACGCCATCGGCACGCCCCATTGACGCTGACGTGACAAGGTCCAGTCAGGGCGGTTGGCGATCATGCCATGTAAACGGGCCTTACCCCACGCGGGGAAGAATGCTGTTTCATCGATGGCTTTCAATGCGGTTTGACGCAGGCTGTCGCCGCCCGCTGCGGGCGTGTTATCCATGCTGGCAAACCATTGGGACGTGGCGCGATAGATGATCGGCGTTTTATGACGCCAGCAATGCATGTAGCTATGGTCAAACATTTTCAGCGAGAACAATGTGCCCGCTTCTTTCAGTTTTTCGCAGATAGGCTTGGACGCTTCCCAGATCGTCATACCAGCCAAGAAAGGCAGACTGGACGCGAATCTGCCATCACCCATCACAGGAGCGATGATGTCGTCGTCTTTCATACCATGCGCTTTGCATGACTGGAAATCTTCGATACCGTAGGCTGGTGCAGAGTGAACCACACCGGTACCGGTTTCGGTACTGACGTAATCACCCAGATAGACCGGAGAAAAACGGTCATAGCCCGCATCCATTGCCGCCAGCGGATGTTTAAATTTAATTTCGGATAAATCTGCACCCAGGCAGGTGGCGATGATTTTACCAGTCAGTCCGTAGTTAGTCAGGCAGGCTTCGACTAGGTCTTTTGCGAGGATCAGCAGGATGTCTTCACTGTCGCGCTGGGTCTTGACCAGTGCGTAAGTGATTTCAGGATGCATGTTCAATGCCTGATTCGACGGGATGGTCCACGGCGTTGTGGTCCAGATCACGCAATAGCCTTTATCCAGTGGCAGCTTATCCAGTTTGAAGGCCGCAGCCAGTTTGTCGTTTTCTTCAGCCCCTGCAAACGGGAAACCGACATCGATGGATGGATCGCGTTTGTTTTCGTATTCGACTTCAGCTTCAGCCAGTGCAGAGCCGCAGTCAAAACACCAGTTGACTGGCTTCAGACCACGATAGACATAGCCTTTTTCCAGTAATTTGCCGAGCGCACGCAATTCATCTGCTTCATTGCCAAATGCCATGGTTTTGTAAGGATTGTCCCATTCGCCCAGAACGCCCAGGCGGATAAAGCCAGCCTTTTGTTTTTCTATCTGTTCATTTGCATACGCGCGCGCTTTGGCATGCACTTCGGCCACTGGCAGGTTTTTGCCAAACAGCTTTTCGACCTGAATTTCGATAGGCATACCGTGGCAATCCCAGCCAGGTACATAAGGAGCATCAAAGCCAGCCATAGTGCGGGCTTTGATGATCATGTCTTTCAATATCTTGTTGACGGCGTGACCCAGATGGATATCGCCATTGGCGTATGGTGGGCCGTCATGCAGGATGAATTTTGGACGACCAGCAGCAGCCTTGCGCACACGTTCATAGATTTTTTTGTCCTGCCATTCCTTGACCCATTTAGGTTCGCGTTTGGCGAGGTCGCCACGCATAGGGAAGGCGGTTTCGGTCATGTTGACCGGATATTTATTGGCAGATTTAGCCGCTTTGTTTTCAGACATGATGAATTTTCTTGTAAAGATAGAGGGAGAAGAAAAACCGTGCGGTGTTTCTTCAAATTCGGTCAGTAGCGTTACTGGCGGGTATGCGTGTCGTTACTCCGAAATAAGCACGCGCCTGATCGGCGTCGCGCTGAATCGCGGCGGTCAGCGTTTCCAGATCGCTATATTTCTCTTCGTCACGCAGTTTCTGTAAAAACTCGATCTGTACGATGTTGCCGTAAGCATTGCCGCTGTAGTCGAACACATGCGTCTCCAACAGCACGCGGCCACTATCATCTACGGTAGGGCGCACGCCCAGACTGGCGACGGCAGGCAGCGGCTGATCGGCGAGGCCATGTACCTGCACAATAAAAATACCGGTCAGGGCAGGGCGATGATGCGCGATGCGCAAATTCAGTGTCGGAAAGCCGATGGTACGGCCCAGTTTTTGCCCGTGTATCACATGGCCAGAAATACGGTAAGGGTGGCCAAGCAATGCCTGTGCTTCGTCAAAGTCACCATGCACCAACGCAGCGCGAACGGCCGAAGAGGAAATTCTGACGCCTTTATTTTGCACCGAAGCTAAAGTCACGACCTCAAAGCCGTGGATTTTGCCTGCAGCTTCCAGCATTGCGATACTACCGGCGCGTTTGGCACCGAAGCAGAAATCTTCACCCACCATCAGCCATTTCACATGCAAACCTTCGACCAGTACTTTTTCTATAAAGTCCTGCGGCGACAGTGAGGCAAAGTGGGCATTGAAATGTTCGACGATCACGCGGTCGACATTGGCGTTTTGTAGCGAAGTCAGGTTGTCACGCAGATTGGCAATTCTGGCCGGTGCTTTCGATAAATCGCCGGCCAGCTTGGCAAAGAATGCACGAGGATGTGGTTCAAACGTCATCACCGCAGCCTCGATACCGAGACGATCAGCGGCGTCGCGCAGGTGGGCGAGCAAAGTCTGATGACCAAGATGCACCCCATCAAAGTTACCTATCGCCAATGCACAAGCGGCACGGGAGGCTGCATTCGGAAGTCCGCGAAATACCTTCATTGTGTCCAGAAAACTGCTGGTAGGGTAGGAACAGGTCATTGCTGACCCATTCCCCCCTAAGAACCGTGCTTGCGAGTTTCCCCGCACACGGCTCAAGCCTATAACAATACTTCTAAAAAGAAGTAACCATTTTTTTTCAAAGCCCCCAAGTGGGAGCCGGCTTTATTACTTTCAAACCAGTGCTATGTACTTGGGCGTGACAATTGGGGTGCAATAGTACCCGATTTCCCAAAGCATCAGAACCTCCATGCACACGATATTCAATGTGATGGTCATGCCAGCCTGTTGTCTTGGTCATCTTGCAACTGCATATTGCACAAAGCCCTTTCTGATCAATGTACATCCGAATAAATTGCTTACGATGCCGCATGTTTTCCAACATGCGTTCCTGTTGCAATTGTTCGCCATACATTTCCCATTCAGGGTCAAACGGGTTATACGCCCCTTTGATTTTCTTGTGCCGCTTAATTGCTGTCCCGGATAACTGGTACAGTTCTGTCAGCGTTGTTTCCCCTTTTTCGTTCGCTACAGGTGCTGCGAACACCCAATTTCGTTCGCCAGTGGTGTGGAAATACTTCTTCCGTATCCACTCACCGTTTTTATTTGGATGTCGTCGTGCCGCCCACCGCCAGATCGCCTTGAAAATCAGGCTATCCATTCGGTTGTACGTCGCTTTGGCTACTACCGGACTGTGATACTGCGCCCAGCCTCGTAGAATCCGGTTCAACATTTGGATTAACTCACCCTGTTTTACCGTCTTATGTTGACTGATGATTTCCTTGGCCTTGCGATAAAACGTTTGCACGTTTTTCTTACTTGGTTTGATGAGCAGTTTTTCCTGATACTTACGGAAATTCCACCCTAGAAAATCAAAGCCTTCGTCAATATGAACAATATGCGTTTTGGTTTCTGATAACTGCAATCCTCTGACTGCAAGGAATGACTGTATCCAAGGTTTAACTTCCCTCTCTAAGACATCTTTAGAGGCACCTGTTATCACAAAGTCGTCAGCATATCGAACTACATTCACTTTTAGCTTACGTGCTTTAGTCTGACCTAAGAAATCAATCAAGCCAGATTCCAACCCGTTTAGTGTCACATTTGCCAAAGTAGGGGAAATGATTCCCCCTTGCGGCGTACCGGCTTCCGTCTCCTGAAACTGCCCTTGATAAACTAGGCCAGATTTCAACCATTTCCGCAGAATTGAATGCTCCATAGGAACATTTTTAATCAGCCAGTCATGGTTGATGTTATCAAAACAGCCTGCTATATCTGCTTCCAATATCCATTGAGCCGAAGCTTTCTTGGATAAATTGACAAATAGTTGAGACATCGCATCTGCTGTTGATCGATTACTCCGAAATCCATAAGAATTCGGGTCACTCGTCGACTCAGACACGGGTTCCAACGCCAACAAAAATAAAGCCTGCATAGCCCGATCGCGCATAGTGGGTATCCCTAAGGGGCGTTTTTTCCCATTCGCTTTCGGTATATAGATTCTCCGCAAAGGCAGAGGTCTATATCCACGCGGCTTCATCCTGTTAACTGCCAACCATTTCGTTTCAGGTGACTCCCATAGCTCACCATCTACACCCGCTGTACGTTTACCTTGATTCTCAGTAACACGTCTTACTGCTAATAACTTTGCAGAGAGCATGCGGGTCAGCATTCGTTGCAGGGCTTTCACCTTGCGCCATTTGCCTTCCCGTGTAGCCTTCGCAATTCGGATCTGCATCCCTTTCACATTCCTCTCGACCTGCCGCCAGTTAACGGCGTGCCAGTCTTGCGGTGCGTGAGAAAGCGCAGACACATCCATATGGATATGCACTCTCATGCTGCTTTCCTCCTTGTAAATTGAAAGATGACTTCAATTTCCCAAGTGGAAAACCATAACGCTCCTTGTGGGAGCGTCCATAGCTCCCACAAGTAAAAATATCCGTCCGGTGAGTATCATATTAATAGTGCTTGATACCCATCCTTTATCCCATCCAAGATAAAGGGTTGGTCAGCCGTCTTGCGACGATAGACCAGATAGAAGTCTGCACCCTTTCAGGTCGGGACAAATCTTGAATCCCTATCCGAACCGTTACAGCCCGGCATTCGCTTTCTCTATCCTCCCATGCCCGCTCCTCCAACAGTTTCCCTCACGGGTTACCTGCCAATATCCGATATATTAATGGGGATATGGCGGAGAGTCGGGTTTTCCACGTTCCCTATTTGTCACACGACTGGGTTAGGGTTTGCCTCTTCTCCGGTGGTCTGATGACGACGTATTCCGAGCTTTGAGCGGAATAACCGACCACATACCTTTTGGTTAGTGCCTGACAGCAGTTTTGGCACTTCAATCTTTACGAAGTTTAATAGCAATTCACTTACATTACCCATACCAGCCAGCCTAGCCTCTCAACCTCGTCACTGCTCGAAGTTTCCATATGACTACCTCACGGCAGAAATACGCCCATCGCTGGGGAGTACGTTGTCAGGGAAGCTTCACACGCTGCCGTTACCAGCCTCGCATGTTCCCGTAGGCTACTATTAGTCGCATAACAGGTTCACTACTCATCAGTTTTCAAATGATGAACCGAACAATGACAAATAGAGCTTTTGTCCCTTTACAGCTAATTCTCACACCGGTAAATTGGTGTCCAACTTCTACGACTAAGGAATGCAATGACCATATATACAGACTTATCTCAGTTACCTAAAATTTCGACCGAAGAGTTAAAAACACTCGGGGCGACTTCAGGCACATTGAAGGTCAAAGTCATCGAAGTTGACGGTTATTACCTCCCCATGATTCACCACGCTCCACCAGAAGGTGAATTACAACTGCGCGGCTTCATCATTGACGGCGAAAACATATTGGCAACCGTAGAGCTAGCCGATGTAACTACTGCTCTAGAGGAAGTTCTTGGTGCACCAAACCTCCTATTGGACGTCGAAGTACCAGAAGGTACAACAATGCACTAAAACTACCTCTAATCAACCCTATAAATTACTTAGGTTGATCTTCCTACTCCCCTGAAAAAGTTAGGGAAATTTTATTTAAAAGAGTTATTTCTCTTTACACGGGGACAAAGTGTCGTGTCGCACCAAAGCGGTAGATTATAAATGCTTTCGCTCATAGCAGCCGTGTAAAACGCGAATTCTGGATGGATTCAGTGCGTTTCTGGGCGCTTTTCCCGCATTCATCGCACATTTTTGCCGCATTGGCACGGTCGTTTTTCGTTTGTGCTGAGGGTTATTGCGGCTTCCTGCCAGCACAGGTGAAGGAATCAAGCGCAATCTGATGCGTGATGATTGCCTGATTGGCACTCCCGCAAATGTTGTCTGCCTGTTGCTGTCGACCAGTATGTTCGAGCGCCGAGATTAAATGGCGGATATGGTCTGCGAATCGCTGTAGGCTGATTGTAATGAATTCGTCGCCGGTGTCGGGATGCTCTTGCGCGATTCTCATCGAACCCAGATATACGTCTAATGCCAGCTCATACTTTTTCTGATAGTCGTCCAGATAGCTGGCGCAGATGATCCATTTTTCTGCTTGGACCAGTTGCTCCCAAATCAGGTCGTGAACGCTGGCCGCCAGAGCCGGGTGGCTCTCGTGAATCCGGCAAAACGTGTCGAGTGCCGCGTCAGATTTTTCGATGTAACGACAAATCGCGAGGTAATCGTGGAAATCAGAAGCAATGCCCGTCGCCATGAATTTCTGCAGGCTTTGCTCGCAATACTGTTCCAATTTCAGTTGTGCTGGCGGATAGTTTTTCCCCAGATCAGCCCACCAACTCAGACAAAAAGAAAGCCTGACAGCACTGAGCGCCGGATTTTCCTCCAGCGCATGCTCAAAAAAATGCAGGTATTTCTCTAACGCGAATGCCGGTTCTTGCCTTGCAACGGCTGCTTGCGCATCTTTCAGCCATTGTTCTGCTTGCGATGAAGGTGTGGGCATGGAGGCTTTGTCCAATTTTAGTGGTGATGTGACCAGGTGACGTCGTTTGAACTCAGGTAGGACTCGACCGCCTCTTTATTGCCGGTCGCATGTTTCATGACTTCGCCGCAGGTGCAGATGCCCTGATAGGGTTGTATGTGCGAGCAGGCAGAGACTTTCTGCAAAAATACCTGAACAGATTTACTGCAATTTTTACATTTGAAAGTCAGGATGCGGGCTGGTTTATTCATGATGGTTTGTTGGTGTGCGGACTAAATATAAATGAAGAATGATGCGGTTAATGACAGATTTTAATTACCGACGTGTGATGACGATGTCGAAGTTTATTTTAATTTCAGACGCCACAACGAAGTCACTTCTTTGACCCTTGCCGCATGCAAGGGGTCGCTGCTGTCGGTGGATTTAGGGTGACGTGGTTTGATATCCATTTTGCCTGCTACAACGAGACCGGCGGCGGTTATCCAGTCCCATAGTTCAGTCTGGGTGCGTAAGCCCAGATGTTCGGCAAAATCCGACATGATCAGCCAGGCTTCGCCATTGGCTTCCAGATGGTCGGCAACACCGGCCAGAAAGCCACGCAACATGCGGCTTTCCAGATCATAGATGGCGTGTTCGATAGCGGAATTCGGACGTGCTGGCAACCACGGCGGGTTACAGACGATCAGTGGCGCCTTACCGGCAGGGAATAAATCTGTTTGCTGCAATTCGACTTGCGTTGTTAATCCAAGCCGTTCGAGATTGTCACTGGCGCAACGCAAGGCGCGCGGATCGAGGTCGGTCGCGACAATTTTTCTGATGCCACGTTTTGCCAGCAGCGCCGAGACGACCCCAGTACCGGTGCCGATATCGAATGCCAGTTCGGTCGAGGGTAAAGGCGCTTTTGCCAGCAGATCGAGGTATTCACCGCGCACGGGGGAAAACACGCCGTAGTGCGGGTGGATTTTTGCGCCCAGTGCCGCAATGTCCACGCCATTTTTACGCCATTCATGGGCGCCGATGATGCCGAGCAATTCACGTAAAGAAGTCACAAACGCTCCGTCAGGTGCGCCATAGGCTTCAGTGCAGGCAGTAACAACATCTGGCGCGCGGCGCAGGGGAATACGGTAATCCGCCTCGAATGGAATCAATACCATGGCCAGCACCCGCGCGCGCTGGGATTGAGCCTGCCGGTGTAAATGGAAGGCGTCGGCGGCAGTCGCTGCCACTTTTGTTTTTTTAGCTGCGGGTTTCTTGTCGATGCGACGGGCGAGCGCCTGTAATAATTGTTTGGCATTCTGGAAATCGCCGCGCCACAACAAGGCGGTTCCTTCGCAAGCCAGCTTGTAGGCTACTTCTGTGCTCATGCGGTCATCGGCGATCTGCACCCGCTTTGGTGGCGGTGTGCCATTCTCAGCATGCCAGCGACAACTGCGTACTTCGTCGTTTTCTGTCCATTGCAATTGTGGAGAAGGTAAATTCATGCTGAGCCTGTTATTTTTTTGAATAGTGATGTTGCACGCTGGGTCGTGTGCCGGGGCGCGATTGTACCTGAGCTGGCAGTGTAGCAAACAAAGTGTCGCCTTCAGTGTATTCTCGTTAACAACGTAGGAGTGATGCGACCGCACGGAAGCTGGATACAGCGATACTGTCGGTAGTTTTTATGGGGGGGAGTATATTTTAAAGACCCCTATTTTAATAGGACAATCAGCCTGTTTTTAAAGATACTCCCTCCCAGTATATGGAAACAGAAATAAGAAGATTGCAGGCAGCCTTGCGAAGCATTTGGCATGTTCAATGTCAATCTATGCATGAGGCTGTGTTGACATAGCAAAAGAAAGAATAGAAAAAGCCGCTGCCATCATCTCGACGGCAGCGGCTTTTTTACGTAATGAATGTTATTTTTTAATGCCCGATGATGCTTGCGCCGGGGACGATAAACTGACCGTATCGCCAGTCGGTAAGCCCTGTGATTGCCAGCGATCAAATTCTGCGCGAACAGCTTTTAAAGTCTGCTGACTGATGTCTGGCAGGCTGCCGCCAAGGATATCGGCGGCTTCCTTGAAGCCCTTTTCTACAGCATCGCGAATTTTCTGCAATTTCGCCGGGTCGCCACCGATGGCGGCTTTGGCAAAGGTCAGAATGCGCTCTGCGGTTTTTTGTGCACTGAACTCACCGCCGTCGGCAATCGCTGCCTGCGCCGCCTTGATGTCGTCGGCCGACGCAGTGATTTTTTGCTCACCGCTGACAACTTTGGATAATTGCAAACCTTGCTGCTGCACTGCAGATTTAATTAAATCCGTGATTTGTTGCGCCTTGCGATTGGCTTCTTCGACTGCAGCGGCAACATCCGAGCTTGAGGATGTCTTGGTTCTCGGATCTGCATAGACTGGCGAGTCTTTTGCGGCGGAACTGGAATCGAGGCTGACTTTGTCGCTCGCGAAGGCATTGCTGGCATTCTCGCCATTACTATCCGCTCGTTTGACGGTCGTTGATGGTTTTGCAGATACTGTCGGCGTACTTGTGTTGACGCCCGATACACTCAGATCCATTTTGCGCTCCTCGGAATAAGTTCAGAGACGAATACCTCTGTCTTTGCTTAACGACAGAAAACGCCGTTTCTATAACTTTCTTGTGACTTATTTTTAAGCAACTTTGTGCTGTGTCAACGTGGATCGTGTCCGTATTACCTCTTGCGCATGGAAGCTCTCGTTTCCCCAATTGCTAAGGCGTTTGTTGTGACCAGATGATGGAGGCTTGCCAAAACTAGTCCTGGATCAAGGAAGCGTCTTGCCGGACAGGGTAAGATGAAATTAAGGCATTGAAACGGTGGCGACGATGGCAAAGAAGTTTCCTGCACAACCCAAGAATCCTGAGCGTATCTGCTGGGGTTGTGATGAGTACTGCCCGGCCGATGCTATGCGTTGTGGAAATGGTGCCGATCGCACCGCACATCCTGCTGAATTATTTGGCGACGACTGGCAGGCGTGGGAACCAAAGGTGGTGATCGAGATTGTTCCTGCGGACAAGATCGATAACGCCGATGCCACTTTGAATACCGATATCCACACTCGCGTTTAACAATAACAATAGCAATAAAAATAGCACTAGCTGGTATTGCTCGTATTTTTGAGGTTACATTCCGCCCCATGCTGCATTGATCGCCGCGATGGCCGCCAGACCGGCAGTTTCTGTGCGTAGAATTCGTGGTCCCATTGACAATGCGATTACACCTTGTCTGGTCGCCATGTCTTCTTCCTCTTCAGTAAATCCACCCTCAGGACCTATCAGCAAGCTGACCGCCTGCGGAGCGCGATGTTTTGTCCATTCGGCCAGCGATTGATCGGCACGCGGCGAAAGCATGATCCGTTGATGTATATCCTGTTGCCCCAGCCATTTTCCCAGATCCAGCGGTGCCGAAAGATGCGCAAGTCGATTACGACCGGATTGCTCGGCTGCGGCGACGATGATGCCTTGCCAGTGACTGAGTTTTTTTTCTGCCCGTTCTGCCGACAAGCGCACGACGCAGCGTTGTGAAGCGAGCGGTTGAATCGACGAGATGCCCAACTCCATCGCTTTTTCTATGATCCAGTCCATCTTGCTGCCTTCCGGTAAGGCTTGCGCCAGCGTCAGGCTGTAAGGCAGTTCAACTTCTTCGGGTAAAAATACTTTCAGTTCTGCGCTGGCCCTTTTCTTCGCGATATCGATGATGCTGGCAACATAGCAGCCGCCCTCGCCGTTAAACAGTTGTATGGTGTCTCCGGTTTGCAGACGTAAAACAAAAACATGATGTGCTACCGTTTCCGGCAAATCGATAACAGCACCAACGGTAAGCGGAACAGGGCAGAAAAAACGTGGCATAACTTTAAAGACCGATTGAGTTCATTAATATGTCAGAGAGGCTGCATTGAGTAAGCCCATGCTCAGACTGATAGCTCCAAGAAAAATACCTGAGGCGACTTTATTTTCCGGTATGTCCAGGACTAGTCCGGGTAACATGACTCTGGCAGCGAAATACGCTAACAGTTGCACTAGTAAAGCAATACAACCCCAGATCAGCATATCTTGCAGATTCACACTATTGGCAATTGCTGACGCGAGGGCGATGCTATAACCAAGTATTGAACCGGATAAACTGGCGGCGGCGGCCATGTTACCAGAGCGTATCAGCGTGATTTCTTTGTAAGGGGTTATCCTGATATAAATTGTGACAAATAGCAGCAATAAAATAATGGATGAAATAAAGTGGCTGATAAATGCGGGCAGGGCGTAAGTCAGTAAATGTTCGCTCATGGTGTCAGTCAATAAAGTAGTGAGGGATGAAACGGCTGGTGTTTTTGGTGATTAATGTTTCGTCTTCCCGGATGCCTATACCGGCGGCTTCATCACCGACGACCCATGCGCCTATGGAGGTATAAGCGGGTGTGATGCCATCGTCAAATTTTGGTTGCGGCGCATATGCCTGATAGACATACCCCTCCGCGCCATATTCCCCGGTAGTATGTAGAACTTCACCGTCGACGTAAATCGAGATATTCTCACCTTCACGTGAATACAAAGGTTTTTTGACGTGATTGCCACTGATGCGCCATGCATCAAAATAGGCGGGCAGCAGATTCGGGTGATGCGGGAACAGTTCCCACAAAACTGGCAAAATGGCTTTGTTCGACAAAATCATTTTCCAGGCGGGCTCAATGATGGTCATTGGGCGGGTTAGTAAGTGCGCTGCAAATTCTTCACGACACAGCCATTCCCAAGGATAAAGTTTAAATAAATTCTGGATGCTGATATCAGCATCATCTACAAATACACCTTGTTTCTGATCCCAGCCCAACTGCTCAATTGCACATTGTTTCGTTGCAAAGCCCGCCTGGATAGCGGTGTCACGAAGATAGGAAAGGTTACCTTCATCCTCTTCATTTTCCGCCGCACAGGTGAAGTGGAGTAAGCCTTTGCCGGGGAATTTTTTCCATTGAGTAATCAGTTTTTCATGTAAAGAGTTGAACTGGTCTGCATCAGGAAAGACATCTTGCAACCAGTACCATTGCGCGACACTGGATTCGACCAGTCCTGTGGGAGTGTCTGCGTTGTACTCCAGCATCTTAGGTGCGCCGGAACCATCCCAGCTCAGGTCAAACCGGCCATACAGTGAAAACTCCTTTTCACGCCAGCTTTCTTCAACGAGCGACCAGAATTGTGCCGGAATCGCGAAACGATCTTGCATGCCGTGCCGCACAACATGATCCACCGCTTGCAGCGACATCTGATGTAAATCCAGTGTTGCCTGCTCCAGTACGTCGATTTGCTCAGAGTTAAAGCAGTAGGCGTAGCGTTCGTCCCAATACAAACCATCAATCGAGTGATAGCTGAACCCCAGACTTTCAAATTGTTGTTGCCAGCCTGCTCTTGGCATCAGTGAGGTGCGTATCATTATCCACCTCCTGAGTGACCATGAGCCGTTCCACCGAAGCCGCCACGACTGACGCCGCGGCTTACACTTCGCCCCACCGCGTGATCGGGTTGTGCACCTTGCGAGTTTTGTACGCCGAAATTTCGTTGCGCTGTTTCGCGGTTTCCCGGTGTGTAGTGAGGGCCGTAATATGTACCATAACCCATACTATGATAGCCACCCGCGGAACCTCCACCCGTATAGTGCGCTGCGCTGCTCGCGCTTGAGCCTGTGTCGCTGACGTGGTTCAGGTTAGTGTTTGTCGTCTCTTCACATGCGTTTCTTTCGCCCCAGTCTTTGCGACAATCTTCAAGGCTCTGATATTGATCGCGAATGGTTGTTAATTCCTGCGGGCGATTGTCACTGCATGCCGTCAGACTGGCCGACGTTGCCAATAATAAAGGCAATGCATGGCCGACTCTTTTTTTACGGTGTGGCTTTCTTATTCCTGCGCTCACTTTTTCTCCTGTTTCAGCTCGTGGTTGGCATCAGTTTGCGCATGAAATTTGGCAATACAAACAGCGCATGATGTACTTCATCATTGTAATATTTTAGCAATTTAAGTTGGCGGTGTTCGATTCTCTGCTTTACCGTTGACGCGTCCAGTGCTATTGGATCGATACCCTTGCTCGCAATTGCCATTCCCCATAATGCCCCGTATAAAGGTATGAACACTGAATAAGGTCTCACGACCGGAAAGCTGACGAACAGTTTTCGTAAGGTGTCGCAATAACGTTGCGGGTGGTAGTAGGGGCTGCCGAGATGCATCACCAACATGCCGTTATCCGTCAATTTAGCCGCGCATGCTTGAAAGAACTCTTCCGTAATACAAGTCGCAGCGAGTGTGCTGCCATCAGGTGCCTGTGGGTCGGTGAGGTCGAGAAAAATCAGATCATACAGTTCGCCGCATTCTCGTATGTAAGCGAAGCCGTCCGCGTGAATGTGTCTGACCTTGACATGATCAAGACTTCCCTGATGAATTTCAGGTAAATACTCTCTCGATATGCTGACGACAGCGGGATCAATTTCACACAGGGTTAACGTTTCCAGGCTGGGATGTTTTAGCAGCTCTCTGCATGAACCACCGTCGCCGCCACCGATAATCAGTGCAGTTCTGGGGGCAGGATGCGTAATCGCGGCCGGATGGATGAGGTTCTCATGATAAAAAAATTCATCTTTTTCAGAAGTCATCATTGCGCCGTCAATCCGCATGAGTTTACCGAAGTCGGCGCTATCAGCGATTTCTATCTGTTGAAACTGACTGCGGGTTTGCAGTAATGGTGTGGTTCGTGTGCTGTAAAAAGTGGATGAACTTAGTCGCTCAGTTGAAAGTGTCTCCGTTCCCGATGTTGCCGAGGTCATTTGTCCGCGGGTAATCTGCTGGCGAGATACTGTATCCGGTTGAAAATGTCGTATCAGGCTATCGACGATGTATCTGGCTTTTTCGGAGTTGTCCTGATGGAAGTTGCAGACATAGACATCAAGCGTCACGGCATTTTTTTCCGGCCAGGTATGAATGGCGACGTGCGATTCGGCCAGTAATAAAGTCCCGGTCACACCGGCTGCACTGCCATCTGGATTATTAAACGAGTGATATTTTTGTCCGACGATGGTCAGTCCTGCTTCTATTGTTATCTTTGTCAGTAATTTGCTTAATTGTTCCTGACACAGAAAAAACTCGGTATCTGCTTTGCAATCGAAGCAATCGGCGGTCAGATGTAAGCCTTCCATGGTTTCAGCGTGTAATGTAAAAGTCGCAATTGTATTGTGTGACGCCGTGCTCTGGTAAAATAACGGGTTTTGCAGAGCCTTGAATGTCGTTTATTCAAAGACGCTCGCTAACATGCTCACTGACCAGTTTCCTCATCTATACCTTCTATCGCCATGATTTCATCTCTCCAGCCAGCAATAATCACTAAGATGGCAAGCGCAATTCGTGCCTTGTCTATGGATGCAGTACAAAAAGCTAATTCCGGTCATCCGGGCGCGCCTATGGGCATGGCAGATATTGCTGTGGCACTGTGGAAAGGTCACTACCGTCATAATCCATCGAATCCGCAATGGATTAACCGCGACCGTTTTGTGCTGTCGAATGGACATGGTTCGATGCTGCATTATTCCTTGCTGCATCTGACAGGCTACGACCTGTCTATGGATGAAATTAAAAATTTCCGTCAGCTGCATTCGAAAACAGCAGGACACCCGGAGGTGCATGTCACGCCTGGCGTGGAGACAACTACCGGCCCGTTGGGACAAGGCATTACCAATGCAGTCGGTATGGCACTGGCTGAAAAATTATTGGCAGCCGAATTCAATCAGGGCGATCTGAAGATTGTTGATCATTACACTTACGTTTTTATGGGCGACGGCTGCCTGATGGAAGGCATTTCGCACGAAGCCTGCTCTCTGGCTGGTACGCTGCAACTGAATAAATTGATCGCATTCTGGGATGACAATGGCATTTCGATTGATGGTCACGTAGAAGGCTGGTTCACTGACGATACGCCAAAACGTTTTGAAGCGTATGGCTGGAATGTTATTCGAGCGATTGATGGTCACGATGCAAAAGCGGTGGATGCTGCGATTGCATCCGCAAAAACATCGGCCAAACCAACGCTGATCTGCTGCAAAACCGTGATCGGTAAAGGCTCGCCTAACATGGAAGGCACAAACAATGTGCACGGTGCGGCGCTGGGCGATAAAGAAATTGCTGCCGTACGCGCTCATATTGGTTGGGAGTACGCGCCATTTGAAATTCCTGAAGACGTTTACGCCGCTTGGGATGCGAAAGCAGACGGCGCCAAAGCTGAAGCTGACTGGAATGCACAATTCACTGCTTACACCGCACAATTCCCGCAAAAAGCAGCTGAACTGACACGCCGTATGAAAGGTGATTTACCAGCGAATTTTGATGAAGTGGTTGCCAATGCCATCGCTGCCTGTGTTGAGAAAAAAGAAAACATCGCGACTCGCAAAGCCAGCCAGAACGCGATTCAGGCATTTGCACCATCGCTGCCAGAATTCCTCGGTGGCTCTGCCGATCTGACCGGTTCTAATCTGACTAACTGGAAAGAATGCGTCGCGGTACGTCGTAATCAGGCCGGTAATCATATCAATTACGGTGTGCGTGAATTCGGTATGAGCGCGATCATGAATGGTATCGCTTTGCATGGCGGTTATATTCCTTTCGGCGCGACTTTCCTGACTTTCTCTGATTACAGCCGCAATGCGATCCGCATGGCAGCGCTGATGAAAATCCGTACGCTGTTTGTGTTCACGCATGATTCTATCGGTCTCGGCGAAGATGGACCTACCCATCAATCGATCGAGCACGTTTCCAGCATGCGTCTGATCCCGAATCTCGATAACTGGCGTCCGTGCGATACCGTGGAATCTGCTGCTGCCTGGGCGCATGCGGTTAAACGTAACGATGGCCCATCGACCTTGATTTTCTCGCGTCAGAATTTGCCATATCAGGAACGTACGGCACAGCAAATCGCCGACATTCAACGTGGTGGCTATGTTCTGCAAGATGCAGCAGATGCGAAAGCGGTGCTGATCGCAACCGGTTCTGAAATCGAGCTGGCCGTTAAATCCGCAGCCGCATTGACTGAGCAGGGCATCGCAGTGCGCGTGGTGTCCATGCCCTCGACTGATGTATTCGATCGTCAGGATGCTGCGTACAAAACTGCGGTGTTGGGCAAGGGTTTGCCACGCATTGCGATTGAAGCTGGCGTAACGGACTTCTGGTACAAATATGTTGGTCTGGAAGGTGCTGTCGTCGGTATCGACACGTTTGGCGAATCCGCTCCGGCAGGTGTCTTGTTTAAGTATTTTGGCTTTACAGTTGAAAATGTGGTCGCCAAGGTCAAGGCGACGCTGGCTTGAGCACGATGACAGATTTAGTTGACAGCACTGTGAGCCTTATCAAAGAAGTCAGTCTGCGTCGTGCTACAGTCGCCGACGCAGAAGCGATTGCTGCCGTGCGTGTGGAAAGCTGGCAAACCACCTACCGCGGCATGATTCCGGATACGTATCTGGATCAGATGCGTATTGAGGATAGCTTCCTGCATTGGAAGCAGATCCTGGAAGCCTTACCTGCTGCAGGTGACCGCGTGTGCGTGTACGTTGCTGAAAGCGAAGGGCACATTATCGGATTCGCGTCTGGTATGTTGTTGCCAGAGCCGAAGTTGGGAATGCGCGCAGAATTGACTGCAATTTATCTGCGTCCGGTCTGGCAGCGTTCTGGCATTGGTCGTCGCCTGCTGCAAAAGGTCGCCCGTACATTGCAAGCGCAGGGCGCTGATAATTTGCTGGTCTGGGTGATTTCAGGTAATGCCATTGCCCGCAATTTTTACGAAGATCTGGGTGCTACTTTACTGCATGAACAGGCATTTACCTGGGATGGCATCGATTTGAAAGAAGTCGGTTACGGTTGGCGCGATTTATCGGTGCTGATGGCATCGGTGAACGCGATGCCGACATCGAGTGCAGTACACTGAGATTTTTGCAAAATAGTTTGATTTTTATTGTTCTTTTATTGTTGTTTAGTCCTTTGGAGATAAAACCATGACGATTCGCGTCGCAATCAACGGCTATGGCCGTATCGGCCGCAACATCCTTCGCGCTCACTATGAAGGTGGTAAGTTCAAGAACGAGATCCAGATCGTCGCGATCAACGACCTCGGTAATGCAGAATCCAATGCTCACCTGACACGCTATGACACAGCCCACGGCAAGTTCCCTGGCACCGTCGTGGTTGAAGGCGACTCCATGATCGTCAATGGCGACAAAATCAAAGTATTTGCAGAGCGCAATCCTGCGAACATTCCTTGGGGTGAGCTGAATGTTGACGTCGTGCTGGAATGTACCGGCTTCTTCACAACCAAAGAAAAAGCCTCTGCCCATCTGGCTGGCGGCGCAAAGAAAGTCATCATCTCCGCACCTGGCGGTAAAGATGTTGATGCAACCGTTGTTTATGGCGTGAACCACGGCGTGTTGAAATCCACAGACACTGTGATCTCCAATGCATCCTGCACAACGAATTGTCTCGCACCATTGGCAAAACCATTGAACGACGCGATCGGTATCGAAAGCGGTTTGATGACAACGATCCATGCTTACACCAATGACCAGGTATTGACAGACGTCATGCACGAAGACCTGCGCCGTGCGCGTTCTGCAACGATGAGCATGATTCCAACCAAAACAGGTGCAGCCGCTGCAGTTGGTTTGGTATTGCCAGAATTGAACGGTAAATTGGATGGTTACGCAATGCGCGTTCCAACGATCAATGTTTCCGTGGTTGATCTGACTTTCATCGCAAAACGCGATACGACAGTAGAAGAAATCAATAAAGTATTAAAAGACGCATCCGAAGGCGCGTTGAAAGGTATTCTGGATTACAACAAAGCACCGCTGGTGTCGGTTGATTTCAACCACAACCCAGCATCTTCCACTTACGACGAAACATTGACGAAAGTGAACGGCGGCCGTTTGGTAAAAGTATCGAGCTGGTATGACAACGAGTGGGGCTTCTCCAACCGCATGCTCGACACGACTGTTGCACTGATGCGCGCAAAATAACTCCGCGTTTTGATTTCAAAAAATACCCCGAACTTTCGGGGTATTTTTTTGTCCAACGGATCCAGAACACTTGAATTTGTCAAAGTTCAATGCAAGATGACAGGAGCAGTCTTGTGTAACTACTGCCTACTCTGTAGAAATGCGACACATCACAGCAATCATTACATAACAGGAGCCGTATGATGAAATTGAAGAAACTGTTTTCACAGAATAAAGGCTTTATCGTTTTCATGTTAGGGATGGCGCTGGTACGTGGTGCTCTGGCTGATTATTACCTTGTGCCGTCAAGCTCCATGTATCCGACCCTGCTTGAGGGTGACAGAGTGATTTGTGACCGTATCGCTTACGATATCAAGTTGCCTTTAACTGATGTCATTCTCAAGCATGTGTCTGATCCCCAGCGTGGTGATGTAGTGACTTTTTCATCCCCGGAAGATGGTACCCGGCTGGTGAAGCGCCTGATCGCAATCCCGGGCGATGTGGTTGAAATGCGTGATGAGCATTTACTCATTAACGGACAGGCAGCCAATTATGAGCCGACAAAACTTGCAACTGCCGATCACCTGACACCACAACGCGAATATAGCGGGCTGCAGCAAGTGTATAAAGAGCAGCTTGGCAGCCTCAATCATCACATCATTGTGATGCCTGAACGCGCATCTATGCGTAACTTTGGCCCGGTTCGCGTGCCTGATGGCGAGTACCTGATGCTTGGCGATAATCGTGATAACAGCAAAGATTCGCGTTACATCGGCTTTGTAAAACGTGAACTGATTACCGGCCAGGTGAAGCGTTTAATGTTTTCTCTGAATGGCGATGATTATTACTTGCCTCGTATCGAGCGATTTGGCGCAAAACTGTAGAAGAGGTCTGAAGTCTGGTATTGACTGTAATGCCAGATTTCCTGATTCACTGCTGACGTTGTGCATTGGCCGTTTTTTTGGGAATGTATATTTTTGTAAAAACAATCAAAAGTACGACAGATTTATTGCGCTGCACAGTGACTAATACTGGACTGCAAGCAACAACTCATTAATCATTTGAACGGTAAGGCAACATAATAACCATGCATCGGCATCAGGTCGGGCGTTATCAGGAGATAAGACATGAAATTAATGAGTAAGCTATTTTTGTTGGCCGTAATGGGCTTTTTTATGACCACAGCCATGGCAAAAGATGAGCGTGGCTCGACGGCGGAGGCGCAGGCTTTGGTCAAAAAAGGAATTGCCCATATTAAAAAGGTTGGAAAAGAAAAAGCGTTTGCCGATTTTAATGATGCATCCAACAAAGATTTCCACGACCGGGATCTGTATCTGTTTGTCTACGATATGAACGGCATCAGCCTGTCACATGGCGCTAATCCAAAGATGATAGGCAAAAATTTGCTGGATTTGAAGGTTGAGGGAAAACCGATTATCAAGGAAATGATTGCGGCTCTTAAAACGAAGAATGACGGCTGGATTGATTATCAGTGGCCGAATCCTGTAACCAAAGGCTTGGAAACAAAATCCAGTTATTTTGAAAAAAATGACGATTACTTTCTTGGATGCGGTGCATATAAATAAGTCATAGAATCGGCGATTTATCTGTTCGCCATCAATAAAAAACAGCGCTGGATCAGCGCTGTTTTTTATTCTATTGTTGTTCTTTAATGCTGATCTGACATTGCTCAGCGTGGTCCTTTATATCCCAGCGCAGCAGAAATCTGGTGCGCAGTTTCCATTAAATTGTTTTTCCAGTCTTCTTGCAAACGATCGGCTGGTGCTGAAATCGACAGACCAGCGATCATTTTTCCGCTGTCGTCGTGAATGCCAGCAGCCATGCAGCGCACACCCAATTCCAGTTCTTCGTTATCTTTGGCATAACCGGTTTGACGAACTTCTGCAAGTTCCTTTTCCAGTTTGGAAAGATCCGTAATGGAATTTTTATTGTGGCCAGATAGCCCGGTACGTGTTGCATAAGCCCGTATCGCTTTCGGCTCATCCAGAGATAGAAATAATTTGCCGGTTGATGTCAGATGTAACGGCGCACGGCCACCGATGGCTCTGACTACTTGCATGCCGGAGCGCTCAGAGAAAGCACGGTCTATGTAAACGATATCGTCTCCCTGACGGACAGATAGATTGATAGTCTGATTGGTCTGCCGGTGCAGCGTGCGCATAAACTCAAGCGCGGTTTCACGCACGTTCAGATGACTTTTGACGATATTGCCAAGTTCAAGCAAACGCATACCTAACTGGTAATAACCTGTATCGGCGCGATCAACGAAGCGCGTTTTGACCAGATCGTTCAAAATCCGGTGAGCGGTAGACGGATGCAAGCCCGTTTCAGATGCCAGCTCTTTCAAACTGACTGGATCTTGATAATGCGCAAGCGCATCAAGCAGAGAAACCATGCGTTCTATAACTTGTATGGAGGTTTTTTCTGAAGCTGGAGCGTCGTTTTTCATAATCTCGGTGGTGCAGTGCAATATTTAAGTTATACCACAATGTGAAAAAATCGTCATTGACTCGACAATGAAAAGACCAGCTGAGTCGCAAATTTAGTAAAAAACGATGCAAATTCGCTGCAAACGATATGGTTGGAATGTCGAAAAAACATTCTTTTTGGCTTGAACAGGATCGCATGTTTATTTCAAACCATGCCGAAGAAAAGTGATTTTCTTCATCATTTTGAAATGGAGTGCGAAGCTTTGTCATGTAAAATCCGGCGGCAAGGTGCGAGCCGATACGGCTCCTCCGTTTTTTCTCACAAGGGATAACGATGTCAGATCAGGAACAACCGATCAGCGAGTTCAAAAGTAAAAGTGGTTTGCGACGCATTTTTTCGGCATTTTTTTATTCGATTGATGGTTTTCGTTCAGCCTGGATCAACGAGCACGCGTTCCGTCAGGAATTGGTACTGGTTATTGTCGGCGTCATTGTCGCGTTGAGTCTGCCAGTAACGGCAATTGAGAAATTGATGATGATTTCGGTGTTATTACTGATACTCGTTGTTGAATTATTGAATTCCGCCGTCGAAGCGGTGGTGGACAGGGTTTCCCTTGAGCGGCATACCTTGTCAAAAAATGCCAAGGATTTTGGCAGCGCCGCCGTATTACTGACATTTTTTATCGCAGTCGGTACCTGGACTGTCATTTTAGTGAATCGCTTTTACCCATAAGAAAAACATGTTACCTACCATTTTAACGACGAACGATGCCACGCTTGCCAGCACACTCAGCAATGCAATCAATAACAAAACCAAACCGTTGGGAAGTCTGGGGCGCCTTGAGCAACTGGCTTTACAAATAGGCCTGATACAGCAAACCACGACACCGGTTTTGCATGGCCCGGCCATTATTGTATTTGCCGCCGATCACGGAGTTGTTGCAGAGGGAATTTCAGCCTTTCCGCAAGATGTCACCTGGCAGATGGTCGAAAATTTTCTCAGCGGCGGCGCGGCAATTAATGTGTTTGCCAGACAAAATGATATTGCGTTGCAGATTGTCGATGCGGGCGTGAATCATGAGTTTGGTGAGAGAAATGGTTTGATTCACCGTAAAGTCGCCTCTGGCACACGTAATTTTGCACAGCAGCCAGCGATGACACCGGAGCAATGTCAGCTGGCTATACAGAATGGGCGGGAACTGGTTGCAGCCTTATCCGGTAACGTGCTTGGCTTTGGCGAAATGGGTATCGGCAACACAACCGCTGCTGCAGCGTTGATGCATAAACTGACCGCGCTGCCGGTAGCCGATTGTGTGGGGGCGGGTACTGGATTATCTGCTGACGGCATACGGCATAAACAAAAGGTCATTGAAGCTGCTGTTGCGCTGCATGCAGGTGTAAGCGAACCTCTTGACGTCTTAGCTTGTTTTGGTGGTTTCGAAATTGCGACGATGGCCGGAGCCATGCTGGAAGCAGCTGCACGTCGTAAGGTCTTGCTGATCGATGGGTTCATTGTCAGCAGCGCTTTGCTCGTAGCGGCACGATTGCAACCGGATATTCTCGATTACTGTGTGTTTTCCCATCAATCTGACGAAAGTGGTCATGCTCGCCTAATGGGGGCACTGGAGGTTAATCCTGTACTGAAACTCGATCTGCGTTTAGGCGAGGGCACCGGTGCGGCGCTGGTCTATCCTATGGTGCAGGCCGCGGTTAACTTCCTGAATCAGATGGCGACATTTGGTTCCGCGCAAGTCAGTGAAAAGAGTGCTGACTGATGACGCTGTTAGGGCAGCAAGTGCTGCATCAGTTGCGCTTGTTTTTTATTGCGCTGCAGTTTTTTACGCGCATTCCTATTCCGGGCTGGGTGGGCTTTGATCCTGCCTGGCTGCACCATGCTTCGCGTTATTTTCCTGCGGTCGGTTGGGTAGTCGGTGCGGTTGCGGCCAGTACCTATGCGATTGCATCGTTGTGGTGGCCGGCCGCTGTCGCAATCCTGATGTCCATGGTGGCAAGTATTTTGTTGACAGGCGCATTTCACGAAGACGGGTTTGCCGACGTCTGCGATGGGTTTGGTGGCGGGATGACGCCGGTACGGGTGCTGGAGATCATGAAAGACTCACGCATAGGCGCATATGGTGCGATTGGCATGTGTCTGATGTTGTTGTGTAAATTTATCGTGCTGGTGAGCTTGCCGACAGTGCTGGTATTACCTTCCTTGCTGTTGGCACATCCATTGTCGCGCTTATTTTCCTGCAGTCTGATCTGGCTGCTCAGTTACGCGAGACAGGAAGGGAAGGCGAAACCGCTGGCGCAACAGATGACGTCGAATGAGTTCGGTATCGCTTGTCTTACAGTCTTGTTGCCCGCAGGAGTTATCTTGCTGTGGCAACCTTTGATGATAGATCGTCTGTTACCTGCGCTGGTTTTAATGCTGCTGGCGAGTTTCTGGCTTGCACGCGTATTTTTCAAAAAAATCGGCGGATATACCGGCGATTGTCTGGGGGCAGTGCAGCAGCTATCTGAGCTCGCTTTTTATCTTGGTGTACTGGCACGCGTTGTCAGTGCAAATCCTTAGCCTCGTGAGAATGTGGACGCGATGCTCTTGCATTTGATACGTCATACAAGACCCATCATCGAGCCAGGTATTTGTTACGGCCAGTCAGACGTTGCCGTTACTTCATCGGACTGCATGTCTCTGGCTGCCAGTTTAAAACCACGCTGGTCAGCACATGTGCCCGTATATTCCAGTCCTTTGCAACGTTGCACACGGTTGGCAGACTTGTTGCATCCGACACCGCTTATAGACCCTCGTATCATGGAGCTGAATTTCGGTCATTGGGAAATGCAGGCGTGGGAACAGATTTCCCGTTCAGAAGTTGATGCCTGGGCTGCTGATGTCGTTCATTATCGTCCCGGGCAACAGGAAAACCTTGTGCAGATGGCTGAGAGGGTGAGTGCGTTTCTGGGCGATTTACATGCGGCAGCGGAGCCGGAGGCGGTGATTGTTTGCCACGCTGGCGTCATTAAAATGATTGCCGCGTGGGAGAATGCTCTTGGAAGTGTCGGCATCGCGCAACGGGCGGCGCAGAGTAAGGATGAATTTTCATATGGTTGTTGTATTGATATTAATATTGTCATGTAGGATATGAAGGTTGGTTTTCCGTTCTGAGCTAAGTGCGGAAACCTATGGCACGCTAACCGGTGACATTATTCTCATGATAGAACTCAGACGAGCCCCGCGTATCAATGTGAGCTGGCGTTGCGGCATCAGAATGCCGGATGGTCATTTGTTGTTGTGCCGGGCCGTGAATATTTCCGGTGAGGGCGTGTTAGTGCAGTGCCCTGAAAGTTTGCAACTCACACAAATCTACCCGATGATGATAGAAATCCCCGGTATCGCGAACAGCGATGACATTTTCCGAGTTGCATGCAAAGGATCTGTCCGGCATATCATTTTGAGTGGTGATCACTATCATGCCGGTATGCATCTGACAAATATGTCCGATTTGCATTCAGAGCTGGTCAATGCCTGGATTTCCAGAGCGAATAAGTTTGCTTCTTGATAAGATTATCTTGCTGTTGTCGTCATGTTGTTTTCACCCCCATCCTTGCCCGACTTGTCATCTGCCGATAGAATGACGGAGTTTTGGTGCTCGCGGACATGTTCATGTCTGCAGTTAAACGGGAAACACGATGTAATTCCGGAAATATCCAGAGATCTGCGTGCGCAATCGGCACGATAAAAGACAGATCACCGGATTTCACGATGAAAAGCAAGAGTGTGCTGCCCCCGCAACGGTGTACAAGTTGCTGTATTTCTTTCTGTAGATTGATACAGCCAGCCATTTTCCAATACCACTGTGCGTTGATGCATGGGAAGGTCAGATGGTGATATTTGTCAGCCCGGATACCGGCCAGAATAAGTGAAGTGATACGGCAGGCATTTTCTGCGACGGCATACGCTGTGCAGAAATATTTGACGTTCGCTTTGTTGAATACAGCCTACGGGGACGTTGGCTGTATGCCTCGCTTATTTTCTACATCATGAACTCTGTATTCAAACCTCTTGCCCTCGGTCTTGCCGTGGCTGCCGCATTTCCTGCATCGTCTGCATTTGCCCAATCGATTTCTGTTTCTACCGCATCCAGCGTAATTATTACCGCGGGTCGTCAGCCGCAGGCCGCGATCGATGTTCTCGCCGACAATGTCGTGATCACTGCTGAGCAAATTCAACAATCAGGCGCGGCATCCGTCGTTGATCTGCTGCAACAACAACGCGGCATAGAAATCAGTCGCAATGGCGGTCCTGGTAATAATTCTTCTGTATTTATGCGTGGTGGTAACAACACGCAAAATCTGGTGTTGATCGACGGTGTCCGTGTTGGTTCTTCAACTACCGGCGGTGCGACCTGGGCGACAATTCCGCTAAGTCAGATCGACCATATTGAAATCGTTTATGGCCCTTTGTCCAGCCTGTATGGCGCGGATGCCATGAGTGGCGTGATCCATATTTTTACTAAGAAAACGCCGGGTGTGTTGAATACGACAGCTTCGCTTGGTGCCGGCAGTTACGGTACGCGTAAAGTACAGGCCGGAGTTTCCGGATCTGTCAGCAGTAATCTGAGCCTGGCGCTGAATGTCGCGCATGACGAAGATGAAGGATTTTCTGCAACCAAGACAGGTAACCCCGATAAAGACGGCTACAAACTTGACAGTGTCAGTCTGCGTGCCGACTACGAGGTCAGCAAAGACCTGGAGTTCGGTGCCAAGTTTTTACAAAGTCGTTTGAATGCCCAGTTTGATTCAGGAGCTAAGAACGATTACAGCGTACAAAACTTAGAAACCATTTCTGCTTTTGGTAAGGGACGCATTAACGATATCTGGACTGCCTCTTTGCAGTTTGCACAATCAACCGACAGAACCTTTACTGATGCCTCTTATGGCAAGAGCCAGATCGATACGGTGCAGAATCTGATCACTTTTCAGAACGATATTCGTATCGGTAAAGACGTACTGCAACTGTTGGCGGAACGCCGTGAAGAAACGGTGGATACCACGACTGCCGGACTCAACGGTGATCGCAAAACCGATTCTCTGGCAGCATCCTATGTCCTGAAACATCAGGCCCATCTCGCGAGTGCAAGCGTGCGCTATGACCGCAGCTCGGTCTATGGTTCTCACACCACGGGCAGTGTTGCTTATGGCTATAAGCTGAATGACTCGTGGCGTGTGAATGCCAGTTATGGCAGCAGCTTCCGTGCGCCGACGTTTAACGAGTTGTATTACCCGGGTTATGGCGTTGCCTCGAATAAGCCCGAGCAAGCAAAAAATGCCGAAGCAGGCATTTATTATGAGCTTGGCGATACGCAACTCAGCGCTGTTTATTATCAGAACAAGGCGACAGACTTGCTCGTCAGCACTAATACCTGCCCTGTGGATGTAAAAGGTCATCCTTACGGTTGTGCTTACAACGTGAATAAAGCCACGATGTCTGGTCTGACTGTGGGGGCGAACACTCGTCTGGGTGACTGGAATCTGCGTGCTTCCGTCGATATTCAAGACCCGAAAGACGATACATCTGGTTTGCGCCTTGCCCGTCGCTCCAAAAAGCATGGTTCCCTGGCAGCAGAGTACACCATAGCGAATGCCAAAGTCGGTGTAGAAACCGTGTTGTCCGGTAACCGTTTTGATGACGTCGCAAACACAAAAACTTTGGCCGGATATGGCTTGCTGAATATTTACGGCACGTATGAGGTTGTGAAAAATCTGACGGTGATTGGCCGCTGGAATAATGCGCTGAATAAAGATTATGAGCTCGCCAAAAACTATGCAACAGCGGGATCGAGCATCTTTGTTGGATTGAATTACGGCTTTAAATAATCAAAGCAAAAATTGAATCGCGAATTAAAGCGGTATTCAACATGAAGAAGAATCTGTGTCCCAATGCGGGCGCAGATTTTTTCTTCATACAGATTTTTTTATTGATCGGGCTGTACATGCGCAACAAGTTTCTTTTTTTCAGCTCGCCGCCGACGCAGGATGGTTTAATGCCTGCGAGCCGGGCGAAGCAACATGCCAGTCTGATATTTGGTTTTCTGCTGTTTTTCACCTTCGCCAGCATTGTATTTGCTGGCCTCACAGGTTCTGTCGCGCTGAGTTTTTCCGAGCTGGCTGATGCTGCTATGGAATTGATGCGCGGCCCCGCCAATTCTCTTGCCGCGAGTTTGCTTGAATTGCGACTTTCGCGTGCATTCACAGGATTCATCACCGGTGCCACGCTTGCCTTGTCCGGCGTCATGATGCAGGCCTTGTTGCGTAATCCTCTCGCAGACCCTTATGTACTGGGCATTTCCGGCGGAGCATCTGTCGGCGCGCTGGCCACAATCTTATTCTATGGCGCGTTCTGGATGGTTGATCTGGCTGCGTTCGGCGGGGCGCTTGCGGTTGCCTTGCTCTTATTCGGCCTCGCCTATCGTGATTTCCGTGGCAGTGGCAGCAGCGATGGCAGCGCGCCCGTGTTATTGCTGACCGGCGTAATTGTCGCGTCCGGTTGCGGTGCATTGATTACCTTGATGTTGTCGGTAGCACCCGATAGCCGTTTGCGCGGCATGGTGTTCTGGATGATAGGTGATTTATCCGGGGCGCAGTCGCGCTATTTGCCATGGGTGGTCGGCGCTGGCGTATTTTTGTTTGCGATGCGAAATGCGCGTGCGATCAATATTGCAGCGATGCATGCGGATGTCGCTAGTACGCTGGGCGTGAATATAGGACGTTTGCGTCAGCTCTTATTTTTATGTTCGGCCTTACTGACGGCCAGCGCGGTCAGCACAGCGGGCAGCATAGGATTTGTCGGCCTGATTATGCCACATGCATGTCGCTTTGCTCTGGGGCCAGACCACCGTTTATTGATCCCAGCTGCAACGCTGGCGGGTGGCAGTTTTCTGGTCCTTGCCGACACGATTGCGCGTACCGTGGTGGCACCACAGCAGTTGCCGGTGGGGGTAATTACCGCAGTCATCGGCGTGCCTGTGTTTTTGCTGCAATTACACCAGTTACGTCGCCGCTAGCGAGAATGGGAATACAACGATGAAAACCCATCATTTGAATTTAACGGCAGGCAAACGTCTGCTGGTGCAGGGCCTGAATTGGCAGGTAAACGCGGGCGAATGCTGGTGCATTATTGGCCGTAATGGTGCCGGTAAAAGTACCTTGTTACGCACACTGGCAGGCTTGCGTCCGGTGGAATCTGGAGACATTTTTTTAGATGGCAAATCGCTGTCGGTCTGGCCGCTGGCAGAGCTTGCACGTGAACGTGCTTTTTTATCGCAATCCCGCACCGATGCATTCGGTTATTCGGCCATCGAAACGGTATTGAGCGCACGTCATCCTTACCATGATGCTCATTACTGGGAGTCCTGTGATGACATGCAGATTGCCTTAGACACAATGCGCGAACTGGACGTTGCCGATCTGGCGCAACGTGATGTCCGCAGCTTGTCTGGCGGCGAACGGCAGCGTGTCGCAATTGCCGCCTTGCTGGCGCAGGATGCGCAACTCATGCTGCTGGATGAACCTGCAAACGCACTCGATCTTGCGCATCAGGTGAGTGTCATGCAATTGCTGTCGCGTTGTTGCCGCGAAAAAAATAAGTCCGTCATTATGGTCAGTCATGACCTGAATCTTGCCCAACGCATTGCCAGTCACGCCTTGTTGTTGATGGGTGATGGTCAATGGCTGGCCGGCAGCGCAGAAGACATGCTGACCGCAGCACAATTGGGCGCTTGTCTTGGTTATCCGATAGAGCGCTTTGAGCATCACGGTCAGATACTTTTTATCCCGAAAAATTAAATAATTATGAGCGACCTTCCTTCTGCACCGATTGCTTCATCTATCGATAGCGACAATATCAACACTCGTCATCAGCGCCGCATGGAACGCAAGAAGGCGCTGATGGATGAAAAAATTCAGCAGGCCCAGCGCACGACAGGTGTGTTGCTGATTCATACCGGCAATGGCAAGGGTAAGAGTTCCAGTGCATTTGGTATGGTGATGCGCGCATTAGGGCATGGCATGAAAGTCGGTGTTGTGCAATTTATCAAAGGGGCAATGTCAACCGGAGAAGAAATTTTCCTGCGTCGTTTTCCTGATGAAGTCGAGTTCTACGCGATGGGCGAAGGCTATACCTGGGAGACGCAGAATCGTGATCGTGATATTGAAAAAGCGACGGTCGCATGGGCGCAGGCAAAGAAATTTCTGAGTGATCCCGGCATCGGCCTGGTGGTGTTTGATGAACTCAATATTGCGCTGAAATACCATTATCTGGATCTCGATACGGTGATTGCCGATCTGGATGCCCGTCCTGAAATGCAGCATGTGGTTGTCACTGGTCGCGGTGCGTTACCGGAACTGATTGCGATAGCAGATACCGTGACAGAAATGAATGCCGTAAAACATGCATTCAAAGATGGCATCGTGGCGCAGGCGGGAGTTGAATGGTGATAGCTCAGGCAAAAGTGGTGTTGGTATCTGCGATCGCGTCCGGACAAGGAAAAACAACGACAACGGCGGCGCTTGCCCGCAAGTTGCGTGGACAAGGCAAGATCGTCAGAATTTTTAAAACCGGGCCGGATTTTATCGACCCGATGATACTGGAGCGTGCAGGCGGCGCCCCGGTCTATTCACTTGATCTGTGGATGGTCGGCCAATCAGCATCGCAAGCCATGCTGGCGCAGGCAGCGCTGGAAGCGGATGTGATTCTGATTGAAGGAGTGATGGGGCTGTACGACGGCAGACCGTCTTCCGCCGATCTGGCGCGTGCTTTTGCCGTATCGGTACTTGCGGTGCTGGATGTTGCTGCGATGGCGCAGACCGTGGGCGCGCTGGCGCTGGGCTTGCGCGACTTCGGGCCGGTTCATCTGGCCGGCGTGATCGCTAACCGTGTTGCCTCTGCAGGGCATGGAAAAATGGTGGCAGCCGCGATGCGGGACATTCCTCTGCTTGGATGCCTGCCACGCCAGGCCGAAGTGCTGCCTGAGCGACATCTGGGGCTGGTATTGCCGGAGGAAGTCGGACAGATCGACGCCATGCTCGATACGATGGCAGAGCAGCTCGATCTCGATATGCAGGCATGGGATGCCTTACCTGAAACCCAGTTTGCGCTTGCCGCCCCTGTCGCTATTCCTCGTTTGTTGGAGGGGAAAAAAATTGCGGTTGCCCGTGATGCCGCATTTGCTTTTATCTATGCCGCAAATCTGGATACTCTGCGCATGCTGGGTGCAGAATTACTGTTCTTTTCTCCGCTTGCCGATCAGCCTGTTCCTGCCCAAGCCGAGGCCGTTTATTTGCCTGGCGGTTATCCCGAATTACACGCGGCGACCTTGAGCACTGCGCAACAATGGATAGCGTCGGTCAAAGCGGCGCATGCTGCCGGTATGCCGATATTGGCCGAGTGTGGCGGCATGATGGCACTGACGGAAGGATTGATTGATCACGACGGAAAACATTGGCCTATGGCGGGTTTACTGAGCGGTGAAGTGCACATGCAGAAAAAACTTGCAGCACTCGGCGCACAGGCATGGCATTTTTCTGACGGAGATTTACGCGGTCATACTTTTCACTATTCGCGCTTCGACACATCGCTGCATCCAGTTGCGCATACGATCAAAAATGCGCATTACTCCGACAGCGATCAGGGCGAGGCGATTTATCAATGCAGGCATTTGCATGCCTCATATTTTCACGCCTATTTCGCCTCAAACCCGGTCGCCGTCGCACGCTTGTTTTTAAGGACTTGAGATGAGTCGCAGCTTGATTTTTGGTGGTGCCCGCTCAGGTAAAAGTGCGTATGCAGAACAACTGGCGCTTCGTCTTTCTGCGGAAGGTAGCAAGCAGGTGATTTACCTCGCAACGGCAGCGGCGGCAGACAGTGAAATGCAGCAACGCATTGTTCATCACCAAAGTCGCCGCCCGACTGATTGGCAAACCATAGAGCAAACAACCGCGCTGGGTGCAGCGATACAGGAATACAGCCAGCCCGAAACCATCTTGCTGATTGATTGCCTGACCGTCTGGCTGTCGAATTTATTATTTTCAGAAAATGTGAAATTTCCTGAGATCGGCCAGATTACGCCACCAGCATTATTCGCTGAACAACGGAGCGAAATGCTGAACGCGCTTGAACAGGCAAAGGGCGACGTCATCTTGGTATCGAACGAAGTAGGCATGGGGATCGTCCCGATGGGGGCGATTTCACGCTGGTTTGTGGATGAAGCCGGGCGTTTGAATCAGGCAGTGGCCGCCAGTTGCGACAAGGTCGTCTGGGTTGCGGCGGGCTTACCTTTATTTTTAAAGGGCGCACCATGCTGATGATGACGGGCTTGACTACCGCTTTGTGTTTGCTGTTCGGTGTCGTGCTGGATATGGCATTCGGCGAAGTCAGAAAATGGCATCCGCTGGTGGGTTTTGGTCATTTGGCAAATCGGGTCGAACAAGGCCTGAACCGCGCATCGGCAAGCTGGTGGACAGGGGCTATTGCCTGGATGCTGGTCGTGCTGCCGTTCGTGTCGTTAACTCTACTGGCTTTGTGGTTCGCCCATCATTACACGACCTGGCTGGCACCTGTATTGCATGGAACCTTGCTGTATTTCTGCCTCGGCTTACGCAGCTTACGCGACCACAATTTGCCGATACAGCAAGCGCTGTTGGATGGCGATCTCGCGACGGCACAAAGGCTGACATCGTATATCGTCAGTCGTGATACCGATGATGCGGACGAAGAATATCTGGCCAAAGCCAGCGTTGAATCGGTGTTGGAAAACGGTTGTGATGCAGTATTCGGTACCTTGTTCTGGTTTATGGTGTTCGGTGGTGCCGGTGCCGTTTTATATCGTCTGGCAAATACCCTGGACGCCATGTGGGGTTATCGTTCCAGCCGGTTTTTACGCTTTGGTTGCGTGGCGGCACGTATTGACGATGGCTTGAACTGGCTGCCTGCACGCCTGACAGCGCTGACTTATGCCGTTCTCGGCAACACGCGTCTGGCCTTGCAGTGCTGGCAGCGGCAAGCACCACGCTGGCCCAGCCCGAATGCGGGTCCTGTCATGGCAGCGGGAGCCGGTGCGCTGCATCTGACCTTGGGCGGTAATGCCCGCTACGATGGTGAGAATGAAAACCGTCCACTGTTAGGCAAAGGCAAACTGGCGGCAGCGTCGGATATTCAACGTGCATGGCAACTGGTTTTCGGTGGCACTCTGCTGTGGCTCGGCATCATCGTCCTGGCAGCGTTGTTTTTAAGCGGGATTTTATATGCTTAAACATGGCGGCAATTTACGTGATGCAGCAAAGATGTTTGCTCGTCCGCTCGATGACTGGCTGGATTTATCGACCGGCATTAATCCGCATTTTTATCCGGCGCCTGTGCTTGCGCCAAACGCCTGGCACCGGTTGCCTGAATATTCCGACGATTTAATCGATGCCGCGCAGGCATTTTACGGCGCGCCGCGCATGCTCGCGGTGGCTGGTAGTCAGGCAGCAATTCAAGCATTGCCGCGTTTGCGTCCGCTCGCGCGCGTGGTGGTGTCTGCACCGTCTTACGCTGAGCATGCGTATCAATGGCGGCAGGCCGGACATGCGGTGAGAGAAACCCGTTACGAGGATTTGCACGACGCCGTGGCAAATGCCGACGTGGTGGTGTTGTGTAATCCGAATAATCCTACCGGTGAGGTGATCGCTTCGGCGCAACTTCTGCAATGGGCTGAACAACTGGCGCAGCGCGGTGGTTGGCTGATCGTGGATGAGGCGTTTACCGATACTTTGCCGGAGATCAGTGTCGCAGCGCACACCCGGCGTGAGGGGGTGATCGTCTTGCGTTCAGTCGGCAAATTTTTTGGTCTGGCTGGCATCCGGCTCGGTTTCGTCGCAGCCTGCGATGCCTTATTGGAGCGCCTTGCGAATTATCTTGGCCCCTGGACTATCAGTGGCCCAGCGCAACAAATTGCAGTCTCTGCTTTGTCGGATACGAGCTGGCAACAGCATCAGCGACTGCTTTTACAGCGAGAAGGTGAACGCTTGCGCTGTCTGTTGATGCAGCAAAACTGGCAATGTTCCGGCACGGATTTATTTCAATGGATCAGTGACCGCCACTTACAACAGCAAAGTCAGACGCTGTGCCACTTCATGGCAGAACGCGGCATCTGGTTGCGCTGGTTTGAAGAAGGGGCGCACAGGCCGCATGGCGTGCGTTTCGGCTTGCCTGCAAATGAAGCCGGGTGGCAGCGTTTGCAATTGGCCTGTGCTGAATGGACGAGCCAGATATGAGCGTCAATCTCAGTCGTAACAATGAGAGCAAAAAGAGAGTAAAAAAGAGAGCAACTACGTGAACTTATTTTTCTGTCGTTTTTTCGTATTGGGTATCCTCGCTCTGTTGTTGTCAGCATCGGCGCAGGCGGCGATCAGTGTGACGGATGACCTTGGTCATACCGTCAGTTTAGCCAAACCTGCACAGCGCGTGATCAGCCTGTCACCGCATGTGACGGAATTGATCTTTGCTGCTGGCGCAGGTGACAAAATTATCGGCACAGTCAAATACAGCGATTATCCTGCAGCGGCAAAAGAGATTCCGCGCATAGGCGATAACCGGCAGTTTGATCTGGAACGCATTATGGCGATGAAACCTGATTTGCTGGTGATCTGGATGCACGGTGCTTTTGAGCGCCAGTTAGAAGTGTTGAAACAATCGGGTGTCCCATTTTTTTTCAGCGATCCGCAAAAGCTGGAGCAGATTCCTGACACCATCCTCAAACTCGGGAGTTTGCTCGGTACCGAAAAAGCAGCGCAACTTTCAGCGAATGATTTCCGCCAGCAGTTGCAGCAACTGCGTGCGCAGTATCAGGGAAAGGCGAAAGTGCGTACTTTTTATCAGGTATGGCACAAGCCTTTGTATACGCTCAATGATAAGCATATTGTCAGCGATGCGATACGTGTTTGCGGCGGTGAAAATATTTTTGGCAAACTGAATGTGACCGCACCTGTCGTCAGCGTTGAAGCCGTGTTGCAGGAAAACCCGGAAGTGTTAATCAGTGCGGAAAGCCGCAATCAGGCTTCTAATGGTATCGACCAATGGAAAAACATGACGTCGTTGCTGGCCGCAAAAAACAATAATCTGGTACTGATTGATGGCGATCTGGTGAACCGGTCCGGCCCACGGATTATTGATGGCGCTAAAGCGATATGTGAAGCGCTGGAGCAAGCGCGGCAAAAACGCGAGAAATCTGCGACTTCACCACAAGGAAAAAAATGAATACCACCCCTTTGTTTGAGCGTATCGCCTGCTTATCTACCGAAGCCGTGGAAGTTTTATATGCGCTCGGTGCCGAGGATTGCATCGCAGGTATTTCCGGTTACACCACAAGACCAGCACGTGCCCGCGATGAAAAGCCCAAGGTCAGTGGTTTTTCCTCTGCGCAGATTGAGCGGATACTGGCAGTGAAGCCCGATCTGGTGATTGCGTATTCCAATATGCAATCCGAGATTGTGCGCGAACTGATCAGCGCTGGTATTGAAGTCCATGCGTTCAATCAGCATCATGTTGCAGGTATTCTGCACATGATCAAAGTGTTAGCTGCACTGGTAGGGAAACAGGAGCAGGGTGCGCAGTTGATCACAGAACTGCAGGCGCAAATCGATGTTATCCGCCATCAGGCTGCACAGTGGACGCACCGACCGAAGGTTTATTTTGAAGAGTGGAATGAGCCGCTGATGTCTGGTATCGGCTGGGTATCTGAGTTGATACAGATTGCCGGTGGTGACGATGTGTTTGCCGATCTGGCTGGTTTTCATAGCGCCAGACAGCGCATCATCGCAGACCCGGCCGAAGTGGTTCGACGCGCGCCGGATATCATTATCGGCTCATGGTGCGGAAAAAAATTCCGGCCGGACAGTGTGGTTACACGCGAAGGCTGGGATGCGATTCCGGCTGTTCGTCATGGGCGGGTACTGGAAATAAAATCGGCAGACATACTCTCGCCGGGGCCTTCGGCAATCCAGCACGGACTTCTGCAATTGCATGTACTGATTGCGGAGTGGCAGGCCTCGCAACCTTTGTCTGTAACACGTTCGTCAGTTGCCCCGGAAGTCGCGGCTTAATTCCGTGGAAATGAACAGGATAGTTTTTTCTTTTTTTTATTTGCCTCGGTGTTTGCCGGAACCTTTTAAGAAAGCGTAGTCGCATGCAGATTTCTACTTTAATGGTACAGGGCACGACGTCGGATGCGGGCAAAAGTACGGTGGTTGCGGCGCTCTGTCGCTTGTTGCAGCGAGACGGTGTGAGGGTGGCGCCGATGAAGCCGCAGAACATGGCGCTCAATAGCGCCGTGACGATTGATGGCGGCGAGATCGGGCGCGCCCAGGCTTTGCAGGCCATCGCCGCCGGTGTGCCTGCCCATACTGATATGAATCCTGTGTTGTTGAAACCCTCGTCCGATACCGGGGCGCAAGTCATCATTCATGGCAAGGTGCGTGCAGACATGGATGCGCGCGATTACCACCAGTACAAAACCATTGCGATGGGGGCTGTGCTGGAATCGTATCAGCGTCTGCAACATCAATACGACGCGATTATTGTTGAAGGCGCAGGCAGCCCCGCCGAGGTGAATCTGCGTGATCGTGACATTGCCAATATGGGATTTGCGGAAGCGGTCGATTGCCCGGTGATACTGGTGGCGGATATTGATCGCGGCGGTGTCTTTGCCCATTTCATTGGTACGCTGGCGTGTTTATCTGAATCCGAGCAACAGCGCATTGTCGGCTTTGTGATTAATCGTTTTCGTGGCGATATCCGCTTGCTGGAACCAGGGCTGGAATGGCTGGAACAAAAGACTGGTAAACCTGTGCTCGCAGTTTTGCCGTATCTGCATGGCTTACAGCTGGACGCCGAAGATGCGATACAGCCGGCACAACAAAGTAGCGGAAAATTCCGCATCATCGTACCTGCGATACCGCGTATTTCCAATCACACGGATTTTGATGCCTTGCGTGCGCATCCCGATGTTGATTTACAGTTTATCGGCCCTGATCATGCGATCCCGCCTGCTGATCTGATTATTTTGCCCGGCAGTAAAAATACCCGTGCCGATCTGGCATTTTTGCAGCAACAGGGATGGAAGCAAGCGTTGGAAAAACATCTGCGCTACGGCGGCAAAGTGATCGGCATTTGCGGTGGCTATCAGATGTTGGGACAGATCATTAGCGATCCGCATGGTGTCGAAGGTACAGCAGGTGATTCGGATGGTCTTGGTTTGCTGGATATCACAACCGAGCTGACGCTGGAAAAACGTCTGCAACAGGTCAGTGGTCGCTGTGCTTTCGGGTTTGCCGCAGACGGCGCACCGGCGGCAGTGCAGGGCTATGAAATTCACATGGGGTTGACATACGCCAGCAATGAAACCTTGCCCGCATTTCACCTGAATGGCGAGGACGAAGGCGCCCGCTCACCGGATGATCTGATACTCGGCACCTATCTGCATGGATTATTTGACCACCCGGAAGCTTGCAGTGCCTTGCTGGCATGGGCGGGTCTGCAAAGTGATGCAGTCGTTGATTTGTCTGCATTACGCGAACAGAGCATTGATCGCGTGGCAGATGCCTGCATACCGCTACTCGACGCTTTGCGCGCCTTATAGCCGGAAGGAGTGAGGACCACAGCTGTTGAAAGTGATTGTGAGTTTGTTGTCTTCATGCGCATAATGAGCATCTTACCTGTCGGTATTTATGTCGGCGGCATGCTCGCTTTTGCCGACACTTAATGACTTCTCACCCTACTACTCGCTCTCACTATCATGCCTTTACGATTACTGCGTCCACTTGTTCTGGCTTTACTTTTTTCGTCATCTGTCACGTATGCAGCTGATGCCCGGCTGTTTCAGTATTCGACGATAGATGCTTTGCTCGCCGGTGCGTATGACGGCAATATTTCTGTGGCTGAATTAGCCAGACACGGTGATTTCGGTATCGGTACATATAACCGTGTCGATGGCGAGATGATACTGATCGACGGCGTGTTCTACAAAGCAAAGGGCAATGGCAAAGTAGAAACCGTGCCACCGCAGGAACTTTCTCCGCTGGCGATTGTGACTTATTTTCAGCCGACGAAAGAAATCAGCCTGGCAGGCGTGGCGACGCTGGCCGAACTGGAAGCCCAACTCGATGCCAGTCTGAGTAATAAAAACGCTTTCTATGCGATACGCGTTCAAGGAAATTTTGCGGAGATGACCACGCGAGCCATCGATCCGCAAAAGAAACCTTACAAACCTTTGGCTGAAGTCACTAAGACTCAATCAGTTTTTAAACTTGGCAGCACCTCAGGGCAATTGATAGGATTTCGCAGTCCCGCATTTGTCAAAGGCTTTAATGTGCCGGGTTATCACTGGCATTATTTGTCTGATGATGTCAGTCATGGCGGACATGTACTTTCCTTGCAGCTGACGGCAGGCAAGGTAAAAATCGCCACGATTTCTACGGTTGAATTACAGGTGCCTGATACTGAAGGTTTCATTCATGCCGATCAGTCAAAAGACCGGGCACAGGAATTACACGCAGTCGAAAAAATCCGGGAGTAAAACATCGTGTTTTGATCTGACGATACCTTTGGGTGCAAAAGTTAATACCTTGTGTTTCATGCAATGGATCAGACTCAATTGCATTACACTCATTTTTCTTTTGCCCAGGGTAAGCAATGCGTAAATTATCTGTATGGATGACGGGAGTCTGTGTCGGGTCTGTCATAGCGTCGGCGCAGGCGTCGGAGCCTGCGACAAATCCTGCGACAAGTTCTGATGAAGTCGCGGCATCATCGGTACAGATTTCAGCAACCCGCGACCCGGAATTGAAATCTTACCGGCAATTACTCAAGGGTTTAAACGCTTACGAATCTCATCTGGCAAAAGCCCCCGGTTCTGTCTTTCGTTTCCAGTTAATTCCTCAGAAGTCGGATGTCAGTCTGCATGATGTCGGCTTGCGTATCGTCAGCGACGACAGTTCGATACCGATTCCTGTCGCGAACGATGGCGGTTTCACCTTGCCGCGTGATAAAAAAGCGGAAGCCGATAATGCAGATTTACTGACGAATCAGAAGAAGGGGAGCTTTCGCTGGCGGCCGGAAGTTCGCAGCGCCGGATTGACTGCCAACACGCGCCGCCTTGGTGACCTGCGTCTGGAGTGTGAAATACGTTGGGCAGTCGAATATGATGAGTTGCCGTTCTTGCGACGGAATATGTTTCGAGCGGCTGGTGGCCCATGTCATTCATCAATGATCACGGTCATTTATTTCTCACCGTTTAAAAGCAGTACTGTCACACTGGTGTCCGGCGAGCGCAAGATGGTGCTGACATTGCTTGCTGATGGCCTGCGTTATTCACCACCATTGCATGAGCAGAGTTGGAATGATGACGCTGTAATTGTGTTTGAACCCGTCGCCCGGCAATGACCTGCCTTCAGACAGGTATAGGCGGCGTTGACGATCAATGAACCGCTTCTTTTCTGTTTAATTAATCGGCGTAGCTGACGATGACACTAAACTTTGCGAGGGAAAGATGGGCGGTCAGTGCATTGAATAAATTGTTGGCGGCGCTTACTTTTTAGCGCCGTCCTTTGGTTTCCAATCGTCTGCCAGCGCTTGTGCTTCCGCGATCTGATCTTTACTCATTTTTTTTGCGACATAGTCGCGATAGAGCACCGCGTCATCGTAGTCTCCGGCGAGCGTCAGCCATTTATAGGCTTCCGTCAGATCAATGCGAAGACCTTTTCCCTTGAAGTACATGAGGCCGAGCTGGTATTGTGCACTGGCATTATTTTGCTCGGCGGCGAGTTCAAACAGTTCGCGGGCTTTTGTGTAATTGAGCGGCGCGCCCTGGCCATTCACATATAAAACACCAAGGCTGTATTGTGCGTCGGCGTAACCGAGTTCTGCTGCTTTTGTGAACCAGATAACGGCGGTCTTGTAGTCTGGTGCAACGCCTTTGGCTTTTGCATACATACGCGCCAGATTGACTTGCGCCCGGACATTATTTTGTTCCGCAGATTGCTGAAACAGTGCGCGTGCTTTTTGATAGTCTTGCTCTATACCTTCGCCGTTCAGATACATCAGTCCAAGGTTAAATTGGGCATCCGCGTTGCCTTTGTTTGCTGCGGACTGAAAAGACTTCGCGGCTTCGGTAAATTCCTGTTGCTCATACAAAGCGACACCATCCTCGAAATCACCGGCACAGACACTTTGCAATGTGAATCCTGACAGCGTGATGACGGAGAGTGCAACGAGGTGCTTGAAAGGGCGCGAATTCATATACAAGTCTTGGGGTAACGGAAAAATAGCGGATAAGGGATGAGCTATTCTAGCCGCTTTTATTTTGCCTTTGCGACCGGATTTAAAAATCCTTCACATAACCAAAATTCAGCCTGCCGTTTCTGTGCTGACCTTATCCCAGTCATTTTCATCATCGTATCGAATCAACCAGTTCACCACTTTGTGCCATTCATGCACGACCACGGCATCCAGGCGGCCCGGGGTTGGCTTGCCAGTGATGTGGGCGTGGCGTACTGCCCAGTGCATGCGATACAGCAGATCAGCCCAGTCAAGCAATCCGGACTTTGAACGCAGATGAATTTGTGATCGCAGACTATCCGGGTGACTGGCAATTTGTTGCCACAATGGTTCTGCGATCGCCTCTTTGTAACAACCATCAGGCATACCTATGGTTTTTTGTATGCCGCAACACCACGCCAGAAAATGCAATGCGTTTGCGGATAACGCCGGGGCTGACATCGCGGGATCAACTGAATGCTCCCGCATCAGTTGCCGTTCACCTTCGGAAAAATACGAATCGAGCTGCTGCGTATGAATGACATCAAGCACCGTCGCCCGTTGTGGCGCTTGCTGTAAGTGCCAGATGGAAGTCAGTGCGACCAGACGTTGAAAAACTTCGTCATTGCTGCGCAGTTGAATTTCATCTTCACTCTCGATGAGAGGTAATTGCAGATTGATACGTATGCCACGTTTGTGCAGCGTCAGTTCTGACAACTCTTTTCGCAGTTCCGGAGATTTCATAACAGACAGAGATAAAAAAGGTCTGAGATTGTAACAGTGCCGGGCTAATATCCCTCATCTTGCTCTCCGGATGAAATCAATTTTCATCAAACTGGATGCCGGAAATCAGCATGTCATCCATGATTTGCGACTGAATACGCAAATTTATGGAAGCAGGAAAATGGGGGAGATTAAACGTTATCAGATCTAATTTGATCTGATAAGACCTCTGTCAGCGGATTGTTATAGCCTATCAAAAGGCGAGTGCTTCTTCTTGTATCTCCGGCTTTACGCAGTGACTCAATTGCTCAATCACATTGTCGACACTGATGGCATCGACCCAGTCATGACGGTGAGTCGAGGTAATCACTTTGCTGTGAATCTGATCGAACGGCGCCCATTCAGGATTTTTTTGACGCATCAGCGCAATCACGGGCACATGTACTGCATTAGCAAGGTGCATCACAGCGGTTTCAACAGAAATGATTAAGTCGCACCAGCTCAGCATTGCAGGTAGTTGAAAGAAATTTTCCTGCGCTGAAAAAAACTGGGTATTTTTCAGATTGTATTCTTTTAAGGTTGCCTGAGTCTGTGCCAGCTTTTCTGGCGGCGCGCTGACGACGAAACATGCGCCACGCCAGGCTTTCATTGCTTGCATGGCTTTAATTAATTCGGCGACTTTTGCCAGCGGCCAGCAACGCTTATTAATCTTGGCAAACGGATTAATGAATACCACTTTGCATTTGGTTTTATCGAAACCCCATTCTTCCAATTGCAAGCGTGCTTGCTGCAGCCACTGTTTTGGAATGTTCACATACGGGAATAAGTCTTCTTCTTTGCTCTCGATTCCAAACGCCTGGTTAAACCAGTCTGCATAGATCGTGCTGATGTGCACTTGCTGACCTTGAAAGCGGTTTTCCAGAATCGTGGCATCTAATTTTTTGTAGGCAAAAAGATGATGTAGCTTCAACAGGCTGACCGGTTGTTTGATTCCAGCGATATACCCTTGCGGACTGAGTTTGCGCGCCAGCGAAGCATAGTGCTGAGGACGCAGAATGGAGAGTGAAACAACGATGGGATATTCCTCCTCTTTCGCTTCCTGAATACTTTCCGCCAGCAATGTCGGGTTGTAAGTACGGCGATAAACCTTGCTGAACAAATCACAGTCGCTGACCCAGTCATACAGCGCATATTTTTCCAGAAATGGCCATTGGCGTTCATCGCGGGTGCGGCGTAACTCATCCACCCACAAATGCATTTCGATATGCGGATATACCTGTGAAAATGCCTTAAAAGAATTTTGTAAATAGCTGAAGTCGCCGATAGCGAGCGGCGCGACGAATAATATTTTTTTTGTTTTTTTGAGTAAATCAGCAGGAATTTGTTGCGTGGACATGAAAGGGTGGTGCTTTTCAGAAGATGGAATTGTACTGACTTGGTTACAGTTTGACACAGATACGGAAATTTGGTTCCGTTGCTGACAGGAAAACATATTCGCGATTGTGCTTAAACAGTGAAGCATCTAATGCGAAATGGAATTCCATAGTGTGAAATTAACGCTGTAATTGCGACGAATATTTTATCTCATTTTCTGAAAATGTATTTCATATAGCAAAAATATGAATTTAACTTATTGAATATAAAAGAAAAAAATTAAGTTATATGTCTTATATAAGAGTTGGCTTGGTTTCCGAAATGGTCTATCATTAACCCATACAGTTTTGCTTCAACCTGCTGTTTTACCGGTTCGATTCTGAACAGATAGGGCGGCACACGATATTGCTTCGTTATTGCTTCGTTAATTTTTTTACCTCTCTAGGAGATTCACATGTCACAGTATCAAGACGACATCAAAGCCGTTGCCGGACTCAAAGACAAACAAGGTAGTGCCTGGAACGCGATCAACCCTGAATCCGCTGCACGTATGCGCGCTCAGAACAAATTCAAAACTGGCCTGGATATCGCACGCTACACTGCGAAAATCATGCGTCAGGATATGGCCAATTACGATGCCGATCCTTCCAAATACACTCAGTCTCTGGGTTGCTGGCACGGCTTCATCGGTCAACAGAAGATGATTTCTATCAAGAAGCACTTCAACAGCACTGATCGCCGTTACTTGTATCTGTCTGGCTGGATGGTTGCTGCATTGCGTTCTGAATTCGGCCCATTGCCAGATCAGTCCATGCATGAAAAAACTGCTGTTTCCGATCTGATCAGAGAACTCTACACTTTCCTGCGTCAGGCTGATGCACGTGAACTGGGCGGTTTGTTCCGTCAACTCGATGCTGCTGAAGGCGCTGCTAAACAAGCGATTCAAGACCAGATCGACAACCATGTAACGCACGTAGTGCCTATCATCGCTGATATCGATGCCGGTTTCGGTAATGCTGAAGCGACTTATCTGTTGGCAAAACAGTTCATTGAAGCCGGTGCATGCTGTATCCAGGTTGAAAATCAAGTTTCCGACGAAAAACAATGCGGTCACCAGGATGGTAAAGTCACTGTTCCTCACGAAGATTTCCTCGCGAAGATCCGTGCGATCCGTTACGCATTCCTGGAACTCGGCGTGGATGATGGCATTATCGTTGCACGTACTGACTCTCTGGGCGCTGGCCTGACCAAACAAATCGCGGTAACAAATCAACCTGGCGATCTGGGCGACAAATACAACTCCTTCCTTGACGTTGAAGAAGTATCAACAGACTCCATGGCAAATGGTGACGTTGTGATCAAACGTGATGGCAAACTGCTGCGTCCTAAACGTCTGCCAAGTAACTTGTTCCAGTTCCGCGCTGGTACAGGCGAAGAGCGTTGCGTACTCGATTGCATCACTTCTCTGCAAAACGGCGCAGACTTGTTGTGGATCGAAACTGAAAAACCACATATCGCTCAGATCGGCGGCATGGTCAGCGAAATCCGTAAAGTGATTCCAAATGCGAAACTGGTTTACAACAACAGCCCATCGTTCAACTGGACACTGAATTTCCGTCAACAAGTATTTGACAGCATGCAAGCAGCAGGCAAAGACGTATCAGCCTACGATCGCGCTAAGCTGATGAGCGTTGATTATGACAATACAGAACTGGCGATCACTGCTGATGAAAAAATCCGTACATTCCAGGCTGATGCAGCCCGCGAAGCAGGTATTTTCCATCACCTGATCACTTTGCCGACTTACCATACTGCTGCTTTGTCCACTGACAATCTGGCTAAAGAATACTTTGGCGACCAAGGTATGCTGGGTTATGTTGCTGGCGTTCAGCGTAAAGAAATCCGTCAGGGTATCGCTTGCGTGAAACATCAGAACATGTCCGGTTCCGACATCGGCGATGATCACAAAGATTATTTCAGCGGTGAAGCTGCATTGAAGGCAGCTGGTAAAGACAACACAATGAATCAGTTCTGATAAAACTGCATGGTGAGCCTCAGGCTCACCATGTTCATAAAATAAACCCTGAAAATTGCTTGGCAGTTTTCAGGGTTTTTCTATGGGAAACCGATATCTGAAGTGGGCATTCGCGTTCTAAATGCAAACACTGATGCCAGCGTCAATGCAGACGCCAGATGACCGCTTAATGTAACGGTGCTCTGTCCGGTGCGACGAATGCCAGACCTTCTTCAAAGGAGCGCAGCACCATATCGACATGTTTATTCACCACCGATTGTTCTGCCAGATTTTCTTCAGCGAAAAGACGAATCGTCACAATCAACGCATGTGGAAGATTGCTGCGAAGCTCCTGCACGATGGGTATCCATTCCGTCAGAGTGGAGGCCAGCGGATAGGTGATAAATACCGTAGATACGATATTTGCGCCATCTGCCCCCGGATCTTCCTGATGGTCGCCAAAAGAAAAGCTACGCGCATCGATGTTTACTTCCCGTAGTGCCATTACGAACAGCTCGCTCAGTAAATCATCGCGTTCGCTTTCAAAACCTGCACATAAAACGACCGAGCGGGATGGCACATTCAGTGAGCCTTGCCAACGTCCCAGACGTTTTTTGCGCATCTGACGTAAATGCGCGCCGACATTTGCATCCAGCACGGAAACTGAATGTCGCTTGCGATTTTTATTGTCGCCATAGGAGCCCTGACTGACTGTTTCAGCGAGTGTGGCAATCGTTGCGCGAATCTTATTTTGCTGTGTTTTCTCCAGCAATCCATTTTCAAAATCATGTGCTCCAAGAGAAAGTCCCGGAATCAGGATGTGATCACAATATTTGGCAAAACTGAATTTACGCAAAAACACTTGCGCATCGCTGACGATAGCATCGGTATCTGCGGCCAGTAAACGATGAAAAAAACGGTGTGCCTCATCCACGTTCGGCGTGTCCGCAAATAATATCGTGATCGGTTCCAGCGCGCTGACATGACGCCCGGCAACGACCAGACATAAAGTCAGCGGCGTTGACAGCAGCAGACCAATCGGCCCCCACAGCGCACCCCAGAACAAGGCCGATACCATCACGGCGAGCGGTGATAGTCCAGAACTGTGCCCATACACTTTGGGCTCCACCCAGTTCGCGACCAACACTTCGGTCGCACCGAAAAAGGACATGCAGACGATCGCCAGAGTCCAGCCGGGATCAATCGCTGCGACGAACAGCGTAATCATGCCCCCCGCAATCAATGCACCCAGATATGGAATAAAACGTAATAAGCCGCTCAAGGTGCCGAACAGAAATGCATGCGGCACACCCACCGCCCATAAGGCGATGGAGACGATGATCGCGAATGCAGTGTTGACCAGAAATTGCGAAAAGAAAAAGCGCGAGACGCCTTCCGTTGCGTCCCCCAACGCCTTGATCGTGCGGCCAACTTCGCTTTGCCCTGTCAGGCGTATCGCCCGATCACGCAAAGATTCGTGATCAAGCAGAATAAATATCAGCAATACAAAAACCAGAAACGCCTCGCCGACCGGTCCGGAAATGGATGACAGCAAACGTGTAATCGTCTCTGTCGTGCTTGGTTGCGGTGTGCGAATGACGACCGGAACTGGCTGGCTTTGTCCTGCAAGTAAAACCCTTTCATTTGGTGTTGCCGGTTCTGCCGCCGGAAAATTATTCGATGATACTGCCTTCATTTCCGCCTCGATGTGCGCAAATGGCCGCTCAGTGATCTGCCTCACCATTGCCAGCTTGGATTGAATCGCCGCGCGATATTGCGGAATTTCAGTCGTCACGCTGACTAACTGCGAGGCCAGAATCACACCTATGCCAACGAGGCCCGCAGCGACGAAAAGCACCGCACTGAAGGTAGCAGTGATACGCCCCAGTCCGAATCGTCGCAGGCTGCGTATCAGCGGTGCGATGATCAGGCTCAGTATCGATGCCAGTACGATAGGTTCCAACACCTCTCGTCCAAAATGCAGCAGAGCCAGAACGCAAATAAGACTGACCAGTGACGTCGCGGTTGAGCGTGCAACAGAAGGGGAATTAGGCATGTGTAAATCCGGAAGAGGCAATCGTAAAACGATAAGGCTGCGAAACAGCGATTATATTTAAAGCGGCACTGAATGGTGCAGCATTATCAGTGTGACATAAAAATTTGTTGCACTGACAGGCGCTTGCGGCGCAATCTGCTGCGAGAGATAAATGATAACGAACGATGATGAATGGATACGAACGAGATATGGGTGGTGAATATGGGCGATGATATAAGTCGAGCCCGAACGCCCGAAGACTGATCACGTCATATTATCGAGGCGCTTGGCGACTGCGACCAGCCATTGACGGATAACGGTTTCGTCTTCCGCACAAACGTCGGCCAGTAACTCTTTTTCAGCGGCACTGACGGCTGCTTTGCAGTGCTTTAGTAAACGCCAGCCAGCAGGGGTCATCTGAATAATTTGTATCCGTCCATGTTCTGCATGCGGTGATCGAGAAACGATTTCTGCCCGTTCCAGATTACTGATAATCACACTCATTGTTTGCGGTGTCAGTAACGAGAGCCGCGCGAGCTCGGCACCCGACGCATCGGGATATGCCGCCAGCATCGTCAGCACCGAAAACTGAGGCAGCGTCACGCCCATGTCTTGTAAAGTTTTCTCCATTCTGATTCTGTGAACCGCATGTGCCTGCCTGAGCAGGTAGCCAATGTGGCCGTCTTCGCCGCGTTTGCCTTCGCCTATTGCGGGAATGGATGTGCTGTGCAGTCGCGTCTTGCGCATGATGTAAGAATTCGTATATTATTGTTCGAATTTTTATATTAACTCTTTTGCTCCCGATATGACAACACTAATGCAGCGTGGATTTGACTGGTCATCCTATGAAAAAACAGCGCCGGGCGTGATCGCGGCGCTGAGCCAATTGGGTAAAGCTATTGATGAATCCGGCTTGGAAAAATCGCTGACGGAACTCATCAAACTACGAGCATCACAGATGAATGGCTGCGCATTCTGCCTGCAGTTTCATTTAAATCTGGCACGCAAAATACAGCTGCCTCAGCACAAAATTGATTTACTGGCGGCGTGGCGGGATACGGAAATTTATTCTGTCCGTGAACGTGCCGCACTGGCATGGACGGAAGCGCTGACTTTGATGTCGCAACAGCACATCGCGACGGAGGTGTATACGGAATTGGCTGCCTCGTTCAGCCCGACCGAAATCGCTTTTCTGACTGCCGCGATCGGTGCCATTAATGCGTGGAATCGCATCGCTGGCGCTTTGCAGTTTGCTCCGCCTTTTCCTGCCAGTTCAGCGGCGCGCTAATTTTAGGATTTTAAGAAATTTGAGAAAATGTCTGAGCATTTCTCGCCACTGTTTGCGTCAGATGCACTCATCGTGGAATGAGACTGTCGCCAGATTGATCGTGCTGTGAAATACTCACGCACTTCATCAGCGACTGGCGCTGTTGGCCATCGGTCAGCGTGCCGTAGTCACAGCAAGAATCAGTGCAGCTAAGCCTTCGCCATCAAGGAGTCACAGAGAAATGAACATACGCCCTATGCAAAAATACCTTGGAAGTTGCCACTGTGGTGCCGTGCGCTTTCAGATCGAAACAGATTTTCCGGAGTTGACGATGTGTGATTGCAGCATCTGCCGCCGTAAAAATGCGCTGATGGTCAAGGTGCATGAAAGTCAATTTCAATTGCTGGCGGGCGAAGAGTCGCTCACCGAGTATCAGTTTCACACCAAAACCGCGCGGCACTTCTTTTGCAAAGTCTGTGGCATCTATCCATTCCACCGCAAGCGGGTGACGCCCGATAACCTCGGCATCAACGTCCACTGCCTCGAAGGCTTTGACCCAACGGACATCCCCGTGCGTCAAGCGGTCGGCGCCGCCATGTTGTAAGCCCTGCGCACATCTGCGGCACCGCTACGCACGTAGTTTTGCCATATCGCATCCATGTCCCGCCGCCAAATCCATAGCGCAGGCATCGTAAAACGCCTGCGACATGCTTTTTTTGTGCTTAGCGCGTCTGAAAATACTGGGGGGAGTATATTTAAACCCCCTTATTTTCTGCTGAGAATAAGGCATTTTTGACACATACTCCCCTGTTTTTATATAAATGATGGGAATGAGCGAGTGATTTTGCGCTTGCAGCTACCTGACTTACAATCTACCCATTGTTTCGAGATCGGCATTCAATGGAAATAGCTCTTTGATGCCCTCGTGTTAAACCTCAGGACTCTAAAAACTTTGCAACGTGTTCTCTTTATCTGCAGCATGAACCGCTGGCGCAGCCCGACTGCTGAACAAGTCTATTCTGATCATCCAGGCATCCAGTGCGCATCGGCAGGCCTGAATCGCAACGCTGAGAATCCACTGACGCCCGAACTCGTGGAGTGGGCTGAATTGATCTTTGTGATGGAGCGAAAGCATAAGACGAAGCTATCCAGTGAATTTCGGCCGCACCTTCTTGGTAAGCGGGTGATCTGTCTGAACATCCCAGACAACTACAAGTTCATGGATTCAAAGCTCATTGCATTGCTCCAGGCAAAAGTTGATGCGTTTCTTCCTCATCAGGGCTAGTGCTTTAATTGCTTAATTTAGCTCCATCGTGTCGACACGTTTTTAACAAGGCTTAGCTATACCGTCATCTGTATTTTTTACATCCCTGCATCTCAAATTGACCTATATGCCCAGACTCCGGTAGCTATCGTCTTCAAATTATCAATACGCGATGGTTTGGTCTTAGTCTTAGCAGGGCCTGTTTGGTCGTAAAGCATGCGTGCGTGCTTTACGATGCTGATCTGCGAAGGGGCTCATCAAATGAGTTATGCAGCGGGAAGATGGGGCTGGGAGGGCTACTTTATTATAAAACGCAGAATAAATTCGCCGGGGAAAGAAAGGGCAATACCCGTGAAACCAAAAGAAAAAAAGCCCTTGAAAAAATCAAGGGCTTTTCTAATTCGAAGGGGGCTGTCGAATCATCCTCTAAAACCCGCATGAATAAACGATCTAAAATTTTCGAAAATGCCACATGGATGCAACCATGGATGCAAAAATATTTTCTTACTTTATTTGTTGTAATTAATGCACATACGATCTAAACCCCTAGGGGGTAGTTTTCTCTCTCCATAAATTCATAGTTAAGCTAACGGTTTCCGCCTGTGCTTTTTTAGACTTTTGACCCACCCCACCCCATCCAAACTTATACCCCCCTTGCATATACGCAAACTAGGCACAATCCGGGGTCATGGCACCCGCGTATCTATCCGATGAAAAAGGACCCAAGAATTTTTTAGGTAAGGGACTTAACCGATTTAACCTGCTGCCGGTTAATTTAACTATGTTTTGACATGTGCGGCTAAGTTATCGGCGGGGTTTGAACTACCCCCATTATGAAACGCTCATTAAGGAACCGTTCGTACCAGCAAGTTAAAAAAGGAAGGAAGTACACAGCCGCCAAACATCTGGGCAAAACTCGGGGTCTTCGCGCCCACAGTCTTTAAAACAAAAAAAGAACCTAAGAATTCTTTACGCCCATATTGGATAGGCGCATATAGTCTAGCATCGTTTTTGTTAATGGATTCCAGAAAGGCTGGCAATTCATCTGGCGCAATGGCGGCAAAGTGTCCGGCCTTCACTGGTTTAAGTACGTCTTTCAGGTCGGCGGCGGGGTTCCGGTTCTCAATGCCGTGCTGATTCGCATAGCTGAATACTCGGGCGCATGTCGCCTTCAAGCGGTGCGCGACTTCACCAGCGCCGCGCTCTTCAATCTTGCGCAAGGCCGCAATCATTTGCTTGTGCGTTACTTCGCTGATAGGGAGTTTGCCTATCTCTGGAAAGATATCTTTCTCCAGCCGGTTAATGGTGTCCTTGGCGGTGGCCGCACTCCATGCGCTCAGACGGGTGCTATGCCATTCACGGGCAATTTTCTCAAAGGTGTGGGTGGCAGATTCAGCGGCAAGCTGCTTTTTTTCGTCGCGCTCGGCGGCGGGGTCGATACCATCTTTCAGCAACTTAGATGCAGCCAGACACTTAGCCCTTGCCTCGGCCAGACCGATCAGCGGGTACCGTCACGACCTATCTAGGATTTAATTATCTGCAAAATCTGAATCCAGCCGCCGCCTATACCGCAACCTATACTGACAATGGGGTTGGTGTTGCAGGGACTTTGAGCTTTGGCACTCCCGCAGTGAGTGTGACGATGACACCCAATGCCAATGCCAATGGTGACGGTGGAATTGCTTACGGTTCTCCTGTGACGGCTGGCGTTGCCATTGCCAGCAATTCAAAGGATAGCAATTTGCCTGCGGTCGCTATGATTTGCCAAAATATTTCGGGATCGAGTTCAACCAAATCCACGGATGTGCTGGTCACAAGCACTGCCACACAAATTACCTCGGCAAGCGGTCTTGCGAATCAAACCTTTACTTTCTTCCGTGAAGACTGTTCGCAAGGTGGAACGAATCCGCCAACAACAAGCGGGAATGCCTTGGTATTTGACGCAAACGGCAATGTTACTGTAACGGGAACCGCGACGATTTCTTCGCCAACAATTTCAGCGAGTACATTTACTCTGGCTTTGAACGGGCAAGCTATCTATGACACAACGGCAGGTAAATATACCGTGTTTAATGCCTTTAGTTTTGTTAAACCGAACGGTTCAACAGGCTATGCGGTTATTGAGCATGATGCGCCGGCATTAAGTGGTATGACTAAGGGTGTGATTTCTGTCTGGTCTCAGCAATAAAGTTGTATAGAAAAGCTCAAATTACTCGGACTGCCACTCTGAAGTTGCACAAGATGTAAGTGTAAGAAAAGTCGTGCTCAAGAAGGAGAAACAACCCGGCTGCCGGTGACCACCAAGCCGCTGGCAGCAGCTAGAAATAACGACGACGCTATGCTGGAACAAGCTCAAGCTCAAAACTTAACGGTGCAAATTGAACCCGCTTGAATTCCACATGTTTCCATTCTGCGCCACCTAAAATACGCTTTACGGTAGCGATGTCATGAGTAGACGCATTGCAGCCAAAGACAATCTCGGCAATAGCCTCTTCAGAAAATTCGACAACTCCTGGTGCCGTTCTAACTAATCGATATTCTTTTTCATACGCCCAAGAATTGGATTTGCTAGAAAGGCTAGCTGCAATAATTCTATTTGTATAAAAATGATGGTGGTCAGTAATCAGACGCTGAGCTTTTTCTACCGTTAAATTTGGTTCGGAAAGCAGATCAGCAAGCTTTTTAGATTCTTGTTTGAAAAGGTCAATGAATGGGGGTGTCGCACAGTACTCAACATTAGAACCACCTAACAATCCATATTTTTTGTGGTTAGTAAGCATTTTATTAAAATAGTTTCTGTGGAATCCAATGCAAAATCCCAAATGAGCATTCCCATAGTGGGACCACATTAATGGGTCTTTTACGTTTTCCGAAAGAGAAAAGACTCCAGTCGTCTGCACAATTTTCTCGATGGATTCGTGCATATCTTCATCTAGGTTTTCACTAATAGAGCAAACTCTACGCCCTCGAAAGTTCAGCATAAGGTCTTTAGCAAAACCAGGTTTTTCACTGTCGATTGCAAATTGCAACTGCTTGCCGATCGTAAGACGGCAATCTAACGGATCATTAAGGCTAGCTGGTGCGGCAAAATATATTTCCCTATCGATCAATATCCGCAATCCAATCGAATTAAATGAGCGAAATTTATAAAGTACATTGTCGTTACTAACGTCTTTTGAACTTGATAACCCATTATTTGGGAAACCAAGAGATTTCGTTGATCCCATCAGTAGGTCAAAAGCCACGTCATTTTTTTCCACGATTTAAAACCTTGATTTTTTGCGGTTAGTCGTTTTTTTCTTGACAGTAAATTTTTACAGATATAGATACAATGCATTAATATTAACTCATAAATACGGAGCCGATATTTAATACTTTTTTAAGTAATCCATGTTACCGAAGCTATTAGAACGATCTGGTTATCTGACGGATTTCGACTCGTAACATTTATAGCTAATTAACTCAACCAGTTGGACAGCCCGGGCATTTCCATGTATCAAATTTTCAATTTTGGAATATGCTCCTGTTCCGCACCACCAGCTTCTCCACTACCTGATTTTTCAACGGCATAGTTCTTAATCACATTGCTATCATTGGCAATTTTCAAGGCAGGTCGGCAATCACGGATAACTTCAAGATTGGCTTTGCTCGGTTTGTAGCCAGTGATTTGTTCAGGACGAAATGCCCCTGATAAAACAGCCTCAAGAAATGCCTGTTCTTTGAAATGTTCGCTGCCAGTGAGGTGTAATCCCTCCCAGCCCTTTTCTTTGGCAAGCTTGATTGCTACTTTGATTTCTTCCTCTGTGCCGTTTTCGAATTTGATTTGACTGCCGTAGTCATAGATTTTTCCGCCACCGATCAGATTGAGTTGAAAGCAAATGCCAATGTCAGTTTCTATCTGATCTACGCCAGTGCATAGCCCGTCAAATATCTCCAGCAAGATTGGAATGTAGGTGCGACTGAAAATGGCTTCGCGGTATTTTCTGTGGTTCTTATAATCTGTCGCATTCAAAAATAAATGCTTCGCTTTTTTCGCTTCGACAATCTCAGTTTTTAATTGACTGTCGCTGACGGGCTCGTGTTCCAATTTCAATTCAGCGATTGCTTTTTTCCATTGCTGCTTACTCATATTTTTCTCCTTGATTAAGTTGTTGAGTTCCTTTCGTTTTGAGGTGATTCCTTGTTTATCCATGGCATGAGAATTTGCGCCGACATGCACGGTCGGGATTTGGTCTAGTCCTTGGTCTTGCAAACTGCGGTGATCTATACGGGATTTACTGGAAGTGATAGATAATCGTCTGTTGCAATGTTTTGCCCACTGCTCACGCCATTCTTCCAATTGTTCTTTACTATTCCAGGCACGGTTCTTTTGTCCGAATCCGTCGTTCGTAATATTGATGTCGCGGGTAGTGAGCAAAATATGGGCATGCGGATTACCCTTCTTATTGTGAATGACGACATCCGCAATCATGCCTTTGCTGGTGAGCTGAGTATGCACAAATCGCTCCAGCAAAATAATGTGCTGTGACGGGCTTAATTCAATCGGCAAGGCGATCATTAGCCTGAACGACCACCCAGACATCCGGCGAATATTTGCAGACTTTGAGATCGATACTGTGCCGATTAAATACACGGTCGGCGGCGGTGCAAAGAGTGTCGATAGAAACGAGGTGATTATTTATTCGTGGGACAGATCACGCGAGCCGGTTGGCTTGTTTTAATAATCTAAAGCTCCGATGTACTGGGATTTACTATTTATATGAAGCTGTTCAGTTATTGGTACATAATACTGATTAAAAATTCAGTATTATGCACTTATGAAAGCATACATTCTTCCCATGCGCCGTAACGGTATCGCGCTCCCAAAACGCCGCTTATTTGATCAATATAATCAAGGCCACTTTGGTGAGTTGTCGATGAGCACGACATCCGATCAAGGTCTGCATCGTGTCGTGCGGCTGGCTCGATTTGTTCGAGGAGTGTCGAAGTACACGCTGTTTGAACCGCAGATATTGTGGCTGGAAGGTGACAGGATGATGCTGTCTGGTTTTGAGCGAGTTGAAACTGAGCGGGGAGATGTGGAATATGCGCAGTCATGGCTGTGCATTTTGGGGGGGAATCCTGCTATTCCTGAATTGAACCGAGAGTAAAAAAAGCCCGGATATACCGGGCTTTCCATGCTGTCATTTTGTTGTCATTCCGGAGCCTAAACTACCCTAAAACACCCCATTTAATGACGACAATAAAATCATAACTCATTGATTTTATTAGTATTTTTGGCGGAGAAGGGGGGATTCGAACCCCCGGTAGGGATAAACCTACGCACGCTTTCCAGGCGTGTGACTTAAACCACTCATCCACCTCTCCTGCTTTTCGCCAATGCCAGATCAGCGAAGCTCGCTATTCTAGCAAAGTATTGAGGTAGATGGAAGTATGTTTTCAAGGTATTTGAAATATCATGCGCCAAGCCACGGCAAATCATTGGCGCACCAGCCCCCAACTGTTTTTCTGTGGCCATGCGCATCTCTGTCTCCTTCAAAGCCTTGCAGGATGTCAAAGCACTGGGTGTAGCCGGATTCGCTGGCGAGTTTTGCGGCATGACGTGAGCGCACACCTGAACGACACAGAAAAAGAATGACGGTATTTTTGTTTGTTGTAATGGCGGCGAGTTGCTGTAAGAAATCAGAGTTTTGCGCTCCGCCCGGATACAGACTCCACTGTACCGCAAAATGTTGAGTGTCGTGAATCAAGACCTTACCAACCCAATCACGTTCGGCATTGGTGCGGACGTCAACGAGGATGCAATCCGGATTCGACTGCAATAGTTCAAAGGCCTCAATGGGAGTGACCGCTCCGGCATACGGAAGCGATTGTTCCTGTGCGCGTTGTCGGGCAGACGTGAGTGTGGTGTTGCTAGACATAGTTAATCCAGTGCAGGCAGTTTGTGTGGGCATTTTCATTGAATTATGCATGAAGCGACACGCGTATGCATCGCTTCAGTGTGGTTTGATTGTTGGTGCGTATAAAATTCAGTTGTTAGCAGGCTCTGCGTCTGAGATGGATAATTTGCGTAGAAATCAGTAGTCATATGAGGGAGCACACTGAGAGTACACTCAATATTGGCGATAGTTTAAGTTGTCGATAGCACACCTATTTCGCAGTGCACATTAATGGTGCAATCATTTGCACCTAAAAAGTGCGATCATTTTTTTCATATACTTATTTTGTTTTTTTTGGTGCGTCACCAGAAGCTTTTGATTCTTGATTTTGATTAAACTTTTTAAAAACAAGGTGTTAGCGATAATTTTCTGTCGTTGTGCGGATTCTGGAATATGGCATAGTTTCTGCTATTATTGTTCACGGAGTTGAGCGGTCAGATGATTATGCAGAAGGAAAATTAACGACAGGTTTCTTTTGTCAGGATGGCAGAACGAAGGCTCAGTAATCCCCGATTTATTTTTAGCGCTACTTGAGGAGTTTCACATGGCAATGACAGCTGCAGAAGTTTTGAAGATGGCGAAAGATAACGAAGTGAAATTCGTTGATTTTCGTTTCGCAGATACACGCGGTAAAGAACAGCACGTGACTGTGCCTGTTTCTCACTTCGATATCGATAAGTTCGAATCTGGCCATGCATTTGATGGCTCTTCTATTGCGGGCTGGAAAGGTATCGAAGCTTCTGACATGTTGTTGATGCCAGATCCAAATACAGCGAATATCGATCCATTTATGGAAGAAACCACATTGTTTATGCAATGTGACGTCATCGAGCCTTCCGATGGCAAAGGTTACGACCGTGATCCACGTTCTATCGCAAAACGCGCGGAAGCTTATCTGAAATCTTCCGGTATCGGCGATACAGCCTATTTTGGCCCTGAACCAGAATTCTTTATTTTTGATGGCGTACGCTGGAAAATCGACATGTCCGGTTGCTTCGTCAAGATTGATTCTGAAGAAGCGTCTTGGACTACAGGTGAAAAACTGGAAGGTGGCAATACTGGTCATCGTCCTACAGTCAAGGGCGGTTACTTCCCAGTTCCTCCAGTCGACAGTTTCCAGGATATGCGCTCTGAAATGTGCCTGATTCTGGAATCTTTGGGCATTCCAGTGGAAGTACATCACCATGAAGTGGCTGGCGCTGGTCAAAATGAAATTGGTACAAAATTCTCTACATTGGTAGAGCGCGCTGACTGGACACAAAACCTGAAATACGTTGTCTGGAACGTGGCTCATACCTACGGCAAAACAGCGACTTTCATGCCTAAACCTATCGTTGGTGATAATGGTTCCGGTATGCACGTGCATCAATCTATCTGGAAAGATGGCAAAAATCTGTTCGCTGGCGACGGCTATGCTGGCTTGTCTGATTTCGCTCTGTACTACATCGGCGGTATCATCAAACATGCTAAAGCATTGAATGCGATCACGAATCCAGGTACTAACTCTTACAAGCGTCTGGTTCCAGGCTACGAAGCACCGGTGAAACTGGCTTACTCTGCTAAAAACCGTTCTGCATCTATCCGCATTCCTTACGTTGCGAATCCAAAAGGCCGTCGCGTTGAGGCGCGCTTCCCAGATCCACTGGCAAACCCATATCTGTGCTTCTCTGCACTGATGATGGCAGGTCTGGATGGTGTACAGAATAAGATTCACCCAGGTGAAGCAGCATCTAAAGATTTGTACCATTTGCCACCAGAGGAAGACGCATTGGTTCCAACAGTATGCGCATCTCTGGAAGAAGCCTTGGATGCACTGAATAAAGATCGCGAATTCCTGACTCGTGGTGGTGTGTTCAGCGACAGTATGCTCGACGCTTACATCGAACTGAAAATGCAGGAAGTTCAACGTATGCGCATGACTACGCATCCTGTTGAATTTGACATGTACTATTCCCTGTAATTGCAAGGGATGCTATAAAAGCGGGGGTAACCCCGCTTTTTTTGTTTTGTTACTGCGCGTAACGTGGAATTGTGAATATGCGCAGCATCGCATACACTACACCTCTGTTTTTGACTAGTGATTGAATATGAAGCGACTATTGATTGGTTTTATTTCGTTAATCGCCATCCAAAATATTGCCCACGCGCAGGCCGATGTGTTTTTATGCGTCGATGATAATGGCAAGAAAGAGTATAAAAATACGGGTGCAACGAAAGGCTGTAAGAGAGTCGAGTTGCCCGGCATTACAGTTGTTCCTGCCCCGGCTTTACCTTCCACTCCCAAGAAAACACAGGCAAAATCCGCTTCTAGCCCTGCAGATTTCCCTAAGGTTGACGAGGGAACACAAAAGGCCAGAGATTCGGATCGCCGGCAAATTTTGTTGGATGAGCTCAAAGCGGAAGAGCAAAAACTGGCTGATTTGAAAAAAGAGTACAACAATGGTGAGCCTGAACGTCGTGGTGATGAGCGTAATTACGCAAAATATCAGGAACGCACCGGAATGATGAAAGATAATATTAGCCGCACTGAAAAGAACATTGAGGCATTGCGGCGCGAAATTTCCAACCTAAAATAATGCAAAATCTCTGCTTTCCATGCAAGAAATTGAATCGGCGGGCATGATGCTTGCATAATAAGGTCGCACTATGCGGCCTTTTTTTATGGATTATGGTGAAAAATTCTCTCTCTATTCTGCCGGCATTCGCCGGACTTGAGCTACTCAGCTCTGCTGTCATCGTGTTTAATGCTGACGGTAGTATCAAGTTCGCTAATCCAGCAGCGGAGATATTGCTGGATTGTTCAGCGAAATCCCTGATCGACCAAAAGCTCAATGCTTTATTTTTAAATGGCGATGCTTTGTTGGCGGTGTTTCATCAGGCCGTCGCCCATCATTTCGCTGATAAGCGTCAGGATCTGACTCTGGAGCGTGCTGGCAGAGAGCCTTTGCATGTGCATAGCATCGTCACAGCATTAGATAATCCTGAAACACCAGTGTTGATTGAATTCCGGGAAAACGTCCAGCAACTCAAGCTGGATCGGGAAGAGAGGATGCTCGATCAGAGCAAGGCAAATAAGGAGCTGATCCGTAACCTCGCGCATGAAATTAAAAATCCACTCGGTGGCATCCGCGGAGCGGCACAGTTGCTTGAGTTGGAATTGCCGGAGCGCCAGCTCAAGGAATTGCGCGAGTATACGCAAGTCATCATCAAAGAGGCGGATCGCTTGCAGACGCTGGTTGATCGTTTGCTTGCTCCTCACCGTCTCCCTCATATAGTAGGTGATGTCAATATTCATGAAGTGTGCGAGCGGGTTCGCAGCCTGATTGTGGCGGAATTTCCCCAGGGGCTGACAATTCACAGGGATTACGATTTGTCGATACCGGAATTCCGTGGCGATAAGGAGCAGTTGATACAGTCAGTACTGAATATCGCCCACAACGCCGCACAGGCGTTAGCGGAGCGAATTCGTCACGGAGATGCAGAGCTGACTTTTAAAACCCGTGTCGTCAGGCAGATTACTTTAGCGAAGGTCAGATACAGGTTGGCATTAGACTTGCATATCATTGATAACGGTCCTGGAATCCCGCCTGAAATTTTTCACCGCATTTTTTATCCTTTAGTTTCAGGAAGAGATGGTGGCAGCGGACTTGGACTGACTCTGGCGCAAACCTTTGTCGATCAGCACTTGGGTGTAATTGAATGCGAGAGTCGTCCCGGTTGTACTGATTTCAGAATCCTTATTCCTCTGCCTTAAAGTTAGACGAGGAAACGCTTTATTAGTGCAAGTTAGCGCCTTTGCTAATCAATATGTTCAAACCTGGAACTAAAAAAAATATGAAACCTATTTGGATAGTGGATGACGATGATTCAATTCGCTGGGTGCTTGAGAAAGCGCTCGCAAGAGAAAATCTGACGACCAAGAGTTTTACAAATGCGCGCGATGCCATGACTGCTTTGCAGTCAGATACGCCACAGGTATTGGTTTCTGATATTCGCATGCACGGTGCCTCTGGCTTGGAACTGTTGCAAACCGTCAAAGCCAAACATCCCGGCTTGCCAGTGATTATCATGACCGCGTTTTCGGATCTGGATTCTGCTGTCGCTGCTTTCCAAGGCGGGGCGTTTGAATACTTAGCCAAACCATTTGATCTTGATAAAGCGGTTGAATTGATTCGTCGTGCACTCGATGAGAGTCTGCGCGAATCCAGCGTCGAACAAACGATTTCTGAAGCGCCGGAAATTCTTGGTCACGCACCTGCAATGCAGGATGTTTTTCGTGCGATAGGGCGTTTATCGCAATCGAACGTGACAGTATTAATTACCGGTGAATCAGGTAGTGGTAAAGAGTTGGTTGCCCGCGCCCTGCATAAGCATAGCCCGCGATCATCCCAGCCTTTTATCGCGCTGAATACTGCCGCGATTCCTAAGGATTTATTAGAGTCTGAATTATTTGGGCATGAGCGCGGCGCATTTACCGGGGCGCAGACGACACGACGTGGTCGTTTTGAGCAAGCAGAGGGCGGCACTTTATTTCTCGATGAAATTGGCGACATGCCATTCGATTTACAGACAAGATTATTGAGGGTGCTGTCGGATGGTCATTTTTATCGGGTGGGCGGTCATCAGCCGATGAAGGCGAATGTACGTGTGATTGCAGCGACCCATCAAAATCTTGAAACCAGAGTCCGCGAAGGTTTGTTTCGCGAGGATTTGTACCATCGCTTGAATGTTATTCGCTTGCGTTTGCCTAGTTTGCGTGAACGTCGTGAAGATATTCCTGTGCTGGCGAAATTTTTCTTATCTCAAAGTGCGAAGCAACTGGGTGTCGAGGTCAAACGTTTATCTGAGTCTGCTTTGCAGTTTTTGTCAGGATTGGATTTCCCTGGAAATGTCCGGCAATTAGAAAATCTGTGTAACTGGATTACCGTCATGGCGCCAGGTCAGACGGTGGAGATCCCGGATTTACCGCAGGATTTGTTGCCCTCAGGTGAGCAAGGTAACGGGGTAGCAACGACAGTGCATAGGGCTGAGGCAGAGCCCTATATCAGCAGCGCTTCTGAGGCGACCCTGTTGCATCACTCACATATTTCTGCCCCCGATCGCCAGCTCCATCCTGCGCAAAGCTGGATTGAGCTTTTAGAAGAAGAGGCAATGACGATGCTGTCGCAAGGACAGCCAGAGGTCATTGTGAAATTAGGTGATAAATTTGAAGCAATCGTGATTAAGGCTGCGCTCAAATATACACATGGACGGAAAAATGATGCTGCTGTCAGGCTGGGAATCGGACGTAACACGATCACGCGCAAAATACATGAATTGGGTATCGACGGCGCAAAAGATGACTGAACCGTTATCCAGTTACATGAAATTTTAACCCTCTGAATTCCGCAGAGGTTTTGAAGCGGTGCAGTTCTGATGTTTTTGGTGTTAACGAGATACGGGCAATTTCAAGATGAATCCGATTCACCTTGAAATTGCCCGTTCTTAATTGGTCTGTTTTGCGTTAGGTTAGTTGAATATTGAGTTAACTCTTAGCATTGATGGATAGTGCTACTGCTTCCGCAATTTTGATGCCATCAACACCTGCTGAAAGAATACCTCCTGCATATCCTGCACCTTCGCCAGCCGGGTAAAGTCCTTTGGTGTTCAGGCTTTGCAGGCCGTCGTCAGTTCTTTTAATGCGAATGGGTGATGATGTCCGGGTTTCGATGCCAGTCAGGATGCCATCGTTCATCGCAAAGCCTTTGATCTTTTTATCGAATTCAGGAATTGCTTCGCGTATCGCGTTAATCGCAAAATCAGGTAAGGCGTCGGCCAGATTACAAAGCGTCACGCCAGGTTTGTATGACGGAGTCACATTACCCAGTTCTGTTGATTTGATCCCTTTAATGAAATCGCCGATAAGCTGCCCTGGTGCATTGTAATTTTCGCCGCCCATTTTGTACGCGCGTTCTTCGAGTTTGCGCTGCAAATCAATACCTGCAAGAGGATTCCCCGGGTAATCTTCCGGAGAAATGCCGACGACAATGGCGCTGTTTGCATTGCGTTCATTGCGTGAATACTGACTCATCCCGTTGGTTACCACACGCCCTGGTTCCGATGTTGCAGCGACAACCGTCCCTCCGGGGCACATGCAGAAGCTATACACGGAGCGGCCATTCTTTGCGTGATGCACCAGCTTGTAATCTGCGGCACCCAGAATTTCATTTCCTGCGTTCGGGCCAAAGCGCGCTTTGTCGATGACGGATTGCGGGTGTTCGATACGAAAGCCGATTGAAAAGGGTTTAGCTTCAATATAAACGCCCTTATCGTAGAGCATCTGGAACGTGTCACGGGCACTATGGCCGATCGCAAGAACTACGTGATTTGATTCGATGTAGTCGCCATCATTCACGCGCACTCCGCAGACTTCACCATTTTTGATATCGATGTCCGTTACTTTTTGCTCAAAACGAATCTCGCCGCCAAGTGCTTCAATGTTATGTCGCATCTCTTCTATCATCTTCACCAGCCGAAAGGTGCCTATGTGAGGCTTGCTGACATACAGAATTTCTTCCGGCGCGCCTGCCTTTACAAATTCAGTGATTACTTTTCTACCGTAATGCTTTGGGTCTTTGATCTGACTGTACAGTTTTCCATCAGAAAATGTTCCTGCACCACCTTCGCCAAATTGCACATTTGATTCTGGATGGAGTTCACGCTTACGCCATAATCCCCAGGTGTCTTTTGTGCGCTCCCTGACGGTTTTTCCTCGCTCGAGAACGATGGGGCGATATCCCATCTCTGCCAGTAATAATGCAGCGAACAGACCGCAAGGTCCGAAACCGATAACAATTGGACGTTTAAATTTACTATCGTGAGCATGTGCAACGAACTTATAGCTGGTGTCTGGTGTGGCGGAAATATTTGATTGCTTGTTCAGACGAGCCAGTGCCTCAGATTCATTTTTTAATTCTACGTCGATGGTGTAGATCAGAATAATTGCAGTTTTCTTTCGTGCATCGTAGCTTCGCTTAAATATATTGAAGCCAATAAGATCCGATTCAGGAATTGCTAATTGTTCCAGTATCGCCCCTCTTAATGCGGATTCAGGGTGATCTAAAGGAAGTTTTAAGTCGGTGATGCGTAACATAGATGGTGTCCGTAAAACTAATCAGTAAAAACTGTTTAGTAATTTAATTCTGCGTAAAAGTAATATTTTACCTGTTACCGTAAAGGCAGCAGTTAATTGTTGCCCAGAACATGAGCTGTTGCGCAGGCATGTCCATGCCGCCGTCCTTCGCATATTCATTAAAATAATTTGCCAAGTTTATTGCGAAGGCGGTGTTGTTTTGCTATAGTTCGGCTCCCGCTGAAAGGCGGGGAAGAAAGTGAAGAGCTGCAAGTAAAAAAGCAGCCCGCACAGTCAACAGACCGAAGTCAGGCCAAGCGATCCGATTGGTGCCCGCACAACAA